>NZ_JAUSTQ010000001.1 GCF_030812915.1 Alkalibacillus salilacus
AAACGAAATATCATCGTCAAAATGCCTAAAGAAGGCAAAAAAGAAGCCATTAAGTTATTGAAACAAATATTTGATGCCTCGTCGCAGAAGGAAGCGCGACAACTTAAAGATCAGTTTCTCGATGACTATGGTGATCAACCATCATTCCAGAAGGCTTGTGAGGTTTTAGATGAAGGATTTGAAGATGCAATTCAATATCTAGGCGATGCCATCCCTGAAAACTTTAAAACACATGTTAGAAGTACAAACTCATTAGAACGCTTAAACCAAGAAGTTCGAAGACGAGAAAAAATCATTCGTATTTTTCCGAATACACAATCAGCCTTCCGTCTGGTTGGGGCAACATTAATGGCGTATGAAGAAATCATCAAACATAATCCTAAAAAATTTAGGATCTGGGAAAACAAATGAAATGACGCGATGAGGTGGGGATGGCTCGTCCCTCGCCATCCCCACCTCATCGCGATAACACATAAATAATCAATGACAAGAGTTGAATTTCATTGCCATGTATTTTACACATAATTATGGACTTGACTGAGTTTTGAGTGCTTTCCATCGAGTTGTGAGGCTTTTCTATCGCGAATTTGAGTTTATCATCGAGTAGCTTTGAGTTTCCATCGAGTCTGGGTCGTTTTCCATCGAGTTGATGCAACTTTCCATCGAGTTGACCTCATTTTCCATCGAGTTCAAAGTGAAACCCGGTGAGCGCGAAAGGCTCACCGGGTTTTATTACATTTTTTCAGGTGCGTGAACACCGATTAAGTTAAGGGCATCTTCAATGACAACACGCGTTGCTTGCATGAGGGCAATCCGTGCTTGGGTTAATTCCATATTGTCTGTATCGATTACTTTTTCCGCATTGTAAAAGCTGTGTAGATCAGATGCTAAGTCAAAGACATATTGTGGAATGCGGTGTGGCATTTTTCTTGTTGCTGCCTCAGAAATTACTTGCGGATAGTCACCTAATCGCTTGAGTAAGTCAACTTCTTTCTCAGCTGTTAACAGCGATAGATCAGGTGTCGCATCAATATCCACGTCTTTTTCTTCAGCCTGACGTAACATACTACAAATACGGGCGTGAGCGTATTGGACATAATAGACTGGGTTATCATTCGACTCTGAACGTGCCAAATCCATGTCAAAATCGAGATGAGCATCGTTAGAACGCATGATGAAGAAATAACGGGTCGCATCAACGCCTACTTCATCAATCAATTCTTTCATCATCACGGCTTTCCCTGTCCGCTTACTCATCTTCACTTTTTCTCCGTTTTCGAATAAATTCACCATTTGCGTGATTTTAATATCGAGTAAATCTTCGTAACCTAGTGCTTGAATCGCCGCTTTCATCCGAGTTACGTAACCGTGGTGGTCAGCACCCCAAATATTGATCACCTGATCAAAGCCACGGCTGATTTTATCCTGGTGGTAAGCAATATCTGGTGTAAGATACGTGTAATTACCGTCGTTCTTAACTAATACACGATCTTTGTCATCGCCAAAGTCAGTTGAACGGAACCAGACGGCACCTTCTGATTCATAGACGTAACCACGCTCACGAAGAGCATCGACGGCGCCTGTCACACGATTTTCATCATATAATGACCGTTCCGAGAACCAAGTATCAAACGGAACACGAAATGCTTCTAGGTCTTGTTTGATTTGTTCAAGTAAATGATTAAGCCCGTGTTCACGGAAAGCTGCTAGACGTTCAGATTCTTGCATCTCTAAAAATTGACGTCCATACTCTTCTGCTAACTGATTCGCTAAATCAATTATATCTTGACCACGGTAACTATTCTCAGGCATTTCCTTATCTTCACCAAAAGCTTGAGCATAGCGAACATCGATCGATAAGGCTAATTGATCAATCTGATTACCCGCATCGTTAATATAGTACTCGCGTTCAACTTCATAACCAGCTTTCGTCATAACATTAGCTAAAGTATCACCGTAAGCAGCACCACGTGCATGACCTAAGTGAAGCGTGCCAGTTGGATTCGCTGATACAAACTCAATCTGCACCTGTTCGCCGCCACCATCATTCGTCTCTCCGTAATGCTTGCCTTGTTCAAAGATGGTCGAAACCACATCTGTTAAATAAGACGTATCCATAAAGAAATTAATAAATCCAGGGCCAGCAATCTCAATCGACTTAATGGACGCTTCTTCTTGATTTACTTGTTTTACGATCTCTTCGGCAATAGCACGTGGTGGTTTCTTTGCGATTCGTGCTAGTTGCATCGCCATATTCGTCGCATAATCACCGTGATTTTTGTCCTTAGGTGTTTCTAAAATAACTTCTGGCAGCTCGTCTTGATTAGCTAAATTAGCAGCTAATACGGCTTGTTCGATCGCTTGTTTTAACTGTTGTTCAACCTGTTCTACTACGTTCAACTCAAGCATCCTCCTCTGCGAAACTCAATTCGAGTACGTGTTCACGTGGCTCATCATCGTTTAAAGCAACATGATAATTCAAATAAATTTTCCCGGATCGATTTTCTGATCCTTTTATATATTCCATTCGGTTCGTCGTCGTTTCCATTCGAAAATGGCCGTATGGATGACGGTACACCGTTTCTGTACTTGATCCGATTCGAAACACTTGATGCATTTTAATAGCACCTTCGCGTTTTAATGTAATTTTATCATCAGTAATAATCATCGACGTTTTAACTGTTCCAGCGCCATCCATATCCTCATTATATTTAAGTAAATGGACACCACCGCGCTGAACGTATGATCCTTTTTCTTCACGTTGGATCCATTCATCGACTCCATTCGGGTCTTTAATTTCTGTATCGACCGTAATATCTACGGTTAAAGCTTGATTTGTCACGCTATTTCAACCTTCTTTCACTTACAATCATAACACTTCCAAGCATATATTATAACGAATTTTATCACAAAAGAGAAGTAAAGATTCATCACACGTTTAACCACGCTTTTAAACGCCCATACTAAACGTTGAAGGGGTGTGGTGTGATGGTTAAATGGATCAAACGTTTAATGCTCTTTTTTATTATAAGTGGTTCTTTTGCTATTGGTTGTATTAGCACGGTTCTGATATGGCTTTGGCTTCAAGGGGCACCGGCTATTCAATTAGATGAAAATACCGTCATTTATAGTGATGATGAGGCTATTTTAGCTGAGCAACATGGACTTAAAAGCCGTTATGCCGTTGATTTAGAAGCTATTTCACCCCATGTAACAGAAGCCGTAATCGCTGCAGAAGACCAGCAATTCTATAATCACCTAGGATTTAATCCTAAACGTATTGCAGGGGCTGCTTATCAAAATATATTATCAGGTGATCGAAGCCAAGGGGCGAGCACCATTACCCAACAATTAGCACGAAATTTATTTCTAACTCATGATAAAACATGGCACCGAAAAATTGAGGAGTTATTAATTGCGATTCGCTTAGAAATGTTTTGGGACAAAGACGAAATTTTAACGAGTTACTTAAATACGATTTATTTCGGTCATGGTCAGTATGGGATTGAAGCGGCCAGTCAATATTATTTTGATAAATCAGCAAGTGATTTATCCGTGACTGAAGGGGCGTTATTAGCAGCCATTCCGAAAGGCCCATCGCTTTATTCTCCTATTGATCATAAAGAACGGGCAATGGAACGACAAGAGTGGATTTTAAGGCAAATGAAAGATAGTGAGTTTATTGATGACAATCAATTAGCCCAGGCATTAGATGAGCCTGTTCGATTAACACGACCTGTAACGAATGAGTCTGAGCAAGGGCGATATGCAGTGGATTATGCGATTCAACAAGCGGCATCTACGTTAGATATCACACCAGAGCAACTCACAACATCGGGTTATAAAGTTTATACGACGGTACAAGAACGGGCTCAAACTCAATTAGAAGAAACGACTGAACAGCAATTACCAGATGAAGAGAATTATCAGATTGGTGCGATGACACTCGATCATGAAACAGGCGCTATTGTCGCCATGCAAGGCGGGCGTGATTTCGACCAATCGACTTATAACCGATCAATACAAGCTGAGAGAATGACGGGGTCAACGTTTAAAGCATTTCTATATTACGCTTCTTTAGTTTATGGCTTCACGCCCTCAACGACTCTCGAAAGTACTGAAACAAGTTTTGCTTTAAATAATGATGAAGATTATCAACCATCAAATGTGAGTGATGTTTATGCTGACAGACCCGTTACATTATCCCAAGCTCTAGCCGTTTCGGATAATATCTATGCCGTCAAAACGAATCAATTTATTGAGCCGGATAATTTAGCAGAAGCAGCTTCATTATTTGGTATTGAATCAGATGCAGATCCTGGTCTGGCAATGGCGTTAGGGACTGAATCGGCATCCGTTTATGAGATGGCGCGCGCTTATAGTTTATTAGCTAATCAAGGGAAAAAGGTTGAACCTTATATTATTGAGAAAATTGAAGATCCTAACGGTGAAGTCGTTTATGAACACGAAGCGCCTGAAGAAGAAACGGTGTTAGATGAACGTTACGCTTTTGTATTAACCCATTTGTTAACGGGCATGTTTGATAATCGCTTAAGTGGTTACTTATCTGTAACTGGGTCACCGATTAGCCATCAACTTAATCAAGCTTATGCTGGGAAATCAGGTACGACAGACGTTGACGCATGGATGATCGGGTACAGCCCTCACTATACGACTGCGATCTGGACAGGCTATGACGATAATCAACCACTTGAAACACGTTCGGAAACACAAGCGGCGAAACAGATTTGGGGCCAATACATGAACCAACTCCATGCGGAATTGCCCGCTGATCCATTTTCAGTGCCAAACGGTGTTGTCGGTGTTGAGGTCGACCCCGTGACAGGAAAACTGGCAACTGATGCGTGTGCAGAACGCTCTAGATTGACCTATTATATCGAAGGAACCGAACCCACCACCTATTGCGAAGCGCATTAAGTTTTGAAATAACTTGCTGAAGTTATGAGATAATTTGGGCGATTAATTAAATAAATGAGGTGAGTTTTGAAATAAATTAAAGAATTTATTTCAAAACTTGAGCTTATATATAAAAAATAGGTTAGCCGGAAAATCCGACTAACCTATTTTTTGTCCTAATAAACATGTCTTTGCCCATGTTTAATTCTATTTTACAAGGAAATGACGTTTTGCACAATCATGAGATTGATTGTTCATAAATCATTCAAAATTAAGCAAGCACTTCTTTCAATTCATCTGAAGCTAATTCCCAATATTGTTCATTGAAATCTTTAAGGAAATCACGCAACAATGCTTTTGAATGATCATCCATGTGTTCTAAAATGATTCGACCTTTAAGCGATTTATCCATTCGATTGACGTGTTCTGCTAAGATTTTATATCCACGGCGTGCTTCGCGGTCTACTTCTAAAAAGCAAGCCGCTACCCCATGATAATACGGTCCTACTTCACTTTGTTCAACAGTTACCCATACGATCCAATAAGGTTTGCCATTCGGGACTTCTTCCTTATCCGCCACAAATTTAATCCGTTTTTCGACTTCACTACGGGCATGCATCGCACCCATATCGACGAATACACGGTCTTCGTTCGGGTCAACAATGACAGGTGACATGTTTTCTAAACTGAATGCACCGCCACCGCCACTATAGCCTGGGTGACCATCTATCGGATCGTCTTTCATAATCGTAAATTGATTCGTTTTCTTCTGATTATTCTGTTCATCAGTCATGCGTTGCACCTCCTCACATGTTTCACTTCCATTTTGCCACATTCACACTTTTATTAAAAGGAAGGGCTATGCGAATAGGTTCCCAATCCAACTAAACAAGCTGCCAAACCAGCTCCAAAATCCGCCGTCGTCCTGATCGACATCAAAATTCGAATCTAAATAATCGAGCACTTCATCTGTATAAGGAAGTTCCTTTACGGAGTCTCGGTTAAAGAAGTGCCATAACTCATCAGCGGCTTCCTGGTCAATTTGATTTGTTAGCATCTCACGTTCATCTTCGTCATCTGTAAAAACAGCGTCAAATGTGTATGATAAATAAGGCATTTCAATTTTGTCATATTCATCTTGCACTGGATACCATTCATTCCCCACCGCGATGCGATATTGCTCCACTCTATCTGCTTCACCGTCTGCTTGTACGAACAGCGGGACAAAAAAAGTCGTTATCAGCGCGACTATTAAAGTGATTTTTACTTTATTCATCACTAATCCCCTTCACTTATTAATCTTCTTATATCATATAGCAAAATCGTTCCATATGAAAAGTGTTTTAATTTACACTTTATGAATGTCCGTTGTTGATATTGTGATTCGCTTTCGGTGGACGCTTTCCGTGGGGCACGGCTCGAGCCTCCTCGGCCTAAAAGCGTGGCCTGTGGGGTCTCGAGACACGTGCTGTTCCCACTGGAGCCGCCACCTTCGCTTCTCACAATTCAACAACTCAATGCTAAATCATTCAAATACTAACAAAACCTAATTTAATTACAAGACCAAACAGACACCTTAAAACCATAGAAAAAGCTCCCACATTCTTGTGAGAGCTAATCAGTTAAACGACGATTTTAGTGACAGCATAAGCCACGATCGCCCAACCAACTAAAAAGGCTAAGCCTCCAATAGGCGTAATCATGCCGAATACTTTCAGGCCTGATAGCGAATAAATATACAAGCTACCAGAAAAGATTAAAATACCGACAATGAAAAACCACCCAGCGGTTTGGAACATGGCAACATCTGCCCTCAATGCTAAAATCGCCGCGACAAAGATTGCCGTGGTATGGAACATCTGATACTGCACAGCTTTTTCCCATGTGTCCATCATTTTCGCACTCAAACGACTTTCAAGACCATGCGCCCCAAATGCCCCTAAGGCAACGGTAATAAAACCACTAATGGCGCCGATTATTAATAATAATTTCATCTGTTAACGCTCCTTTAGAAATCAAAAATTGATTCACCGTTCGCATCACTTTCATGCCATGTCGGTTTCGACGACTTAGACGGTTGTTCAATTCCCATCATTTTAGCTTCTAATGGCGAAATATCAGATGTTTCGCTAGATGATTGTTTTATCTCGGATTGAACAAAAGACTTGGTCTGTTCCTCCTTCGCCTCATCAGCTAGCACCACATCTGCTAACGACCGAATTGCATACATTTTAGCACGTAAATCAGCTTCATTAGAAGAAGCATCAACAGATTGTAATTCAATTTTCATTTTTTCAATTATTTGTTGATAAGACACTGACATTATGATCACCACAAACTATTATAGCATAATCTCTAAATGCCTAATAGAGACGTGATCATAATAATTAATAACACAATCGGAGCAATAAAACGAATAATCGCTAACCAAATGACCTGCAAAATCGGTGTTTCAATTTCACTAAATTGAACAGCCTTCTCGCGCGTTAAATACCAACCGACAAAAACGGCCATTAATAAGCCTCCAAGTGGCAAGATAACGTTCGCCGTAATATTGTCCATCATATCGAGAATATTGTTGCCATTTACTTGAATATGACTCCAAATGCCAAATCCAAGCGAAGCCGTAATACCTAAAACGAAAATAATCGAACCAGCAATGAATGTCGCTGCTTTTCGAGTGAAACCAAGTGTTCGGTGAATGTAAGCAACAGGTAATTCGAGTAATGACAAGGCAGATGAAAGAGCCGCCATCGTCAATAACACAAAGAAGACTATCCCAATGACACCACCTGCTGGCATGCTTTCGAAAATGCTCGGTAAGATAATAAACACTAATGGTGGACCTGATTGTGGTTCAACACCAAAGCTAAATACAGCCGTGAACACCATAATACCTGCAATCACAGCAAACAATGTATCTAATAAGCCGACACCAACTGTGGCAGCTGGTAATTTATCTTTATCTTTCAAGTAACTGCTATACGTCAACATGCCACAAATCCCGATACTTAATGAGAAAAAGGCTTGCCCTAATGCCATTAAATAAACATTGGGATCACCAAACTTAGACCAATCGGGTGAAAATAGAAAAGCTAATCCTTCACTTGCGCCATCTAGCGTCAGCCCATATCCAGCCATAAAAATCATGAGTAATGCTAAAGCAGGCATTAACACATTATTAGCTTTCTCAATACCTGAACCAATACCACGCATCACAATAACAATCGTCACAATTAAAAATAATGCTTGCCAGAATAGCGGAGCGATCGGATTTGAAATCCAAGCATCAAAAGCTGCACCAAAACCGCCATCCGGTTCAGTCCAAAAACTACCTGTAATATATTGATATAAATAAAATAAAGACCAACCTGATACAACACTATAGAAACTTAAAATTAGAATGCCGCCAATAACACCCATAATGCCCGTTAAATGCCATTTAGTATTAGGGGCTAATTTTTTAAATGAACCGACGGCGTCCATTTTACCAGCTTTTCCAATGCTGAATTCTGTTAGTAATAATGGAATCCCGATTAACAGTACAAAAGCAAGATATATAAGTAAAAACGTTGCACCGCCACTTTCGCCTGCAACATAAGAAAAGCGCCAAATATTACCTAACCCTACTGCTGATCCCATAGCTGCAAGCATGAAACCAAATCGTGATTTCCATTGATCATGGCCAATGCCACTTTGCTGACTCATCATGTTCACTCCTAATCCATCATTATATTTAGTTTATCATTCAGACAAAGAAATATGATTGTTCATTCTACCACCCCACCCCTTTTATGTGTCAATACTTTAAACCAATAAAATTATGCATTATAAAAATACACTGCTTAATTGCCACAGGCGCAGTGTATCAGGGAGTTGTTTTATGACTAACTAATATTACTTTTTTTCTGTTGTTCACACATCCAATAGATTAAGTGCTTTTCTTTATCTTTTAAATGTCTACCTAATTCTGACTCGAATTGACTCACCCAACGCTCGTATTGTTTATTAATCAATCCCCACAACCCCCTATATAACATTCTCGTTATACTATGAAGAATACAAATCACATTATACTACAGTTATATTCACTGGTAAACAGTTTTTTGAAAATTAGCAATGTTATGTTCATATAGTAAACTTTATGATATCATCCAAATTGACAGGCAATTACTAATATTAACTTTATGTTTTTGCATGTTGTTGCATAATCATGAATGTGTCATAATGTAAATCGACTAAGGAGGTAAACTTCGATGAGTAAAAACACTATTAACATAGAATATCATTTAAAGTTTATTATCTTGTCGTTGATTGGGATTTTCTTATTCATGACACCCATTCAATACAAGGGACAAACGAATATACCAGTTGCTGTTTTAGCTGAAGAACTTCAAGTTTTCTTAGGACATGGTGCAACCTTACTTGTCTTATTATTAATTTCTATTTCAGCTATTGGATCATTAATTATATCAATCACTAAGAAAAATCAAATTCCTGAAGATACATTATTAGGCCGTTTATTTAACGTTGGTCCTGTTTGGCTCACCATTCGCTTAATCGGAATGGTTATCGCGTTCATAACCTATTTCGAATTAGGTTGGGGAGAGATTTATAATGGAGAAAACGGTGGCATGCTTTTAAGCGATGATGGCTTGCTCAGTTTCTTATTAACTGTGTTTCTATTTGCAGGATTATTATTACCATTACTCTTAAACTTCGGACTAATGGAGTTAATTGGTTCATTATTCACGAAAATTATGCGCCCGTTATTTAAATTGCCGGGACGATCAACTGTCGATAATTTAACGTCTTGGTTCGGTGATGGCACAGTTGGTGTCCTATTAACCAACCAACAATATGAACAAGGCTATTACACAAAACGTGAAGCAGCTGTGATTGGAACGACTTTCTCTGTTGTCTCGATTACATTTACGATCTCAATCATTCAACAAGTCGATTTAATGAATATGTTCTTACCTTTATACGGAACAATCTTTGTAGCTGGTTTAGTGGCAGCTCTGATCATGCCACGCATTCCACCATTATCACGAATTCCAGATGATTTATATCAGGAACAATCTAAACAACTCGATGAATCTATTCCTAAAGGCTATAACGTCTTTTCGTGGGGCTATAAACAAGCAGTTGAACGTGCAAAGCAGTCACCTGGAATTAAGGGTTACATGAAGATTGCTACTAAAAATGTGCTCGACATGTGGATTGGTGTATTACCGATTGTTATGGCTGTCGGGACCATTGGGTTAGTCGTTGCGAATGCGACGCCTTTATTCACTTGGCTTGGTGCACCTTTTGTTCCGCTACTAGAACTCATGCAAATCCCTGAAGCTAAAGCCGCTTCAGAAACGATTTTAATTGGTTTTACGGACATGTTTTTACCAGCGTTATTAATTGAGTCCGTCGCCAGTGACATGACACGCTTTGTTATTGCTGCATTGAGTGTTGTGCAGTTGATTTATTTATCAGAAGTCGGGGGCGTTTTACTCGCTTCAAATGTTCCTATTAATTTCAAACGACTGATCATCATTTTCCTATTACGTACTGTGATTACACTACCAGTCATCGTAGCCATGGCTCATATTATTTTTTAAATACAAGAAGCCGAGCGATTCTAATTGAATCGCCCGGCTTCTTGTATTTCAAACATTATTTTACAATAGAAAATCTTCCGATGCATATTTAAAACATTCAGCAGCACGTTTGTATTTATTCCGTTCAAATAACAAAGTCCCATACAAATAATAATAATGTTTTAATTCAACGGCTTCTCCATTTTTCTCAAAAAAAGGAATAACATCATGCTCTAAATACACCATTAATTCTTCTTCTCGTCCATCCAGACGATAATTTAACACGCGAAATTTCATATCATATTGTGGATGCTCATATCGATAAGCCACTAACAATCCGTTTTGGATATGTTCTTTAGCTTTCTGATGATCACCTTCAAGCATCGCAATGTACGCAAGCCAATACCTCGAATTAAGAAAATCCATTTCAATTGTATCGAATCTTAGTGCCGTATTAAACGACGCTTTCGCTTGCTCGTACTCTTGTTTGCGAAAATGAATATATCCGATATGATGGTAGATATTAGCCCGCGTCTTATCTAACAAATGCTCCCCGTCTACTTCTAATAACTGATTGAAATATGTTTCAGCTGAATAGAAGTCTCCAACTAAACTGTAATTCAAGCCCAAAACAATTTGACAATCAATCATTCGAACATAAAACAGTTTTTCTTGGAATATCGCAAAAGCTAATTGTGCATATTTATTCGAAACAACGATATTACTCAACTGGCTATAAACTGCAGCCATCGCTAAATATAATTCAGCATCCGGCTGATCTTGTGTAAGTGAGTTAGCTTCCTCAAGCTGTTCAATAGCATGACTATACATACCTTTTCGCTGGTAATATAGCCCTGTAAATTTGTAATAACTAAAAGCGTCACATGCTAGATACAGCGATACTCTTTTTTGTACATAATCAAATTGATCAGTTGCATCTAGCAATCGATCTTTCAACAAATAATAGCCTAATAAAGCTAAATCATATAAACATTGCTCAGATATAGCCTCAATCTGATCAATGTCTCCGAAAATTGCAGGAGATTGTTTATCTACTTCTGTTATATGAAAAATATGTATTTCATAAAGCCACTGGGATATGGCTTTATGAACTGTAGAATCTGATTCTGCAATAAATGGTGATGAGCTCACACTTAATCGACGACAGATTGATTCGATTGTCTGTCGGTCGGGTTCAGCTTTTCCATTTTCTAATTTGCTTAAATATGCCACCGAACAAATCTTCTCGGCTAGCTGGTCCTGTGTTAGCCCTTGATTCGTTCGGTGGACTCTAAGCGCTTGTCCTAATACGCTCATCGCTTTCACCTAGCGGGGAATTGCCCACTCACCATTTTCAATAATCGGTTCTTTTTCTCCATTAGCTGTTACGCCATAAACCGTCAAATCAGCTGAGCCTACCATGAAATCCTCATGAATGATACTTGAATTAACACCAATTTCGTTTAACTCAGCATCACTCAATTTCTCACCATTTTGAACATTAGTTGGGTAAGCTGAGCCTAGTGCTAAATGGCATGAAGCATTTTCATCATAAAGTGTGTTGAAAAAGACTAGGTCTGATTGGGAAATCGGTGATGAATGTGGTACTAAGGCAACTTCACCTAAATATTTAGCTCCTTCATCTGATTCAAGAAGATGTTTAAAGGTTTCTTCACCAGTACCAGCTTTCATTTCAACCACTTGCCCATCTTTGAACGTTAATTCAAAATCATCAATTAAATTACCATTATAATTTAGCGGTTTCGTATTCTTCACGGTTCCATTAACGCCACGGTAATCTGGAGCTGTAAACACTTCTTCTGTTGGCATGTTTGGATTGAATGAAGCACCTGTTTCTGCCACAGCTCCACCACCTGCCCAGACGTGATTTTCTGGTAACTTGACGGTCAAATCAACATAGTCTGACTGATATTCTAAATGGTCATATTGCTTTTCATTTAAGAAATCACGAATCTCAAATAACGTTTCATTATGTTTCTTCCAAGCTGCAATCGGGTCTTCTTGATCCACGCGAACAATACTAAAAATTTGCTCCCATAAATCATTTACTGCTTGCTCGCCATTATCAGTGTTAAACACTTTCTTCGCCCATTTTTCAGTTGGGACTGACACAATGGACCACTGGATTTTATCGTTAATGATATACTTCTTATAATCTTTCATCGCTTCACTGCGGGCTTTATTAGCCTTAGCAACGCGTTCAGCATCAATGCCTTCTAGTAAATCTGGATTAGGCGCTAAGATATTCAATACAGCACCGCCATCTTGTGCATGGCCTAATACGCGTTCGATTTGCCATTTAGGGACATTTTCTAAAACGCTAAGTGGTTCATTCTCATAACGTTTACGTGTCAAAACTTCATCTGCCCAATTGACTTGCACATCCTCAGCACCAGCTGCATAAGCTTCGTCAACCACATGGTGCACATATTCACGCGCTTCAAGCGGTGCGTTAATTAAAAGCGCCTGCCCTTCTTGAATATTAACACCCATTTGAACTGCTAATTTTGCATACTTCGATAATTGTTCCGACGTTGGAAAAGCCATTACTCCCACTCCTTCTTCAATGTTCGACAAATCTATTATTTCATATTTTCAAACAATTAAAAAGTTATCTGCCAAAATTTCCACCCTTATAAAGGCGCATAGGGCTTCGCTTCTTCAACCCAATGACGCACACGGTGATAACTCTCTTCAAAAAATGTTTCACTTAACGCTTCACGGTAAATCGTTTCAAACTCCTGTTGTTTCTCTTGTAATTTAGTTAACTGTGTTTTCGCTTCAGCCATTTCCTCTTGATACATCTGTTTGTATTTAATTAATTTTTCACGGTGCAAGGCATCAGGATGACCGTCTATAAACCGTTCATAGACATCAAATATCAAATCTCCTTGGCGAGCGGGTTTATGTTGATGCGGGGGTGTTGCATCAAAAATCGCAAAGTTAAGTTCTCTAACAATCACCATATCCAAACTCCCCGGGTCAAATCCACAATGATACACTTCAACATCAAAGCCGCGGTCATGAGCTTCATGTGCGATCTTTCTTAACATCGTTGATTTTCCTGTTCCTGACCGGCCTTTAATGAAATAACGATTCTTTATATCTTCGGTTAAATCCAAGACATAATCTACAGGCCCATCTGGTGTCGCAGCTCCTAAATACCGATGCTTCACTGAAGCGACACGGTCTTGTTGTTTATCTTTTAATAATGCATCCAATAATTCATTCGTATGTTCATTGGCCCGTCGAATATTCAAGTAGTCACTATAAACTGATTCAACTTTTTCATGATTATCAAGCGCCCGTTCAAAATGCTGTATCGCTGTATAATGAATATCGTGAATCGTTTTTTTCAAATCCAACAATTGCTGATGGTGTTGATTCAATCGATTAAATTCATACCCATCGCCGAAATAGATGAGATGCTCTTTTAATCCCGGAAGTGACAAACGCTTTTGTTGCATCTTCGTCCGGTCAAAAATACCGATCCGGTAATCTGGTAAAATCACCGCTTCAAAACATGTCGGCATCAGATGACTGCGAACAGTCTCGACAGCCGTCAAACTTGAATAATCATTCGCCAGTCGCTCAAGTAATGGACTTATAATCGTTGTAAAACCACCATCTAAATAAATAACATGATCTAACTGCTCAACTGCATTGTCATAAAACTGCACATAACCTTTAGCCGTTGTTCCTCCCATGAAATAATCGAATTGTGCCATGACACCCCTCCTTCACTACTATCAACACTATATGTGAAAAAGGCTTGGCACAGAACTTATTATGATTTCATCACACTCATCATTTCATCTGTATCAGAATCATCGGGATCCTTTTTGTCACTTGCGAACCAACCTGTTACCGCAATCCCCACTAATACTGCATAGAAGATAATCTTCCAAAGTGTTGAATGAGCAAAGTCATACGGTATGATGGCTAAGTCTTCATGTGCTAAGGTGATAACAAGTAATTTCACACCCACCCAACCAACAATCATAAAGGCTGCTGTCTCTAAACCTGGGCGTCGTTTAATTAACTTCACGAAATATGTGGCGGCAAACCTCATAATAATGACGCCGATCAGTCCACCAAATAAAATCACGAGAAATTGACCACCATCCATCCCACCAATTTCCGGAATAGGCGTTGGTGGTAATGCCATAGCAATTGCAACAGCCGCTAATATAGAATCAACAGCAAAGGCAATATCCGCAAATTCCACTTTGACGACTGTCATCCAGAAGCCTGCGCCGTCTGTTTTTTTAGCTTTTTGCTCTTTGTCTTCTTGACTATCACGCCTTAAAATAAATTTCTTCACTAAATGATTACCAGCTATAAAAAATAGATACAAAGCCCCTAGACCCTGAATAAACCAAAAATCAACTAGTAATGAAATAATAAATAAAGAACCGACCCGGAAGATGAAAGCACCTAGTAACCCATAAAACAACGCTTTTTTCCGTTGTTTTTCAGGTAAATGTTTAACCATGATCGCCAAAACCATGGCATTATCAGCTGCTAACACCCCTTCTAATACGACCAATATAACTAATACCCAACTATATTCTAATATTAATGACCATTCCATATTTGTCGCTCCTTAGTAGTCTTAGGATCACAACGATTAGCTTTTCCAGAATGGTCATTTTCAATTCTTAAATACACGAAAACAGGCGATACCTATTATGGCATCGCCTGCATCGTCCACAGATTCACTCTGTTATTCGGTATATTCTGCGATTTCTTCTTCAAGCTTATCTAAAATCGCACCATCTACTGTTGATACTTCGTTGCGGTAAAATTCACGAACTTCCATTGCTGCATCACGGAAAGTTTCGACTTCCTCATCAGTTAACTCAACAATTTCTGTTGGGTTATCTTCGTCTTCTTCAATAATCTGTAGGTATTCTTCATTTTGACGTTGCTGTTCTTCGAAGACCCAGTCTTGCATTTCTGTTACTGTTTCCTCAACAATCGTTTGTACTTCTTCATCTAAGCCATTAAACCACTCAGTATTAACCGTTGTCATCGCCACATAATTATTGTGGTTAGACAATGTTAGATAATCTTGAACTTCGTGGAATGATGCGTCACCAATGAAGAAAATTGGATTCTCTTGACCTTCAACTGTACCACGGTCAAGCGCTGTGTAAAGTTCCCCCCAGCTCATTTCTTGAGGATCCGCACCATATTTATCATAAGATTCCATGATTAATGGTGATGTTTGAACACGCATTTGGAAGTTTTCAAAATCCTCTGGTGATCTTAATGGATGATCATTTGACGTCCACTGCATGGCACCCTCTGTCCAATATGACAATGGTGTAATGCTATGCTCTTCATACTGTTCACGTAAATCTGTATTTAAGGCTTCACTATTATTTAAAATTTCCTGTGTTGTAGCTTGGTCTGTTGGGAACAAGAACTGTAAAGCAAATAATTGTCCTTCATCTACCATATTACCTGTAAAACCTGGTGACATAACAGCCATTTCAACTGTTCCTTGCATCAATTGGTCAACTTGGTCTGTTTCACTACCTAGTCCACCGAATTCATACGGCTCAACTGTAATCGCACCATCTGTCTTTTCAGAAATACGTTTACCAAACTCTTCTGCATACACATACTGAACTTGACCTTCAACTTCTTCTGTTACAAAGCGCCACGTATCTTCTTCAAATTCAGTGTCGCCACCTTCACTACTATCACTACTTTCTTCACTATCAGATGATTCTTCTGTATCATCTGAACCTTCCCCTTCACTACTCGTGTCGTCACCACCGCCACAAGCAGCTAGTAAACCTAATGTTAAAAAGATCATTAAAGCTAAGATAAAACTTTTCTTGTTAAAAATGATCATTACCCCCTAAATTGTAATTATATAGTGTTTTAAAGATCCTCTTACTCTGGTACAAGTGCAAGAGAAATCTGTGGAAACAAGATTAATAAAACTGATATAGCAATCATCATCAGTATATATGGCGGCGTTCCTTTAATAACTTCCATATACGGTTTATTAAACACGGCACTCGCTGTAAATATATCGACGCCAAATGGTGGTGTCGCTGATCCTAATGCCGCCTGGAATGTAATAATAATACCTAAGTGAACCAAGTCAATATCCGCCGCTTCTGCCGCAGGTAAAAAGATTGGTGTTAAAACTAAAATCACCACAATTGGGTCAACAAACATACAACCTACGAAGAAGAAAATACTGACGATTATTAAAACATATATAGCTGATGGATCAGATCCTAATACTGCATCTGTTAACATTTGTGGAATATTTTCCAAGTTAATTAAAAAAGTAAAAACTTGCCCACCAGCAACTAGTATGAACACAACTGAAGTCACAAGCCCAGTTGATAATGCAATACTAGGGATTCGTTTAATATGAATAGAACGATAAATAATCACTTCTAATAATAAAGCATATAATACCGATACCCCTGCCGCTTCAGTGGCAGTAAAGTAACCTGAGTAAATACCACCAATCACTAGGATTGGAAAACCTAAAGGTAAAAGAGCTTTACGGAATGTATGAAAGCGTTCCTTCCAATCAGCCTTAGGTGCTAAAGGTATATCTTTGACTTTGGCAAAAATAATACTGTATGTAGCAAAAGCTAAAAAAACCAAGATACCCGGTAAAATACCAGCAAGAAATAGATCTCCAATCGATTCTTTTGATGCTAAACCATAAATAATTAGGCCAATACTTGGTGGCACGAGTAATGCCACGTCACTAGCATTAATAATTAAGGCCATAGCGCTCGAGTCTTTATAGCCGGCCTTTAACATACGTTCGCGCATCGGACGGCCAATTGCAACAACTGTCGCCTGTGTCGAACCAGAAATGGAACCAAACATCGTACAGGCTGCAGCTGTCGTAACCGCATACCCTCCCCGGATATGACGAACGAATGAACCAACAAAATCTAGTAATCTCTCAGATGTTCTCCCTGATGTCATAATATCGGCCGCAAAAATAAACAACGGCACACATAAGAGCTCATAAGTCTCAATTCCAGTAATTAATTGAGGCACCATCATCGATGTATCCAAAAGTGGTGAATAGAAGATCGCCACAATGAAAGGTGCAATAATTAACGGAATCATCATTGGAAAATTAAGCATCAAGAGAACAAACATTATTCCAAGTAGCGCTGTTAACATAGCTTGTTCCTCACTTCATTATTTATAGTTGTGTGCTTTCATCTACGTTACGCTGTTCAGGATCCGCATCATTATAATCTTTTGCGTCAGTTCCGATATAGACTTCCTTATTGATTAAATTCACAATTAAATTACGTAAGAACTGAATTGCTCCAGTCAAGAAGCCCAGTGGGATAAATAAATACAACCACCACTGTGGAACTTGCAAAGAAGTAGTTGTTCTACCAGACTCAACCACTGTTAGCATGTACTCATATGATACGTACGACAAGTAAAACAGTACCCCTGACGTGACAGCTGGAATAAAAATTGCCATTGCCTTTCGAACTTTCCATGGCACTGTATCGTAAATGGCTGACATACTAATATGTCGACCTTTACGAGCAGCATAGCTAATCCCCATAAACGTAGCGATGACAACCGCGAATAAAGATACTTCTGCATGGAACCATATGCTTGGGCCAAAGAATTCCCGACTGATCACATTGCCGCCGATCATGACAGCAATAACAATAATGGCAGCACTTAAGATAAATTCTTCTAGTTTTAAAAAAGCATAATCTATTGCACGAAGACCTTTACCAATTGCTTTAAACACTGGATTTTGCCAAAACGATTGCTCTTTCACGTTGTTCCTCCTCGTTTGGTAGGCATTAAGGTAAACAGCATTCAACCTAAAATTTTCATCGTTAAACAACTTATTGAAAAATCTAGTTACATTTTGTAATTAAAAAGTCATACTAAAATAGTATCGAAGAAAAATGGTTTACTACAAACGCTGAATTTTCAGAAATAGATGAATAATTTATGGTGAATTCTTATTCTACATGGCTTATCCTTTACATTCTTTTTAATAATGTCTATTTCGTTTAATTAATCCTTATAACTAAAAATTTGCTGTTTGACTTCTAGATTTTAGGTGAATAAGAGGGAATCTGTAGGTTATTCTGCGGGGTTTGAATTGTGCTAATATTCTAACATATATTCATATAAAGAACAAGCTATTACTTTCTAAACACAAAAACCGCTCTTTGCAGCAAAGCCTACAAAGAGCGGTTTTTTAATTAACATCTGGTTTCGCTAAACTTATGACTAAGTCGCCAGGTTCACCAATTAATGTTTGCTTCTCTGGTGAATAGAAATCTAACATACCTGATTGTCTTAACATGACAAGTAATACATCTTCCGCATCACAATCATCTAAGAAATCATTATAAGAGTATTCTTTCGTAATTAGTTTCTTCTTAAAAATGAACCCTCGATTAATCTTCTCGTTTAATGTCGTCCACGTAATATCATCACTGAATAATACCGTACCACTAATATGGTGACTCACATCATTCAATGTATCACCAGCATCTGATTGAAGTGGTAATTGATAAAGTTTTTCCTTACCGTACTCAGGCTTAAATGTTGAGCTAACGAGCGTATTATAAGAATCGTATTCTGTGACACTTAACATGAAATCATAAGGTGTCATATCAAGTTGGTATTCCATTTGTTCTGACAGAATTTCTTCATGTTCATGTGGCACGCCCGCTTGCTTCGCGTGGGTCAATCTACTGCTCGAAGCATCCGTAACGATCACAGGAATATCTAAATTCTGCAATGTTTTAGCAAAACTTGTTGAGAATTTATTCGATCCCACAAAGATAACGCCTGGTTTATCATCCATGGAAAGCCCTAACTTGCGTGATAGCCATCCAATCGAAAAACCATGTGCAACAACGGTGAAAAATACCAGACCGAACGTTAGAGAGGTCAATATACTAGCATCCTCATAACCTGCATCCAACAGAATGCTTGCGAAATAAGCTGACACGGTTAACGCCACAATACCTCGAGGTGCAATCCAACCAACGAGCAGTTTTTCACGAAATTCTAAATTCGTTCCAATCGTTGAAAGGAAAATGGTTGCCGGACGAATCACAAACAACATCATGGCTATAAATAATAAAATATTCGGATCAAAAATCGATAATAACGTCTCACGGTCGAGCGATGCTGTTAACATAATGAAAATCGCTGAAATGAGTAAAACAGATATATTTTCTTTAAAATGACGCATATCATTAATCGAAGCAATATGCATATTGGCAATCACAATACCCATGACTGTAACGGCTAACAATCCAGTCTCATGCATAATCATATCGGGAATCACAAAGGCCATAATAACAGTCACAAGAACCACTGGTGATTTCAAAAACTCCGGTACTGCTCCTCGTTCAAATGACCAACCAATCATATAACCGAATAAGCCGCCGATAATCGCTGCAACTAATGAAGCAAGCAGGAACATTAAGACAGCACTAAATTCAACTGATTCCGTTGTTAAAAACTGAATAAATTCGAACGAGAATACAGCAATTAAAGCACCAAATGGATCAACAATAATACCTTCCCATTTTAAGACGGCTGCAGCACGCGGCTTTAATTTTGCTTGGCGTAATAAAGGTAAGATGACAGTAGGACCTGTCACGATAAGAATGCCACCAATTACGAACGACACCGCCCAGGACAATCCTGCGATATAATGCGCTGCTAGGGAACCTAATATCCAGGCTAGCATTGCCCCTATTGTTACAATGCGAAATACGGGTTTTCGCATGCCACGAATTTCTCGGTAATCAAGATTAAGGCTTCCTTCAAATAAGATGATCCCGACGGCAATCGAAATTAATGGTCGAAACAATTCCCCCAAGTCCTCTTGAGGATTCATAATTCCTAATACGGGCCCAGCAATCAGTCCGACAATTGACATGACTACAATGGCAGGCATACGCGTGCGCCAAGCTAACCATTGTGAGAAAACACCGAAGCCACCGATTAACATGAGCACCATTAAGATATGTTCCATTCTGATTCCCCCTAACGCCTGTTATATTAAACAAGAAGGATGATGTACTTGTCATGACACATCCTTTAGTATTTTTGGCACAAGATACCCTGCCATTATAAATATGTGTTATGCCACCGTCAATCGAAAACTTCTACCTATTGCCATGACAGTGTTCAGGCGTTGGTTTCACTTAATAAAAGTAGTCTTATCATACCCATATTAAGACGGAGAATCAATTAAAAAATATTAGGACCCAATGACCAAATGATGATTAACCAAAGTCAGGACTATTATCTTAAAAATCCATTAAATTAATAATTCATCGACAATTTACAAAGCATTCGATCATAAAATATGCTATATTAAAATTAGACGTATTGATCATCCAAGCAATCGATGAAGGAGCATGTATAATGATTGGTTCAAGAGTTAAAAAATACCGCAAAGAAGCTGGAATGACCCTGTCTCAACTCGCGGAAGAGGCTGGAGTCGCTAAATCTTATATTAGTGCAATTGAACGAGACTTACAGCACAATCCTTCCATTCAGTTTCTTGAAAAAGTAGCGGCTGTATTAAACATCGACATCGACCAACTCATTAAAGATGAATCACTTGATGGTGATTGGGAAGAATTAGTAAAAGAAGCCATGGATTCCGGTGTTTCAAAAGATGAATTCCGTGAATTTATCGAGTTTAATAAATGGAAGAACAACAACCAAAATGAATAATCAACTCCATATAAATAAACACCCGTTTATAACTTATTAACTCGTTATAAACGGGTGTTTTTCGCTTGCACAATAAGTCGTTTTTCTCCGTCAGTTGTGCACGTGATTAAGGTGATAATAGATTGGTCACCTTTATCTTGAAGAATATCAATGTCTTCAGGCGTCACAACAGTGATCTGAAACACTTCATATTCAACCATCTTGTCTCTCGTTTCAATCGTAATTTCATCGCCACGTTCTACTTGATCTAGCCTTGAAAATAGTCTTCCTTCCGTTCGTGAACGATGAGCTGCTATTCCAATATTTCCAGGCTCTCCAAACCTATTCCCTTGTCGGATTAATCCCGCTCCAATATCTAACGATTGGGTAGAAATATCATCTAATAATGGCAGGGTTAACCCTAACTCTTCAATATGAATCAAGCCATAAACGTCTTCATCCCGAAAAGTTTGATTCATAGGCGTACTTGCCGTTTGTGCTTCCACTTTTAAATGGTCATTCATAGCCTGAAAACTTTCGACTAAACCCTGCTCTTCTTGCATATGCTCTGCTTGTTGTAAATCAGGCCACGCCATCACCATAAGTCCAATCACGATCAAACCAACAGCAACTAACCTGACCATCAATCACTCACCCACATCTGTTTCAAACGTTTATGCCACAACAATAAGCATATACCCGATGAGACCAATAAGGTTCCGATGACATAATATAGATATGGAATTGTTTCACCCGTTTGCGGAAGTAATCCACCAGGTAATGAACCACCTGTGAACGGTAAGAGGCGATCTTCATCACTTGCGACAGACTCAGCATTCTCTTCTATTTGAGCTGAAAATGATAACTGAACGCCAACATTTAGCCCTTGATACGAATTATCAGATTCCATGGGAAATTCTACGTGAAACAGAAGCTCTTCCTCATCTTCAACATCTAATGTAACCATTTCCGACTCTATAAAATTGGCTAACGAACCTTGATAAATTACTTTTTGCTGATCGTTTTTCACCGTTAAATCCAACTGTTCATATATATAATTAGACCCATGTAAGTATTTGGCATCCCCAGTTACCACCAATGGTGCTTCATGGTGATTTTCAACACGAACAGTTTCGGTCATATAATCACCAGGCTTTAATTGATCCACCTCAAATATGACATCGTCTGGACTAACACTGAACAGATCATCATCAGCTTGTGACACGATTGGTTGAATACTCAACATTAACAATATGATAAAGGTGACGAATAACGAACGCATGACGTCACTCCTTTCTATCTTGCGAAAAAAAGATAAGGAGGCCACCCCCCTTATCTTTTATGGATTTATTCTGTCTTTGAACCGTCTCGGTTTGTATCTGTTCTTCCGTTCTCGTCAATGTTACCATCGCCATTATATTCTTGACCATCCCATTGGCGAGCTTCGAATGAGAGTGTGATATCAGCCGAATCGCCTTGGAATTTGTTTTGTTTATAAGTGCCATCATTGTAAGTTTCGTCATCTTTAACGAACCTCACTTTGACACCCATTTGGTCTTCGTCAGAAGGATCTACAGGAATACCTTCCCAGCCTTCATTAGCCGTTGTCGAGACTTTCAAACGATTGTCAACTAAACGGTCACCATCGACTGCATTTGCAAGAGTTAGACGTGCATCATCAATCTCACTCTGCGTACCCACCTGGTTACCTAACGAATCAGATGCTAGATATAAATCTTTAAGAGAGACATTGAGAAAAACATCTTTCGGATAGTTATTATTGTCACCTTCACGACCTACTTGTAAAAATTCAACCTTAAATTGGTCCAAATAATCTAGCACACTATAGTCAGTATCTTCAGTCCACGTATCACCGTAACCTGCATCGCCTTGCTCAGGTACATAATCCGTGAATTCTACATCTTCAATCGTCATCAATACATCTTTAATGGCAAGACTACCGTTATTATCAAATTGAATATAACGTGTCATGTGATCACCTGGTTTCAGGTCAGTAATGTCGAACGTATAAGGTCCTTCATCCTCAGACAAATCCATTTTTAGCGTCCCTGCTTCAACACTGCCTGTTGTCGCGTCTACATCATTGAACGCTGCCCAAGTACCACCAGCGATTAAGCTAAGGCCCATTGCTCCAGCAATACCGCTAACAGTGAGCTTCTTTTTTATAGCCATTAACTAATACCTCCAATAAATGAACTAATTACTCTGGCTCTACTTCGTCATTACTTCTGTCATCGCCACCCATTTGCGTTGCTTCGAAATCGAACTTTAAAGTTGCGCCTTCGCCTTGGTATATGTTTTGCATTTGATAACGTGAGTCACCAATTGTTTCAGGATTATTAACGAATTTTATTTTCACATCGTATTCCAAACTTTCATCTGCTTTTAAACCAACTTCATTCCCTGAACCTGTAATATCTTCCGGATTGTTATGATTAACCATAGTATTTAATGGAATACCATTTTTAGAACCGTTAATATACACCTTAAATTGACTTAAAAAGTCATCCATATTATTATCAGCTTCTTCACCAAATTTGTCTTCCAAATCTAATACATCCTCATTTTCCCATCCATCAGCTGATACTTGAGTCAAAATCTTATTAATATCAAGCGATCCTTTATTTTCTAATACAATAGTCTTTTCAAAATAGTCACCCGGTTTTAAGTTAGAAATATCGAATTGAAAACTTTCCGATTCATCAACCGCTAAATCCAATGTCCCAGCTTTAAACGTGTTACTCACTTCTTCAACATCATTAAATGCTGCATACGTTCCTCCTCCGATTAAAGATAGGCCAAGAACTCCTGTCATGACACCTACACCCAATTTTGATTTAAAACCCATAATAAAATTCCTCCTTAGATTGTTTCTCTTAATAGAGATTGTGATATTTATTTCATCGAAACTTAGTAAGCTTCGATAAAAGCATTAGGAAACTTCTTCATTCAGCTTTGGTCGATCCATTCGTTTCTGTTTCTTCTCTTCTTTAAAAGCTGTAACGATCATTTTAATCGACCAACCAATTAACCATAAACCTGGGATCACAAGAAGTAACATGACTCCCATACTCGAATTCGCAAAATCCATAACATAACCTATATACGGTACATTAATGCCACCGAACTTGCCGTAGATATTTTCTGGTAATACAGCATTTGCATCAGCTGCATCATTGTTGTCACCCTTAGTTCGGAACATCAATTGACCATCATTATTTAAAACATCGGTAATTCGATGTGTGACAAACGTTTGATTATCTTCCTGGAACATAATGATGTCGCCTTCTGCTAGATTACGAACATCATAGTTTTGGTTAATACCAATGACTGACCCTGTTTGAATCTCAGGTTCCATTGACCCGGAATAGACTACTTTTAACTCTTGCCCAAATATAGTCGGTTCTCCATTTGACGTAACGTTCGTGATGACCATTGTGAATACGACTAATAACAAACTCACTAAAATTATGTTCATCGTTCGACTTAGCCATTTAAGCGTTTTTGTTTTCATAACATCACCCTTAATCATTCTCGTTTTGATTATCATTTGATGATTCTTCTTCTTTCACTTGAGTGTCATCATCTTTTGAATCTTGAGTTTTTGATGTCTGATCTTCTTGTTGCTTGTCATCAGTTGAGTCAGTTTTAGAAGTTTCTTTTTCTTGTTTAGGATCTTGCTGTTGATCACTCTTGGTATTTTGTTGGTCTTCCTTTTCATCTGAAGCGTCAGTTGATGAATCCTCGGAACCCTCTTTTGTCTCTTCATCTTTATTATCTTGATCTTTTGACTCTTGTTGTTTGTCTTCAGTGTTTTCTTTACTATCATTTCCTGATTCGTTCGTTACATTTTCTTCATCGGATTCTTGGTTATTTTTAGATTTAGATGTGTCATTAGATGATACTTTGTTTTCTTTTTGTTCGTTATTGTTATCTCTATCTTTTTGGCCATTGCCATTATTGTTTTCTTTTTTATCCGTACGGCGTTCATCTTTGCTATTTGCTGATTGCTCTTCTTCACAATCTTTAAGTTTAATTGCTCCGCTTTTACCACCGTTGTCACCGCCTGGATGTCCGTCTGGTCGAACAAACTTAAAGCGATAACGACCATTTTTGTCAGGGTTAAAAGTCAGTTCATCTGTATCGTCTTTACCAAGTAACTCTGTCTTGCCTTCAAAACCTGAGATCCGCTGCCAATCCGGTTTCCCTTTAAGGTTAGCCGCACGATACACATGATACTTCCAAGGGGATGTCATATCTTCACCTGTGTTTTTAACCGTAGCCGTTATTTGCTCACAACTTCCATTAGCCCCTCCTTCGAAAGTCAGTGAACTTTTATCCCAACCCTCACCGTCATCCGGTATATCCGGCGTCCATTCCCCTACCTGAAATGCCCCTTCAACGGATGTGATATCATTAAATTTCGCTGCTGTTCCATCAACCGTCAAGGCTAATAGTAGAAATGCAATGTACACCGTGACTAGCGGTTTTATATACAAATTCCGTTTCATTTGCCGTCGTCGTTTGATCGTCAAACGTGTTTGTCTCAAGGGCTTCACCACCACATTAAATTACTTCAACGTTTTATTATATGCGTATGTTCTTTATTAAGAACAATTCAAAGTATATATCTTTGTTATAATTTTGAAAAATTGAATATAGCCTCTTATGTTCTCAATAATGAACAAAATCACACTATTTACTTCAACTTGCTAACTTTTTCTTAAAATTCCGCCTATTTATTCGTTATAAAGAACAAAACATTAAAAAAAGAGCCTACGTTAAACCATTAAATGATTTAACGTAGGCTCTTAGAACCTGTTTTATCCGTTTCCGTGGGATTATTGCGCTCGTTCGAGTTGTTGGCGTAATTCTGCTAGTTCATCCTCAATTCGATTAAGTGATTTCTCTAGCATCGTGACGTTGCCTCCGTTTGCTTCCAACTTATCTAAATCGCCTTGAATTCGAATATAATCCATTTTTAATTGATCAATTTGAGCTTGAATTTCATCTTTAGTCATTGTTTTCACTCCAATCACAAAATCAACTCTATTGTAACGGATATGTGATTTTTCATGCAATTCATACGTTTTTAAGCAAAAAAATCCGTGCTACATCTCATTAATTAAGATAAGCACGGAACACGATTAATTTTGATCATAGACTCTTAATGGTGAAAAACAAAACTTTTAAGTGGGACAGTTTGTTGTTTGGATTCGTCGTTGATTTGATATTGAATCTTCAAGTCACTTAAATCAAATTGATAGTTTTGTTCATGGATCGTTACTTTAAATACGACTGTCATTTCATCCTCAGTCATGGTGAAATCGTCTGGTTGTTCATATTCGCCAACGACTTCTCGCATGTCAGGACTGAATCCGTAATATAGATCCGTCTGATTATTCGGGTCGATGAATGTTTCAATATAGATACTAGGATCGGCTTCAGTTAAGACAGACCCATCATCCTTAATAATTTCTAACCCTTCAATAGTTGGCAGGGTTTCTCCTGTCCATTTGTATGTGTGACCGATATAGACATCGAGATATTCATTAAACACCTTGGCGTGAGCACCTGTATGACTTACATTGACAAACTCACCCTTGTCACTGTTCGCATCCACAACAAAATAACCCATAAAAGCGACAATGATCAAAAGGGGACTTATTAACAGCCACCTGACATTATTCATTTTGACACCTCTACCCAATATTCTACTATCATTATATGCTTACATATATTATTCTATACCTTTTGACAAAATCCTGCTAGGGTTTAATTTTTCCTTTCCAATATGAAAAGATAACATGGGCTGCCACACGGCTTGTCATATTGCGGAAATCAATGGTTGGGTCTATTTCAACGATATCCACAGCTTTTACGGCTTCAAAGGCTGAAGCTCGCTCCACACCTGTAAGCAAATCATGACTCGTCATACCACCTGGTCCAATTGCTGGACAGCCTGGTGCGTATGCTTGGTCGAGGACGTCCATGTCGACTGATAAATAAATTAGATTAACTTGGTCAATAAGATGCTGAATCGCTTGGTCAACTAATGCCTCAACGCCTTGATCTTTCACATCATCCATCGTAAAAACTGTTACACCATGATCTTTTGCAAATTGATCATAAGCAGCAGCATTCGTAAAATCATGGATTCCAATTTGAACGAGATGATCCCCTCTTAAAACTTGATCCTCTATCGCACGGCGGAATGGCGTTCCATTAGTCGGACCACCATCTTGTAAATTTCGAAGGTCATGATGGGCGTCGAATTGAATCACACCAATTGTCCCTACTTGTTGTTGATACGCTTTTAATGAAGGGTACGTCACTGAATGGTCGCCACCTAATAAGAAGAGTTCATCGACTTCTTGACGGTTTAATATTGTTTTAATAGATTCTGTTATTCGGTCTTGTGAACCTGGGATATCAGTTGGATGCATATTGATATCACCAAAATCAGTCACTTGTTCGTGATTGAAATCAATTCCTAATCCATTGGAATAGGTCGAGTAACTGCTCATTGCCTGACGAATAGCCCCTGGTGCAAAGGCTGCCCCAGAATGACTAATCGATGGCTTGGATAAAGGTGCCCCAACCAGCCCGTATCGCCGGTGCTGGCCGTCCGCTTCAATAAGCAATTCATCAAATTTCGTGACGTGCTGGTCTTTAAATTTAGCCTGACCAGCAGGCTTTAAGTGATCAGCCAATTAAACCACCCCTCTGGTATAAGATACGTCCAGCTTTCATAACTGTATTCACATGATTAACCCCATAATGATAGGGAATATATTGATAATTAGGTGCATCCCAAATCACTATATCGCCTTGATTACCTTCTATGATCTTTCCAGCTGTATCGCCACGATTAATCGCATGAGCCGCGTTCGTTGTGACGGCATACCATATTTCTTCAGGTGTCATCTTCATCTTTAAAGCTGCCAAGGACATGATGAGTTGAATATTCTCTGTGACCGAGCTTCCAGGATTAAAATCAGTCGACAAGGCAATCGCAGCGCCCGCTTCAATCATGGTACGCGCTCGAGCGTAGTCACCCTTACCTAAATAAAATATCGTTCCTGGTAAGAGCACCCCAATTGTCTCTGATTGTCCGAGTTTTCGAATGCCTTCATCCGTCGCTACGGCTAAGTGATCACCCGACACAGCGCCTAATTCAACTGCTAATTCAGTTCCACCTAATGGGTCAATTTCATCCGCATGCAATTTAATATCAAAACCGCATTTCTTCGCTTCGTTTAAATAACGTCTGGATTGTTCAACGGTAAACACACCCGTCTCAGTAAAAATATCAACGAATTCAGCTAAGCTTTCTTCTTTAATTTGCGGAAACATTTTCGCCATTTCATCCAAGAGAGCATCTGGATTATCACGATAATCTTCTGTAATCGCATGTGCGCCTAAAAATGTCAACACAACTTCTAATGGATGATCCTGATTAACCTTTTGAGCCACACGTAATTGCTTAAGTTCGGTCTCGCGGTCCATGCCATAACCACTTTTAGCTTCGACCGTTGTGATTCCGAATTGCGCCATGCGATCTAAGTGAAACATTGCTTTATCATAAAGGTCTTTTTCCGATGCTTCACGCGTCGAACGGACTGTCGATAAAATGCCGCCACCTTGTTTTAAGATCTCTAAATACGGGACCCCCTGCTGTTTTAAAGCCATTTCATGTTCCCGCGATCCACCAAACACTAAATGGGTATGCGGCTCGACAATGCCTGGTGTCACAAGCTTACCACGACAATCTATCTTTTCGTCTGCTGTAACTTGCTCCAACTCATCACTTGGAGCGATTCTTACCACTTTTCCATCTTCTATTAAAATAGCATAACCTTCATACGTCGATAGCTTTTGCATGGCCTTGCCACGAACAGGTCCATCGTGGTCATCCATCGTTAATAATTGTCCGATTTGATAAAGTAATATTCTCATAGAGAACCCTCCCTTAATTGTGATCAATCATCGGAATGTGAACGCCTTTTTGACGCGCTGTTTCTTTTGCTTTTTCATAACCAGCATCAACATGACGAGCGACGCCCATGCCTGGGTCAGAGGTTAATACTCGGTTAAGCCGAGCTTCTGCTTCCTTTGTTCCATCAGCTACAATGACCATCCCAGCATGAAGTGAGTAACCCATGCCGACACCACCACCGTGATGCACAGACACCCAACTAGCACCGTTCACACTATTAATTAGCGCATTCAAAATTGGCCAATCCGCCACGGCATCGCTCCCATCTAACATAGATTCTGTTTCGCGGTTTGGTGAAGCAACAGAACCAGCATCTAAATGATCGCGACCAATAACAATGGGAGCTGATACCTCACCTGATGCGACTAAATCATTAATCACTTGACCAAAGCGTGCTCGCTCACCATATCCTAACCAACAAATACGGGCCGGCAAGCCTTGAAATTGCACACGTTCTTGCGCCATATCAATCCAACGGTGTAAATGATCATTGCCTGGAAACGTCTCTTTTAAAGCTTGGTCGATTCGGTAAATGTCGTTTGGATCACCTGATAATGCCGCCCAACGGAACGGACCTTTCCCCTCACAAAACTGCGGGCGAATAAAGGCTGGAACGAAACCAGGAAAATCGAAGGCTTGATTTAAACCGACATTATAAGCTTCTTGGCGAATATTGTTTCCATAATCAAATGTGACCGCACCCCGTTCTTGTAATGTCAACATCGCCTCTACGTGTTGCTTCATACTTTGTCTTGATACGGTTAAATACTGCGCTTCATCTTCTTGACGTCTAAGCGCTGCTTGATCCAATGAATAGCCAATCGGAACATAACCATTAAGGGGATCGTGCGCTGACGTCTGATCAGTGACTAAATCAGGTGTCACCCCGCGTTCCACCATAGCCTGAAACACTTCAGCCGCATTACCAACAAGTCCAATTGATAGCGCATCACCATTTAATTGGGCTTGATTAGCTATTTTCAAGGCTTCATCTAAAGAATGAGCGATCTGATCTAAATAACGATGCTCGATTCGCCGTTTAATCCGAGCTTCATCGACTTCAACCACAATCACAACGCCATCGTTCATTGTCACAGCTAAAGGTTGTGCGCCACCCATTCCTCCTAATCCAGCCGTTAACGTCAATGTCCCACGTAAAGAGCCATTAAAATGTTGTCTAGCAGCCTCTGCAAATGTTTCATAAGTTCCTTGCAGAATGCCTTGCGTCCCAATATAAATCCAACTTCCCGCTGTCATTTGACCATACATCATGAGACCAGCTTCATCTAATTCACGGAAATGATCCCAATTCGCCCAAGCTGGTACTAAGTTAGAATTAGCGAGTAACACACGCGGTGCGTCAGCATGCGATTGAAAAACGGCAACAGGTTTCCCTGACTGAATCATTAACGTTTGATCATTCTCTAACTGTTCTAATTCACGCACAATAGTATGATAACTATCCCAATTTCGAGCAGCTCTCCCTATGCCACCATAAACAACGAGTTCATCTGGATTTTCTGCGACATCTGGATCTAAATTATTCATTAACATGCGGAGCGCTGCTTCTTGTACCCAGCCTTTTGTCTTTAATTCCTTTCCATGTGGTGCTTTAATTGACTTTACCATTAAATGACCTCCTTACGTTTTGAATCATCCATTAACCATGTTGTTAATGCTTCGATGTCATATGAGAATGGTCGATCTTCTGTAATCGAAGGAACGACCTCCCTCGCCTCATCAAATAATTGGCGCGTCTTCTGAGCCATTCGGTTAACGCCCTTCACTTCGACGGCTTCCATCGCACAAATTAACTCAATCGCTAAAACACGCTGGACATTATGAGTAATCTGTTGAGCATGCCGAGCGGCAATCGTTCCCATACTCACATGATCTTCTTGATTCGCAGATGACGGGATCGAATCCACACTCGCTGGATGCGCTAATGTCTTGTTTTCCGAAACGAGTGACGCTGCCGTATATTGCATAATCATAGCCCCAGATTGCAAGCCAGGTTCAGGACTTAAAAACGGGGGCAAATCATTAAGTTGTGGATTAACGAGTCGTTCAATCCGTCTTTCAGCAATGTTAGCGATTTCAGATACGCCGATTTTTAATAGGTCCATGGCAATCGCTATCGGCTGCCCGTGGAAATTACCACCTGAGACGACATCGCCATTTTCAAAAATGAGTGGATTATCCGTCGCTGCATTTATTTCTATGTCTAACTTATCCCGGACATATTCAATTGTTTGCCATGAAGCACCGTGAACTTGTGGTAGACAACGAATTGTATAAGCATCTTGAACACGTTTTTCACCTTGAGATGTCGTTAATTGACTGTCTATGAGTAGATCTCGCATCCTTCTAGCTACAGCGGTTTGTTCATTATACCCCCGCGCTACATGAATGCGCTCATCAAAGGCGTCAATGATCGCTTCAAGTCCTTCTATTGTCATCGCAGCTATTTGTTCAGATTGTTTTAGCAATTGCTCAGCTTGCAAATACGTTTGGACGCCTACTGCTGTCATGGCTTGGGTTCCATTAATTAAAGCTAATCCTTCTTTGGCTTGTAGTTTAATAGGTTGAATATCGTATTGGGCTAATACCTGTTTGGCCGACTTGTGACCGTCATCTGTCAATACTTCCCCATCGCCAAGAAGCACTAGTGCTAAATGAGCAAGCGGTGCTAAATCACCACTCGCACCTAGCGAACCTTGCGACGGGATAGCAGGTGTGATCTGTTTATTGAGCAATTGACAAAGCGTTTCGACGACAACTGGACGCACACCTGAATAACCTTTTAACAAGGCATTCGCACGTAGTAATACCATCGTTCGACTAACCGACTTAGAAAACGGTTCACCGACACCACAAGCATGCGAGTAAATCAAATGCTTTTGTAGATCATCTAAATCGGTTTCATCAATTTCCACATCACTAAATTTACCGAAGCCTGTATTAATGCCATACAATTTTTGATGGCCTGCTAGCGCCTCCTCAACATGAGCACGACTCTTCATTAATCGGGTATAGGCATCACTTGAAATAGCTACCGGTTCAGCATTTTGCACGATTCTTTCAATATCATCTAATGTCAGATCATATCCCTTTAACTCAATGGTCATGTCATCACCTCCAACACATAATAAAAAGGGACTTATTCTTAGACATACTAAGAATAAGCCCCCTTTTCGCTAATAACTTATGGGCTCCATTTATATATGATTAATTCCTAAACCAGCTGTTTCATGCTCTAAGCCCCGCACTGGCGCACCAATTGTTCCATACAAAGCAACAGCAATCCATTCACCTTCAGCTTGGTTTTCATAGGCTATTCCACGGACGATGACAAATTTAAGTCCAACTGTCCGCATCACATCACCAAGCTGAGCTTGCCCGCGAGTAACACCTTGAACGGCTTCTAAAATCGCGTGATACAATGCGTGCATTTCACGATATAAGGATTGATCAATCAATCCTTGGCGCTTAGCTGCGGTTTCGATGGCTGAAACAACCTTTTGTAATTCCATTGATCCTGTCTTACCTAAACACGTCTGATAACCAGCGGACTCGATTGTTTCGACTAACGCTTCTTGCTCTTCACTAGTGGCTAATACTAATTGAAGCGCAGACTTGCCAATCGGCCGATGTGGTTGGTCAACCATTCACAACACCATCATTTCATCCACTTTTCTAATAAAATTGTAAAACAATTTTGAAAATAAGTCAATGTAAAATGAAACGCTACTCGATAAGCCATCAAGTAGCGTTTCATTTTAAAACTATTCATTAATCTTTGTGGTTATGCGTTGGGTCCCAAGGGAAGTCGGCACCAAAACGTTCAGCCAACATTTTCGATTCTTTACGACGTTTTTTACGGTAATCTGCACGTTCAGACGCTCCTGCATTTAGCCACTTTTCCTCACTGGATTCTGGGTAAACAGGAGGCACTTCAACTGGTACACCATCTTCACCGACGGCAACCATTGTTAAGAACGCTGTGGTACAAACAGTACGCTCACCTGTTAGTAAATTTTCTGTGATTGCTTTAACAAACACTTCCATTGACGTTGTTGATGTCCAAGTAACGAATGCCTCTAAGCAAATTGTACTACCTTCATGCACCGGCGCTAAGAAGTCTACAGAATCTGTCGAAGCAGTCACAACTGGTGTACGCGCATGACGTGTTCCTGCAATGGCAGCAACATCATCCATGTAGCGCATTAATTGGCCACCAAATAATGTTCCGTGACCGTTCGTATCTGGTGGTAGGACGAACGAATTTTTGACCGTTAATGATTGAATACACGGTTTCGCTTCCATGATCATCATCCTTTATTTATAAATTTAGTTGAATATCACTTTATATTCAATTACTTATTCTTGAGAAAACCGTTCATATTATATCACGCGTAAGCTTCTTTGACACGTATAATACTCAGTTAAACAAAAAGGTTTGCAGGGAAACCCCACAAACCTTTTTAAATTAATCTTTCTTTTTAATACCTTGTTCTTCTGCCAAACGTTTGGCAACTTTTACGGAGTCCCAAACAGGTGGTAATAGTAAGAGTGAAACAGGGACGGCAGACACAACAATAAAGTTCTGTAACATACCGATACTGTCACCACTACCGTCTCCAATCGCAATAAGTGTAGCTGCTACTGCACCGAAAATAATGGCCCAGAATACACGCACATATTTGCTTGGATCATCATTACCTGTAATAGCAACGGCTGATGCATAAGACATAGAGTCTGTTGTTGTCGCAACGAATATCACCGTAATAATCAAGAAACAAATAGCCAAGAATGTACTAAATGGCAATTGTTCTAATATGGCTGCAACAGCGGCCTCTTGTCCGACATTGTTAAGCGGGTCAGAAATAACACCTGGATTATCCATTTCAAAGGATAGTCCGGAACCACCCAATGTCGCGAACCAGAAGTTACTCACTAATGGCGCCATAATCGCAACAGCGACAACAAGTTCCCGGATTGTACGACCACGGGAAATACGAGCAATGAAAATCGCCATCATCGGCCCGAAGCCAATGAACCAACCCCAGAAGAAGACGGTCCACCAGCTCAGCCATGCACCATCTCCGCGAGTTAAACTCATCATTAAGAAGTTTTGCATTTGGAATGCCTCAGCTGTGATGAAAGCATCTAATATAAACATCGTCGGCCCAATGATTAAAATAATAATCATTAAAACAATCGCAAAACTCACATTAAATCGACTTAATAACTGAATACCTCGGTCAACACCCGTGATTGCAGAAATACTCGCAATCGTTACGAGAATAATGATAAACGAAATTTGTGTGAACAATGTACTTGGAACACCAAAAACATCTTCAAAAGCGTATGCAGCTTGAATACCTAAAAAGCCAATCGCACCAATAGTACCTGCTGCAACAGCAATAATTGATGTGACATCGGCTAAAACACCCCATATATTAAAACGACGGAAAATCTTATCACCAAATACGGGATATAACATCGTTCTTGGCTTAAGTGGCATTCCTTTGTGGTAATGCGCATACATAATAACAATTGTTGCGACAGTACCTAAAATCGCCCAAGCTGAGAAACCCCAGTGGAAAAAGGCTTGTGCTAAACCTGGCACAGCGCGATTCCAATCACTTAATCCTTCTTCCGCGAATAAAGGTGGCGTTGTCACAAAGTGTGAGATCGGCTCACTAGAAGCCCAAAACACACCACCAGAAGCGAGTAAAGTCGTCGCAATCATCGCGACCCAACGGAAATTACCGTATTGAGCCTTTTCTTTATTACCTAATCGAACACGGCCATAGCGTGAAAACATTAAAATTAAACTAACAATTAACGTGGCAAGCATTAGTAGTTGCCAGAATAAACCGAAATACTTAGCGGAAAAATCAAATGAATTGTTAACCGCTGTTGACGCAAAATCCGGAGTGAAAAACGCTAAAATAAGAAATAATAACAAGAATCCTCCGCTAATCGCGAACGGTCCCCACTGCGTCCCTGTTCCTAAGTATTCTTCGGAATAGTATTTTTTCTTCATCCTTGTCCTCCTGTAATTTTGGTGAATTGTGTGCTGTGTCTTTTTTGTGACATGTTTTACACAATTATTCTTAAATTTTAGTCTAATCGAGTTTATTCGTCAAAAATTTTATAGCAAAGTGATTAAGGCAATACGTACGAATTTTAAAGCTGTCGATAGCTGACCTATAGTATGTCGCTCTATTTATCCTCTAGTCTTGTTATTTGCTACTTTTTAGAAGTTATGAGGATTATGGCTAAATTTTTTAGCAATTCGCAGTATTAATGTCCGTTGTTGATATTGTGATCCGCTATCGGTGGACGCTTTCCGCGGGCACGGCTCGAGCCTCCTCGGCCAAAAAGCATGGCCTGCGGGGTCTCGAGACACGTGCTGTTCCCGCAGGAGTCGCCACCTTCGCTCCTCACAATTCAACAACTAAGTGCTAAAACATTCAAAATCCACATAACACATTAGTCCTTTGAGCATTAAATAATCCCCACGAGTGTAATTACGCTCGTGGGGAGAATAAATTAGTCTAACACTAGCTTTTGTTTGAGCTGGGTTAGCATATCTTCTGTCATTTTGTTGAGATCATAATCAATGGTGAAATCCCATTCATTCACTGCAGCTTTTGAATCAATGGAGTTCGGCCAACTGTCAGCAATGGCTTGGCGTACTGGGTCAACATCATAATCCAATTCGAACGCTGGGATATGTTGTTGAATTGCACGTGCAAAGTCTTCTGGTGCAGCACTCATAGCTGTTACATTATAAGCATTTCGATTTTTGAGACGAGCGGGATCCGCTTCCATCAAATCAATAATGGCTTTTACAGCGTCTGGCATATACATCATATCCATGTAAGTACCTGCTGCTATATAAGATGTGTATCGACCTTGTTTTAACGCTTCATAATACATTTCAACCGCATAATCTGTAGTTCCGCCACCTGGTTCTGTATCATACGAAATCAATCCTGGGAAACGAACACTTCTCGTATCTACGCCAAATCGTTCAAAATAATAGTCACACAATAACTCACCAGCGACTTTATTCACCCCATACATCGTCGTTGGACGTTGGACTGTTAATTGAGGCGTTTGATCTTTTGGTGTGGTTGGACCAAATGCACCAATTGAGCTCGGCGTGAAAAATTTCGCTTCTCGTTTTCGAGCAACTTCAAGCGCATTCATTAACCCATTCATATTCAAATCCCATGCTAGCTGCGGATTGTTTTCAGCTTTGGCTGATAATAATGCCGCTAAATGAATAACCGTATCTACTTGGTAACGGTCTGCTATTTCCTGCATCGCATCACCATCTGTTACATCAAGTGTTTCGAATGGACCACTTGTCACAACAGGATGGTCAGCTTCGCGAATATCTGTTGCAATCACCTGCTGATGGCCATAACGTTCTCGTAAAGCCATCGTTAATTCCGAACCAATCTGACCTAATGATCCGGTAATTAATATTTTATTCATCTCCGGTTCTCCTCCCGTTATGTTCTACTTCTCGTTTAGATTACCCCTAATTCTTTACCAACTTTTTCATAGATCTTAATCGCTTGATCTAACATTTCTTTGGTATGGGCTGCTGTCGGCATATTACGGACACGGCCTGTGCCACGTGGTACTGTTGGGAAGACGATTGCTTTCGCATAAACGCCTTCTTCGTTCAACCGTTTACTAAATTGTTGCGTCGTTTTTTCATCCCCAATAATACATGGCGTGATAGGTGTTTCACTTTGGCCAATGTCAAAGCCTAACTCTTTAAGGCCTGCTTTTAAGTAATTACCGTTTTCCCACATTTGATCGTAAAGATCCGTCGATTCCATTAATAAATCAATCGCTTTACGTGATGCAGCAACATCTGCTGGTGACAGTGATGTTGAAAATAGGAACGGACGAGAGCGGACTTTAAGCCAATCGATTAGTTCTTGTTTACCAGCGACATAACCACCGACAACTCCGATCGCTTTCGATAATGTCCCCATTTGGAAGTCAATTTTATCTTGTAAGCCGAAATGCTTAACTGTTCCAGCGCCTTTACCAAGAACACCTGAACCATGCGCATCATCGACATAAGTAATCAAGTCAAATTCTTCAGCAACTTCAACAATTTCCGGTAACTTCGCAATGTCACCATCCATTGAGAAGACGCCATCCGTTATAACCATGATTTTATTATATTGGCCTGATTCTGTTGCTTCTTTTGCTTTTTGACGTAAGTCTTCCATATTACTGTGTTCAAATGGAATAATTTTTGCCTTTGATAGGCGGCAACCATCAATGATCGAAGCATGGTTTAATGAATCGGATAAGATTGCATCATTTTTATCCATTACAGCTGAAATCGCTGCCATGTTGCAATTAAACCCTGATTGATATGCAATCGCTGCTTCTGTCCCTTTAAACTCTGCAATTTTCTCTTCTAATTTCACGTGCAAATCTAATGTTCCATTGATTGTGCGGACTGCTCCTGCACCCACACCGTGTGAATCAACAGCATCTTTAGCAACTTCTTTCAAACGTTCATCCGTCGCTAAACCTAAGTAGTTATTCGATGATAAATTAATCAGTTTTTGACCATCAATTGTTATTTCAGGACCGTTCGCACCATCTACAGGGTCGATTTCATTGTAGAGTCCTTGATCTTTTAAATCTTGTAAGTTTTGTTGTAAAAATTGATCTAATGTTTCACTTGGCATAATGTCCCTCCTAAGCTAGTTTCACTCCATACATATGATAACATGTTTTGTTTTTTTGTGGGTTATAAATTGAGTTACCACTTTAATCAGTTTATAGCCCCATAAGCATTAGCTTTAGCTATTCAGTAGATGTGATACGAATTAATTTGCGCATAAAAAAAGCAGGAAGTCTTAAACTCCCTGCTTTTATAACCATTAGCCACGTACTGTAGTTGTATCTTTAGTTGGTTGGTGCACGCCTGCTTCAATGTCTTTCATGTAGTGACATGCAGCTACGTGACCGCCTTCCATATAGTCTTCATTTCTTAATTCAGGCGTTTCTTCTGCACATTTTTCTGTCGCGAATGGACAACGTGTGTGGAAGCGACAACCTTTAGGCGGATCCATAGGTGAAGGTACATCACCTTGTAAGAATATACGATCTGTTTTCTTCTCTGGATCTGGTACTGGAATTGCTGATAATAATGCTTTTGTATAAGGATGTTGTGGGTTTTCAAAAATGGATTTCGTATCGCCCATTTCAACAATCTTACCAAGATACATAACAATAATACGATCAGAAATGTGACGAACGACACCTAAGTCATGGGCAATGAATAAGTAAGTCAAGTTCATCTCATTCTGGAATTTCTTAAGCAAGTTCAATACCTGTGCTTGAATCGATACGTCTAGTGCTGAAACTGCTTCGTCACAGACGATTAGTTTCGGATTAACCGAAAGAGCACGTGCAATACCGATACGTTGACGTTGACCACCTGAAAATTCGTGAGGGAAACGGTCTACTTGGTGTGGTTGTAAACCAACTGTTTCCATTAATTCTGCAATCTTATCATTACGCTCATCTTGTGGTACAACTTTTTGGATTTCCATTGCTTCGTTTAATGTTTGGCGTACAGTCATACGCGGATTTAATGAAGCATATGGGTCTTGGAATATGATTTGTAAGTCTTTACGCATATCGCGCATTTCTTTCTTACTCATCGAAAGTAAATCTTGTCCGTCAAATTCAACTGTTCCATCGGTTGGGTCATCAAGTCTTAAAATAGCACGACCTGTTGTTGATTTACCACAACCTGATTCCCCTACTAAACTGACTGTTTCACCTTCATAGATATTAAAAGAAATATCGTCAACCGCTTTAACATGGTTCACAGTTCGGCCTAAAACGCCGCCTTTAATCGGGAAGTATTGTTTTAAATTATTAATCTTTAGCAGTTCTTGCTTCTGGCTCATATACTTTCACCTCCGGATCGCCGTCCCATTCATCAGTGTAAATCCAGCAACGAACTTGTTCTTCATCACCGACATCTTCAAGTTCAGGTAGTTTCTCATGACATAAGTCCGTCGCAAATGGGCAACGCGGCGCAAATCGACACCCAACTGGCATCTCATGTGGTGCTGGTACTGTACCACGAATTGGCTCTAATTCTTCTTGGTCCATATCACTACGAGGTAATGAATTAAGAAGTCCAACTGTGTATGGATGACGTGGATTTTTGAAAAGGGTATGAACATCAGCGTATTCTACCACTTTACCACAGTACATAACCGCAACATAATCGCATGTTTCGGCAACAACACCGAGATCGTGAGTAATCATAATAATGGACATATTAAATTCATCTTGTAATTCTTTTAACAACTCTAAAATTTGTGCCTGAATGGTCACATCAAGTGCTGTAGTTGGCTCGTCAGCAACTAATAGTTCAGGGTCACACGCTAAGGCCATTGCGATCATAACACGTTGACGCATACCACCTGACAATTCAAATGGATATTGTGTAACACGACTACGTGGTGATGGGATTCCAACTAACTCAAGTAATTCAACAGCTTTTTCTGTACCTGCTTCTTTACCTAAGCCGCGGTGAATTTTTAACGCTTCACGTAACTGTTGTCCCACTGTATAAACCGGGTTTAACGATGTCATCGGCTCTTGGAAAATCATCGAAATTTGGTTACCACGGATTTTACGCATTTGATTATCATTATATTTTAATAAGTTATCGCCTTTAAAGTTAATCTCTCCACCAACAATTTCACCTGGAGAATCAATCAATTGCAGGATCGATAACGCACTAATACTTTTACCTGATCCGGACTCACCTACGATTCCTAATGTTTTACCTTTAGGAACATCGAAAGTAACACCATCAACAGCTTTTACCTCATTACCTTCTACGAAAAATGACGTTCGTAGATCATTAACTTCTAAAATTGTTTCTTGGCTCATCTTGTTACACCTCACTTTCTTTCATTAATCGTTAAGGTCAATTCGCTTGTTAAGGAATTTATATGAAATATCGACAACTAAGTTTACCAGAACGAAAACAACGGCAATAATAAGAATACATGCCTGAACAACAGGGAAGTCACGTTGTATAATCGAATCGACTAGTAAACGTCCCATTCCGTTAATCGCAAAGACTGATTCTGTTAATACAGCACCAGCTAATAAAGCACCGAATTGCAAACCAGCTACGGTAACAACTGGGATTAAGGCGTTTTTCAGTGCATGTTTATAGATAATAACACGTCTCTTTACACCTTTGGCACGAGCTGTTCGAATATAATCTTGTGAGATGACATCAAGCATACTCGAACGTGTCATACGGGCGATAATAGCCGCACCTGCTGTACCGAGTGATATAACTGGTAAGACAATGCTTCCTGGACCTTCCCAACCTGTTGGCGGGAACCAACCAAGATTAACCGCAAACCATTGGATCAGCATTAACCCTAACCAGAAGTTCGGCATCGAAAGTCCAAATAACGCGACAATCATAATGGTAATATCCGAGATTGAATACTGGCGTACTGCTGAAATAATACCAGCTAACAAGCCCATAAATATACTTAAAATCGTTGAATAGATTGATAGTTCTAGGGTCACTACAAATTTAGGCCAAACTTCATCTGCTACCGGTGTATTATAGCGCATCGAAGTTCCTAAATCACCTTGTACCACACCGGAAATATAATCCCAATATTGTACTGGGAGAGGATCATTTAAACCTAAACTTTCTTCAATTTGTTCGATTGTATCAGGTGGCGCACTTTCACCAGCCATCAACTGAGCCGGGTTACCCGGAGTTAGGTGCATTAAAGAGAACACTAGAATTGATACACCGAGTAATACCGGAATCAGCTGCAACACTCGACGAATTATATATACAGTCATCTTGTTTGCACCTCTTTCCTATTTTTTCATTTTCGGGTCTAACGCGTCACGTAAACCGTCACCAAAAATATTAAATGCCAACACGACAATGACGATTGCCATACCAGGGAAGAACGCAATATGTCCTGCGTCCCGCATATAGCTTCGACCATCGTTTAACATGGCACCCCACTCTGGTCGAGGTGGCTGTGCACCCATACCCAAGAATGATAGACCCGCTGCTGTTAGAATCGCTGTTGCAATATAAAGTGTCGCATTAACAATCACTGGTGATAAAACGTTTGGTAAGATGTGTTTGAAGATAATACGTCCATCTCCAGCACCCAATGCTTTAATCGCATCGACATATTCAAGATTTTTCGCAGCTAATGTAGAACCACGAATAATTCTTGCAAATCCAGGTATAGCATAAATCGCAACGGCAATTGTTACATTAATTAAATTACCACCTAAAATACTAACGATTGCTAGTGCTAATAGAATACCAGGGAACGCGAGTAAAATATCAATTAAACGCATAATAACGGCATCGATCTTACCACCGTAATACCCCGCAATAATACCAATTGGAATCCCCATTGCTGCCCCCATAAAGACAGAAGCAAAACCAATTCCTAATGTTAGTTTCATACCGTGAACAATTCTAGTAAAGATATCACGGCCTAAGTGGTCTGTTCCAAACCAGTGTTCTGCTGATGGTCCAGCGAATTTGTTAATAACATCTGTATCAGATGGATCTGCCGACAGCATCCACGGTCCAATAAATGAAAAAATTACTAAAATTAAGATCGTGTAAAATCCAATTAAGGCAGGAACGTTCTTTTTCAAACGTCGGTAAAAATCTTTCATCGCTTTAACACGAGGATTTTCGACTTTTGGTTGTGTAGGCGCTGCCTCTACTTGTTGATTCGACATAGTATATACCCCCTTCTAACTTCATAACCTATTATTTTCTTTGATGATCTAACCGATTGGCTTAAGCAGAAGCTTCCATTATATTCTTTAGTGCGTAAATATTACAAATTTCATAAATAGTACAAAAATTTCGGCTGAATAATCATCATTTTAACACATCTGTAAGCGCTTCAGTAAAAACAGTTTTTGGAAAGCTTGTTCGACGAGTCTACTTTCTTCTTAACTATCATAAACGTATCTTCATATCCTGACAAGAATTTACCTTGAATTAAGTCTATTCAGAATAATGTTACAATAATAACTTTATTCATTAAAACTGATATTTATCCATATTATTATACTGTAATTGCATGCTAAATAATATTTTAGATTAAATATAACCTTGCTAATAGTTTGAAAATGGTTTATAGTATCTTTGAGAGCTTACCTAAAAATTTATTTAGGTTCGACTCATTAAAAACAATTTTTCAAGGGGGTAACACAAGCATGAAGTCAAACAAAACACTTTGGCTCGTAGCTGCAATGCTAGTTCTTTCACTATTTCTAGCAGCTTGTGCTGGTGGCGGTTCCGACGATGAAGACGGTTCAAGCGACGAAGGCTCAAGCGAAGATTCAAGCAGTGATGAAGGAAGTAGTGACGAAGGAAGCAGTGATGAAGAAGCTTCTGGTTCAGGCGGTAACGACCTAGAAGTTGCAATGGGAGCAGACATTGTATCTTTAGATCCGCACGGTAACAACGACGTTCCATCAAGTAACGTTCGTAGTAATATTTACGAAACACTTGTAACGCAAAATGAAGATATGGAAATTCAGGAAGGTCTTGCAACTGACTGGGAACAAGTGGATGATACAACTTGGTCATTCACATTACGTGAAGGCGTTCAGTTCCATGATGGTACTGAATTTACAGCATCTGCTGTAAAAGCAAACCTTGAGCGTGTACTTGACCCAGCACAGGCGTCTCCACGTACTTTCCTTTATGAAATGATCACGGATGTTTCAGTTGAAGGTGACTATGAAGTACAAATCACAACTGAATATCCATTCGCACCACTACTTGCACACTTAGCTCACGATGCTGGTGGTATGATTAGTGAAGAAGTTATTACAGCTGACTACGAAAATGCTTTATCAGAAGCTGAAGTAGACATGTCAGTAGATGAGTATTACGAGTTACGCGCTGAAGGTGGCGACGAATTCGAAGAGGTTTCAGGAGAAATCACTGAAACTGTAGGTACTCACGTACAAGAAAACCCTTATGGTACTGGTTACTACCAATTTGATTCCCGCTCATCAGGTGAATCAACAACACTTACTCGTTATGAAGATTATTGGGGTGACAACGCAACACTTGATAGTGTAACTTTCAAGGTTGTTCCTGAACCTGGTGCTCGTATGGCTGAGCTAGAGACTGGTGATTCACACGTTGCGGATATCACACCAACACAAAAATCTAGTGTTGAAGAAGCAGAAGGTATTCGTGTAGAACAAGAACCTTCAGTTAGCCTTTCTTATATTGGTTTTAACATGCAAAAAGAACCATTCGATAACAAGAAAGTTCGCCAAGCTATTAACCTAGCGATTAACCAAGAAGAAATTATCGATGGTATTTACCAAGGTAATGGTACAGTAGCAACTGGTCCAATAGCTCCTGGTGTATTCGGTTATGACGATAGTGTTGAAGGTCTTGGACATGAGCCAGACCGTGCACAAGAATTATTAAACGAAGCTGGTTATGAAGATGGTTTCGAAACAACACTATGGACTAACGACAACGAATCCCGTGTTGAAACAGCTGTTTACGTACAGGATAAATTAAGTGAGTATAACATCGATGTAGAAGTTGAAGAATTAGAATGGGGTACTTACTTAGAGCGTACAGCTAACGGTGAACATGACATGTTCGTTCTAGGTTGGTCAACTGTTACTGGTGACCCTGACTATGGTCTATACGCTCTATTCCATTCAAGTGCACAAGGTTCAACAGGTAACCGTTCTTTCGTAGAAAACGAAGAACTTGACCAATTACTTGATGAAGGTCGTCGTGAAACAGACGAAGAAGCACGTAAAGAAATTTACTCAGAAGCACAAGAGCTTCTAGCTGATATTGCACCAATGGTTTACATTCACCACCAAGATCACCTTAAAGGTGCGAGTGAGAACTTAGAGAACTACTCTGTAGATCCATTAGGTATCCATCAGCTTAAGAACGTTGAAATTAACAACTAATTATTAACCAACGTCTTTAAAAAAGGCTGGCATTGCGCCAGCCTTTTTTTATGTTTCAAGGAATATATAAAATGCACCCAAATAAAAAGCACCGATGAGAACTCATTTATTTGAGTTCTCATCGGTGCTTTTATAGTTAGCTTTTATTTCCCTGTTTTACGTTTTTCTTCACGTTCACGTTCGCCTTTATTCAAGATCTTCTTACGTAGGCGAATTGATTCAGGTGTGACTTCGCAATATTCATCATCATCTAAATACTCGATTGCTTCTTCTAACGTTAATTTACGAGTACCTTTTAGTGTGACGGTATTATCTTTCGTTGCTGAACGAACGTTTGTCAGTTCTTTTGCTTTTGTAATATTGACGGTTAAGTCATTATCACGGTTATGCTCACCGACAATCATACCCTCATAGACTTCCGTATTGGGTTCAACAAAAATAGTACCACGGTCTTCTAAGTTCATAATACTATATGGTGTTGCTTTCCCTTTTTCTTGTGAGACAAGTACACCTTGACGACGGCCACCAACTGATCCTTGAACAACAGGCTCATAAGAATCGAAAGAATGGTTTAAGATTCCATAACCACGTGTTTGTGACATGAACTCAGTTGAGTAACCGATTAAACCACGGGATGGTACTTTAAATTCGATTCGTACTTGGCCATTACCTTGGTTAATCATATCGACCATTTCACCTTTACGAGCACCAAGTGATTCCATAACAGGTCCTGTATAATCTTCAGGTACATCGACTTGTACATGCTCATAAGGCTCACATTTCACACCATCAATTTCTTGGATGATGACTTGTGGTTTTGATATTTGTAATTCGTAACCTTCACGGCGCATGTTCTCGATTAGAATCGATAAGTGAAGTTCACCGCGCCCTGATACAATCCAAGCATCTGGCGATTCTGTTTCTTCAACACGTAAACTTACGTCTGTTTCAAGTTGAGTTAATAAACGTTCTTCGATTTTACGGGAGGTAATATGCTTACCTTCTTTACCTGCAAATGGACTATTGTTAGTGACAAACTTCATTTGTAGCGTTGGCTCATCAATACGAAGAATCGGTAATTGATCGTGATGATTCATGTCACAGACTGTTTCACCAACGTTGATATCCTCCAAGCCAGCGATCGCGACAATGTCACCCGCTTCTGCTTCTTCAATTTCAACTCGTTTTAAGCCAATAAAGCCGAATAATTTGTTGATACGTTGGTTTTTCACAGAACCGTCTTTCTTCATGACTGCGACATGATCGCCGACTTTCATGCGTCCACGGTATACGCGACCGACACCAATACGACCAACGAAGTCGTTATAATCAAGCAACGTCACTTGGAACTGTAACGGTTCATCTGCAAGTGGTTTTGGTGCTGGAATATAATCTAAGATCGTCTCGAAAACCGGTTCCATCGTCTCTTGCTGATCATCTGCTTCATAACCAGAAGTTCCTTGTAATGCTGATGCATAAGCAACAGGGAATTCTAATTGCTCATCATCAGCGCCAAGCTCGATAAATAGGTCTAATACTTCATCGACCACTTCCTGAGGGCGGGCATTAGGACGATCAATCTTATTGAGTACGACCATTGGCTTCAAGTTTTGCTCTAATGCTTTTTTGAGGACAAATCGCGTCTGCGGCATGACTCCTTCATAAGCGTCAACAACGAGCATAACCCCGTCTACCATTTTCATAATCCGCTCAACTTCACCGCCGAAGTCAGCGTGACCTGGTGTATCTAAGATATTGACCCGCGTATTACCGTAATTAATCGCGGTATTTTTAGCGAGAATCGTAATTCCACGCTCTTTTTCTAAATCATCCGTATCCATCGCACGGTCATCGACATTTTCATTATCACGAAACGTGCCAGAATAGTGCAACATTTGGTCCACTAATGTTGTCTTCCCGTGGTCGACGTGCGCGATAATCGCGATGTTACGAATATCTTTTTGCTCTTGCATAAAAACGCTCCATTTCTTTTCGATAAATTTCCTGCCTTAGTCATTATATATCAGTTCCCGTGATCTGTATAGCTTTAAACCTGATCAATTGATTAGTTGACTGTCCTTAGTGACTTAGCAAATACTAAAACAAAAACACCGACTACCATCAAACAAACGGAACTAGATAATAAAATCGTATCAATTGTAAGACCGAGTGAAATCAAAAATGATGTTAATAAATACGACACTGGAATTAATCCCATTGATGCGAATGACATGAGACTCATCATCCGTCCAATATACTTCTTTTCAGTATGAGCTTGAATGGCCGATATAATCGGCACATCAATCGTTGAGATTACTAAACCAATTAAACTAATAAACATTAAGCTTAATAGCAAGCTATCTGTTAAACTAAAGGCAACCATGAACAACCCTAACAACATAATACCGGTTAAGGCAACCATACCGCGCTTCTGTCTCACATTTAATACACCTATTAGTAACGCGCCAACAAGTGTACCGACACCAAGCATCCCGCTTAGCAAACTATAAGTAAACTCATCACCATTTAAAATATCACGGGCAAATAAAGGCAACCCTACTTGCATAGGGCCACTTAAAAACAAATTCATCGATACAGATGATAACATCAGTGCGAGCATAAATGGAGACTGTTTTAAATAGGCGAATCCTTCCTTAATATTGTGCCAAACAGACGATGATTCATTCAATTCATCCTGATCATAACTCACATTTTTACGGATGATTAAATCAACAATAGCAGCTAATAGCAACATGGCACTTACAAACGCAAACATCACTTCGTATGAACCAAATCCGATCACAAGCCCTGCCAATAAAGGACCGATTATCGTGGATGCTCGTTGGGTTGTTTGCACAATCGAATTAGCCCTCGTTAATTGATCACGACTAACTAAACTCGGCATTAGAGATGAACTAGACGGCCAAAAAAACGCGTCTAATAATCCGAACACAAACGACAATCCGATAAGAATGCCTATTGAGAATAAATCAACTAACAAAAGAACAATCACAGCAACCAATAACAGTCCTTTAGTTAAATCTGATAACAACATAACCGTCGCTTTATTCACACGATCCGCAATCGCACCACCAATCAACATAAATACTAAACGTGGAACCGAACTAGCAAAAAATACAAGACCAAGTTTCGCCTCTAATTGCAATTCATCAACGACGTACCAATTAACCGTAAATAAATAAAACGATACACTTAATGTCGATGCTAATAATGTTAAGAAAAAATAAATGAACAGCTTATTTCTTATTAATGAAACAGCATTGGTTTCATTCACCATTCTCATCCCCTTATTCTTCGCCTAAAAACAATTGATTCAATGCCTCAATCACCTGTTTTAACTCTGCCTGGTTCAATGTATAATAGACTTTATTTTCATCACGATCTGATTTCACAAATCCTTGGTTGAGTAATAACGCTAAGTGATGCGAGACCGTTGAATTCGATACACCAAGTGCTTGTGCAATTTCATAACCATAATGAGGCCGCTTCTTCAATAGCCTAAGCATCTGAAAACGTCTTTCATCCGTTAAGAGCTTTAATAATTCTAATACTTCCTTGTCGTTATGAAATTTACGAATCATTTGATATCGTGCCATGCCAACAGTTAGTAATATGACACCATCACCTTCCATAACGCTAAAACCTAAATTAGAACTATAGGATGGCATGGCGATTAATTGTTTGGGGTCACCTGTATTAACAACATATTGTTCGGCTAGATCCATCGCAAACTGTTGGTACTCTTCTGACTGAAACGTTTCCTCTGCTTCATGGCCTAAGGTTTCAATCATGCTTTGGTGCTCTTCGTAATATGACCACATATTATTCAGCAGCGATACTAAACGTTGTTTCAATTCTTCTGGATTACTCACAAAATAGAGTAACTTCCACTTTTCCTGTTCAGGCACTGCAAGTGATTGAATCCGTTTCTCGACTGATTGTTTTTCGACCTTTTCATCAATAAAACCTGTGGTAGTGACCACTTGTTGTATGACATTGTCGTTAAGACTTTCCACTCCTTTCGTCAAACCAGCCAACGACTCAAGGGCACCTTGTTTATATAACGTCGGCACTAAAGATAAAGCCATCATACTATCTGCTTGAAAGAATACCTTCAATTCATCCATTAGTGATGAAGGCAATGAGGCTTGAATGTCTCGTAACCACTTTTCTACCTCGTTATTTTGAATAATCGATTGTAACCGGTCATCCATTTCTTCATTCCCGGAATTTGCCAACCTATATAAAAACATCAAATAATCATTCATCGTTAAGAATGTAACTGTATATTTCATATTTATCGAATCTCCTTTTTGAATTTAATCGAATGTTTATTTGCACTGTATAACAATACCATATATATGTCAAATGTTATATTTGATGAACATCAAATGACGAAACGTAAAAAACACTCCTTAGTTTTTAAGGAGTGCTCGTTTCGTTCATCTCGTCTAATAATGGATAAACTGCCTCTACGCCTTCTTCAGCAATGTGACAGGCGATCCCGATTGGGGTTTCCCAAAAATGGTCGGGAATCACAGGGTTTTTGAGTCCAGCTGGCTGATAGAGTGATTTATAAATCCGATCGAGATGATCTCGAGTTGTCTGTCGATCTAGCTCTTTTTCGCCTCTTGCGATTAAGAACATATAGCGCATCGATTGGAAAATATTATCCCCTGGCATGAAAGTGAAATTTTTAAATAAATACAATTGTTTTTCTGCCTGTTCTGAAATAGCTTGGTTAATGGCCAAATCATCCAAACGTTCATACAATTGATTGTATAATAATTTAAAGACACGTCGCTTCTCTTGTTGCATGACATCATCGGTGTACACGGTTTTCAATAAATCATACGCTTGTTCGCGTGTCCAACTCATGTAACTCTCCCTTTCTTAATTCAATGGTTCGTCGGAATAAGCGACTTCGCCATCTTTCAAACCGACATGCAAATCTTTATCGTTAAAAAACCAAACATCTTTTTGATCAATTTGAAAAGAAATGCCTTGTTTCTCCGTCGTGACCTGTGGTTCGTTAGCACTGCCAATGGCCATACCGATCGAAAGGCCTGACTGAAACGCACTGTCGCCTCCGTATTTTGGATAAAATTGAATCGCATCGCCTTCTTCTAAATCCATCTCATCTTTGAACCAGTTAACCGCTTCATCTGTTATGTTAATATTCATGCTAAAACCCCCTTCTAGTCTCTTACTGTTAGTGTACCGAAAACACGCTTAAACAACAAATTATTCCACTTTAACCATTGCAAATTTGTTTCGGGTATCGTAAAATTTCATGAACGCCTTAACGCGCTAAAAGATTGAATGAGGTGACAACATGACTGAGGAACGGATCGGAATTCTATATGCAACGTTCGCTTATTTATTGTGGGGACTACTTCCTCTTTATTGGAAATTAATCGAAAACGTCCCAGCGTGGGAGATTCTAGCGCACCGAATTTTCTGGTCGCTCGTTTTTATGATTGTATTTATTTTAGTGATCCGGCGTTGGCACTTACTCGTAGCTGAAGTAAAATCTTTATTTACTAACGCTAAAACTGCACTTGGGATTAGTGCGGCAGGCATCGTGATTAGTTTAAATTGGGTGATTTACATATGGGCTGTCAACTCTGATCACGTGCTCGATGCAAGTCTTGGTTACTATATTAACCCATTAATCAGTATTTTATTTGGCCTTATCTTCTTAAAAGAACGGTTTAGTTCGATCCAATGGGTAGCGATTGCCCTTGCGTTTATTGGCGTTAGCTACATGACGATTAATTTAGGGTCTTTTCCATGGGCTGCTTTAGCACTCGCTATGACATTTGGTATTTATGGATTGTTGAAGAAAGTCGTTCAATTGAATGCCATTTTCGGCTTGGCTATTGAAACAATGGTTGTGGCACCTATTGCGTTTATTTATATTACAGGATTAGAGTTCTCCGGCGGGGGTGCTTTAGGTACTTCATGGGGAGCGACGCTAATTTTGATTGGAGCAGGTATAGCGACTGCGATCCCTCTTTTACTATTCGCTCAAGGGGCTAAACGAATACCATTATCGTTAATTGGATTCCTGCAATACCTCGCCCCAACACTTATGTTATTGATCGGCGTCTTCTTATACAATGAACCATTCACATCCGTCCATGCCGTGACGTTTATATTGATTTGGCTCGGGCTTATTTTATACACATACGAACGCGTGAAACATTTACGACAAGCCGGATAATGGACGTAGTTGAATTAAAAATTTATATGTAGAAAGGCGAAGATACGTCGAATCCTCTCCCTCGACGTCCTTCGCCTTTTTAAATTGAGATTAACCTACCATTTGTCGGCATGCTTGAGCACATTCACGACAGATTTGCGCACATTCTTGACAATGATCATCTTGCATCTTCTCACACTCAACAGCACATTGTTCACACACTTGCGCACACACGCCGCAAAGCGTAACTGAAAATGAACTATTCCGTGCCATATACTCTGTAGCTTGACCACAAATATCCGCACAATCATGCAACGTCTGAATACAATTGATCCGTGCTTGAACGTCTGGCTCTTGCAAGCAAGCAGTCAAGCACTCCTCACAAGCTCTCAAACACTTCTGACACGCTTCAATACACGCATCCATATTCGTTGGTGATGTTGATAATACACCCATTAAAAACACTCCTCTCTATTATCGTCCTTTATCATGCCCGCTTAGTTTTGTTTTATGAATTAAGGCTACTCACTACATTTGAAATAATCACGCTCATTTATTTCAAAAGTTCATTAATTTATTTAATAACTCAATTATTAAGCTCAAAAATTACTGTTGTGTCCCGTTTGTAAAATTTCTACCCAAATAATAGAAAGCGCTTTCATATTTTGTGTTATAATTTTATCAAAGGGATTAAGGGGGAGCTTGTTCATGACAAATCGATTTGAAACAGATGTGATTCATCATGCGTATGACTCAAAGGACCATTTCGACAGTTTAGCGACACCCATCTACCAAACATCAACGTATACGTTCGCGAATGCTGAACAAGGGGAAGCACGTTTTGCAGGAGAAGATAACGGCTTTATTTATTCGCGCCTTGGCAATCCAACCGTTAGACACCTAGAAGAGCGGATTGCTAAGTTAGAAAATGCTGAAGCTGGGCTTGCCTTTGCATCGGGTATGGCCGCTGTCTCAGCCACACTAATTGCCTTAACGAAAGCAAACGACCATATTTTATGCTCACGCGGCATCTATGGCTGTACATTCGGATTACTCGATATCATGCGTGATAAATATAATATTCAGTCAGATTTTAGCTTTATGGAATCCGAAAACGTCATCCGCCAGATGATCCAAGACAATACAGCAGTGATTTATATCGAAACACCGATTAACCCGACCATGAAAATGATTGATCTTGAGATGGTTGCGCGTGTTGCTAAAGAATATGACATTCCCGTTGTCGTCGATAACACGTTCTCATCACCGTATTTACAACGTCCAATTGATTTAGGCTGTGATATTGTCCTACACAGCGCAACTAAATATATCGGCGGACACGGCGATGTCGTCGGTGGATTGCTAGTCGGTAAAGAAGACTTAATTTCTGAAGTTGCGATGACCACTCAAAAAGATATTGGTGGGATTATGGCACCATTTGATGCGTGGTTACTATTACGAGGTTTAAAAACATTACCATTACGAATGGACCGTCATTCCGACAACGCCGAAAAAATCGTCGATAAATTAAAAACACATCCGAAAATTAAAAGTGTCTATTATCCATTTGATCCTGACCATGAACACTATCACATCGCTCAAAAACAAATGAAGCTAGGCGCTGGCGTGATTTCATTTGAATTAGAAGGCGGTAAAGCTGAAGCGCAAGCCTTTTTAAACAAACTATCGTTTATTAAACTCGCTGTTAGTTTAGGCGATGCGGAATCACTGATTCAACATCCAGCGACAATGACTCATTCAGTTGTTCCTGAAGAAAGCCGAGAACACATGGGCATCACGGACTCACTAATTCGAATGTCCTGCGGCTTAGAAGCATGGGAAGATATTTGGGAAGACTTGAATCAGGCGTTAGAACAAGTGTGAATCAAATAATAGAAACACTAGATTCATAGCCTTATAACAAGGATTTAAGCATAAAAAATAATCCCTCACATGCGTTTGACTGGCGCTGAGAGATTATTTTTGCCTTAAGCTGCCTACTAGCCCCTCTTGATGGGGTTCGGTCTATTTAGGCCGCTCCATGTAACAGCATGGGCGGTCTTTAATATTGTATGGTTTATCATGTGTCTATATTAATCATACAACGCAATCAATATTTGTACACTTTTTTACCTTTTCGTTTCTTTAATCACTCAATCTTCAACATTTATATAAATATCCAATACGTTTATCGACTTTTCAATTAGTCAACTAAAACATAAATACTCACGAACAAGATAAATCCAGATACAAGAAAGATGAAAATGGCCGTTGTCTTTTGATTCTGTTGAAATATTTTTAGTCCTAAACCAAAAAACATAACCCCAGAAAGTAGTTGGATGTAAGGTTGAAGCCCATGTTCACCCGTTGATAACCCATAAATTGATCCAGAAATGACAGTAATAGCCAATACAGTTATTATGATATTTAAAATCAAATGACTCACCTCGCGATTCAATAAATTATAGCTATTCTCACCCATCATATTTCAATTGAGTACCTATAATTATGAAAAAATGAGGGTTGTCGCTATTCCAAACATGACTGCACTTACCGTTATAATGAATATTTGTATGTAAACAAACGTTTTTACCATGTTATAACGCATTGCGCTCGCCATATTTCTGGCCACTTTTAAGTTAAATGGCAAGAAGTATAAGGAAAACAGAAATCCTCCCGAAAGTGACACACTAAGATAAATTAGCGAAGAGTTAGTCGTTAAATTTTCCACTGCTCCCCCAATGATAAAGATAGGAATACCAGCCCAGATAAAAAAGGTGGGTATTAACAAAACCAATGCTATGATTACTAACATAAAATTCTTTTTGAGAGATTTTAAATACATGTGAAAATAATCTTTCATCGTTGAAACCCCTTAAAATTTAATTACTTCTATTCTCATTTCGATGATGACATAGCATTTTCCTTTTAAAGCAAAGTTACAACCATAAAAAACAGCGCACTAAATGTTATATAATTTAGTACGCTGCTTATAAAATTCATCCTAACCCCACTGTAAGTGAACACAATTACACCATTCATCCACTATTTTATTACCTATCCTAGAATTTTAGAAACATAATTTTGAGTCTCCGCAAATGGCGGCACACCACCGTGTTGATCAACATTACCAGGGCCAGCATTATAAGCTGCTAAGGCGTTTTCTAAATTCCCGTCATAACGATTGAGCATGTCACTCAAATAACGCGCGCCACCTTCAATATTTTGCTGCGGATCGAACGGGTTCGTCACCCCTAAGGCTTCAGCCGTTTGTGGCATTAATTGCATGAGTCCTTGAGCACCTGCATCACTGATGGCTTGCGGGTTAAAACCAGATTCTGCATTGATCACAGATTTAAGTAAGTCCTGATCCAAATTAAAACGCTCAGCAACGCTTTGAATCATGTCGTCGAACTGTGATGGTTCAACATCACTTGTATCAACTGATAGATCCTCTTCACCAGCTTGTGCTAAGGCTTGTTTAATTTGATTCGTTTGGGATGAAAACATATCAGTCATCATGCCTTGATTACTAGAACTAACCGGCATCATACTAGCCATCGAACCACTGCCAGACATAGCATTCGGCATCATCATATTAGCCATAGACCCTAGACCACTAGATGATGAGGCAGAACCACCCATCGGCATGAGCGCGTCAGCCATTGATCCACTACTCGACCCACTACCACTCGCCAGACTAGGCATCATATTGGCAGTTAATAGCTGCTGAAACGAATCACCACTCATGCCTTGATTCGATAGATTATTTTGTTGGTTTGCTTGAAACGGGCTATTTTGCATGGCGCGTTGATAGCCTAATACCGCTTCAAACATCCGCGAATCGACCATATTGGTCACTCCTCTTACTTTGTCGACAAATCTCTAACTCTATTATAGCATAGATTTGATTTTTTTCAGCACTAGAATCGTTTCATCGATCTCTTCTTCGCTTACATCGTAATGGGTCACAAAACGGACGAGTGTTGGACCGAACTGAACGGCTTGAATACCATCATCAGCAAGTCTCGTCATCATATCGGCACCACTTATCCCAGCTGAGGCTACGTCCATAATCACGATATTGGTTTCAACTGGATAAGCCAATTCAAACCCCGCTTCTTCGATTCCGTTCGCTAGTTTCGTAGCGTGTTTGTGATCTTCATCTAATCGTTTCGACATTTCCGTAAGAGCAATCATAGCTGGGGCTGCAATCACGCCGACTTGACGCAAGCCACCACCTAAGCGTTTCCGCCATTTCCGTGCTTGTTTGATAAATTGATGAGAACCCGCGATGATCGACCCAACTGGTGCACCAAGCCCTTTTGATAAACAGATTTGTACCGTGTCGGCTTGATTAGCGTATGTTTTTGCTGAAATACCAGTTGCTGCTTGGGCATTAAATAACCGCGCGCCGTCTAAGTGAACCGGAATATTGTTCGCTTGAGCCATCTGATAGGTCACTTCCATCGTCTCTAACGGCAACACCGCGCCACCTGCTCTGTTATGCGTGTTTTCGAGTAAAATAAGTCCCGTCTCAGGCAAATGAACATCTTCAGGCCGAATGGCTGCTTCTAGATCTGCTGGTGCCATCACACCTCGCGTTCCTTTAATCGTCCGTGGCTGCACACCCGCAAAAGCAGAAATCGCAGCGCCTTCGTAATAAAATACATGCGCTTCTTCTTCAAGCAAGATTTCTTGCCCAGGTTGTGTGTGCGTTAAGACCGCAATCTGATTACCTTGCACACCACTGGTCACGAATAATGCTGCTTCTTTGCCTAGCATGTCTGCAGCTTTTTCTTCTAGTTTCGTGACAGTAGGATCTTCCTCATACACATCGTCCCCTACTTTGGCATGAAAACTCGCTTCTCGCATCGCCTGCGTTGGTTTTGTTACTGTATCGCTTCGTAAATCAATCATGACCTCATCTCTCCTTTATTTGTTATTTAACGATTAAATGAATTGTTTTTATCTACTCGTTTTTCCACTCGTTCACCCGTTGTCGTGTACATCGAACGACCTAAATATAATGGAATCTCTAATTGAGCATCATCTGGCAGTCCATTTGCTAAAAATAAGTCGTCATCACGATAAAATTGTGTTATATCCCCGACAAACCAGTCATGATCACCATATGTATTCACATCAATTACTTGGCACTCGTAAGCCACATATGCATCGTGTAAAATCGGAGCATTAATTGTCTGGCCTCGATCGAATCCCATGCCACCCACTTCAAATTTATTCACATCACTCCCGCTAAAACTACCTGATTGTTGAATGAATTCTGCTCGGTCCATTGGTAAAAAATGAACCGCGAATTCACCTGACTGTTTAATCAACTCATATGTATAACGCTCACGGCCAATCGCCACGCCATAAATCGGCGGATCAAATGAAATATACGAATGCCACCCAGCAGCCATGACATTGTCTTGACCCTTATATGTTGCCGTGACAATCGCGACCATGCCCGGATAACTATGCATGACCGTTTTATCTGTTGGTTGTCTCATCAGTTGCCTCCTACTTTAGTATTTCACTCTATTTTAACAGAAAATTCGCTCACCTGAACGGCATTTATGATATATTGAACAAAGGAGGGATGAACATGTATAAACCGACAGAAGCATTTGCACAAGAGCTCGATGCAAACGACCCATTCAATCAATATAAACAAGAATTTTATATAAGTGAAGACCATATTTATTTAGATGGCAATTCGCTCGGCCTCATGTCAAAACGAGCGGAAGAATCATTACAACAAGTAATGGATACTTGGAAAGAAGAAGCGATTGGTGGTTGGATGAACAGTGAACATCCGTGGTTCTATTTATCAGAGAGCTTAGGTGAGCGTGTGGCTCCCTTAGTAGGTGGCAAGCCAGAAGAAGTGGTCGTCACAGGTTCAACAACGACTAATCTTCACCAACTTGTAAGTACCTTTTATCAACCAGAGGGTAACCGCACGAAAATTTTAGCTGATGAACTTAATTTCCCATCAGATATTTATGCTTTGCAAAGCCAACTCAACTTGCACGGCTATGACCCTGATGAGCATTTAATTCAAGTAGGCAGTCGTGATGGCCGGACGATTGATGAAAACGATATTATTCAAGCGATGACAGAGGATGTTGCCTTAATCGTGCTCCCGACTGTTTTATATCGTAGTGGGCAGCTATTAAATATCCGTAAACTAACAGAAGCCGCCCATGAGAGAGGCATTCTGATTGGATTCGACGGCTGTCATTCAGTTGGCGCAATCCCACATAATTTCCATGAAGACGGTGTTGATTTTGCCTATTGGTGCCATTATAAATATGTGAATAGCGGGCCAGGTGGTGTCGCTGGATTATTTATTCATGAAAACCATTTCGACCGCACGCCTGGATTAACAGGTTGGTTCGGTTCAGATAAAGATAAGCAATTCGATATGGAACACACTTTTACAAAGGCTCAAGACGCTGGAGCTTTTCAGATCGGCACGCCTCATGTATTTAGCGCTGCACCGTTAATCGGGTCATTAGCTTTGTTTGAGGAAGTCGGAATTGATGCCGTGCGTGAAAAATCTCTACAAGCAACAGCTTATTTTATGTACTTAGTTGAACACGAATTAAGTGACTTCGGTTTCACAATCGGTAATCCACGAGAAGCCACGCGTCGTGGCGGCCATATTTGCTTAGAACATGACGCTGCTGCGAGTATTTGTAAAGCACTAAAAGAGCGTGATATCACGCCTGACTTCCGCGCTCCTAATGTGATTCGTTTGGCACCTGTTGCTTTTTACGTGTCTTATCATGACATTTACCGAGCAGTCCAGATTTTAAAAGATATTATGACGAACGAAACGTATAAACAATACCAAAATGAACGCGACGTCATTGCTTAAGGAGAGTGACCAAAATGATCGATATTTCCAGAACATTAAATGCAGACACACCAACTTGGCCTGAAGATGAGCCCTTTTCTTATGATTTAACCGCTTCAAAAGCGGAGACAGGCTCCGTTAATATTGGCCAATTCACAACAAGTTGCCACACCGCAACTCATATTGATGCGCCTTTTCATTTTAATGATAGTGGCTTGACCGTGGATCAACTACCAATAGATTTGTACATGGGCCCTGTCTTAATTATTGATCTCACAACAAAACAACGGATCACCCCTGAGGATTTAAACTTTATCAATTTATCCGATGTACGACGCGTGATTTTAAAGACCGATGCTTGGCCAAATGGCGACCCGTTTCCAACCGAAATTCCTGAGCTTGATTCAAGGCTTGGAGCGTTTTTCCACGAACATGGTATCGAGCTTGTCGGCGTCGACTTACCGTCTGTCGACCCATTAGACAGCAAGTCACTCGACACACACCACGCCTTTGAGGAAAACGACATTCATATTCTAGAAGGCGTCGCACTAGATGGTGTTGAAGCTGGTCACTACTATTTATCAGCCTTGCCCCTCAAACTAGAAGGCGCAGATGGTTCACCCGTGCGCGCAGTCTTGCAATCTATTTAAAAAATCCCCACCTCGGTGGGGATTTCGCTGTATCAAGACGTATTTTCGCCGTATAATTCAGGAAAATCGCTGTATATTAACACATTTTCGCTGTATCAGCATCCTTTTTCGCCGTATCAGAGCGCTTTTTCGCTGTATGAGCACTCTTTTTCGCTGTATCAGGTACTATCTCCTCCACATTTCAGCTTTAATTTCGTTCAAAACTTCATCTTAGATTATTTCCTCATCAATAAATAGATAAAATAAGGTGCACCAATTAACGCGACCACGATTCCAGCTGGTAGATTGCCGACTGATAGTAAATTCATACCGATTAAATCAGCGACAAGCAATAACCAACCTCCGATCAGAAGACAAATTGGTAGGTATAATTGTGTCCGCGGTCCAATCAATTGTTTCGCAATATGCGGGGCGAGTAAGCCAATAAATGAAATACCTCCAGTTACAGATACTGCAGAGGCAGCTAGGGCAACAGCGATAATCAGTAATACCACGCGGACTTTTTCAATTCTGAGTCCTATACCGACTGCGGCTTGTTGTTGCAGGCTTAACATATTCATCTGATTAGCCATGGCAAACACAACTGGCACGAGCAACAACAGCCACGGTGATAAGATCCAGACGAATGACCAATCTGTGCCCCAGATGTCACCAGCCATCCACTGGACAATAAAATCGACCTTTTCCCGCTCAGCTGAACTAATTAACACCACCATTAATCCAGAGAAGGCCATCGAAAAACCGACACCTGTAAGCACCAGTCTAACAGGTTCAACGCCAGACTGTTTCCGGTAAGAGAACAAATAAATCATAGATGCTGTCAGAAACGCGCCTAAAAACGCCACGAACGGTAGCATAAACGCAAATGAACCAGCTGCTATCGGGAAAAACAAGAAGTAGATCGCTACAGCGACACCCGCTCCAGAATTAATTCCAATAATCCCTGGGTCTGCTAAATCATTCTTCGTCATCGCTTGTAAAATCGCTCCTGATAGCGCTAGAGCCATACCAGCTAATAGCGTCACAAGCATACGTGGTATACGGATTGACCACAGAACAAATTCTTCTTCAAATGTTCCATTACCGAATAGAGTCGCGATCATGCGATCAAACGCTAGTGTTGAATCACCTATTTGCAAACCAACCATCATCGTTAACAATAATAAAATAGTGAACGCCAGAACCAATAACCGTTGTTTTCGAATCACACTTGGATGAATCATGAGAACGATCGCCCTCCTTTATTCAGGACATAAAGGAAAAACGGGAGCCCAACAACAGACACAATCGCAGCCAGCGGGGTTTCATAAGGGGCATTAATCGTACGTGCAATCGTATCAGCCGCTAGCATAAAGATACCCCCAACCGTTGCACTCATTGGGAGGATAAAACGATAATCCTTTCCGACAATGGGGCGAACCATATGAGGCACCATCAAGCCGACAAACGCTAAATTTCCGACTAATGACACAGCGCCACCCGCTAATAGAATTATCACAATAAACAATAATGTTTTCGTTCGAGCTACATTTTGCCCAAGGCCAACAGACATTTCTTCATTCAAGCTCATGACCGTTAATTGTCTTGATAATGATAGGGCAATTAAAATCCCTACGACAATAATAGGTGTTAAAACAGCTAATTGCCCCCAGGATGTTCCCATCACAGCACCTGCCGTCCACATCGAGACATCTTTAGAAATTTGAAATAAAATCCCCGTTCCTTCTGCCACTGCATAGAGAAAGGCAGACACCGCAGCGCCAGCTAAAATAATACGAAAAGTATTAAAGCCACGTGGATTCAATGCACTAATACCAAAAACAAGCGCCGCCCCTACTGCTGCACCGATAAAACAAGCAATCATAATCCCGAAATAATTCATATTCGGAATAAAGGCGATCGCCACAGCCAAAGCTGCATTAGCTCCTGCTGTTAAGCCAAGTAGTCCTGGGTCTGCTAGTGGGTTACGCGTCATCCCCTGCATAATAGCACCCGCAACAGATAAGGCCATGCCTACTAATAAGGCTCCGAGTTCTCTTGGCAAGCGAATTTCACGTAAAATTAACACATCGCCAGTTGGATTCGATTGGGTAATAGATAGCCAGACATCATACACTGTCGTATCAATCGCTCCAAAAGCCATTGACACTCCGATCATGACGATTAATAGAATAATAGAGCTTATAAATATGTAAGAAAAACGCGTTTTCATAACGATCAACCTTTATCTCATGAATAAAAGGCGGGTTCACCCCGCCTCAATAGATTACTCTTCTTCCCCTAAGAAGTGTTCCTTAAAGAATTGTAGCTGATAATCGAGCGAAATCGGATCGTTGAAATAGAATTCCTTCGCATCTGCTTCAAAGATACGATCATTTTGCACTGCCGGAATACTTTGGAATGTTTCCGTTTGTTCAAATGAAGTATCTAAATCATTCTTTTTACTATAAATAATATAATCACCAGCGTATTCAGGTAATGCTTCGAATGATAACGCATAGAAACCATCTTCAATCGCCATTTCTTCCACTTTCTCAGGCATCGCTAAGTCCATTTCTTGATATAATATCTCAGTTCCTCTGGCAAAGTTATCACCGAACACATATAATTGCTTTTCAAAGTTTTCGAATACGGTTACAGTTGCATCCTCGCCAATCTCAGCTTTAATCTCTTCTCCAACTTCTTGTGCACGTGTTTTGAAATCCTCAATCCATTCATTGGCCTGTTCTTCTTTGTTCAATAGTTTAGCAATTTCACGGTGCTGTTCTAAGTAGCCTAAGTTACCATACGTATATGTAACCGTTGGCGCAATTTCACGTAAGCGGTCTAGATTTTTCTCACTGTCTAAACCGATAATTAAATCAGGGTCTAATTCAATAATTTTCTCTAGGTCCTCAGACGTTACCGCTTCAGCGCCATCTAAATGTTCTTCATAACGTGGATTACTCATGGAATACGGATCTGCACCTACCACATTTGTATCAAGCGACAACACATTCCCTGTATATGTCGATAAGACAACGACGCGTTCAGGATTGGCCGGAACTTCGACTGTCCCATTCTCTGATTCGTATGTTCGCATCTCACCATCAGCTGATTCATCAGATTCAGTGTTATCTTCTTCATTCGTTTCTTCTGTATTGGAATCACTGGATCCCTCAGCATTTGTGTTTTCTGATTCATCATCATTACCACAAGCACTAATTAGCATAAGCATGGCGATCATCAGTAAAGGAATTAACCGCTTTATTGTCATTGTCTTTCTCCCCTTTGATTAAGTTATAAGTAAGGCAAATAGGTCTACCTGTACGCGGATCTTGACCAACAACGGCGTCAATATCAAACACGCGACGAAGCACGTCATCTTGCATTACGTCATCATAACGGCCCTCTTTGATAATCGAGCCTTCTCGCATTGAAATGATATAATCAGCAAATCGAGCAGCGTGATTTAAATCATGTAAAACCATGACGATCGTTCGGCCTTCTAATTGGTTAAGATTTTGAAGTAATTCTAATACTTCAAGTTGGTGAGCAAGATCTAAATAGGTTGTCGGTTCATCAAGAAAAATCATGTCTGTATCTTGAGCTAGAGCCATCGCAATCCACACACGTTGTTGTTGACCACCTGATAATTCATCAACTGGACGATGTTTATATGTCTCTACTCCAGTTGATTCCATCGCTTGGTGAATCACTTCCACATCCTCCTCACTCAAACGACCGAATCCTTTTTGATACGGAAAACGTCCATAAGATACGAGTTCACCAACTGTAAGCCCGTTAGCGTAATCGTTGCTTTGCGGAAGAATCGCCATCTTCTTAGCGACATCCTTTGTTTTTTGTTTTTCGATATCTTCACCATCTAATAAGACTTGGCCTGAATCTGGCGATAGAATACGTGTTAACCCTTTAAGTAAAGTCGATTTGCCACAACCATTCGGACCAATAATGGCTGTTATTTGACCTTCTGGAATATCGACATCTAAATGATCCAACACTGTATGGTCATCATAACCGACTAATAATTGCTCACCTTTTATCCGCACAGATTATTCCTCCTGCCTTTATTGATAATGATTATCACTGTCATCACATCCCCTATTAAACCACATACACAATGAAAGTCAACACCTATTCTCAATTAAACATTTCTAATAATTCAATGCTTAATAGTTGATCATAACGATTATAACTGGATTCAAAAGGGTTGAAATTAAATGATAAATCGATTAGAATTCAATGAGAATGATTATCAATTTTTGAGCGAGGTGAGCTTCTTATGACTCATGACATATATGATGTAACAATAATCGGCGGTGGCCCAGCTGGATTGTATTCAGCTTTTTATAGTGGATTACGTGGTATGAAAACAAAAATTATTGAATATCAGAATGTTTTAGGCGGTAAAGTCAACGTTTATCCTGAGAAAATGATCTGGGATGTAGGCGGGCAGCCTCCTGTAACTGGCGAGACATTTATCAACCAGTTGATTGAACAGGGCTTAACATTTGATCCGACTGTTGTTTACGGGGAAAAAGTCGTTAGTATGCAACAAGATGATGATGGGCTATTTTACTTAACGGGTGATTCTGGCAACAAGCATTGGACGAAGACCGTAATTGTGGCAGTAGGAAGCGGAATTTTAAAACCTCAAAAACTAAAAATAGATAATGCCGATCGATTTGAAGTATCGAATTTAAACTATACGGTTAAATCGTTAAAACGTTTCCAAAACAAAACTGTGATTATTTCAGGCGGCGGTAATTCAGCTATAGATTGGGCGAATGAACTCGAGCCAATCGCCAAAAAAGTTTTCGTGACTTGTCGAAAAGATCATTTATCAGGTCATGAAGCTCAAGTCGACCAACTGATGAATAGTAATGCGACTTGCCTATTTAACTCTTGTATCGCAAACCTCGTCCCTTGCCCTGACCGAGAAATGATTGAGTATGTCGAAGTGTTAAATCAAGAAACAAATGAAGTCGAACAAGTGGCAGTCGATGAAGTGATTGTGAATCACGGTTATGAAATGGATGCTGAACTCCTACAAAAAAGCGAGTTAGACTTAAATATGGTTGATGATTATTTCATAGAAGGAAACGCAACTAGTGAAACCTCGGTTCCAGGCATATTCGCAGCTGGCGACATTTTAAAACATGACGGAAAATTAAACTTAATCGCAGGAACATTCCAAGATGCAGCCAACGCAGTCAATCAAGCGAAACAATTTATTTCACCTGATTCGAACGGACAAGCGATGGTTTCATCTCATAATGACGTGTTCAAAGAGCGTAACGAACAACTTAAACAACAAATGTTTGAATCTTAATAAAGGCCCTCTAGATCTCAGTCTAGAGGGCCTAATTTATGGATCTCCTCATCAATGATAAATGTTGAGGGTTTCTCTGTATGAAGCGCCACTTTCGCTGTATGCCACTCCTTCTCTTCTGATCCCTATTACAGCGCCGTCCGAACATTCCATAATTCTGGGAAAAAGTAATGGTCGAGCACTTGTTTTAAATAACCGACACCAGAAGAACCACCCGTGCCTGTTTTATGGCCGATAATGCGTTCAACCGTTTTCATATGACGGAATCGCCATTGTTGCATCCAGTCTTCGATATCGACTAATTTCTCAGCTAATTGATACAAATTCCAGTAGCGGTCTGGGTCTTGATAAACTTCGATCCAAGCTTGTTCCACACTAGCATTCATTTGATAGGTTTCTGTTAAATCTCGTTCTAAAACAGACTGATCAATCGCGAATCCTGCTTTCGCCAACGCTTCAATGGCCACATCATACAAGCCTGGTACCTCGTATGCTGATTTTAAACGATCATAAATTTCAGGTTCATTCTCATATATTTTCAACGCATGGGATGTTTTATAGCCCAGCGCAAACTCCACCAAACGATACTGATAAGACTGAAAACCTGACGCATTGCCTAATTGATCGCGGAAACCTAAGTACTCACTCGGTGTCATGGTTGATAAAACGTCCCAAGCTTTTATAATCTGCGTTTGAATGCTCGACACACGGGCAAGCATTTTAAAGGCCGGTTGATACTCCTCATTTTGTATCGCTTTCACCGCGGCTTCTAACTCATGTAGTGTCAACTTGATCCATAACTCACTCACTTGATGAATCACAATAAACAACATTTCATCATGATGGTCTGACAAGCGATTCTGGCTATTTAAAATAGAGTCCAAATCTAAATAATCACTATACGTCATACGATCTTTAAAATCAGTATGAATATCCCTTTCATGTTTATTCGTCATGATTAATTCCCCTTTTTTAATCAACTTAAAACAGGCAGTACACCCCGTTCTTCTGTTTCTTTTATCTTAACATAATCACCCTTAAACAGATGAATTTATGATAAAATAGAGTAAGAGAATTAATGGGGGAATCATGTGTGAATGAACATTTTGCAAAATGGAACAAGGAGCTACAAGCACCACAAATTATCTATCCAGACATCAACCAAGAAATCGAGCGCTTACGTTCAATCCATCAGCTCAATATAGAATTCGGCCAACAAGAAGAATCTTTTGACAATATCACGGAACTTGCGAAAAGTATCTTCAATGTCGAAATGGCCCTGATCACCATCGTTGATTCGAATTGGCAATGGTTCAAATCATGTATCGGATTACCTGAACAACTAGAACAAAATCGTGGAGCCCCTCGTGATCAGTCATTTTGTCAGTATTTATTTGTTGAAAACCAACCGTTTCAAGTAGAAGATGCAGCTGAAGATGATCGCTTTAAACATAATCCACTTGTTACCAATGGACTCATTTGCTTTTATGCAGGTGTGCCATTAAGGTTAAGCAATGGCCATATTATCGGATCATTATGCGTACTTGATTCCAAACCAAAAAAGTTAACTAAAGTAGAATTCGACCAACTTGAAAAACTGGCAAACTGGGCCATGACTGAAATTGAAGTGAAGCAGAAGGTTCAAGATCTTTCAGAACAACAACAGGCAATTAATGAACTCGTTGAACGAAATGCTTACTTAACAGCTGGGGTTGAACACTCTTCTTCTTCCATTGTCATTACAGATGCTAAACAATTTAATAATCCAATCATATATGTCAACCAAGCGTTCACAGAATTAACAGACTATGAATCAGAAGAAGTCATGGGTCATAATTGCAACATACTTCAAGGCCCAGACACGGATCAAGATACAATTAATTACATAAAAGTTTGTATTGAAAACCGCCAACCAGCTCAAACTGAAATTTTAAACTACCGTAAAGATGGTTCTACCTTTTGGAATGAACTGATCATCAACCCCATCACAGATAACCAAGGTGATGTACCTTATTTCATAGGTATTCAACAAGACATAACTCGTCGTAAAGAATTCGAACAGGGTCTCGTGAAAAATTTATTCGAAAAAGATCGCCTGTTTAATGCCTTGCCAGAATTAATTATTATGCTTGATCAAAATGGTCATGTGCATAATGCAAACAGCCGATTATTGCCATTTACAGGCTATTCGATTACAGAGTTGATAAACCAACCAATTACACAATTAATTCAAACCGACGAATTGAATACAATCATTAATGAGACCTTTGAAAAAGGGACTTCTGCCTTTGAAAGCTCACTCGTTACTAAAGACTTAGAATATTTACCATTTCAATGGAACTTCTTAGCACTTCGAGGTGCTGATGGCACCCAATCAAGTATTGTAGCGATTGGTGAAGATATTCGTGATCGTCTCCAATTACAGAAAGACGTGGAGTATGCGGGACATTTACAGAAGGAATTGCTTCAACCTAATGTCGATGACGAAACCATTACGCTCAAATTCATACATGAAGCTAGCCATTATGTGAGTGGTGATAGTTACGGTTATGATTATAATGAGAAAGAAAACCGCTTATTCATTTACCTAGTTGACGTCATGGGGCACGGGGTTGCGACAGCTTTACAGACGAGCACGATTAACCTTCTATTTAACCAAATTGCCCGCGAAAACATGAGTGTTAAAGACAAAGTGGCATGGGTTAATCGCGCGTGTACTCGAATCCTTCCTGCTTCTTATTTCGCAACAGCGTTTTGTGCTGATATCGACTTAAACACAGGCCATGTCACCTACGTGGCCGCAGGTATTAATTTCTTTGCTTATGAAAAAGACGGCGAAACTCATGGAAGTGCTGTTCCTGGATCACTAATTGGGATTGAAGAAGAAATGGAATTCACTGAACATACGTTAACATTGGATCAAGGCGATGCCCTCTACTTCATGACAGACGGCATTTATGAACGAATTGAGAAAGATGAACTACCGAATGACTTTGATCAGTTCTATACCTATTTATACAATATGACCGCACAACAAAATGTGCCTGACGATACAACAGCTGTTTGTTTGAAGTTGCATTAATCAATCAAAAAACTTGAATGGCTGTAATTCCTATTGCTAAACTAGGTAATGGACGAAAGACGAATAAAGGATGTGACGGACCATGCGTGTTGTAAATAATATAACGGATTTAATTGGGGATACCCCACTCGTTAAGTTAAATAAATTAAGTCCAAAAGACGGTGCTGATATCTATTTAAAACTTGAATTCTTCAATCCAAGCGGTAGTGTAAAAGACCGCGCCGCTTATAATATGATGATCGAAGCCGAAAAAGCTGGCGAACTTAAAGCAGGTTCGACAATTATTGAACCGACAAGCGGTAATACTGGTATTGGTCTAGCGATGACTGCTGCAGCGCGTGGTTATCAAGCTATTTTGGTCATGCCTGATACGATGACAAAAGAGCGGATTAATTTGCTCCAAGCATACGGAGCGCGCGTTGAATTAACACCTGGTGACGAGAAGATGCCCGGTGCAATCCGTCGTGCCAAAGAATTGATGAACGAAATCCCAAACAGCTTTATGCCGATGCAATTCGAAAATGAAGCCAACTCCGATGCCCACCGCCATACCACAGCAAAGGAAATTATTGAAGCGATGGAACAAATCGGCAAACCACTCTCAGCTTTTGTAGCAACAGCTGGTACAGGTGGTACGATTACAGGAACGGGCGAGGAATTAAAGAAAGTATATGAAGACTTATCGGTCCATGTGGTTGAACCTGCAGGATCGCCTGTCTTATCAGGTGGAAAACCTGGTAAACACAAGCTTGTCGGCACAAGCCCAGGCTTTGTACCAGACATTTTAAACCAAGACATCTATGATGAAATCTTTAAGATTGAAGATGATCAAGCCTATCGAGTTGCACGTAGCCTTGCTCGTGAAGAAGGCATTTTAGTCGGCACTTCAGCTGGAGCATCAACTTATGCTGCCATTGAAGTCGCTAAACGTAAACAACCAGGCGAAGTCGTCGTCGCAATCATCCCTGATTCTGGCGAGCGTTATTTATCAGGGGATTTATTCGATTACGATAAAGAAGTTTAAGTTATATAACATCATTTCCGGACGAATTGAACGGTTAAACCTTACGAACGCTATGCCTAGGCATAGCGTTTTTTGAGTTTAATAAAGTTAATAGCATAGCACTGAAATCTTTCCAAATTGATATCAAAGATTGTTTTTATTGTGTACAAAAATAAAGTAATTTGTTCGACACACGCCCAAATGTTTGGTATATTTAGTGTATCGAAATAATCGGACTACGAAAGAATTAGAAAGAAGGGGTACCTTGACGTCAGATCAAGAGCAATTAGCGAGACGGAACTTGGCAATCATGTGGTTTGCCAACTTTTTTATTGCGGGCAGCATGACCATGGTAATGCCGTTTTTGTCGCTTTATATTGATACATTTGGCAACTTTTCAGAAGAATACGTGACAAATTGGGCTGGCTGGACATTTGCGATTACGTTCGTCACAGCCATCATTTTCTCACCCATTTGGGGAAGAATCGGAGATAAGTTCGGTCGTAAACCCATCCTAGTCGTGATGGCATTTGGGCTGACCGCTTCAGTATTCACGATGGGGTTTGTCGACTCTGTCATACAGTTATTCACATTACGTCTTGTCATGGGTATATTCGCTGGTTTTATCTCAACATCTCAAGCACTTATTTCCACACAAACACCGAAGCATATTTCAGGCCGTGTGATGGGAACACTTCAGACTGGTACTGTCACCGGAACTTTAACAGGACCATTACTCGGTGGTGTTTTGGCTGACTGGATCGGTTTCGCCCAAGCTTTCCAAATCATCTCAATCGCCTTATTAATTGCGGCTCTTCTAGTCTTCTTCGCCCTAAAAGAAGTACGTCTAGAAGCATCACCTGAGGATAAAGAAAGCTATTCGAAGAAAGAAGTGTTGTTGCATATCATAAGACACCCGATGTTATTAGCAGTGCTTGTCATTTCGATGTTTATTCAAATCGCTCACTTCTCTATTCAACCGATTTTAGCCTTGTATGTAGAAGAATTAAATGGTCCTGCTAACTTAGCATTCATTTCTGGAATCGCCTTTTCCATTACAGGGCTCGGTAACTTGTTAATGACGCGTCGCTGGGGAATTATCGCCGATAAAGTCGGGTATGATAAAATCCTAATTCTACTCGTGATTCTCGCTGGGATTGTTTACTTCCCAGGCGCTTTAGTTACGGAAGTATGGCAACTTGTGATTGTTCGCTTCATGCTCGGTCTAACGCTTGGCGGGATTATTCCCATTCGCATGGCTTACATTCGTCAAGCAGCGCCAATCGCCATTCAGGGTGAAGTCCTTGGTTATAACACGAGCTTACGCTTTTTAGGAAATGTGATTGGTCCCGTGATGGGTGGTGTGATCGCTGGTTATTATGGCATTGCAAGCGTGTTTTATGTAACCAGTGCCTTACTGATCGCAAGTGGTGTAGCACTACTTCTAACGAAAACAAAGCAAAGTGAGCTAGAAGAAAAGGACCCGATCAACGACCAAACGGTTAAGTCAACACAATAAATCAGTTGGCAAAACCTAAAAATAACGATAAAATGCTAATTAATGGAATGAATACGAAAAACGGAGGTTCTCCAATGAAGAAAGTTTTTGTCTTAGCTGGCTCTGACACAAGCGGTGGCGCTGGGATTCAAGCCGACCTAAAAACATATCAAGAAAATGGCGTTTATGGGATGACAGCGTTAACGACGATCGTCGCTCAAAACCCTCAGAATGGCTGGGCACATGATGTCTATCCGATTGATTTAGAAACAGTTAAAGCTCAAACATCAACCATTTTAGATGGGGTTGGTATCGACATTATGAAAACAGGCATGCTTCCATCCACCGATGTTATTCAATTTGCTGCAGATACGATAGATCAATACAATCTTGATGCAGTTATTGATCCAGTCTTAGCGTGTAAAGGACAAGATGAACCAGTTTATCCGGAGAACGCTAAAGCGCTACGGAACATTTTAGTACCAAAAGCATTAATCACGACACCAAACTTGTTTGAAGCAGGTCAACTCGCAGATATGAACAATATTACAACGATTGATGAAATGAAAGAAGCTGCTGAACGCATTTATGAATTAGGTGCGAAACATGTTGTCGTGAAAGGTGGTTCCGAAGTCGAAGGGGACCGTGCGGTTGATGTTTATTATGCAGGTGACGAATTTACGTTACTTGAACATGATGCGATTGACACACCTTATAATCATGGAGCTGGATGCACATTTGCCTCAGCAATTACGTCTGCTGTTGTTAACGGCCACACACCAGAACAGGCTGTTTATTTCGCTAAACAATTTATTACCAATGCGATTGAAGCTTCATGGAAATTAAACCAATACGTGGGTCCTGTTAACCAATACGCTAACCGTCATGCGCATATTGACCTTTAAGATTCGTTGATGACGCCGTTCTAATCTAGAGCGGCGTTATTTCATATGCTCATGACATGAAGGCTTGATGAATTTACGTTATCATGGAATAAATAGTGGTAATTGAAAGGAGACTAAAACATGGCTGAACAAATGAACGTCGAAAGCTTTAACTTAGACCATACCAAAGTGAAAGCGCCTTATGTACGTCTTGTTAGTGTGACAGAAGGCGGAAATGGGGATACGATCCGCAAATACGATATCCGATTTAAACAACCTAACCAAGACCATATGGCAATGGATGCCCTTCATTCAATCGAACACCTCATGGCTGAAAACATTCGCAATCACCTCGACAATGTGATCGATATCGGGCCAATGGGTTGCCAAACAGGCTTTTATTTATCCGTCTTAAATAACGATGACGAAAAGGCGATCATGGCTGCTTTAGAGAAAACGTTTGAAGACGTGCTTGAAGCTGATGAAGTTCCAGCTTGCAATGAAGTACAATGTGGTTGGGCAGCCAATCATAGCTTAGAAGGTGCTCAAGAACTTGCCCGTGAAATGTTAAATCAAAAAGATGAATGGCATATCGTTTTTTAAGTTAATTGATTAGTGGTTAATCTTAAAGGCGATTAAAATAATGGTTGAAATATAACTTTTTTTCATGAAAAATATAATCAATACCAATCCGCGTACCAGTAAGACTTTCTTATTGGTACGTCTTTTTTCTAATTAAACGATCAGAGGTGATTTGATGCAAATTCGTGAAATTGAAGCAAGAGATAATCAAGCGATCGAGACGATTATTAAACGCTCACTCGAATCTTTCGGACTTGATATTCCTGGCACAGCTTATGTGGATCCGCAATTACATAACTTAGCTGATTTCTATGCGAAAGATCCTTATGCCAAATACTGGGTTGCCGAGAATGAAGACGGTGAAATAGTTGGTGGTGTTGGCATTGGGCCATTTCATGAAGAAGATAATATTTGTGAGTTACAGAAGCTTTATGTAGCTCCAAAAGCACAAGGTCGAGGCGTGGCTTATGACTTAATGAATGTGGCGTTAGCGTTTGCGAAACAACATTATGATGCTTGCTATCTTGAAACATCTACCAAACTCGATGTTGCCAATCGTTTATATGAAAAACTTGGCTTTGAGCGATTGAGCGATCCAATCGAAGGATCAGATCATAATGCGATGGATGCATGGTATTTAAAACCTTTTTCTTCTTAAGATCCTGAGGTAAAAACATGTATAATTCTTGCTATTTGGCTGACCCTAAAACTGTCAATCAGTTTATAAGGAGGATTTTACATGGATCAACAACAAAACCCGAACAGCCAAATGAAAGAATCAGAAACATTACCAACGCACATGAGCAATGGTGGGCACGCTATTTATGACGCTCATGAAGCAATTTCGACAGTTATTGGTGCGATGGAACATTATAAGATGTACGAGCAGAACATTCAGTGTCAACAATTACAAGGCATTTTATCGAATCAGTACAACTACTTAACGCAAACGTATAACACGATGGTTGATGCGTATCAGTCTGGTCAAAAACCAGCTCAACCGACTGCTGTTTACAACATGGAGATTTCGAATGATGTCACATACGGCTTGCAACCGAGCCAGCCGAAACAGCCGGAACAAAACCCGCAACAATTAAACGACCAATGTTATTCAGGATTTATGCTTGGTCAATTAAAAGCTTGCGCAACAGCCGCTAATAATGCAGCGCTAGAGGCGACAAACCCTGTTATGCGCCGTGTGTTACAAGACAGCGTGCCGAATTTTTCCGAAATGGCTTACGAAATGTTCTTGTATCAGAATGACAAAGGCTATTATCAAGTGGCCCAATTCGATCAAGACACAACAAATCAGCTATTGAACAGCTACGCACCCATGACTAACACAGGTCAAACCCACTAATAATTGAAATGAAGCCGCCCTGGCATGTATGGCCAGAGCGGCTTTTATTATTTAACAAAGCCCCCTGATTGTTAAACAATGTCTAGACATTGTTTAACAATGCAGTTCAATTATTAGACAAAGGGGGGAGATTGTTAAACAATCTCGCTTCATTATCAAACAATCTCAAAATTATTCGCGTTCATCGCGGATGATTTGCTTCAGTTCACGGATTTCTTGGCGCATTTGGGTTACTTCTTTTTTCAGTTGATCATCTTCAGGTGTCTCGCCATTCTCAAGTTGCTCAACTTTCTCAAAGTTATTCACAATAACACCTACAAATAAGTTCAGGACAATAAAAGTTCCCGACAGAATAAAGGCAACAAAGTATGTCCATGCCCACCATATTTCATCCATAATCGGGCGCATAATCGCACTTGCCCATGACTCGAGCGTAATAATCTGGAACAAGCTCAACAACGTATCTTCAATCGTGCCGAAATATTCCGGTGCTACATCACGGAATAAAAATGTTCCCATGACACTAAACACATAAAACATAATGCCCAGCAAGAGCATGATGGTTCCGAGAGATGGTAACGTTAAAATTAAAGCATTCACAATTTTCCTAAGTGATGGTATAACTGAAATCGTCCGGAAAACACGTAAAACACGCAAGATACGTAAGACGGTTACAAACGGTGATCCCATAAAAATAAAGCTTGATAACACGATCACAAAGTCAAACACATTCCATCCATCTTTGAAGAAATTCACTGTTGGCTTGGCTGCGATCAATTTCAAAATAATTTCCAAAGTAAAAATGATTAACACAAATGTATCGATTCGAACGAACCATTCACCGTATGACTCATATAATCCCCGATAACTTTCTAAGCCAACAATCACAGCATTAATCAAAATCAATGTAATAATCGTCGGTTGAAACGCTTTATGATTCACGATCTGTGCACTTTTTTGCTGCAACTGATTCATGTTCGCTCCCCCATTACTGCTTTCATTCTTTTAAATTCTATCACAAAATAAATTGTTGAGAAAAAATCTATACATAGCTTTTTTTAATTGTGCGTGTTAAAATGCCAATTGAACAATAATTAATTAAAACCACACACTAGTTTTCTAGGGTTCCGCGAGACATTTTAGTTGTCTCGGTCTGGTCCAAGAGAAAACACACAGCACTCCGCTGTGACACGGAGGGACAAAAGCCCGGGAGATGTTGAATCTGACATCTCCTGGGCTTTTGCTTTTGCCCTGAATATTGGATTCCTAAGGAGGTTATACATACGGCGATCCATTGGTTAAAAGTTGTTGCAGGTGCCTTTTTTGAAATATTTTGGGTAATTGGTTTGAGTCACGCGAACAGTATACTCACCTGGTCAGGCACTGTCATTGCCATTTTCCTCAGCTTTCTCTTCTTGATATTAGCAGCTAAACACCTTCCTGTCGGGACTGTATACGCAGTATTTGCTGGTCTTGGTACAGCTGGCACTGTCATTGTCGATATGGTCTTTTTTGGTGAGCCTTTTCAGCTTCTAAAAGTTTTGTTTATCGGCATACTAGTCATCGGTATTGTAGGATTGAAATTTGTAACGGAAGAACAGGGTGAAGCATAATGTATTGGACAGCGTTAATTTTTGCAGGATTATTTGAGATGACAGGTGTTTTAGGAATCAACTTCATTAATCGTTATCGTAATTGGCAATCGGTGTTGTTCATGGTTGTGGCATTTTCAATCAGCTTCGCGTTATTGTCGGTTGCCATGAATGCCATATCGATGAGTGTTGCCTATGCTACTTGGACGGGAATCGGTGCTGCTGGCAGCGCGATCATGGGGATCTTATTATTTGATGAACCAGCCAACCGCCTACGCTTATTCTTTATCTTTTGCATCATAGCCGCAACAGTCGGTCTAAAACTTGTGACATGATTATTTGTTGCTTTACACAATCTTCACATAACCTTTACTTAAGCTTAACAGACATTTGGTACTTCATAAGCTAAACTATATTTAGAAACTTCAAACAACGGCTAAATAGTGGGGTTGCATTTAAGCCATAAGGGGGCCAACCTTCTGCCGATTGTATATACCTAGGCAACATTACAGTTTGTAATATTAGTAACATAGTCGTAAACAAAACGTCACTTCACTTTCACAGACAAATCAGCTATGACCTTGTAATATATAAGTATAAGCCAAATTGCTTGTGTGAACCTTCCCCTTTAATAGATTTTAAAAATAGGTTAACCACCTAGCTTCCCCCTTAGCTAGGTGGTTTTTTGTGTTTTGTGATATGTTGTTAACAATCACAATTCATTTCTCAGAGCTATACTCCAATTAATCAGTATCAGCTGATTTTCAAACCATTAAAGATCCCCTAACTATGCTAGTATAGTTAGGGGATAAGATCTATTTAGAGAACACATAAGCACCTTCTCTAATTTCTTTAAATGTGACTTTATCTCCAATCGCGACGGGGACTTCCATGAAACCTGTTACCCTAAGTTTATCTTCTAATTGAACCAAAACAACTTGGTATGGCGCATACTTTGTAAACTCTTCTGGTGGAATATGAATTGTTGTATAACTAAACACTTCACCTTCATCACTAACATTAACTTCTTCATATTTTGAGCCCTTGCACTCAGGACAATAATACTTTTTAGTAACACTTTGAAATCCACAATTTATACACTGATATGCTATCACTAATTACACCCTTTCTAAGATATGAACAGTGGAATATGAGCCTGTACCGCCAAGATTTTGGGCAAGTCCTATTCTAGCGCCATCAACTTGATTTACGGCATTACCTCTAAGTTGCTTAGTGATTTGATAAATTTGAGAAACACCAGTTGCTCCAATAGGGTGTCCTTTAGAAAGCAAACCACCGCTTGTATTAATTGGTTTACTTCCATTTGGCATAGTTTCACCATTTTCCACTGCTAAATAACCTTCTCTCTTATTGAAAAATCCAAGTTCTTCAGAAGAAATAATTTCTGTCATACTAAAACAGTCATGAATTTCTACTACGTCAACGTCATTAGGACCCAACCCTGCTTTTTCATATGCCAACCTTCCTGATTCATGTACGGCTGGAATAGATAATAATTCTTCAGAGTTTTGCATCTGAGTTGGACCAGAAGCTTGAGAGGTAGCCCTGATTTTTATTTGAGATTCATTTTTTGAAATAACTACAGCAGAAGCCCCATCAGTAATAGGTGAACAATCAAATAATCCTAATGGTTCAGTTATCATTCTTGCATTCATAATCTCTTCAATAGAAGTTGGTTTCTTAAATTGTGCTAGAGGGTTATTTATTGCGTTATTTCTATTTTTAAGTGCAACCATAGCTAAGTGCTCTTTAGTAGCATCAGTTTCATACAAATATCGATTAGCTAACACCCCAAAAAAACCAGGGAAAGTAAGCCCAGCATATTTTTCGTTAGAATCATTATCCATTGCTGCATTAATCGCACTAGTAACTTCTGAAGTACTAATATGCTTCATCATTTCGACACCAGTTACCAAAACCGTATCGTACTCGCCACTTAATATGCCAAGCAAACCTTGTCTAAATGCAATTCCACCTGAGGCACAGGCGCCTTCGGATTTAGAAGTTGGTATATAACCAAGCCCAAGTTCATTTGATATAATTGAACCTAGTATTTCTTGATTATAAACAGATCCCCCCATAAAGTTACCTACAAAAACGGCATCTATTTTAGGATCACCAGCATCCTTTATTGCCTCAACAGATGCATCCAACATTAAATCCTTCATTGTTCTGTCTTCAAGTGTTCCAAACTCTGTCATACCAACTCCATGTATATATGCGTTCATTATTTCACCCCCTCAAAGTGGTGTTCCCTCAATTTTCTTTTTAATATTTTTCCATATGAGCTTTTCGGAAGCTCTTCTGTCAAATACACTCCTTTGGGTTTTTTAAAACTTGCCAAGTTTTCCTTGCAAAGTGAAACAAGTTCATCTTCATTCACTTCTACTTGGTTATTTGGCACAACATAAGCTATGACTGATTCTCCCCATTTATCGTCTGGTACGCCAATCACACAAGTTTCCTTTACGCCATCATGTTTATTTAATACTTCTTCAATTTCTCTAGGATAGATGTTAACACCACCAGAAATAATGACATCTTTTATTCTATCAACAATATGGAGGTACCCTTTATCATCTTTCCAGCCTAAGTCTCCAGTATACAGCCAGCCATCTTTTAAAGTCTTGTCAGTTTCTTCAGGATTATTCCAATAGCCCTGCATAACTAAAGAGCCTTTACATACAATTTCTCCGACAGTTTCATCTTCTTGTTCATTTCCGTATTCATCAATTATCTTCATTTCGACAAATGGTCCGGTTCTTCCAGCTGATTCTAATTTTTCACTTATTTCATCTCGCGGCATCACAGTTATACACATTGGAGCTTCTACTTGTCCGTATGTTTCCACAAACTTTGTTCCCAACTGTTCTAATGCTAATTCTAGTTTGCTTGCAGCAATGGGTGACCCTGCCATATTTATCGATTTAATAGATTCTAACTTTTTAGGATCAAAGTCCGGATGTTGAATCATCAAGTTCACCATTGTTGGAACTAAAAAGATTACTGATACTTGATCTTGTTCTACTTCGTCGATGAATTCCTCAGGTTGGAATTTATTATATATAACTTGTGTATTTCCATGTAACCATGCAACATGAGACAAAAAGTTACTGCCATGTGTTAATGGAGCAACATGTCCAATCACATCATTTTTATTAACTTCGCAAATTGAACTTAAAGATAATGCTCCTGCTAAGATATTCCGATTACTCAGCATAACTCCTTTAGGATTTCCGGTTGTGCCAGAAGTATACATGATGGCAAACAATTCATCTTCATTAACCTCCGCATTGACAGTTTCGCCATCATTTTCTTTTATAATATTTTCATAACTTTCACCAACATATATTCTTTCAATTTGAGAATCTATTGGGTCTATTAATTCTTCTTCTCCAATTAAAATTTTCAAACCAGAATCATTAATCATATATTCATGCTCTTTAGGGTGAAGCTTAAAATTTAAAGGTACTTTTACAAAACCACTAAATGCTGCTGCTAAATCTAATTCTACATGCTCGAGCCGATTAGACATTAGCATACCTACTCGATCACCTTTGTTAACTCCCCTAGTATATAAATAATGTGAGATTGCCATCGCACGATCATATAATTCTCGGTAAGTAATAGATCTATTTTCAGATTTAACAGCTATTTTGTTTGGATATGATTTGATCATCTTTTTAGCTTGTGACGCAATTGTTTCCATCAATAATCATCTCCTTGAAAAAATTGAAATACAGGTAAATTCCATGATTCATCAGTTTTTCTCTGTAAATTAACATCTTTAGCAGTGTGAACAATAAATTCCATGGTTACTAGAGTTGGATTTTTACCTCTGATAAAATGCCCTCCTGAAATCTGACCATTTATGTCTACAAACAAGCCGTGAAAATGAATATCCATTTCACCTTCAAGATCACGACCTATAAAGCCAGTTCCAGATAGAATTTCTACTGGTTTATTTATATAAATAGGTTCCGTATAGCCTATATCTCCATCTTTTTCACCAATTTGTAAAATTCCTACTTTTTCTAAGGATCCTATACAACTAAATGACCCTGCACTAATCCCGTGACTGTCACACACCTCTAATATGCCTTCTAATAAGTCATCACCTTTTTCTAATCGACCGTATATATTTTCACCATCTGAACTGTATACAGATTGAATATCAGCCAATACTCACACCTCCATCCACTTTCAAGATTTGAGACGTTGTATATCCTGAATTTGGTGATGCAAAATATCTCACCGCTTCTGCTATATCTTCTGGTTGACCCATTCTTTTAATAACCTGTTGATCAAAATTATAATTTAGCCCTTCTGTTATTTCTGTTTCTGTTGCACCAGGCGCTACTGAATTACAAGTAATACCCGTATCACCAAACTCTTTAGCAACCCATTTTGTGAACGCGATTAATGCGCCCTTCGACGCTGCATATGCTGGGCCTGATCGCCCTTTTTTAGTTCCTTCTTTATTTGACAAAACTCCTCCATTTATTCCCGATACTGAACTGATATTTATAATTCTTCCATATTGTTTATCTATCATATGAGGGTATACACATGCTTTGACAAAATAATAAGCAGCTTTTAAGTTTGTATCTAAATCTCTATCCCAAATGTCATCTGTCATTTCTTCAATATCTACACGACCACAAGTACCTGCATTATTAACTAAAACCTCAATACTTCCTAGCTCTGATACAGTATTTGATACGACATCATTAACAAAAGATTGATCTCTAATATCACCTATGTGCTCAATTACTTTTGCCTCTGGATTCACTTCTCTTATTTTTCGTATCGTATTTTCACATGACTTAATATCGACCAAGGAAATACTATTCCCATCTTCAGCTAACCTTACAGCTGAAGCACCACCTATTCCACCGGCAGCTCCGGTTACAATTGCAACTTGATTCATATTTTTGCCTCCTAAATTAGTATTTAATAGATAATTCATTCTACTTTAAATTGTTCAAGTAAATTCGGAAGGAATGTTGATATACTCGGAACAAATGTTAAAAATAACAATACGATGAACGCAGCAATAAAATAAGGAATTATTGTTTTAGACAAGCCAGCTAATGTAGCTCCTGAAATACCACAAGCAACAAATAAGTTTATTCCAACTGGTGGTGTGAATAATCCTATTGCTAGATTAACTGTCATAAATACAGCAAATGCCATTGGCTCAACCTCAAGAAAGATAATTATTGGCATTAAGATTGGTACAAATATATACATTGCTGAAATAGCATCTATAAATGCACCAGCTAGTAGTAATATTAAATTTATTAATAATAATATAATAATAGGATTTTCTGTTAACCCTAACACCATGTCCGCCAAATCATTAGCTATTCTCTCTGAAGTAATAATATGCGCAAATACTGAAGCTGACCCAACTATTAACATAATCACTGCTGTTTGTACTGAAGCGTCTCTAAAAATAACGTACATGTCTTTTAGTTTAAGTTCTCGATAAACAAAGAAACCGACAAATAAACCATAGAAAACCGCAACAACGGCTGCCTCTGTTGGTGTAAAAATACCACCATATATGCCCCCCAAAATCACTATAGGAATTAGTAACCCCCATATAGCTGAATAAAATGCTTGAGCCTTTTCTTTAAATGTTGCTTTGGGCATTAATTCAATTTCTTCCTTCACTTGGTTTTCCTCGTTCTCTTCACGTTTATCTTTTAAATCATTACGCCATCTTACAAACAGAGTTGCGATTATAAAAGCGATACCTAAAAGTACCCCCGGGATGACTCCAGCCATAAATAAATCGCCAATAGAAACAGACATTTGATCTCCTGCAACGACAGCAAAAACGATAAAAGCTATACTCGGGGGAATTACAATACCAGTAGAACCAGCACTTGCTACTAAAGCTGAAGCAGTTTCCTTCTTATATCCATTTTTCACTAATGCAGGAATTAGAATCCCTCCAATAGCTGCAACTGTTGCTGGCCCTGATCCTGATATTGCCGCAAAAAATATAGCAGCTATTGCTGTAATAAACACAATTCCACTTTTATAATGGCCTACGATAGTTTGAGCTAAGTTAATTAACCTTTTAGAAATCCCTGCGTGTTCCATTATTACCCCTGTTAGGATAAAGAACGGAATTGCTAATAATGTAAATTTAGAAATACCCGTGTACATGATATCTGCTAAGCTTTCTAAGCCAACTACTCCATCTGTATTAAAAAGTGTAACTATTGAAGTCGCTGCGATTGCAATTGCTATTGGTACCTTTAGTGCAATAAGGAGGAAGAATACCCCAAAAAGTAATATAATATCCATAGTTATTACTCTCCTCCTTTTTGTCTAAGGTTGATAAATTCATAGTAAGTAGATTGAACAGTTCTTACTGCACAGAATAATGCTCCGACACACAATCCATAAGAAAAATAAGATTGTGGCCAACCTAATGCTGGAGTTTCTGTCCCAATACTTTGTTGAAATTGAGCCATATCATACCCGAAATATGTAATAATAAGGAAAACTGACAGTGTGATTAATCCTACAAAAATTATTAGAATCTTCTTCATTAGTACAGATGATATATCGTATAATAGATTGAAGCCTAGGTGCGCGCTTTTACGCACACCTATAGACGCTCCAACAAATGTTAATAAGACAAACAAGTTAATTGTAATTTCCTCAGTAAATGCTATTGAAGAACTTAGCAAGTTCCTACTCACTACATTACTAAACGTTATAATCGACATAATCGACATTGCTAAGACCACAAACACTTCTTCAATATAATTAAAAATCTTATTCATTTATTTACCTCCTATCTATGGAGTGAATGCTTCTAGTAAGTCTTCACCCCATTTGCTTTCGTACTCATCATAAATAGGTTGTACTTTTTCTTTGAATTGCTCTAATTCTTCATCAGTTGGATAATAAAACTCCATGCCCTGTTCTTCTAACTCATTAATTTGTTCTTCTTCTTTTTCTCTTGCTAGTTCAACTTGATGCTCTGAAGCTTCTTTCCCTAATTCTTTAATAAGTTGCTGATCTTCTTCACTCATAGAATCAAACAATTCTTTATTCATCCCCAATACAAGTGGATCATATGAATAGTTCCACATTGTGATGTAATCTTGAACCTCGTTTAATTGTGCTGAGTGAATAACATCAATAGGATTTTCTTGGCCATCTAGAGCTCCTTGTTCTAACGATGTAAACACTTCTGAGAAAGTCATAGTTGTAGGATCCGTTCCTAGTTCAGACCATAAATCCGTGTACATGTTTATTCCAGGAATTCTCATTTTTAAACCTTCAATATCTTCTGGCGATTGGATTTCTTGCACACTATTAGTCACTTGTCGGAAACCGTTTTGTCCAAAACCTAGTGGTTCAACGCCTTTTTCACGAAGAATATCATTAATCATTTCGCCACCTTCACCGTTAAACACTTCGTCCACTTCTTCAAGATTTTTGAATAAAAATGGTGCACTAGCTACACCGAAACGTTCATCCATAATTGAATAAATAATTGTTGAATTAAACGTTAAGTCTATCGTTCCTTTCGATAAGGATTCAACAGCCTTTCCTGAGTCACCGCCAGACAATCCTTCGTTTGGATAAATTTCCATTGTAATTCTGCCATCAGTTTCTTCTTCTAAATCAGATGCTAGTTTATCAGCAGCTTCGTACCAAGTAGAGGACTCAGATACAGTTACAGACATTTGTAAATCATGTTCCTGTTTGGAATCCCCGCTTGAACCTGCTTCTTCTGCATCACTAGAACCACAAGCTGATAAAACTAACGTCAACAAAGCAATAAAAACAAACAAAAAGCTTTTCTTCATAAATTATCCTCCTAAATTTGTATTTCTAAATAATCATTTATAAAATCAACAATGTGAAGCGCTTTCATTTCATTTTCTAAACCGGCTCTTTTAATGCCGAGCTTCATCTGTAATAAGCAACCAGGATTTGATGTAATTACGATCTGTGCTTGTGTATCTTCTACATGCGTCATTTTTCTATCTAGTATTTTCATAGACATTTCGTCATTCACTAAATTATATACACCAGCAGAGCCACAACATTGGTCTGCATCTTTCATTTCTACATATTCAGCACCATGTACGCTTTTTAGAATATCGCGAGGTTCTTCAAAAACCCTATTGACATTTCTTAAATGGCACGAATCTTGATAAGTTAGCACATATTGCTCTTGGTTTTTCGTTTTTAATGTATAATTAAAAAGATCGAGCTTACTCAATAAAGAGGAAATATCAATTATTTTATTAGAAAACTCTTCTGCCAATTCTTTGTAATTAGGATCATCTTTTAATAAATGATCATATTCTGATAGAAAAGCCCCACACCCACCAGCATTGTTCACAATAAAATCTACTTCTTCTTCTAAAAATAAGTCTATATTTCTTTTGGCATTTTCTTTAGCACTTTCTAATTCGCCTGAATGTCCATGTAAAGCACCACAGCAAGCTTGACCTTTAGGCTCTACTACTTCACAGCCTAAACGTTCCATAAGTAAAATTGTCGAATCGTTAGTCTTAGAAAACACTGTGTTCATTAAACAACCACTAAGAAATGCTACTTTAAAATTCCTTTTTGAGCTATTTTGAGATTGTGCAGTATATTGTCTTTTTTGGATTTCAGGCATAACACTTTCAAGCTCTGATAAGATTTCTGGTAAAACACGTGTTAGTTGTAATTTATCAACAATTGATTTCATTCCACTTCGTTGATATACCCTAATTGACCCTACTAACGAGTTCATCTTCCATTGATCTTTAAAAAGATGTTCAAATGCTGTGTGTTTAACGGCTCGTTCTTTAATCGTAGGATTTTTCTCTCTAGAAATAACATTTCTTGCTGATTCAAGAAGGCTACCATATTCAACACCTGCCGGACACGCAGGCTCGCAAGCTCGACAGCCTAAACATAAATCTAAAGCTTCTTCTACAGAATCATCAAAAGGAATATCACCCTCTCTTACAGCTTTCATTATTGAAATTCTACCTCTTGGGGAATGCATCTCATTTTTCGTTTCAACGTATGTAGGACAAGCTGGCAGGCAGAAGCCACATTTCATACAATCTAATAATTTTGTTTCATCTACTTCTTCTTGAAATCCTTGTTGAATTCTTACCGATAATGCAGCATCAGCCATTATTCACCACCACCCTTTTCTTAGTTGATTTCGCAAAGATTTTCCCAGGGTTTAAAATATTGTGGGGATCGATAGCTTGTTTGATATTCTTCATTAAATCTATCCCCGTTTTACCTACTTTCCACTCAAGGTATGGAGCTTTCATCTCCCCTACACCATGCTCACCTGTAATCGTACCTCCTAAATCTATCGAGGCTTGGAAAATTTCATCAAGTGCATGTTCGACCCTTTCCATCTCTTTTTCATTTCTCAAATCAGTCAAACAAGTAGGATGTAAATTTCCGTCTCCTGCATGACCAAATGTTTGGATCATCACATCATATTTGTCTGAAATACGATTAATTTCCCTGACCATTTCTGCAATTTTAGATCTAGGTACTGTTGCATCTTCCAATATTGTAGTTGGTCGTAGCCTAGCTAAAGCCGACAATGCGTCACGTCTTGCGGTTCTAAGTTGCTCCGCCTGATATTCATCTTCTGCTTCATGTATTTCAGTTGCACCTACCTGTGAACAAATGTTTGAAATCGCTTTCATTTCTTCTCTTACTGTTTCTTCAGAACCATCTTGTTCTATTAACAATATAGCTTCACAATCAGTTGGTAGACCTATCTTGTTAAACTCTTCAACCACACGCACTGTTCCTTGATCCATAAATTCTAATGTGGTGGGAATGATTTTTTTAGATATTATTTGGGATACCGCATCTCCTGCAAGTTCTAATGAGTCAAACATCGTTAATATTGTCTTTTTATAAGTAGGTTTGGGTAATAATTTCAAAGTTATTTCTGTAATGATTGCTAAAGTTCCTTCAGAACCTACTAGCAAATTTGTTAAATCATAACCAGCAACATCTTTTGCAAGTTTGCCTCCTGTATGTAATATCTCACCATTTGAAAGCACAGCCTTAACACCCAAAACGTAATCTTTTGTCACGCCATATTTTAATCCACGTAAACCTCCAGAGTTTTCATTAACATTTCCTCCAATTGTTGAAATCTTCTTTGAACTTGGGTCAGGTGGATAAAACAAATCCTTGTTTTCCACATATTCAATAACCTCTTGTGTTATAACACCTGGTTGAACTGTAATAGTTAAATTTTCTTCATCGAGTTCAAGGATTTTATCTAAATGATTGAATAATAGTACAACGCCTCCTTCATTAGGAGTGGTTCCAGCCGCTAAATTTGTCCCTGATCCCCTAGGGACTATTGGAATCTTATTTTCATGACATACTTTAACGATAGCCTGAATTTGTTCAGCGTTTTCTGGAGATATAATGACATCCGGTGAATGCTGAAATCCAGCTGTCGCATCAAAAGAATAAGAAATTTTTGCAGCATTTGATGTCTGGACATTCTCTTTGCCGACAATCCTTTTCAACTCTGTTAGCGCTTGATCATTGATTTTTTTACCTCCTCTCCTTTTAATTATCTAAATCTTAAATCATATTATAATATTCTGAAAAATTAATTTATATATAATATAAAACAAAAATCACATGAAAATCACTCAGTTTTTTATGCTTTATACCAAAAACGAAATGCAAGATAAAGCATAGATAAATCATGAGGTGATTTAAGGTCCAATTTTGTTTTATTTTGCACCTGCTTAATTCTATAGATTAAGGTATTCTTATGGATATGTAACATTTCTGAAGATTTAACATAAGACATATTATTTTCAAACCAAACTTCCAAACTCTCTAGCAACACTTCGTCTTCAAGTATTGGCTTAATTGTTCTGTTAATAAATTCACATTGAACATCAGAATCAATTTCATAAAGAAGAACATCAAACCTAAGCTCCTCTTCAAAAATCACCTTTCCTCTCTTTTTTGAAATCTCATTTGCCCTTTCTGCTTGTTCTAATGATCTTGCTAAGTCAATTTCACTTTTTTGTCCTACACCTAACGAAAACGAATCGCCAAAAGTACTCTCTATTTGTTCTTTAAAAAAAGAGAGTTTATCCTTTGACAAATCACCATCCTCATTAGATACAATAAATAACAATTTATTTTGTCCCCATCTTGCAATAATCAAGTTGTTTCCATAGTTCCATAAATTCTTCAAGAGGTTGATATCTTGGTATGAAAATTGCATCGAATTTGAATAGGACTCAATTACTATAACTCGCTCGTATAAACCCATTTCAACATCCAATAGTTCTGCTTTTTCATTCAGGTCAATTCTTGACTTATTTGTTCTTAACCAATCAAATATAAAGAAATCAATTTCTCTCGCGTATTGTTCTTTTGCTTCCTTTATTAATGCATCGCTAATAAATAACTCCGCTACTCTTTGTACTAAGGTAGCATATGGACTAACAAGTTGAGGATCACCTGTGATTCCCACCCCTCCAATTGGTTCACCTTCGATTAAAATTGGCAATACGACGCCCTTTCTAACACCTGAAAGTACTGTCGTTAAATGTTCAGTCATTACTTTTTTCTCTCTATTCTCAATTGCCATCAATGCGCCTTCATGAAATTGACCTAGCCTCTCAGGGTCAGTACTAGCTGTAACAACCCCACTTGGATCCGTAATCAGTACATCTTCGTTTATTAAATTTCTCATTTCGTTAACCAATGATTCACCAAGTCTTCCTGCCAAAAAAACTCTTCTCATGTAATACCCCCTTCTCAATTCTTAATTTATATAAAATTAACACAACTAAGTCTATTTGTTTAGAATATTTCGATTTTTATATTATTTACAAAAAAACAACCTACCCCTCAGGCAGGTTGTTTCGCTTCGACTTCAGTCGACTGTTCATATTTATTTTGTCGTGTGAGCCAATAAAAGATCGGCGTATCGATTGCAGCAATCAATAGTTTAATGACATATTGACTCAAGATCATCATCCATAAATTCGGAACGCTTCCAGCAAAAGCAATCGTAATAAAAATCGTCGTATCTACAAATTGCGATGACGCTGTACTTAAGTTATTACGCATCCACTTAAAGCGGTTCGACGTCATCTTTTTCACTGCGGAGAAAATATACACATCCACAAATTGTGATGTTAAGTACGCCGCACCAGATGCTAAGACGAAGCGAGCATTTTGGCCAAGCAATGTTTCATAAGCAGCTTGTGACTCTTGTGCAAACGGTGCAACTGGTAATAGCTGCCCGAAGTAAATCATGATACTTGCGAAAATTTGTGCCACAAAGCCGAATATAATCGTCTGTTTCGCTTGTTGTTTGCCATACTCTTCGTGAATCACATCGGTAATCAAAAACGATACCGCGTAAACGACAACCGCCGCTGGAACAACGAAGGTCTCACTAAATGCGACCAATTTCCCCGCTAATACGTTCGCAATGACGAGTGATGTCGCAAAAATAATATTTAATAAAATTAATTTCTGGTCTTTACTCATCACGGTCACGCACCGCCTTAGTCGACAGTTCGATACCACCGCGTGCCGATTGATGCACGGTTACTTCAACGTGCAATGGATCAATCGCATAAACAAAATCATCTGCAATTTGCGCAGCTAATGACTCGCAAAATGCCCCTTGATCGCGGAAAGACCATAGATAAAACTTAAACGACTTCGATTCAATGCACTTTTCATTCGGGGTATACGAAATTTCTACACGCCCGAAATCTGGTTGACCCGTTTTCGGACAAACCGCCGTAAACTCTAATGCATTAAATGATACCGTCTGAACATTCGGAGCCGGGAACGCTTCCTCTTTCAAAATCTCACGCCCATGCTCCACACTCTCAGGCCGTGGCATCGGCCCAGACCGAGGTAAATAATAATTCTCTGACATGTTTCTCATCTCCTTAGTTTTGATTAAGCAGGATTTCGCGAACTGCTCTAAACGTTTGCACAAATTAATATTCTATCAGACTTTTTCATTCATCACAATCTACTAACCCAAGAAGGAAAAATGATCGCGCTGATATTTCTAGTCAACTCGATGGTAAATTGTTCTCTCGCGATGGAATTTACCGTTACTCGATGGTTAATAGGCGTAGGTCGCTGGTAAAACTGATCAACTCGATGGTAAGCTTATCTCACTCGATGGTAACCCCATCTAACTCGTTGATAAACACACAGCACATGTCATCTTAATCTTCCATCACCTTCTCAACAAACCGCTTCAACACATGAATCGTTTGTACACAGTCACTCAAGGACGACCATTCAGCAGGATTATGACTAACACCATCTAAACTTTGGGTAAACAACATTCCCATCGGTACATAGCGGCCTAAAATCATCGCATCATGACCAGCGCCACTTGGTAGATAAAACGGGGCTTCACCTAGTACCTCACGCATAGCTTCACCCGCTTGTGATTGCATGTCAGCAGGAACTTCGACTGGCGCCACATTCATCGATTCTTGGATCGAAACGGTTGTACCATGGGCGTCACTCACTTGTTGAGCATATTCTTTAATCCGCTTCGATAATTCTTCTTTCCATTCTAACTTAATATCACGAATATCAACTGACAAAGTAACTTCACCTGGAATCACGTTCACGCCGTTCGGATCAACAGACAATTTCCCGACAGTCGCGACACCAGAATCACTCACTTGACCAGGAAAGTCTTTCACATTTAACATAAATTCACTTGCTGCGACTAACGCATCCGTCCGATCATTCATCGGCGTATTTCCAGCGTGACCCGCAACGCCTGAAAATGTCACACTTAACCACGTCGGCCCAGCAATGCCTGTCACGACACCAACGGGTAAATTACGTTTCTCTAGTTGTTTCCCTTGTTCAATATGAACTTCGATAAAGGCCTTCACATCATTCAAATCACGCTTCGATTTACGGAATCCATCTGGTGTTAAGCCTACATCAGCCAAAACATCCGTAAACGGACGGCCATTAAAGTCGACACGCTTCACTTCTTCTTCCATATCAAGTTCACCGACAACCGATTGACTGCCTAATAAGCCACCGTTAAAACGTGCTCCTTCTTCGTCGGTGAAGACCACGACTTCATAAGGAACAGTTGGTTTCACTCCAGCACCTTTCCAAGCTGAAGCTACTTCAAGTGCGCTCAATACACCCAAAGGCCCATCAAAATGACCACCATGCATAACACTGTCTAAATGAGAACCTGACACAACAGCTGGCCCATCTATCTCACCTTCTACACGGCCAAACACATTACCAGACCCATCGATATGTACGTTCAAGCCGTCTTCTTCCATCCACTGTTTCACAAGATTTTTCGCTTGCTTCTCTTCCTGTGAAAAAGAAATGCGACGGCATCCCCCTTCTTCTGTCATGCCAATCTCAGCTAATGCCGTTAACCGTTCAGCCACACGTCGGCTATTCACACCTGAATGATTAAGCGATTCATCAAGTCCTTCTATTAATCGATTTCGAAATAAGTCCACTTGTTGTTTAATTTGATCTTCCATTCCTATCACTCCTCTATTATCTATCTGCGCGATACTTTCTCCACGACATGACAGTCATTATAATCCCTACTATCATGCCGAGTCCAATTACCAAAGCTTCCCACGTCAAACCTCTTGTCAATAACAGATCAATAGTGCCAACGAACATCACAACCGTAAACCCACTGTTAGCAATCAAATTTTTCGTCGTTTGCCTGTAAGACTTTTTCATGAACTTTTCCTGAATAATAAGCATTCCAAGCACCAAAACCCATATGCTCATGGCCCAAATAAACATCATCGTCACCTCACGACGTCTCATGTTATATACCACTGTAATACAATCGTTCATCTTGTTAAAGACAAAATCGCCAAAACTTTCACACAAGTGACTTTTTTGCCTATTCACGTTATAGTAGGTACATCAGAATTTATGGAGTGACGGACGTGGGAAAGCTAAGCAAAAAACAACGTGCAGCTGAGCGGTTACAAAAAAATATCACAGCGCTTAGGTGTCCGATTTGTCATGAGACTGTGACTTTAAAAGATTATCAAAACATCATCTGTCCGAATCGACATGTCTTTGATTTAGCCAAACAAGGTTATCTTAATATGGCCAAACACTCACAGTCGACGATCTATGACACATCACTATTCAGTGCGCGCCAACGCTTGAACGAAGCTGGATTTTATCAACCTCTAGTCAATCAGCTCGATCAGGAGTTAGCAGATTTAGCTCCCAAAATTGTCTTAGACGCTGGTTGCGGAGAAGGATCTCATTTACAGCAGCTCAATAAACAACAAAACACCCCTTTTCCAATTGGCATCGACTTAGCTAAAGAAGGAATTCAACAAGCTGCTAAACACGATGAAGATGTTCAGTGGATCGTCGCAGACCTCGCCAACATGCCACTGACAAATCAATCGGTTGATGTGTTATTCAATATTTTATCCCCATCGAATTACGCCGAATTTGAACGGGTATTAGCTGAGGATGGTTTTGTCATCAAAGTCGTGCCTAATCAAGCTTATTTAAAAGAAATTCGTCAACAACTAGACCAAACCGATTACTCGAATACCGATGTAGTCAATCGATTCGGTGAAGCTTTTGATATTATCCGCGAACATCGCGTATTCGCGCATCAAGCATTAACTGAAGCTATGTTCCAGGATCTGATTCACATGACACCACTCACCCAAGATGCGGACATCAACAAGCTTCAGTACGTGCAACATGTGACACTTGATCTAACTGTGCTAGTCGGCCAAAAACGGTCTTAAAATCCAAAAAAGCCTACGCTAATTAAGCGCAGGCAATCGATCATTAATCTTCAACTTTGCGAAATGTCACAAAAACGAATAAAATAAAGCTGATGAGTAATATGGTTCCGCCAACGATAAAGAATACCGTAACAAAGGCTTCAGGTAACCCAAACGGATTCATGTAATATAACCACATGCCAATCGTTAGTCCGAACGCGCCGATAATCCCAGACCAGACATGGAGCGTCGTCAATAAAGACGGGATAGGGTTATACACTTTGTAAAACATCGACCATGAAAATAGGGTTAACCAGCCGACGAGTAAAATGTGGGCATGAATCGTACTGAAAGCGAGGCTTCCTGCTCCAGCCATGTGCGAACCAAGGATCGCGCCCACTGCAGCGAATAACGCAGATAGTCGTAATAATAGTTTGTTATAAGGCAAAATGGTTGTCCTCCTTTAAAAGGAAAATTCTACTATAACTAATAACACATGCTATGCTAATATATAACTTAACATACATAGCATCACGGAGGTATTATGATGAATGAAGATTTAGTGAAACAATTTTGGCAACAATTTATAAGTGATCGCCCGGAACTTGCCAATGAAGATACACCATATAAAGTTGAATATTTTGGTGACGGTGAAGCAATGGCACGAGAACTACTCGATTTAATTAAAGCAGGTGAAAAAACAGCCACTTGTTCACTTTACCGCATGTACGAATACCATGATGAAAAAGTCGCTGATGAAGGTAGCTTCAGCATCGTCACAGATTATCAAGGCAATCCAGAAGCTATTATCAGAGTGACAGATATCGATATCATCCCATTCCGTTCGATTCCAGAAGATATTGCGGAAAAAGAAGGTGAAGGCGACCAAAGTTATGAGTATTGGTACGATGCTCACGAAAACTTCTTTTCCCGTGAAATGGACTCAATCGGTGAAACATTTGAGGATGATTTACCCGTCGTTGTTGAACAATTTGATCTCGTTTATAAACAATAACCGTGCTGCTGCATGGTTATTTTCTTTAACAAAGGATGCGATCCCCCATGCTTAGAATGCGATTTTATTTGTATACATCATTTGTCCTGTTATATATCATCAACTTATTTGCGACAAATGAGTTGCTCACCTTCATACAAGGGGGCATTGGGTTAGTTGCTGTACTCTTTTCCATACATAATGCGAGTAAAACGTATCAATTAATTGGTATCATTTTTGCGAGTATCGGAGCAGGCTTGTTTATCATTTATGATTTACCGATCAGCAATCTATTACCTTATATGACTTCGATGGGGCTATTAATCTCGCTCTTATACCTAATTCCATTTATTAATCATTTTATGATCGTCGGGAAGTTTGACCAATCAATCTATCAACTTTTGCAGTCGAACACTCATCATCTCGGGTCCTTTTATGCAAAATCCTATTTAACGAGTTACATCTTAACGCTATTTATTTTCTTGTCTATGGTGCCGTTATCCTATCAGTTAGTCAAAGATAAAACAGCTCAATTCAATGACCGCTTAACACATGAATTCGCGACTCGAGCGATTTTACGGCCGCTTGCCACCGCAAATACTTGGAGCCCGATCGAAGTTTATATCGCGCTCGTCGTTGGGATAACGGGAGCTTATTATTTAGAATTGCTTCCCGTCTTACTTGGATTTTCATTGATAATGGCTGCAATTGATGTAGGTCTAGGTTACACACGTTATCGATCATATCAGTTAACGGATGAAAAGACTCACCAACCCGAATCACATAGCCAGTCATGGAAACACATAGGCTTACTCGGGTTATTTCTCGTGTTGTTTGTTACGACTGCTGCCATTACGCACAACCTGTTAGCTCTTGAATTTTTCGATGCGATTATTTTAACCATTGTTCCTTTTACTATCATTTGGGCACTTGCGATCAACCGTTTACGCACCTTTATTCATTACAATCGTGAAGTCTGGCACCAACAATTATGGACGATGCAAAATTTCGTCATGCTCTTAGTCCCGATCGGCTTCTTTAATGAAGTCGTCCAAGACACAGGTGTTTTCGAGCCATTATTAAATCAACTATCCTGGTTAGAAGAACAACCGCTCTGGTTATTTATCTTTATTTTCTTAAGTGCTGTCGTTCTAGCGTTTGCAGGGTTCCATCCGCTTGTCACACTCAGCTTACAGGGGATTGTGGTAACACCGTTTCTCGATACGATTAGCCCGCTTAGTGTTTCTATCGTGATGGTTATTTCAGTCGTAGCAAACGATATGACTGGAACATTTAATATTCCGATCACCATGCTTAATCAATATTTTAAACGCAATCCGTACCAGCTTACCCTCTGGAATATCGGCTACGCTCTATTATTTGGTGCAGTAGGCGTGGGCATCGCGTTGCTTTTTGTGTGATTCACTCTCTGAATTTATTAGATAAATCCTCTTATTTATTAAATAAGTCGACCTAATTATTAAATTAATGTGGTGAGAAGGCAATAACTCCGCGGAGTTATTGCCTTCTCACATTAACCTAAAAAACCTGCGCATGTATTGAACATGCGCAGGCTCTCAGCGTCCTCTATTATTTCAAATTAAATAACTCATCACAGTAAGCAGCCATAGCTGTATCTTTATCCGTTAATCCACCTTGATCAAAGCTAAACCATTTAATCGTCACCGTGGTATGATCAATGATGACATATGGGTGATGGTCCTTTGCTTCTGCTTGATTCGCGACTTGTCTAACAAAATCGACGCCTTTTAAGTACTCATCAAATTGAAAGTCTCGGCGAAGCATACCATCATCTAATTTCCATTCAGGTAATTGTTCTAATGTTTGTTTCACTTCAGTTTCACTTAATAGTGCCAACTTCAGTTCCTCCTTATGAACTCTTTTCAATATAATTTTTAATATATTGTAACTGTTCCCCATCTTCGCCTTCAATAATCTTCTTAATGAATGGTTTCATTAATTTATTGCGTAAACCTTTCGTTTTCATCATGACATCCAAGCGAATATGTGTCCCTTCTTCTACTTCAGAAAAGGTATAAATATATGTTAAATGTAACTGATTCTGATCGCTCGACACGACGAAAAGTTGATTTTCCTTCATCTCATCAATCGTCCATGTTGAATCCACTTTACGTCCACGCACTTGTCTCGTCTCAATCAATTGATCTCCCGCCGCTAAATCATCAACATGGTCAATTGACACATCAACAATATGGCTCGCTTCCGAGATATATTCATATTTCGTCACCACTTGATACACATCATCAACAGGTGCTTGAATCACTATTTCACGCGAAAAACTCAAACACGGTTCCTCCTTATCCCAACCATTAGGCTAGGCCTTTACGCTTCACCCAATTGACAGTTTGCACATAGTTTTGCAACTCATTAAAGTGAATCGGTTTTTGGTAGTAATAACCTTGATACCATTCACAATCCATTTGACTTAATACGTTAAGTTGTGACTCATCCTCAATCCCTTCTGCGACCACTTGTAAGTTAAGGTTATGCGCTAATCGGACAATCGATTCACAAATCATACGATCAACCATTTCCTGATGAATTTCGCGGACAAATGAGCCATCTAACTTGACGACATCAACTGGTAATTTCTTTAAATAATTAAGCGATGAATATACCGTTCCAAAGTCATCAATCCATAACTGAACCCCTAATTCACGCAACCGATCCATCACATAAATGGCATCATCCATGTCATTTAATAAAGTTGTTTCCGTTAATTCGACTGCTAATAAAGATGGAGGGAATCCGGTCTTTTCCAAGGTTCTTTTCAACTTCTCAATGAAATGGCGCTTCGTAATATGATTCGCAGACACATTAATCGTCAACATAAAGTTTTGACCTGTTTGATCAATTAACGACTTCATTTCACGACAAGCATACTCCGCCACATACTGATCAATCTCATCAATTAAACCTTCTTCTTCAGCAAAAGGAATGAATTGATTAGGTGGGATTACGCCTCGTTCTGGATGAGGCCAACGAACCAACACTTCGAATCCATAAACATCACCTGATTTATTCATAATCGGTTGATAATGCGGACGAATTTGACCTTCCTCAAGACCACGACGAATCATAAATAAATACTTTTCTCTCTCTGATAATGACTTCGGTGGGAGCATCGGTTCTGATTGTATGCCTGATTCTTCCCCACTATGACGTTCGTAAAAGTCATTCATGATTAAACTTAGCAATGCTTTATACGCTTCAACTAGTTTAAGTTCTTCATCTGTCGGCTCTTTGATATCAGATGAATACACCGTTAGCGCACCGATGACATCGTCACTTTCATGTCGCATGACAGGTAAGGACCAACACGATTGAATACCTAATTCATTAACTATCTGACGCCAATTATCCCAGTATGGATCATTATCAATATTTGATGAGACCGATAATGATTTACGAGAAACGGCATGACCACTTACACCAATTCCGTCTTGAAGCGGAACACCGTAATACTGATGTAATAAAGCTTCAGGAAAACTATAAGTGATCCCGTCAACGAAATAATCACCCGTTTCATTCAGTAACATAATCGACGCCTTAGACGATTCGAACTGGTCTTCAAAGTATTTAACAAGCTTTTTCAAAATATCTTTCAGTGGAGCTCCATCACATATATGCTCCGTTATGTATTCATACCCCTGCACAAACTTATCAGGGACTACCCCAACTGATTGTGTTTCGTATTCCCCCATTTATTAGAGCCTCCTCTAAAGTTGTTCGATTCTAGCCTGTTTCTACTATTGTATCGCTTTTCCAAGCTAATGAAAACGCTACATCCGTGTCTAATTCTGTTTTAATTTACGCCATAATGTCGAACGGTTGATTCCTAAACGCTTCGCCGCTTTAGATTGGTTATAATTCTCTTCTTCTAACACAGATTGAATCACTTGATGTTCAATATCCTCCAATGTACCTTCTAATTGATAGACTGATGTTGAACGAGGACTATATTTCTCTTGTAAATATTTTTTGACGTGCTCATATTTCAAGACATAACCCCGCTCCGCAAGAACGACTGATTTCAAAAACGATTTTAACTCACGGGCATGACCACGCCACTCATAGCGTTTTAATTCCTCAATAACATCGGTTTGAATTTTCATGACACTCGTCCCAAAATGTTGATGAAAATAAGCGGCAAACAATGTTACTAAACCTTTAAAATCTTCCGGACGATCTTCTAACGGGGGCACAAACACCTCAATACTTCGGTCAATTAATGGTGTATCAAACTGATGAACGACTGATTGATTAACCGATAGAACCACATGTTTATCCGCAGCTAACGCTTTCTGTAAAAATCGCCCAAGTACATGATAACGTTCAATAGACATTTGTGACAGATGACGCAAGTAAATCGTCCCTACTTCAGGCGATAGCAATTCATCCAAATACTCAAACTGACAACGACTTAAATCAACTTCTACTAATGTTTTACCCGACCAGCTCAAATGATGGATATAATGCGCGAGCAATCCACGGCCTGTGCCTGTCTCACCGATCAAAAAGAATAATTGATGCGCACTCACCCCATTATGAATGACGCGCATTACTGCTTGCATCGGGTCACTCTCAGCAATCACAGTCGGTTTCTGCTTCACACTAATCTGCTCCACCCAATCTAGTTGATTCAAAATATCATCATGTTGATTAAAATGTAATAAGAAATATAACGTTTCTTCATGTACGAAATGCTCCACTTTAACATCCACTTGTTGGTGACCTTTAATATAATATCGCCAATTAACTAAATAGTTAAAATCAATAGTCGTAGGAATTTGCGCCAACTCTGTATCATTAATAGGACAACGATCAAATGTATGCCAAGCTTCAAATAATATATCTCCCTGATCATCAATCACCATAACATCACGATCTTGGTGCTTAATAATTTTCGATAACATCTCTGTTCGGGAAAAGTTCCACTTGAAAAAGATGTCACTCGCTCTCGCCTCTTCTAAAGCATCAATAATCGTCTCTCGCCCTGTCTGAATTAGAAATGCTTCCATGCCGTGACGTTTTGCTGATTCGACAATTCCAACATCTCCAATGACGACTTGATAGCCCAATTCACGCACTTCATAAACCATTTGTTCAATTTCGTCAATCGAATCAATCGTAAATAAATCCACAGATAAATCGAGTAGATCAATAACTGCTTGTGCTCCACTCAACATATTCGGATAGCCAATCAGTGCTTTGGTTTCATTGAATTCGTGTGTCATCATTAAAACACGCAAGATATCGTAACCTGACATGGTCACATCAATCACCGGGATACGTGTCACATGGCGAAGTAATTGTGCTGTCCCCCCTCGACTGATAATAATATCGTAGTTGTCACGTTCTGCCCGTTTCGCAATCTGCGCACCATCTTCCATATTTCCAACTTCAATTGAGATTTCAATTCCCTCTACTTCTGAACTGCACTCTTCAATAACCGTGACCATCGATGAGTATGGAGCAATAAATTTTATGTATGTGCTCAAAATAACAACACCTCAATTTTCAGTTAGTCAAAAAACACCTTATATATTGCAATATACAACATTTGAGCTGAAATTTCGATTATTTTAAAATTTTTCAATCGCTCAAATCACCAGCAATGAATAGGTTTAGACCCTTATCTCCTTATTGGGTTTAGGACTGCAGCTGTTGACATTATATATAATACGTTTAAAATGTATTATATAAATTAAATAAATTGATTACCTGAACGGAAGGTGGCGATCAATATGAGCGAAGATTTAAATCGCGTTCATGAATCCGAAGACGTTATGATCAGTGCTATTGCGCAATCCATGACAGTATATGGCGTATCCGCTTCAGTTGGACGAATATACGGCGTCCTATATTTTTCCGACGAACCACTAACTTTAGATAATATTAAAGACCAAGTTGCTATGAGCAAGGCCAGTGTCAGTAACGGCATTCGCGAACTCATCGAAACCGAAATGGTGACGAAAGTTTGGAAGAAAGGTGAACGCAAAGATCACTTTATCGCTGAGAAAGATTTCTTAAGAAACTTCCTTACTTATTTCGTCAAAACGTTACGCACTGAACGCAACCTGATCCATAAAGCAATCGAACAAACTGAACCAATTTTTAACGAGGTTGCCGAAAATGCTAACGATGACCAAGCTGAACAAATTGCAAATCGCGATATGGAACTAATCCAGGACGCAAAGGACTACTTAAACTGGCTCATGCGTCTAGCCAATTCATTCGAATCAGGCGATATATTTAACCATTTACCTAAACATGATGAAAAGGAGAACTCAAATGACAAATCATAAATCAGCTTTAGTATTAATTGACCTACAAAAAGAATCTAACTTCGGATTAGATGACATGAATCACGTTTTAGATAACGCTCAAAAAATTATCCCAGCATTTCGCGAGGCAGATATTCCGATTATCTACACTCGACAAATCAACCGTGAAGACACTATCGGTTTATCAAAAGACGAACCTTTAAATGAAGATGGCACACCTTATTTTTATAATGACGCTACTGACCAAATAGAAATTTTCGATGAAATTCAGCCCTCAGAAAATGATGTCGTAATTAATAAATATCGTTGGAGCGCTTTTTTCGATACAAGCCTTGATTTAATGTTGAAAAGTTTAGACGTTGAACACTTATATATTGGCGGTGTCGTAACTGATGGGTGCTTAATGACGTCCGTATTTGACGCTTATTTCCGTGATTACCAAATCAATTTAATTCATGATTTATGTACAGCTAGTAATGAAGGAGCGCACCAAGCGGCTATGCTCAACATGACTAACTGGGTATATAACTTGAAAATATTTAGCACTGATGAACTGATTAAGAAACTAAACGGCAAAGAATACAATTACTTCAAAGCCGATCAAGTTGATCAGATGCAATTCACAGCAGACACAATGGAAGCTAAATTTAAAGAAATCACTAATCCACAGCAGTCAACTACCGATTAATCACGGTAGATTGATATAAATATTAACATCACTTATTTCAATCACTTTGTAACATCACACAATCTATTACAGGAAAGGGAGATTTTAAACATGAAGAAGCTTTTAGCAATGAGTGCACTAATTTTAGTGCTAGTGCTAGCCGCTTGCGGCGGTTCTTCAGAAGAGGGAAATAATGGAGAAACAGAAGGTCAAGATAGTAACGAACAGACAGAAGAGAACAGTAGCTCAGAAGGTAATAGTGAAGATGCTGAAAAAGGGGAAATTGTGATTGGCCAAACATCATGGTCAAGTACAGCACCTCCAACTCAGATTGCGAAAAGCATTTTAGAAGAAGTTGGGTATGAAGTTGAAGTTACACTACTCGATCAACCTGTTATTTGGGAAAGCATGGCAAATGAAGAAATCCATTTCTTCATGGATGCTTGGTTACCATATACTGAAGAAGCCTTATGGTCAGACTACAAGGACGAATTACAGAAAGTATCAACAAGTTACGAAGAAGTCCCTCTTGGTTGGGTCGTTCCAGAGTATGTTGATGCTGAAACAATCGGGGACTTAGAAGGCCGCGGCGAAGAATTTGACGGTGAAATCCTAACAATCGGTGAAGGTGCCGGCATTGTTGAACTTTCCAAATCGGTTATGAATGATGAAAATTATAACCTAGACGGCTTTGAACTTAAGCCAAGCAGTGAAGCAGCGATGCTAGGTGTTGTCGATCAGAAAATCAAAAATGAAGAACCATTCGTCTTCACTGGTTGGAGACCACACTCAGTATTCGCGAAACATGACCTTAAATTCCTAGAAGACACTGAAGGTCACTTCCAATATGACAACGTGTATGTCTTATCTTATCAAGGCATCCAAGATCAACCACAATACTCAGAAGCGTATGATATCCTATCAAACTGGGAAATCAGCGTTGATGAACTTGAAAGCATGATCCAAAAAGCTGAAAACGAAGACGCAAGCTACGAAGATCTTGCACAGCAATGGATCGAAGACAACCGCGACACAGTTGATGAATGGATTAACAATTAAGCGATTAACAATTCCTCTAAATTGTTGATTATATTGAAGAAAGCCCTCCGCCTGCGCGAAGGGCTTTCTGTTTTGTTAGACAATCTACTTAAATTGTTAAACATTCAACCTAGATTATGAAACAATCTAATTGAATTGTTAAACAATGTTCGCTCATTGTTTAACAATAACCACTAAGTGTCTAACAATCCGAGAATTCCCCAGGAAATATTCACATCTTGTCATCGCTGAATATATTAAAGCGATCCCAGACATTTTCTAGTTCTTCTAAATGTTGCTCGATTTCAGCACTTTTCTCATGTCCCACCGCCGTAATCAAAGCATTAATCAAACTCAACGGCGCAACAAAGGAATCGATCAATGACGACATATCGCTACGAGCAAATAACGCTATATCTGAATATGGTACAAGTGGGGATAATTGATTATCCGTAATCGACACGACTTGAGTACCACGGTCATGCGCAAAAGACAATGCCTCTACTGTACTCCTTGTATAACGAGAGAAACTCAAACCAATTACGACATCATCTTCATCGATTCGAAACAATTTCTCTGAAATACCATGTGGATTCCTGATTAACTCCGCATTTTCCAACATGACATCGAAATAAAATTCCAAAAATGATCCGAGCGCAACAGCACTCCGATTGGCCACTATAAAAATCCGCTTCGCACCAACAATTTTATCCACGACTTTTTGAAAATCATCCATATTCAATTGCTGTGACATTTCACGAATGCGCTCAACCTCTTCTTCAAACATTTCCATCGTCGCTTGACTTTCTTGATCATACATATCTTCTGAGATCCGCAATTGCTCGACTGTCGTCAACTGCTTTTTCATCGCCTCTTGCAACGCTTTTTGAAACTCAGGATACCCACTATAGCCTAAATAAGTAGCAAAGCGATACACTGTCGCCTCCCCAACTCCAACTTGTTTCGCTAATTCGCCAACCGTTAAAAAAGGGACAGAATTCATATGGCCCATCACATATCGTGCAATTTCCCGTTGTGATTTACTCATATCTTGAAGCTTGCTTTGAATCACTTCATATAAATCAGCCATATGATCTCCACCTCTTTTATTGATTTAACAAACGATTAATCGCCACTTCATGGGCATCAATTGTCTTTTGAATATCCTGTTCAGTATGAGCCGTACTCATGGAGTAACGATTACCTGGTTTTGTATAAATACCCAAGTCAAGCAGTTCATAGTCGATTTGTTTACGCGTTTCTAGGTCAATTTCAGTTAAATCACGATAATTCCGAACTGTCTCTTGACTCAATATTATATTAAATATAGTCCCTAAGCCAACCGTTTGCATTGGCAACCCGTAACGGTGATAGACTGTTTCAAGACCATGGCGTAATTGCTCCGTTTTGCGCAACAGGTCACTCATAACACCATCTTCTTCTAGATACTCAATCGTCGCTAAGCCTGCTGCTAGCACAGTTGGATGGCCATTATAAGTCCCACTATGGAACAAGGCGCGGTCCGTTACCTTTTGGCCACCACCTGAAGTTAAGATGTCACCACCACGTTCAGGAGACATGAGGTTCATCAGGTCAAACTTACCACCTAATGCTCCCACTGGGAATCCACCACCTAACACTTTACCAAGTGCTGTAAGGTCAGGTTCAATCCCATAAAGATGTTGAGCACCACCTACTGTTAAACGAAAACCTGTTTTCACTTCATCAAAAATCAAGACAATACCAAGCTCATCCGTAATTTGACGCAAGCCTTTTATAAATGATTCATCTGCAGGTACAAATCCACTCTGAACCGGCTCCAAAATCACAGCCGAAATCTCATCTTGACGTTTCCGTAAAATCGCTCCTGTTGCTTCAAGATCATTAAATGGCAAAATTATGGTGTCATCCAAGTCGGAATCCGACATGCCACTCGACTCCGCAACAGAGTTTGGTTCCGCTTGCTCACCAGCATTGTCGATATTAGGATTCACACTAACTAGCACTTGATCATACCCACCATGATAATGCCCTTCAAACTTTGCAATTTTCGGCTTATCATTGTAGGCTTGCGCTAAACGAATTGCTAGTAATGTCGCTTCAAGACCTGAATTCGTAAACCGAACTTGATCCATACTCGGAAAAATATCGACCAGTTTTTGCGCCATTTTATACTCCAAATGATGCGGTGTCCCGAATACAAACGAACCACATTGTTCCATCTGCTGGTAAACCGCTTCTTTCACACGCTCATGCCCATGACCTAAAATCATCGCCCCATAACTAAGCAGATAATCAATGTACTGGTTTCCATCGACATCTGTTAAACGACTACCAGAAGCATGATCCATCACAATCGGATGCGGCGCGAAATGTTTAATATTTGCCGTCACCCCACCCGGAATCACCTGTTTCGCTTGCTCGTGCGCTTTCGCTGAACCAGCTATCTTGCTTTCAAAACTATATTCTTGCGCAACACGTGCACGATCCATTTTTCACACCCTTTATATATTATGAAATAATTATTTCATTTGCTCATCTATATGATAATTTTATTTCATAATCCATCCTATTTCAAGGGTTTATGAAAAATTTATTTCACATTATTTAGTTTTGAAAATTGATTGTTTCATAGATTATGTCGACCAAGATTATAAATAAAGCATGTTGTCTTGATTAATTTGATGAATCAAATTAGAATTATATTGATTTAAACTATGTTTATTAATGATTCATAAATATAACTTAAAAATACTGCAGATTTTATACAAATAACTTTTTCGAAATTTAATGTATATTGGCTGCCATTTAATTTTTTTCAACCTAATACTTTCAATATGCTAATTATTAAATATACTTTGCAAATCCCTCCAACTCACTACTGACATATTGACCAATTCCCTCATAAAAAAGCCACTTCACAGAGATCACCACTCTATGAAGCAGCTTCAATCGCCATTTATACAGCTTCCGAAACAGATTCTAATTCTTCATCAAAATAAAACTCTTCTTTTTGGAGTAACAAACTACCAATCACAACGATTATAGTATTAATTGCTAGACCCCAAAGTCCACTTAGCACACCTAACGGTTCAAGTCCAGCAAAGGTAAATGTTGCAGCTACAATGGTTCCAACCACCATACCGACAAATACAGATTTGGTGTGAAGTTTTTTCCAATAAAGTCCAAGAATGAAGGCTGGTGCGATCTGAATCAGCACTTCAAATTTCAAGACGAAAATATCAAATAAAGTTGCTGGTGGATTCCATGCGATGTAAAGCAATAGGAAAGTGGCAATTATACCCACGATTTTACCGACTTTAATCTGTTTTTCTTCAGTCGACTTCGGATTGATATATCTACCATACAAATCTCTGGAAACAACCGATGAAAATGATAATAGTACCGAATCAGCTGTTGAAATAATGGCGGCGATAATTCCACCGAACAAGAGAACCATAGCCCAATAAAAGAATAGATTTTCAGATGCGATACCATTCGCCATCATACCAACCAACTGTTCCGATTCCATCGTTCCCAGCCCCGGAAATACATTCATTCCAATAATACCAACCAACAAAACAACTCCTGTTGTCACAAACGGCATCCATGCCATACCGACCATTGAATTTTTCAATGTTTTTTCACTTTTTGCTGAGAAAATCCTTTGAATCGCGTGTGGGTATATGGCTGCGCCGATGGTGACTAGGAAGAGCATGCTAAACCACCCGACCGATCCCGACAAATCTGGCACACCCAATTTCTCCGGCGCAAAAGCTTCCATGTAATCGGTAGCTGCAGGTAATCCACCAAAATAAGTAATAGAGCCAATCAAAAGGATAAATACACCGAAAAGCAACGCAACTCCTTGCATGGTATCTGTATAGGCTACCGACTTCATACCGCCAAGCCAACTGTATGTTAACATGATTAAAATGAAAAAGATCACGACATATTGATATGGTATTGTATTTCCGGTGAGCCCTGAGACACCTTGTCCGACAGCGACTAATTGTTCAAGTAAGTAGTTCCCCAAACCATACAACATTAAGAAAGCGCCAAGAATCGTTATTCCTTTATTTTTAAATCTTTTATTCAGCCAGTCTGTTGGTGTGACAAAATTGTATTTCTTTGAAAGCGCATAAAGTCTTGGTGCAAAAATCATATACCCCACAATAACTAAAATCATAAACGTAACCGATTGTAACCACATAAAACCCAATCGGTAGCCCTGAGGCGCATAACCAATAATTGTATTTCCACTATACTGTGTTGCATAAAAGGTGAAAAACAAAACCATAACACCCAAACCTTTACCACCTAGGTAATAGTTCGCATTGGATGCTTTTATATTTTTATTACGCAAGTAAGTAACGACACCAATTCCAAGCATAATCAATCCATAAGCAGCCATAATAAGAATGCCAGACCAGCCGCCAAATGCCAAATCTTCAGACATCTAAACACTCCTTTTTAATTTTCGTCTGTTTCAGTCTCTTCAGAAATCCATAGTTTATTAATTGCATATGTCAATGTCGCTGAAATAGCAACTGATACGATCAAAACAATCCAACCCCAATAAGGGATTCCTAAAATAATAGGTTCATAGCTTCCTGCAGGCAAATACCAAGGAACACTAGCTAGAAAAAGGATACCTAACACAATCCATAATTTAACGTTTTTGATCGGTTCTTTTTTAAACATCCATTCATCCTCCTTAAGTTTATGTGGATGGATTCAAGTAAATAGGTCGTTCGGATTCGTATTCATTGATTTTATCTTCCATTAATAACGTTAAGTCGATATCATCCAAGCCATGGAGAAGTTTGTACTTCACTTTCGGATCAATATTAAAAGTAGCCTCGAATCCATCATGATCAAAAACCACTTGTTTCTCTATATCGACCTCCAAATGATAAGGGGGCTTTGCTTTTGACTTAGCATGTAATAAATCTATCGTTTCATGATCCAACTCAATCGTAAGTAATCCGTTATTCGAGCAATTATTTTTGAAGATATCTGCAAATGATGGTGCTATAATCACTTGAAATCCATAATCATGTAATGCCCAGACAGCATTTTCACGAGATGATCCACAACCAAAATTATCACCTGTAACTAAAATCGACACATTTTCATAAGCCTCTTGATTTAATGGAAAATCCTCTTTCACCTTTCCATCAGAATCATAGCGCCAGTAATACATCATGTATTTTCCAAACCCGGACCGTTCAATCCGCTTCAAAAATTCAGCTGGAATAATAATATCTGTATCAATATCCGTTTGATTAATTGAGATGGTCTGACCACTAAATCGACTAAAAGGTTGCATTTTTTTCACCGTCCTCTTTAAATGTCCAATCGCGCACGTCAATAAAATGACCTTTAACCGCAGTCGCTGCAGCCATCGCTGGGCTAACTAAATGTGTTCTTGCTTCTTTTCCTTGTCGGCCTTCAAAGTTTCGGTTTGATGTAGATGCAATCCGTTCACCTGGTTTAGCCATATCTGGATTCATCCCTGGACACATACTGCATCCTGGTTCTCTCCAATCAAATCCAGCATTGATGAAGATTTGATCCAGCCCTTCTTCCTCTGCTCTACGTTTAATATGATAGGATCCCGGAACAACAAGTGCCTCAACTTTGCTGGAAACTTGGTACCCTCTCAACACTTCTGCTGCGACTCTTAAATCCTCTATCCGTGAATTTGTGCACGATCCAATAAAAACTTTATCAACATATATATCGTCAATTTTTGTAAGCGGTTTCAGATCCATATACTTTAGTGCCGCTTTTGCAGTGTCTTGATCTGCCCCTTTATTTAGATCATTTGGGTCCGGTACCACACCCTCAATCGAAGTTCCTTGGGAAGGATTTGTTCCCCATGTCACTTGTGGACTGATTTCGTAAGCATGAATCACGACTGTTTTATCATAACTTGCATCTGGATCTGTTTTTAGAGTCTTCCATTCTGCAACCGCTTCTTCCCATGCTTCACCTCTAGGAGCAAATCTTTTTCCTTCTAAATATTCAAACGTTTTTTCGTCCGGAGCAATCATCCCTGCACGAGCGCCTGCCTCGATGATCATATTACAAAGTGTCATGCGTTGTTCCATCGACATATCATCTACCGCACTACCTGTAAATTCGACAACATGACCAGCACCTCCGTTTGTACCGATCTCTTGGATAATTTTTAGAATAATATCTTTGGAAGTAACGTAATCTTTGAGCTGACCATCGATATGAATATTCATTGTCTTTGGCTTTTTTTGAGGCAAAGTCTGGGTTGCCAATACATGTGTAATTTCACTGGACCCAATACCAAATGCCAAGGATCCAAACGCACCGTGGGTCGATGTATGACTATCTCCGCAAACGATCGTTTTTCCTGGTGTCGTAAGACCTAACTCCGGTCCAATAATGTGTACAATACCATTGTCTGGGTGGTCGATATCATAAAGAGTAATTCCAAATTCTTCACAGTTTTTCGTCAAAAAATCAATTTGTTTTTTTGCCAATATATCACGTATATTATCCCGTTCTCCTGTTGGAACGATATGATCAGCCGTTGCGAATGTTAAATCTGGCCGACGAACCAGACGCCCCTCTTCACGAAGTTTTGAAAAAGCTTGCGGGGAAGTCACCTCATGAATCAGGTGTAAATCAATAAACAATAATTGTTGCTCTTCCATTTCAATCAAATGTTTCTCCCAAACTTTGTCGAACAGCGTCTGTTGTGACATCCTTCCACCTCCTAATTAGATGCCATCTACCGAATGTAGATCAGTTATTTTACCGGCATTGATAATTTGTCCATCGAGTGGATGCGATAATAGTGTCTGTAAGTATTTTGAAGTCTCAATCATTTTATCTAAGTCAACATTCAGTTCATAATCCATAAAATGAAGCATATGCACCAAATCTTCGCTGCAAATATTTCCAGATGCCCCTGGTGCAAACGGACACCCTCCAATGCCCCCAAGAGAAGCATCAAAGTGAATCACACCAGCTCGGATACCTTCTAGCACGTTAGCCAGTCCCATTCCTCTCGTATTGTGAAAATGGAGAGTCAACGTAATATTAGGGAATTCATCCAACACCTTACTTGATAGTTCATATACCTGCTTTGGCGTTGCCATCCCTGTCGTATCCGCTAATGTAATCCGGTTAACACCTAAGTCGATGTATTTCTGCACACAGTCTAGAATTCTTTCTTCTGGTACGTTTCCCTCAAATGGACAACCAAACGAAGTGCCGAGTGCTCCGCTAAGTGCGATATTCTTATCCGAAAGATAGTCGATTATTTCTTTAAAACTTTCAAATGTGTCTTCTGTCGTTTTCTTTACGTTTTTTAAATTATGCGTATTACTGGCTGAAACTAATAGATTTACTTCATCTGCTTCACATTCTACCGCCCTTTGAGCGCCTTTAAGATTTGGAATTAAAGTAGTATACGTAACATCTGGGTTACGATCGATATTCTTCATAACTTCTTCTGCATCTTTTAAATTCGGTACGGCTTTCGGTGAAACAAAAGAGGTCACCTCAATTTTATTGACACCTGTTTGACTTATCCGATTAATCAATTCAATTTTTTTCTCAGTCGGCACATATTCTCTTTCGTTTTGAAGTCCATCTCTAGTGACGACTTCCTGGATATGAATCACTTAAATCCTCCTCTCATTAAATAATTCCTTTATCTTTATATGCCTTGATTTCCTTAGAACTCATCCCCAATATATTGCTTAGTACATCCTCATTATGTGCACCTAAATCAGGGCCAAGCCACTTGGTTGTTCCAGGCGTTTTGCTCATCTTTGGGACGATGCCAGGTAAGCGAATATTTTCTTCATCGTTTAACTGATGCTCTTCAAACATCTGACGTGCTTGATATTGAGGGTCATTTACGATGTCTTCGATGTTATAAATTGGACCTGCTGGAACACTTGCTTTATCTAATACGTCCATCGCTTCATTCAAATCGACCGTATCCGTCCACGCCTGAATAACTTCATCCAAATAGTCTGCTTCAGCTGCTCTACCATTGTTGTTCTGGAACCGTTCATCATTAGCAACATCTTCACGCCCAATTGCATTCATCAATCGTTTAAAGATTTTGTCCCCATTACCACCGATGACTATATATTTATTGTCTTTACATTGATACGTATTGGAAGGTGCTACGCCCGGTAGTGAAGTCCCTTGCCTTTCACGAATAGCTCCAAATTTTTCATATTCCGGAAGCATTCCCTCCATTAGACTAAATACCGATTCATAAAGAGCCACATCAATCATTTGTCCTTCTCCGGTATCAAGGACATCACGATGATAAACTGCAAACATCGCACCGACCACAGCATACATTGCAGTAATTTGATCCCCCAAACTAATACCTACTCGTGGTGGTGGTAATTCCGGATGCCCCGTTACGTAGCGGATTCCACCCATCGATTCACCAACACTCCCAAATCCAGCTTTATCTTTATATGGTCCTGTCTGTCCATAACCAGAAATACGTACCATAATGATGCCCGGATTAATTTCTTTTAGGTTTTCATAACTTAATCCCCATTTTTCCAATGTGCCTGGTTTGAAGTTTTCAATGACGATGTCTGCTTCTTTGATTAGATTTTTAACAACTTCCTGACCTTCTTCCTCTTTCATATTTACTGTCAGAGATTTTTTGTTTCTTGATTGGAGTCTCCACCATAGCGATCGCCCTTCGTAAACATGACGCCATTCGCGTAATGGATCCCCTTTTTCAGGTGATTCAATTTTAATGACGTCTGCACCAAACTCAGCAAAAATCTTTGATGCAAATGGACCTGCAATGAAATTTCCTAGTTCAACAACTTTAAGTCCCTCTAACGTAGCTGTCATCTACTATTCCTCCTCAGTTGCGTTCTCAAAATATTGTTTCAACATTTCTAAGTCTACTTCAACATGTTTAATCATTAATTGTTCTGCTAAACAATCATCATTTTGATTAATCGCAGCAGTGATTGCTCGGTATTCTTCTAAAAACACATCCCTACGGTTAACCTCACCCAACAATGCATTTCTCATATAAATCGTTTTAGATCGAATTAGGTTCATGAAATGAATCAGCTGATCATTTTTTGAAAAAGTTAGAATTAGATCATTAAACTCCGTATTATATGTTGTAATTTCCTCCACCGGTTGTTCGTTGGCTACGGAATTTTCAATTTTATCCAGCATATTAGAAAGTTCCATTTTTCCATCTTCATCAATATTTTTTGCGGCTAACTTTGCAGCAAGCGGCTCAAGTCTTTCTTTACAAAGATATAAGTCCAACGCATCCTGATAAGACGGATTGAATACAAAAGTTCTTGAGCCATTTTGAACAAATAACCCATCCTGCATTAACATTCGCATCGCTTCACGGATTGGACCTCTCGAGATTTCTAATTCATTCGCTAAACCGACTTCCGTAATCTGTTCTCCAGGTTTATATTTTTTCTCCAATAATGATTTCTGGATATATTTATACGCCTGAATATGGTACGACTCCGCTTTTATGATACCAGCCACGAATTTCCTCCTTTCTGAAAATTTAAATTTTTGTAACCGCTTTCCTTGAAAAGTATGGTAAACTGTTATCTGAAAATTGTCAACATTTTAAATAGTAAATCTTATCTTTATATTTATAATATAATTGAATTAAGCTATTATGTTTGGAAAAGGAGTTTTAAATCATGAAACTTAACCCGTGGCGATTGTTAGCTTTATTATTTATCTTACAAATACTCGTTTCCTTGATTGGACGAAGCATTTCTCCACTAGGGATATTGATTGAAGAAGACTTAAACTTAACAAAAGCACAAATTGGATTGCTACCGACAGCCTTTTTTATTGGCCAGTCAACAGTATCCATTTTAGCCGGCATTTTATCAGATCGCATCGGCTTTAAAGTCATGTTTTTAATCGTTTCTCTTACTATTAGCTCAGCATTTATGGCCACTACTTTTTCCTATGCATTTAGCATATTAATACTTTGTATTTTTATAGGTGGAGCAGCTTACGGCGCGATGCATCCAGCAACGAATAAAGGAATCATGTATTGGTTTCCAAAACACAATTTAGGAACCGCTATGGGAATCAAACAAACCGGGGTAACAACAGGCTCGGCCTTAGGTGCATTAATCATGCTGCCACTAGCCAATATGTACGGCTGGAGAGTTGTGCTGTTTGTGGCTTGCCTAATTTTAATCATATATAGTTTAAGCACCATTAATGTTTTCCCAAAGCCTGAAGAGGATGAAGATGAACAGGGTGGTAAGAAAGACATCATCAAGAACTTGACACAAGTCGTCCAAAAAAAATCACTCCTATTAGTAAGCATTTCTGCAGCTTGTTTAAGTGCCGGACAAATGATCGTTAATACGTACATTGTGTTCTATTCATTTGAATATTTAGGCTATGCTCTTGTCGTTGCAGGATTAGCCCTTGTTGTCTCTGAAATTTTCGGTTCACTAGGTAGGATTTTATGGGGCATAATCAGTGACAAAATTTTCCAAGGTGATAGAATTATTGTTTTAATGATAGTTGCAGTTGTGGGCGGAGTCATGGCATCGACCCTTGCGTTCATTCCAGCCGAAACACCATTTTGGGTGACTATTATCTTCATTGCGTTTTTAGGGTTTACCGTATCAGGCTTCAACGGCATTTGGATGATCGCCGCAGCAGAATCCGTCCCTAAGCAGTTTTCCGGTGTATCGAGCGGAGTTAGCTTAACCATCGGAACATTAGGTGTTATTATCGGACCTCCTGTATATGGATTATTAGTCGATCAAACAGGTGGATTCATGTGGGGATGGATCTACTTCGCAGGGTTGATGGCTACCGTTTTGGGTGTATTGATGGTTGCAAAACGGGTTGGGTTTGAAAGATAGTTGAATGTGGAGCATGCGGGGGTAGTCAAGTTAATTGACATTATTGTACCCCCTTACAGTTAAGATTCAATTATAATATGATTAATATTAAACTATCTCAGCCAAACGCATTCCTTTATAAATTTTCAATCCATTATAAATGCCTCCTCTACTCCCCCCAAACTGATAACCCATATTAAAAATTGTCATATTAGTTAAGGTTATAATAATAACTATTAAGCTATTAAACCTGAATTCGCCTGTTCCAGTTACTAATGACAAAACTTTAAACTATTTAGGGAATAGAAAAAGTGTAACAACCAACTTAAATACACTGTTTAAATAATCGGAAAAGTAATAATGCTTTTTAACTAATTACTCAAATAATAATGTGCACTTAGATAAAGACCCCCTTGCCTTATGTCTATAGTTATAGGACAAAATAGCCCTTAAAGTTTATCAGAGGATATGGTGTGTTCCTTCATCTGACTGAAAAATCCCCCACTAAAATTTGCTCTCGTACTTTCTATTCTGGTTCTAATTCAAGTCGAACAATGACATCTATAGTTTGTTGATAAACTTGTTCACACAGCGTTGGTCGTTCGATCGTCTGAAATGATTTCTTCTTTATAAAACCAATATGTTGGCACAAGTCTAAAGAGTGAACAATTTTAATCCTCCTTTAAATTATTAAATAACTGGATCCAACTATTTAAAAATTCGAAAACAACATTCACCTTAGCCCGTCCAGCTCGACCTTGTCTTGCCAATAAACTCCATTTATACTTACGTTAACAAGTATTTCTAGATTGCGAGGGATCGTCATGTTCAAGTTATTAGTCATCGAAGACGATGAGTCACTTTTCTCTGAAATTAGAGAGCGTTTAACTCAATGGTCTTATGATGTGTTCGGCATATCTAATTTTGAAAAAGTGATGGAGGAATTCAGCGAAGTTAAACCGGATCTTGTCATCATCGATATCCAACTGCCCAAATATGATGGGTTTCACTGGTGCCGGATGATTCGCAATCATTCTAATGTACCCATTATTTTTCTATCATCCAGAGACCACCCAACTGATATGGTGATGTCTATGCAACTAGGCGCTGATGATTACATACAGAAACCTTTTCATTTTGATGTCTTAATTGCGAAGGTTCAGGCGACACTTCGGCGTGTGTACAACTACAATAATGACCATATCCACCTTAAGACATGGTGCGGGGCAACAGTTGATTACGAAAAGAATAGCGTGTCTAACGACAATGGCACAATTGAACTCACCAAAAATGAAACTTACATCTTAAAAACTTTAATTGAACATAAAAACAAAATCGTCAGTCGCGACGAATTGATTCACCAATTATGGGAAGATGAACGGTTTATTAGCGATAATACACTCACCGTAAACGTCAATCGCCTTAGAAAACGTTTAGATGAGATTGCTCTGGGGCAAAATATCGAAACAAAAGTAGGACAAGGATATATAGCAAAAGAGGAGACTCCATCATGATTGGGAAGTTTTTAATCGAGCGTCGCAGTTGGATTATGTTATTTATACTTTTACAACTCTTACTGTTGTTTATAGCTTATATTGACCCTAATATCTCTATGAATTCGATTTCGTATTACGTTTTCCTATCGAGTACCATCTTTGTTTTATTCCTTAGTATTCGCTTCGTTAAAGAATCGAAATTTTATCAATCCCTGAACGATTGGGGTAATGAATTTGATGAGTCTGAGTTACCAGAGCCCGCTTCACCCTTTGAAAAAATAGTCCACCATAACTTATCTGAACAAGCTGAACACCTAAAGCAAATAGAGTCTCAGAACCGAACATCATTAGAACAAGAAAAAAATGAACTTCTTTCATGGATTCACGAAGTTAAAACACCACTTACAGCCATGCAACTCATCATCGACCGAATTGAAGATAACACGTTAAAAGCTGACCTCAATTACGAGTGGCTCCGCATCCATTTATTACTCGACCAACAATTACATAAAAAACGCATGTCCTTTATCGAGAATGACCTCTATATAGAAAGAACGGAACTGGAACCCATGATCTATCAAGAAATCAGGACATTAAAATCGTGGTGCATCCACAAAAAGATCGGATTTGACATTAATTTGGAAGTTGAGTCCGTGTTAACTGACAGCAAATGGCTGGCTTTTATCATTAGGCAGCTTCTATCTAACGCTGTGAAATACAGTGAGAACTCGGATATTGAGATTAGTAGTGAACAAAACGACAACCAAACGATATTAATCATTCAAGACCACGGTCGGGGAATTGACGCGAAGGATATGCCAAGGATTTTTGAAAAAGGGTTCACGTCAACTGCCACACATCAAGACAATTCAGCAACTGGTATGGGGCTCTATCTGACGAAACAAGTCTCAGAATCTTTACAAATTAATATTCATGTCAATTCCGAACTTGGTGAAGGTACAGCAATAAAACTCATTTTCCCTAAGAGAAATGATTTCGTGACTATTACGGATGCATGATGAGTCATTAATAGATGTTTCAACATGCCTCATGAAATTGATCTTAGGCTCCAATCATGTTCAACCTCCCCTTGAAAGTTAAAATTCTACTAAACCTAAAACAACAAATCGAATGACAAAAATGTCACATGCGTCGTTTAATTGTTAGGTGAAATGAAGGAAAACAACCCCGTCCCCCTTATACAATTAATTCAGATTCATTGAAAGGAGTACTAACCATGAACATTTTAGAGGCTCAGAAAATTCACAAGAGCTACGGAAACAAATTTAACAAACAAGAGGTTCTACAAGGCATTGACCTTAACATTGAAAAAGGTGAATTTGTCAGTATTATGGGGGCATCTGGTTCCGGGAAGACGACGCTACTTAATGTTCTTTCTTCCATCGATCAAGTTAGCCAAGGAACAATTAAGATTGATGGAAGCATGATTACGAACATGAAATCCAAAAAGTTAGCCGAGTTTCGCAAATATAATTTAGGCTTTATTTTTCAGGAGTATAACCTATTAGACACATTAACAGTTAAAGAAAATATTCTTTTACCTCTCTCGATTCAAAAAGTGTCGAGATCTCAAGCTAATGAGCGATTCGAAGCAGTCGCTAACGAACTCGGGATATATGACGTTCGTGATAAATATCCGAATGAAATTTCAGGCGGACAAAAGCAACGTACCTCAGCTGCACGTGCATTTATTCATGAACCGAGTATTATTTTTGCTGATGAACCAACTGGCGCACTGGATTCTAAATCTGCATCTAACCTTCTAGACAAACTAAGTGAACTGAATAAAAACCGCGAATCCACCATTATGATGGTGACCCATGATCCAGTTGCGGCAAGCTATAGCAGTCGCGTGATTTTCATTAAGGATGGTCAAATTTATTCGCAACTCAACAAAGGACACGAAGACAGACAAAGCTTCTTTAAAGACATTATGAAAACACAGGGTGTATTAGGTGGGGTTCAACATGAGCATTAATCATCTGATGATCCGTAACCTCAGAAAAAATTTGAGCAACTATTATCTTTATGTCTTCGCCTTAATCTTCAGTGTCGCGATTTACTTTGCCTTTGTGACGTTGCAGTACGATCCGTCGATGGATGCCACCAAAGGATCTGTACGGGGAGAAGCCGCAATAAAAGCAGGATCAATCTTATTAGTAGCAATCGTCGGATTCTTTCTCATCTATGCGAACAGCTTATTTATTAAACGACGCAGTAGTGAGATTGGGCTTTTCCAATTAATTGGCATGACAAAGAACCGAATCATTAAGATTCTAAGCATAGAAAACTTCATCATTTATTTCACATCAGTTGCGATTGGTATTTTAGTTGGTTTTTCAATCTCTAAACTAATTGTCATGATCGTTTTTAAGATTACTGGTGTAGAAGCTGTGGCTACCTTACGTTTCTCATCTGAAGCCTTGGTTCAAACCTTGTTCGTATTTATCGGTATTTATTTACTGATTATGTTAATGAACTCTATTTTTATTAAAAGACAAAGCATCTTAGCATTATTTCAAGTTCGTCAATCAACTGAAGTCAAAGTTAAAAAGATGTCAATTTGGCAAGTTATAATCGGCATTCTCGGAATTGTAATGATTGGCTCTGGCTACTATGTTTCACAAAAGCTATTTGATGGGGATTTCACAACTGTCACTCAACTGTTTTCAGCTATGGCCTTTATTTTAGGGTCCGTCATAACTGGGACCTATCTGTTTTACAAAGGGTCTGTAGCTTTCATATTCCAACTCATTCGTAAACAAAACAATGGCTATTTAAGTATCAATAAAGTGTTATCATTGTCATCGATTATGTTCCGAATGAAATCGAATGCATTATTACTCACGATTATCACTACTGTCTCAGCTCTTTCGATTGGTCTTCTGAGCTTAAGCTATATCGCTTATTATTCTGCTGAACAGACCGCAGAAGATTACGTAGTCGCCGACTTTGCGTTAGTCAATGAAAAAAGTATAGAAACATTCACACAAGCTTTGAATGAAGAAGGGATTTCATATGACAAGAATCAAGTCGAAGTATTTCAAGTCACCGCAGATGTCAGTGGTATCCTTGATGTCAATATGGACAACACGAACGTCGACACCTCTGAACTACCACTCCCTATTGTGAGTGACGAAGATTTTGACGATATTGAGCTATCAGAGGGCGAAACATTATTAACAGGATATTCAGATATAATGCAGTCCTATATGACCATTGAAGACTCTGGAGAAATTGAATTAAAAGCTCAAGATACGGTAATCAAGCAAGATTTTGCAGGCTTAAACCGCGAATACCTTGTGTCATCATACTATACAAATAGTGGAGGCATGCCGTTAGGGGTCGTTGATCAATCAATTTTCGAAAAACTTAAAGACAACATGAATCCAGATATCCAAAAAAGCTCACTAGTCTACACAGGCATTAATATTAATGACGCCACAAACTTGGAACGTGCCAACACCCTCTTCCATCAAGAAAACCTTAATGAGGGCGGCAACGAATCACAATTACAATCAAGTCGAGACCAGAAAATGAATATGGGACTAACGATGTTTATTGTCGGGTTTCTAGGCCTAACATTCTTAATTACATCAGGTTGTGTCCTTTACTTTAAACAAATGGATGAAAGTGAAAGCGAAAAGCCAAGCTACACCATTTTAAGAAAACTTGGTTTCACAGAAGGAGACTTAATTAAAGGGATTCAGATCAAGCAAATATTCAATTTTGGTATTCCTTTAGTTGTCGGACTATTACACAGTTACTTTGCTGTTCAATCAGGCTGGTTCTTCTTCGGTTCAGAAGTCTGGACACCTATGTTAATCGTGATGGTACTTTACACCGCACTGTATTCCATCTTCGGAATTCTCTCCGTTTTATATTATAAGAAAATTATTCGTGAAGCGCTCTAAACGAGTGCTTCTTTTTTGTATGACTGGAGATTAGTTATTAGATCACTAGCTGCACTTATTTAATTAATTACTCCACTTTTGAGATAAATTTCAAAAATCAAAGAACTCACCACTCATTCAAAGAAACAAAGAATTACTAATATCATTGTTTCTTTGTTATAATAAATAACAAATCTTGTTGAATACACACAGCAAAGGAGGTCATAGTATAATGTGGAATACAACTTCTTTACAACCAACATCTGAGTTGGAGGGAACAAAGTTGAATGATAAAAAAGTAGATGATTTGAAGCACATTAGCGTTTCAAAAAAACGTCAAATCACCATTCCCAAATATTTTTATGAGAAATTAAATATGGGAAATGAAATTATTTGTGAACTAAGAGAAGACGAAATTGTGTTGCGCAAAGCACCTAATGTTGCAGATTTTTCTGAGGAAATTTTAAAAGACTTAATTGCACAAGGATATGAAGGACAGGAATTAATCAAAGCTTTCCAAAGCCAAAAAGCCAAAATTCGCCCTGCTGTAGAAGAACTTATTGCTGAATCTCGTGAAGCAGCTAAGCAATATAATCCTTCGAAAAATGATGAAACGAATGAGCTTTTTGGTGACTTAAAGGAGTGACTGATTTGCGCCCCGTTATCTATTTAAATCCCGCTAAAAGATTCCTCAAAAGATTGAAAGAAAAGCCTTTAAAACAAAAGTTTTATGACAAAATACAAGATATCCGGTTAGACCCATACCTTGTGAAATGAAATCAGGAGATCTATCCGGTATTTTTTGTCTTGATATTCATTACAATGGAATTCATTATGAACTAGCTTATCGCATCGAATATAACGATCAAGAAGAAATCATTGTTGTCATTTTAGCTGGAACAAGAGAATCATTTTACGAAGAGTTAAAACGTTATATGTCATAACCTTCTATTCGAAAGGGTTAAACCTCCCAAAAACCAATTTCAATATCCACAAGATATCCATCAATTAAAATAAGCTTGAACGAAATCTATTTATTAAAATACACCACTAAAAAAGGCTAATCGCCTGAGCGATTAGCCTTTAAAATCATCTTTACTTATCGATAACAATAATATAATGTTTGATGTTCACGCCGTATATTCATCACACGCTGTTTCACATTACCTACCGTGTCGTTGCCTTTTACAACATCGGCAATCAGTTTAGCAATATCTTGCATATCTTTTTCGTACATGCCTAGACGTGTGACTTCAGTTGTACCAATTCGAAGGCCACTTGGCGTATCCCAATCCTCAGGTCGATCCTGTGGAATTAGATTCTTATTCACAATCAAATTCGCTTCAGCTAATTGGTTCGCTACATCATAACCGCCGCCATATTGACTGACGTCTGCAATCACTTGATGTGTTTCTGTGTAGCCCTTGTGCGCACCTAAGACTGGTATGCCCTCATTTTCCAAGGCAGCAGCCAAGGCTTTAGCATTTTTTACGATTTGCGACATGTAATCATGCCCAAACTCGATAAATTCAGCTGCTGCCACAGCTAATGCTGCTACACGGTTTACCTGGTGAGTCGCTGCTAGCGTTGGGAAAATCGTATCAGTAATCGGCTCTGTTAATTCAGGATCATCCCATAAAATGATGCCACTTTGTGGACCACTAAATGTTTTACCAGCTGAGCCCGTAATAATATCTGCCCCTTCTTTCAACGGATCTTGAAATAACCCAGCTCCAATTAGCCCTAACTGGTGAGCCCCATCAAAGAACACCTTGCCACCCCAAGGTTTCACAATTTCTGAGATCTCCTTAACTGGTAGCGGAAATAATGTCATGGATGCCCCAAGCGATACCAACTGAGGTTTTACATCACGTGCAACACGTTCGAATTCATTTAAATCTACCGTCAATTCATGTCCATCCATCGGCACATCATGTATATTGACTCCACGAATCCCAGCAGGACCATCATTACGGTTACTCGAATGGCCGCCATAAGGTTGTGAGAGACTCATAATATGATCACCTGGTTCAGCCATAGCAGAGTAGACTGTCATGTTCCCAATCATGCTAGCCACTAAACGGTGATCAGCATAATTAACATTAAATGCTTTTTTCAATAACTCCATACAAAGCGCTTCTATTTCATCAATATACTGTGTCCCAGCAAACCAACGTTCCATCCGGCCGATATGACCTTCAGCAGCTCGCGTCCCTACTTCCGATGACAATAGATCTCGAACTAATGGACTTGTCGGGGCTTCTGGTGCCAATAAATTTAAACACTCATCACCTCGCCAAACTTTGTTCCGATTAACTGCATTCAACACTTCATCTGCCACAAGGCGATTTGAAGGTGATTTATCAATAATATCCTTCGCCCAATCTAACACCTTCGAATCATGAACTTCATGCTTTTGCTCCGTTACGCTCATCGTCATCCTCCTCATTATTGAGTTAATAATTCGAATAAACTCAACCAGTTCTGTTCTACGAGGGTTGTGACAAGGTTGGCGTCTTGGTTGTAACAAGCTTCTATGATCTCTTGGTGATCACTAACCGAGTTTATTCCATCCACAGACTTAAACTTAGCAAACTCCAGACGTCTAATTTTTGGCTGGACAGGTTCTAGTGCACGCATAATTTCATGGTTACCTGCCCGCGATAAAAAAACTTGGTGAAATTGATCATCACATTTAACCGCTTCTGTTAAGTCTTGCTCTTCTAAGCACTTAGCAAGATTATCGTTAATAGTGACCAACTCATCCAAATCAGTTTGCGTCAGCATAGGACATGCTTCTTTAGCAGCTAAAGCATGTAAAGACGCAACTACTTTTGTCGCTTGTTTCACCTCCTGCTCATCAATTTCAGCCACTTTGGTGACTGATCCTGGCTTTGCCTCGACTAATCCTTCATCCTCTAGTCGCCTTAAAGCTTCACGCACTGGTGTACGGCTGACCGCAAAATCCGAAGCCAACGTTTGATCTCTTACCTTCTGACCTGGTTCTAATTCAAGTCGGACAATAGCATCTTTGATTTGTTGATAGACTTGTTCACGTAGCGATGGTCTTTCGATTGTCTGAAATGTTTTCTTCTTCATAAAACCAATATATCGGTTTTAGTATGAAAAGTCAAATAATTTTGAAATTAGTCCATTTAATGAAATAAATAGGCCTGTTTATTTCAAAATTAGACGCACTTATCTCATAACTCACTCACGCATGATATGTTAAAATAAATCAGACATGCTACTCATCCTAGGAGGCTCAAATAATGGACGAATTTATGCAACACGCGATTAAATTAGCTGCCAACAATGTCAAAGAAGGCGGCCAACCGTTCGGGGCTGTCCTCGTACAAGATGGCGAAATCATCGCTGAAGGTGTGAACCAGTTGCACAATCGCTATGATGTCAGTGGTCATGCTGAAATGGTTGCCATCCGCCAAGCACAAAAATTACTGCAAACGAATGATTTATCAAGTGTCACGATGTATGCGAGCGGTGAACCTTGTCCGATGTGCTATTCCGCTATGGCATATGCAGGTATTCAGAAAACTTATTATGCTCAATCATCAGATGAAGCCGTTGATGCAGGTCTCGGCAAATCAAAACAAGTGGCTGACGATCTTCAAAAAGCCCCTGCAGAACGCACACATCCAATGAAACAAATGACTTTAACAGAAGATACTTATAATCCAATGCAAATGTATAAAAAACGTCATCAATAAAAATAATCCGGGTGCTCATTTTACTCAGCACCCGGATTATCTTATTTTGTCGGTTCGTACGTTAACCAACTCTTCTGTACTGCCATTTGTTTCAACCTTTCATCTGGATTGACCACATAAGGGTAATCGACAAATTGAAATAATGGTGCGTCCGTTTCACTATCGGCATATGCATACAAGGTTTCAGTTTCTGGATCGCGTCCATTTGACTTCAGCCAATTTTGTAAATGTTCTACTTTTTCATCTCCATTTACAATACGACCAATTTGACCTCGGCACACGCCATCTGAATCGAACACTAACTGTGTCCCAATCGTTTCAACATCATTTAGACCAACTTCTCGTGTAAAAGCTTTTAAAAATGGCATAAGCGCACCTGATAATACAACAACATCATCACCATTATTTTGATGCTGTTTCACCGTCTCAACTAAATCATAATTCACACGTTCCAAATCATGACGTGCTAATTGATCAAAAAACTCTGCTAACTCTTCTTGCGTCTTTCCTTTAAAAGACCTGGCAAAACTTCTGAAGAATTCATGCTTAAATGCTGTTTTCCCTTTTACAACACCTAGGACAAAACTTTTTATTAAGCCGGCGCCCACGACAGACCATTCTTTTACTCCATAATCCTTTTTCGCCACTTGAAACATGACTTTAAACGAATCACCTTGATATAATGTTCCATCGAAATCGACTGTTACGACTGCCATGTTTATGCCTCCGTTTTACATGCTTTCTTACCATTCTAGCACATAAAAAGACAGAGACATACTAAAGCTAATCGATTAAAATGTTCGCTCGATTTCTAATGTGTCACCATTGCCAAAATCAACATCCAATTCAACTGCTTGAACATCCTCTTGATTAATTTCTAAATGATCATAAATTCGTTGTAATGCTTCATCATAAGATAAATCCGGGGCTGGCTGAACCGCTTCAATCATATTTTCAATCTGATCAATTGCGTCACGACCGTCCAGATCTGATTCACTATCCCGTTCAATCTCGCCTTCCTTACCGTCATTTTCTACTTCATAATCATAGCTCCACTCATCACCATTACTAAATTCAATTTCCAATTCATAACTGATAACATCATGAAATAAGTCACGTTCATTATCCGAATTCGATGCGTCACTTTGTGTATCTTCCGTATTAGAACCATCCGAAGCCGATTCATCTTCTTGATTAGTCGTCGTGCTATTCTCTTCACTAGACGCATCTCCACCTGAATTACCTGTGTCATTGCCACCACAAGCGGTCAGAATTAAAATGAAACTTAATATAAAGATAAACATCCATCTCATATCATTCACCTCAATGAACTTCGTTTACTAGTTATATACCCTATATTTTCCATCACTAAGCCACTTGTCAGCCAGTTGATATCAAGATAATATCCCTTATCAACACAAATTTATTTCGAATAATGATGAGAAACTTCCAACGTGTCACCATCATCAAAATCAATATCCAACTCAATCTCCAGCACTTCTTCTTCCATAATCTCTAAATGATTATAAACCCGTTGAAACGCTTCTTCCTTAGATAGATCAGGTGTCGGCTTAATATTCTGAATCATCGCTTCAATTTCTTCGACCGCTAACTTCCCTTCACGATCCGTTTCCTGATCCTGATCGATTTCAACCTTCGCCTTTTTACCATCTTGCTTCACTTCATAATCAAACTGCCATTCGCCCTGATCATTTTGAAAATCAATTTCTAACTCAAAATCAACAACACCATGACGCAAACCACCTTCAGCTTCACGCTTTATGTCGTCCACATCGTTATCCCATTCCTCATCTTGATCTGTTACCCCTGTCCCTTCTTGACCATCACGATCCTGTGGCTTATCAGGATCCTCACCTGATTCATCAGGCCCATCATTGATCTCTGTCGCCTGATCACCATCAGCCACTCCATCCTCATCCTCACTCGTTAACTCTTCATTATCTTCATTAGGATCCGTCATACCCACGCCAGAATCCGTTCCGTCAGCCGTCCCACAGGCTGTTAAAAACAATCCCATACCTAATATTAAAGCGAAAATTTTTTTCATTCAGTCCACCCCTTATGATTAAGTTCTTCTATTTATTGGGGTGTCCATAACTGCATCATTTATACGCTTAATGCAAATTGAATCGCTCATCCAAATTGTTTACAATGGTTGTAAATTATACAAAGGAGCGAAAACAATGCCCGTTTATCAAAAATTAGTTCGCGATTACATACCAGAAGTTATCGAAAACACTGGAAAGTCCTATTCTACACGCGTATTAAATACTGAAGAATATGTTGATTCTTTAAAAAAGAAACTCTACGAAGAAGTTGGTGAAATTCATGAGGCTGATAACACAAAGGAAGTATTAGAAGAACTTGCCGACGCACTTGAGGTAATTCACGCTTTAGCCAAAGTACATAACGCTGACATCGGTGAAATCGAAGAGATCCGTCAAAAGAAAGCTTCTGAACGAGGTGGATTTGATAAGAAGATCTTTTTAGAAGAGGTTGAAGATTAAAAAGTTAATACCCTTAAAAATGGTATGTTTAGTATTCAGCGTTACCATTCATCCCTATATTAAGTTGAAGTGTGTTTAGCGAACAATTCGGTTTGGCTAATATAACTACTATTTTCCCTTTAAAATGATACAAACAACTTTTGTTAATTTACTGTTTCTTAAATAAAGAAATTTTTTATAGTATATTTAAAAGAAATACTTATTGAGGTGAGAATATGGAAATTAAGGAACTTAACCATTTTTTATTTTCAGTTTCTGATTTAAATAGTTCTATTGAATTTTATAAAATGGTATTTGATGCAAAATTATTAGTTAAGGGCAACTCAACGGTCTATTTCGATGTAAATGGAATGTGGTTTGCTCTTAATGAAGAGAAAGATATCCCCCGAAATGAAATACATCAATCCTACACACATATTGCTTTTTCTATTGAAGAAGAAGATTTTGATAAAATGTATAACAAACTAGAGAAACTAAATGTAAATATCTTGTCAGGTCGTCCTAGAGATGAAAAAGATAAAAAGTCTATATATTTCACCGATCCCGATGGACATAAATTTGAATTTCATACAGGAACATTACAAGATAGGTTAGATTACTATAAGCAAGAGAAAAAGCATATGGAATTTTATAACTAATAGGAGTTCCTGTAGAATATAGATTTTTATCTTCCAATAAAATATTCTCTCATGTTGTAATAACCCAACATTAATTTACAAATAAAAATATCTTTTTTATTTCGGTACCCAAATATCATCAAAACCATTTTTAATCGAATAATCGTACAGCATAATGATTTTTTGATCATGATAATTCCTTAAAGAAGGGTCGTAATCTTGATCTGCAATCATTTCTTGTAACTGATCATTTCGAGAAATAATAGCATCCAAATAATCCCGTTCAGGTAGCTTGTCATTCTTTTGAGCGTTACACCTTCCACATGCCATTACGAGATTCCAAATTTGATCAGATTGAACGAATGACCAAGGAATAAAGTGATCGACATGGCTTTCTCGTTTACCCTTAGACAAACTCTTCCCACAGTAGAAGCAAGTAGCTTCAAAGTAGTTTAACAACACTTGCTCATATGGCTTTAAAGAACTTCGTTTTGCAATACTTTCAACTTTACCGAGTAAGTAACTAGTAGATGGATATTCATTTAGATCCTCAATCATTTTTGCCATGTGATAATTAGTTAAATTAACGATTAGGCGCTGATACTTCATCATGAATTCATGTACTTGAGATTGAAAGCGAAAATATTCAGTCTGGTGATTAAATTCATAGAAAACTTCTTGGGTATCGCCATATAACGCTCCAAAAACATTAATTTTCATAACCGATTTGACTTTAGATACTAATTTTAATTGCAAGGTTGATTTTAATTTATCGAAGCTAAAATCTTGAGGTACGCCATGTTTTTCTTGAAAAGCCAATAACTCTGTGACAATTCTAGCTTGCTTATGACTGCTATTTTGTTTCACAAGACCATGATGAATGATTAAATTCCAATATATCTTTGCAAAACTATAAGCTAACTGATCATAAGTTAATTCATATTGGTTATTGACCTGATATAAATTTTCAATCATGGCTTTAATCAGAGCATATTTATATGTAGCAGACTTTGCAGATTTATTTGATAGCACTACTGTTAAAACATGCCAAATATCTTCATCAGTTAAATAAGATTCGCTTAATTCTGCAACCTTTAACTTATGATACATTGTCACACCACCTTACTAACACTTTACAACCTATGTGTGTTAGCAACAACCATCTTAAAAGGAAGAATATAGTTAAATTTGTTCTTGTTTCATAAATTTAATATTTAATTTAAGTACCAACCTATTTTAATTGACTTAATCAACTTACTACATTAAACTAACTTACATAAAGTAAGTAAATAATCGGAGGGAGATTTTCCACATGCAATTCCATCGAGCACCGATTGCACATGTGAGTCATGTTGATTTGAAGGTCACTGATTTACAGCGAGCGACTGCGTTTTATAAACAGATTTTAGGGTTTCAAGTATTGAATCAAGAGGCATCAACTGCTCAGTTAACAGCTGACGGTGAAACGGCGTTATTAACGTTACATGCATTAGATCAGCCAAGTGAGAAGTCACGTCGCACAGCTGGGCTATATCATTTCGCGATTTTATTGCCTACACGTTCTGACTTGGCAGATTTCATCAAGCATATATCAGCTCAAAATGTTCCGATTGGGGCATCTGATCACTTAGTGAGTGAGTCTATCTATTTTTCAGATCCAGATGGAAACGGCATCGAAGTTTATGCTGACCGTGATCCATCCGAGTGGAATTGGCAAAATGGTCAGGTGGATATGGCAGTCGATCCGATTGATGCAGCTGATATTTTAAAACATGCGACTGACTCTGGCTGGCAAGGGCTTCCGGCAAAGACAATTATGGGTCATATTCATTTACATGTTGCTGATTTACAAGAAACAAAAAGATTTTACACAGAAGGTTTAGGCATGGAAATTGTCTGTCGCTTAGGCGATCAGGCATTATTTATCGCTGATGGCCATTACCATCACCATATTGGCATCAATATTTGGAATGGCGTGGGTGCACCGCCATCAGCTGACGATTCACCTGGACTAAAATTCTATACCATTCAACTAAATAGTGATGAGCAGAAACAATCAGTGTTAAAACAATTAGAAGGTATTCGTGCTGATGTGACTGAGGAAAATGGTGAAACGATTGCGACTGATCCATCTGGTAATCGGATACGTCTCGTTGTTTAATCAACTCACGATATAGCAAATCCCCCTTTCAACCAGTAACGAATTCACAAAAGTGAGTTTTTATCCTCACTCAGAATTCATTACTTTGAAGGGGGATTTTATTATGTAATCGCACGCAATACGTCGTGCAATGTTGATTTAAATCGCTCACGATCAACAGCTTCACATACTCGGACATTTGGTGGATAACCGCTTCGATTATTCACATCCACCAAACTATAGCCACGTGTCAACTTACCATCTGTTTCAACATCAACATAATAATGACTAGATTGAGTCATGATGGATTCATCAGCCGCAATAGCTACGAGTAAAGTGTCAGGGTGAGTCGTACCATCTAATTGGTGCACTTCTTTATTAAAACGTTTAACGACTTGGTTCACTTGGCGGAAAAATTCGGAACCAGAAGTCTCTAATGCTTCTATTTCGCGATGTTCGTCATCATTTATTACACTGAATCCAACACACATATCCCAACCGACCATCGTGATGGGTACGCCAGAATGCAAAACAATTCGCGCTGCTTCTGGATCCACATAAAAATTATACTCTGCAGCTGCTGTGATATTGCCTAGCGAGTTATTCGTACCACCCATAATATAAATATGTTTTAAATCCTCCACAATCGCAGGGTCTTTTTTAATCGCCATCGCAATATTAGTAAGGGGCGCAATTGCTAATAACGATATGTCACCTGGGTTTTCTTTCACCGTTTTGATGATAAAATCGACTGCATGTTCCGATTCTGGACGTTGTAGGGCTTTATCAAAAAATGAATCGCCCATGCCATCACGTCCGTGGACATCTTCAACTGTGGTATGTGAAACCTTATCTACATTCAAGACTGGCCCTTCATACCCTTTGAATACAGGAATTTTGTCATTTGAATTAGCTACTTGAATGGTGTAAAGGGCGTTTTCTACCTCTTGGTCAAAGTCAACGTTTCCTCCTGTGACCGTGACACCCTCAACTTTGAAATGATGTATGGCTGTGAGTAGTGCAATCGTATCATCGCCAGCTGTATCTGTATCAATAATGATTTTGGACATTTCCCTCACCCTCTCTAACTTTTATGATTATTATAGAAGTTTTTGATTAAGAACTCAATAACCTCTTTCGGTAAAGGGCATCAAAGGATATTTGATTAACTTGTCGAATATATAGAATTAGAGAGTTTTTTAAGGAGGACTTCACATGGATTATCGTCAAGCTTATGTCATTCCAGGTGGGATGTTTGTTGGTTTAGGGATCGGAATGTTTTTCGACCAAGCAGGTGCTGGTGTGATTTTAGGACTAGGTTTAGGATTTTTGTTAAGTCCGATTGTAGGTTTATTTGAGAGACGAATGAGTCGGGATCAGCCAAATAAGTAAGCGACGTAAAGATCACTTTATAATAATGAGTTATAGCTGATCAACACAACCTCTTACGTACAGATGGTTGTGTTTTATTTCGTAGACAAATATCCCCATTCAAATAGATTGGTCAGGGAGTGGTGCCGGGTTAAGTCATCTTCGTACATAACAATGCTATAATCCTTTATAATAGACGGTAGATGCTTTCAGGAGGTCGTGACGATGACAGATGACATTCATAAACGGAAGAGTGAACATATCCAATATAGCCTGTCTGAGGAATCTTTAGGTCATGCGTCTAATGGTTTTGATGCTTATCGATTTCGGCATAATGCTTTACCTGAGCTAGACTTTGGGAAAATTAACTATCAGACCTTTATGTTTGATAAAGGTGTGAGGACACCATTTTTAATCAGTTCAATGACAGGTGGCGCGGAAATGGCTGAAACGATTAATCGTAATTTAGCTATCGCGGCTGAGGAACGTGGTTGGGCGTTAGGCTTAGGATCGACTCGTGTGATTTTAGAGAAAAAAGACTTTCTATCTTCTTTCCAGTTACGTTCATATGCACCGACCATTCCGATTATTGCTAATCTAGGTGCTGTCCAATTAAATTATGGCGTCACAGCGGATCAAGTTAAGCGCATGATCGATTTAACTGAGGCTGATGCTTTAGTGCTTCATTTGAATTCGATTCAAGAAGTGATTCAATCAAGTGGCGATACGAATTTCGCAAACTTACTTGAGAAGATTGATCTACTGACGACAGCTTTAGATATTCCAGTCGGTGCTAAAGAAGTTGGTTTCGGGATAGACGCGGATAATGCTCGAAGATTACGTGATGTAGGCATTGCTTTCATTGATGTGGCTGGGTCTGGTGGGACATCTTGGAGTCAGGTTGAAAAACTTCGCTCACAAGATCCGATTAAAAAGCAAGCAGCTGAGGCTTTTGCAGGCTGGGGCAATCCGACAGCGAGGTGTCTGACCGAGATTCGAAATGATTTACCGAACGCCTCATTAATTGCTAGTGGTGGTATTCGTGACGGATTAGATGCAGCGAAAGCATTAGCATTAGGCGCAGATCACGTCGGCTTTGCGCGTAAAGTTTTGACCGAAGCAGTTGAATCACCTGAACATGTGGTCGAATGGATGAAGGTAAAGGAACTCGAATTGCAAATGGTGATGTTCGGAATTGGGGCTGGTGACTTATCTGCACTTAAATCAACAGATCGCATCGAAAAAGCGTGACCCGACTGAGTTTGGGTCGAGTCACGCTTTCTTTTTGTGTTGAAAGTTATAATCAATGACTAAGAGCCCAATGGCAACCACAAATAATGTCATCGATTGACCATTTAGAGCCCATCCCTCTTGTTGCATACTTTCCGTTAAGAAATAAGCGATGACTGCTAAGGTGAACATCGTGCTAAACATACTGAAATAATTACGCGAAACGCCTCGCAAACGATCGAGACCATAGAATATAATTAAGACGATCGCGATGATGCTAAATAGTATTATTGCGATAGTCATAGGCTATCACCTCATCTTATGATTGTCCGAAGTTGTCTGGCATGACAGCAGCAACGACAACTCCCTTCGCAACCGCTTCACCATCCGCATAAACGACGGTATGCACATTGAATTTCTTCGGGTGAACTTCTTCAACCTCACCAGTGACGCGCAATTCCGTATTTTGTGGTGTTGGTTTTAAATATTTTACATTAAGCTCAGCTGTGACAAATCGTGGTGGCTCCACGCCATCTTCTGGCTCATGGCCATTTTTACGATGAAGTGCTAATGATGCTGATCCTGTCCCGTGACAGTCAATTAGTGATGCGATTAATCCACCGTATACATAACCCGGAATTGCGGTGTATTCTTCAGGTGGTTGATATACCGTTAGTGTCTCCGTGCCGTTCCAGCCTGTTCGAAAGCCATGACCTAATTCGTTATTCCGTCCACAGCCAAAGCAATGGGCTAAATCTTGAGGATAATAATCTTGAATCGCATGCTTAATCTCACTCATATTTTGAAGCCACCTTTCTAGTATTCTAGTCAAAATTTTATCACGAAATCTGATACAATAGAAATCACGTGCTAATTGAATGGCTCCAGATTGCTATAAAGGTTGTTACCGAGTTTATAACACTAGCAACTTAAGATTTCAACATAAAGGAAGGCTTTGACTATGATTTTGAAAAAGTTCTCCATTTTCTTCATTGGTTTATCTATTTTTTCATATGGGATTGCATTGGCGATCCAAGTTCAGTATCTCGGGATTCACCCGTGGGATGTGCTGACCATTGCATTCTACGATTTATTCGGGTTATCAGTTGGGACTTGGACGGTCATTATCGGGCTTGCTATTATCTTATTCACTTTGTTCGCCAGACGCGAATACATCAACATAGGTACTTTTCTAAACACGTTCCTTGTCGGGGTTTTCGTCGATATGTTTTTATATTTGGAATGGTTTCCGGCTTCAGATGTTCTGGTTGGTGATATTGCGATTATGTTACTGGCCATTGTTGCGATGGGAATCGGCGGTGGTACATATTCAGCTGCCCAGATTGGCCTCGGACCACGTGATGGTTTTATGCTGTCGATCTCCGATATGACCGGGAAATCCATTCAACGAATAAGAATTTATGTCGAGACGGGCGTGCTTATATTAGGGCTTGTGTTAGGTGGACCCGTTTTCGTGTTTACGTTTATCTTCACCTTTATTCAAAGTCCGATTTATCAACGTGTATTTTTCGCCATCAAGCCTTATACAACACGCGTACAGTAAAGAGGAGATGACTAAATGGCTAAGTATTATGTCTTTCTCATCCTAGTCGTGATGATGTTTTCAGGGAATTTAATCGTCGGAAAAGCTGTTTCCGATTTACCACCTATTACAGTGGCTTTCATCCGGAATGTGATTGCTTTTCTTGTGATTATGCCATTCGGCTTGAGACAATTTCGCCAAAATTACGATATCTTTCGCCGTGATTGGAAGCCATTATTAGGCTTTGCACTGACTGGTATTACGACCTTTAATGTTCTTATTTATTTGTCCTTAAATTATACGACGTCGACGAATGCTGGAATCGTTGAAGCGACGACACCTGTTTTCGCGCTTATTGTCGGTTATATCTTTTTGAAAGAACGCTTATCAGCACGGCAATTAACAGGTGTTGGCTTGTCTTTTATTGGTGCAGTCTGGGTACTGATTGAGGGGTCAGTTGACCGTTTGCTAGCTTTGCAAATTAATCCAGGTGACCTGACAATGCTTTTAGCCATGATCGTTTGGGCGTTCTACTCGTTATTCTTAAAACAACATAATCACAAATATCCAATTTACGGGGCGATGTTCGCGATGATCGGCCTAGGCGCACTCCTCATGATCCCCGTCGTTACGGTCGAATGGTTATTTGTAAAGCCAAGTATGGACTGGTTTAGCGGATCGAGTTTACTAGGCTTACTGTATCTCGGAATCTTCCCATCGGTGATTGCTCTTTACTTTTGGAATGCAGCTGTTCAAAATCTGGGGCCGTCCTTGTCGAGTGTATTTTTAAACTTATTACCCGTGTTTACAACGATTGGAGCGATGATCTTCCTAGGTGAAAACGTCAGCCTCGCTCAAGTCGCAGGTGGTGTCGTCGTTGTTGCCGGAGTTTTGATTGCAACGAATGTGAGGTTGTCGATGTTTAAACGGAAGAAGGAAGCAAAGAGTGTTCGACGCGATGAATCAGCGTGAAGGTCTGCATATCGTGATCGAGGATTGGACGGAAGCCATTATTTTATCGGCGGGCGTCGATATATTCTAGATGGCGCCGTTAAAATTGAAATGGTGCTGATAAATTTAGAATCCCGCCGTTATTATTGAAAAGTCGCCGTTACCTAAAATATATCGGCACGATTCATGACAAATGATACACAACTGCGAGCAGTTGTGTGTTTTTTTGAGCAAAAAATAAACCGGTTAGTGCTCAGACTAACCGGTGGCAGTTGCTTCATCTATTTGAATAGTATGAAATAGGTTCTCTATCTAACTTGTTTAGCGGTGTGCTAGATCCATTTCATGTTCACTATGAGCTGGGTCTAGGCGTAGATCGGATTTCTTCTTCTTGATGCGATTCATGATACTATCAACAAAATATACAGTCGCTAAAAAGAAAAACACAATCGTTGAAACAAGAATTAAAGATGTTGTCATCTTCATCTACCCCTTTCCAGTAAAAATTATCATTTATCATGATTTCCTACTATATAGTATCACATTTATCGGTTATTACAAGTGAAAAAGTTCATTCTTACAAATTCTTTTAATTACTATCAAATGCTAATACATTCTCCAAAATTAAATCGAATCTGAAATAAGCGCTCAGGACGCCATTGTAAGCAGTTTCATAATGATTCGATTTTTAAATTTACTCATTTTTAGGGGAATTTTGGCACCAAACGGAATATACTTACTTTAGAAAGTAATAAATGGCTATATGCGTTTAAATTCATCCAATTGTTCACCTATTCTCTAAATTTGGTACGGATTGATGAGACAATTTTATGATTTATCATCGAGTCGGGGGGATTTTCCATCGGGAACTGGATGTTTTCCATCGACCTAGCGCAGCTTTCCATCGATATTTAATATTTACCATCGAGTTAGAGCTTCTTACCATCGAGTAAACGTGGTTTTCCATCGAGTTATGTTTTTTATCATCGAGTTAAGATAATTTTCCCGTGGCAGCAACTACGACATAAAAAAGCGAGATTCCTAAAGTAGGAATCTCGCTTTTCATCCAAAATCACGATAAAAAGATTGCGCCATAGGATAAAGCGCTAAGGATCACAAACGCGGGGTGAATATGCCAGCGTTCGAGTGCTAGGAAACTGAGGACAATTAATAGTAGCGTCTGGACAAGTCCTGCGCCTTCATAGGATGTAGAGAAGAATTGAAAGGCTAATACACCTAGCAATATCGCAATGGCAGGTCTGATTAAAGTCGTCATCCGCTTCACTTTCGGCGAGTTTTTAAATCGCATAAGAAGTTTCAGCAAAATAATCATCGCAATGAGGGATGGGAGAACCGTTGCGGTAATGGCAACGATTGCACCGAAGACGCCTCCGACTTCATAACCGATATAACCAGCCATTTTTGTCGCAATTGGTCCTGGCAGAGCGTTACCTAGTGCTAATACTTCACCGAATTCGGGCGTTGTCATCCATCCATAGCGCTGGACGACTTCGTATTCGATAAGCGGAATAGATGCAGGTCCACCGCCATAACCAACTACCCCAGGGATTAAAAATGCTAAAAATAAGTGCCAATACTCGATCATGACGCGTCACCTTCTTTCGCTTCAGATGACGGGGTCTTCTTAACTAACGCATAAATAATCAGAGCTGCAATTAAAATAGCAGGATGCAGTCCAATAAGTTCAAATGCTATTAAACTGACGACACTTAAGCCGATTACAACTGGCCAACCTAAGTCACCCTGTGAACGACGTAAGAAATTGTATGCCAACATAAATAGCATCACACCGACAACGGGTGCAATCGCGTTGGTCATCCCCTGCACAACAGGAGAGTCACGGTAATTAATCAACACACTAATCAGTGCAATCATAATCAAAACAGTTGGTAATACAGTCGCAGCTAGAGCTGTCGTAAGTCCGACATAACCACCGATGCGGTACCCGATATAACCGGCCATCTTGGTCATGATCGGTCCTGGTAGCGAATTACCAATCGCTAGAACATCTGAGAATTCCTCATCACTGAGCCAGCCATATGTATCGACAACCTCTTTATGGACGAGTGGAATTGTCGCTGGTCCACCGCCATATCCTAACATCCCAGCCCTAAAAAAGCTGATGAAGATATCTTTTTGTAAAGCAAATCCCACTCTAGTCTCCCCTTTCTAAATTCGAAAATGACAGAATTATTATTCATTGGACTATAGTATGACATATTGCGACGTTTCTTTTATAATTAAAATAAGTAATCTTAACTAAAGCGTGGTGCTATAATGAAATTAACCGATACCGATTTTAAAATTTTAAATATACTAAGTGACAATGGGCGCATGTCCTATGTTGACTTGGCCAAAGAGCTTGGCTTATCCCGTGTTGCGGTTCGCGACCGAATTAATCAAATGCAAGAAGCTGGGATCATCGAAAAATTCAGCGTCGTGATTAACTCTGAGAAGGTCGGTAAAGGGGTTTCTGCTTTCTTTAACGTCGACTGTGAGCCAAACTCACTCGTTTATGTAGCAGAAAAGTTAGCCGACCATCCTAACGTGGCGAGTTGTTATCAGATGACGGGACCAAGCACCTTGCACACACATGTCCTTGTCGAAGACTTCCAAGCGTTAGAGAAATTTATCAACGAAGAGCTTTACGCATTAGAAGGCATTACACGCGTCGAAAGCCATATTCTCTTGCGTCGCTTCAAAAGTCGCACGGGTCTCAAATTATAATCACTCAAAAACAGGCTGAGCAATCAGCCTGTTTTTGCTTTACCATGCAGCGACATTACCATCAGTTCGTGGTTCCGTTCCACCTGCTAAGACACCTGTTTCTGGGTCGCGCCAAATAATTTGCCCGCGTCCAAACTCATATGGATAGAGTGTTTTTTGAATTTGATGCCCTTTTCGCTGTAGTGCTTGGGCGATATGATCTGGGAATGTCGGCTCAACTTTTACCTTCTTCTCTTCTGCCCACTGCCATCTCGGGGCATCAAGCGCTGCTTGTGGGTTCAAATGAAAATCGACCGTATTCATGACCACCTGCGCGTGACCTTGAGGTTGCATGAAACCACCCATCACACCGAATGGCCCAACTGGTTGATCGTCTTTCGATAAAAAGCCTGGAATAATCGTGTGGAATGTCTGCTTACCTGGCTTAAGCACATTAGCATGATTTTCATCAAGCGAGAATGTATGGCCCCGATTTTGCATCGCAATGCCTGTTCCCGGAATCACAACCCCAGAACCAAAGCCCATATAATTACTCTGAATAAACGAGACCATATTGCCCTCACCATCAGCAGTCGATAAATACACCGTTCCACCACGTGGCGGCTCACCTGCTTCAGGCTGTAATGCTTCATCACCAATTAATGCCCGTCGTTGTTCCGCATAATCATCTGATAGTAGATCATCAACAGAGACATCCATGTGATCTTGTTGCGTGATATATTCTAAACCATCCGAAAACGCGAGCTTCATCGCTTCGATTTGCTTATGATACGTATCAACACTATCTTTCTCACTGAATTCATAGCCTTTTAACATATTAAGTGCAATTAAAGCGATTAAGCCTTGGCCGTTCGGAGGGATTTCCCACACATCATAGCCACGATAATTCACTTTAATCGGATCAACCCACTCTGGTTTATAGCCAGCTAGGTCTTCTTTCGTTAGATAACCATCATGCTGCTTGAAAAAATCATCAATTTGATCCGCTAATTCCCCGCGATAAAAAGATTCCGCTTTTGTTTCAGCAATTTTGCGTAGTGTATTGGCATGACCTTGTGACGACCACATATCCCCAGCCTCAGGCGCTCGTTCTTTAGGCGCAAACGTTTCAAACCAATGTTTATAAATATCATCCTGGAACGTTTTCGTAAATTTATTATAGGCCGCTTTCCAATGAAACGCTAAAGTCGGCGATAATGGATAACCCTGTTCAGCATATGTAATGGCAGGTTCCATGACTTCTGTTAACGGTAATTTCCCGAATTTATCCGATAACTCCGCCCAAGCAGCTGGCGTTCCCGGTACCGTTACGGGCACTTTACCAAACGTCGGCATTTCCTCATAACCTGCTTCTTTTAACTGATCGACAGAAATATTTTGCGGTGCATAACCACTCGCGTTTAGCCCGTGAATCTTACCATCAACCCACACAAGCGCAAACGCATCTGATCCGATTCCGTTCGATGTCGGCTCTAATACGGTGAGTGCAGCCGCTGTCGCAATAGCCGCATCAATCGCGTTACCACCTTGTTTTAAAATATCGCGCCCAGCCTCTGCTGCTAACGGCTGAGACGTTGCGACCATCCCGTTTCGCCCGTATACAACATTTCGGCGTGAACCATATGGATAATACTGTGCATCATAACCTACCATTTTGTCTCTATCTCCCTTCAAACAACTAACAATGATTAATCATTTTCATCAATCCTACCACATTCAGTTAAGATAATCGAGTGTTTATTAGACAAAAATGATGGATTTACTAAAAAAGACGAGCAGCCGTAGCCACTCGTCTTAACTTACTTTCGCACAATCTTGATTACAATACGTCAGATTATTTTCTCTTACGCGACAGCGTGCACATAACGGTTTGCGACATGAGCTGCATTTAGCAATCGCCTTCTTCTCACAATAGCGACACCTTTCCATAGACACCCTCCATCATATCGTTTCCCATCATAATATGAAGGGTGTCCGACGTTTATGCTTCAGAATTCTTACGATCAGCAAAAACAGCCATCGCCTCACTCATAAACTGTGCTAAACCATCACCAAATTGATCGATGTTCTTTTGAAAACGTTCATCTTGAACATACATCATCCCTAGACCTTTAAACATGTCTGGCGTGTACGTCGTAAAATAATTATTCAAAAAGTCATACCACTCTTTAATCCCGTCCTGAGCTATTTTGGAGGCTGGATCTTCAAGTCTAATCGCAGCTAATTCACGATAAATCTCATTCATCTGCTCCTGTTTATCTTCGCCCATCTGCATCGCATTTGCCTGGGCTTCATCAACCTTCGCATCGCCCCAACGCTCACGCGCCTCAGCTTCGTAAGGGTTGTGACTAAAATCAAATCCTTTGAACTTCTCTTCATTAGCCATAGATACACCCCCTTCTTGTGCACGAATCGTTTCATCCACCGTCTCTAACATTTGATTAAGTTGATCCCGTTTATCGATTAACATTTTACGGTGGAGTTTTAAAGCTTCGAGTTGATCATAATCCGGATTGTGGATGATTTCCTTAATATCTTGTAATGAAAAGCCTAATGTTTTAAAAAATAAGATATGCTGCAACACCGTTAAATCCTCGTCATGATAATCACGGTAGCCCGTGTCTGGATCCTTCTCAGGCGTTAATAAACCGATCTCATCATAATGATGAAGCGTGCGCACACTGATCCCGACTAATTGCGCAACATCCTGTACTTTCAATCTGACCAACCCCTTCACTAGAAGCATAATCCCTCACGTAACGTGAAAGTCAACAATTTTATCGTGGATAAAACAGCGGAAAACTGTGTATAGGTTTGGGAAAATTCCACTTAATTTGTGTATAAATCCGGGATAACCCTTTATTTCTTGTGGAAAAACACTATGTAAACGCTCACTTATGCACATTTGCACACATTTTCCTGTGTATAATGTGAAGTTTTCCACAAAATCATAGTGAAAAACTCACTAGTTATGCACAGTGGCGGACTCTTTTACCCTTTATGTACGCTGATAATTGTGGATTGGCGATGGTATAAGGTGCATTAGCGATGGTATTTTAATCAGACTCGATGGTAAGTTGTGAATAGTTGATGGTAAATCCTTATTGTCGATGATATTTCACCCGAACTTGATGATAAGTCGTGCCCAGTCGCTGGTAAAATTATTTTCTCGATGGTATTTTAATTAGGCTCGATGGTAAATCACTTTTAGTCGATGGTAATCCCTAAAATCACGCCGATAAAAAATGACACCTCCCTAGTCACAGGACTAAGGAGATGCAAATCATTCTTTATTTAAAGATCTTCTGCGGTAAATAAGCTGACACAAGGTAATTTGGCACATCAACGATTTCACTAATTTTCAAATCAACAGCTACACTCGATAATGTGTAAGCGTCGGCATCGCTCAGGCCATACGTTTCACCAAGGTGTTCAATCATGTATTCAACTGCTTTTTTCGAAGCTGTCATTAAGTCGTCACTATGGCCGGTTGTCACATAGTAACCCTGCTCATCCAAATCAGTCGTCAAAGGACCAGGCGTGATAAAGCGAGGTTCTTGGATTGATTTCCCTTTATGGAGTTTGAACTTAAGTTGAATTTCCATCGGGGCCTCAATCGCAGTACCACACACTTCACCGTCTCCTTGCGCCGCGTGAGTATCTCCGACTGAAAATAAAGCACCTGCAACCCAGACTGGTAGTAATAATCGCGTGCCTTTTGTTAAATGACGAATATCCATATTGCCACCATTATGACGCGGGGGTACTAAACTATGCGCGCCCGCTTCAGGTAACGCCACACCAATTGTTCCAGGAAACGGCTTCGTTGGAATCTCAATGCCATCCGCAAACTGAGCTGTTTGCTGGCCACTTAAATCCCAAATTTTCAAATGAGGATCGGGGAATTGATCACTTAACAGACCGAAACCAGGAATGATCGCGGTCCAGCCCCAGCTCATCATTCCGAAATGCTCAATCTCAACTTCTAACGTGTCCCCCGGCTCAGCACCTTCAATATAAATTGGACCAGTTACAGGATTCACTTTACTAAAATCCATATTCGCGACATCTTGAGCCGTCGATTTCGCTGACAATTGACCGCCAGATGCATCATGAACTTCAAAATGCACACTTTCTCCCGGCTTCACCGATTGAATAGGCTCGATACTGTTATCCCAAACCGTGTGATGACAGTGCTTATGAATCGTATGTTGATGATTATGCATCGAATCACTCCTTTTTCAAGCATCATAGCATAAATTGATCAGAATTTTTAGTGAATAATTATGAGGACTATTAAGCTCATCAGTTATCAACGCCATTTTATGTTTATCAGCGAGTTTTTCAATATAGTAACCAATATTTTTGCTTTATCGGCGACCTGAGAGATTTATCGACGAGTTCTAATTTTTATCGGCGTCTCACAAAATATATCGGCGCCATCTGAAATTTATCAGCGACTTGCCACTATATATCAGCGACCCATCATAAAGAGGAACAACCCTCCTCAAGCACATCATTTGGCTAAAGCATCGATTTTTACGTACAATTAAAAAGTGACGAATTATACACCACAAGGAGGGTACGGCCCTATGAAAGCCGTTCGAATACACAATTACGGTGGGCAAGAACAGCTCATTGAAGAAAATATTGAGAAACCAAGGCCAGCTGCAGGTCAGGTCATTGTAAAACAGCACGCAACTTCTATTAATCCGATTGATTGGAAGCTTCGCGCTGGATATTTACAAGATATGGTCCCATTCGAATTTCCTGTGATTTTAGGCTGGGATACAGCAGGTATCATTGATGAAGTGGCAGACGACGTGACTGATTTCGAAATTGGCGATCGTGTCTTTGCACGTCCAGAACTGACCAATCAAGGAACATACGCGGAATACACAGCAGTAGATGCTCATCTACTCGCACATATCCCTGAAAACCTCACTTTCCAAGAGGCTGCAGGTGTCCCACTTACAACGATGACAGCTTGGCAATGTCTATACGATTTCGCTGACATTCAACCAGGTGACAAAGTCCTCATTCACGCTGGTGCTGGCGGTGTTGGTACGATGGCGATTCAACTAGCCAAAGTAACAGGCGCAAAAGTCGTCACTACCGCAAGCACACACAACGTTGAATTCCTTTATTCACTTGGCGCTGATAAAGTCATTGATTATAAAAAACAAGACTTCGACGACGAATTAGAGGATGTCGATTTCGTTCTCGATACACTTGGCGGAGAAATTCAAGAACGTAGCTATAAAGTGCTGAAAAATGGCGGTCAGCTCGCTTCTATAGCAGCTCCACCTGAACAAGAACAAGCTGAAGCACACGGGGTAAAAGCAGGCTTTGTCTGGTTAGAACCTGTGGGTGAACAAATGCGCGCCATCGCAAAACTGCTTGAAGACGAAAAAATCAAGCCAATCGTCGGGCATCAATACCCTCTATCTGAACAAGGCATTCGCGACGCCCATGCGTTAAGCGAAACCCATCACGCTAAAGGTAAAATCATTATCGATATAGACTAAACGAAAAGCTGGATGAGCGCACTCATCCAGCTTTTTTATTGATCCAAAAATTCTCTTAACGATGACGCCAAATATTCCACGTCATGATAACCTTGATTATAAAGTGCCGTTAACTTTTGCTTATTTCGCCCCACACGACCGACTTCTGGCGCACGGGACGGACTGATCACAAACACATTACCTTTCGCTTCCTGTTCATAAATATAATCAAGCGTCTGATTATACACATGATGCCTGTGGTCCAACGCCTCAAGTAACCCAGGATAATCCCGATACTTTCGCCGAATCCATCTACGAAATGATTGCGGTTTTTTATAGTACCCTCGTTCCTTGGTAAGCACAACAACATGCTTCGAGTTCCCATCACGCTCCGATTGTTTCAGTGGAATCGGATCCGCAATCCCACCATCCATTAAATACTGTCCTTCAAACTCAACGACAGGCGCGACTAAGGGTAGAGAACTCGATGCTCTCAGCAACGTGACCATATCATCAGGATAATCCGACTTCCGGTAATACAACGCTTCGCCTGACATGCAATCCGTTACACCAACAACAAAATCCTCTGTCGCCTGATCAAACGTCTGATAATCAAACGGCGCTAACTCATTCGGCAACCGATCAAATAAGAAATCCATTCCGAATAACTGACGTTTCCGAATCAAATTCCGAAGCGACAAATATTCCGGATGATCCACAAAATCAATATTGACTTGCCGATTCCGATCCAACTGCCTCGCGACGTACGACGAGCCATTACAAGCCCCTGCCGATACGCCTATCGTATAAGGTAAATACCAATCCTGCTCCATCATATAACGCAACACACCAGCCGAATAAACCCCTCGACTGCCGCCACCTTCTAGTACTAATCCTGATTGTTTCATCGTATCCCTCGTTCATTATTATATAATCATCTATTCAAAAAACTATCATATCTATACCACTTATACGAGTATTATTTATCTGTTAAATATTTATACAAATGATAAACTACAGGCTCTTCCAACAACATGCTCATATGAACAACTGGAATTTGTTTACCGTGTTTATCCAACATCTTATCTTCAACTACAGTTTCTCGGTCAGGTGTTGCCTGCCCCAGATAATAAAAGTCTTTTCCTTCATCATCATCTTTCTTTAGAAAAATATGAATATCAATGCCTTGATTTTGAGCATGAATAATACTTTGTACTTCATGTGACTTTAATGAACGATTACTTCTTGTATACCATTTAAAAACGTCAGGACTTAAGAGCTCATCGCCATAATCAATACTCGATTCAACGTCTTGTTTATGGTACGTTACAAAAATTGGACAAGTGCCGTGTTTCACTTTATATCCATATACTGTTGAGCTTTCGTCCTTATCCCATCCCAATAACTTACATGCATCTTTACGAGAATATTTCTCATACAACGTAAACGGCTCATAATTATTATACTTTTTAGCTTTCTCTTTAGCCGTTTCCAATACGTCTAACACTAACGTTTTAAATAATTCATCTTTTAATCCTTGAATGAAAGTATTATTTAGTGTAAAAACTTTTTGATCAATAACGACTAATGCTTCACCACCATACTTCTTCACATCAGTGTCTTTGAAAAACGATAAATTGAGCATATTTTTTACTGAATTAATAGTCTTCTGGTCTGTTTCACACCCGATGCTAGATAACCTATTTATATAGTCTTCCTCTGTGATCGAACCGTGCTCGATTAACATTCCTAATAAAACGATCTCTTGAAGTCGTTTTCCATTTAAAACCTCTTTCGATAGCATTGTTAGTGCCTTATATTCCTGTAAACCGATACTAGGTAGTTCCTTCACCCCTACTTTATGCAAGAACTCAAAATAATTATCGTATTTTTCGGCAATTACATCTGGGTCAATTGAGTCGTGGTTTAAAAAATCATATAAATAAGGAACTTTACCCAGTTTATGTTTAAGTTGTTTAAATTCTTCTCTTAAAATCTTTAATTGGGATAAGTTTTCGTTATTAATAGATTCAAAAACATGTTTCTTAGCGACTTCTTCAAAATTGATGGTTGATACACCTGTAATATAGCTTGTATCCACTGTTTTACGGCGAATATTATCTTTGTTTTGTGAATGGTCACCTGATAAAGCAACGGGAATCAAATAGTTTTTCTTATAATTACCGATAAAATCAATCACCGTTACGAAGTCTTTCGAATCATGTTTTCGTAACCCTCTTCCTAATTGTTGGACGAAAATAATGCTTGATTCCGTTTGACGTAACATAACCACTTGATTGATCGATGGAATGTCAATTCCCTCATTAAAAATGTCGACGGTAAGAATGTAATCAAGCTCTCCACTTTCTAGTTTATTAACATATTCTAATCTCACATCTTGAGAGTCTTCACCTGTTAGGGCAACCGTTCTATAACCTCGTTCATTGATCAACACAGATAATTTTTTAGCTTCCTCCCTTTGGCTACAGAAGATTAAGCCTTTAACACGGTCCCCTGAATAACCGTAATAATGCACTTTCTCTAAAACATGTTCAACTCGTTCTTTCGTGACTAACTGGGATAATTTAGTCGTATCGTCGATTGTTTCTCCGTTGATTTCGAAGTCTGTCACACCGAAATAATGAAAGGGGCAAAGCATATCCTCTTCCATAGCTTCTTGTAAGCGTATTTCATAAGCAATGTTGTAATCAAATAGCTCATATATATTAAAATCATCTGTACGTTCTGGCGTTGCAGTCATACCCATTAAGAATTGTGGTTCGAAATGATTGATCACTTTTTGGTAAGATTGAGCACCTGCTTTGTGGACCTCATCAACTAATATGTAATCGAATAATTCTGGATCTAATTGTTGCAATGTTTCATCTTTAGATATTGTTTGAATCGTCGCAAACAAATATCTAGCATTCAGATCCTTGCTTGAACCAGACAATATGCCGAAATCATCATCTTTACCACCCAGAATCGTCTTATAATCTTTTAATGCTTTTTTCAATATTTGCTCACGGTGAACAATGAATAACATTCGCTTCGGTTTGTAGCGCCTGACATCAAACGCAGATAAAAAGGTTTTCCCTGTTCCGGTCGCAGATACGACTAACCCTTTATCATGTCCCTGATCTCTAACTACTTCTATTTCATGCAAGGCTGCTTCTTGCATTTTGTTCGGCGTGACATTTACTGCTTTTTCTAGCGAATTAAATTGATACTCTCCAGGAAATTCAAAGACATTTTCTGACCATCGCTCTTGTTCTATTGGTCGATACATCAGTTCATATTGATCAATCCATTCAGACGTTAAAGGCTGAGACCCATCCCAAACATCTTCAAATTGCTCTTTAAAATGATTGACTAACTCGCCATTATCATGTGAACTCAGCTTCACATTCCATTCATGATTCACTTTCAATGCGTGCGCTGTCAGATTTGAACTACCGATGATTAAGGATTGGTATGAATCGTGTTCGAATATGTATCCTTTTGCGTGAAATCCTTTAACATCCGTTAATCGTACTTCGACATTTGTAACTTTTAACAACTCGCGGAACACATTTGGTTGATTAAAATGCAAAAATGTTGACGTTAAAATTTTACCTGTTATTCCTTTTTTCTTAAGGTCATGCAGTAATGCTTTCAAAGCTGCCAGTCCACTTTCAGTAATGAATGCAACAGAAAAAATAAATGAATCACAATTCTCTAATTCTTCATGAAATGCCGATAAAACCGTGTGATGACTTTGTTGGTCATTGATCAATAATTGTGGTTTATAAGCTTCACTACTTTTTACATAGCGGTCAATAAACCCTTTCCGCAGTGAGTTTTCTAGGTCCTGTACAAAGCTCTCCATGGTATCCCCCTTAGGAACTGTTCTTTACAGAGAAGTCTAATTCAATTTGCTCGATAGCTGGTATATCAGCTGGTGCCCAATCTAATAGAGATAACTCATTTGCTGCTAACCAATCTATTTTCACGTGTTCCGTCAAAATAGGTTCACCTTCGACTAATGTGCAGTAAAACGTAGTTAAATGAATCACACCAAAATCGTATTCATAAACAGTATGTTCTACCTGGTCGCCAATGTGAATCGGACACTGAAACTCTTCATCAATTTCCCGTCTCAATGCATCTTGAGGTGTTTCATCGGTTTCCACTTTGCCACCAGGAAATTCCCATTTATAGGCAAGGGTCGATTTATTTCCTCTTTGAGCACAGAGAATTTTATCATCTTTTATAATTACTGCTCCAACAACATATATATCTTTTTTCATACGAATCCTCCGAACTAAGCAATATTATACTTACATTATAACAAAATAAGAATATTAAAAATAAAATATCATTTTAAGAAGTAACATGTAACCCATAGTTCCATAATATGTTAATATTGACTTACCATTTGAACGATAAGGATTCAACTCTATTGAACCTATATCTTTATGAAAAAATGAAGAATGAACCTTTTTTTAATAATAGTTGTATCTCTGTAAACAAGTCTTATTAAACCGGAGGCTATTCATGAAAACATATGAAAAATTATTAGTAGGCGTCATAATTGCCTTTTGGAGCTTATCCTTCTTAACTTTATTTGACATTATACTAATAACAAACATGTTAAACTATTTGATGGTTTCATCTATTGCTCTTACACTAGCATTTATTTATATCATCATAAAAAGAAAATATAACAACAACCTTTTCAATTATATATATCTATTAATTTCGATTATCGTCTTGTTTTCAGCCATAACAATGCAACAAGGATTTATTAGCCAAGACCATATATTAGGATATCTCATTCCGTTCTTCTTTTTTATTCTCGTCCCAATCAGTATGGTTGCACGAGGCCTAAAAAGTTTTAAGCGTAAACAATAACCTATATCCAATTAATTATATCTATTTAAATTTTTGAGTTAATCCTATTACTAACACACCTTTAGTCCCATATTATGTTAAAATATCCCTAACAAACAAAACAAAGGTGACGACAATGGCGCATACAGTACCGGAAACGATTCGGACGTCTGCAACGACGGGTGAACGAATTTTGTTTCGTACGTTAAAAGACTACTTACCAGAGGATTACATCGTGTATTATGAACCTGAGATTCATGGGAGACGGCCGGACTTTGTCATTATCGGGCCGGATTTAGGTGTGGTTGTGATCGAGGTGAAGGATTGGACACTGAATACGATTGTGAAGGCGAACAAGGATGAGTGGTTGATTTTTGGACGTAATCAACAACAGGCAATGGAGAAGAATCCGTATAAAAAGGCGGAGGAGTTCACGTTCCATTTAATGAATCATCTCAAAAAAGACAATCACTTACTGCAATCAGAAGGTAAAAATCAACATAACTTAAAATTTCCGTGTGGGTACGGGGCTGTATTTTCACGACTATATACCGAACAGATGTCACGTGAACAATTGTACAGCGTGATCGATCCGCAGTTCTGCTTTGCACGGGATGAAATTGACCCAGAACATAGTCACTTTTCTGAATCGGTCTTAATCGAAAAATTGATGAATATGTTTAAAGTGAATTTCAGGTTACGCGAACCACTTCCGCAAGCTGATATTGATGCAATCCGTCACAAATTGTTTCCTGAAGTGCGAATTAGTGGTGAGTTTAAACAATCGGCACCACATCAAGATCAAATCTTGTTATCAATGCATAATTTAAAAACGATGGATATTCATCAGGAGAATTATGCGAAGAATTTAGGAGATAGAAATCGTCTTATTCGTGGTGTGGCTGGTAGTGGCAAGACATTGATCCTAGCGACCCGGGCTGCCATTTTAGCGAGAGAAAATCCTGATTGGAATATTCTCATTCTGTGCTACAACATTTCGCTAGCGAATTATTTACAACAACAAATCGATATAAAAGTACACGAGCTTGAAAGTGAAGGGGATCAAGGGTCTCTCTTTGACAATGAAATGCAAGACCGAAAGTCGTTTGGCAGTATCGAAGTCTATAATTTTCATTCGTTTTTATATAACCATTTCAAGGTCAAAGACGAACAGATCCCAAACTTAATCGAATCACTAAAATCCAATAACCAATTAGCTCAACAGTATGATGCGATTCTAATTGATGAGGGCCAGGACTTTGAACAAGAATGGCTCACACTTGTTAGTCACTTACTTAATCCAGCAACACAATCACTGTTAATCGTTGAAGATCGTGCACAAAATATTTATAAACGAAAACGCAGTTATGTAGAGGATACGGGGCTTAGTTTTCAAGGACGATCGAAAATTTTATCAATTAATTATCGTAACACACAGCAAATTGTTCGTTTTGCATGGGACTTCTACCGAAATAATTCTGAGTTACAGCACAAAGTCGCAGAGCACGAATTCGAAGGTGAGATCATAGCACCAAAAACAACGCCACGTAAAGGACCTGAACCCTTTATTTTTCAAGCTGACCGCTTCACAGATGAAATGAAGCAAGTTTCACGTATTATTCATAAATTAAACCAAGATCATCATGTCCCCTTCGATGAGATGGTCATCTTGTATCGTGTGAAACGAACGTCACATCAAGATTATATCGGGGCTATACAGCACCAATTGAAGACACATGATATCCCACATTATTGGATTAGTGAAAGTCCTTCAAGTAAACGACAGTATGAAAAAAGCGACGGTCAGGTCAAAATTAGCACGATCGAATCAAGTAAAGGCCTCGATTTTCAAGCTGTCTTTATCGTGAATATAGATCAAATGCCTTTCAAATACGAAGAGGACACACAGCGAGAGGCTGCTTTACTTTATATCGCCATGACGCGAGCACACAAGTATCTATGCTTGTCATATTCACATGAATCAGCTTTCACCCAGTATTTAGAAGAAGCAAAAGCCCAGCAAACCAATTCACAAGATGAACGCTCAGGTTAAGGAGTTGTTTAATTATGCCAACATGCCAACGCTGCTTCAATACATGGACTTTTAAGGACACGGTGAAGCACGCATTTGTATTAGACACACGCCTATCATGCCCTTACTGTGGTGGCACACAATTTATATCAAAGGAAACACATAGACGATTTGGGGTGGCCACCTTATTTATCCCGATCACGATGTTTCTCCCTTTGCTCTTTAATATATCACCTTGGTGGGGGATTACTATGTTGGCAGTTTTAACCCCAGTTTATTTCATTGCTTATTGTTCAATGCTGACCTTATCGAATGAGGAACAGAATATCATTTAATCAAATGTTCCAAGTTTCATTAAAAAGGCATCACAGAACTAGCCAACATCCAAACACATAGTCCTACTAATCCCATGACCACGACGTTTTCAACTGGTGAACCTGTTTTAAAAGACAATATAAACTTGAACTTCTTCTGACTGAGTGGATAAAGTAGTGGTACTCCTTGCTTAGTTAAGTAGTCACCGAAAATATGCGATACGACACCGATTAAAAATCCGTATTGCAGCGTTTCCGAAATATCAAATGACGTCTGCAACGTCGTTAACACCACGCCTACAATTACGACAAAAACTAAAGAATGTGTCCACGTTCTGTGTGACGTTAACATGAGTAAGATGAGTCCCATTCCGATTAATAAAAAGCTCGTGCGTTGTTCTGTAAAAATGGCTAACATATCAGGACGCCATATAGCCCCTATAACAATTAAAGCGACCACACCAGCGAAAATCGGATACACATAGCGTCCTATTTTAGATTGTTTAGAGTCAACGTCAGGTAATAAAGCACCTATTAAAACGACCGTTAAAAATAATAACGTTTCAGGTACACCGTTTAAATCGAGCGGTAACCATCTCTCGAATGTAACCGCAGCTACACCCCACGTTAACCCCATGGCTTGATGCCCTTTTGCCATCATGATGTCTCGACCCTTTCTTGTTGTGAGTGACGTTTATCATCATACCAACTCTCCCGTATTCAGCACCATCAGCCTTTAGACACAAAAAATCCTTCCCACTTTAAAAGCAGGAAGGATTTCAACTGTAACGTAACTTTTATGATCTAGACATTTCTCTCGTCTTTTCAAATTCATCTTGAATTTCTTTTGAAGGTCCGCGACCAAGCAAGCTAATACCAACTGCTGCAATCGTCGCAAACAAGAACCCAGGTACTAATGAATACAAGCCATCAAACGGATCGATTTGGCCCCATGTTAAGACAGTCACAGCACCAACAACAATACCTGCTAAAGCACCGTTTCGCGTTAAACGTTTCCAGAATAAACTAAGCACGACAATCGGACCGAACGAGGCACCAAAGCCGGCCCAGGCGTTGGCGACGAGATCAAGCACTCGACTTTCATCGTCACTTGCGATGATTAAGGCGATTAACGCAATCACAATAACTGAAATACGCGCCACCCAGATTAACTCTTTGTTAGAAGCATTCTTACGGAAAAAGCCTTTATAAAAGTCTTCGGCAACAGCTGATGATGACACGAGTAACTGGGAGTCAACCGTACTCATAATCGCCGCTAAAATCGCTGCTAGTAATACACCAGCTACGACAGGATGCGTTAATAATTGGGTCATCGCAATAAAGACTGCCTCTTCATTGGCAAGCATCAACATACTACCGTCCATTGATGCTTCAATTCCACGATTAGCTAATTCCGATTGGACCGCTTCTGTTCCAACATAGGCAAAACCTGCAATCCCCACAAAAATCGCACCGAATAATGAGAAGACCATCCAACTCATTCCGATTAAACGTGCTTTTGGCACATCTTTATGTGTCCGAATCGCCATGAAACGTGCTAAGATATGTGGTTGACCGAAATAACCGAGCCCCCATGCGAGTGAGGAAATAATGCCAATCATGCTAACACCTTGGATCATGTTTAAATGGCTTCCTTCTGATAATTCACCCACTACGCTCACAGTTTCACTCCAGCCACCTAGTTCGGATATGGCGACAAACGGTAAAACAATTAAAGCCAAGAACATGAGAATTCCTTGTATGAAGTCCGTCCAACTTACCGCAATAAAGCCACCTAAGAACGTATACGCGATAATGACAGCTCCACCAATGAGTAATGCGACCATATAATCATAACCAAATGTATTGCTGAATAAGACAGCGCCACCCACTAGACCAGAGGCGACATAAACTGTGAAGAAGATCAAAATGACGGCTGCTGAAGCGCTACGTAATAAACGCGAGTTATCACGAAAGCGTTTCTCTAGGAAGTCTGGCAATGTGATCGCATCGCTAGACACCTCTGTATAAATACGCAAACGTTTCGCAATAAACTGCCAGTTCAAATACGCACCAATCGTTAAACCAACAGCAAGCCAGGCTTCACCGAAACCACCTAAGTAAATAGCCCCTGGTAAACCGAGAATCAGCCAACTACTCATATCAGATGCCCCTGCACTTAATGCGGCTACACCTGGGCCTAACTTACGGCCACCTAAGAAGTAGTCTGATAGATTATTCGTTAACCGATAACCAATAATACCAAGCACCAACATCCCAACGAGATACACAATAAACGTCGTTAAAGTAGCTGTACCCATTATGATTTGTCACGTCCTTTCACCCATGATATGAACGATAGAACGACGACAAGCAACATCGGCACAAATAGCCAGAAATACGTACCAAATGAAATGCTGTACTCCATCCAATCTCCCCCTTAATTTAATAGTAGTTCAAATACAACGAAGCCAATAATCACATAAATGAATACGGCGATCACAATCAACAGATATGAGTATCCACTTTTCTCACTCTGAACAACATCTTTCAACACGTAAGTCACCAAAGCCGCAAAGCCAAAAACGACGATTATGATGACTATTTCATGCGTGATGAACATCAGAAACGCCTCCTAAAGAAGCTCCTTTGTTTCATCATATCAAGAGTTGTCGTGTGAACGCTAATATATTTTATGATTGTCTAAGAGACTTCATGTTTATATGCATCTTATTCGACACAAAATTGCTTTTACCTGCTAAATCTTTAAACTAAACCATCAATCTTTATTGGAGGAGCGAATGGGTTCGTGTGGATTGTATTAACTACTTCTTCGTTCAACTAAGTTAATACCAATTCCCATCGAAATGACACTAATCAAAATCATAAGCATAATCGGTTGCACGATTTCTTGAAAAGTGGCGTCATATATCGCCAAATCAACCAGGGCATCCATAGCATGCGATAAAGGAAACAGATCACCAATGAAAACGAGTGCAGGGTTACTAATCGTACCTGGCATCATGTAAGCGCCGCTAATTAATGGAATAAGCGGAATGATTGATGGATAAAGTGCATAGAATTGTTCCGGTCCTTTGACGAAACCGGTGAACAACATCGCGACACTTACCATACTAAATGTGAACACCGCTAAAACCAATAACACCAAACCGAATCGCTCACCGAGATCATAATCCAACACATAATTAAAAATCACTAAGACAACAGCTGTTTGGACAAACCCAATTGTAAAAGCATACAACAAATAACCAGCATACATTTTCGTTTTACTCACAGGTGATAGAATGACACGGTTCCAGATATGATACACTTTGTCTTTCAATACATTATTAACACGAAAGCCGATAATGAACATCGCGACAAGCAAAGTGAAGGCAAACATTAATTGTATACCCATATCGTAATTAGTTAACGGTTCACCTGATGTAGATTGGACATCCATTGTCATGAGCGGGTCATTCAATTCCGTTTGTATTGCCTCTCTCATTTCACCCTGTTGGTCAGCATCAGAAACAGCCGCTTCAATGCGAGCTTCACGTTCAAATACAGCACGAACATGTTGTTCGACATAATAAATCGTTGGTGTGTTCGATGCCGTCACAAGTTTATAGTCATCCTCCAACAACTTCACGGCGACTTCTGATTGTCCTTGTTTAATATTCTCCTTGACCTGATCCGCTTCAGTGACTTCAAATGTCATATCAGTCCCTTCTGATAACAGGTCCGCCCACTTATCTTCAATCGCTTCTGCTTGATCCGCTTCACTATAAATCTGAATAGTCATCGGCGCTTGAGTACCGCTTGTAAATAGAACAGTCGCAACTATACTAACAACAACTAACAAAATGATTAAAAATGGATTGCGCCGGTCTTTAGCTAATTGGGCTAGAAAAATGGGTTTCATGATTGTTCACCTCGCTTCGGATACACCGCAATACCAATCGATAAGGCTGTGACAATGATGGCAACTAATATAACAGTAGGCATTACCAGCAACGAATACGTTTGATCTTGCACCCATTCGGTTAATGTCGCTAATATTAAGCCATTCGGTGTCAATTCACCAATTTGTTGTAACCAGTTTGGTAATACATTAATCGGTACAAAGTTCCCGCCAATTACACCTAATACCATCACAACAGCCATAAAGATTCCATCACCTGTATCGTTATTTTTCACACGTAACATCGTAGACGTCATAATCGACGATATGGCAGCAATAGCTAATGCATATAAAGTTGCCATCACGATTAAACCAACCCAAAATGTCGGCCCTTCTTCTGTAAATACGCCTAAGATCAAATGAGCCCCTACCAGAACGAACATCATTTGCAGCCACGCTAAAATAAACGTACTAATAGTCTTACCCATTAAATAATAAAGTGGTGGCGCATTAGTTAAAGCAATTCGATTAAATGTCTGCTCACGTTTTTCGATCCCTGTTCGAGTAGCAACTGTTGCTGCTAAAAATAATGTGAACAACGCGGCCATTGAGAACGTAAAATAATGCTCCATACTGAACATCGATTGACCTTCTACGTTTTCCACACCACCTTCAGGTAAATTGTCATTCGCCGAGTCAACTTGACTGCCAGAACTGGCGACCGCATATTGCAAATTGATTTGATCCAGATAACGTTGTATCATTTGACGCAACATATCTACCTCTTGCGATTGCCCACTAGCTTGAAACTGCAATGTCGCTTCAGATGGTTCATCCAACACCATTTCGTTTAGCAACTGATAGGTGTAATGCTCTGGGATAATTAAAGCTGCATCTAGCTCTCCCTCGTCTACTTGCGTTTGCGCCTGGTCAAGGTCCATCTGATTAACAGTGACCCATTCTGCAAGTTCCGGGCTATTTAAATAAGCTACTAGCCCATCGACTGGAGGCATCGCTTGTAGTTGATCTATCATTTGTTGTGACTGATCATTAGATGGTTCGACTTCTTCCTGAAATCGTTCAAATCCTTGGTCTTGCTGATCCTCAACGACCAATGCCAAGTCTAGATCATATGATTCTGATGTTTCTTCACCAAACATGCCTGGCACGACTAAACTCAACAAGACCACTAAAACAATCGGTAATAAAATAATAACTGCTACTTCTTTACGGTCACGCCAAAACAATAATAAATCTTTTGTAAGAAACGCCCACATGCTGACTCCACCCCCTATTAATCTCTTAATGTTCGTCCTGTTAAATGCAAGAACACATTTTCTAAACTTGGCGTCTCCATTTGGAAGTTCTTAATTTGGACATCAAACTGATCGCTTATTTTTACCAATTGGCTAACAATTTGACGTTCCTGCTTTGCAATAATATGAATACTATTGCCAGACACTTCAACTTTACGAACACCATCAATTGCTCGAGCAGACGATAAAAATTCGTCGTCTATACGATCCAACTGTACGTTGATGGTATCTTCATTCGATAATATACTTAATAACTCTGCCTTCGTCCCTTTTGCGATTACTTGACCATGATCCATAATATACACGCGGTCACATAGTTGCTCGACTTCTCCCATGTAGTGACTCGTATATAACACCGTTGTTCCCTGTTGGTTTAATTGACGCACCATTTCGAGAATATAATGTCTTGATTGTGGGTCAATACCAACTGTCGGCTCATCTAGGATTAGTATTTTCGGGTTATGCAACAAGGCTGTTGCAATATTAACGCGTCGTTTCATTCCACCTGAGAATGTCTTAATTAAGCCTTGTTGCCTTTCTTTAATGCCGACAATCTCAAGTGTTTCTTGAATTCTTGATTCAAGTTGCTGCTTGGGAACACCATAGATTCGACCAAAAAACTTGAGATTTTCATAAGCCGATAACTCTTGGTATAAGGCAATATCCTGCGGAACGACTCCGAGAACTGCCCTTAGCTCAGCTGGGTTTTTAATAATACTTTGCTGGTTTAAAGTCACATCGCCTGACGTTGGTTTTAACAGGGATGAAATCATTGAGATAGTCGTTGATTTCCCCGCACCATTCGGGCCTAACAACCCTACTGATTCCCCTTGATCTAAATATAAGTCAACTTCATCGACAACCGTTTTACCTTTAAATTGTTTGCTTAATTGCACGGTTTCTAACATGTGATTACTCCTTCACCTTCATCTAATTAAGTTCATTGTATACGAAAAAAACTAGAGCCAATACTGACTCTAGTCATTCACTGTCATATAATCATGACTTCAGTCATTTAAATTTACGCCAGATTATGACGGATTGCATAAATAGCTAACTGCGTTCGGTCACGTAATTCTAACTTATCCAGGATGATACTCGTATTATTTTTAACTGTACCGATCGACAACCCCAGTCGTTCACCAATCTCTTGATTATTCAATCCTTCACCAATACAAGAAAGTATTGCTCGCTCACGAGGTGTAATATGCTCTGCGACTGTCGGTTCTTCTGATTGGCCATTAATAAGGGAGGGGACTACTTTGGCAGCCACATGATCCTCTAACGTCAAGCCGCCAGATAAGGCACTTCGAATCGAACGAATTAACGATTCAGTATCTCCGTTTTTTAGCATATAGCCGTTTACGCCGATTTTGAGCGAATCCATCACGTATTGATCATCATCAAAAGTCGTTAACATAAGAATCTTCATCTGCGGCCAACGTGAACGAATAATTCTTGCCGTCTCAATTCCATCCATCTCAGGCATACGAATATCTAAAATCGCTATATCAAACAATTTACTTTCACACTGGTCAATCGCCTCTTTCCCATCACCAGCTTCACCAGTCACCTGAATCCCAGAGTCTGATTCGATCATGACTTTCAACCCTTGGCGGACCATCGTTTGATCTTCAGCTAACAACACTTTAATCATCTTATCCCTCCCGTTCGTTCAGATAAATCCAAGCTTTTAACACAAACTCGTTCTCAACATGGTATGCTTTCACGCCACCACCAACTTTTTCTAAACGCTCTTGCATCGACTTTAATCCATAACCATTTTCAAACGAAACGGCATTTTCAATTGGGTTAACAATCTCGAAACGAAATAAACTACCTCCAGGAGCATCGAAAGTGATTTGGGCATGTCTTGCTTGACTATGTTTCATAATATTCGTTAACCCTTCTTGGACGCACCGATAAACAACAAATGATTGTTCACCCGTTAAGGGCGCAGCAAAAGCACCATGTTTCACCGAGAAGTGAATTTGAATAAAGCTCTCTAATTCTAGTTTACGAATGAGACGCAACACACCTTGCAAGCCACCGACTTCTTTCTGCTTAAAGGTTTGAACAGCCTTGCGCGTTTCATTCAAACTATCTTCGGCTAAAGCTTTCAATTGTTCAGTTTCTGACGCTTTAACTGATTCCGATGTTAAGCGAATCGCTTCTATTTGCATAATCATCGAGGTTAACTTGTGACCAACAGAATCGTGGATTTCTTGACCAATCATATGACGCTCTTCTTGACGTACAAGCTCTTCTTGATCCGTCACTCGACGCTTTAGTTGACGGAAATCACTCGAAAGCTCTTCATAGCGATTTATTAAGTCTCGATGCCGTTGATTTTGCCAGTGATAATAGGCGACGCCCGTTAACAACAAGGTCATATATAATAATACAAAGGTCATCAAACTTGTTCCCATTTCAGCCCGCATGATAAGGCTCACGACTGGTAACAGACTAAACGCCATCACCACTAGCCACGCTCGGAAGCTTAACAATACCGCTGACTCTACCAAAACCAACGCTAAAACCAACCATACAACTAGATAATAATTAAAAGCACCAAAAGGAAAGAAAATACTAGTAATCAACATGATTTGCGAAGCGAATATCACAACAAGTACGCGCTGTTTATCGCGGAATAACGGTGTCATAAACATCAATGTAAAATAGACTGCCACACCACTTATACGCCATATGTGATCACTGACATTAGTGAAAAATGGTGATATTAACACTCCCCAAAAGATTATATGTAATACGATCCAAATAATAAATTGCTTCAAAAAGCTCCCCACCTTAATAAGAACACATATCTATTTAAAGTGTAACAAAAAACTGACTGCTACAAATGATTTTTGTAACAGTCAGTTGGGCGATTTATTAATTGATTTACCAATAAAAGAATGCAGCAAGAATGGCAACTAGAGCCGTCACTGAAGTCGATATCAGCGCAACAATCCATTGCTCACCTTTAGAAAAAATGCCAGTTTGACTTGCGTAATACGTGGTTGGGGCATGAATCGGGATTAAAATCGTCCCTCCAACTACCATCATCGTAAGAAAAGCCAACGCAACATGACTGACGTTCACATAATCAGCATACGACATCACAATTGGGAAAATAACAACAATAGCTGACGATCCGTTGGTAAACATCAACCGTAATAAAATGATGAATAATACAATTAGGCCGACCATCAACACGCTATTGAAGTCACTTGGCACAAGCTGTAGCAAACCTTGTGCAATGACATCCGCCGTCCCATTATCAGCCATAATAAACCCTAATGAAAATGAAGTACCTAACAGTAAAAACGTTTCCCAATCAAATTGACGAATCAACTGATTATCCACTAAACCAATACCAGGCAAAGCCAAAAAGACAATCATCGCCATAGGTGGTAAAATAATCGGAACAGCTTCGGGATCTGTCACAATCCAGGCTAACACCATAGCCACAAAAGCTAACACCACAATCTTAAACTGGGGATGCCGATTATACTTACTTTCATTTTGGTTGAATGATCTATTATTAGTTTCAGTCATTTCATAAGGGACATCTGTTTTAGCCTTTAAATATAACCATACGAATATTGAAGACAATACGGCCATCACCATCAATGGTGGTGCCATGATTCCAATCCATTCTAACCACTGGGCATTTACAACACCATACTCCACCATGAGCTGATAAGCAATGACGGAAAAACCGCCTCCCGTAAAAACAATGAACGTTCCCTTCTGATTTAAAAAGCTAATCACAAACAAACCAAATTTATGAAACAAACTATCGTGCCCTAAGCCATTAAATTCGTTCATTTTGGTAATTAACGGCGCCAAAATTTTATACCTGGCAACTGCAGACGGTAAAAAGATCGGCAACAAAATCATCAGTATTGGCAAACTAATGATAATTCGTCCAAGATGACCACCACTAAACCGTTGGAACCAACTCGCGATCGTTTGGTCTAATCCAACCGTGACGAGTACCTGGCTAATCAATGATAAAAGCACAATAAAATAAAGACCAGACGTCAAGAAACCTTGGAACGCCTGATCTGGTTCATCAACAACCCCTAGCGCAATCATGAGTGCCAGTACAAAGATACTAGCAGCACCTTGAGGCATCGTTGATAAAGTCCATAAATAAATCGCAATCACTAAAACCAATAATGTGTATTGTTGATTAGATGCGAGCGGTTCTAAAACGGTCTGCTTCGCAACAATAAATCCACCAATCATCACCGCCCAAATCATCAACATCGCACGATTTGATTTTAAAATGTCTAACATATTAACGACCTTCTATGCTTGTTTTTTCTTTTGACGCATCGATTGAATAATCGGGAATGCGAATGAAAGCACTGATAGAATAATAAGCGCTAGTGAAATATTGTTCGTAAAGAAGACAGATAGATTACCTTGCGAACTCGTCATCGCCTGTCTAAACGATTGCTCCATCATGCCACCTAGAATAAATGCTAGAATAAATGGTGGCGCTGGGAATGCAAACATACGCATTAAGAAACCAAGCACACCAAAACCTAGTAATAAGTAAAGGTCAAATGTACTGAAACTTATTGAATAAACACCGATTAAACTGAACATCATGACAAGTGAAATAAGGAGCGGCCTAGGCGTTGTTAACACTCGAGCAATGTACGGGATTAACGGTAAGTTTAAAACTAATAAAAAGATGTTACCAATGTACATACTGGCAATGACACCCCAGAACACATCAGGGTGATCCCCCATTAACATTGGTCCAGGCTGAATCCCTAGCACTAAGAAAGCACCTAGCATAACAGCAGTCGTACCTGAACCTGGAATACCTAAGCTTAATAACGGAACGAATGAACCACTTGTTGCAGCATTATTTGCGGTCTCTGGACCAGCTAAGCCTTTGATATACCCTTTACCGAACTTCTCAGGATTTTTAGAAATACGCTTCTCAGAAATATACCCGATAAAGGAAGCGATTGTTGCTCCTGCACCTGGTAAAATCCCTAAAATAAACCCTAGAATCGATTGGCGTCCAGCAGGGCCACTAATATCTTTCAAATCTTGTTTTGATAGTTTTAAACTGCCTAGCTCCTTAGCACTGGCGAAAGAAGCTTTGAAGCGATTAATCACGAGATAACCAACTTCAGAAATCGCGAACAAACCGAGTGCAATGACTAAGAAATCAATCCCATCTAATAAACGAGGCACACCAAAATCAAATCGAGCCGTACCTGTTTGTGGGTCGATTCCAATCGTCGCGACCATAAAACCAACGACAGCAGATATTAATGCTTTTAAAGTCGAACCTTCTGATAAACTAGCAATAGCTGTTAACCCAAGTAACATCAAGGCAAAATAAGCTGGAGGACCAAACGAGACCGCCACACTTGAAAGCATTGGAGCGAAAGCCATTAGTAGAACAACACTGATTGTACCACCAATAAATGACGAAATCGCTGCAATCGCGAGTGCTTTACCAGCTTGACCGTTTTGCGCCATCGGATAACCATCAAATGACGAGGCTACTGTTCCTGAAATACCGGGTGCATTTAATAATATAGATGAGGTTGACCCACCGAAGACAGCACCATAATAAACACCAGCCATCATAACAAGGGCTAAGGCAGGATCCATTCCATATGTAATGGGAATCATAATAGCAATTGCTGTAATTGGTCCTAAACCGGGCAACATTCCGATAAATGTCCCGACAAAGACCCCGAGCAACACAAACATGATCCCTTCTAAACTAATGGCTACTTGAAAGCCAGTTAAGATTTCTTCTAAACTACCCATGGTTCCCCTCCTTTACAACGGTAATATGCCTTGCGGTAGATTAATATTGAGTAAAAAGACGAAAATACTATAAATAAATATAGGAAAACTAATCGATACAATCGCATTCACAACATGTTGACGATATCCTAAAAAGAGTGAACAGAAAAAGACAAATATAGACGTCATCACAATAAAGCCAACCACTTCAAGTAGCATGATATAAATTAAAGTAATACCAAAAACGCCGGCCATAGCTTTAACATCTTTTTTAGCGACATGACGCTTCGCTTTCTGCTCTTCTGAATCTTGATCCTTTGAAAAGAATAAGGCGACTGACAAAATTAATAACAACCAACCCAAAGCTTTCGGAATCACATCAGCATCAACTGGAATATAGTCATACGTTGGTAACTGATAACTCAGCAATAAATAGCCTGTAGCCAATAACGCTAAAATCAGCCCAATTATTCTGTTGACGTTTCGGGTCATCAATGACACCTCCTCTGGCATATATCAAAAAATAATCAGAAGCCAACGGAATATCCGTTGACTTCCAAACCATTCATTATTCCTCTAGCATATCTAAGTCACTTAGAATATCTTTGAATACCTGGTTTTCTTCTTCTAAGAATGTCTGATACTCTTCACTATCCATATACATTTCATCCCAAGCATAGTTCTCACGAATATCAGCAAAGGCTTCTGAATCGCTCATTTCTTTAAGTTTGTTTTCATAGTAGGCAACCTGAGCATCTGTCATGTCTGGCGGGCCAAAGAAACCTCTCCAGTTAACGAACGTTTCATCAATACCTTGTTCTTTTGCTGTTGGAATCTCTCCTAAAGTGTCGCCGTCTAAGCGTTCCTCAGATGTAACAGCTAAAGGCTTCACATCACCTGAACGGATCTGCTCTGTCACATCACCAATTCCTGTTGAAAATACGTCAGCACTGCCGTTCATGACCTGCGTTACACCACCTGCATCTGGGTCAGATACATAACTGATGTTTGACACGTCAACACCTGCTGCACGTGCGAAACGAATAAATTGAATATGGTCCATACTACCTGGAGCAGATGTACCAACTACCGTAATTTCTGAAGCATTTCCATCTTTCATATCTTGGAATAATTCATCTAATGTATCCCATTCAGCATCTGGGCCTGTCACAAATGCACCGTAGTCTGCAATCACGTTTGCGATTGGTGTAAAATCTTCATAAGTATGTTCTGATTGACCGTTTAAAGGCACTAATAATAGTGGTGAAGATGATACGAAAATATTATGTGGGTCGTTTTGGTTTGCGATATAAGACCAACCAACAGCACCACCTGCACCTGGTTTGTTTACAACACCCATGTCTTGCTCAATGATGCCTTCTTCTGTAAGCGTTTGCGCGGTCATACGAGCTGTCGTATCCCAGCCACCACCTGCTCCAGCTGGTGCAACGACTTCAATTGAACCAGCTGGTGTCCAGCTACTTTCTTCTGAACTTGACTCTCCATTGTCACCACTGCTCTCTGATGACTCGTCACTTCCGTTTCCTTCGGCTGATTCACTATCTCCCCCACCGCATGCTGCTAAAACAATGAGCATAAGCGCAAATAGTGAACTTGCAAGAACCTTCCTCATAAGTAAACCTCCCAAAAATGTTTAATGAATTGTCATAATTTCTTAAGTGATTTCTATGATAATTCAAACAATTAGTTATGTAACCGTTTTCAAAATAAGTAACATTAGATACATTTTTAGCATTTTGTTCATTTTGTTCACGTTTTTATTAAAAAAGGCTTTGTTAAAGTCCGTTGTTGATATTGTAATCCGCTACCGGTGGACGCTTTCCGCGGGCACGGCTCGAGCCTCCTCGGCCAAAAAACGCGGCCTGCGGGGTCTCGAGACACGTGCTGTTCCTGTGACGGCCCGGACGGCCTAATGTCGACGTTGGTCACAGGACGTGACCGCTTTTAGTCGACCAGGAGTCGCCACCTTCGCTTCTCACAATTCAACAACTAAGTGCTACACCATTTGAAAATCAACACTAAACTTTAACAGGGCTATTAAAAAAAGAGCTGAGGTTAATCCTCAGCTCTTGTAGTAGCGGCGTTCTGGGCGACCTACGATTCCATATTCTAATTCTGCTTGGCATTCATTTTCTGAAATTAAATATTCTAAATAGCGTCTAGCTGTTGTGCGAGATGCCCCCATTTGTTCGCCCATCTCTTCTGCTGTTATGCCGACTTCTTTTTGCAAGATGTCTTGAACCTTTTTAAGTGTTAATGGGTCAATGCCTTTTGGTGTATCTTCTGGCAAGGACTCATTTTTTCCACCTTTTTGTCTACCGAAATAGTCATCTAAGAAACGTTGATCAACCTCGTCTCGTTCGTCTAATGAAGCCCGAAATTCTTTAAAGGATTCAACCGCTTCAACAAATCGCTCGATTGTTACAGGCTTAATAATATAATCAAAAACACCATTCTGTAAGGCTTGTTCGACGATGTCACGGTCAGTTCCAGCACTAATCATGATGATACCAATATGAGGATGAATAGCTTTTATTTCAGTTATGATATCTGTCCCTAAACGATCAGGCATATAAATATCTAACAATATCAAGTCCACATCATGATGACTCAACTTCGTTAATGTGTCTTCTGCTGTCAAAGCTTTGAAGACAACCTCGCAATCAGGCACCTTCTCTAAAAACCCTTCATGAATAGAAGCAACACGGTAATCATCTTCTGTAATGGCTATTTTTAACGCCACTTTCATCACCTGCTTTCTTTCGGAATATAAACAGTGAAGACTGTACCTTGACCGATTTGGCTCGACAATTCAATCGACCCGTCTAATTCATTGACCACTTCATCGACAACAGATAATCCATAACCCCGGTCATGATCATAATCCTTTGTAGAAAAACCTTTATCAAAAATGGTCTGTTGCTCATCTATTGGGATACCCGGACCATTATCGCTAATCTCAAAAATCACATCTCGACCGTAATCTAATACAGAGAAGGTCACATGAGGATCATTTTGGTTTTGAACGGCTTCAAATGCATTATCAATTAAATTACCTAATATCGTCACAAGTTTCGACGTACTTACATGAGCTGGTAACGGAGCACATGTGCTTGCAGGATCAATGGCTAAGTTGACTTTTTGCTCCGAAGCTTTCCCTAGCTTTCCGAGTAAAATTGCTTGTACAGCTTGATCTTCAATGCTAGAAAATAATGTTTTCGTTTGCTGGTGATGTTGTTTCGATTCTTCTTGAATCATGTTAATGGCTTCATCATAATGCCCTAATTGAAGTAGGCCGGATAACACATGTAATTTATTCGTATACTCATGTGTTTGAGCTCTTAGATCTTCAGAATACCGTTTCACTTCTGACAGCGTATTGATCATACCCTGTAATTCTGTCCGATCACGGAAACTGGCAACAGCCCCTACAACCTCTCCTTCTTCTAAAATCGGCATACGGTTCACAATGTAGACGCGATCTTTTAACATCATTTCATCATCATAGACCGCTTCGCCCTGATGAAGCACATCTAGCATTTTCGTATTGGGTAGAATATCATTGATATGTTGATATTTCATGTCCTCGCTTAAATCTAACATTTCCCGTGCAGAATGGTTCATAATCGTGATATAGCCATCGCCATCTATTGCGATGATGCCTTCTTTCACTGACCGTAATACAGCTTTTCGTTCGCGGTAGAAATTCACAATCTCATGCGGTTCAAGTCCTAAAATATCATCACGAATGCTCCGCGTTAAGGCGATACTACCTACTATACCGACACCTAGAATAATAGTTGCAATAATAAAGACGATTTGTAGGCGACTGAAAATCACGCTTCGTATATCCTCGATCATAAACCCAACAGATACAAGGCCAATCACTTCATCTTGGTCATTAAAAATCGGCGCTTTCCCGCGTAAGGATGGCCCGAGTGATCCAACTGCTTCTGAGGTATAGTACTCTTCATCAATTAACGCTTGATCATTATCGCCACCAACCATTCGTTTACCGATTCGTTCTTCAAGTGGATGTGAGTAACGAATGCTATCTTTATTTCCGACAACGATAAATTCTGCTCCGACTTGTTCACGAATACTCTCAGCAATGGGCTGAATCGTCTCAGATGGGTTCTCATCATCAAACGCTTCTATGACTTCTGGCGTTAAAGAAATCGAAGTCGCCACATCAAGCGCACGTTGCCCCATCTGGTCCTTCGTCTGATTCCATTCTATGTATGAGTAAACGCCTGTAATAAAGACTGTCACAATTAATAATAGAGAAATAACGGACGTTAATATTTTTGTTCGGAGTGAGACTTTTTTCAGCATAGAGCTTAGCTCCCTTAATTATAATCACATTCAGTTTATCCTTAAATTTTAAATGCGACAATAGGAAACTCGTTAACTCGCTTTCAAGGGGCTATACAATAGACTTACTCAAACTCTATTAACTGATAAAAAGTTTAAAACATGAACATTTTTTACTTTACAAACATATGTTTATATCTTAAACTTTTGTTATAGTTAGTGAAACGCTTTCATTTTAAGGAGGTGAGTCTGTGGATAAAGAGGAACAGATTCTACAAATCATACGATTCAATCCATATATTACCCAACAGGAACTTGCTGATCAGATTGGGCTATCGCGTCCAGCTGTTGCAAATTATATCAAGCGATTAATCGAAGCCGGACGCATTAAAGGTCGTGCATACGTCCTTAATGATGAACAAACGATTGCTTGCGTCGGGGGTGCTAATGTTGACCGTAAAGCCCACGCCTTACAAGCAGTACGGCTTCAGTCATCAAACCCTGTAAAAACTGAGGAATCCTTAGGCGGCGTCGCTCGTAATGTTGCCGAAAACTTAGCCCGCTTAAATCTAAGGCCTGGCTTGACCACTGTTGTCGGGCAGGATAAAGAAGGCGAATGGTTGCGTGATGCATCTTTCAAACTTGGGCTAGATACACAAATGATGATGACCTTATCTCAAGAGCGAACAGGAACATACAGCGCATTCCTTGACCCTAGTGGTGAACTCGTTGTCTCTATGGCAGATATGGCCATTTATGACGCATTAACCAAACAGCTTATTCAGCAAAAATGGTCGCATATAAAGCAAGCCAATGCGATTTTCCTTGATACGAATATTGCTACTGATGCCTTACAAGAAGTCATTGAACAGTCAGCTAAACAGCAATTAACAGTTTTTGTTGACCCAGTATCATCCATTAAGGCAGAGAAATTACCTAAAGATTTAACAGGCGTACACACAATCTTACCTAATCAAGAAGAAGCCGAAACTTTATCAGGCATCACGATTAATCATGAACAAGATTACGCTTTAGCGTGCCAAAAGTTGCTTGATCAAGGTGTACAACAAGTCGTCTTAACATTGGGCGCAAAAGGTATTTATTACTATAGCCAAGACGAATCAGGTTTTATTGAAGCCTTACCCGTTGATGTGAAGGATGTCACAGGGGCTGGTGACGCTTTTACTTCAGGTGTGATTTACGGGGCAACACAACAAATGTCACTCAGTGAATCTTGTCGTTTTGGACTTGGTTGCGCAACCGTCACCCTAGAGTCAGAACAATCTTGTGCAGAAGATTTGTCCGTCGAAACGGTTTATAACAAATTAAAGGAGTTGAATTAAGATGGAACAATTTTTATCTTATACAGGAGAAGTGCGTGACGCTCTAGAAAACGGAAAGCCAGTCGTTGCACTCGAATCAACCATCATTTCACACGGATTACCCTACCCAGAAAATATGGATATGGCGAAAAAAGTTGAAAATATCATTCGTGATCAAGGAGCTGTACCTGCAACGATCGGTCTTATGGACGGGAAGATTAAGATTGGTCTAACAGAAGAAGAGCTCTATACATTTGCGACAGAAGAAGGCATTCATAAAGTAAGCCGTCGTGACTTTGGTCACGTCATTGCGAAGAAAGAAATTGGTGCGACAACCGTAGCTGGAACGATGATTGCAGCTAATTTAGCAGGTATTCGTGTCTTTGCGACAGGCGGTATTGGTGGTGTCCACCGTGAAGGTGAATATACTTGGGACGTTTCAGCTGACCTACAAGAATTAGCTCAAACTAACGTAGCAGTCGTCTGTGCTGGAGCGAAATCGATTCTAGATATCGGCCGTACGCTTGAATACTTAGAAACACATGGTGTACCAGTTGTTGGTTACAAGACGAGCACTTTCCCTTCGTTCTATTCACGCGAAAGCGAATTCGATGTCGACTTCCAAATTGACAATTCTGAAGACGTGGCGAAAACATTACAAACGAAGTGGCAGCTTGGCTTAGAGGGTGGCGCTGTGATCGCGAACCCTGTACCTGAAGCTTCAGAGATCCCTTTCGATCAAATCGAAAGCGTGATCGAACAAGCTTTAAGTGATGCTAAAGCTGAGAATGTGACAGGTAAAGATGTGACACCCTACATCCTAAGCAAAGTGAAATCACTTACTGATGGACAAAGTCTAGAAACTAATCTAGCGCTTGTCTATCACAATGCTGAAGTTGCAGGTCAAATCGCCGCTTCATATCATCAATAAATATGTAAAAGCAGTGGCTCCGTTGCCACTGCTTTTTTATTGCACATCATCATAAGTTAAATTATTATCCACATCGCCGTTTTCATCGAGCAACTGAACAAATGATTCATACTCATCTGAGATGTCATCCGCTCGCTTTAACGCTTCTCCTTTTGTGTCGAAGGTTTCTACATCATCTTCTTGATCCACTATATACACATGCCAATCTTCTCCTTCAGGCCTTACAATGACGCCGTGGTCTATCATTTCTGGCCGACCTTCACTGGTTGATTTTTCTTTTTCGCTCATAACCCATCGCCTCCTCGCCTTTAATATGCGAGGCTGCTTTAATATTTATTCCTTTGAAATAGGTGGATAGAAAACGACGAGTAGTCATTACTTCGAGCCGCCTCGAGCATCGACCGACCAAATTTCACCTGTCGAAACAACATATGAATCAAATAAATTCACCGTCACACAAGCATGATTAGGAATGATGTGAATCGTGTCGTTAATCGCTAACGGACAATTAGAATCGGGGTCAATCGGGATTACGCCATGTTCTTCAGACAATTTTTCGATCATGAGTTCAGGGTGTTCGGCGACATAGCCAAATCCAACGACTGATTCATTACCGTGAGCGCCTTTTTCTAGTGATAGGGCTTTACTTCCTGCATCAATCACAAGTCGGTTCGTATGTTTCGAAGCGACGGTTGCTTTTACCGTCACAGCACAATCTTCAGGCTTTGCGACACCTAAGCCAACTTGAACCATATCATAAAATATCGCATTCCCAGGCCTAATATCCGTGACACCATCATACACACCTGCATCAAAAACAGTTGGTGTGGTGCCTATACTACGATGAGGGATCGTGATGCCAGCATCTTCACAGCGTCCAGCACTTGTAACGACACTTTCCGCTTCCTGCTTTGCTATTGCCAGTCGTTCATCTTCTGATGTAGCACCATAGGCATGACCTGCATGCGTATAAATTCCCGTCAAATTCAACCCTGGTAATTCCGACACATATTGAGCGAGCTTAGCTGCTTCTTCACCTGGTTCAACCCCACAACGATTAAGGCCTGAATTCACTTTCAACCAGACATCCACTGATTCTTGTACAAACGCTTCGCTTAAGAGATCGGCACCAACTGTTGTATCAATACTGACAATCATATGCGCTCTTTCAGCTAACGTTTTTAAACGAGCTATCTTTTCGGCTTTTGTGATGGGATAAGCAACCATCACGGATGGAATCCCAGCATCAATCATCACTTCCGCTTCATCTAAAGTAGCAACCGTTACTCCGACAGCACCAGCGTCCATTTGCTTTCGTGCAATCTGTTTACTTTTATGGGTTTTGACATGTGGCCTGAAACTTAACTCATTCTCTTTAGCAAACGTCGCTAATCGATCTAAATTTCTTTCCATAACCTTGGCATTCAGACATAATTGTGGCGTATCTTCAGTCATCATGAACTCCCTCCTCTGCTATCCTAATCGTAACATGAGCTTTCTAAATTAATGAAAATCCTTCATCGCTTTCATCAAACTTTCATATTTCTTATGTATCATCAAGACATTAGAGGAGGGACACTGCGGCAATCACAACAGCAATCATTGATGCCCTTTTATTACTGATTAATTGGCTAGCCGGTCTATTAACTGGCCGACTATTTGCAGCATTAGCGTATCCTAGCTTAGCGAATGCTTTATATTTTGCCGTAATCATTTCGTTCATCTTGTTTATTCGGTGTCTCACTGATTTTTGTTTCACAATGGGCAATAAATATAGGTAGAAGTTCAAGAAAGAAGTGAAATTATTATAAACATTGGAAAGGGATACACGATTAACAAAAGTTTTTCGTGACATGCATTTCAGTTAAGATAGATTCGTGTATTGTACATAAATAATTCAGGATTTGCCCTACACTCAAAAATGAGAAAATAATAAAGTGGGGAGATTGAAAAGATGATATTTTTAAATTTTGTTTCTCTACAGTTTTTTGGTAAACTAATTTAAAATGATTAATCATCTTAAATTAGGCTCAAATAGGAGGATTTATTATGAAACGTAGTCCAGAATCGCTTTTTGAAAACATAGCCCAAGATAATGAGGTATTACAGTTATTTAAACATCACTCATTACGTGTCATGTATCTATCCACAATGTTAGCTAAAAAAGTGGGGTGTTATGATGATGATTTAAGAGTTGCAGCTTTTTTACACGACATAGGTAAAATTGGTATCGCGAAAGAAATATTATTAAAACCAGGTAAGCTTAATACTATTGAAAAAACTATTGTAGAAAGTCATAGCCATATTGGCAATTCCATTGTTCGAAAAGAGCTTGGGAGAACACGTGCTGCTGAGTTTATCAGAGACCATCATGAAGATTGGAATGGCACTGGTTATCCACGTCGTTTAGTAGGAGAAGAAATTTCAGTGCAAGGGCGTATTATTCGAATATGTGATTCCTTCGATACGATGACTTATGATATTCGAAACTACAAACTAACCAAAATGTCCTATCATGAGGCTTTCGAAGAACTAAAGAGGTGTTCTTGGACCCAATTTGATGGTAATTTGGTAGAAACTTTTATTGACTTGTTAATAAAATTAGAGCTTCCTGATTCTTGGTATGATACTTATGATTCAGCTTTCTTAGAGAAAATATATAAAGAAATTGAAGAACCGACAGACTTTTTGTAACATTAGAATCAATATACTTGCATTAGATAGCTTTAGCCTGGCTTTAATTGTTTTTAGTTGGGAGCACTTTTTATTAATTCATTAGCTTATATTTATCTAGACAGTAAAATAATAACATATGAAGAATTCCTACTCGATGATGAATTCAATGATAAATATAGGAGGATGGGTGAACCTACAACACCAATTAGAGCAAATAAAATTTATGTTAAGGACCTAGTGAAATCATATAAAGAACAAGGTTTAAATGACAGTTTGCCAATTAAAGTTAGACAGACGTTCTAACCCAAAAAGATACCTGACAAAAGAATAATCATTACGTTACACATTTTTTATTCATAATATTACAGTAATTGATAAAACCACAAGCTTATAAATCTCATTTTATGGAGATAACATTGAAAAACCCCTGAAAATATAAATTCCTTATTTAAGTAGACATTATATATACTATTTGTCTTTTGCGAGTTTCTTTCTATTCGGAGCGAGTGGTGGTTGTTCTAACCATTTATTTTCAGTCATTAAATTGAACCATTCTTTTGTAATCGTTAGATTCTTTAATATAATTTTCTCATATGTTGTCGTGAGATCTATTCGCATCGCAGATGAAAGACCTGACCCGTGGTAAGATTGTGAAGATTGTAATAAGACCCCAATATGATATAACATTAATTTATCTGAAAAGGGAGATTCTTGAGAAGAAGTAACTTCTGATTCCCAAGACACAGGAACGGGCAAATTATCTCCTTTTAGTATTTTTCCTAATGATTGAATTTGCTTGTCAGATGCATTTTGGATGCTTTCTAAAAATTTTCTAACCTCTTTCGATTGTGTTACTTGGCTAAATCCGATAGAAAGCGTTTTTTCCATTATCTTCTTTTTTAAATTAAGAGATAGAGCGATAATTTCTGTTGAGGCTAATGGACGTTTATCTCCAAAATAACCATCTATAAATTCCTGTCCTGTAACAAATTCAGGTTTCTTATCAGGATAAAAATAAGGGTCTCGTTGTAAATGTCCCTTTTCCAGTAGCAACTCGGTTGTTCGATGGTACATGCTCATCCCATCATTACTACATGAATCATAAAAATGCCTTAGGTCTTTTCTAACAGAAGAACTAAGTGAAGTAGAATGTCCTAATAAGCCATGAAGCGTCATCATTTGTAAATAGTGCAAACAGAAAATATCAGAAAATAATCTTTTAGTCCCTTTATTAAGGTCTGATTCAGTAAAACCAACTGGGACTGGAAATCCTTCGTTTTCCATAAATAGTTTTATCTGATTTTTTTGTGTATCAAATATCTTGATCGCATCTTCGAAAAGTAATTTTATTTTATCATCTTCGACAATGGATAGCATGTATCTATTGATAATATCAACAGCTGTTCCATTTACATATTCGCCCCACAATGTCCCGACTTCAGCAGATGTGAGTTTTAATTCTTCTTTATCCATGTAATCACCTCATTAATACCCTCCCCAAAATACTGGACTTTATAAGGGAAGTTCTAACAGAAGAGTTGGGTTAACGATTGTTGAAGAAATGGTTGAAAGTCATCAAGGTAACATCGGAATCACGAGTCACGGCAATCGCAATACCTTTTGGTTCACTATTCCAATCCATAAATAATCCCTCATGTGCGATTTCAGGCACATGAGGGATTTGTTTAACAGAATGAATCTTTAGATTTGGGTACGGATAAACCGAAGAGAGGCCGTAGATACAGGGCCAAGAATGTTCCTGCTAGAGCTAGAATGCCCCAGATATAACCATGTAGACTAAATGATGCAATACCACCAAAGTAAGCACCAATATTACAACCAAAGGCCAAACGAGCACCATAGCCCATGAATAAACCACCGATCACAGCAGCCGAAACATTGCCTTTTGTTAGACGAGTAAATTTAAACAAGCCACCTGCTGCTGATGCGATAAACGCACCTATAATGACACCGAAGTTAAGCACCGTCGTTGAATCCGTTAAAATCGATGCTTCTAGCGCCTGAGCACTTTCGCCTGACCAATAAGCCCAACTTGCGACATCAAAGCCAATAAAGTCTGCTGCTTTAGATCCCCAAAGAGCAAATGCTGACGTGACACCCCACGGTGAACCACGCGTCATAAGGGTAAGGGCGTTTAAGACAGCTAACGCAATCGCTGCTGCGAATAATGGCCAAGAGCCACGGAATAAACGTTTCCATCCTTTAGTCGATGGAACTGTCGCCATTTTTGGCGCGTTACGACGACGTTCTATGACGAGCGTCAACCAAGCGACAAACCCGAAAATTGCTATCGACAACAACCACGCACCACCATAACCGAAACCAGTTGTTTCAGCGAGTGATACGGGTTGATAAGCTGGTAAATCTTCAGTCCAGAACGGCAGGTGAGCCGCTCCAATCGTTGAACCTACAATAAAGAATAGTAATGTCACAAGCATCACCGTACGACCGCCACCAACGGCATAAAGCGTACCTGATGCACAGCCACCACCTAACTGCATGCCAATTCCAAATAAAAAGGCACCCACTAGTAAACTCACACCAACAGGAGATACATACCCCGACACTGGTGTATCAAAAAATGAAACACCAAATGCTAGAATTGGAGCGAACAAGGTCACAGCTGCCGCTAACATGACCATATGCGAGCGCATTGCCTTACCATTACCGACCGACATTAACCGACGAAATGCTGAGGTAAAACCAAAGCGCGCATGAAACAGCGTATAGCCTAACAAGAGACCAATCACTAATAATAAGGCTTGAACGCCACTATAAGAGACCATCAAATGAACCATTAATCCTGCCGCTACAATTAACGCAGCAATAATTAGCTTCATTTGTGGTTTATTTAAACCTGTCTCGTCTTCTTTGACAGTAACAGGGTCTTTTACTTCATCAACCGGCTGTACTTTTGTTGCCAATTTGAAAACCACCTTTTTCTGATAAATTTAATCGGAATTATAATTACATAGATTACTATATTCGCTACACCCTTGTTTCGTCAATCAAAAAACTTCAAATCACATAAAAAATCTCCTGCTATTTTTTAACAGGAGATTATCGTCCACCTAAGTTTTCTTTAAATAATCCACCAAACCAAGCGCGCAAACACTCATATCCATTTCAAGGAGTTGGTACACCTCATCATCTCGCGCTACTCCAAGACTATCTAGATACGCTACAACCCGATTAATCAAAGCTTGACGAACAGCTTCAACTTGATGATCTGGTTCCGTTCTAACCGCTTCTTCACTTAGCTCCAAAAATATCGGCAACCAATCCCGCATTTGCTCGTAAACAACTTGTGGCTCCGTCGAACGTCCAAAATGGCCAAAATGAATCGCATCTACTTCAAGTGCTTCGATTCGTCTTAGCGATTCTAACATGGCTTCTGGGTCAAATTGATTAGGAGACGTCGATGGTAAGACGAATGTTTCACCATAAGGTAATAGATGCGGATAATAAACGCCGATCGTATCTCCCGTATAAATCGCATTCGCCTTCGAATCATGAATCGACAGATGATGTTTGGCGTGACCTGGTGTATCGTAAAATGTGAGTGACCGTGAACCAATTGTCAGTTCACTCCCATCTTCCTGCTCAACAAATCGATCTTCAGGCACAGGCAAGACAGGATCAAACAGTTCATCAAATTGGTCACCGTATACGGCTCTTGCTCCTTGAACAAGTTTAGTAGGATCAGCTAAATGCCGTTTTCCCCGTGGATGAACATGTACTGTTGCGTTCGGGCAATTTTGGAGTAACAACCCTACTCCTCCTGCGTGATCTAAATGGACATGCGTCACAATAATATGTTCCACATTTCCAGGGTCCTCCCCCATTTCTTTTAATCCCTCAATTAAAAAAGGAATTGACGGGCTTGCGCTCGTCTCTATGACTGTTAATGCCTCATCTCGAATGATATAACTCCCTGTCCGATTAGGTAGATTTAAATCATATAAGTCAATTAACGTTACACCGTAATCTAGCGTTTCTAACTTCGACATCATACCCCTCATTTCTAAGATCTACTTTAGTTATATCATTCGTTTGTAAACGCTTATATTCCTTCTTAATGAATAACCTTTTCCGTTTTAGTCATTATTTGATTAATTTTGAACAACCTATAGGAATTAAATAATTTAAATTTGGTAATATTAGTATCTAATAACTGCAAAATTTCTAGTTATATGGTATTATTTAACTACTCTTTTTGTAGGAGGTCGCTTTATGGGACCATTAAACATTAGGCCTGCAGGACCAAACGACTTTAACACGATTGATGACATCATTCATATCAATGCAAACGATTCATCAAGAAAAAATGGTTACCCATTTTTAAATAATGTTAAAGACCTAGAAAAGGCCATCGAATCCTATCAAAATCATTTCCATCATTGCGCCATGATGATCTATTTAAACAAAGATTCCATAGGATTCACGGGATTACTTTATGAAGAGGGAGACTATGAGGCATGGGTGGTCGGTCCTTATTTAAATAACCTCTATTATTCTACCACCTTAATACAAATTGTCTTAGAAGAACTTCTTCATATAAGCCACAACTCTTTTACATCCATTTATTTACATGTACCAACAGAAAACGAAGCCTTAATGCAAGCAGCCAAGTGGCTAAATATGGATGTTTTGGAACAGAAAGAACATTACTTTACTTTTGTAGCTTCATTAAATAACACGCTGACACTTTGAGTCAGCGTGTTTTGAATTATTCTTCGCCTTCGTCATCACTACTACTGTCATCACCAGAATCACTGCTGTCACTGCTGTCACCGCTGTCACCGCTATTACCGCTATCTCCATCACTACCATCTTCGTTCATATCAACTTCTAAATTAACATCTTCTTCATCACCACCGCCATCATCTCCGAACATTGGAAATACAAAAAAGATAAAGAAGCCTAAAACTAATAGAGTGATAACAATTGCTGTAACCGCCTTGATTGCCGCTGAACCAGTACGGCTTGGATCTTCATGTCTTTCCACATGTTCTTTTTTTTCATCTACCATGCTAACCCTCCTTCATCTAATACAATGTCCCGTCTTTTACGGTTAAATGACTACATTTAAAACAGTTGTACAACTGAACAAAAACATTTTAGGGAACACTGTTTCACTTTACCGTATCATTATGAAACATCTAAGTTGATCACATTGCTGTAATTTTCATTCAAACTCATTTCAACATTACTTCCATCAACGCCTTGGCTATTGCCACCACCGAACATTGGGAAGACGTAAAATACTAAGAAACCTAAGATTAATAGTGTAATAATAATTGCGGTTACTGATTTAATCGCGGTTGCTCCTGTGCGACTTGGTTCTTCATGTTTTTCAACATACTCTTTCTTTTCATCAGCCATATTTGATCCTCCTTTAATTAACTTTATGTTCATCAATTACCCGCTTTAGTTTTGTTGTTAAACTATATTTGTCGAAGTTGTGACAAATGTCCTAGTTAAACATATCAAGCTATCTTGCATATCGTATGAGTGATACGTTAAGGAGGGATTGTATGAATCCATATAAGAAGCCAAAGGAAGAGGATTTCCACCATCTTTGCAGACAGCATCAGATGCATTTTGTTCATCTCGAAACACAAGATGGTCAAATGTTCGATGGTATTATTGATGACGTGGATGATCAAAGTGTGACTTTAATAATGCCATGGGGCGACATGGAACAGGATCGGTTTGATGACGGTTATGGAGGTGGTTACGGGCAAGGTTATGGACCGGGCTATGGTGGCCCTGGATATGGTCAAGGCTACGGCGGACCAGGACGTTACCCAAGACGGTTCAGACGATTTAGACGTCATCGCTTTCCGTTCCGCTTTTTGAATCGAATTTTCTTCCCTTTCTTTTACTAATCTTCACAACCACCCATACGTATTCGCCTTCACTTGCATCTTATGTAATAAGGCGATACGAAGGGTGGTTTTCAGTTTGGAAAGGACCATTTATTACCGACCATTAGGCGATTCAATAACACTCGGAACTGGAGCGTTTTTTCATCGCGGTTTTATTCATTCATATAGCAATGCGATTACCAATGTATTTAAACAGCCCGTTCGAACAGAGCTATTTGCACAGCGAGGCATGATGAGTAGCGAATTAAAACAACTGTTAAATGATTCGACTATTCAAAGGCGATTGGCTCCAGCTAATATTATCACGATCACGATTGGTAGTAACGATTTGCTAGAGGCTCACGATCATTTTTTAAATACGTTTAACCCCATTGTCTTTGAACGAGCAGAAGAAACTTTTTATAAAAATTTGATTGAAATCATTTGGACGCTTCACCTCATTAAATATTATCACCCTTCACCTTATTTCATTCGATTAATTGGGTTATACAACCCGTTCCCCCACTTACCTTATAGCGCTTTTTGGATCAATCGATTTAATGCCATCTTACACTCGATGGAATCACCACTCGTTCGCTATGTTGACGTTTTAACGCCCATTTCGATTAGGGGCCGCCGTGTACTGTCTTTTGGCGGGGTACACCCTAACCGCAAAGGCTATCAATTGATTGCTAAAAAAATTAATGAAACAGGGTATGAACCTTTGAGTTATTTGCAACTTTAAATATACTAAAAAAAGACCCGATGAACTCGGGTCTTTTTAATATTTACTGACAATTGTCGTCATCACAGTATTCGGTTTTAGATGGTGTGTGCATCATTTGAAGTTTCGGTTCTTGTTTTTCTTCTTCATAAACTTTTTCAAGTACTTCGACAAACGTTTCAACAGGTTGAGCACCACTTACCGCATATTTTTCATTGAAAACAAAAAACGGAACACCTTGAACCCCAATATCGCCTGCTTCTTGAATATCTCGGTTTACATTCGATTGATAAGCTCCTGATTGCAAGGCATTCAACGCTTCTTCACGGTCTAATCCAACTAATTCAGCGCGATCGGCTAAAACTTCTTCATCATTCATATCTAAACCTTCTGTAAAATACGCCTGCATCAGTGAATCATTTAGGGCATTGCCTTTACCTTCTTGTTTCGCAAACTGAATCAAGCGTTGCGCGTTCAAAGTATTCGTCGGAATAATCTGATCCATATTAAACGTGAGGCCAACCTCTTTGGCTTGTTGAGCCATTTGTTGATTCATTTCACGCCCTTGTTCATACGGAACATCATACTTCGTCGCTAACATTTCATGAATATCTTGGTATTGACCTGGTTTAGCGTTTGGGTCTAACTGGAAACTCTTAAATGCAACTGACACGTCATCTTGATTTTCAAATTGTTCTAGCGCTTGCTCGAATCGGCGCTTCCCTATATAACAGAACGGACAAACCACGTCCGACCAAATATCTACCTTCATAAAACATGCCTCCTCTGACATCCATTCAACTCTTATTATTAAGGATATAGGACTGAAAAATCAACTGATTCGATTTTACATAAAAAGCCACTGACCTTAGTCAGTGGCTACCATATTACCAGCCAATTTCCTCTAAACTAGCTGAAACTGGGATCAATGCATTGTCATACAAATCTATAACTAATTCATGAACACGCTCCTGCTGGTGAATTTCTCCAATTCGTTGGATAATTTCACGATCAGCATTATCTTCACGTGCCGCAATTATATTAATGTATGGCGTTGCCGTATCACCTTCTATAAAGATCGAGTCTTCATTCGGTTGATAATCTGCTTCGCGCGCTACACCATTGTTAATTAACGACACATCAACATCAGGCAGGACCCGAGGCGTCTGTGCAGCAACAATCGGCTCAAATTCAATATTTTTAGGGTTTTCAACAACTTTATCTAGGTCCCCATAGCCATTAAAATCTTCTTCTAGTGTGATGACACCCGCTTCTTCAAGCAATAATAACGCACGTCCCATATTGGTTTCTTCTTTCGGCAAGGCTACCGTGCCACCTTCTGGAATGTCCTCAACTGACTCATGTTTCTCCGAGTAGATTCCCATGGGTGCTATGTAAGTCGTCGCAACAGGCTCTAAGTCTAGGTCATGTTCATCAATAAATTCATCAAAATAAGATACCGTCTGAAAAGCATTAATGTCGATATCACCATTCGCTAGCGCCTGATTCGGCCTAACATAATCGGAGAACTCAACAAGCTCAACTTCGACACCTTCTTCTTCCTCGACAATCTCAGCTATTTCTTCCCATAATGGTACCCCAGAACCGTTTAATCCTACCTTAATTGTTTCATCTTCAGACCCACACCCTGCTAAAATAACCGTAATTAATAATGCACCTAATACTATTTTAATGTTTTTACTCATTTTGAAACTCCCTCTCTATTTTTAAATTTATAAACGTTTCAATCGCTTAGACAAACGATTGCCTATTGCTTGGAACACTTGCACAATCACGACCAGCAATACGACAGTCGCAATCATAATATCTGTTTCAAATCGTTGATAACCGTAGGAAATAGCTAAGTCACCAAGACCGCCACCTCCGACAAAGCCAGCCATCGCTGAAGCACCTACTAAGCCGATTGAAGCGATCGTTAAGTTCAAAACTATCGTACTTAATGACTCTGGTAGAAAAACGCGATAGATAATTTGCCAATTAGTCGCTCCCATTGATTGAGCTGCTTCAATCACCCCTTGATTCACATCGAGCAAGCTACTTTCAACTAATCGAGCGATATAAGGTCCTGAAAATAAGACGAGTGGTACGATTGCCGCTACTGTTCCGATCGTTGTACCAATGATCAGTCGTGTGAATGGCAATATCGCAACGAGTAAAATAATAAATGGAATTGAGCGGAAGGTGTTAACGACCGCATTAATCATTTTGAAAACAAAATTATTTTCCATCAGGCCATCTTCACGTGTTACAACCAAAGCAATCCCAAGCGGCAACCCGATTAATGTTGCGAGCACCAATGATACTAAAACCATGATCAACGTTTCTTGCGTCGCTTCTAAAATCCTTGGCCAAAACTCTAGTAAATTAACTTGCATCAACTAACACCCTTTCTACAGACACGGTTTCTTTTATGTAATTAAGTGATTTTAACACCTCATCATCACCACCTTGTAATTCCACAATTAAGTTCCCAAACGGTGTGTCTTGAATTTCTAAAATTTGTCCGTACAAAATATTCACTTCAACATTAAACTTTTTGGCTACACGTGATAACACGGGCTCACCCGCGCGACTACGTAAGAATGTTACTCGGTAAATATGACGAGAATCGTTATAAGTTTCAATGTCAGCCAATATTGATTTCGGGACATCCGCTTTCATTACACTTTCAACGAATTTTCTTGTTGTCGAATGTTTTGGATTGGTAAATAAGTCAAAAATGGCACCTTGTTCAATAATTTCACCACCTTCCATTACGGCAACACGGTCACATATGTCTTTTATGACATCCATTTCATGAGTGATCATTAAAATGGTCATGTTATACTCATCGCGGATACGTTTCAGCAGCTCTAAGATGGACTGCGTCGTTTCTGGGTCCAATGCAGAAGTCGCTTCATCACAAAGTAAAATATTCGGTGATGTCGCAAGAGCCCTGGCAATTCCAACGCGCTGTTTTTGACCGCCAGAAAGCTGATCTGCGTAGTAATTGGCGCGATCCTTTAAGCCAACAAAATCTAATATTTCTTCAACACGTTCCTTAATCGTCGATTTAGATTCCCCTGCTAATATGAGTGGGAATGCCACATTATGATAAACCGTCTTTGATTCCAGTAAGTTAAAATGCTGAAAGATCATACTTATTTGGCGACGCACACTCCTCAAATCCTTAGCTGATAAATTAGTCATGTCAAAACCGTCGACTAACACTTCACCAGACGTCGGCCTTTCCAACTGATTGGCCAGTCTTACGAGGGTACTTTTACCAGCCCCGCTAAAGCCGATCACACCAAAAATTTCACCACGTTCAACCTGAAGATTAGCATCTTTAACAGCGGTTAAATGTTGCCCTTCATGTTCATAAACTTTTGAGACATTATTAAATTCAATCATGGCCAAAACTCCTCCCATCACAAAAAACCCCTCTCCTCTTATCTAAAAACAGATAAGAAGAGAGGGGTTCGTTTATTATGACATACATTAATAGCCGATCCTTCTCCTCTCATCTATCAAATACATGTCGTATTCGCTGGAATTGGCACAGTATCTGCACGTTTAACAGATCCGCTGCCGAGGCTTCGTAGGGCCAGTCCCTCCACCTCTCTAGATAAGAAGATTAATATGGTTAATTTATTTAATTTTAAATGATAGTCACAATAATACAAATACTCGATTTAATTGTCAATTATCTTTTGAAAATTTTTTCATCTTGTTCTGACTTATTTCAAAAATTAAAAGACATCCTTCACGTAACCTGATTTTGCTGATTCAATTAATGCCACGACCACTTTCAAAGAGTCGAGCGCGTCTTGACCTGTTACAACTAAATCTTCCTCACCACGAACGCTATCGACAAACGAATCAATCACGCCTGTGTTCGTCTGGTTATCATTTGTTTGTATAGCTTCTAATTCATATCGTACACGTTCACCGTCATGAGTAAGTACCTCTAATTGATGCTCATCATCATGATAAATTTTCATAATGCCTTTCTCACAATATAGCGTTGAGCTATTATCTTCCTCACCATAGTATGTCCACGAGAAAGAGGCTGTACCTAAACGTCCACCAGCAGTACGCAAATTACAAACGATATTATCTGGCACTTCAATTGGATTACCATTTTCATCGACTTTATCTAAGGCTCCTTGAAAAGCGCTTACTTGAGTAATTTGATCATCAAGTAAATAATGCATTAAATCCAATTTATGAATACCTAAGTCCGCAACCACACCATAACCTGAACGGTCCTTTTTGAAAAACCAGGTAGAATTACTCTTATTCACGCCCCAACTTTCCGGACCACCATGGCCGAAATTCGTCTTAAACGTCAACACACTACCTAACTCACCACTTGCTATCAATTCTTTTGCCTTTTGATGTGCACGCGTGAATCGTTGATTATGATCAACCATTAGCAGTTTACCCGACTGTTTCTGAGCATCAATAATTTTTTCCGCTTCTTCTACAGATAATGCAATCGGTTTTTCAGTCAGCACATGTTTGCCACTTAATAAAGCTTGTGTCGAAAACACATGATGAGACTCATTTGACGAACAATCACTAATCGCGACGATCGAGTCATCTTCCAATAAATCTTCTATTGAATTAGCCACTTGCCCTTCAAACAATTCAGCTAAAGCTTGTGAGCGCTCTGGATTTCGATCATAAAACACGATGTCGGTTACATATGGATTCTCATAGTACTCCGGAGCATGACGGAATTTCGTGATCGATCCACATCCAATAATACCTACTTTCATAGTCAGTCACTCCTTCTCTATTCACGTTTTTGGAACACAACAGCAATAATAATAATTAAACCTTTCACAAATCCTTGTAAGTGAGGTGATACATTCATTAAGTTCATCATGTTATTAAGAATGCCTAAGATTAACACACCAAAGAATGTACCCATGACTTTACCGCGACCACCTGTCATGCGCGTACCACCAATAATAACTGCGGCAATAGCATCGAGTTCATACAATTGACCTGAACTAGAAGATGAAATCGAGTTTAACCGCGACGTTTCAATAATCGCAGCCACACTTACCATTAAGCCACCTAAACTATAGATTGCCAGTTTCATTTTCTCAACATTGATCGCCGATAAGCGTGCTGACTTTTCGTTACTACCAATCGCATACACATAACGACCAAAGCGTGTTTTATGCATTAAGATAAAAACTAAAGCCGTCATCACGATGAAAATAATGATTGGAACATCAATGATCCCTAAATCACTATTTGAGATATTAGCGAACGCCAGAACTTCCCCTGACATACTACCCCCGTCAGCCAAATAAAGTGCAATGGAACGCGCCCCAGCCATCATGCCGAGCGTGGCAATGAACGAAGCAATGCGTCCTTTTGCAATCATAAGCCCATTTAATAGGCCGATCATGGGGCCAGCAAGTAGGGCAGCTAATAATGCCATCGTGATACTCCCCGTCGCATTCAAAGCCATAATCGTTAAGACACCGACTAAAGCCAATACAGAACCAACGGATAAATCAAGACCTCCAGACAGCATGATAACCGTCATACCCAAAGCAATGATTCCGATAATTGAAACCTGCATCACAATGTTTAATAGATTACCAAGTTCCAAAAACCTCGGACTCATAAATGAAGCAACAACGAACATGATTAAAAAGGCGATTATGACACTATAATCCGTCCACACCCACTTCATGAAACGCTTAAAACGATTAGGTTGCGAATCTTCCAAATGTTGATCAGTTATTTTTGGTTCACCCAACTGAAACAGCCTCCTTCTTAGAGCCCGTAGCATAACTCAATATATTGTCCTCAGTTGCTTCTGACCCATCGAATGAACCGACGATCTCACCTTGATACATGACATACACGTGATGACATACTTTCATGATTTCCGGCGCTTCAGATGACAATATAATGACCGCTTTCCCTTGCTCAGCTAATTGAATAATATGTTGATAGATTTCTTGTTTGGCACCAACATCAATTCCTTGTGTTGGATTATCGAAAATAATAATATCAGTATTCAGCTCAAGCCACCTAGCAATCATCACCTTTTGTTGATTACCACCGCTTAGCTTATCGATATTTTCCTTAGGATTGTTCACCTTGATATTGAGTTGATTTTTATAATTCATGAATGTTTCGTGCTCGAGCTTATTGCTAATAAATCCATTCTTCTCAAAATGACCTAAAGAGGAAATGCTCATATTTTGCACAACATCCATGTCTTGAATAATCGCATTTTCTTTTCGGTCTTTCGGAACATAACCAAGTCCAGCACGAAGCGCTTTTTTAGGATGATTTAAGTGCACAGGTTTTCCGTTAATTTGAACATCACCTTGAAAATTCTGGCGATAACCAAATAAACTTTCAAACAACTCTGTACGTCCATCCCCAGCTAGTCCCGTGAAACCGACAATTTCGCCACGCTTAATCCGAAAACTAACATCATGATAAGAACCTTCCAAAGTTAAGTGATCGACCGATAAAACAACTTCATCTGTGTGAGCATGACTGACTAGGCGATCTTCTGACACTGATTTACCTACCATATAGGTCGTGATTTGATCTAATGACTGTCCTTCTAACGGACCTGTATGAACAACGTAACCATCACGAAGGACAGTCATGCGATCACAAATTGATTTAACTTCCTTCAATTTGTGAGAGATATAGATGATCGATATTCCATCCTGTTTCAATTGACGCATTAGTTCAAACAACTGCTCCACTTCACTATCTGACAAAGCCGTCGTAGGCTCATCCATAATGATAATAGTTGATTTATGTAGTAAGGCGCGTGAGATCTCGATCAATTGTTTATACGATGTTCCTAAGTTTCGTACATATTCTTGTGGGTCAATATGGACACCTAGCTTTGTTAGAATTTCTTCAGTCTGTAGGCACATTTCTTTTACATCTAGAAATCCATAGGGTTTTCGCAATTCCTGGCCTAAGAACATATTTTCATAGACTTTTAAATCCGAGACGAGATTCAGTTCTTGATGAATAAAGCTAATACCATGTTGTTGCGATACTTTCGGTGTCGTCATTTGAACAGATTGACCATTCACGTTAATCGTGCCCTTATCGGGGTGATGAATCCCACCTAAAATATTCATTAACGTTGACTTACCAGCACCATTTTCTCCAAGTAGAGCATGGATTTCACCTTGATTGACCTCTAAACTAACATCATGTAACACAGGCACTTGATTGAACGATTTATCAATATTTTGCATTTCCAATAATGCCATCTTAGTCACCTCTTTTTAGAAAAAAGAAGAGATACAATGGCTTCATAAGCCATTGCATCCTTCTTTACTAACCTAAAATTTCGAATCAGGATCGTAGAATTCATCTACATTTTCTTCAGTGATCTCCGTTGCTTCTTTAATCACCGTATCTTCTTCTGGCTCCTCACCTTGCGCTAGCTGTGATGCGATCTCAACCCCATCTTCAACCATCGTTGGTGAATACAAGAATGTCGCTGAAATTAAGCCACCATCTTGAATACTTTCGAAAACTTCTTTAGCACCACCAGCACCTGTTACGAACTGAATATCATCACGCTCAGCTTCTTTAATAGCCTGCACAACACCTAATGCCATACCATCATCTTGTGTGAAGACAGCATCAATTTGTTCTTCTGATTGCAAAATATTTTGCATAACTGATAAGGATGTTTCAGTGGAGAATTCACCACTTTGCGAAGCAACTACTTCAATGCCATCTGCTGCTTGCATTGCTTCATCAAAACCAGCACCACGTTGTTCTGTTACAGAACTTGGTGGTCCTGTGATTTCAACAACCTTACTACCTTCATCAAGTTGATTCGTGAAGTATTCACCAGCGTTTTCGCCGATACCTTCATTGTCACCTTTAACAACAACATCAGCTGCGTCGTTCTCTAATTCGCGGTCTACAATCACTAACGGAATACCTTCATCTTTTACTTTTTGACCAACTGGAGACAACGCTGCCGATTCGATTGGTAACATCACAATAGCGTCAACATCTTGTGAAATTAAGTCATCCACATCGTTCGCTTGTTGGTTTGGATCCTCAGCATTCGTCATTACATATTCAACGTTCTGGTTTTCTTGAATTTCTTGAGCTTTTGTTTCGGCATTATCAATTAATGCGCCCATCCAACCATGCGTTGCAGAAGGAAGTGAAATGCCGATTGTATACGTATCTTCATCGCCACCTGAATCAGATCCAGATCCTTCTCCTTCAGATTCACTACCACAAGCAGCTAAAACACCAATTACAACCAACACCATCAAAAACGACAACAGTTTCTTCAAAGCTTAATCCCCCTTAGAGTGGTTTAAAATTTAAAGTCTCAAATGTAATCGATTTCATTTACACTTAAGAGCAATGCTCTGCTATTAAGTCTATGCTATTAATAACAGAGCATTAACCTCAAGTTTTCATCAAGTTGATTCTCGGATTAATAATTCGTGATTTAAGATGGTATTAGTAACCTCTCCGCCATTAACTTTTTCAATTAACATATTAGCCGCAACTGTCCCCAATTGATACATGGGCTGCGCAATCGTGGTTAGCGTCGGATATGTCATGTTTGAGAATTCAATATTGTCAAAACCGATAATAGCCATTTCTTCTGGAACCTTAACCCCGGTACGATTCATTTCCTTCAACGCACCAACTGCAAGCAAATCTGATACAGAAAAGATAGCTGTTGGTCGATCTTTTAAATTCATAATCCGTTTCGTCGCTTCAATCCCGCTGTCGAAATTTAATTGATCCGTCATGATTATAAATTCATCATTAATCGGCAGGCCATATTCTTGAAGTGCTCGCATATAACCTTCTTTACGTTCTCTAGCATAAAGATATTTTTCATTTGAATTAAACAACGCAATTTCTTGATGACCTAATTTAATTAAATGTTTGACCGCTCGATAAGCCGCTTCCTCGTTATCAATCGTGACATACGGTATATCACTTTCCTCCGAATATTCACTGCACTGTATAATGGCATATTGTTTTGAGAGTTCTTTCAACGTCTCAATATTAACCGCTGGGTCCATTGATATAATGCCATCTGCCATCTTTTTACGTACTAAATCAAAATAAATTTCTTCACGTTCTGGATTAGAATCCGTTTCGCATAATAAAATATTATAATTTTGATCTAATGCTGATTGTTCGATCCCTTTAATAATATCAATGTAGAAAGGGTTCGAAATCGATGGGACTAATACGAGCAATAATCGACTTTCGGAATTCCGTAAATTCCTCCCTAACATACTCGGCTCGTAATTCAATTTTTTGATGGCATCTTCGACTTTCGCTTTAGTTCTCGGAGTGACCACATTAGGACTATTGAGCACTCTTGATACCGTCGCGACAGACACGCCAGCTTTTTTTGCTACTTCATTGATGTTTGCCATATTTTCAACTACTCCATAAGTGTAATCGTTTTCAATTAATATGCTATATTAACCGTAATTTTCTGTCAACTATTTTTCAAAATTCTTTTAAAACTATTGATTATTCATCATTTTTTCTTTATGTTGATAATGTAAAGGATTACATGTTTGTATTTTCTGAAAATAATTTTAGGAGGTTTTTTATATGAAATTAGGTGTATTTACCGTCTTATTGTCACATTTAGAGCTAGATGACATGTTAGAGTATGTATCTAATCGAGGATTAGAAGCAGTCGAATTAGGAACTGGAGGATTCCCAGGTAACGCCCATTGCCCTATTGATGAGCTACTAGAGGACGACCAAGCCTTACAATCTTTTAAAGCTAAAATCGATCAGTACAATCTAAGCATTAGCGCTTTGAGTTGCCACGGAAATCCCTTGCATCCACAAAAACAAATATCAGAACCAAATGATGAGCTATTAACAAAAACAATTAAATTAGCTGCTAAACTTGAAGTGCCTGTCGTCAATACATTCTCAGGGTGCCCAGGTGACCATGAAGGCGCCTTATACCCAAATTGGCCTGTTTCCCCTTGGCCACACGACTTTCAAGAAGTTTTAAAATGGCAATGGGAAGAGAAGTTAATCCCTTATTGGAAAGAGAAAAATGATTTAGCTGAATCTTACGGCGTAAAAATTGGACTTGAATTACATGGTGGATTCTCAGTACATACGCCTCACAATATGCTAAAGTTACGTGAAGCATGTGGTCCAGCCATTGGCGCAAACTTAGATCCTTCTCACATGTGGTGGCAAGGTATTGATCCCGTTGAATCGATTAAAATTTTAGGACGCGAAAATGCGATCCATCATTTTCATGCGAAAGATACGATCATTGACCAAGGTAATATGAACCGTAATGGCTTAACCGACATGACTGATTATTCGCAAATGAAGGATCGTGCCTGGTATTTCCGCACAGTTGGCTTCGGTCACGACGCTAAAACATGGGCAGACATGATCAGCATGCTTCGTCTGATGGATTACGATTACGTTGTGAGCATCGAACACGAAGACGGCTTGATGTCGATTGATGAAGGTTTTGCAAAAGCTGTTGATACTCTACAGCCTCTAATGGTTAAAGAATCCGTCGGGGAAATGTGGTGGGCTTAGCCTTAGCCATTTAGATTGTTAGACAATGTCTAGACATTGTCTAACAATCTGAACCAAATATCTAACACTTTCGGAGATTGTTAAACACTTGAATCGAATTGTTAAACAATATCGGAAGATTGTTTAACAATCTCTCAAAAGGCAAAGAAAAACGCCGATGACTGGCATGATCTCAGTCATCGGCGTTTTTTCATGTTTTAAGCATTTGGTATTCTTCTTCCGTAAATGCGCGTGACCTCGTAAGAAACCGTTTCCCATGGCGGCCTTCAAGCGAAAACATACCGCCACGTCCATCGACGACATCGATAATAAGCTGTGTATGCTTCCAATAATCATATTGGCTTTTATGCATATAAAATGGCGCACCACCTATTTCGCCTAAATAGACATCTTGATCCCCAATCATGAGATCACCATCAGGGTAGCACATCGGTGAACTGCCATCACAACATCCGCCTGACTGATGAAACATCACATCTCCGTGCTCCGCTTTAATACTTTCAATCAAATCAAGGGCAGCATCTGTCGCTGTAACTCTTTCGACCATGATCATACCCCCTTTCTTCTCAATTTTAGAAGAATCCTAATTTCTGTGGTGTATAACTGACGAGTAAGTTCTTAGTCTGTTGATAATACTCTAACATCATCTTATGATTTTCACGACCAATACCTGACATCTTATAACCACCAAACGCTGCGTGCGCTGGATAATCATGATAACAGTTCGTCCATACACGACCTGCTTGAATACCGCGTCCAAAGCGATATGCCGTATTAATATTACGCGTCCACACACCTGCGCCTAAGCCGTACAACGTATCATTGGCAATTTCGAGTGCTTCTTCATCTGTCTTAAACGTTGTCACCGCTAAAACAGGACCAAAGATTTCTTCTTGGAAAATGCGCATGCTATTATCGCCCTTAAAGACAGTTGGTTCCACATAGAAACCATCCGCAAAATCGCCGTCTTTCTTGTTCTGCTCGCCTCCAACTAAGCATTCCGCACCTTCTTGTTTACCAATGTCTAAGTACGATAGGATCTTTTCCATCTGCTCACTCGAAGCCTGAGCACCCATCGCTGTATTCGGATCAAGTGGATTACCTGTTGCAATCTCTTTCACCCGCTTCAGCGCTCGTTCCATGAACTCATCATAAATATCTTCATGAATCAGCGCACGTGATGGACATGTACAGACTTCCCCTTGGTTTAAGGCGAACATCACTAACCCTTCAATGGCTTTATCTAAAAAGTCGTCGTTTTCATCCATCACATCTTTAAAGAAGATATTCGGTGATTTACCACCGAGCTCTAATGTGACAGGAATAATGTTCTGCGACGCATACTGCATAATCATTCGACCTGTCGTCGTTTCCCCTGTGAACGCGACTTTACCGACACGATCACTCGATGCTAAAGGTTTACCTGTATCTAATCCAAATCCATTCACAATATTTAACACACCAGCAGGTAATAGATCTTGAATCAACTCTGCTAACACTAGAATTGTAGTAGGCGTTTGTTCCGCTGGTTTCAAAACAACACAGTTGCCTGTTGCTAAGGCTGGCGCTAGCTTCCAAGTCGCCATTAAAATCGGGAAGTTCCACGGGATAATCTGTCCAACGACACCAATCGGCTCATGAAAATGGTAAGCTACGGTATCATGGTTGATCTCACCAATCGATCCTTCTTGAGCTCGAATCGCTCCAGCAAAATAACGGAAGTGATCAACTGCAAGAGGTAGATCAGCGTTGAGAGTCTCTCTAACCGCTTTTCCGTTATCCCAAGTTTCAGCCACCGCTAACATTTCTAAATTCTCTTCAATACGATCAGCAATTTTGTTGAGGATATTCGCTCGCTCAGCTACAGACGTGTTGCCCCACGATTCTTTTGCAGCATGAGCTGCATCTAATGCTAATTCAACATCTTCTTTTGTTGAGGCAGGTATTTCACAAAACGTCTTACCTGTAACCGGCGTCACATTCTCAAAGTATTGACCGTTAACTGGTTCTTTCCATTCCCCGCCAATAAAATTTCCATAGCGCGATTTGAAATTAATCACTGCACCATCCGTATTCGGAAATGCATACGTCATAACCTATTCCTCCCTTTAGCGATTAAAATAGCTCGATGGTTGTCCACTTTAAAATGTATGCGCTTTCATTGAGTTATATGACGACAGACTTCACCGCTCAAGCTTAACTTTTATTTTATCAGAAAAATTGCAATATTCAAAACAAAACGCTTTTAAAAAACCACAGCTATTAACTGTGGCTCTTAAAAAATCATCCTGTTTTGGGTTGCTTAACAAACGCGAGATAACTCACAACAAGGAAAATTTGACTTGTTAAAATGATAATCGCTAACGGTAAGATGACATCCGTTCCAAATAACCCGACAAGAGGCGCAGCTGCTCCTCCGAAAACGAACTGAAATAACCCTAATAAGGCTGAGGCACTTCCAGCATTTTTATCCTGCGTCTGCATGGCTAATGATAGACTGGTAGGATTAATTAGACCCGTACTCGAGGTCAGACAGAAGAATCCAATCGCAACCATGACTAAACCACCGTCAATTAAGGATGCCGTGACTAATGTTGACCCACCTGTGATCGCAATAACAAATCCTGTTACTAGTAATTTCTCTTCAGAGAACACACCAGAATACCGACCAACCACTTGGCTCATCGTGATAAACCCGACCGCATTCATGCCAAATAGCATCGCGTAAACTTGTGGAGACAAGTTGAAGATATCTTGCAAAATAAAAGATGAACCAGATATATATGAAAACATCGCAGCTGATGCAAAGCCTTGAATCAGCGCAAACCCCATGTAACGTCGATGCTTAATCAGTGCAGTAAACATTTGTACGGTTGATTTTAAACCACCACTTGAACGTTCTTCCTGTGGCAATGATTCGCGTAAACGAAAAACGGCTATAAACGTTAAAATAATCCCAACTATAGATAGAATAGTAAACAATCCGCGCCAACCTGTGAAAAGCAGGATTTGCCCGCCTAGCATTGGTGCTAATATAGGAGCTAGCCCCATTACTAAAACAAGTAATGAGAACATTTTCGTTAGTTGATTGCCAGAATACCAGTCACGAATAATCGAACGTGAAATAACGATTCCGCCGGCACCTGAAAAGCCTTGAATAAAGCGAGCGACGACAAGCACCCAAACATTAGGCGCGATAGCACAGACAATCGATGCGATCACATAGATAGAAATCGAAATAATTAATGGTTTCTTTCGTCCAAATATATCACTCAACGCCCCGACAGTTAACTGTCCGAACGCAATTCCGAAAAGTGATGTTGTTAAACTTAACTGAATTAAGGAAGCTGACGTTCCTAAGTCACCAGACATTTCCGGAAAAGCGGGTAGATATAAGTCAATTGTCAATGGTACAAGCGCTGTAAACGCACCCAGCATAAGTAGCAATCTTAAATTAGTTTTCTGTTCTGACATATTGAACACCTCTTCCTATTGTCACAAAGCCTATCGTATTATAAATCTAGTAAAGTTTAAAGAAATGTGTTTACATCATCTGACTCCTCCGTTATACTGTTTATAAACATATACACAGTATAACAGTGAAAGTGAGGTCAATATCATGTGGAAAGAAGCAACGCGCCTGGCTCTATTCGAATGGAAGATCGAATGGTTTAAGCGACTATTTTTGCAATGCTTGCTTACTTACGGATTGTTAATGTTTTCATTCGGCATGATGGAAGGCGTGTTAGATGGTGGTGGAATAGGGTTAGATTATTTCTATCTTGCTATGTTCGGCCTCATTTACGGATGGCTAGTACCGCGCTCATTTCAATACCAGAAAATAAGCGCCGAAACTTATGCATCACCCATATTTTTTATGCTTCATAAACTACCCATTGCCAACCATGTACTCGTGCGCAGTCGATTCATTATATTTTATCTTAATGCGATTCCAGTCTTAACTCTATTATTTATTGGGTTCACCTTTATTCCAGAATTACAACAAGTCCTTTCAACAAATGGATTCGTGGCCTTCGCAGCAATCTGGATGAGTTTTGGTCTAAGTGTCGGTGCCTTATTTCCAGCTAGTGATCTCGGCGACCGTGGCATTACAAATATGAAGCTCGTAGCTATTACAATCGGCTTGATTATAGCTATTACTTTAGCCATATTGCCATCTTATATATTCTACGATGACGGAATCATGAACTTATCAATCGAGATAGCGAATCGTTGGCCATTCATTTCAATTGCGATCGCTGTTTTTACGGCGATTATCGCCAATAAATTATGGATTAATTACGCCATGAGCAAGATGAAACAAGTCGACTTTGACATTTAACGAAGGGAGTTGTTGATGTGCAGCTACCGATCAAATTATCCGAACAATCACGAGAACCAATCTATCATCAAATCGAACATCAGATTAAAGCACTGATCGCTAGTGGACAATTAGAAGCTGGTACATCGCTCCCGTCCATCCGTGCTTTATCAAAGGATTTAGAAGTCAGCGTCATCACAACACGCCGAGCTTATCAAAACTTAGAAAACGAAGGCTTTATCAAGACATCACAAGGTAAAGGAACATTCGTCGCTAATATTCAAGCTTCTTTTAAAAAAGAAATCAAACACGATACGGTTACCAAAGCTTTTGAACAGGCGATTGATACAGCCTATCAGCATAACTATACGAAAGCTGAAATTCAGGATATTATCCAAACCATTTTAAGTAAGGAGGGAGATAGATGAACGCCTCGATTGAAGCACATCAATTGGAGAAAGTACGCGATGACTTTACGTTAGGACCATTAGATGTTGCGATTGAACCTGGCCTGGTTACTGCTCTCGTCGGACATAACGGCTCTGGTAAAAGTACCTTGCTGAAATCCATCATGAGTCTTGTCAAACCGACTTCAGGTGATATCCAAGTCCTTGATACAAACATCACACAATCTGAGAATTGGAAAAAAGAGATTGCTTACTTACCTCAAGACAAACTTGGCTTTGGACCATTCAACGGGCATCAATTACGTGAATTAATCGCTAATCTTTACCCGAACTGGGAAGACGAATTATTTCATCGTCTTGTTCATGATTGGAACATCCCATTGTCTAAGAAGTTTCATTCCATGTCACCTGGTATGCAACAAAAATTAGCTTTAGCACTTACCATTTCACGCGGCACACCGATCATGATTTTAGATGAACCCAGCGCTCATATCGACCTTACCTCACGCCATATACTATTTGATGTGCTTAGTGAATGGATGGAAGACGGAGAGCGCACGTTAATCATTGCCACACATCACATTGAAGACATTCGTAAATTAGCCGATATAATCGCTGTGATGAAAACTGGTCAATTAATTGCACACGAAGATAAAGACAGCTTAGCTCAAACCTACACACAATACTGGCTAACTGGGGAGCTACCTAATGAGACACTACCTGGTGAAGTGAAACGACATGAACAATCGATTATTACAGATCAGCCAGCATCATTAGAACAATATTTAAATCAACATGATCGATCATGGTTTAAAAAAGAATCACTTAGTTTGGAAGACACCTTAGCTTTCATGCTAACCATATAAAAAGGGGGAGAACCTTATGGAATCAGTTTTAACTGTACAAAACTTGCAAAAATCATTTAAAGACACCCAAGTCCTACACGACATTTCTTTTTCTGTTCAAAAAGGTGAAATTATGGCAATTTTAGGGCCTAACGGAGCCGGAAAATCGACCACCATCCGAAACATCATGGGAATTATGTATCCAGATGAAGGAGAGGTTATTTTTCATAATCATGAAGGTACCACAATCCCACGCCATAAAGTCGGGTACTTACCTGAAGAACGCGGATTATATAAAGGTGTCAAAGTCATGGATATCTTACTTTATTTCGCAGAATTAAAAGATTATCCACTTGACAGCGCGAAAGAACGTGCGCTGACTTATTTGAAGAAATTTGACCTTGAAGGCAAGGAAAATGTTTCCGTTGATGAATTATCGAAAGGGATGGGCCAAAAAGTCCAATTTATTGGCTCGATTATTCACGAACCAGAACTACTGATCTTAGATGAACCATTTTCTGGTCTAGACCCATTAAGCCAAGATGTGTTCAAACGTGAGATCCGTGAGCTTGCTGAAAATGGCACCGCTATACTACTCAGCTCACACCAAATGAATCTTGTTGAGGAAATGTGTGACCGCTTATTTTTAATTAATAAAGGGCGACGCGTTATTTACGGTTATATGAAAGATGTGAAAGCAGAGTATGCGAACTTCAAATGTATGATCTATGGAGAGAATGACGTTCAAACTCTCGAAGCCATTCCTGAGGTAACCCGAGTGGAACAAGATGGTGATACATCTGTTTTATATTTAGAACCAAGCGCCACATTACCTGATTGGCTAAACAATATTCCGAAAGATTTAGATGTTCAAGAAATCTCTGTCGACCGCATTTCACTACACGAAATATTCGTTGATGTTGCTTTAGGTCGTTCAATTGCGGAAAAGGAAGGTGTTTTAGATGCGTAATAGCTTAAAAGTCGGTAAATGGGAAATGAAACGTAATCTCAAAAGTAAATCATTCTTAATTTCGTTATTTCTAACGCCTTTGATCTTTATCTTCTTTGCCACCGTTCCTAACCTTTTGATGGATGATGGAAGTGGTGATGAAAACGGAACAACTGTTTATGTGAATGATTCAATCGGTGCTTATTCCATGCTTGAATCAATTACTCAAGAACAGTCATTTCTATCGTGGAACCTTGAAGAAACTGATCAAAGCATAGATGAAGCTCAATCAGCTATTAGTAGTGAAGATGCTTTCATTCAGTTAAACGAAGAAACACTGGAAAATGGTGTGGTCTCTTATGTGACAGGTGATGATGTCAGTAATCAATTCACGACTCAACTCCAAACACTAGAACAACCCATTAAACAGATGCAAATCCAACAGGCAGATTTAAACGAAGAACAAATGGCATTAGTGTCTAGCCCGATTCAATTCCAAGCTCAAGAAGCAAGCGCAGAATCAGAACAAGGTAACATGAGTTCAGGTCCGTTTGCTGAAGACCCATTTGAAAATGGTATCCCTGCCTTATTCGGAGGTATTGTCTTATTCTCAATTGTCATCACGGGCATGATGATTTTCCAAAGTGCTTCACAAGAGAAGAAAGAAAAAGTCGCCGAAATCGTTCTATCTTCTGTAACACCTAATGAACTCATGCAAGGTAAAATCATCGGATATTTCGCACTTGGCCTCATTCAAGTGACGGCATGGATGGTGTTTATTATTCCATTAGCATTATATTTAGTGGATGACATTCCAATTATGGAATATCTCCTAACACCTCAGCTATTGCTATTTGTCTTGATCGCGATTCTAGGTTATCTATTATTCGCATCATTATTTGTTGGCTTAGGTGCAACATTAGAAGATGCTAGTTCAGGTAGCAACTTCCAAGGTATGGTGATGATGCTTCCATTCTTGCCAGTTGTATTAATCGGCCCTATTCTTGCCGATCCAAATGGCTTAGCAGCGCAAATCGGAACATTTATACCATTCACATCCCCAGCTGTCTTATTGATACGTTTAGCTTTAATCGACCAATGGCCATGGGTTGAAATCTTGATTGGTCTAGCGATCTTAATCGTCAGCATCTGGTTATTTATGAAACTCGCTGGTAAGATCTTTAAAGTCGGTATTTTAATTTACGGAAAAAATGCAACACCACAAGAAATTTGGAAGTGGTTAAGAGCTTAATGAAAAACGGACGTCTAATTTGGCGTCCGTTTTTTTATGTTTTCTTCAATTTTGTCACATACTAACAGTAAATATGTTTCAAGGAGAATCAACTATGATGGAAACTTTACAACAGTCCCTCGTTGTCATTGGTCGGGTCGTAACAATTTTGCCGTTGTTGTTATTGATGACACTATTTATGGGTAAACGAACGATTGGCGAAATGCCCGTATTTGATGTTCTAATCATCATATCGCTAGGGTCCATTGTTGGAGCCGATTTAGCTGATCCGTCCATTAGTCATATTTATACTGCCGTTGCGATTGTTGCTGTTGCCTTTCTTCAGAAGGCTATCACAGCATTGAAATTACGTTTTCGAAAAATTGGACGCCTAATCACCTTTGAACCAACAGTGGTTGTTCAAAATGGTCAATTATTAAAGCGAAATATGAAACGAATCGGCTATTCCATTGATAATGTCCTACAGTTATTACGAGAGAAAGATGTTTTCGATATTAGTACGGTTCAAACTGCCGTTATCGAATCCAGCGGTCACCTAAGTGTTTTAAAGACTTCAGCTGATAGTCCTGTTACACGTGAAGATCTGTCCATTACGAATCAACCAGCCCAAATTGCCTTACCTGTTATCGTCGAAGGGAGAATTTACGAGCAAACTTTGGCTGAAGTGGGTGTTGATCAAGCATGGCTGATGAACCAATTGCATTTAAGAGCCGTAAAAGTCGATGATATTTTTTACGCAACGTTAAATAAGCAACAGAAATTACACATTTCGTTGTATTACGATCATCAACGAATACCAAATATTTTACACTAACGATGCACAACTTACCCTGCAAAAGGATATGATACAGTAACCCAAATTTCACGAGGTGTTACTTATGTCAGAATTTCATCCATATTCCGAGTTGCAATTAGATGGTAAACAATTGAATGAAGCTGAGTTGTATTTGAATAATCAGTACATGACGACCGTGAATCCTCAAGATACACGTGATCCTTCAAGCATTCATGACTTGACGATTGTCACTAGAGCTAGAGATGGAACCCGTCAAACTCTTAGCCTACCTGTTACAACAAGACGTCCTAATGATTTTCGTCCGGGTGATATTTTAGTCGCTAGTGATAATTTCGGCGATATATATCCACCTGGTTATATCGGCCATTCAGCCATTGTTGTGGATGATCGTCACATTATTGAATCTGTGACATCACACCCACAAGTACGCAAATCACCAGCGAATAATTTCTTGTCCGTACACACACAAGTCATGCATGCTCGTCCAAAAGACCCTGAAGTTGGAGAGGCCGCTGCAGCATACGCCAAAGAATTCCTAAATGCATATACGACTAACTTAAATAATGGTGAATCCGTACCCGAGTTCTCCTTTACGACACAAGTCCCACTAAATGACCCGAATGAAGCGATTTATTGTTCAAAACTCGTATGGCTTAGTTACTATTACGGCGCGAACATCGAGTTTGACAATAATTTTTTCTTGTTTGCACCGGTTGATTTAGAAGCCAATTTAGAAGACGATGACCGTTTCGAAGTGCTTTATAAACATCCAGATTTTGATTTTAAAATTAACTTAAAACTATAAGAAAAACGTCTCTAACTATTCGTTAGAGACGTTTTCTTCTGGTTCCGGTGGTTTAATAATTTCATACTGTCCAATCAGTGGTAATGGTTTGACCTCTTCTTTGGCTGCGTTTAAAATACCAATCACCCATAGTACAAAGACGAATAAATTTCCGAGTGGTAAAATAAATAGCCAGCCAATGATTGGAATTGCTGAACCGATGATATTAATAATAATAGCTGTAATGAGTAACAATAATCCTTGATTCGCATGATACATCGCATAATAGGACTCTTTTGCTGCGATTAGTGGAATGAAGAAGATAATATAAGCGACAATTGCTAAGCCTTTATGATCATCAATATCTTTCTTCGACGGCTGATGACCAGACATATAATCCCTCCTCCCATATCAAGTTGTATTAATTATTATATGTTACTCTTCAACTAGATTATCATAATATTGCTAATTTTCTTTCATTTTATATAACTCATTTTAAAATGTCAACAAATCAACACTTGAACGGCTCAAGTAGTATCTTTTTAACTTGTTTATTTACAAAAATATGGTATAGTTAAATAAGATAAATATATACTTAATAAACTTAATGGAATAATTAGGAGGTCTTTCATGGCACAATCCGATAAACAAGCACGACAATCAGTTGATCAAGCTAAAGACTTCGTCATTGAATCAATTGGTGAAACAATGGATTTGTACGGTGTCACTCGAAGTATCGGAAACCTCTACGGAACCATGTATTTTGAAGATAGTATGACGCTAGATGAAATGCGTGAAAAATTACAAATGAGTAAGCCGAGTATGAGCACAGGCGTTAAGAAATTACAAGAGTACGATATCGTCAAACAATCGTTTAGACGGGGATCACGTAAACAGACGTTTGTTGCTGAGAAAAATTTCTTTAACTTTTTTAATAAGTTTTTTACGAAAAAGTTAGAGCGTGAATACACGCTTAACTTGAGTGCAATTGCTGAATCACAGCCTATTTTGGAAGATGTGATGAATGATGAGAATGTGTCTGAAGAAATACGTGAAGATGCACGGGAAATTTATAATCAATTAGAAAATTCCAAAGCCTATTTTCACTGGTTAGAACAGCTTGTAGAAGGCATTCGAAACGGGAAGATCTTTGAATGCTTCCCGCCTCCTGAACAAGACGAATCCAAATGATAACAAAACCAGGATTGTTAAACAATGTGGCCACATTGTTTAACATTCTACCTAGATAATCTAACAATACATGGAGATTTTTAAACAATCTCCAGTTAAATTCTAATAAAAAGCACCCAGCCACAGCTGGGTGCTTTCGTTATTTAGGCATTGGTTTTCGCTTTTTGCTTCTTATTCATCTGCTTACTTCTTAGCTGTCCGCAGGCTGCATCAATGTCACTGCCCTGTTCAACACGGACGCCACAATTAATATTGTTCTCAAGCAACGTCTCATAGAATGTTAAGATATTTTGCTTACTGCTTCGCTCATAAGGATGGTCCGCTACCGGATTATACGGAATTAAGTTCACATAGGATAAGTGACGTTTATCTTTCAACAACTCCACCAACTCTAGAGCTTGCTCACGTTGATCGTTCACATCGTGTAGCAAAATATATTCAAACGTAATTCGACGATTCGTTTGCTCCAAGTAATAATCGACCGCATCCATTAATTGTTCAACTGGGTAGGCACGATTAATCTTCATGATATTCGTACGCAGCTCATTGTTCGGCGCATGCAAGGATAATGCTAAGTTGACCTGCAGACCTTCATCCGCAAAATCATACATTTTCGGTACTATACCACTTGTTGAAATGGTAATGTGGCGTGCTCCGATCGATAGGCCTTTTTGGTCGTTAACAACCTTAATAAAGTCAAGCGTGTTGTCATAGTTATCAAACGGCTCGCCGATTCCCATCACCACAATATGACTAACGCGTTCACCATCTCCACGCGCATCTAAATCATGTTGCACGTTCATGATTTGCTCAACAATTTCACCGCTTGATAAATCACGATTCTTACGTAAAATACCGCTAGCGCAGAATGAACAACCAATATTACAACCGACCTGAGTCGTGACACATACAGATAAACCATAATCAAAACGCATTAAAACCGTCTCTATATGATTGCCATCTGGTAATTCGAATAAAAACTTAACCGTGCCATCGACTGATTCTTGTTTGATCGTTTCATTTAGCGACTGAATTTGATAATGTTCGTTCAATAAATCAATCGTAGCCTGATTAACGTTTTTCATCTCATCAAACGACTTAACGCGTTTTTTATATAACCAATCCCAAACTTGATCAGCACGGAAACGTTTTTCACCGTTTTCGACCAACCAATTCTGTAATTGTTCTTGTGTTAAACCATAGATTGATGGTTTCATGTTTATACCTCATTTCAAACCTAGTTACTTTGTATATCGTAAGGGATAGAAGCCAATCATTCAAGCTAAAACTATTGACGATTTCTCCCAGGTTTGCTACAGAATTATTTCATTTTCTTTGCAGCCGATCTCAGTGCAAACAATACCAACAATATTGTAAGCACTCCTGTTACTATATATAACCATAAAAATCGAGCAGTGAATTGCTTTTCACTATCAAGATTAAGGGCCATTACCATGACACGATCTTGATCCATCGGTTGATATAACTTCCGATAAGATGCACCTTCATGTTCAAAATCAAACGACTGTTGAGTATCTTCTTCCATAGCCGCTTCAACATTCGGTTCATCTTCTGTTACATCAAGTGTTAAATGACCATATAAAACCGGAATGTCCGTTGCTGGTTCAATGACCTCATGATCATCACCAGCCAACCAAGCAGGTCCATTAACAACCGCAATCTCCTCAATCACGTCATAATTTGCCTGTAAATGTGAAATTATTTCAGATGGTCCAGCCTCAAACGTCATCCTGTATATATCTTCATCTTCAATATAAGCATTGACCATGTAATCAGTCGTACCATCATAATAATAAGCAAACTTATAATAGAGCCCCTCAAATAACTCAGCTTGTGATATCGGACCTACCCAAAAATTTTCGCGCGCATATCCTTCATCAATGGTTACAGTTTCACCAGACATCAGTTGGTCAAATGCCTGATACCAATAACCCCAATCACGAGCGGATAGATCAATTTGCGAGTCATCAGTCGATTGCGTCACTGTTATATCATTTTCATCTCGTTCCCATAAAGAAATTTCTTTAACATCCCATTCATCTGCAATCTCTCTAAGTTCTTCTTGTTGAATTTCATCAATACTGAGCCCTCTTAAATCGGTCATAATACCTTTAGACGATGTATAAAGTCGCTGCTCTATCATATGCTCAATAGTATCAGTAGACTCTTGTGACGTTTCCATTGCCGTTCGTACACTATTAAAAGCTGTGTTCGCTTGATCTTCTTGGAAAGTTGTGATTCGTGACTGTAAAATTAGAGCCCCTACTAAAAATGCGACTGTGACTATGACGCCAATAAAAATTCCCATTTTAATAATTGTTCGTTTAGAATTGTGCTTCATCTCAATCTCCTTCACAAACTATATCCTATTCAATCAATTCCTATCATAACAAAATCACAGATTTATAATAGGTAGTTTTTTAAATTTTTCCAATAAGCTTTGTTAAAATCCGTTGTTGATATTGTGATCCGCTATCAGTGGACGCTTTCCGCAGGCACGGCTCAAGCCTCCTCGGCCGAAAAGCGTGGCCTGCGGGGTCTCGAGACTCGTGCTGTTCCTGCAGGAGTCGCCACCTTCGCTTCTCACAATTCAACAACTCAGTGCTACATCATTTGAATAACAACATTAAACTTTAACAGAGCTTTCCAACAAAAAACATGCCGTAACGAAGACGACATGTTTCAGATTCATTTATAGATTTTCAAAGAAAACGCGAATCACATCAGCGCCACCGATAAACGTACCGAGTGAGCTACCAATATTCGTTAAAACCACAATCAATAAAATCCGAGTGACTTTGTTTTGCCAAAAGCCTTTTAATGATTGTACGTCTTCTGATAAATTCTCAAAATGTGACACATTAGGTTTCCGGATCCATGTCTGCATCAGTCCTGCAAACCACCCCGCTGCAAGCATCGGGTTCAAAGAACTTAGCGGTGCAACTAAGAAAGCAGTAAGGACTGTTAACGGATGACCCAAAGCAACAGCTGCTCCAATCGCCGAAAGTGAGCCATTCCAAATAATCCAGCTTAAAGTCTGTTGATACGCTGCTTCAGGATTGTTCATCAATGTAAATAAAATGATCGATACAATGACAATCGGAATCGCCCAGCCAATCATTTTAGGCACTTTGGATTTTGGAGGAACCGTTGTTAGTTGCTCTAAACTTTGCTCACGATGAATTTCCTTTTTCACGCCAGGTACGTGTGCCGCCCCTAAGACAGCAACTACTTTTTCACCAGGTGCTTGCTTAATCTTTTCAGCTAAGTATTGATCTCGCTCATCAATTAATGGCTTTTTCAAACGCGGGAATGCTTCAGTGAATTCCTGCATCACTGAATTCAACATATCTTGTTGTTTCATTTTTTCAAGCTCTTCTTCTGAAATCGTCTCCCTGTTAAAGATGCTGTAAAACACCGACATCATCAACTTTGCACGACCTGACATACCAATGCTACGCCACACCCTTGCAAATGTCGTTTGAATATTACGGTCAGCTAAGACAAGTTCAGCTCCGATTTCTTCGGCTGAATCAATTCCTTGTACCATTTCTTGCCCTGGATTAATGCCGAATTGTTTTGCGACACGATTTTGGAACGAAGAAATCATCATATTCATTAATAATAGCGTTGATTTCTTCTCTTTAACGACTTTAAAAATATTCATATTCTTCCACTTGTTTCCCTCACGAACAGATTCATAACGCTGTTCATCGAGTTCAACACAAACTGAATCAGGTTGCTCAGCTTCGATCACATCTTTTACTTGCTCTGCGCTCTGTTTAGACACGTGAGCTGTACCGATTAAGACAACTTCTTTATCATCTAATTGAATTCTCGTTATATTGGCTTCCGTCATCCCGAACTTCCTTTTCAACGAATTTAACTCTATCTAACAGTTTAACATTATTTGAACTTATTTATGGTAACAATTTTCTTACAAATTATAATTGAATTACAAATGATCCAAATTCCAATTAAAATCTAATTAACCTCCTAAGATTTACTTATTTCATGTTATAATAAACTAAATAGATTTCAAAAGGAGTCGAGTTATGTCAACGCTACAAGATGTTAATTTAGTACGTGACTTAGAACATGAATTGACTGAGGCAAACCAGGATGACTTAAATAAAGTTATTGTTGCTTACAAACATAATTTATTTGATGAAACGCTCCAAGCCATTCAATCATTTCGATACAACTATGAGATGAACGAACGTCTACATTACACACTTACATTGATTGAAGGAACATGTTTAGCTCAAACAGGCGATACCAATGAAGCAAGTGATGCATTAAAAGCACTCTATGATCAACAGCAGGACCTTTCAATTGATAACCTTTTCTTATTAAGTAATATCGCTTATATGAATGACTACAAATTAACGCGCCGAATAATGTCTAATACTATCAAACTGCTTGAAGCAGAAGAAGAGGTTGATCATGACAAAGCGGCTCATGGCTATTTACTATTAGGTGAAGTAGAAGAACAGCTCGAGGCTTATGTACGAGCTACACGCTATAATGAAAAAGCGTTAGCTTATTTAGGCGAAATGGACAACCCTGACCGTGAAACCGTCTTGTTCTTACATTACAAATTGGGAGCCTTACATTCTAGACAAAATGATATTGAAGAAGCTATTAATCATTTAAATACAACACTAGAACTTGCAGGGGACGAATATCTCGACATCAAAGCGAACAGTCTTGTAAGCATCGCGCGTATGTACAGTGCTCAAGAGTCATACCAAGAAGCCATTAACTACTTATTACAAGCACTTCCTTTACTCGATCGTTCATCGCTAGCCAATCAATATGTCCATGCTGAAGCATACACTGAGCTAGCTTATGATTATTTTGCGTTGTCACAATTAACAGAAGCTGTTCTCTATTATCCGAAAGCTATTGAACTTCATAAACAAATCAACGGCTATTCGAAGCGTGAGGTAGGCATGATTCATATGCAATATGCCTATTGTCTGGAGAAAAAGGATGAGCCTGAACTAGCTCAAGCAGGTATTCAATATGAAAATGCGATCAGTGAATTAGAAGAATCAACTGATGATTCGTTACTCGAAAATGCACTCGTTGATGTGATTAACTTCTTTGATCGTCGCGGCAACCAACGAAAGAAATCCTATTACGAAAAAAAAGCAGTCAGATTAACAAACAATCAACCAAACTAAGCAACTAAAAAAATGGCCGAACGAATTCACAAGATTCGTTCGGCCATTTTTGTCTATTTAAGTAAAACTACTTTTAATATACGATTATGACGATGGTTCCGTAATCAACGTCTTAAGTTCTTCTGTTAATTGATCTAAATCCTTCTTCAACATCACACGGTCGACCATTGGGAACAACACAGTCTCTTCCTTCATCATGTGAACCGTTAAAACTTCAAAAGCCTCTGCCGCATCTTGTACTCGCTTTTGCATCTCCGCATATGTTATATCATCCGTTAGTTGCATAGTATGATGTAAGAAATGACCAATATATCCGTCTATTTCTTGATGCTCTTCTTCAGTGGCAACAATCGGCCCTTGTTCTTTCCCAATATACATGCCAAGCATCGGAAAGAAATACTGTTCTTCCTTATCTGTATGATTCTTTAGGGGGTCTAGAAATTCTATTAACTTCTTACGCAATTGTTTAAACTCACTTAATGCCTCAGCATTTGATTCAAAATCATTCCGTTCGAACCTAAGCACAATTTGATGCCAATCTTCCATTAAGTATTGCAAATAACGATGCTCATTCTCTAAAATTTGCATCGCCTTATTATTAAATTGCGACGATAACATAAAATCCTCCTCAAAACTTGCTATTTATGTACTATTTAAAAATCTATTAACTTCTTCTTTAAAGCGTATTCCACAAGTTCTGGTTTAGAGTTTAATTCAAGCTTTTCCATAATTTTTGATTTATGTGCTTCGACTGTTTTAACGGATACATATAATTTTTCGGCGATATCTTTATTCCCGTAACCTTTAGCCACTAGAGGTAATATTTCAAGCTCTCGTTGTGATAGAATTTGCAAAGGATCTGAAGTATTAACTTCGCCATCACTTTTAACAAATTTATTCACTAGTGATGTCGCCATCTTCGGGGCTATATAAGTTTCACCATTATTAATTGTTCGAACAGCCTGAATCAGTTCTTCATCTGGTGCATTTTTTAGAATATAGCCTTTTGCACCATTTTTAAGAACATGAAATAAGTATTCTTCATCATCGTGCATTGTGAGAATTAGAATCTTGGTTTCTGGGAAGGTTTCATGTATTTTACCAGTTGAAATTAAGCCGCTTTCTCCTGGAGGCATACTTAAATCCATTAGAATAACATCTGGTTGATGTTCGGAGACTTTCTGGAAAGCTTCATGACCATCAGCAGCAGTTGCAACAACTTCCATATCTTCTTGATAATTCAAAATCATAGAAAACCCACTACGAACAACAGCGTGATCATCGGCAATGACAATTTTCATTTGCTCAACCCCCTATGATTGGCTTCGTTTTACTGGAATTGATAAATAGACAGTCGTCCCTTTACCAACTTCAGTATCAATCGATATTGTTCCGCCTACTAACTCTGCTCGCTCTTCCATACCACTTAATCCAATGCCAGAGCCTTTAACATCTGGCTTTTCTTTATTAAATCCAATCCCTTCATCTCGAACGTACATTTCAATGTAACCTTCTAATTCTGTTAATAAGACTGAGACTTGAAACGTTTCAGCATACTTAATAGCATTTAAAATCGCCTCTTGTCCGATTCGGTATACGGCTGTTTCTATATCTTGGCGGTAACGACGATTATTCAAGGTTGAGGAAAAGTTAACATCTAATCCATAATTTTTCTCGACCCATTTAAAATGAGAACGAAAAGCTGCTTCTAAACCTAAGTCGTCTAAAGAAGCTGGACGTAGCACAACTGATAGATTGCGGACGTCTTCAACGAGTCGATTCAACGTCCCCTCCATTTGTTGGGTTTGCTTTTGAACTTCAGCAGGATCGTCCATATATTTCGTTAATCGCAAGTCTACTAGCATACTAATCAACTCTTGGACGACACTATCATGTAGCTCACGAGAAATTCGTTTACGTTCGTTCTCTTGTGCTTCAATTGTTTGTTTCATCAATTTGTTTTTATATAGGTCTTCTTGTGTTTTAAATTGTGTCGTTAAATCGCGCAACATAAATACATAAGTCGACTTCTCTTCATCTATTGGATGGTAACTGGCTGCATACGGGACAGTTCCCTTATTTTTAGTTTCTAAATATACCTGAAAAGATGAGAAATCATCTTCAGCATTTTGAATGTGACAATCAAAACATGTCATTTCATTTTGATCGTTGGTATAGCCTCGACAAAATGTACATAGCATGCTTGGATTACCTTGTTGAAGAGATTCTAACAAACGATCATCAACAATCTCTCTTGCTGTTGGATTTAAAGCTAGAATCTTTCCTTCTTGATCTAAGAAGAAAATAGCTTCTGTGCTGTTTTCATACATTTTCACTAGAAAATCAATCATCTGTGAATTCGACATTTGGATCATTATGTCATCAGCTCCTGTACTTGAAGTGGGCCGAAGTCATAACCTATCCTCTTAATAACAGCATCATAATCTATATCTTGCAGCTGAGAGGCTGTTCTCGATCCGATCAAAAGAACAGCTTTTACGCGATAACTTTGCCATAGAGGAAGTGCTATGAAACTTTTAATTTTTTCAAATTGTATCATAGGATAATTGTACAATTCATTTCTAATCGGATGATCGTCTACATCAGGAATCACTACTGGTTTTCCTGTTTTAAAAACATTGCCCACAACGCCTTTACCTGATTTTAACATAACTCGACGATATCTATCATTACTGTTACCAGCTGCACATTTCCACTTCAAGCAGAAACTATCTTCTTGTTCAGCCAAAGCAAGTAAAACGATGTCCACTTCTAGATCAGTTTTCAATTGTTCGACAGCTGTTTGAAAATCAAATGACGTCACCAACATGATCATCCTTTCACCTAATCTGACATCGTTATCTTGCTTTATGTCGGCGATATAAGATATAGCTTCGACCGACATAATTGAGTGGCACACTCCACACATGAACAAGGCGTGTGAATGGCCAAAAAGCAAAGATTAGAAACCCAAATAAAACATGTAACTTGAACGTTAATGGAATCCCTGTCATTAAATTAGGGTCCGGTTGTAAAATCAAGAGATCACGAAACCATACCGAAATGGTTGATCGATAATCAAAATCATGTACAACATTATTCGTTACTAAAGTAGCATAAATCCCCATAAAAACGATAAATAATAATAACGCATTAACTGCAATATCTGAAAAACTACTCAACTTACGAACATTGCTCTTCGTCAAACGTCTTGTTGTTAATAACAGCATTCCTGCTAATGTCACAATCCCGAAGAAGCCTCCACCATACATCGCTCCTAAATGGTATAAATGGTCGTTTACACCAATAGCACGCATCCATTCTTTAGGAATCCCTAGTCCAGCAATGTGACCGAGAATGACTGGAATAATTCCAATATGGAATAGCAAACTACCAATCATGAGCTGCTTTTTCTCTATAAATTCACTTGATTTAGCTGTCCAACTAAACTGGTCATGTTTATAGCGATAAAAATGCCCAAACACAAAAAATGCAATACATACATAAGGGAAGATCACCCACAAAAGCTGGTCAATCATGTCTGTTCAACCTCCTCCATCACTACACAAGCCTTCAATGTCTCTCTTAACCCCTTAACCAAATGTTGATAAGGGTTATCTTTAGCTTCTAGTGCTTTCAATAAGTGATAAGTGCCATCTTCTAAAACAGCAAATAATAATTTAAATGATTGAGGGGAACGCTCATCACCATACCAGTCAGCAGCGTAAATAAATTCGCACATTAATGGTAAGTAATCTGATAGCTCACCTTTAGGCATATCTAATCCATACATTTCATAAGCGACTTTCAAACGCGCTAACATCTGCCCGCGTTCTTTACTATCTTCGAATTTAAAATAGGTCATATATAATGCACAGTCTTTTTCGAAATCAAATGTATCAATATATTTCTCACGTGCAAGGTGGTCATCCCAGTGATGGATTGCTTCTTCAAATGCCGCAACATTTGAAGAAGCTGGGTGATCTTCCCATAAAACCTCATGGGCTTTTTCACGATCATTAAATGATTCTTCTGGATAAGAGAGATACGTCGCGAAATAGCTGAACGACGGCTTTAGTTCTTGTAACCGGTCGAGATTAATCACGCCAAATCCCTCCATAGAAGTTATCTTCATAGATTTCTTTACCTGTCTTCTGAGCACCAACTGGCATCGCTGGTCCACAACCATCACAGTCCATACCATCATACCCTTCAGAACCTTGGGCATGATAAGCATTTTTATGCCCTTCTTTATGTGATGTTGGAATAACAAATCTGTCTTCATACTTGGCGATGGATAATAGTTGATACATCTTTTGCGTGCCATGTGCTGTCATACCTAATAGTTCTAAGCGAGACTCATCAAATTCTTTACCACTTGATAACGCACGCATGTAAGAACGCATCATCGCCATTCGTTGTAATGAGAACTTAACCGATTCGGTATCTCCAGCTGTCAACATATTAGCTAAATATTGAATTGGTGTACGCATCTCTTCAATTGCAGGGAAGATCATATCAGGGTTTTTAATAGAATCTTTCCCTTCGAAATAACTCATGATTGGGCTCAATGGTGGTACATACCAAACCATTGGTAGTGTACGATACTCTGGGTGTAACGGGAATGCTAGTTTATAATCAATAGCGAGTTTGTATACTGGTGAATTTTGTGCCGCTTCAATCCAATCATCTGCAATTCCATCTTGGCGTGCCTGTTCAATAATATCTGGATCATGTGGATCTAAGAATAAATCAAGTTGTGCTTCGTAAAGGTCTTTCTCATCAGGTGTCGCTGCAACTTCTAAGACACGGTCCGCATCATATAGTAAAACACCCAAGTAACGAATGCGACCTGTACAAGTCTCTGAACAAACAGTTGGTAAACCTGATTCAATACGCGGGAAGCAGAATGTACATTTCTCCGCTTTGTTTGTTTGCCAGTTGAAATATACTTTCTTATACGGGCAACCCGTCATACAATAACGCCAACCACGGCATGCTTCTTGGTCAACTAATACAATACCATCTTCATCACGCTTATACATCGCACCTGATGGGCATGATGCAACACAGCTTGGATTTAAGCAGTGTTCGCACAATCTTGGCAAATACATCATAAAGGCATTTTCAAAGTTGAATTTAATCTCTTCTTCAATCTTTTGAATATTAGGGTCTTCTGGACCTGTAACGTGACCACCTGCTAAGTCATCTTCCCAGTTAGGACCCCATTCAGGTTCCATTTTCTCACCTGTGACAGCTGAACGAGGTGTTGCAACAGGTGGGTTGTTTTGCTCACCAGCATTTGTCAAATGCTCATAGTTATAAGTCCAAGGTTCATAGTAATCTTTCATTTCTGGCATGTCAGGGTTATAGAAGATTTTACCTAAAGCCATTTTAGACAACTTATTACCCGATTTCAGCTCGAGCTTACCTTTACGCATTGTCCAACCGCCTTTGTACTCTTCCTGGTCTTCCCAACGCTTCGGATAACCAATTCCTGGTTTCGTCTCAACGTTGTTAAACCACATATACTCTGCACCCGGGCGGTTCGTCCAAGTACTCTTACACGTCACACTACACGTGTGGCACCCAATACATTTGTCCAAGTTCATCACCATTGCTACTTGCGCTTTAATTTTCAAGATAGTCAACCTCCTTCATTTTTCTTACAGCAACGTATTCATCACGTTGATTACCAATAGGTCCATAGTAGTTAAACCCATAACTTATTTGTGCATAGCCACCTACCATTTGTGTTGGTTTCACATGAATTCTCGTTGGTGCATTGTGACTACCTCCACGCTCGCCTGTGATTTCTGATCCTGGAACATTGATGTGTTTATCTTGAGCGTGATACATAAACATCGTACCTTCAGGCATACGGTGACTGACAACAGCTCTAGCTGTTACTACCCCATTTCGGTTATAAACTTCAACCCAAGCATTATCCTCAATATCATGTTTCTTAGCATCTACATCACTAAGCCAAACCGTAGGACCACCTCTAAATAATTGCAACATATGCAAGTTATCTTGATAAGTACTGTGAATATTCCACTTACCATGAGGTGTTAGATAACGTAAGACAAGTGCATCTCTTCCTCCGACAACTTTCTTATCATTTGAGCCGAATACCATTGGCGGTAATGTCGGTTTGTAGACAGGCATGGCTTCGCCAAAATTCAAGAAAATCTCATGGTCGATATAGAAATGTTGTCTTCCTGTTAACGTTCTAAATGGTACTCTACGTTCAATATTCGTTGTAAATGGTGAATAACGTTTCTCACCTTTATTAGAACCCGTGAAGACAGGTGTCGGTATGACTTCACGTGGTTGAGCTGTGATTTGATCAAAAGTAATTTTCTCACCAGCCCGATCAGATGATAAGTCTTTTAATGGAACACCAAAATCTTTCTCAGCTGACTCATAGGCTTTTTGTGAAACAGCACCGTTTGTAGCAGATGATAAGTGCAACATCGCGTTCACCACTTGACGGGCTGTGTGTAATTTTGGTTTACCGTTCTTAACGCTATCGTCAAAATAAGAACCGTTAATCCGTTTTAATTCTTCGTATTCTTCTTTGACTGAGAAAGAGACACCGTGAGCTCCAAGTTTACCTGTACCAACATTAGGTCCTAAGGTGACATATTTATTGAATATTTCGGTGTAGTCTCTTTCTACAATTTTAATATTTGGCATTGTTTTACCCGGAATAGCTTCGACCTCACCTTTTTTCCAATCTTTCACCAAACCATTAGGTTGCGCAATTTCATCTTTTGAATCATGCCCTAGTGGTGTGGTTACGACATCTTGATGTTTACCAGGCAAATAATCTTTCGCCATTTGTGAGAATACATCCGCTAGTGATCGGTAAATATCCCAGTCAGAACGCGCTTCCCATAGGGGATTAATTGCTGGGTTAAACGGATTTACAAATGGGTGCATATCAGTAGATGATAAATCTGTTTTTTCATACCATGTTGCAGCAGGTAATACAATATCTGCGTAAATTGGTGTTGATGTCATACGGAAGTCGAGTGCACAAAGCAAGTCGAGTTTACCTTCAGTATCTTCACGCCAAACAATTTCTTCAGGTTTTTCGTTTTCATTAGGTGATGATAACAAGCCATCAGATGTACCGAGTAAATGCTTCATGAAGTATTCTTGACCTTTTGCTGAACTTGAGATTAAATTCGAACGCCAAACAAATAGTGTTCTTGGGAAGTTCTCTTCAGCGTCTGGGTCAGATACAGCGAAATCCATCTCACCTGACTTCAACTGATCGACGGTATATTGAATAATCTCTTCTGTTGTCATTTTGCCAGCATTTTTAGCATCTTCAGCTACTTGTAAGCTACTCTTATTAAACTGTGGATATGAAGGTAACCAACCAAGTCGTGCTGCCAATACGTTGTAGTCTGCTGGGTGTTGATAACGAACAGATTGATAGGTTGGTGATTTTAACGACTCTGTACCCATTTCTTCGTATTTCCATTGATCCGTTGCAAAATAATAAAATGATGTCGCGTTTTGCAAACGTGGTGGTGCTTGCCAATCCTTCGCGAATGCAATACTATTCCAACCTTCAATTGGACGAACTTTTTCTTGACCCACATAGTGAGCCCAACCGCCGCCGTTTTTACCTTGTGAGGCTGTCAAAACTACTAAATTTAAGATCGAACGATAAATCGTATCACTGTTAAACCAGTGGTTAATACCAGCTCCCATAATGATCATGGAGCGACCATCAGTATCGATAGCGTTTTGCGCAAATTCACGTGCCACTTGAGTGACAAGCGACGCTTTTACTCCTGTAATTCGCTCCTGCCATGCAGGTGTATAAATGGACTCTTCGTCATCATAACCTTTCGCCTCATAAGGACTATCTGACTTCTTCACTCCATATTGGCTAATCATCATGTCATAAACAGTTGATACGTATTTTTGAGTACCATCAGCTAAAGTAATCGTTTTAACCGGAATAGGTCGTTTAAAGGTACTATTACCATCATCATCAAAGTAAGGGTAGACCACTTCTGTCCATTCTGCATCATCCTCAGTAACCGACAGTGAAGGGTCAATAAACGTACCATCTTCATTTTCCAAAATTAAGTTCCAATCTTGGTCTTTTTCCCAGCGCTGACCCATCGTGCCATTTGGTACTACAATTTCTTTTGCTTGTTGATCAAATAATACCGGCTTCCAATCAGCATTTTCACTTGTTTCTTCTGTTAAATCACTTTCTCTCACAAAACGACCTGTTGTTAGTTCGCCATGTTCATTTTCATCTAACATGATCAAGAACGGTAAGTCTGTGTATTGTTTCGCATAATCAATAAATAATGGTTCTTGTCGTTGTTCATAAAACTCATCGAGAATGACGTGTGTCATCGCTTGAGCAACAGCAGCATCCGTACCAGGGTTTGGCGCTAACCAGTTGTCCGCAAATTTGACGTTTTCAGCATAGTCTGGAGCGACCGACACGACTTTAGCCCCTTTGTAACGAACTTCTGTCATAAAGTGTGCATCTGGAGTACGTGTCATTGGAACGTTCGAGCCCCACATCATTAAGTAACCTGTATTGAACCAGTCTGATGATTCAGGAACATCTGTCTGTTCGCCCCAAATTTGTGGGGATGATGGTGGTAAGTCCGCATACCAATCATAGAAGCTTAACATTTCTCCACCTAACAGACTGATGAAACGAGCACCTGATGCGTAGCTTGCCATTGACATAGCAGGAATTGGTGTAAAACCTGCTATACGATCAGGACCATATTTCTTAATCGTATAGATGAGTTGAGCTGAAATCATTTCTAAAGCCGCTTGCCAATGGACACGTACATGACCACCTTTACCGCGCGCTTGCTTATAAGCTTTTTCTTTCTCAGGATCTTCTACGATGCTTGCCCATGCATCAATTGAGCTGTCAAATTCTTCTCTTGCTTCACGCCATAAGCGCCATAGTTTACCGCGCATATATGGATATTTAACGCGAAGCGGGCTGTACTCATACCATGAGAAAGAAGCACCACGCGGACAACCTCGCGGCTCAAATTCTGGCATATCAGGACCACATGACGGATAATCAATTTGTTGATTTTCCCATGTAATGATGCCGTTTTTCACAAATACTTTCCAGCTACATGATCCTGTACAGTTAACCCCGTGTGTTGTACGAATCACTTTGTCATGCGACCATCTTTGACGGTACATATTCTCCCAATCACGATTGCGCTCTTCTAAAATCGACCAATTACCCGAGTACTTTTCCGTCGGCTTAAAGTATCTCAACCCTAACTTCTCTAACATGACTGCTCGTCACTCCTCTTCTGATCCAACTTCGTATGATTTAATTTCATTATGATAGAATTAGCTTTTTTCAACCATTAGGGAAAAGCCTATTCTAGTTAAGGAAATCCCTGTAGTCTAAATCTAAGTCTATTTTTCTAAAAAATGATTAATGACTATGAAGCTGCTGCAAGACAAAAATAAGCCCCAGATATGATCTGAGGCTTCTCGTAACATTTACATTAATAGGGTTTTGATCTTGATTTTGTCTGTGCGAACCATAGCAATAATAGTGTGGTCACCGTTAGGAGTACGACCATAATATTAGCTTCAGTCATACGATTCGCTTGCACCGCATCATAAATCGCTATGGATAACGTTTGTGTCTCACCAGGTATATTCCCAGCAACCATTAATGTCGCACCGAATTCTCCCATCGCTCGGGCAAACCCTAAAGTCACCCCAGCAATAATTCCTCGATAAGATAATGGTATAATCACCCATAATAACTGTTGCCATTTGCTAGCTCCATCTAATTCAGACGCACGTAGTAACTCTGAATCAATTGACTCAAACGCAACCTGAATCGGACGAATAACTAAAGGTAATGCAGCGATTGTCGCGACAATCACAGCAGCTTTCCATGTGAATAATATTTGTCCTCCAATCAGTGTTGTTAGCCAAGATTGATGACTAAGTATGACAAGTATATAGTAACCTAAAACTGTTGGTGGAAGGATCAAAGGAACAGTCACTAAAATCGATAATAAACGAGCTAAACGACTATTAGACGTCGCAAACCACCACGCTAAAATTGTTCCCATTGCAAATGCAAACACCGTTGCTAACAACGCCACCTGCAATGATAACCATAATGCTGATAGATCAATTGAATTCATGGCACATCAAACCCATTCTCCTGTAGAATTTCTTTCGCTTGATTACTCTTTAAAAACTCAAACCATTTTTGTATAGTGGCTTCTGGAACCTCTGAATCAATTACCCTTCCCATCACATGTTTTATTGGTTCATGTTGACTGGTTTCAATGACTTCATATGGTAAGTTCAAATCATTCATAAATGACAATGAAATCAAACCCGCATCAATATCTCCTGTTTTCATCTGATAAATGGTAGCACGCATATTCGCTCCATATATAATAGAATATTGCTCTTCATCCCACCAAGATTTATGCTGTAACACTTCATTAGCTGCGCGACCAAAAGGGGCTGTCTCCGGATTTGCCATCACAATCGATTGAAATTGTTCAAAATCAAAATTAGACTGATAAACGAATGCTAAGCGACCAAAGGCAAAAGTTGGTTCTTCCGGCATGTCAACCGCGTCATCAGCTAATCGCTCCATCACTTGATAATCAGCTGCTAGAAAAGCGTCATACGGCGCACCACGCTTAAGTTGAACCGCTAACGTTTCAGTTGCCCCATACGTCACAGAGACATCGATATCTGTTTTTTGAGTAAACTCATTTATCAATTGTTCCATCGGATGGTACAACCCAGAAGAAACAGCAACCGTCAAATTGTCTTCATCATTCTTATCAGTGTTTTGACAAGCTGTTAAGATCAGTACAATCAAACACATGACCAACCATAGTTTACGTACCAAAACACACCTCTCCTCTATAAATCTATCCGCATTATACCATGAGCAATATGATTAATAGGCTGCAAATTCAACTCAATTGTGTTCGTTAATTCAAAATCAAAAAACCATCCCCAATTGTAAAGGAATGGTTTTTTACGGTCTATGATGTTTGTTAAATTGATTAATCAGCTAATTTTGACCGAACACGATCGAATAAAACATGGTTTTCTAAATGAATATGATTAAATGTGTCTTTTTCTAACATTTGAAGACGGTCATACACAACGCGATAAGTGCCACATGCTGATTCAGGTGGTGTGAAGTCGTTCGTGATGTCACGAAGCGTTTTAAACGCCTGACCCGCGTCATCATGTTCATCGACTAAATGATCCATTTCTTCATTTAAGGCTTTACGTGATTCGTCACTTGGGTCTTGTTCAAAACGGATTATTTTCGGAAAGACATTTTCATCTTCATCATCTTGGTGATGCATTAAATTGACTTTGAGATTATCGAATATTTCTTTAATTTGTAATAGGTGTGGTTGACCATCGCCGTGAACCTTTGCTACACGGTCTACGTAAGGTTCAAGGGCTGGTAATTCGTCACGCAAAAATCGGTGGTGTTTCATTTGGATATAGCGCACTAATTCTTCATCCGTTAATTTATCTGGATCGATACCATCAAATTGTTGATTAGATGTTTGGATTTTGTCTATTTCAGCTAATAGCTCGTCAACATTCACGAATTTATTCTCTGCCGCTTCTTCAATTGGAATTTTACCACCGCAACAGAAATCAATTCGATTTTGACGGAACACATCACTCGACTGCGGTACTTCCTTTACAACATCAGCTACATGCATGTCTTTCGTTATCGTTTTCATAAAACAACCTCCCATAGTGTTTTATTTATTAAGAACAATACCCTAAAATCAATCATCACAATTCACTTTTTATTCTTTTGTCGGTCTGCTTTCATTTTTTCTCGCCAGGCTTTTGGAATATAAACGCAATACGGTTCACTTTCTAAATAATCTCCTGTGACATTATAAGCTCGAGAACGTGACCCTCCGCACACATACCGGAATTCACATACACCACATTTTCCTTTATATTGATCGGGATCACGCAGTTGTTTAAATACATCCGAGTGTCGGTAAATATCTGCTAATGACTGCATGCGAATATTGCCTGCTTTTACTGGTAATAAGCCACTCGGGTAAACGTCCCCTGTGTGTGAAATGAACACAAATCCATTTCCGTCATTAACACCTTTCGGGGCACGGCCAAGTCCATCCAATTGTCCTGTTTTACCTGACATCAACGCATCTTCATAATTAATTTGTTCGTGTTCATTTAAATTCTCGCGCATTTTATTTTGAATAACGACACGTCGATAATGTTGTGCAGCAGTTGTCTTTATATCAAATGAAACATGTTTTGATTTTTCATACAACCATCTTAATACTTTCTCGTGTTCGGCCGGTGAAATCATATCGCTTTCCTTTCCACGCCCTGTTGGGACAAGAAAGAACACACTCCATAATACACAGCCCAACTCTTCCATTAAGTCAGCCATTTCTTCTAAATAATCGACGTTATACCGTGAAATCACGGTGTTGACTTGAAGCGGCATCTCTAATTCTTGTAAGTACGAAATAGCATTCATCGTTAAATCATATGAACCATTCGTTCCACGGAAATAGTCATGTACTTCTTTGTTATGACCATCAATACTAAAAGCCCAGCGCGCTAACCCAACATCCTTCGCCTTACGCATGGCTTCTTTTGTAACATTTGGTGTTGCTGAAGGCGTCATCGACACGCGCACACCTTTTTGAACAGCATATTCAGCAATATCAAAGACATCTGGACGCTCTAGTGGATCTCCACCAGTAAACACAAGTAACGGATTGTTCATCTCATAGATATCATCAATTAGTTTCTTACCTTCTTCAAAATCAATTTCCAAGGGGTGTCTGTGATACTGAGCTTCTGCTCGGCAATGCAAACATTTCAGCTGACAGGCACGCGTTAATTCCCAAATAACGATAAACGGATCTTCATTATAATCTCGATCAAACATGTCAAACACCTCTAGTCTTTATTTTGGATGATCATAATGGACATTCTCTTCAACATCTATTCATAAGCATCTGGATCAAATAACCATACATAAGCTAAATAGCCAGTAATAGCAAAACCCATAATCAGAAAGCTCCAACCTAGTGTCAGCTGCTCAACTTGCAAGTAATTGTTACAAAGCTGGCTATCAGAAAATATATAAAGCGACCCAACACTCGTGACCATAATAAATAGAATAAGTAGTATACTATGTTTAATCGTCGTTGAAAGTTTTGGAAAGCTATCACGTAATGGTACACCTGCTAAAAAAGCTAAATTGATAAATTTAAATAACTCAACATTAACCGATAACAACGCATCGTCCATTGTTCGTGGAATCATCCAATAACCTAAAATCAAGACGAAAAGCACAATGCCAGGCAAACCATCTTCATTCCATTTTTCAAAAAAGCTAGAAAAACGTTTAATGATTGGCTTAGCCATCAAAAACCCGGCTAAAATGATGAGTGGCATCTGCATATGCATGTGCAAAATCATCATTGATTCTAAAAAGTCACGCACAGGCGGGAGGAATAAGAAAATCCATAACAGTAATCCGATAAGACTTTGCATTAGCCTCCCTCGCTTTCTAACACATTTTCAAGCCGATCAACCGCACCATCTATATCTCTAAAATCCATCACATCTATCAGACGACCATCAGGGTTGACGAGGTAGAATGCTGAATTATGTGTATAATGATCATTTCCATCAGGAATGACAATGACTTCAAAGGCATCAAGTAATGATTGTAATTCGTCTTGATTATTTATCCTAGCCATCCGCCAATCTTCCCCATCACTACCAAAGTATTGGCGGTAATTATCAAGAACCTCTGGCTTATCTCGTTCTGGATCAAAACTAATACTTAAAAACTGAACTTGGTCATGAAGATTTTCCGTTGCTTCGAATACCTCTGCCATATTTTCTTCTAACTCAATACAAACATCGGAACAAGCTGAATAGAAAAACGTCATAAACACATATTGTCCTTCAAATTCGGAGAAAGGATATGTTCTTGCTTGCGAATCTTCCAAAGTGACTTCTGGAAACAAAGGTTGATGATCTGTTAATTCCTGTGTGCGTGCTTCTTCAGCTGTAAAAGCTGTAAATCCATCTGTCCCCACAAAATAGATCCCAACGTTCACTACTAACACAATGGCAATCGCTATAATCGTTTTGCGTTTCAACATATCCTCTCCTCCTTTCAATCAAATTTACCACGTTCGTTGTGGCGGTGAACCTGGTGCTCCATTTATCATCATTTCTACGAGCGGTACCACATAGGCCATTGCGATTGTCGCCCACATGAGCAGTATCCATACACTCCATCTTTCCGTCCAATAAGGTAATTTAATTGCATTACCTTCTTCCGCTTCACCAATTGGGAATTCTTCTTCTCCTTTTGGCGCACGGAACATTAAGTGAAAAACGGTGTAGACTTGCATGATAATTCCAATGGTCATAATGGTTGCGCCACCCGCTATTAATAGTAGATACGGATCCCATGAAGAGGCTGTTGCATTCCCCATATATTCAGTGAATGCCGTTCGTCTTGGTGCACCGAGTAAACCAACGTAGTGCATGACGAGTGACATAATTGAAATTCCGATCGCCCAAACTATTGTCGTCCACCATGCAAATCGATTCATTTTCGGTGTTAACTGCCGTCCGGAAATGTGTGGAATTAACCAATATGATACACCGAAAAACGTCATCGCAGCTGTCATCCCTAGAGTGACGTGGAAGTGACCAACAACCCACAGTGAGTTGTGTACCACTTGGTTTAATTGATGCATCGTTTGAGCAATTCCCCCAGCACCACCGACGATAAATGATGCCATTGCGATGAATAACGCTAGGAAGCGAGCATCTTTCCAAGGTAATTTCTTAAACCATCCAAACAATCCTTTGGCACCTTTTTTGCGGCCCGACTTTTCAAAAATGTAGAACATCGCATAGGCTGTCATTAGTGATGGGAAACCAATCACCAGACTCATATAAACGTGCATATATTTAATCGGCTCTGAGATCCCTGGGTCTACAATTTGATGGTGAAAACCTCCTGGAATGTTAAGGACGACTAATAATACAACGACAACCCGAGTTAACGTATCACTGAAACGAGGACCATCGATAATTTTAGGTGTGATCACGTACCAAGCAGATACAGCTGTTAAATACCAAATATTAACTAAAGTATGGCCAAATGCCCAGAATAGAGTTCGTGCTACCATGACATTAATTGTTTCGACCCAACCTAATGTCCAAGGTATGATCATAAACAGAACTTCAGCGGCTACAAACAAACTTGAAAAGAATAGTAGAACAAAACCGCCGACAGCGAAGAAAGCTAGTATTGGTAAGCGCTGACCTTTATTCGCCTTACGCCATTTCGCTGCACTAATGAATACTCCAAAACAACTTTGCCAAATACCCAATACAATTAGTGTTAATCCGAGATAAAACCATACAGATGCTGCCATGGGTGGATAGAAAGTATACAAAACGGTTGCTTCACCTATTAGAACCTGAGAGACAGCCAATAATGCACCTGCTATTTTTGTCCAAAAAGCAGACCAACCCAACTTTCTAACCCCATTACTCAGACCATCTAATGTGTTAGATATTCCCGCGTAGAAATAGCCAATCATAAAAAATGATGTGAATATCAACACGAGCAGTAACCCATGGGATGTTAAGACTTGGTAGTAATTAAACCAATAAGGTAATTCGAATAACCCAGCTCGATTGAGCCCTTGTACCAATCCTAATAAGGCACCCAATAAAAGCGATACAAATGAGACAATCATGTATGCCTTTGCTAATGTTGCATCCTTTCGTTGAACACCCATAAACTTTTTCAAACGATCTTTCACATGACCCTTTTCAGTTTGCGGTATTCCTTCTATAGTTTGTTGATTAGTCATAACCTCACCTCCCTATCTAATATTAATTTCCGTTGACATCATCTCGTGACCAGTTCCACAAAACTCATTACAGATGACAAGGAAATCTCCCGCTTCATCAAATGTTTGCGTCATTCGTGTCACATGACCTGGTGTGATCATGGCGTTAAAGTTCGTTCCTGCAATTTGCATACCGTGAACGACATCTTTTGAAGTCATAATGAAATGAACAGTTGACCCTTCCGGAAATTCTAAATCTCTTGGTGTAAAACTAAATGCCTGCAATGTCATTACAACCTCATATTCCTTATCACCAATTTGCGTGATTCCTGGTTCGTCAAACGGTGCTGTCGAATCTACCTTTTGAGGATCGATTGTTTCCATATCACTTGGAGGCCCTAAATCCATTGCGAACGCCTGATAACCAACAATTAACGTGAAGCCAATAATAAGAACAGAAGAAACGGTGAGCCAAATTTTTTCGTATCGATGCATCATAAATCCTCCCTATTATTTTCATCTTCAACTTTTAGAGGCGAATCATATATAATCCCCAAATCCCGAACCAAAGCAACACAATAAACAGACCAACAAACACTAAACTTGCCCACATCGCACCTTTACCTGCTTCTACTTGGTCATAAGATGTTTCTGTTTTGTGTTCATGTTGATTTGCCATGTTAGCCCCTCCCTTCCACGTCTTGTGATAAATTTCACATTTTATAATAAACTTTTGCTTCTAACAAAAGTGATACCCATTTCTTTAATAATTCCATATAAGAGCAATCATCCAGGCCATTGCAAAAGCCCAATAATGATAAGCTGCTAGTTTCATTGCTTGAATCGTTTTAAATTGATTAGCAGTTAATAAATTTTTGATTAACCTTAAAGCGACTGGCAACGCAATGAAAATCAAGAGTGACACAGTTGGAAAAACATTTAAAACAGCCATTAATGGCATATACATATAAAGCATGATGAGAATGGTTAAGTAAACCCATGCGCTGGTATAGCGTCCTAATTGCATAGGGATTGTCATCCTATAGCCAGCATCTTTCTCAATGTCTCGGATATTGTTAGCCATAACCATTGTGGCCATAAGTAGCATGAACGGTATGGCAATAAATACTGCATCCATCGTGAACTGATCCACATATAGAGCAAAGGCAATGCTGACGGGTAAAAGACCTAAACTGATTGACCCTGCGATCTCGCCTAAACCGATTGCAGCTAATGAACGGTTTGTTGCTGAATAAAAGAAACCTATAAGCAATCCCAGTAAGCCTAAACTAGCAATAAGACCATAATGATGATCAGCTATAACGAGTGTTAAACTGATAGCTAAAGTGGTTAAAGCCAAAGCGACAAATGGTATTTGCTCAAGTGAAGGGCCTAGCAACGGTCGCTTATGACAAACTTTCCAGCGATCAACATCTTGCCCTTTTTTAAAATCGAAATAGTCATTCAACATATTCATCGACCCTTGAATCAATAAACCAATAACTAGTAGCACCCATAACAATAGTATGGAAAAATCTCCTTCTGTTGCTGCATAAGTGGCGACAGTAAGTGGTGCTATTGATGCGATTAGTGTCATTGGTCTAAATAAGCCAAACCAGTGACGACGGTATAAATAAACTGCTTGCACCATTCACACCTCCTTAAAACACCATAAGATAAAGTAATGTCATAAACCCTATCCCTTCTATACTGGCAACAAATTGAGCTTTAAATAGCTGCCTGTTCATAAATAACTCGTGACCCTTCTCAGCTTGTTGCCAAATAAATGAATCAGCTAGTACTCGTTTCATCATCGGATAACTAACCCAAGTACCCCAAGCTAAGGTCGCAACACCTATAACTCCAGCCAACATAAATCTCTTACCATAGTTCGTTGTTATTAAGCTATTAACCGAATTAATGGGTCCTACCCAAACACCTAGTAATACACCAGTTGTAATAACAGCTAAACCTAACAACGCAAGGGGGAGATGGGCGTGAGACATAATGTTGTTAATCACTTTCTGTCGTATTAGACCAGATAAGTTCTTTGTTGCCGGGAAAACTCCCCATCCAATAAACATCACGCCTCCCACCCATAAGATGGCAAAGAAGATGTGCAGAAATAAGATCGAATTGTACAGCATCTCACTTCGCCTCCTTCTCTAATTACAGTATAAATAGCAGCGAACTTTAAAACCTTGATTCATATCAAGAAATAGCCAAAATCATCGCTTTGTTTGTTAACGATTTGTGACAAAGATATTTAATGTTAGAAACTTGATATTTATCAATTTCTTTTAGTCGCTGACTCGTTATAGTTAAAACCATAAAGTATTAATAATATGAAAGGTGTGTTAATGATGGTTGCATTTACTTGGTTTATGATCTTATCTATCATTGCTACAGCTTTGTTCATCATGTTGCGACATTCTTACTTTGTAGCAGGCCAACTAGTGGTGTTAATATTGGGAATAAATTTAGGTATTTCGATATGGGGTGCTGTTCTTCAATTATTGATTACGGGCTTCGCTCTTTATCGTGTGGTTTACGCTGCACACTATAATTACGAATTAATCGAAGAAAAAATCGGGAATAAAGAACGTTATTTTACGATGAATGGTCATCATAGTATTAAGAAGAGATTTTAATTGATGTTTATTCTTCTTCGTCATAAACTGAAATAAGAGAGTTGTAGTCGAGGGGGAATGATGGATGAGAACAATCTCATGCAGTTGTGGCGGACAAAACGTTTGTATTCAAAGTGTTCCGATCTTCAACCATTTAGATATGAATGAAATGAAAAAAATCGCCAGCGCCTCACAACATTATTTATACGAAAAAGGTGAATGGCTAACTCACCCTGATGATGAATCAGAACAGTTATATATTGTGTACAACGGGGCAGTCAAAGTTTATCGTTTATCTGAAAATGGCAAAGAACAAGTGATTCGCATCCTTTATTCTGGTGACTTCACAGGCGACATATCACTTTTTGCTGGAACACCTTCTGATTATTTTGCAGAAGCATTAGAACCATCACGTATATGTGTAATCGATCGTTCTAGCCTTGAAATGTTCATTGAAAATTATCCAAAAATAGGACTTAAGATGATTAAATCTTACACACTAAGACTAGAAGCAACTGAAAAGCAATTAAGTGATTTAACAGCTGAACACATTGATACACGTCTAGCAAACTATTTATTGAATCAAATAAAACGCGAAGAAAACCATACCATCCACCTGAAATTATCCAAAAAAGATTTAGCTTCGTTTCTTGGAACAACTCCTGAAACATTGAGCCGCAAATTAGGCCAATTTCAACAAGCCGGTTGGATTGAGTTAATTGAAAACAAAACTATTCACGTTAAAGACCAGAATGCTCTAGAAACAATCGAGACATAATAAAAGCACTCCAATGCTCTTCACAGCATTGGAGTGCTTTTTAAATCGTGATCCAACATCACCTATCCACCAATGTAGCTCATGTTGATCTTTTTGTTTTGTCGTTTTTTACGTTGTTCAACACGTTCGTCAGAATAACGGTCTGTTCGGCTTTCCCAGTTATTCTTAATTAATGAAGCTAATTCTTCATCATCTATTCCATTCCGTAATGGGCCGCGTAAGTCACGTCCAGATACAGCGAATAAACAGTTAAACAGTTTACCATCAGATGATAAGCGAATCCGCGTACAACTTGAACAGAACGATTCTGAAACTGATGTAATAAAGCCAACGTCATGTTGTGTGTCTTGATAACGATAGCGTGACGCTACCTCACCAAAATAGTCCTTATCAACAGGCTCCAGATCAAAATGTTCCGCTAAACGGTCCACAATCTCCTTCTTCGTCACGACCTTTTCAAAGCTCCAGCCATTATCATTGCCCACATCCATGAATTCAATAAAACGCAATGTCATACCACGGTCTTTAAAATATTGCGCCATGGGAACAATCTCTTGCTCGTTGACTCCTTTTTGTACGACCATATTGATTTTAATATGAAAACCAATTTCGTTAGCGTGATCGATGTTTTCTAAAATCTTTTGCGGTCCGATGCCTCGTCCGTTTAATTCCCGAAATAGAGAATCATCCAATGCGTCCAGACTAATATTTAGTCGTTTTAAACCAGCGTCATATAAGGCTTGGGCATGTTGCTTATAAAGTAGCATAGCATTCGTTGTTAGCCCAATATCATCTAATCCATCAATATCATTTAAGCGTCTAATTAAATCGACTAACCCTTTTCGCATTAAAGGCTCACCACCCGTTAGCCGAATCTTACGCACACCTAATGCGACAAAAGCACGGGCAACCCGCTCAATTTCATCAAACGATAATAATAGATGAGGTTCTAAAAATTGATAGTCATCACCAAAAACTTCTTTCGGCATGCAATAAGAGCAACGAAATTGGCAACGGTCTGTTACAGAGATACGCAAGTCGCGCATCGGTCGATTAAATTGATCAACGATTGTGTTAGTCATCCGTGATCATCCTTTCTAAATCCTCCGGAGTATTCATATTCGTGAGCTGAAAGGCATCACTTGAATGGATGTCAACAGCTTTTCCTTTGACCTTTTCAACAAATGCAAAGACCCGAAAATCGTTCATTTCTAGCTGACGTTCAATTTCAACTTTAGTTCGTGACTGCCAAATACTGACTAGTGGGTGGCCACGCCCTTCATATTGGGCATAAATAACAGGTGCATTTTCTTCAGTACTTTGTAACATCCTATATAAAGACACTCTCAATAATGGCATGTCGCATGGCGCCACGATATACTCAGAAGCAAGATGTTCAGTCATCGCAGTCCATATGCCAGCTAATGGACCGTTTCCTTTGAAATCGGTAGCATCTGTGATGACATCATAATGATTTGGAAACTTATTTATCAACTCTTCACGCGTTACAATAACAACATGATCCGTTATTGCTTGTAACGTCGCATAAACGCGCTCATAAGCATACTGACCATTGATTGTCGCAAATGCCTTTGGTGAACCGAAACGACGGGAAGCTCCACCAGCTAGTAATATTCCAACACGACTCATTAACCGCCACTCACAGGTGGAATAAGAGCAATCGTATCATGCGTTTCAATCACTTCATCACGCAGCGCAAATTCCTCGTTAACGGCAAAACGAACACCTGTCATCGTCATATTCGGATAACGTTCAGCCAGATTTTCTTCTAACTGACCTAGTGTCATTCCCGCTACGTCCATCGCTTCTTCTTTTCGACCTGTTGCTTCTTTCAAATTGGCAAAGTATAGCACTTTATTCATTTATGTCCTCCCCTTTTGGCTTCTGGTTTTGATGACCAACCCAATACTCACCATTTTCCCAGTGCTCTTTTTTCCAGATAGGAACATCTTCTTTCAGTCGTTCAATTGCATACTCATTAGCTTCATACGCAGCTTTACGATGTGGTGAAGAAACAGCTATGACAACAGCAATGTCTGAAATATGCAATTCACCAATACGGTGCGCCATTGCTACTCTTGTCTCTGGCCATTTCTCTTCTATTTCTCTACCTATTTGCTCCATCATTTTCTCCGCCATCGAGGTGTAGGCCTCAAATGATAAATAAACCGTTCGTATGCCTTTGGTCCATTCACGGACATGACCTGTAAAAACGGTCACTCCTCCCGCTTCAGGACGGACAACATATTCTCGATATCGTTCTGGATCAATTGGTTCTGTTACAACTTCAAACCGTTTCATTATTTTCACCTAACCATGTTCGATACCACATTCGCATGGTCTCACCTAATTGTTCAGCGTGTGACCATTGCATGTGTTCGATTTGTTGTAAATCTTGTAACACTTGGCGATCTTCCTCATCACGATATAACACGACTTTCGGATAAGGTGCTTCTTTATAGCCTTCTATTAATATGATATCTGTTGGGTACTTTTGTACATAGTCTAACATACTAGCTAGGCCATCTTGTTCTCCCAGCCTATCATGAATTTGTAATAATCCATTTCCATAGACTAAACTACAATCCGCTCCATGCTCTAGATGTTGCATACTATCAACCGAGGGATCTGGCGTTTTGAGTTTCGCTTGATGGCCATGATGCTTAATGACACTCACCGTTAAGCCAAGGCGTTTCGTCTCTTCGATTAATAGATTGGTGATTGTTGTTTTTCCGCTATTTTTAAAGCCGACAATTTGTAAAACATTATTTAATTCGTCCATGTCGCATCTCCTTGCATACGGTCTGTATGTAAAACGGTAACTTTATCCCCAGTTTGCCAACCTTCTGATCCATCGGGTAAAACGAGAATCGCATTCGACCTTGCAATGGAAGATATAGCATTTGATTTATTAAAACCAGCTGGCGCAATTCGACCACCATGAACTGTTTCCTGATAAATCGCTCGAACAAACCGTGTGAACGGATTATATTTCTTAAAAGGCTCGTCTAATGTCGCAGTACTTTGCGGGAGATAAGGCTTTCCGTCCCCCATCATCTTTTTTAAAACAGGGCGTGCAAACAATTCAAACCCTGTAAAACAAGCAGATGGATTACCAGATAAACCGAATAAAAATTGACCTTCCTTTACTGCCACTGTTGTTACACTTCCTGGTCGCATGGCTACTTTATTAAATAATACTTCTGCTCCAATCGCCTCGTAAACAGCAGGCAATAAATCAAAATCCCCTACCGACACACCACCTGTTGTTACAACACAATCAACCTCTTTTAAGGCTTGTTGCACATGATGAGTCAGTGATGACAAATGATCTTCAGTAGCTTGATAGACACGACACTCAACGTTGATTTGGTTGGCTTGAGCTTGAATCATCGGCCCGTTTGAATTACGAATACGTTGCCCATCAAGCGGTTCGTCAACATCTAATAACTCAGAACCAGTTGCAATTAAACCAATAATAGGTTTTCGATAAACAGATACTTGAGCATAACCAAATGTCGCTAGTACAGCAATCACACCGGGCGTGATAGTCTCACCTTTATGCAAAATTAACTCACCTTCACGAAGGTCCTCACCTGTTAATGATAAATTGTCGCCTGGTTTTAGTTGTGATGAAGTCTTAAAACCTTCTTCCGTTTCTTCAGTTCTTTCTAGCATCAACACCGCGTCCGCTCCCTCAGGCAACCGTGCACCAGTCATAATACGAACAGCCTCGAATGGGGCTAACTTCACTTCTGAACGATCACCAGCACCAATCTCATCAACGACTCGAAAAGCGATTGGGTGTTGTTCAGATGCTTCAGAACTATCAACAGCACGTATCGCAAAACCATCATAAGGTGAGCGATCAAAGTATGGCACATCATGGGTGGCGATAAGGTCTTCCGCCAACACACGCCCATTAGCATCGTGAAGAGACACAGATTCAACCGTATTCGTTATAGCATGTTGCATGCACTTTTCCACCGCTTCATTTACGGAAATTGGGTGTCTTTCTTCTACCACTGCTTACAACTCCAATCTTTCGCATGATATAATTACAATTAACAAAATTTTGATAAGGGAATGATCTCATATGAGTCAACAATTTTCTCATTTCGATGAACAAGGTCATGCTGTAATGGTGGATATTTCGGACAAAGACATCACAAAACGTGAAGCCACTGCGTATAGCTCAATTGAAGTTAATGATGCTGTATTCGAGCAAATCCAACGTGGCGATAATAAAAAAGGTGATGTGTTTGGCGTTGCCCGAATAGCTGGCATTCAAGCGACTAAACAAACATCCAACTTAATTCCACTATGCCATGCCATCCCTATTTCTAAAGTATCTGTTCAATTTGATTGGGCAGATCAACAATCGTCACCTTACCAAATCAACATTACCTGTACGGTTAAAACAACTGGCCAAACAGGAGTTGAAATGGAAGCATTGACGGGTGCCTCGGTTGCCGCTTTAACAATTTACGATATGTGCAAAGCCGTTGATAAGACTATGACCATTGGCCCTACCTATTTAACATCTAAAAGCGGTGGGCAATCAGGTGATTACGTTCGTGACTAAAGCCAATTATTTGGTTAGCTCGTGGTGTAAATGACTAGCCTCAGGTATAATGAGACGGTCCATCGCGAGCTCAACTGCTTTAACCGAACCTGGCAATGCAAAAATCACCTTTTCTCCACACGTACCTGCTGATGCCCGGCTTAACATCGCTTTTGTCCCAACATCGTATTCATAACTCATATAACGAAATAATTCACCGAATCCATCAATTGTTTTTTCATAAAATGGTTCAACTGCCTCTAACGTCACATCACGCCTTGCAATACCAGTCCCACCCGTTGTAATAATAAGATCAAAATGAGATTGTTTCGTTAACCAATCCATTTCAGCTTGGATGGTATCAGTCTCATCTTTTACAATCGAATAATGCTCCACTTGATGTCCTGCTTTGGTTAAACGATCTTTAACCATATGGCCACCACGATCTGTTTCTTCTGTCCGTGTATCGCTAATCGTTAACACACCTGCACGTAACATCACACATTCTCCTTAGCCAAATAGTTGATGAAAAATCTTTCGTCCAACTCTCTCGTCTTTTGTTTCGTGAACTAAAATCCGTCCATTATGAAAAGCCATCACACGGTGGTTCTCTGCGTAAAATTGTATAAAAAAGGGTGTTTTTTGATACGAATAATGTTGTTCTTTAAGGCTTGATTCAATGTCTTCTAAGCTATAATGACGTGATGTAGATGGTTTAAGTTGTACAGTATCACGCCCACAAAGCACGGCAACATCAGCATGTTCTTTTAACGCTGGATAACTTGGTGTCTCGCCACATGTTAAGCAGTCGTCCCGCTTAACTTTACTTATCCCTATTAATTGTCGGTCCATTTCCCAAACATCTTCAATACATAGTTTTCTTAACATTTGTTCGCGTTGACCCGTGAGATATTTCCACACTTCATTACATTGCCTAGAAGCTGTGATTTGTACAGTCGAAGCAAGAATACCAGCATTCTCACACGTCGCTAGATTAAGTGGAATTGACTCAACAATACAACGCAAACAAGCTGTTTCCCCCGGTAAAATGGGAAACACGACGCTCGTGCTTCCAATACAAGCGCCATATACCCAAGCTTTATTTAATTGATGACACACATCATTAATGACTAAACGCGTTTCAAAATTGTCTGTTGCATCTAATAGAATATCAGACTGTTCAGCTAAACGTTTTATTAAATCAGCATCAGCATGTTCGAGATAAGTATGCAGAGTCACATCAGAACGAATGTCGTGCAACCGCTTTTCTGCTGCAATCACTTTAGGAACCATCTCAAGCGCATCATCTTCGGTAAATAACTGTTGCCGCTGTAAATTCGACCATTCGACAACATCACGGTCAACGAGATGGATCGTTTTCACACCAGAACGCACTAACATCTCCGCTTGGGCTGTCCCGAGCGCTCCACAACCAATAATAGTAACTGTTGATTCCTTTATTAAATTTTGTCCTGATTGGCCAATTTCTTTAAAACGCGCTTGTCTTGCGTAACGATCAGTCATTTATGCTTCACGTCTCTCTTCTTGATGGTTCGTAATATCTGAAAATGTTCCGACATAGTGCGTTACCTCACCTGCATCATCACGAATTTCGCTAATCGTTAACCATTCTAAATAGAGTTCTCCATTCTTACGACGATTCCATATTTCACCTTGCCATTCACCTTGTTCATTGATGACGCTCCACATATGATCGTAGAAAGATTGATCTTGTTCTCCTGATTTTAACAGACTTGGTGTTTCACCGATAATTTCATCTTCAGTGTAACCTGTCAAACGAGTAAAGGCTGGGTTAACTGACACAATGGTACTATCTTTCTTTGTCACCATGATCCCTTGATTCGTTGAGTTAAACACACTTGTTTGAATCTCAAGTTTGCCTTGGAAGATCATCCAGAAAACAAGCACTAAACTTGCTAGAGCAAGTTGGGATAACAACATAAACCCAATAGCATAGTGTCCTGTTATCGCAAAAACAGTTGATAGAATAATTGGCGGGAAGAAACCACCTAAACCACCCATCATCGAAACGATCCCGTTCGCGATACCAGCTTGTTTACTAAAGTACATTGGAACTAACTTGAAAATCACCCCGTTACCAATACCTGCTGAAACTGCTATCGCTAACGTTCCTATCGTATATAATTCAATGGATGGTGAAAAAGCTAGTAAAATAGCCGCAAATGTATAGATACTAAAAACACCGACAAGCAAGTGCTGTGGACTGAAACGGTCACCTAACCAACCACCAACAGGTCTGATAAACGTTGCAACAACAATAAAACCTGCTGTTCTCATACCTGCATCGACACTCTCTAAACCAAAATGTGTGACTAAGAAGTTGGGTAAGTAAACCGTAAAGGCTACAAATGAACCAAACGTTATGAAATAGAATAATGAGAACAGCCAAAGTTTTTCATTTTTATATACCCCTTGAATCTGGGAGATAATTGGCTGTTTTACTTTCTCTTCTTTGCGATCCCCTAGAAAAATGTTGAGAACAGCAAAGATTAATAATAAAACTAAATATAGTTTAACCGTTGCTGACCAACCAATTTGAGATGCAATAACGGGTGCAGCAAATGTTGTCACAGCTGTACCAACATTACCGACAGAGTAGATACCATTTACTAAACCATGTTTTTCTTTTTCATAGTATTTCGGAAGTGAGGTAACACCAACAGAGAAAATGGCACCACCAATCCCGAGGAAAATCCCACCAATCAGTAAGTCTGTAAAACTTGAGGCTTCACTAATGTAAAAAACTGGTAATAATAGCAGAATAAAACTAACAATAAATGTGATCCGTGCACCGATTAAATTGGCATAATAACCGAGAGGAATTCGTAACACAGACCCTAATATAACCGGAACTGCTGTTAATAAGGATATTCTTTCTGGTGCAATTTGAATATCTTCTTGCATAAAAGGGATTAAAGCTGAAATAATAACCCAAACCATAAAACCAACTAATAGATTCATTGTTTGCAGAGGCAACTGTACTTTTTTAATCATGGAACGCACCTTCTTTAATTAAATTTAGAATGAATAACATTGAATTTTCATCTATCTTTATTTTAATGTGCCAGACGTCCATACATAAATAAGGGAGTCCCCTCAACTTCACCGGGGACTCCCTTATCACTTCAATAAATTATAATTTGGGCTCTATTTCTGTTGCATGGAATGGGCCAAAACGTGCTCCGATCCAATCCATCACATCATCATACATCTGTTCGTTACACTGTCCAGTATTCCGTGTCGCAAGTAGTAATACTGCTTCAACCCTATGTCGCTTAAAGAGAGGGATTACTAAACAGCTTGCTAATTTTTCGAATTGGACAATCGGATAGAGGTATTTTTCAGAACGTGGAATAACATCACTAACCGATGGCATAATGATAGGTTTTCCAGTACGGTATACTTCGCCAGCTAACCCGTGACCAGACTGCAACACAATTCGTTTATAATGTTCATTTTGATTACCTGACATATAATGCCATTTTAATACATGATCTTCTTCAGGAATAACTAATGCCAAAGAAGCTACATCTACTCTAAATTGATTACGTAATTGTTCTAATGTTTCTTGAAAATCAAAATCTTCCACTAACCCCGCCACCTTCATACTTACCTATACTCTAAAACTCATTCCATATGACAATGGAATTTATATAAAAAATGTAAATTACTCATGTAGCAACCCTTCTTCATCACGACTATGCATCTCGTTAATTACAACAAGTGCATTAAATTGATCAATCATCGACATGGCAAATCCATTTTCATTTAGCTCGTCTTTAATTTGTTGAACGAGTTGACGTAATAAGTCATGGTCACGCGTCAATTTTGTCACGTCTTCTTGTCGTTCAAGTTGTTCTTTGACTATTTCAGCGTAAAGGCCGCCTTCCTCTTCTTCTGCATCAGCATGTGCAATAATGCGAGTTTCCCAGAAGTCGATCAAGTCAAGTGCGGCATCGTGAGTAGCCTTCTGATCACCTTTTTGAATCGTTTCAATGAGTTCTTCAGTTTTTGCGATCGCACCTGCTCGAGCACCTTCATGAATCGCATGATGAGAATCTTGTTTTCGTAAAGCTGGACCTGTCAATCTCGACTCCTCCTTTTCTCATCATTTTAACATATATGGTTCACGTTTTATGATAAGGGATTTCCCTATTCTTATAGAGTTGCTATGACAGTTCACGTGCATATAACTACTGTTAAAATAAGTTTTTCGTATCTTCAAAATAATTTTTAAACAGTTACTTCTTTCTACTGTATTGTTAAATAACCTTACCTGTTTTCGAAAAAATCTTCGCCAACTCAAGTTTAAGTGTTATAATAATCGCAATGAAACCGCAACCATCACCAAACTTAAGCTACTGGAGGTCTGATTCATGAAAGTACTAGGCGTTGATATTGGTGGGACGAAAATCCGCTTTGGTATGATTGATGAACAATTTAATGTTCACCTCGATACGAAAGTTCCAACATCATTCCCACTTTACGAAACATTAGAACGCGAGATTTTAAACTTATTACATAGTCATCCCGAAATTGAACGAATCGGCATTGGTACCCATGGTTTTGTTGATTCCAAACGTGGTCGTGTCGTTTATGCCACTGACTTACTACCTGGTTGGTCGAACACAGAGGTGAAATCCCAACTCGAGACAGCTACCAATCGCCCTGTAGCTGTTGATAACGATGCCAATGTAGCCGCGCTAGCAGAAGCGACTTTAGGTGCGGCTAAATCTTCAGAACGCTCAATTTGTTTAACACTAGGCACAGGATTAGGCGGTGGCGTGATTTTAGACAATTGTGTCGTTAGCGGTGGTCCTCATGGTGGTGCGGCTGAAATTGGTCATATGATTTTATATCCGCACGGGCATCCATGTCCTTGTGGGCGTAAAGGTTGCGCCGAACAATATGTATCTGGAACAGCGCTCAAGCGTCGCATTGAGGAAGCTGGATTACCTTATACACCTGAAACGTTCTTCGAAAATATTCAACATGACGAGCAGGCTGAAGCACTAGTCAAAGCTTATACGAGCGACTTAGCAGTTGTGATTAGTTCTTTACAAGCTATCTTTGATATGGATACCGTTGTCATTGGTGGTGGAGTATCCGAATCCGCGAGCTTGTGGTTCGACTATTTGCACGAACAACTTAATCAACATTTACTAAACCCGATCGAAGTCAAAACAGCACAATATGAAAATGATGCAGGCATGCTTGGCGCTGCATCACTTGTCTTAGATCTATAGATTTATGATTCAAAGCCAGGTTTCTTTAGCAGTTTGAAAATATTCGTCTTATATGCTTCGACACCTGGCTGATCAAATGGATTTATCTCTAATTGATAAGCGCTAAAGGCACATGACAGCATATAAAAATAAAGCAAGTAGCCTAAGTGATACTCATCTAGTTCAGGTATGCGAATAGTCACTTGTGGGACACCACCCGATAAATGGGCTTGCGACGTCCCTTGATAAGCCACTAAATTAAACTCATGAAGAGATGTCCCAGCTAAGTAATTGAGTTGATCAGCATCATTTTCCTTTTCGAAAACTTGAAGATCATCATCCACTTCATCAACAATCATGAATGTTTCAAATAAATGACGTTTTCCGTCTTGAATATACTGACCTAAAGAGTGTAAATCAGTCGTATACGTGACAGACACAGGGAAAATGCCTTTATGCTCTTTCCCTTCACTTTCGCCAAAGAGTTGTTTCCACCACTCCTGCACGTATGCTAAAACCGGTTCAAATGTTGCCAAAACTTCATTCGTGTAGCCTTGTTCATATAAATGATGACGTAAAGCGGCGTATTGTAAAGCTGGATTCTCCTGACTGAATTCACTTAATTCAACTTCCGCTGCTTGGCCACCTTCAAGTAGTAATCGAATATCAAATCCAGCAGCTGCAATCGGAAGCAATCCAACGGCTGTCATGACAGAATAGCGACCACCCACATCATCCGGAACAACGAAACGCTGATAACCTTTTTGAGTCGCTAAATCCAGTAAAGCGCCTTTATTCGCATCTGTCGTGACGTAAATTCTTTCTGATGCTTCATCGCCGTAACGCTCTTCCATGTATTGTTGTAGGAAACGGAAAGCAAGCGCAGGCTCCGTTGTCGTCCCTGATTTTGAAATGACATTTAAAGCAACATCACGGTCTTCAACATATGTCATAAGTTGTTTGAGATAAGCGCCACTCACATGTTGACCTGCAAAAATCACTTCAAACTCTTGCTCTTTATTAAAGTATGGACTCAATGCTTCAATTACTGCTTTGGCCCCTAAATAAGATCCACCAATCCCAATAACAATCAGCACGTCCGCTTGCTGTCGAATTTGTTCAGCTGTTTGTTGAATATGATTAATCCAATCATCTGTTGAACGACTTGGCCAGTCTAACCACCCTAGGAAGTCATTCCCCTTCCCTTGTTTTTCGTATAAGTTATAATGAATGGATTCGAGCTCTTGCCATTTGCTTTCCGTTAGAACGTCAGATAAATTGCCTGAATAGTTGACTTGTAGCATATGTAATCTCCTTTTGGATAATTTGGCTCTGTTAATGTCCGTTGTTGAATTGTAATCCGCTATCGGTGGACGCTTTCAGCGGGCACGGCTCGAGCCTCCTCGGCCAAAAGGCACGGCCTCTGGGGTCTCGAGACTCGTGCTATTCCCGCAGGAGTCGCCACCTTCGCTCCTCACAATTCAACAACCCACTGCAAAATCAATAAAAACAAAGCTCTTATTTAATGCTATTATACCAAAAATATGGAATAACAGCAGTGCAAATTGAGATGGCTAGAAGGTGGATGTTGAACCTAATTGACTTTTTCCAAAATACGGGTTATAATGAATCGTCTTAACAACTATTGATATGAAGAAAAGTTACGTGGCTACTAATAAATGGTGGAAGGCACTTTTTTTCCTCATTTACAATGGGCTACTTTTTTTATGTATACGGATAAAATGAATATTAAATAAACAAAATATTATTAGCTCATGAACGAAGCTATATGGTAAATGACATCAACATTATTGTTAAAGATAAAATCAGAAAGAATCATTTTAGGAGGAACAAGTTTGAAAACATTTAGTGAATTGAACATTGAAAGCGATGTGCTTAAAGCCCTTGAGAATATGGGGTTTGAAACAACAACGCCTATTCAAGCAGAAGCGATTCCAACAGCAATCGCAGGAAAGGATTTAATTGGGCAAGCCCAAACCGGGACGGGTAAAACAGCGGCATTTGGTGTACCAATGCTACAGAAAATTGACCCAAACAATCCAAATATCCAAGGTATTGTCATTGCGCCAACTCGTGAATTAGCGATCCAAGTAGGCGAAGAATTAAATCGTATCGGCCAAAACAAAGGCGTTAAAACAGTACCTGTTTATGGTGGGCAAGATATTAATCGACAAATCAAAGCGTTAAAACGTCGCCCACAAATTATTGCAGCTACACCTGGTCGTTTACTCGACCATATTCGTCGCAAAACGATTAAACTACAAAACATTCATACAGCCGTTCTTGACGAAGCTGATGAAATGCTTAATATGGGCTTCATCGAAGATATCGAAGCGATTTTGGCGGAGATCCCAGCTGAACACCAAACATTATTATTCTCAGCCACAATGCCAAAACGCATTCAACTTCTAGCAGAGAAATTCATGCAACAACCTGAGATTGTACGCGTGAAATCAAAAGAATTAACCGTTGACCATATTGACCAGTATTATTACGACGTTAAAGAAAACCAAAAATTCGACGTCTTATGCCGTTCATTAGACATCGAATCACCAGAGCTAGCGATTGTCTTTGGTCGTACGAAGAAACGTGTTGATGAACTCGTAGAAGGTTTAATGAAACGTGGTTATTCAGCAGAAGGGATTCATGGTGATATCCAACAAGCTAAGCGTGAAAAAGTCATTCGTCGGTTTAAAGAACAAGCAACTGATATCCTCGTAGCAACAGATGTTGCTGCACGTGGTTTAGATATTTCAGGTGTGACACACGTTTATAATTTTGACTTACCACAAGATCCTGAGAGTTACGTTCACCGTATAGGACGTACAGGACGCGCAGGTGAAAAAGGGAATGCTTATACATTCGTCACACCTCGTGAAATGGATCATTTGAAATCAATCGAAAAACTGACTAAGCGTCAGATTGATAAAAAGCCAATTCCATCTTATGAAGCAGTGTTAGAAGGACTGCAAGAAGGTGCAGTTGAACAGTTACGCCAAGCGATTTGGGCTAATGAAGGCGAAAGCTATCAAGAAGCAGCGAAGCGCCTATTATCAGAAGAAGAAGCCGTTGATGTTGTTGCATCAGCCATTAAACTTCTTACAAAAGAACCAAGCCAAACGCCGGTTAAATTAACGGCTGTTGAACCATTACGCGCGAAGAAAGCCAAAGGTCAACACAACAACCGTAATCGCGGTCAAAATTATAAAGGTGGCAATCGCAACCGAAACTATAATCAAAACCGTAATAACCGCAACAATCGCAATAAACAACACAACAAACAAGGCGGCCAGAAACGCCAACAACGTAAAAACCAAAATCACTCTTCATAACAAAAAGGTCACCTCGTCTAATTAACTTAGATGAGGTGACCTTTTTTAACGTTTTAAAACAGATGTCAATTCATATTGATCAGATCTTAATACGATTTGTGAGCACTCCAAAGGGATATCATGTGAATTAAAGGTTTGCTGACTCAAATGAAGCGCTGGATCACCCATCGTCAAATGCAGTAATTTCGCTTCTTCAGCATTTAGAACTTTCGCCGCAAACTTACGCACACCATATGATATTGGCGAACTTGAATACATTTCGATTGAATTAAATAGGCCGTCTTGATTAAAATTAGCTTGTTCAATTCCAGGACAGCGGTCAACCGCAATCCAACTTTCTATGATCAATGCTGGCTCACCGTCAATTCTTCTCACTCGTTTAATATAAAACACTAGATCATAGAGACTAATATCAAGATAATTTTGCACCCATTCTGAAGGTTGTACAATTTTTTGTGAAATAATGTCTGTATCAAAATTATAATCTTTCATTTCCATGGCTTCAGCAAAGGAGAGCAATTCTTGCGCAAAGGGATAAGAGATTTTTTGTTGCCTAACATAAGTCCCACTACCCTGCTTTTGCTCTAACAGTCCCTGCCTCATTAATTTTTGAATGGCTTTTCTTAACGTGCCACGACTAACATCCATTTCTTTAGCCAAAAATTGTTCTGATGGCAAGCGATCGCCACCTTCCCATGTTCCATTCTCGATTTGTGTGGTCATCCAGGCTTCAATCTGTTGATATAGGGGTTTTGATCCTTGCTGCCTTTGAAATTCCATTCCATTTCTCCTCCAAAAATGAAATACAAACACATTTTCACTTTATTGCTCTTCTAAAAATCCATCAACAATTCGTAGTAACATGTCATGATCCATGTTTAAATCTTGTTGGTTCGTTTGATTTAATAAGGCTTTAACATTCTTGCGATCGAATGTGATTGATCGATTTAAATATTGCTTAAACACTTCTAATGGTTGATTAAGACGTTGCTCTTCTTCTGATAATTCACCTTTTTCGTCATAAGACACAATCTTGACTTGATCAAAATCCATTCCTTCTTTAATGGCTGTGAATATTTCACCATTTGTAGGTGGGTTCGGGTTTGTCGCATGATAAATCGTCCCTGCTTGGCCATGCGTTAAGCTCGCATGAAGTACATCGATGACAAAATCGACAGGTACCAAATTTGAAACTGTATCTTCCTCAATTAACAAGTGGAAAATATGGTCATCTGATTTGCGTTGAGCTCGCTTTTTCAATAAATAGACGGTTCGTAAAATGCCATATAAACCAAATGTTGTATCAGCTTCACCTGATTGTGAATTACCAATAATAATAGCAGGCCTTACAATCACTGTCTTAAGATTGTCTTGTTCTGCCATCACTTCATGCTCGGCGAAACATTTGCTTTCTTCATACGTATTCACAAAGGCTCCATCTGTTGGATGAAGGTTTTCATAACCTGTTGTTGCCTCACCCAGAGTATAGGCCGTACTGACATGGATGAACGTCTTGACCCCAATCGATTTCGCAAAAGCCAATGCTCGTTTAGTTCCATATAAATTTATATCAAATACAAGATCTCGCTCCGCTTCATCAAAGGATAAATAAGCTGCTGTGTGATATAGCGCATCGATTTGTCCCTGTAAAGCGGTCTTCTGTTCAGGTGTGATGCCTAATTCTGCTTGTAATAAATCCCCTTCGACTACGTGCACTAATTCTTGTTGTTCATCTGTAAGTGATTGATAGAGAGGTTCAAGTTTTTTTCGGTTACGAACTAATAAATAGACATGGTGACTGTCATTAACGAGTTTCTGCGTTAATTGTGTCCCTAAAAATCCAGTCGCTCCCGTAATTAAAATATTCATAAATGCGCTCATACCTTCCTTAATTGCTGTCTATCTCTAGTCATAGTGTATATTGTTAATAGACAAAAATCTACCGTGATCAACAAACAATCTTGAACTTATCTCTATTATATAACAAACAGACACTTTCTTTCATTTCTGATCTTATTTTGTCATCATCTCGACATGCTCCATTTTCTCCTCAAACAAAAAAATTAACCTCTCGGCAAAAGCCGAGAGGTTAATAAGACCGTTTAAATTAATTATTATTGTGTTCGCTTTCGTCTGTAATGACGTCATCAGCAACTTTATTTTCATCACTTAAGTCTTCAAGGGCTTGATAAATACGCTGACGTTCACGTGGTAAAGAACCATCATCGAGCTCTTGATATAGGGCGTATATTAAGCTATACATCATCAAGAACATAATAATCATGAATGGGAAACCACCAATTAACGAGGCGGTTTGTAAGGCTTCGAGTCCGCCTGCTGCTAATAGTACAGCTGCGAATAAACCTTCAATAATACCCCATGTAATACGTAAACCAATTGGTGGGTTCATGTTACCTTTAGACGTTAACATACCGATTACATACGTACCGGAGTCAGATGACGTAATAAAGAATACTGTTAACGAGATCATCGCAATCACAATTAAAACAGAAGAGAAAGGGAAGCCTTCGAGCATTGCAAAGAACCCTTGTGCCTCATCTTGCATGACTGCATCCATAATACTATTATTAGTAAAATGTTCGTTATATAGTGCTGTACCACCAAAGACACTGAACCAGAAAATACTGACAGCTGTTGGTACTAACATAACACCAATCGCAAAGCTACGGATCGTACGACCTCTAGACACACGTGCAATAAAGGAACCAACGAATGGCGCCCATGCAATCCACCATGCCCAGTAGAATATTGTCCAAGCATCATACCAGCCTTCTGCACCTTCACCGGCTGCATCAATTCCAAATGACATCGAGAATAGGTTCTGTAAATAACCACCTGTACTTTGTGTCATTGCTTCTAAGATGAATAATGTTGGACCTAAGATAAACACGAACAATAGCAACAAACCAGCAACGCCTAAGTTCGCCTGGCTCAGCCACTTAATTCCTTTATCAATACCTGTTGTAGTCGAAAGGATGGCTAACGTTGTAACAACTGCAATAATAACCATCCAAAGACCTGTCTCATTTGGAATACCAAACAGTCGCTCAAAACCACCACCGATTTGCATAACACCTAAACCGAGTGATGTAGAAATACCGAATAATGTTGAGAAAACACCAATAACATTTACAGTGTTACCCCAAAAACCGTTTAAATTGTTTCGACCAATTAATGGCTCTAACGCTGAGCTCAATAGCATTGGTAAGTTTTTACGATAAGAGAAATACGCTAGTGATAATGCCACAACTGTATAAATCGCCCATGGGTGTAAGCCCCAGTGGAAGAATGAATATTGAAGCGCATCATGAAGGGCCGCGGCTGTACCACCTTCACCACCACTTGCAGGCCAATCATAGTGATTAATCGGTTCTGATGCACCCCAGAAAAGTAAACCAATACCCATACCAGCACTGAATAGCATTGCGAACCAGGCTGGTGTGGAATACATCGGCTTTTCATCATCTTCACCCAACTTAATTTCGCCTAACGGACTTAAAATTAAGAAGACGGTCACAATAATAAAAGCACTAGCACCTAAAATAAATGACCACCCAAGATATTCGATAATCCAATTGTAAGCACTATTAATATAAGTATCAAAATCAGGTAAAAGTATACCTGCCAAAACAAATAACACACCAAATATGATTGAAATTATAAATGCTGGTGTTTTGACAGCTTTACTAAAGGACGTAATTCCTTTTGGTTTCGCTGACATAAACTCTCCTCCTTATTAAATTTCGTCTGGTGTCAAATGATTTCCTAATATGTCACTTCAAGTATGATATACATAATGTTATACCCCTATTTAACGTTATAAAACATTTCTTTTAAAAATAGTTGCACTGTTCACATACTAGGGAATCCTTGACCAATATTTTAATGGTATACTAGCGACATACGTTCAAAACCTTAACATAAAGATAAAACTAAGACAAGTTAACCTGACAATTGTCGCCAGGTTCCAACATCATTGAGTGGGAAATATCTCCCGCATACGACAACAGATGCCATTATGCGACATCATCTGATTTCACATCAAAGTTCATGCAAACTAATTATGAATCCGTTATTCTAGAAGTAGCAGGAAGAAAGGGGATTATAATGCAAGCAGACAATATTCATCACATTCTAAAACATCACCAACCCAAATCATTAGGACCACATAAACCACGTGAAACAGCTGTCATTTTGCCACTAATTGAAAAAGATGATGGTTTGCATATACTCTTCGAAGTCCGATCAAAAACCATGAGAACTCAACCTGGTGAGATTTGCTTCCCTGGGGGACGAGTGGATGAAGATGATGACAGCACGAACGAGGCTGCTTTACGTGAACTTAATGAAGAACTGGGAGTTGATCAAGATAAGCTTCGTTATACCCAATCACTCGGATGGGTACAAACACCCTTTGGATTGAACGTGCATGTATATGTTGGTCTATTAACAAATACATCTGAGTCATCATTTGAGCTTAATCCTGGTGAAGTTGACGATGTCTTTACTGTTCCTCTTCACTTCTTTTTACAAAACGAGCCAACCATTCATTATATGAACATGGCGATTGAACCCGACGAATCATTTCCTATAAGCGATGTCCCGAATCAATCACTTTATATGAAACAAACCTTTCAAATTGAAGAACATTTTTATTATTACCAAAATCGGGTGATTTGGGGGCTTACAGCAAGGATATTGAAAGAGTTCATCCATATCTTGACCTCTGCAGAATCTTAACCTGCAATCGTTATAAAAAGAGAATTTAAGATCACAAATCGAGTTTAGGATTTGTATAATTCTTAAAGTCATACGCCTTTCTAAATATTAAACACACCTCATCAGATGTTTAAAATAATTGAAGTTATTTTGCTTTATTCTGTATAATTTATGTATAATAAATGTGAGGTGAGGGATTATGTACTCCATTAAAAAAGTAGCAGAGTTAACAGGAATCCCAACAGTCACCATTCGTGCCTGGGAAAACCGTTATCAGATCGTCTCACTTTCTAGAAGCGAAGGCGGGCATCGAATATATAGTGACGATGATGTTCGGTTGTTAAAATGGCTTAAGTATAAAACTGAATTTGAGAGTTATAAAATTAGTGATGCAGTGAGACTGTGGGAAGAGCAAGATGGTGAAATAACCTCTGCTTACGCCAATGATAACAGTCATTATTCAGATACGATTTACACACTTTATAATCATCTAACTGGGTTCAATACGAAAGAAGCGAATGATACAATTAACCTTGCTTTTTCTCAATATGATTATGAAGATGTCATCCACCATATTTTCATGCCGATTTTACATCGGGTCGGGAATGAGTGGGAGAAGGGCACATTATCCATTGCTCAAGAACATTTTGCTTCGGAATTCATCATGCAACGATGCACAGAAATTTTACGCATATTACCTATCGATCATTCACTACCAAAAGCTCTTGCCTTTACACCTGAAAATGAACTCCATCATATTGGCCTGCTCACGTTTAGTTTGTTTTTAAGAAAACAAGGGATGGAAGTTCTTTATTTAGGGCCTAATACACCATTGGACCACGTCACGCATGTACTTCAGACAAATGATATTAAATTATTAGTGACTTCTCTTACGTATCCTCACGAGGAGCAACTCAATAAATTAAAAGAAAAGCTCGAACAATTTATTCATCATGATCCAGAACTGGAAATAGCAATAGGCGGTGCTGGTATTTCACCTGATACCATGCCACTTACATCTGGACGTCTTCATAATTTAAACCAAAAGTCTTGGGATACTTGGTTTCAACAAACCATAAAAAAGTCTGACGCAACCATTTAGTTGAACGTCAGACTTTACGCTATTATTTAGTTTAATACAGGCTCTTTCACTAATTTCTTCACGCTTTCTTCAATAATCGCTAGACCCTGTTTCAATTCATCTTTGCTAATTGTCATGGCTGGGAATAACTTAAATACTTCATCATTCGCACCAGCTGTCTCCATAATTAAGCCGAGTTCAAACGCTTGAGCTGCCACTTTTTCTGCCATGCCATCATCTTCGCACGCGATCCCAACCATCAAGCCACGACCTTTCACCGTGCCTTTTAGTTCTGGATAATCTTTAACTAGACGATGTAAGAATTCATGCGTCATATCAGCCTTTTGTTTAATCGATGCTTCGAACTGGTCGTCTTTCCAATAATCAAGTGCAGCTGTTGCTGTAACAAATGCGTGGTTGTTACCACGGAATGTTCCGTTATGCTCACCAGGCTGCCAAATATCAAGTTCAGGCTTGCTTAGCATAATCGCTAGTGGTAAGCCGTAACCACTTAATGATTTTGATAAGCAGACAATATCAGGTTCAATTCCTGCTTCTTCAAAACTGAAGAATGCACCTGTACGTCCAATTCCTGCTTGAATATCATCAACGATTAATAGAATATCCCAACGTTTACAAATCTCATCTAATTTCTTCAACCATTTAAAGCGCGCTGCGTTAATACCGCCTTCACCTTGCACCGTTTCTACGATCATCGCTGCTGGAATATCAACGCCACTACCTCCGTTTTCTAAGAAACGCTCTAGATACTCTAACGTTTCGAGATCTTCACTAATAAAACGGTCATAAGGCATTGTTACCGCGTGTTCAAGCGGAACACCTGCACCTTTACGCTTCATTGCATTACCTGTTACCGATAAAGAACCGATTGTCATACCGTGAAAACCGTTCGTAAAACTAATAACATCAGTGCGGCCCGTCACTTTACGCGCGAGCTTTAATGCACTCTCAACAGCATTTGTACCAGTTGGACCTGGGAACATCATTTTATAATTCATTTCACGAGGTTTTAAAATAATGTCATTAAACGCTTGAATAAACTGACCTTTTGCTGTTGTCGCTTTATCCAATGAATGCGTAATGCCGTCTTGTTTAATGTAATCAATTAATGCTTCTTTCATATGCTCATCATTATGTCCATAGTTCAAGGCACCAGCACCTGAGAAAAAGTCAATATATTCACGCCCTTGTTCATCCCACATTTTAGAGCCTTTAGCTTCATGAAAGACCGTCGGAAAACTACGGCAATAACTGCGCACCTCTGATTCGTATTGTTCAAAAATATTCATATCTGTACGTGTCACAATCAAATCCCCCTTAATTACCCCTGCGGGTATATTGGTATATATAATACTTCACCGAACGAACAGTCATAGCTAGCCTATTTTTCGATTGGCCCGATCAAAAAGCTCAATTCCGCTTCATGTTCATCGCTCGGGAATAATTCTTTTGGAAAGCATTCTGATACTTCACAAGTCGTATTATGCTCTTTTGCGAATTTCTTAAATAAAGCTTGGGATGCTTCATTAGTTGGAGTAACCGTGGCTTCTAAATAGCGGACATCACGGCAAGCATCACGATCAAACAGTTCGTTTAATATTTTCGACGCCAGTCCTTTTCCACGTTGTGATGAATCGACGCCAATTTGCCAAACGAACACGACATCTTGCCTTTCTGGAGGTATAAATGCGGTAACAAAGCCTACCACTTTGCCTTCTTCCTTCGCTACAACACATGTCTCAGCGAAGTGTTCACACATCATAATGTATTTGTATGCTGAGTTCTGATCTAAAGACGAGTTGTTAACAAGTTCCCACATAGCTGACCCATCTTCAACACTTGGTTTCTCAAGTACCAGTGTATCTGCCGGGTTCAAAGTAGCTGTTTGAGTGTTAATGGTAACGACTCCTTTCAATTTTTGGTTAACGATTGTTTCCATAATTAATCATAACGAGCGCACCATTTTTTATCAAACAGGTTTAAGCTTGATTAATCATCATTCAACAAGCTTAATCGTGATGAGCCAAACTAAGACTTAGGAACTTAATAAATGCTACCATATTGTATCGATTGCTTAGAATTATTCAAGATTTAATGATTTTTTCGAAAATTCACTTTATGGAATATCTTGAGGTAAAACGTTAAAGGGATAAAGATTTAACGTGAATTAAGCATTCGGTTGACCGAATACCTCTACATATTGTTGATTAAGTTCAAAATAATTGTCTTGCCAAGCCAGCACGTTTTGAACATAACCAATCGCATCAGCATTATAACGCCCAGCAATACGTTGTAAAATCATCAATTCGTAAACACCATCGCCATCAAAATCGACCGGATATAGCCCACTCATTGGATTGACCCATCCCTCAATCGGCTCAAGCAGAACACCGTCTTGATCATAAATCTCATTTAAATATTCACTAGGTCGCAACGATAAATCTATACTATAAAGCTCTTGGTTACTCATACTTAAAACATGCACTAAATATTGATCTTGATAGTTGACTTGATAAGCATATTGATTCTGATATTGTTCACTATCAAATAACGTTGCTAAGCGCTGCTGTTCATATTGAAAGACATATGCATTAATCGTGGCACCGCTGCCTCCTGTTTGAATCGTTAACACAATATCATCCACGCCATTGCCTGTTACATCGCCAAGCCAAATATTCGGATCATAGCCTTCAGGTTGACTGAGAGGCTGCCGAGCTATCTCACCTGTAACCCCATTTTGAACATCAATAGTTAATCCCTCCCAAAATGGTGTATCAGGCTTATGCCATCCCCACACGATTACAGCATCAAACACCCCGTCACCTGTCACATCCCCATATACGATTGTTGCTACTTCATATTGCATACTCATCGCTCCTTTTTATCTGAATATAAGGTTTTCAAATTTGATGACACATAATTAAATAGACGTTATAGCAAATAATGCAAATATGATGTCATCGTTTTTGAAAGCAAAAAAATCCCTCTAGCATCACTATATGCTAGAGGGACCTTTAAGCATGATTATATTAGAATGCCGGAACTGATGCGCCACCTTCACGAGATTCTAAAAATTCACGTACTTCTTCACTCGTCATCGCGTCAGCTAATTGTTGAATAAGTTCTGAGTCAGCATTATCTTCACGTGCAACTAATGTAATCGCAAATTTACTATCTTCCGTTTCCGTCACTAGTGCATCATCTGCTGGTGTTAAATCAATATTGCCAGCATGCGTTGGATTTAAGATAACACCGTCAACATCTTCATACAAGCGAGCTAATGCCGCAATACCTGCTTGCTCAAAGCTGTAGTTATGCGAATCTTCTTTAACATCTTCTAACCCATATTGTTCGCTGTCTGTATCCTTCATTTCGATAAGGTCATGAGCTGCTAATAAACGAAGGGAACGATCAATATTAGATGGATCATTCGCTATTCCAATCGTCGCATCATCTGGAAGAGCTTCTATACTATCATATTCTTTCGCATAAAGACCAAAATTCGCGAAATAAATCGATTGTACTTCAGTTAAATTAGCGTCTTGGTTGTTATTATATTGCTTCATAAACGGGACGTGCTGAGAAAAGTTAGCATCGATTTCTTCGTTCTGAAGTGCTTCGTTCGGCTGAATATAGTCACCCATTTCAACTACTTCAACTTCAATATTCTCTTCAGCTAAGTTTTCTTTTGCAATCTCAACAACATCTGTCATTGGTGATTCAACAGCCGCCACACGCAATGTTTGTGTCTCGCCTTCACTGTTATTGCTTTCATTCGTTTCTTCTGAAGATTCATTTGTTGATTCATCTGCATTTTCACTGTTGTCATCACTGCCACCACATGCAACTAATACTGTCACAAGGGTAACCATCATGATTAATAACCATTTTTTCATTAGAAACTCCCCTTTATCGTTTATCAATTTTTCGAGCTAACGTAATGCCAGCATATTGGATAAATTGAACAAATACCAAAATTATAATAATGACATAAATCATCAAATCAGTACGAAATTGTTGATAGCCATAACGAATCGCAAAGTCACCAATTCCGCCACCACCAACAACACCCATAATCGTTGAATACGAAATAAAGCTAATCGTCGAGGTCGTCATACTTAACACAAGCGCTGATCTGGCTTCAACGTAAAGAAATTTAAAAATAATATCCTTAATTGACGCACCCATTGACACGGCTGCTTCCAAAACACCCTTTGGCGCATCAAGCAGTGACTGCTCCACTAGTCGGGAATAATGCGCACTCGCAATGATCATCATTGGCACAGTCGCAGCAGCTGTTCCAATTGCCGTCCCCATAACAAATCGTGTGAAAGGAATCATAAATATAACAAGCAATAGAAACGGAAAAGAGCGAATCAGATTAACAATTAAATTAAGTGATGAGAACGCGATCTGATTTTCGAGCAACTGGCCTTTACGACACAGAAACAGGAATGTTCCGATTGGAAGACCTACTAATAGAGCCGCTAAGATCGCAAACCCTACCATGATAAAAGTTTCGCCAATGGACACCCAAATTTCGCTTTGATACTCGATTAATACATCAGGAATCATTTGCGTCACCACCTGACCGTAGCCGCTCTACAAACCCTGCAGCACTATGTTCCATGTGCTGGACGCCTGTTGGGTTATTCTCTACTGTATCGTATACTTGACCATCAGCCATTACCGTAACACGTTGACAGAGACTTTTAATAACCTCCATCTCATGACTAACGATCACAATAGTGACCCCCAATCGCTCATTAATCCGCTTCAATACATCCAACACTTCTGCTGTTGTATTCGGATCTAATGACGACGTCGGTTCATCACACAAGAGAACACTCGGATTATTTACTAATGCACGCGCAATGGCAACACGTTGCTTCTGACCACCACTTAACTGGCCAGGATATTGGTTTTTCAACGTTTCTAAGCCGACAAATCGTAAACTTTCTAATACGCGTTCCGCACGATCTCGCTTAGGCACTTTAGACAATTCAAGCGGCACCGCGACATTGTCGTACACCGTTTTGTTTCCAACAAGATTGTACCCTTGGAAAACCATAGCTAACGACTGACGGATGTGACGTATTCGTTTATGCTTCACTTGATCTAACGCTTCGCCATCAATGACCACGCTGCCTTCGTCAGGCCTTTCGATATAATTCATCATGCGAATCAACGTCGATTTGCCTGCACCACTCGCACCAATAATGCCATAGATTTCGCCTGATTTAATACTTAATGATACGTCCTTAATCGCTTCGAACGATTCGAACTGTTTGCTGACATTATGTAATGTAATCACAAAAAAACCCCTTTCTAATATGAAAGGTGATTCAGAACTACTTTATTATAACTCACGTCCAAATTATTGTCATTAGTTAACAGTAACTTTAATAGAGCACCGCGCTAAATTTTTAAATTATTGATTAAAGTTTTGAAATAACTGAGGTCGATTATTTCAAAACCCTGTCGATTTATCTCAAAAAGTTAGCAGGTATAATTAATATTTAGTTATACTAAAGTCCGTTGTTGAAATTGTGATCCGCTATCGGTGGACGCTTTCCGCGGGCACGGCTCGAGCCTCCTCGGCCAAAGAGCGCGGCCTGCGGGGTCTCGAGTCTCGTGCTATTCCCGCAGGAGTCGCCACCTTCGCTACTCACAATTCAACAACTCAGTGCTTCTCCATTTGAAAATCAAAACTAAAGTTATTTATCTCATAAATTAGCAAATTTATCTAATAAATGAAAAGCTCATACAAAAGGCCCTTACGTACTGACAATACGTAAGGGCCTTCTATGATTAACTATTGGTGAACTGTTTTTTCACTTAAACCGAGTGTCTCATCAGTCGTCTCATGAACTTGACGAATCAACTCTGTATCATTTCGCAACTCCGAACCGTATGACGGAATCATTTCTTGAATTTTTGGCTTCCATTCATCCATATGATCTGGAAAACAATTTTCCATAATCTCAAGCATGACATTCACGGCCGTCGATGCACCAGGTGATGCACCTAATAAAGCGGAAATCGTTCCATCACTTGAACTGACGACTTCTGTTCCGAATTGGAGTGTGCCTTTACCGCCTTCTTCAGTGTCTTTAATCACCTGAACGCGCTGACCAGCTACAACAATGTCCCAGTCCTCACTTTTCGCCTCAGGAACAAACTCACGTAATGTTTCCATGCGCTGTTCTTTTGATTGCATCACTTGGGAAACTAAATATTTCGTTAAGCCCATTTCCTTAGCACCTGCTGATAACATCGTAAACATGTTGCTTGGACGAACTGATGTTATTAAATCCGTTAAAGCACCTGTCTTTAAAAAGCGAGGTGAAAAGCCAGCGAATGGACCAAATAATAATGTCTTCTTACCATCAATATAACGTGTATCAAGGTGAGGTACCGACATAGGAGGCGCTCCTACTGGGGCTTTTCCATAAACTTTTGCTTGGTGCTGTTCAATGACTTCTGGATTGTTACAAACCATAAATAATCCACTAACAGGAAAGCCGCCAATCCCTCTACTTTCAGGAATACCAGACTTCTGTAATAAATGCAGACTTCCGCCACCTGCACCAATAAAAACGAATTTCGCAGAATGATGTTGAATATCGCCTGATCTTAGATGACGAACTTTCACATCCCAAGAACCATCAGCATTTTGAGTCAAATCATCGACGTTTTGATTATATTGGACATCAACGCCTTGATCCGTAAGATGATCAAACAACTTACGCGTTAAAGCTCCGAAATTCACATCCGTGCCACCGTCAATCTTCGTTGCAGCCATTGGTTCTTGATCTTGGCGACCATTTAAGATAAGCGGGAACCATTCTTTTAATTGCTCTGGGTCCTCAGAAAACTCCATCGTATCAAACAATGGATGGTTAGACATTTTTTCATAACGTTTCCGTAAGAATTCAATATTATCACGACCACGCACCATACTCATATGTGGAAGTGGCATAATAAACTCTTGTGGATCTTCTAATAACTGTCGATTAACGAGATAAGACCAGAACTGCTTAGACACCTGAAACTGCTCATTGATATTAATGGCCTTTTGAATATCAACTGATCCATCAGCTTGTTCCTTTGTGTAGTTCAACTCACATAAGGCTGCATGTCCTGTTCCTGCATTATTCCACTCGTTCGAGCTTTCGTCACCTGGTTTATCCAATTGTTCAAACACCCTAATATTCCAATCTGGTGCGAGTTCCTTTAACATTGTGCCTAATGTAGCACTCATAATGCCTGCACCAATTAGGATGACGTCTGTATTATTTTGTTCATCACTCATGTCAATCTTCCTATACTTGTAGTTTTTATATAATAGCTATACTCTCTCAACCTATTATATAATAGTTACTATTGATTTAAAAGTAAGATTAGTTTTTAAGCCTTAATAATATATTCGTCTATTTACTTACTTAAAAAACATCCCGAACCGTTTTCTTAATTGAACAGTTCGGGATGTCACATGTTTAAGTCATATTAGTTACAGATTAAGATAATTTACTCGTTAGCTTAAGAATCCATTTTCTGTTAAAGATGTCTCTGCAAGTTAGCTTGTAACAAAGCTATCTTTTTTGTATCTAATTACATCATAACATTAATTTCCATAAAATATCAGACTTTATTTTTTTAACATTTATTGATAACTTTTATATAGACTTGATGGGAGGTAATTGTATGATTGATTATCGGGTTAAAAACATTGGAGACTTCTCTCCAAAGGTTGGTGAACTTGCATCGATGTTAGAGCATACAAGAGCAGTTACATTGGAAGAAATAAAGGATCTTAGTGAAAAAGAATTGGATTATTTGGTAGAGGAAAGCTCCAATTCTATAGGTTCGCTTTTGCTTCATATCGCCTCAATTGAATTTGTACATCAGGTTATATCTTTTGAAAACCGAGATATTAATGAAGCAGAACTGAAAAAATGGAAGTCTGCATTAGTGCTTGGTGATGATGCTAGAAAAACAATTAATAAAAATACTATCAATTATTATATTGATGAATTATCTAAAGTCAGAGAGAAGACTTTAACACGCTTCAAAGAGTTAAACGATGATTGGTTATACGAGGAAAAGGAATGGGGAAATGGAGTTCCTTATAATAATTACTTCCTTTGGTTCCACGTATTTGAGGATGAAATCAGTCATCGTGGTCAAATTAGAATGATCAAACGTATGCTTCCGAAAAACTGATACGCTTTTTATCTATTAAAAAGAATAACAATAGACATTTGTTTGAAATTGGCAGGATCATTGCCAAATACTTAGTGACAAATACGATGAAGTTCTCTATTCATTGTGAATTCACCTTTCACATCAATAGGTTGATCATTGAAAAGTTTTTTAATAAAAGGCTCTGTTAAAGTATAATGTTGATATTGCTTATAAAAAACGGATACTCCTAATTTATGGAATTTCCATTTTCTATACCATTGGCTTGTTAAACTAACGCACCCGTTACTTTAAGTACAATAATTCACAATATCAAACATTTCTTAATCCTGCTTATTACTTGATAACTCCTCTACTTTCTTTTCTAATTCTTCAATCCTGGATTCTTGACTTATAAAAACTGTAATGAACACAGCTAAGAGAAATGCAGCAAAAATAACTAAAGCCCAAACATTCTCTACAATAAGACCAAGAAAGAAAAATGAAAAGATATAAGTAACAACAATACAAGCCAGAAATATGCCAATAAAATTTTTCATCTTTTAACCTTCCTTTTATTATAAAAAATTCATTATAAAAAATCTTATTGATGAATCCTGCCACGTTAGTTGAACAAGCAGTAATGTTTATATCGTGAATTTAGATAACCTAAGTGTATCATATGTTTCCATATTTTGTATCAAATTCCCTTTAATCATCAAGTCATTCATAGTAATAGGATTCCTTTGATGTTGAATGGATTCTAACACCTGAAACCAAGCAAGGTAACTATTCAGTTATTTAGTTGCAACTCTATTAAAACGTTGTATCCATCCTTTAAGTCTACCGCTCTCATTTTTGCGTTCAGATATCTCTTGCAGAACAGTTCATGTCGAAGAAGATGCAGTAAGTGCATCAATTAAATACTCTCGTAGTCGGTGCTTTTCTGCTGGATTTAGTTTTTGAATGGCTTTAAGAATATCAGTTGCTCTCACATTCATCACCACCATTATATAGTTAAACCCATCAAAGAACATACGTTCCCGCAAATCAAATATCAACAACAGACTTTAACATAGCCTAATAAAAACACCAGAACGATGCAGTAATCAAGCATCATTCTGGTGCTTGTCATTCCTTTATTCTTCAGGCGTTAACCACTTAATCACATCTTCATGCTCTGGATATTGCTCCAACAAGTCCGCTTCATCAAACAATTCAAAATCCGCAAAATCAAACCCTGGTGCGACCATGCAACCGACGAGAGAATAAGAGTCAGCCTCAACCACTGACGAGCCGAAAATAGTATGCTTCGGGACTAATAACTGCGGCGTTTCTCCATTCTCCAAATCCAAACCAAGTTTATGCTTTTGATACTCGCCATTCGGACTGATCGTATGCACATACAGTGGGCTACCACCATGAAAATACCAGAGTTCATCAGACTGCAAACGGTGAAAATGTGAGACATCTTGTGACCGCAATAAGAAATAAATGCTTGTATATAACGATCTTTCGGCACCATTTGCATCTGTCGTCAAATCTGATTGATACGTCCCTCGGAAAAAGCCTCCTTCTGGGTGAGGCTCTAATCCGAGTTGATCAATAATCGACTGGACTGATTGTTTCATATCATGACCTCCTTACTCATCTATTAATCCTTCTTCAACTAAATATTCGCGAGCAACTTCTTCTGCTGCTCGCCCTTCCGCTCCAACTTGATAATTCATTTCACGCATTTTATCACCAGAAATTTTACCCCCAAGTTGATTTAAGACCTCCTCTAATTCTGGATGTTCGTCTAATGTTTCTGCACGCAATAACGGCGCTCCTTGATACGGCGGGAATAAGTTTTGATCGTCATCTAGCACGACCAGATTATAGCGTCGCAGTTCGCCGTCGGTTGCATACGCGTCCATTAAGTTAATATCGCCTTCTTCAATTGCGCTATAACGCAACTGAGGCTCCATCGTTGTAACATCAGGAAACTCCAAACCATACACATCTTGAATTCCAAGATAACCATCTTCACGATCACTAAACTCTAGTGTGAATCCAGCATCAATCTCATTTTCTACCGATTGCAAATCAGAAATCGTTTCTATATTATATTCATCCGCAAACTCTTGAGTCGTCGCCAATGTATAGGTATTGTTATATGCCATTGGTTCTAAAAAGCGCATATTATATTCTTCTAACAATCCAGCACGCGCTTGATTGTATACGACTTGAGCGTCATTACTATCAGCTGTTTCATCTAAGAACTGTGACAACGCAGTACCTGTGAACTCTGGATACACATCAATACTTCCTGTTTCTAAGGCGTTAAATACAAATGAAGTCTTTCCTAATCCTGTTTCAAGTTCAACATTCAAATCAGTATCTTCTTCAATTAATAACTCGTACATATTAATTAAAATTTCTGGTTCAGTACCAAGCTTACCACCAATGACAATGGTGTCGTCATCCTGTCCTGTCACATATGGTACAACGATAAATAATAGAGAAATTAAAACAATCACAATCATGGAGATGATCGACTGTTTGAATGATAAAGTTTCCATTTTGCGTAATAAACGATCAAACAGTAAAGCTAATAAAGCCGCTGGGATCGCTCCTAAAATAATCAATGCTGTATCATTACGGTCAATCCCTAGCAAGATTAAGTCACCTAGACCGCCTGCTCCAATTAAAGCAGCAATCGTCGTCGTCCCAACAATTAATACCATTGATGTACGAATACCGGCCATAATAACAGGCAATGCAATAGGAAGTTCGACTTTCATCAGCCGTTTCCTCGTATTCATCCCCATGGCTGTCGCCGCTTCAATTAGTGAACGTTCCACTTCCAAAATTCCGGTATATGTATTACGTAAGACCGGTAATAATGCGTACAGAACTAAGGCAATCACAGCAGGTACCTTCCCAATACCAAACAATGGAATAAACAAACCAAGTAACGCTAAAGAAGGAACTGTTTGCGCTACTGCAGCTACACCAATAATCGGCTCAGAGATACGCCCTTTCCTTGTTAAATAAATTCCTAGTGGCACCGCAATTAATACAGCGAAAAACAAAGCAATAAGCGAAATTTGGATATGTTCGATTAATGCCTGCCACAGTTCACCTTGCCTGTTTTGAAACACATTCCACAATTCAGACATGACGTTCTCCTCCTTCATTCAAGGATGAAGCCACGTAGTCAATCATATGTTGGCGATTAACTAACCCTATAACATCTTTCTCGTCTTGGACATAAATAGAATCATCTTGTGATAATGCGCTCAAAGTTTCTTCCAATGTCGCACCCACATCAATCACATGAGACGGTTCGCCGCTTAACTCAACAGGTTCAATCATATCGCGCAAGTCAAAGCCAACCTCAAGCCCTTCTGGTCCCCCCACAAACTGCCTAACAAAGTCATTCGCTGGATCAGTCAATAATTCATGTGGCGTTCCTAATTGCACCATTTGACCTTCCTGCATGAGACAAATACGATCACCCAACTTCATCGCTTCTTCAATATCATGCGTCACGAAAATGATTGTCTTATTAATTTGGTTACGTAACTCAATCAAATCATCTTGTAACTTCTCTCGACTGATGGGATCAAGTGCGCTAAAAGGTTCATCCATTAAAATTACATCAGGATCCGCCGCAAGTGCCCTTATCACCCCGACACGTTGCTGTTCACCACCTGATAATTCATGTGGATAACGATAGCGATACGTTTCAGGATGTAGCCCCACCATCTGTAATAATTCCGTTACACGAGACTGGATATCACCCTTACTCCACTGCTTCAACTCAGGGACTACTGAAATATTTTCTTCAATCGTCATATGAGGGAATAGCGCAATTTGTTGTAATACATAACCCATATTCCACCGAAGTTCATTAATATCATAATCACTGATCCGTTTCCCATCGACAAAAATCGTTCCTTCCGTCAATGGAATGAGACGATTCATCATTTTAAGTGAGGTTGTTTTGCCACAACCACTCGGACCAATCAAAACAAAAAATTCACCCTTCTCAATCGAGAAATTCATATCATCAACAGCCAATGTACCATCTTCAAATTGCTTAGATACATGTTCAAACGTAATCAATCGGCCGTCCCCCTTCAATAAACACCTTGTATTGTCATAAAATTATAACTACTTTATTATCATAACAAGAATTGATGTTAAATCCCATTCAAACACTATGAAATATGATATTTTTTGTCTAAAGCAATCGATGATACAATAAAATTACGAAAAAAAGCCGAAAGTTCGTACCTTACTCGTACCATTTCAAGCTATTCAATGTTAAAATGGAAGTACGTGAGTCAAGATTATGTATTTTAGGAGTGAATATCATGAATCAAAAGCATTTTGACAAAATGAAAAACGGGCAAGGGTTTATTGCAGCACTTGACCAAAGTGGTGGCAGTACACCTAAGGCACTTGCAGGATATGGCGTCACAGAAGATCAATACTCAAACGAAGATGAGATGTTTGATTTAGTACACCAAATGCGTACACGCATCATCACATCACCAGCTTTTAACTCAGAGCAAATCCTTGGTGCTATTCTGTTCGAACAAACAATGGACCGCGAAATCGAAGGTCAATACACAGCTGACTACCTAGCTAGCCAAGGCATCGTTCCTTTCTTAAAAGTCGACAAAGGACTAGCTGACAAAGAAAACGGCGTACAGCTCATGAAACCAATTCATGACTTAGACGATACACTTCGTCGTGCCAATGAGCGCAATATCTTCGGCACGAAAATGCGTTCCGTTGTTCATGAACCGAATGAAGAAGCAATCAAAGCTGTTGTCGACCAGCAATTCGAAGTTGGTAAGCAAATTATTGAAGCTGACTTAGTTCCAATCATCGAACCTGAAGTGGATATTAACAGCTCTGACAAAGCAAAATGTGAAGACATGCTAAAAGACGAAATTCTTAAGCATCTAAACACACTTAACGACGATCAATACGTCATGCTTAAACTAACTATTCCAGAAGTACCAAACCATTACAAAGAATTAATCGATCATCCAAATGTTATCCGTGTTGTTGCACTATCAGGTGGTTATTCACGCGACGAAGCGAACAACCGTCTTAAAGACCATATCGGTTTAATCGCAAGCTTCTCTCGTGCACTTGTAACAGAGCTGAACGTCAACCAAACAAAAGAACAATTTAATGAAGCTCTACAAGCAGCCGTTAATTCGATTTATGATGCTTCAGTTAATAAAAACAAATAAAAATCATTAAAAAGCAGCATTGATCATTTAGTAGTTCAATTTTGGAGTGCAAATTTACAGTTTGCACCCTTAATTGAACTACTTTTTTTATTTGAAATTGCACACTAAAATATGAATTTAATTATGTGAATTTTATAATTATTAGCAAGTATATGGTAAGATAAGTTAAAAGACGTTTTTTAACTAACGGTCGCAAGTAGGGGGTGTCATTTCGGCAACTCTTATTGTGATAAAGACAGTTGTTAGTGTTACAGAAGGTTTTAACGGAATGAAGAATACAATATATTGATTAAATAAAACTCTAGGGGGGTGAGAAATTGAATAAAGTGTTCTTACATATAGAAGGTCTTGCGGTCCTTGTATTAAGCCTTTATTTTTACGGATATAGTCAATTTAGTTGGCTATTATTTTTTATCTTATTGTTAGCACCTGATATTTCAATGTTTGGTTATTTAATTAATAATCAGATTGGTGCAAGGCTTTATAATCTTTTTCATACTTTTACAATAGTGATTATAGTTATCTTTTGTGGGCTATTATTAGAGAATCAAACAGCTTTAGCAATCGGTCTAATATGGTCTGCCCATATCGGAATGGATAGAATGATTGGATATGGATTAAAGTACCCAACGGATTTTAAAGACAACCATATGAATCGTGTTTAAATCTAAATTTCAATATTAATATTAATAACCAAATATACTTTCACTAACGGGAGTATGAGATAAACAAAAGACAATTGTGTTAGTAAATCGTTGAAGAATTATTTAAGCAATTTGAATTTGAAAATAGAGTGGATGATAGAATAATAATTTTGGAACGGCGGGACAAAAATGATATTAAACAACCATAATGGCCTTCTTCTCATGCGCCATGATCGCTTACATGAACGAGACTGGAGAAACGATGATTGCTACAAAATTATTTTCTCTCCATATGGGCAAGCTGAATATCAGTTAAATCAAAACTATGTTTCTATCCAACAAAATGAATTTTTCATTTTTAACCCAAATATTGATCATAAGCAATTAAAGACTACAAAGGAAAAATTCTTAGTTGAGATACAACCATCATTACTAAAAGAGACAGCACAACAATTAGGATTTAAAATAGTGGAACCTGAATTTTCTATGCTTTCATATCGTCATGCCCAGATTCAACAATGGACATCATTCATAAGAGAATTCTTAATGATTAACAAGGATTCCGATCCAATGTCCAAGCAACTTTTCCTTGAAAATAGTTTAGCGCAAATCTCTATTTTAATGCTCCAATATGGTTCTGGTTCACACCAAAATCAGTTCCCAAAGATAATTAGTAAGCAGAATATTAATTCTGTATTAGACGCACTTAAGGAAAGCTATCAGGAAGATTGGACGTTGGATCAGATGTCTCTAGTCGCAGGAATGAGTAAATACCAGTTCGCTCACTTATTTAAAGAAGAAACTGGTATATCTCCATATTCATGGCTTCAGCTGTATCGCTTATTTAAAAGCCAACAAGCACTTATTTTTACAGAGCAATCAATTTTAACAATTGCTCTTGAACATGGTTTTAGTAGTGTGTCTTCTTACAATCATTTATTTAGAAAAATTTATAATAAAACTCCGACGCAATTTCGTTCTACTCACGGAAAATAATAACCCTATAACACTGCTTATCATTATTAGAATACCACTAAAGAACATTAGATTTTGGATTGAAATGAAAGATACTAAAAAACCGTAGACTCCTAAAGAAATAGTATTGGAAAAATACAATAAAACTGCATTAAAGCTAAAAGCTCTCCCCATCTTATCTTCAGGTACGAGTGATTGAATAAGGTAAATGCGTGATAGTCCAGCAATTGGTAACCCAATTGCTACTATTGCGCTGCCAATAAAAAAATGGTTTATACCGTAAAAGAGACCATAGTAAACTATCCCCATTCCCCAAATCATTGTCCCAACAAGATAGATCTGTAGGGTCATTTTCTTTAAGAATAATGGCAGGATAATATTGGTTAATATAACGACTCCCCCAAAAACTCCCTGAATAACACTGTATAATTCTTCACTCTCGCGACTCATTTCACTCAGCGCAAGTAAAAGCCCCACTTCCCACACCCATGTGTTAAAGAAAACTGTTACAAAAGTGAAAAGAAAGAGTTTTCTTATACTAGTGTTTGTTTTAGCCCAATAAGCAAATTCTGCGATAGAGCTATAAACTTTCTTAACTGATTTGTTAACTACCTGCCTTCTTTCCTTTATATTTAGCTTTGAAATACAATATGTACTAACTGCGTATGTTAAAGCATCAAGGGTAAAGAAATGGATAGCTCCATAACTGTTTAATAGCCAAACAGATAGAAATGGACTTAACACAGCCAGCCCTCTAGTTAGGGTATCATTCAAACTGTTTACTCCGGTTCTTTCTTCTTCTGCTGTTATCATAGGCAAGACCGTTCTGTGGGTCGGATTAAAGAAGCAACCAATACTCTGAATAAGAAAACTAACAACTAACAAGTAAGAGTAGGAGAGTAATTCTAAGTAAAACAGGCATACAATGGAAAATATTAATGGGATCCGGATCATGTCTAAGACAATTAATAATTTTTTCTTAGGTAGCCAGTCTGCTGTCACTCCGCCAATTAAGCCAAACAATAAATAAGGTAAGGTTTCTGCAATTGCCATACCAGTTGTGAGAACTTTAGATCCTGTTAAGTCGTAAGCCAAAAATAAAAAAGCCATCCCCGATAGAACATCCCCAAGCTTAGAAGTTCCTCCTCCAAGTAAGTAGTACCGTATATTTTTATCTTTCCAAATCACCTTAAACAATTAAACCACCTCAGAGACAACTATAAGGATCAAGCTATTTAGAATCTGCATAATTATTGTTATAAAACAAGACAATTTTCCGCTAGAATATTCTTCCTTAAAAGTATATCCTGATTTTAGGGGGATAACTTTTCATAATCATGTAGTTCTTATTTATTTAAGGGACTAATGTTAAAAACTGGGGAGTGGATCAATTGAAGCATGCGTTGGTAGTTGGTGGTACTGGAATGTTAGCAGATTTAACGATTTGGTTAGTAAAGAACGGTTATCATGTATCTGTAATTGCAAGGGATAACAGTAAAATGGAAAACTTAATGAAAAGAACTGGTAAGCACAATATCACACCAGTATTGGTTGATTACAGAGAAGATAAAGATCTAAGATACAAGCTAAAGGAGGTTTATCAAATAAACGGTAAGATTGATCTTATTGTAGCTTGGGTTCATTCCAATGCCGAAAGTGTACTTGAAATAATTGCTGATGAATTAACCAATACAATCTATTATTGGGATTTATTCCATGTACTAGGGAGTAGCACTGACCTTGAAGACCTAAAAAAGACTATAAACATTCATGAAAATTGTATTTATCACACTATTCAACTGGGTTTCATTCTTGAGGAGAACCACTCAAGATGGCTAACTAACAAAGAGATTTCTGAAGGAGTTATTGAAGCAATTAAAAATAACAAGTCAAATCATGTTGTTGGGGTTATTGAACCTTGGGAATGTCGTCCTTAATGAGATTTTTAGCATAATTATTTAAATAGCAAGTCTGTTTGCTTATTTGACCTTTATAAAAGAACAGAATAAAAATTGTAAAAGATAATGTTAGATTTTAAACAAGTGAAGGGAATGAAAAAAATGAAGGCCGTGGTCCAATATGAATATGGAAATGCAGATGTACTAAAATATACCGATGTTGAAATACCGAAGATAGGTGAAAACGAAGTCTTAATAAGAGCAGCCTATACAAGTGTAAATTATGCAGATATTAAAAAGCGTACAGGAAATAAAGGAAAAGGTGAATTTCCCCTAGTTTTAGGGTTAGATGTTTCAGGAATAATTGAAGAAGCTCCACCTAATTCCACACTTTTAAAAGGTGATAGAGTAATAGCTTTTCCAAAAAACGGTTCATATGCAGAATATGTAGTAGCAAATGAACAATTGGTTTTTAAAATTCCTCATAGCCTCCCACTTGAGAAAGCTGCAACTATGCCAACAGTGTCTATTTTATCTTATATTCTTCTATTTGAAATTGGACAGGTTCAAGAATCAGATACCATAGTTATTCATAGTGCAGCTGGTGGTGTAGGTTCAATGCTTGTACAGTTAGCAAATTTAGCTGGCATCCAGAACATCATCGGCACAGTAGGAGATTTAGGTAAAGAAAATTATGTGAAAGCATTAGGAGCTGATACAGTGTGTACCTATGAAACATTCACACAGGAAGTATTAAAGCTGACTAACGATCAAGGAGCTAATGTTATTTTTGATTCTGTTGCAGGTGAGGTTAGCAATAATAGTTTAGATTGTTTAGCATTATTCGGAACACTTGTCCAATTTGGCAATAGCAGCGGTGAGGCGGGTACCTTTAAAACTAGCGACGTACATAGTAGTTGCAGGAATATTAAAGGATTTAGTTTAGGGACAACTAGAAAGCATAATCCAGAACGTTTAGCACCTGTTGCAAAAAAAGTCTTGAAGCTATTTGAATCGAATGAAGTTACTCTCCCTGTTGCACAAGTGTTTAATTTAAATGATGTTGAAAAAGCTCATAAACTAATTGAAAGTCGCAGTTATGAAGGAAAAGTTTTAATTAAAATTAATCATAGTCTTTGATGAACTAAAAGGAACAATTATATAATAAGGAATCTACGATTAATAAACCCCAAAAATTAGAGATTTTACTCTAACTTTTGGGGTAAAATACCTGCGACTTTATTTTATAATACATCTGTTTTGTTCGTACTCCAAAACCGAATTACTTACAACTTAAAAACAGATCTTTCACTTAAAGAATTGATACGCTACCTTTCCTTAGTAGAACCGCTTGAAATCTGCAAAATGCTTATTCCAGTAGCTATTATCTAAACTTGCGATCTCTACACCATCAGAACCAGCATGGATGAATTCATTATCGCCTAAGTAAATACCAACGTGAGAAATACCTGACTTATAAGTATCTTCAAAGAAGACTAAATCGCCAATCTTAGGTTCATCAACATAATGCGAACGATCATAGTAACCATCACTCGAATGGCGTTGAAGGTCTTGACCAGCTTGACTATAAGCATATTGAATAAATCCACTACAATCAAATCCACTCGGACTATTGCCAGCCCACTTATAGCCTACACCTTCCATATCAGTCGCTATGTTGACTAACTTCGAAACATTGTAATCGACACTAGAAGGCTTCTCCTGTTCGCTCGTATTCTCAGATGGTTGGCTATCCACGCCTTTTACATCTAATGTTTGGTCTACATAGATGAGATGCGACGATAGATTGTTCCAAGATTTCAAATTGGCAACCGTCACGCCATACTCTCCTGCAATCTTACCAAGTGTATCCCCTGACTTTACCGTATAAGTCGTCGTTGATTGATTGTTATTTGATTGACTGTCATTTGACTCATTTTGATCAGAGCTTTCATTCGAAGAACTTTCATCATTGCTTGATTCGCTAACCTTCAAACGATCACCAGGATAAATTAACGTCGTATCTAAATCATTCCAGTCCATTAAATCACGAAGCGAAATACCATATTGACTCGAAATAGCGCCTAACGTATCACCACGTTCAACTGTGTGATGTTGCGTCGAGCCACTTCCCTGAGCTTCCTCGTCATCTTGTGAGTCATTAACCAATTCGACATCGCCTTCATCAGACTGACCCGATGATTCCTCGCTCGTTTTTAGCGTTTGATTAGGATAAATAATGTTCGAGTCTAGGTCATTCATATCCTTCAACACTTGTACACTAATGTTGTAGTCCCGGGCAATGTTCCATAGGGAGTCTCCTGACTGAACCTCGTATGTAGAGGCTTCCGCTTCACTCGCAAATACAACAGTAGACGCAAAAGCAGCCCCTATTGTAAAAGAAGCGACTTTTTTCTTGTTAGCCATTCATACACCACCTTTTAAGATTTCAGATAATTCGACATCTTTTGATGTTCATTATACTATACTCATAGATTAGTACAATCTTTATAAAGGCCTAAATTCGTGAGATAGCTAGGTGGCGCACTTCCACAACTTACGAATTATAACACTTCTCTACTGAACAACCTTTTTACCTATTTGATCTTAATAAAAAGACGTTACCCAAATTGGCAACGTCTTGTCTAAGCATTTAAAATTATAAAGTAAGCATAGCACCGCGCTCATCAAATGTTGAATCTGGATTATACGCGACTTCCCATAAGTTATACTCAGGATCCTTAAAAGTGGCTGAATAACCATCCCAGAATACACCACTTGGTTCTTTCAATACTTTTCCTCCTGCTTGTTTCACCTTATCAATGATCGCATCCACCTGATTTGGTTCATCGACGTTAATCGAAAATGTAATCCCTTTGAAAGCATTTGGTGATAACGGACTAACCTCCAACCCAGACTCCTTAGCCAGTTCTTCTACTGAAAATAGCGACAACATGACACCAGCCGTTTTAAAGGTCGCAAAATCTTGGTAGCCATGATCTGTTTCTTCCCAGCCTAAATCTTGATAAAACTGACGTAACAATGGCAATTCATGACACCCGATCGTAACAAGACTTATACGTTGTAAAACCATATGATTCACTCCTTTTCTAAAGTTTTTATTCTAGTTAGGCAGAAGAATCCCCTTCTTTTTTTATTATCCACTAATCTAGTTAACCCTGAGTTGGAGCCCAACGCCTAGAAATCGCTTTAATTTCTACCATTCTTAAATATGACATCATGTTAAAATGTAGTTAGAGGTGATATTCATGAGTAAAAACCGTTTTACGTTACTCGCTGCTGTTCATGTATTTTTAATTCAAGACGGTCACGTGCTGTTATTAAGACGTTATAACACAGGTTATCAGGATGGGAACTACAGTGTATTAGCTGGGCATTTAGATGGAGGTGAAGACGTCATTCAAGCTGCACAACGGGAAGTGTTAGAAGAAGGTGGCGTCACGGTTCCTTATGACCATTTTTCCATGGTTGGGGTGATGCACCGCCAGTCAGATGACGAGCGCATTGACTTTTTCTTAACAGCTAATGATTGGGAAGGCGAGATCACCAACATGGAGCCACACAAATGTGATGACTTATCATGGCACCCCCTTAATCAGCTTCCAGACAACACGATTCCTTATATCAAACGAGCAATAGATAATTATCGGAATGATCGATCATTTGATATTGTCGGTTTTAATAAAATGACGTAAGAGGTGGTTAACTGTGTCACAAGGTATGATTATTTATGGTATCGTCATGGGGTTTACCTTAATCATCATGGGAGGTTTTACTTTTCTTGTTTATAAACGAAACGATTTAACGTTAATCAGTGGATTTGCGAATCGTTCAAAAGAAGAGCAACAACAACTAATCACGAATGGATACACGAATGCGATTAAACGCTATTTATTACATACTTTCATCATCTTATTCGTGACCTTTATTGTCGGCTTTTTGCCTATACCATACGGCATGGAAATTGGGTTTTCCATCTTATTGTTATACAGTTTAGTCGGGATTGTTTGGATTCAACGTTACGAAATTGAATCAAAACGCAAGCGTGGGTACTGGATTACGGGAAGTATTGCTGTGGTGTTTATCGTTGGTATTATAGGCCTAACCATTTGGGCATTTCAACCAAATCAAGTCACGATCACCGATGAACAGTTCACCGTTTCAGGATTGTATGGGGTTGAATGGGCACAATCAGACATTAATGAAGTCCAGTTGCTTGAGGAGATGCCAGAGGTTTTGATTCGAACGAATGGATTTGCGATACAAAATTTAGCAAAAGGTCATTTTCGCGTCGATCAATATGGCTCTGCAAGACTATTTTTAAAAGGCGAACACGGACCTGTTCTTTATGTTGCTAGCGAAAATGAGCAATTATTTGTTAATCATGAAGAGGACGATACAGTTCGCGAATGGTATGAGGCGTTGAATTAACAACTATAACTTTTACTTAACGCTCCTGTTTCGTTCCCTTAACTAAAGGGTACATCCCGATTAGGAGGAGGGATGTACTCTTATGTTAACAATCATTTCATGGATTGCTTTAGTTATTGGTATAATGTCATCTATGATTATCGCAATCGATGTATTCAAACATCCACAAATGATGACAATCATGAACATCGTTTGGCCGATTAATGGTTGGTTTTTTGGACCTTTTGCAGTCTGGACCTATTTCAAATGGGGACGATTAAAGGCGAAAGACTCAAATCAAGAAGATGAACGCCAACAATCAGCAAAAATATTTGTTTCGGCTAGTCATTGTGCTGGTGGGTGTACATTTGGTGACATCGTAGGCGTTCCCATTGTAGCATTGACTGGCATGACCATTGTTGGGTCGACTCTATTCGCTCATTATCTAATTGAGTTTATATTAGCTTATCTGTTTGGCATTATCTTTCAATTTTTAGCTATTTATCCAATGCAACAAAACAAGTATAAATTCCATGCTTTTAAATCAGCAATCAAAGCCGATACTTGGTCAGTAATCACTTTCCAAATTGGTATGTTCGGTTGGATGGCAGTTGTTCATTATTTACTATTCTCAAATCCACCAACTCCTGTAGAACCGACATTTTGGTTTATGATGCAGATTGCTATGATTCTTGGTTTCTTAGTCAGTTATCCAGCTAATTGGTGGCTTATTCAAAAAGGCATAAAAGAAGCAATGTAACATTGAAGTCATTTAATTCAATACTCACATAAAAAAGGGAAATCTCATACTAAAAGAGATTTCCCTTTTTATATTTATTGCGCTGTCACGCCACCGTCGACGATTAAACTAGCACCTGTCATGAAGGAAGAATCATCGCTTGCTAGGAATAAAACTGATTTAGCGATTTCTTCTGGCTGTCCTAGACGTTTTACTGGTGTTGCTTCAGCTAAGGCTTCTCGACTCTCTGGCGGTAAGATTGGTGTCTCGATAAAACCTGGGCAGAGAGCATTTACGCGAATGTTTTCTTCAGCATATTCAACACCCAGTGAACGAGTAAGGTTAACCACGCCACCTTTAGCCGCATTATAAGCAGCTGTTTGGGCAGCTCCTACATGGCCGTACATCGATGCTGTATTCACGATTGTGCCACCGCCTGATTCACGCATTTTGCGAATGCCTTCACGCGCTACTAAAAAGACACCATCTAAATCAACATTAACCGTCTTGCGCCAATCATCGTATTCTAATTCATGAGTCGGGCCTTGAGAGCCAATACCTGCATTATTGAACACGATATCAATTTGACCAAATGCTTTCGCTACATCGTCAAAAGCCGCTACAACTTGATCTTCTTTCGTTGTATTCACTTGATGAAAAGCCGCTTCAGTGCCGTTCGTTTTCAACTCATCAACCACTGCTTGACCTTTTTCATCATCCAAGTCTGCAATCACGATTTTTGCGCCTTCTTTAGCAAATAATCGTGCAGATGCAGCTCCAATACCTGATGCACCACCTGTAATAAACGCTACTTTGTCTTGTAGTTTACCCATGGACAATTCCTCCTTATGAAAACTTTCATAATTGTGATAATCCTTACACTTTTATTATAGCAAGTTGACACACAGTCACAATCAGCAAACTTTCATAGAGTGTCTATTAAATCGACACTTTATACATTTCTGTCTAAATAAAATGAAATTATTGTCCTAGATAAACCGTTCTATCGCCAAAACTTTGTGTAATTTTGTTTATCTTCAATATTAAATGCAATCATCTTCTCAAGTAATTGATAATCAACCTGTTCTTTCCATTTAATTTTCAACAACTCTTTCGTCGTCTCATAACCCGCTTCTTTTATCTCATCAAGAAATTGTTCCAACGCCACACGTTCAGGCGCAATAGACATGTGATGCTTGGCCATACTGAATGCTATAATAAACGTCCCGTGATCTTGGAACATCGGCTGATTCCATTTGACGACTGGTTCTAATTGCGGGAATGTCTGCTTCACCCAATTAAGTACTGTTTCCATTCTTTCTTTTTGATTAGGATCATCAATCTTTGCTAGATAATCTTTAAAAACTTCCACAAAAAATCCCCCCATTAAACTGGATAACTTCTAACTATTTCCTTTATCATATATAATGATTACATAAAAGTAAACGTCAATTGAGCTAGGAGGCTCATTTTGTTTGATAACCACAATTCAAATGACACTTTTGATCGCGGCTTCTTTGGTAGTCCTGGATGCATGATCATTCTCATTCTCGCGATTATTATCATTTCGGTGATCACCAACTTATAAGGCGATGAATGATAATAAAAACCAGAACGCTTTCACAAAAGAAAAGCGTTCTGGCTTTAATTATGGACTATCTTTATCTATATTCTTCGACGCTATCTGTAATAAACATATGCCCTGGGGCATGACTCACGAATATTGGAATACCCGCTTTTTCTAATACATTCTGAGGTGTCACTCCACAAGCCCAAAACACTGGCACTCTGTCCTCCTCAAAATCTACTGATTCTCCGTAATCTGGATGATTAATGTCTTCTATCCCTATCTCATTGGGATCTCCAATATGAACGGGGGAACCGTGTGAAGTCTCAAATTTGCTCGTAATATCAATAGCTTGATCGACTTCACTTGGTTTTAAAGGTCGCATACTAACAACCATGTTCCCAGTAAACATCCCAACAGACTGACACGGGATAGTTGTCCGGTACATCGGAATAACCCTTTGTTGCTCTTGATGCAATAACTGAATTCCTTGTTCGACCAAAGCCTTTTCAAATGTGAAACTACATCCGATTAGAAACGTCACAAAGGAATCACACCAGTCATCATAAAGATTAAGCACTTCTTTTGAAAATTGTCCGTTTTTATAAACACGATATTTCGGTACATCAGTTCTTATATCTGCTCCAAATGCTGTAGTCGGCTCTACTTGACCAGGTTCAAGTACCTCAATTAATGGACAAGCTTTCGGATTCCGTTTGCAAAACAACAAGAAGTCAAACGCATACTCATAAGGTAATGAGATGAGATTCGTTTGTAAATAATGTGGACACAAATCGCTAGTTGTCATTACACGCTCATTCTTACGAAACAAATCTCTCATTTCTTTAGGACTGCGCATCACTCAACACCTCTAATTATTAAATAACTCAACCGGGAATAAAATGACATCTGGGATATAAGTAATCACTAACAAGACAGCGATTAATATTGCGACCTGTGGAAAGAGAAACTTAAACATCTTAGGCACACCAATTTCAGCAATGGATGATGTCACAAATAAACATACACCCAGTGGCGGCGTTACCATACCAATGGTTAAGTTTACTGCCAAAATAATACCGAAATGCAGTGGATCTACACCTGCTTGTTCCACGAGTGGCAATAATAATGGTGTGAAAATAGATACCGCACTAATCGTATCAATAAAGGTTCCTGCCAATAGCAATATGACATTAATCAATAAAAGTAATAAGATCGGATTGTCTGCGACAACTCCCAATGCACTAATTAATTGTTGTGGAATTTGGTTAAATGATAAGAACCAAATGAATAGGGATGCCCCACCAATTAAGAAGACAATAGCAGATGTTGTTTTGGCCGTTTGTAGTAAAATTGGTTTTAGGTCTTTCAGCGAAATTTCTCTATATACAAACATGCCGATAATGACAGCATACACAACCGCAATGACACCTGATTCTGTTGCCGTGAACATGCCTGATACAATACCACCAATAATAATGACTGGCATCATGAGTGCAAGAACCGCATGCTTAAATCCATGTAAAACTTCACCTAAAGAAGCCCGCGTTTCACTAGCTCTATAATTATACTTCTTACCAACGAAATAACTATAGACCATCAATCCTAGTCCCATTAGCAACCCTGGAATCACACCAGCAATGAATAAGTCACCGATAGATTCATTGGCCATTACTCCGTACAAGATGAGTACAATACTTGGCGGTATAATAGGACCAATTGTTGCAGCTGATGCTACTAGACTTGATGAGAAACGTAGATCATAACCATCTTTCTTCATCTCAGGAATCATCATACCACCAATAGCCGCTGCTGCCGCTATGGCTGTACCTGTTAATGCAGCAAAGAAAACGCTAGTTATAATTACGACCATTGCTAGTCCACCAGGTAATGGACCCACAATTGTTTTAGAGAAGTTGATCAATCGTTTCGAAATACCACCTTTGGTCATTAATTCACCTGCTAGAACAAACAATGGAATGGCGACTAATGTGAATTGATCAATCCCATTAAACACATTACGAGGTACATTAATTAATAAATCAGGACTGCTGAATAATATACCTAAAATCGAAACAAATATAAGTGAGAAAGCAATCGGAATTCTAAGTAGTATAAGAACAAATAATAATACAACAAGCCAAATCATTTGAACACCTTCCTAACATGGAAGTAAAACATTAAGACTGCACTGATTGGTAAAGCTAAATAAACATAAGCTTTTTGGATGTCTAAAAACCCTAATGTTTGACCAGAATCTAAATTGTTCTGAACCAGTTGGACACCATATAAAACTAAAAAGATAATCGTAAATCCAACTAGGACAAACTCCAACACTTTTAATACTTTAATAGTTAAACCCTTTGCTTCCTCAAATAAATCAACTGTCAGATGGCCACTATTATAAATTAACAATGCAGCACCAAACAGAATGCTATAAACGAACGAAATCATCAAGACTTCTTGCGACCAACTCAAAGGCTGTTGGATCACTTTGCGAAACAAAACTTGTAAAAAGGTCACAACCACAGTTGTTGATAATGTAATAGCAACTATGACTTCTACAAGTCGATAGATTAAGGTATCTATTTTGTTAAGCAATAGAAACACCTCATTTCATTTACAATTAAGATAAGAAACTAGCTCCTAGCTTTATAACGGTAGGAGCTAGTCCAGTTCTTTAGTTACGTGCTTCTTCGATACGGTTAATTAGATCCTCTGGAACTCTGTCTGATACAGCTTCTTTTACATCTTGTGTTGCTTCACGGAATGCTTCACGATTTGGTTCGGTAATCGTGACACCATTATCCTTAAGCTTTTGTTTAATCTCGTCTTCTTTTTCAGCTAGTGTCTCTCTGTGATATTCAGTAGTTTCTGTTACAGCCTCCTCGACTGCCGTTTGTTGCTCATCAGTTAGGCCGTCAAATACTCCTTGATTCATAACCACGATTGCTGGTGAATAAGTATGGGACGTTAAAGCAACATGATCCTGCACTTCATAGAATTTCATTGAATCAATTGTCGGTAATGGGTTCTCTTGCCCATCAACTACACCTTGGTCTAATGCAGAGTATAATTCATTGAAATCAACTGGTGTCGGCTCAGCTCCTAAAGCTGACATATGCTCTTCCCAAACGTCTGAAGGTTGAACACGTATCTTTAATCCTTCTACATCTTCAGGCTGATTAATTTCACGTTGATTGTTCGTTAAATGTCTGAATCCTACTTCCCAGTAGCCTAATCCTTTCATGTCGTACTCTGAAGTCTTATCCAATAAATCTTGTCCGATTTCTCCATCTAGAACACTATAAACATGGTCTTCGTCATCAAATAAATAAGGAATGCCAAAAACATTCATCTCTTCTACTGTATTTGCAAATGAACTGTCTGCTGCTACTGTTGTCATCTCAAGTGAACCATCCATCACTTGTTCTACGGCATCTGCTTCACTACCCAGCGTTGCATTTCCATGAATTTCAATCGTAACGCCACCGTCTGTTTTTTCTTCAACTGACTCTTTAAACTTTTCGGCAGCTATTTGATACTGGTGTGATTCAGAACCTGAATGCGCTAGTTTAATACTAGTTGATTCTCCATCACCAGACCCAGATTCCGATTCGCCCCCGCTTCCGCAGGCAACCAAGATCAATAAAGTTGTTGATAATAACAATAAAAGTACTTTCTTCATTTTCTACACTCCTCTATCTTTTTTATAAATTTCAGGTACCCGACTATCGAAAATCGGAACATCGTGCCTAACCTTTTTCACCTTTTCTAAATCTAGTCTTAGGCTTAACGTTTCTTCCTGACTATTGCTACCTTCTGCCAAGACATCTCCCCATGGGTCGACAACCATGGAATTGCCACTAAATTCTTGACCATCATACTCACCGATTCGATTACTCGAAACGACATACATTTGATTTTCAATCGCTCTAGCAATTTGTAAGCTCCGCCAATGTTTCCTACGAGCAGCCGGCCATTCTGCTACAACACATAGTACTTGAGCTCCTTCTAAAGCTAATGGTCTAATCAGTTCTGGAAATCTCAAATCGTAACAAATGATTAACCCAAATTTGACGCCATCTAATTCAAATACCTCCGCTGGCTTCTCACCCCCTGTGAGATAATGATGTTCATTTAACATAGGCACTAAATGCGCTTTATCATATTGATAGACCAGTTCACCTTCACGGTTGATCACCACAGCCGTGTTATAGATCCCTCCTTCTTTTTTATTCGCTATAGATCCACCCACGATATTCACGTGGTGTTTTGTAGCTAAATCCTTTAAGAATGAAATGGTAGGCTCACCATCTTGATCAGCTATATCTTCTAATTCTGGTAATGTATAAGCTGTCGTCCACATTTCGGGAATCACGATGGTGTCTGGACTATTTTCCTCAACATCACGATCAATCCACTCAGTAAGAAGTTGTCTGTTTGCCTCAGGATCCCCTGGGACTATATCCATTTGAAAAACTGAGAAGTTCATTATGACTCACCTGCAATTTGGTTAATGGTATATTCAGTTTCAATCTGTTTATTAGAAACTGGATCTTTTAAGCGCATCTTGAATTTCTCTCCGAATTTAAAACCATCCAATAAAGGAACCGTGCCCGCAAATACAATTGACCCCTGCAAAGGCACATGATTCTGATTCAAGTATTCTATTATTTCTTCGTATGGAATAATCGCCGTTAAATCATGATGCTGGTAAGGAACCCATTCTCCATCTACATAAATGTCAGATGATAATTCTAGTTGATCCCAATGATCTTGAACGTCTGATAACTTCCAGACATCATTAGCGAATGGTTTGTCACAAACTTGCTTGGATTTGTTAATATCGACTGTTTCTAAGCCTCTATCAGTATGGTCACTGCCAACTGTGATATAAGTTTCGTCACCGAAGATCAATACAATTTCAGCTTCGCCACTTGATTTTCCGCCGATTACATCCATTTGGCCTATTTGATTCAAGCTTGTTAACCTAATCGGATACAGTGCTGGGACTTGGCTTGGTTCAGGAATTCCCATCTCTTTCAGCTCTTTAATATGCTCTAAGGTCTTTTCCTTATTGCGTCCCGTATAGCCAATGCAATAGACTTCCGAGAGATTGACAGGTATTTTTTCCCCTTGATAGTTTAAGTTGAATTGATACATTATGACTTCTACCTCCATGCCTAGTTGTTACTTAATATTTTTAACAACCGTTTCTGTATTGCTTAAGTGATAGTCTAGCTTGTCCATAGCTATCTGCTCATCTTGTTCTTGTAAACCTTCTAAAATGGCCCGATGTTCTTTAATAACTTCTTCCATACGACCCGGCTTCATCAACGCTTCATGACCTATTACCCTCGTTAAATTATGCAGATCGATAAAAATCTTTTTGAACATATTTTGCTCAGCAAATTCTAGTATGGTTTTATGAAACATTTGGTCTAGCTCGATATTACGTAATCGATCATCATTTTGAGCAGCCTCTTCCTGTTCAGATAAGATGTCATAAAGCTCTTGAATTTGTTCTTCAGTAATAAGCGGGGCTAACTTCCGAACGCCTTCTTTCTCCATTGATTTCCTTAAATAAATAATCTGTTCTTTTTCATTTTCGGAAATTTCCCTTACTTTGAAGCCTTTCCGTTGCTCATGTACTAAAAGCCCTTCTTTCGTTAATTCCGCCAAGCTTTCACGCACCGGTGTTCTCGAGACATCAAAGGATTTAGACAATGATATTTCTGTGATTAATTCATTTTTAGGGATCGATCCATGTAAGATCGCACTTTTTAACTCATCGTAGACTAACTCTTTTGATGTTTTGTTTTTTTGAATCGGTTTTAAATCGAATTTACTCATAACATCCACCTCTATGTATGATGTATACATCACACACTATAATATGTAAGCGGTTTATTGTCAAATAATTTTAAAATTTTGTTCGGACAAAATAAAAAACAGGCAGAGCGTATCTACCTGTTTCCTAGTTCATTAAAATGTGAAGGCGTCTCCGTCGTTTGGTAATGAGTAAGATTGATCTCTTACCACCACTGTATCAGGCTTGAATTTAACCAACACACTACTTCTATCTATCTGTCTAAAGCGTGGAGGCCAATCAGTTTCTTTCGGTCCCAAATAACGTGACAATAACTTATTAGCAATGGTTTCATCGAATGGTTCAACTGTTGCAGTCCCTCTAAAACCAGCATGTAATACCAAGCCAGTATGAGGATTGAAATCAATAATTCCAATAGCACATTTTGGATGTTGTTTGATCCTATTTGGAAAAGTATCAGATGGGGTTCCGATGATCCATAAGTGCCCATCTTCCCAATGAAACCAACAAGGTGTGTCTTTAGGCGAATCGTTTTCCACCGTTGCAAGATGTGCAAACAGTGGCTTTTCAAGTAGTTCTTCCAATTCAAAACTTTTATGGCGGTCTGCAATTATCTTCATTTTTGTTCACTCTTTTTAGTTATTAATTTGCTTACTGTTCAGAGATTGTTTAACTTTTCTATAATCATTTCCCTCAACTGCTTCTTAGTACAATTATGAAGAGGAACTCGACGCAACAGCCGCACCTGCTACAGCAGCCATCACGGCCGTTTCTACAGCTTGCACCGCTTCAGAAACCGAACGTGCGAGTACGTCGCTTTCCATGACTGCTTTCAAGCGTTTTTTCGCTTCTTTCTGTTTATCTGAGTTAAACAAGAATTTTCGTAACTCACAAACAGAAATGAGTCCTAGCAAAGAGACAATACGAGAATCTTCTAATTGCTCAAGATTATCTGTGAACGTCGCTTCTCTTACTTCACTCATTAACTCGTCTAATACCACCGATTGTTCTACTGGATAACGTCTTATTGGAAAAATCCCTAAAAACTGTTGTGTCTCATCGCGAACGACACCCTCTTCAGCTAAACGCTCATAAACTTGCAGCTGCAGCCGCTTACGTCCTAGCTTCTGCACCCAATATTTAGCTTTACGAGGTTTCTTGGATCGATTGATTTCGATTAAAGTATCATCCAGATAGGAAATACCTGTTGGCTCTGAATCAACAACACGCAATTGCTTTTTGCTGATATCTAGCTTCTCACGGAAAGCCAACTCCATTAAAGTAGCTCCCGCCAATCCATAAGCCATCCGATTTGCTACCGACATAGGAATCGTCCCTTTTTCACGCCTGGTTCCTAATAACAACAACCGTTCTGGTAATAGCATGGTAAGCCCCCTGACTATTTTAGTTAACTTATTTTAACATGGATTAAAGATTAATACTCAAAAATACATGACCAACTCGAATATTTATTTTACATCCTATTAAATAAGTAACTAACTTTATTCATCGAACTTGAAACGGTTATTATGCCCTACCTTCAAAATAAGGAACCTACATCTCACCAAAAGAAAAAGGCCTAACTAAGATAGTTAGACCTTACACTCCGTGCTAAAGATTTAAATGTTCTTCACACCTTCAGCAACAGACACAGTACGTTTTGCTTGGTGTTTAACAGCCTCTTCAGCATCTTCTGTCATATTGCCATCTTGATCGACTGTTACCGTTGTGCCGTATGGGTTACCGCCAGCAGCAAAGATGGAACCGTCTGAATAACCTGGTGCTGCAATAATCGCGCCCCAGTGCATCATAGATGTATAAAGTGATAAAATCGTTGCTTCTTGACCACCGTGAGGGTTTTGAGCTGAGCTCATGCCACTAACCACTTTATTAACCGTTTTACCAGTTGCCCAAAGTGCACCTTGCATATCTAAGAATTGTTTCATTTGGGAAGGTAAGTTACCAAAGCGAGTTGGGGTACTGAAGATCAACGCATCTGCCCATTCGATATCATCTGATGTCGCGACGGGTACGTCAGATGTTGCTTCAACAGTTGCTTTCCATGCTTCATTTTCTTCGATTGCTGATTGAGGTGCTAGTTCCTCAACTTTAAGTACTTTTACTTCAGCGCCTTGTGCTTCAGCGCCTTCTTTTGCCCATTTAGCTAGTTGGTAGTTTGTACCACTCATACTATAAAAAATAATGGCTAATTTTACGTTTGACATTTGATCATTCTCCTTTGTTTCTTGTTCTTCTTTAGTCTTTCCAAATAACTTACTGAATAACCCCAAAACTCTTACCCTTCCTAGTTTATGAATTTACGAAACGGTGTGATGTTTTTCACACAACTACTACCTTAATACAACATTATCTTTAATTCAAGATATTTGCTTTGGCAAAATAAATCTTTTTAATATTGAATGTTTGAACACAGTCTATTTCGGTAATGGTTGAATAAGGACTCAATTAAGGAGGGTTAACTTATGAACTTAATGCAAGCAAAAGACATTAAAGATGATCCGAATATGCGAGATGTCGTTTACAACGGCAAATACATTTACATCAAAGAAGTTAACGACGATACTCAAAAAGCAACCATTTTTTACGTGAACGAAGATGAACCGAAAGAATTTGAAGTTGACTTAACGGAATTAACTGAAGAAGATTAAAAAACACGAACCTCTTCAAGCAAGAGGTTCGTGTTTTTTGTCGAAAAATTTCCCGGGAAATATCAATTTAAAAATAAGGTTGCCCAGCTTTTAAGTAAAGCAACCTTTAGATTTTCGCACCAGAGCATTGACAACCTTGGATGACTTAACGGCAAGGGCACAGCGTCAAGATTTAGACAATCGAGTCACTGCTATTAATATGTCCATGTTCGAAATGGACTTCCAACCGGAGTCATTCGATCTTATTTGGGCTGAGGGCTCAATTTATATTGCAGGATTTCAAGCAGGGTTGGAACAATGGAAGTCTCTATTAAAACCAGGTGGCTATTTGGTCTGCAGTGAGGTGTCATGGTTGCATCACAACCCACCACCTGAAATCAGAGCATTTTGGAAAGAAGTTTACCCTGACATTGATACGATTCCCAACAAAATTAATCAGATCATCGAACATCATTATGATTATCAATTTTCATTTGTTTTACCTAAAGAAGATTGGACCGAGGGTTATTACAACCCTCTTGAAGCAAACCTGAAAACATTGGAACAACAATACTCAAATGTCTCAGACGCTTTAGAAGTAGTAACTATTTTCCGCCAAGAAATCAAACTTTATCACGAGTACTCGAATGATTATAGTTATGTATTTTATGGCATGATAAAACGTTAAATAAGCAAAAAAAGAGAGGTGGCGCATGCCATCTCTCTCCTTTTTCCTAGTTCATATTAGCAGGAAGCTCTTCATCACATACTTCTGCTATTTTACAGCATGTTTCATAAAATCGTTCATAGTCAAGTTCATGCATTTCATCAATATCAGCCGATTCCATAACGTATTTCGCAAACGTCCATGTGTCTCGCTTGATATGATCTTCGTTTGTGATTGCAATTCGATAAAGTGCTTGAAGCAACTCATCCATAACCGTTAAGTCTTTCTTGCCATACAAACGAATTTGATAGAAACTCTTATATAAATAATCCTCGAATTTCTTCGGTTCCATCATGAAACGCAAATGTCCATTTTGATCTCCATAATAACGGATTGGCTGATGAACAGAGGCCAACTCTGATAAAAATGATCCTATCCGATTGATACAATTAACGGCTGTGTGCGGGTCATTAATACTTGGCGAAATCGACTTCACTGCTATTTCAACGAGTTTTTGTACGGAAAATTCAATGTCTTGCACGTCTGTTCGTTCATTACCAATTAGAGTGTAGCGATTGCAATCTTTTACAGATTCGTCCGTTTCTTCCCCATTCTTCTTCCAATAATAGAAGGCTGGTGCCCCTTTTTGAACATAATCACCTACTTGATAAACTGAAGCGAGCAATAATTCATGTTGCTTAGCAAATTGTAGCAACCCTTCAATTTCAATACCTTGCAGATAACCAGATTTATTCGCTTTCACAACATGACGAGTATACTGTTTCCATTCATTCACTTCATCCTCGTCCCACTCTGTTGCTTCGGTATAATTTTTCTCACGAAATGTATTGTGAATAAGTGTAGATGCATCCGTACGAATTTGACCGATCAGATTATTCACCTGTAAATAACGCGATGAATGATGAATAAATAATAGGAAGAATCCAAGTGAAATAATGGCAATTAATACTGTTGAAAATGGTCCTACAAGTCCTTTAGGTCCTTCAGTTCCAAGCATTAACAAATTAATCAGTGTATAGATAAATCCAAATGAAAACACACCCAGTACGTGTTGAGTCACACGACTCTTCATAAAGTCCTGTAATGTTCGTGGTGAGAACTGAGTTGAGTATGTGGTTAAGACGACCATAATTGTTGAGAAACTAATCGTCGTCATCGTCAAAATCGCAGTAATGAGTGAGCTATACAAACTCGAAGCCGTACTACTGCTTACAAATAAACCAGATGGAATTTGATCTTTAATGGTTGGAATAAACAACGTGTCAATTAAGTTAGTAAAGGTCACGACGATCAGCGCTAATAGACTATATATGGCAGGTAAAAACCAAAAACTATCGCGTATGTTGACCCAGATTCGCATTGTGTTCATGTCTAATATCTCCTTTTGATTGGCGGACCTCTATTATATTGATCTGCGACATTTCAAGCTATGATGAAAGAATGAAATATATTTAAAAAAGATCGCCACTTTTTAAGTAAATGTGCGTGGGCGAAATCGATTTTGTATAACAAGCAAGATCAATCCAACTACCACAAAGGAGGTTGGATGTAAGATGCTTGCTATTGATGTTACCGCTTCTGACACATTTCCTGAGGTCGTTGTAAACGATGGAAGGTTCGCGGTTGCATGAGCCAGCATCGGCAACAAGACAACACCACCACTCCCATTATATACCCAAGTAAAGATTAAAGATAAACCAACAACTGTCACAAGATACGGAATAAACTGATTCGCTGTATATGAAGGCAGATCATATAGATAAAATAACGGAGCATGCCAGAGAGTCCACACGACACCAACACCAATAGCCACTAAGATCACTGAATATGTATTCTGAACATACCTTTGCACATAGTCCCGCCAACCTAATTCCTCTAAAGCACCACCTAAAAACAACACAACAACAAAATTTAACACAACTAACAATGGCGAATAACCTTGAAACTGCAATTCAGCTCCAGCACTCCAATGAATAAGTGATCGTGTTTCCCCTAGAACAAACGGCAAAGCCAAAGCAGCCACATACCACTTCATCGCTACTCGGTAATAGGTAACTCGCTTCCACCATGATTGAATTGATTGACCTTGTGCATTAATCACGATCAATACTGCAATTAGCGGCCCCCATGTTCTAGTTAATGTTAAGGAAAACAAGCCTGGTTTTTGATCAACGAGATAGTAACCAACATAATCATTCAACCAGCTCCAACCAAAGGCAATTAGAAAAAATGACATAAATGGATAACGACGAATAAACGACATAGTTTAACCCTTCCCCTTATTCAAACTAATATGTTTCATTTTTATAAGACTCATGGAGTTAGGTCATGGTTTCATCCTTATCATCTAAGAATTATAGCAAGAAGTCAAAGTGCCTCCTAGAAGAGCCATTTTAGTGCCATAACTAATTCTTATTTAAATTTGGTGTGCTTTTCAGTATGATAGTATCAACAGTTTATATAAAATTTTATTTAAACACTGAATAGGGGGCGCAAAAATGATTAGACCTGCTCAAGAGTCAGATTTATTAGCAATAACTAAGCTAATGGGTGAATTAGGTTATCCTACGAACGAGGAAGACATGGAACGTCGATTGAATAAAATCAATTCAAATCCAATGTATAATACTCAAGTAGCTGAACGTGATGGAATGGTTGTGGGGTTGATTGGTATGCTCTTAGGTTATCATTACGAAAAAAATGATGACTATGTACGCATTGTCGCGTTAGTTGTGGATTCCCACTACCGAAAACAAGGCATTGGCCAAGAGCTCATCCACCAAGCTGAAGAGTGGGCGAAACAACAAGGTGCAGGTAGACTCGTATTGAATAGTGGTAATCGCGGGGAACGAGCTGATGCCCATCAATTTTATACCAATCTAGGTTTTGAAGGGAAAGCGACTGGCTTCTATAAACCATTATCGTTATAGGACTATTAAAAGCCCTGAAGAATTCCCGCAGACTATAATCCGCTGGCAAAAATCAAAAACTATCATGCATGCTTACCTAGATTCGCATGGTATTCATGTTTAAAATCTCCTTTTACAATAACTTAAACAATCAACTGTTGCCGGTAAAGGTAATAATCATGATAGACTCCTTGATACTTATTATACCTGTTTAGATAAAAGAATAACGTTTACCATCACGTTACATCTATTGATCTATAACCCAATTAATTAATTTGAGTGCTGTCATCTGAATCATCATCAGGTAGATATTCGATAATATCTCCTGGCTGACAGTTTAAAGCTTTACATATATTTTCTAATGTGGAAAACCTAATCGCCTTGGCTTTTCCATTTTTTAAGATAGACAAGTTTGCCATGGTAATCCCGACCTGTTCAGACAACTCTGTCACGCTCATTTTCCTCTTAGCCAGCATCACATCAATATTTATTCTGATTGCCATATCACTCACCTCAGACTGTTAAATCATTTTCAGTTTTAATCATAATGGCTTGCGTTAGTAACCGTTGAAGTAATGCAGCAAATACTGCAAAAACAAATGCTGCAAAGGCAAAAGCCATTCCAATTAAAATCAATCCTGGAGCATCATCTATTTCCGCTATCCAATAAACAAAAGGTAATATTAATACATAAATTCCGCTAATTACAATGGCGCATAATTTTATTTTATTAAGAGCTGAAACCGTCTTATTAGAAAATGCTTGATGATGGTCAATATAATTTAATAATTTTATGGCCTGAATCAAGGCGAAAATAAATGGTATGACCGAGACATAAACCCCAATCAAAATGGGATAAAGGATATGTGCGAAATCTGGATTGACTGGATTTTGGACTAACCAGTAACTCCCTAATATTGACACGATCAATACTGGCAAACTGATTAGAGCAACAGTCAGTTTTAAAAATAATGTGGAATGCTTTTTCATACTAAACACCTCATTTAATAAATACTACATAAAAGATTACCACGTTATTTATCGATTATCAATAAATATTATTCGAATTGTGATAAGTGGTGAGGCCTTCAGTGTCGAAAAGCTTAACTTTTTCTCTCTAACCATAGGTATAAGATCTTATGGATGGATCAAAAAGAGCTATTGATCCATTATTATTTAAAAAGACACTTAACCTAACTGTTAATCAGATTGTTTCAGACTAAGTAATGAAACCGTAGCTAAGATCAGCACCATACCAAGAAATTGAACAAGGCCTAAATGATCGCCCAGAAGTAGCACGCCAAACAAAGAAGCCGTCACAGGCTCTAGCATCGCGACCATGGAAGCTGTGGTAGGAGCTGTCATACGAAGTCCGACTAAATAGATGATAAATGACACGCCAGCGCCAAGAATGCCTAATAATAGAAACCAGCCAATATCACTTGATGTGACGACATTAGCTGCTTCATTATGATCGATAAAAAAGAATAAAACGAAACAAAATGAGAGGAAAGCGAATGTTAGAGTCATCGGTGATTTCCCAAACGAGGCAGCATTTTTGAACCCAAATATAAACACAGCATAGGAAATACCTGAGGCAAGCCCTGCTAGCACACCGATAAGACTCACGGAAATAGCACCAGGATTGTAGGCACCAGTAAGGAGGGCGATTCCGATCAGGACCGAAGCAATGCAGCCCCACTTAAACCAAGTCGAGCGTTCTATTTTTAAGACAAAGGAAATTAACAAAACGAAAATAGGGGCAGTATACATTAGCGTTGCACCAACTGCGATACTTGAGGATTGAATACTGAGGAAATAAAACGTGAAGTTACCTGCAACACCTATACCTGCTAGAAAGGACCAGATAAAAAATCGACGCGAGATCATCCAATTTCGCTTGATATAAAGCAGTAACCACGTGAGGAAAAAGGTAAGCCCAATCGCTCCTCGATAAAAGGAAATGACCAGTGGACTCCACCCTTTAGACATTAATATTTCAGCAATTCCGCCGGTTATACCCCAACATATAGCAGCTAACATCACTAACCCGACACCCGCAAATCGCATCGCTACCCTCCTAATCGTCAGTCTTGCTGTTCCATCTCCAACAACCTATTCACCACTCTACATGGATATGAACTCAACAACCAGATGACTAACCTATACCCACGATTAAAAAGGTGTTAAACGAGAAAATGATGCTTTGCTGAAATTTTTATTTAGCGACGGCGTAACAATGCCAAACCTACTATACAAATGAGTAACCATGCCAATCCAATGGCTAAACCAGCGATAATATCCGTGATATAATGTACGCCAACAAACACACGACTAAGGGCGACTAATAGAATCCATACCGTTAGAAATCCATTAATCAACCACTTCGACCCTTTGCTTAACTGACTGATCACAATTAAATAGATCATGAATCCATAAAATGTAATGGCTCCAGTCGAATGGCCACTAGGGAAGCTAAAACCTGTCCCATCAAACTGCTCAAGCGTTTCCGGACGCTGCCGTTCAAATAATAATTTAAGTCCTTTCGTCAAACCACTGATCCCAAGCATATTAATCACTAAAAACGTCGCCACCCAGTAACTCTTGTCCGATAACAACACTAAATACGCGACAACCAAAATCGTCGCAACTGTAAGCCAAGGAACGGACCCCGTTTCCGTAATATATCCCATCACACCTGTTAACCACGGGGTATTAAACGACGCAATAAACTGATTGACCATCACATCGAGCTTAAACGACTCATCCTCCCACACGTCATCTGCCAGCGAAAGGAAAATATAAAACGAGACGAACAGCGTGACAAAACCTGTTAACATCAAGGCTAATGACTTTCTCGATAAGGCTTGAAAATCAATTGAAGTGAAGCGCATTTAAGAGCCTCCTTAGGAACTGTTGTGCTTACCGAACTTTATCCCTGCGAATAGTGTAGTAAAACACATAACCGTTTTTTATAGTTCGATAAAATAATTAAACAAGTTACTTCTTCAATTGTTGATTCGCAATCTTTATTTCTTATCACTTTTGATACGGTTCTCCACGGCAACTTACTCCCCCCTGTATAGTTAAATGAATTAAGGCCTAATATTATCAATTAGCAGTGAATAAAATAAAAAGTGGACAAATTATGATTGGGGTTGAAGTCATGTCGCTTACACTGTTATTTATAATTGTATTGTGTATTACGCAAATTGTGGCAACCATTTCTTTGGTAACATACTATCGAAAATGGATAACAAAAATGAATGGAATGCTGATTTCTATGTCATTAGGTATGTCAGCAGGAATTTTAATGGGAACAATCCTTGGGGTTATCCACCATGGAAATTTATTTGAGTCCACCATATATTCGATCATGATTGGATTAACTGTTGGGTTTATAGCTGGAATTCCAATTGGTTTGCCTGCCGTCATTGAAGGTGCGCTTTCTGGTTTAATGGGAGGAATGATGGGAGCAATGCTTGGGGATATGGTAGCTATGACTAGCCCCAATGCAATGATTAATATAATAGCATTTATTGTAACTATGATTCTAATTCTTGTTTTATATTCAACAGAGGATTCAATTCGTCAACAATCCAACCAAGTGATTTTTTCTTTTTTTAAGCATCCATTCTTATTAATTTTTATTATAGCATCTCTGTTTATCGGATTTAATTACATTTAGCCATTGGTATTGATTAATAACCCAAAACTTTCATAGGTCTTAACCCACCCTTATGTTGAAAACGATTAAGTATATTACTGACTTTTCTATATTGTCACCTACAAAAATGAATTCACAAAATAACAGATATATATCCCATACCAACTGAAATGACCAAAATTGTAGAAACATAAACAAGTAGTAATTTCATTTTAAATATGCTGGACAAAAATATCACCTCAGGTACACTTATTCCGGCAGCAGTAATAGTTAGAGCCATGACAGCCCCGATACCCATCCCCATATCTAATAAAATTTTGGTTATTGGGAACATCGTTTCAACTCCAACATATAAAGATGTTCCTGCTAAAGCAGCCACAGGTATAGCCCAAGGGTTTTCAGGACCAGCTATATTGACTATCCATCCTTCAGGCACTAACCCATAAATAATTGCTCCTAATCCTGCTCCTAAAATAAGAAAAGGCATAAGTGACTTAAATTGATTCCAAGAACTCTTAAATATACGTTGTAACCTTATATGAAATCTTTCTTCTGGCTTTTCTAAATCCTTAGAATTACAAGAAGAAAGATTACTTATTTTATGATGCTTTATCTTCTCAAACAATTTCAACCTTTCCCAAACAGCTCCCAGAATCACAGCTGCCATAAAACACAAAAGACCATACATTATTGTTATTTCCCAACCAAATAATATCCAGAAAAGGCTTATGATCACTGGATTTACAAGGGGAGATACTAAGAAAAAAGACATAGACGAACCAAATGATGCTCCAGCGTTCATAAAACTCACCAAAATAGGTATGGTTGTAATGCTACAAAAAGGTGTTAATGAACCTAACGTTGCACCGATGAAATTCCCTCTCAAACTTTCATTCGTTAACATACGACTGATAAAGTTTTTTGATATAAATTCATTAACTATTCCTAAAATTAAGCTGATTCCAGCAAATAAAAGAACTAGTTGGACCATCATAGTCATAAATACTTGCACAGTTGGCATTAACATCATTATTCAGCCCCCAATCAAAACATCGATATATCGAAATATATCGATGTTTTGATTAAAAATTTATTCTGTTTAATCCTGCGTTACTTCAAAGAAAGCCGTCATAAAGTCTAGCGTCTCCTGCTCCACCCAACATTCAACATTTTTACTTTTTCGTTCCATACGAATTAAACCTGATTGACGAAGTTCTTTAAGATGATGAGATACAGTGGATTGTGCTATTTCTAAGTCTTCCCCTAACTCTCCAACAGTGTAACGCATTTCATCATTAGTACTAAGTTCTCCAGGACGACAATGAGTAGCAAGATACAGAAAAATCTTTAAACGATATGGATTGGATAAAGCCTTAAACATTTCAGAATATTTTTCAGTTTGGTTATAATTAATATTATACATCGACATATTTCGAATTATATCAAGTGAATATATTCTAGTCAATTCATTCTAACAACATGCCATTTAAATTCTATAATGTTTGATGATTGAAGGGAGCTTATATTCTCACTTTACTACGAGGGACTATTCATTGACGATCCAGCAACTCATTCAGTTAAAGAGGATATACAATTTTTAATTAATTCCATTTTAGAACGTTTGCATATTATGTAGCACACTTATCTTAGCTAATCAAATTATTATTAATTTGTTTTGTTTTCAATTAGTATTCTACATCATTAAAAGTGATTATAATTAACGATTCAGGAAATTAACTATTACCCTGTCACTATGAACAGTAAGGTCTGAAACCCCCGCATCACTATTCATAAACCCATGTTTAAATACAGGAATCTGTAAAAGCAATTGGATCATGATCGAAATGGTTCCACCATGCCCAACTATACAAATTTGCTGCAGGTCTTCTCTGTCCGCTTCTGCTTTTATTTTTGAGAGTATGTTCTCTATACGATATTTAAAATCGATAAGGCTTTCTCCTTCTTCTACAGACTCATGTGCTCTCCTATCTATTGGTAATGGATACTTAATTTTCGCTTCTTCCTTAGTCATACCTGCTAGAACTCCATTACTCATTTCCATTAACTCTTCTAAGAAAACTATCTCACTATTCATATCTTGATTAATGATTTCTGCTGATTCTTTCGCACGTTTTAATGTACTAGAATACATTCGATCAAAAAAATAATTGCCTGTAGTGAATTCACTAAGCTTTTTGATCTGTTCACGTCCTTTGTTCGTTAAAGGGTAATCTGCTTGTCCTTCATGTCTAACTGGTGGTATGTCTGCTTCTGATTCCCCATGTCTTATTAAAACTAAATTAAATGACATATTTTAACCTCCTCTAATTCATCAACATAATAACAATTATACGATAAGAAATTTAAAATTTCAGACAAATAATGCTTGAATCTATTAATCCTATTCTCTGAATTTCTCAGCGTCCATTAAAAAAGCGCAGTACTTACTATCCTATCTGGCAAGTACTGCGCTTCTTATAATCTCTTAGCTATTCTTTTTAATTGTTATCGTTCGTGTTTTACTCAACGATCGTAACATCGACTGTGCGGGTGCCCCAGTCATATGCTTCATCTTTTGTTGGTACGTGAACATCAATCTTGTTGCCGTTAATAGCGCCACCAGTATCTGCAGCAATTGCAGTGCCATAACCTTCAACGTGAACTTTTGTACCCAATGGAATCACGTCTGGATCAACAGCGATGACTTTTTTGTTTGGATTAGCATTTAGGTCGACACCAGTTGCTGTCACACCTGAGCATCCTGCGCAATCAGCTGTATAAGCTGTGGCTGATACTGTTATCGTTCGTCCTTCTGGGTCGTTCTGTGAAGAAGGCTGCTCTTCAGAGGACGATTCATTATTGTTGCTTGATGTTTGTTGAACGTCATCTGATGTGTCTTGTTCAGCTGACTCCTCAGATTGACTAGATTCATTAGATGAACTGTCAGCTGATGCAGAAGTTGATTCATTTGTGCTTTGTTCTACATTAGCACCGTTTAAATCTAGTTCTTGTCCAACCATAATGAGATCTGAATTAAGCTCGTTCCATTGCTTAAGTTCACTGACTGATACATCATGTTCTTCACTAATGGCAAACAATGTATCGCCTTCTTCTACGGTATAGGCTTCATCTAGGGTTAGTGTTTGATTGGAGTAGATCGTCTTTGTATCTAAATCATTTATATCAACTAATTCTTCTACGGTTGTGTTGTTTTCTTCTGCGATGCCCCAAAGTGTATCGCCATCTTCAACTTCGTAATCTGCTGCAGATGCAGTGGTTGCTGTTGCGCCCGCGATGATAACACCTGTAGCAATTGAAGCTACTAGTTTTTTCATGGGTGTTTCCCTCCTTTAATATCTTACAAGCTACATCATAACACGTGGTGACAGGCTTTGTGGTTACAGGCGGGTTAAGTGTTTATGACGAGATTTTTCCAATGAGCCAATTCTATCTCAAATTATTAACAACATATTTCAACAAACTTTTTCATTGTAACACTTGATAATTTTCTGATTTCTATAACAATTTATTTCCACAATCAAATAAAAAAATACACCTTTCAAACAGCTACAAACTGCTTAAAAGGTGCATAGTATACCTTTATCTTATTGGTTAATTTTTAAAACAGGTTTAATTGTTTCGCCATTTTTAGAGTCTTCAAAGGCTTGGTTGATCTCTTCAAAGTCATAGAATTTAACCAATTTATCGAACGGGAACTGTCCTGCTTTGTAGTAATCAACTAGATCTGGAATGAAAACATTGGGTACTGAATCACCTTCAATGACACCGACCATTGTTTTCCCTTCAGCCATTAAATCATTATGCACGTCGATATCCATTTCTGGCGTCACACCCACAATCGCTGATATGCCTAGTGGACGTAATGCTTGTAAACTTTGGCGAACAACATCCGGAACACCTGTCGTTTCCACAGCATACGTACTACCACCGTTTGTGAGTTCTTTAATCTCTTCTAATACATCAACTTTTGAGCCATTTAAGGTATGAGTCGCACCAAGTTCTTTCGCTAACTCCAGTCGTGAATCGTGTACATCAACAGCAATAATCGTTTTACAACCCACTATTTTTGCAGCCATGATCGCACTTAAACCAACGGCTCCTGCTCCATAAATTGCAATAGTTGAACCGAATTCTGGCTTGATACGATTCAGAACAGTACCTGCTCCTGTCTGAATGCCACACCCTAAAGGACCTAATAACGCTATATCCACATCTTGATCGACTTTGACAACATTACGCTCGTGAGCAACGGCATATGAACCAAATGACGATTGGCCAAAGAAAGTTGAAAGTGGTTGACCATCTTTGGATAATCGATGCGTTGAATCATCGTTCATACCACCAAAATTTAATTCATTAAACGTTTCACAAACCGTTGGATGCCCCGTTAAACAATGATCACATTCTCCGCAATGCGCGAATGATATGACAACATGGTCCCCTTTCTCCAAACGAGTCACACCTTCCCCTACCTCTTCAACAATACCTGAACCTTCATGTCCAAGCACTGCAGGTAAAGGCGCAATTGCTTCATCACGTGCTACGGCATCCGTATGACAGACACCTGTCGCAACAATATCGACTAACACTTCATTCGCTTTAGGTGATGCCAATTCGACTTCTTCAAAATTAAAATCTTGCCCTTGTCCCTCTGTGACTGCTGCTTTAATCTTCATAATGAACCTCCTAGAGTTAAATGATTTATCTTAGTGTCAAGATAATTGGTTGATTTCATTTTAATACTATAGAAAATATTTATAAGAAATCTGCTTTAACTGATTCGTTTTAAATCATTACCATCTCTATTTAACCATTAAATGTGACTCGCTCTTTGTATTGACATCATATAACCTTTGCAGTATTGATAATTTTCATTCGCAAGTGATTCCGTTCTTTGTATAGATTCCTTTCCCTTGTCAAAAGCTATACACAAATCAACAAGGAGGAGATCGTCAATGAGCGGAAAACCTAAAGGGCCTAAACAACAGGAAAAACCAGATTTACCGAAGAGTCCGAAGCAACCATATGGTAAACCCATGCAAGGCTCACACAAAGTCAAACAACGCAATCATACACGACAAAAACAAAACACAGATCATGATATGTAGAATTTAAAGAAATAAGTCCGATTCACATAAACATGCTCATACCGCATGAAACAATCCCGTACGATGTTAATGGTTGTACGGGATTGTTTCTTTGGATTCGGATATGTCATGAAGACGTTCTGCCACTTGCTTTTGGCCAAGCTGAAACTTAACTTCGTTAAACCTGGACAGTAGATTTATTGAGACGGGTGCTAATAACCTTATATCAGCTTTCTTATTAATAATGGAGATGTTTGACGAATGGAGAATAAAGTAAAAAATATCATCCACAATAAATAATAGCTATTAAAGATTATGGATTTTATTTTAAACAGGAAGCATGAACTAAAATATATTTAGCAACTTTTGAAAAGAGGGGATCTTTTGGATTTCAATTTCATATGGAAAGCTATTCTTGTCGTCGTGGGTGGAATACTGATATTGCGATTGGCAGGAAGAAAATCGATCTCACAGCTGACCGTTGCACAGACTGTCATGATGATTGCTATTGGTTCCTTGATTATTCAACCTGTTGGCGACAGAAGTATTGGGATTACAATGGTGAGTACAATTCTAATGGTGGGTACACTTCTCTTAGTTGAGTATATTGTTTTGAAATCGGACGCTCTTGAGACGTTTGTTTATGGAAAATCACTTATAGTAGTCGAAAACGGCCAAGTTAATGAAAGCAATTTGAAAAAGCTGCGGCTAACGGTTGATATGCTTGAAATGCGAATGAGACAACAAAATATCCAACATATTAGTGATGTACAATGGGCTACAATAGAACCGAACGGGCAGTTAGGATATATGTTAAAGACTGATAACCAATATGCTACTAAACAGGATATTCAGATGCTCAAATCGCTGATTGAATCAAATCAACCGCAGCCTCAGAATGCAAACTCAGCAACTCAAACAAATACGCCAGATAACATATTTACTGAGGTCAAAGACAGGAAGCATAAACAACAGCCTAAAAAGAATCTGGATTAAGAGCCTTAATAAAGGGTTTCACCTAGGAATGATATTCACATTCTGAGTATGGAGTGATCTTCAAAAGAATTTTTGAGTTCAACTACGCCTATCCTATTGGAGCAGTGAACAGCAAAATTATTCTCGATTAGAATGATAATATATTTAAACTATTGGTCGTTCAGTTACTACTATCGAATAAATATTTGAACAGAGTGTCACACTACGCACAAAGCTATTACGAGGTGTTAACAACATGAATCAAATTATTCTCTGGTCACTCTTGATATTGCCTTATGCATCCTTGTTTTTATTAAATATGGATACTGTACGCAGGTACATGCCAGTCGCTCTATTTATGACCGCTATTCACACCTTGGCATATCAAGCGGCTTACCATTACGGATGGTGGAATGAAGCAGATTCGAGTCTGTTCGGGTGGGATAAAGTCGTCCCGGTGCCCTGGGTGTATGGAGCATATTTAGTTATAGTGATCTGGGTATTCCATTTTACTTTCCGAAAATTTTGGTTGTATTTGACTGTCAATATACTTTTGGGCGTGTTATTTATGTATATCGTCTACCCGATATGGCAGCGTATCGGAATTGTTTCAAGTGAATCAACTTTGCCCACCATAGCTATTGTTGCTATGATGGTCGGTTTTTCCTTAATCATTTATCTGTATCAATTGTGGCAGGGCGAAGTGTTTAAAAAGGCCAATACAAACTCATAAATGACCACAACTAACTTAACGTCCCTTCATCAGAAAGGAACACAAGGTAACGAGTGTCAACTTAATAATAAATGAAGTTGATAGCGCCCTATTTTTATAAAGTGTACATAATGTCCACTTATCCAGGACGTGTTCAACCATTTGTTTTACTTTCACTGGTGGTAAGGTTCTCTACATTTTGCACAAAACTGTTTTGAGCAGCTTTTTTAGGTGTTTTACTTAATATTACAATTCATCAAACATAGAATGAGACCTCTTAAAAGTTAAGTCAACTAATAAGAGGCCTCTTTCCATATAGGTAATCTTAGGTTTTTCAGCAAGTTTTTTCGTATATTTAATCCTTTGTTTCATCTTGGTTTTCTCACTTATCCTTAAAATATGAATGATTTGGGTCTTCCTGATACTTATCTTCTATCTAAGTGTTTAAGTTCCGGGGATAAGATAAGATTAAATTAACTATCATTATTAACCACAGAAATCCCAGCATTCTTTTCATCTTATCGATTTATCCACCGTAATAATCTTTCAACATTCTTTCTGCTTATTTTCCCGCCTGAAAAGCGATCAATTTGCCTAAATGGCATGTTAATAACAAAGTACACATTATTTGCCGTTAACGGTTTTCCAATCTTTTTAAAGAAAAAGTGAAAGAACATAATTAAATTATATAATGATTTTCCTAACCAATTCTTATACTGTGCTTGATTAATCGTGTCATTCATTCCTAAATCTTTATGAAGATCCCAGGTTTTCGGAGGTAGTTTTTCCCCTAATAATTTTTCGAATTCTGAATCGGGAATATCCTTTACCTGCGCCACTGCGTAATGCGGATATTCGCTCTTTAAAAATATCGACGGGGATACGCCATCCATCTCAACCGTTTCCTCCAGATGAATCTCTTGAACGGAACTGCCAACTTGAACCTTGTAATTCCCTGATTCAATCTCCCAATCCTTTATTTCAGGATTATAATACGAGAAATCCCGTCTTGTTAATGCTAGTGTTACCCGCTTCGTTTCCCCTGGTTCCAAGTGTACTTTATCAAAGCCTTTCAATTCTTTTTTCGATCGGAAAATTTCTGAATCTACCTTTTCAATATACAACTGTGCGATTTCTGCTCCAGCCACTTGCCCTGAATTTGTCAGATCGAAACTTACATTTAAACGATCAATCTTTATATTACTATATTCAAAGGTTGTATAAGATAGCCCGTATCCAAATGGGTAACGCACTGGTATATTAGCCGTTTCAAAGTATCTATAACCGATGAATAACCCTTCTTTATGTTCACTTGTTACTTGATCTCCAGGAAAATATGGCGAAGAAGGGATGTCGGAATAAACGATCGGGAATGTTTCGTTCAATTTACCACTCGGATTGTGTTTACCAAGAAGAACATCAACAACAGCTTCCCCAACACCTTGGCCAGACAGGTAAGTGTGTAAAATACCTTGCACCTGATCTGCAAATGGTAATTCAAGTGCTCCACCACCAGCTAAAACAACCACCACATTCTTATTAACTTTTACTAAAGATTCAACAAGGTCTAATTGATTCTGCGGCAGTTTCAAGTCTTCTCGATCTACCCCTTCAGCTTCCTTACTTTCATCTAGACCAATAAATAAAATAACTGTTTCAGCAGATTTCGCAAGACTTGTTGCTTCTTTCAATAATTTACTACTCTTTCCTCCCATACGCTTAAACCCTTGTGCGTATCCAACAATATTTAACGGAGAATCTTCTAAATTATTCAGTGGATTACTTAACTTATAAGGGTTAATTAAAGAGCTTCCTGCGCCTTGATATCTTGGATTCTTTGCAAAATCACCAATAACAGCTACTTTTTCCTCTTCATTAAGCGGGAGAATGTTATTTTCATTCTTAAGCAGTACCATAGACTGACGAGCAGCTTCAACTGCCTTATTATGGTGTTCCTCATAATCTGCTTGTACAGATTCTTGATCGTCTAGACGCACTTTATTTATCAGAGATAACAATTGATCTACCGCTTCATCTAATACTGATTCATCTAGAGTTCCTGCATTTACTGCCTCCACAATTTCTTGATCAGTAATTCCATTAGTAGATGGCATTTCTAACTGGTTATGGGCTTTTAATCCTGCAACACGGTCATTATTTCCACCCCAGTCCGTTACAATAACACCATCAAATCCCCATTCAGAATACAAAATATTATTCGCTAAATGTTGGTTTTCATTTGCGTACTCGCCATTAACCTTGTTATAAGAGGACATGATTGTATGTGGATTACTTTCTTTCACTACTTTTTCAAACCCTGTTAAATAAATCTCTCTAAGTGAACGCTCATCGACGATTTCATCAATTGTCATCCGCATATGTTCCTGACTATTCACAGCATAATGTTTAGGACAAGCTGAAATCCCGTTAGATTGAATGCCTTTTACCATTTCACTAGCAAGCTCACCAGTTAAGTATGGGTCTTCTGAGAAATATTCAAAATTACGTCCACATAATGGATTACGTTTTATATTTAGACCAGGTCCTAGCAATACACTCACTTTTTCACTGCGCGCTTCCTTACCGATGTCTTGTCCTACTTCATTTATAAGGGACTTATCCCAACTATTTGCTAGCGTTGCTGCTGTTGGGTAGCAAGTTGCTGGTAAACTTTTGTTTAATCCTAGGTGATCTGCTTTCCCACCTTGTTTACGTACTCCGTGTGGTCCATCAGTTAGCATTATGGATGGAATACCATGACGTTCTATTGCTTTCGTATTCCAAAAGTTTTGTCCAGACATGAGGGAAGCTTTCTCTTCCAAAGTCATTTGTTTAATTATATCTTTATGTTTCATTCTACACCGCCCCAAAAATTATTATTGGGTAAGAAGGCAAACAAATTCCGCCTTCTTACCCTAACAAGTCATATTTTAGTCAAACAGGTACGTTTGAAGTGTTGCATATAAAGAGTTATGCATACTGTTTCGTAGCCCTGTTGTAATCGCTGCTGGGTGCTCGTCATATGCTTCTTCTAAAGCGTCCTGATGGCCCGGTACGGATAATAGATTTAACATTAAATCATTACCAGATGTGATCGCTTTTTCTGGTTCCATGAAACCGAACACTGCATCTGAAGTTACAACACCTTCAAATCCCCACTCTTCTCTAAGCATACCATTTAGTAGTGCTGAGTTTGCCCATTTTCCATCAATGTAAGAGAAACTAGACATTGCGCCAGTTACACCAGCCTCTTTTACAGTCATTTCAAAAGGACGCAGGTGAATTTCTCGCATTGCTTGTTCATTAGACCATACCAACATCCCAGAACGTGCATTTGTTTCTTGCTCATTCATGATAAAATGCTTCATGAATACTGTAACACCTTGATCTTGAACACCTTTCGACATACCAGCACCAATCATGCCATTTAACACAGGGTCTTCTGACATGTATTCAAAGTTTCTTCCACCCCGTGGTGAACGGTGAACATTAAGAGCTGGAGCGTACCATCCGTGTATACCGTATGTTTGTGCTTCATGTCCTATCGTTTCACCCATCTCATATGCTAAGTCCTTATTCCAAGTGGATGCTACGGCTATTTCCGCTGGATATGCGCCAGCTTCAAACTGTTTAAAGCCGAAGAAATTAAAACCAGCAGGTCCATCCATTAGTACTGTATTTGGAATACCATGTTCATCAATTTCTTTAGTATGATAAGCAGCTTCTGTTACATAATCTATCATTTGATCTACAGTCAACTGATCTAAAAAGTCACTCCACAAAGGATCATCATAATCTAATCCTTTTAGATCTTCTAATTTAAGCCCATTATCAGCACCCGTAGTAGGCATTTCTACATCATCTTTAAATTCATGTTCTTGAACTCTTTCAATTACTTTATCACTTGCAACTTTTGAATCATCTTGATCGGATGGATATGTCCCTTCCCAATCATTACGAGAAAGAACTGTCAAATCCTTTTCTGATTGAGTAAAACGATTCTTATATTCTGTTCCGGTATCAGCATCTTTTTGGTACACAATATCTTCAGACAATTCAAAGTCTACTGTGTTGTTAATTTCATGAACATTATTTCCAAGTTTAATCTCGTATGTTCCATTTTCTAAAATATAGTTCTCATTTTCCATATCATATGAAGCCATATCTCTTGTATCGTAATTAATCGTTAATACTTCAGACTCACCTGGTTCTAATGACTTCGTTTTTTCAAATGAAGCCAAGTTAATGGCAGACTTCTCAATACCTCCAGGTGTGTATGGAGGAGAGTAATAAACTTGTACGACATCTTTACCCGCTACATCACCTGTATTTGTTACTTCTACTTGTAACTCAATAGAATCACTGTTTAATTCTTGATTTACGATACCCCAATCAAATGATGTATAACTTAAACCAGATCCAAAAGGAAATTGAACGGCTTGATTGTATCCTTCTTCATCATCTTGATAAAAAGTCTCATAGAATCTGTACCCTACATAAATACCTTCTTCATAGTTAAGGTAAGCTTTATCTAAATTCTCATACTGATAATCTCCAAAGTTTTCACTTGCTGGTGAAGAATCAACATCATAAGCATACGTATCAGTTATATGTCCAGAAGGGTTTACTTCGCCTGATAATACTTTAGCAAGCGAATTAGTCCCAAATGGTCCAGGTATTCCGGTCCAAACAACAGACTTAATACTTGGAAATTCTTCTATAAAGCCTAATTCTAGGGTATTACCAGCATTCACAACAAGCGTCACGTTATTAAAGTTCTCAGCTGTCTTTTCAACTAAGGCACGCATATCATCAGATATCCTTAGTTCATCTTCACTTAAATCTGTAGCTTCCACAGCATCATTTTGGATAACTATCATCGCGTTATCAGAGTACTCTTTAGCTTGGGCTAACGCCTCATCAGATACATCCGGTTCGCCCTCTGACTCATTACTGCTTAACATGCCTTTGGCGACTTGAATAAGTCCAGTGTCTGAATCACCAGTTGATGCTTCTATTTCAGGTAATCCCATATAGTAATCATATAGTTCTTGGTTATATTCAATACCTTCATTCTTAAGGGCATCAAATAAACTCACAGCACGAGATAGGTCAGAAGCCCCTGAACCACCTCCGCCATATTTAAAATTAAAGGCTGTAGAACCAAATACATTAATTTTTTTATCTTCTAACGGCAACGAATTATTTTCATTTTTTAATAATACTAATCCTTCATCCGCAATCTTTTCTGAAACATCATCAGCTGTTGCTCTAGCTTGGTCAGCTTCTTCACTTGTTGTATCAATTGTAATATATTTACCAGCCATGTTCTCAACGATACTTATAGCTCTCGGTCCAAATGTTATAAAAATGATTAATAACAGTGCAGCAAAGATCGACCAAATAGTGAAACGTCTTGGTCTATTTTTTAATTTCTTATACATTTTCGCTTCTTTTTTCTCAGCTTTTCTTTCTTTACGATTTAAAGATTTCAATTCTTCTTTTCTTTGTTGTTTCTTTTCTTTTCGCAAAAGTTTATCGTTTTTTACCTCTGCCTTTTGTTCTGATTCTGGCAAAGCAGCAATTTCTTGCTTTCTTTCTTTACGCTTTGCCTTATCTCCCCTTACTCGTTGTAAAATTTCTTGCTTCCAGGCTTTTCTCTTTTTAAAGTATTTAATCACGATACACCTCTCCTATCTTTTTGTCCTTCTTTTCCTTTCAAAACGTATGTATTGCTACTTCGTTAAAAACGATCATGTTATTTCAATTTTAAATTGCAACTTATCCACCTCAGTTAGAGGCTAATTTCAAATAATATAAGCCTTTCCACTCCAGACTACATAATAGCGCTTTCATTTTTGTTCAACACTTTTTAAGTGATTTAGTGATAGTGTCTTAATCTTAAGTACTATCTTACTCCTTAGTATCAATATACTAGCCGCTATTATCGAATACATTCCATTAATTTAGAAATAATATTCCGATTTTTGACTTTTTATAAAAAATAGGCATTGCCCAAAAATGGCAATGCCTAAATTTCATTCTTTATCTAAAGATGTACAACTTGGACCTATACAACAAAATATCGCTGAATTATTGTCATCCATTATTTTTTTTACGACTGCAAAGAGATCCCCCAAATGATTAGTGAATTCTAACTAGAGTGTGTATCTAGAGTAGATTCTCTTAATATCTCTGTATTATTTCAATAAGCTGAACCTCGTGGGGCTGAAGAGTCGTATGTACGGTATACTCATCCTCTCCTGTTATTAACTCAGTGTGTATTCCAGGTTCTGCCTTTCCTTTGAGGTAGTTCATCATATCTGTATCTAGATGTTCTGGTGCTCCTATATCTAGCCATGCATCATAGGTAGAGCCTTGATCTCTATTCACAAACTGTTTCTTTAGTAGATAGTCCCCTTTTAAACCAAGCAAGGATAATTCATAGGACTTAATATTTTCATTTTCAAATACCGTATAACGACTAGTTTGATTTAATTGGGAATAATCAAATGATCGATACAGTTGATTTGGATGACTATAATTATATAGTAAAATCTGATAATCATTCCCTTTTCTTGTCACAATTATATCATCTTCCTGATAGACCAACTCGTCTCCTAACTTATTCAGAAAGTAATAGGCATGATAAGCTGCTTTCTTTAGACCATTATAAGTCATTAGTCCAAAACCACCATGAAATAAAGGCTGTTCTATTTGAAATTCTTCAAATATGTCTGTAAAAGTCCAAAAACCCATACCCGACACTTTCCAATAATTTTGAATGGCGTTCTTCACAATAAATGGAGCCATGTAGCAAGTATCATGAAGCAAATCTCTACTGTTAATAGTTGCATTCCATTCCGAGATCCATATCTCGTTAGCGAAATTATAGCTTTGAAACTTTTGGATCGTTTTGTCAATAACATTAGTAAGGTTCTGTGCATCCCCTAACATGACACTCCCATATTCAGATAATTGTTCAATCGGGTTTTCTGATAAACTAGGATTATCAAAATTAGGTGATGGATTATTGAGTCGTTTATTATTTCGAGTGAGGTTATAGACATGAAAACTAATAAAATCTGGATGAATGTTTTTTTCCTGCATAAAAATATCAAAGTTTTCTAACCAAGCGTCTTCAACTGAAATAAACCCAAATCCACCAAGCTTAATTTCAGAATCAATGCTTTTAATTCTTTTATAACTTTTTTCATATAACTTAAAAAACTCTTCTTGGGTTCCTGACCAAAAACTTCTAACCTCAGGTTCATTCCAAAATTCAAAATACCAAGTTCTTACCTCCATCAAGCCGTAACGGTTAATAATATGTTTAAAGAAGGCTTCTAACAATGCTAACCACCGATTCATATCCTTAGGTGGAGAAATATACGCATTCCACCAGAAAATCTTATCTCCTGTACTTGCTAAATCCTTTGGCATAAAACCTATTTCAATAAATGGTTTTACATTGGCCTGTAATAAATTATCTATAATAGAGTCAATATGATTAAAATTAAAGTAATATGTTCCATCTTCTTTCTCATTATAAACAAGAAGTTGATCGGCAAAGATTCCATGAAATCGAACATATTCAAACCTAATATCTTTTTGGATTTGATGTAGCTGATCCGTAAAATCCCTTCTAAGAGCATGAGGGGCGTATCCAAAAGTCATTAGTTTAGTAATAGTTGGAGTAATCTTTTCTTTAGTTCGATTCATATCAACATGATATTTTTGTTCAGCGGTTATTAGGTCTTCCCTATTTTCGCTTTTCTCAATATGTTTGAACAAGTTCTTCAGTGATTCATGGCTATTAATATTCAAATAATCATTAGGAATGCTTTGATCGATGTCCACTTTATATTGCTCTCGGTACTGCATTGGTGTAATTCCCAATATCTCCTTGAAGACCCTGTAATAAGCTTTACTATCTGGAAAACCAAACTTAAGTGCTATATCGGTAATTGTCTCATCAGTGGTTCGTAATGAAGATAATGATTTATTAAGCCTGATGCTGTCTAGTTTCTTCTTAAATGACTCTCCAACATTAGACTTAAAGTACCTTGATAAATACTGTGGATTTAAAGAAAACTCATCTGCAATTTTCCGCAAACTTAATTGGGAATCCCTACAGTGTTGATTCATATATTTTAATATCTCTAGCAACCTATGGTCACGCTCTATCTCTTTAACTTTACTCTGTGTAGGGAGTTCATAGTGTTCCAAAAGTATGACGATTAATTCAAGTAATAATTTCTCAACTTTTAAGTAGTACAGATGCTTTCTGTTAAGTATGAGGTCCATCATATTTGCTAGAATATATTTAATTTGATCAAGTGTGTATGTGGATTCAGTTCCCATTTCGTTAGAGTTTAAATAAAACCTTTTTTCTGAAAGATTAATATTATGGGTTTTTACATGGTTATGATCAATTTGAAGTGCTAAAACTTGTGTTTCCCCAACCCTACCCTTAGAGTTAATGAAGTGGAGTTCATTCCCATTCACAAGAAATAAATCCCCCTCTTCAAGTTGAAAGCTATCCTGATTAACTCTTATTTCTATGGAACCGTTTAGAACAAAAAGGATCTCAAGATCTTCGTGCCAATGAAATGGAAAATGTTCAACGGTTTGTGTAAAAACTCTAACCGGCAAATCTTCTTGGTAGTCTATTTGCTCATATTGATAACGGGTATCCATTTTCCTTTTTCTCCTTCCCCCAAAAGTAAAAGGTAATTATATATGTTCTATATATCATATAAATAAGGTAATTTTAACAGGACAACCACATTCCTTCAATAAACTCCGAAAGTAAAGTGGTTGACTGCGCAGTATCTGAAACATTTCTGTTTGGAATGTGTTTTACTGGATTAAAATGCTTACATAGCATAAAAAATCCCGTACGACTTTAATGGTCATACGGGATTGATTTTTGAAATTTGATTATGTCAAAATACCTTCTTAAATGGTTTAGACTTGTTAACACAGTGGTTTTCTATAACAACAAAACCCTCATATTCGTGATCCTCTTTTATAAATAAGTTCAAAAAATAAATAGTGCTAAATATCAACAGTTTAGTTTTCTGGAACATAATTTTTACTAAGAGATTTATTAACTTGTACAAAGCCTATTCCAGATAATAGTGCTGAAAGTGATCCAATAAATGCAGCAATTCCAATATCACCGAACATCATCATACTTAATAAAATACCAATTACACCTACAACAATTAAAGTAAAACCAATAATTTTCATATTAATCTCCTTTCTTTTTATAACATAGTAATACAAATGTTAGATATATACTAATTCAACAATTATAGACAAATAACCTTTTTATTCGAGGAATTATTTATAATTATATTCCTACTTGTTAAATTTTTCGATTTAAATTCTTTGGTTATAGATGGACATTGGATTTATCCTTCATGAATAACTCTGGAATATCAAAACTAAACTAGGTAAAACAATTAGATTTTGGACCAGTTTTTCAATCAAGCGATGAAAAAAGTAAATCATCATCCAACATTTCAGGCTCCTGATCAGTCACTTGGATTTGTAGAACTGGCGCTGCGTGAACTATGACATACGAATGTTGTAACCCCAGTACAATAGAAGATAAAACCTTCTTACCACTATTATCAAAACCATAACCTTGAACACTTTTGATTAGATCATGTTCAGTTGTAAAACTAGAGCACGCTATAATATGGTCTTGACCTCCGTTAGGTTCTTCCGTTAATTCATATTCAAAAGGATAGGGATCTTGTTGCTCAAAAAGTTCAAGAAAATCCTCTCCATCATCATTTTCAGCACCAACGATCCTCCAGTAATGCAGTTGATGTGACTTATAGTTACGAAATTTTATTAACAACTCACTCGAATAAAGGGACAACTCTTTACTCAATTGCTTGATGTGAAGAGGATTCGAGAACAAACCTAACAACAACCACTCTTCATTTGAATCATTACTCTTCCATTTCATATCAACATCCCTCCTTTTTTATAGTTATTTATAAACGCTATAAATCCTTCAATCCATTGACTCATTTATTCAATAAAAATTTATTGAATTGTGACTAGGGCTTATCTTATCTGTTTTAGAGTAATAAGGGTAGCTTAAGTCCGACAGTTAGTGCCTGTAAGCCTATAGAAAGTTACTGTTTTCCCATCGTATGCTTTTATATTCTTACCATTTTTCCAAAGTATAGATTTTTTTCCTTATCAAAAGCTATATGTAAATCAGTAAGGAAAGCGATCATTAATAATAATGATTTGGTAGCAATTATTGATCTAAGTAAAGATGCCTTTACATAAACAGCAACCAAACTTGGTCGTGCAAAAGAGTTCAAGGTTAATACCGGAAATCTAAAACAGGATTAGGCAAGATGCAGTAGGAGGAGCAATACCATATGACACTATCTGTTTTAGCTGAAATCATGATCATTATCTTATTAGGAATGGGTTCACAATGGATTTCTTGGCGTTTTCAGATGCCCGCCATTGTCGTCATGTCTGTTGTTGGTTTATTGGCAGGACCCTTCTTTGGCCTAATCCAACCTGAAAGTACATTTGGCGACTTATATAAACCGTTAATTTCTATTGCAGTTGCCATTATTTTATTTGAGGGTAGTTTAAGTCTAAATATAAAAGAAGTAAAGGGTCTGGGTAGGCCTGTTATTCGACTGATCACAATTGGTGCATTATTAAGTTGGATATTAGGTTCACTCGCTGCCCATTATGTCGCAGGGTTAAGCTGGGCTGTCGCATTCGTGATTGGCGCTTTATTTATCGTAACTGGACCCACCGTTATTCTACCGTTATTACGTCAATCAAAATTAAAACCAAGACCAGCCAAAATATTGAAATGGGAAGGCATTATCGTAGACCCTTTAGGAGCCTTACTAGCCGTTTTAGCCTTTGAAGTTATCATCGTGTTAACGAATGGCGCAGCTGATTCATCAAGATTACTCGAATTTTTTGTTGGGTTTCTATTAGCTGGACTTCTCGGCTGGGCTTGTGGTCGTGGCGTTGGCTGGATGTTTAAAAAAGGTTATATCCCTGAATTTCTTAAATCTCCCATTGTTTTTACAATTGTGATTGCTTGTTTTACTCTTGCGGATGAAATTAGGCACGAGTCTGGCCTTCTAGCCGTCACCATCATGGGAATGACCTTAGCTAACATTGGCGTTCGGTCAATTGAAGATATGCGCCATTTTAAAGAGAATATTTCGATTCTGCTACTATCAACCATCTTTGTGATGTTAACAGCATCTTTAACGATGGACACACTATTGGATATCTTACAGCCAGAGATCTTGGCATTTGTCGTGTTAATGTTATTTCTTGTTCGTCCACTCTCTATATTGCTTTCCACGATTCGAACGGATTTATCTCTCAGTGAAAAAGCATTAGTAGGTTGGATTGCACCACGAGGGATCGTGGCTTTAACCGTATCAAGTTATTTTGCTTCTATCTTATTAGAAGAAGGATACACAGATGCAACCATTGTCACACCTGTAACTTTTGCACTCGTCTTTTTCACGGTATGTGCACACGGCTTTACGTTAGAGCCACTAGCAAAGAAATTAGATCTCTCAATCGATGACCAACCTGGGGTGTTGCTAGTTGGTAGTAACCCTTTCTCGTTATCATTTGGGCAGTTTTTACAACAGTTAAATATTCCTTTTAAAATCGTGGATTCTTCTTCTGAGAGGTTAGAAAACGTAAAGGAAGCTGACTTACCATATCATCATGGTGAGATCTTATCGGAAAAAACTGAACACTCTATTGATCTGACCCCATTTGATTACCTGATTACAGGGACAGATTCCGATTCTTACAATGCACTCGTCTGTTCGACATACATCCCTGAATATGGCCGCCATAATGTATTTCGATTAAGCGTCGAAGAAGGTGAAACAGTTAAAGATCTAAAACCCACAATAGGCGGGCGAGTTTTATCTGATGAGGAATATTCCTTAACAGCCCTTTCCGAAGCAATTGAAAGTGGTTTTGAATTTAAAAAAACGCCCATCACAGAGCAATTTACTTACCAACAATATAACGAAGACCGTAGCGAAAAAGAAATCCGTTTATTCGTGCATAGAAAGTCAGGAGAACTAGAGTTTTTCACTCCTGATTCGGAAATAACAGCAGAAGCAGGCGATCAAGTCATTAGCCTCATTCCACCAGAGGAAAAGTCGTCTTGAAAGCCATATGACGCTCACAAGTATAGATGTCTTAACCTTTTCAAAAACGACTCATAACGCGATCAATCAGAATGAAGTAACTTGGGCATAAATCCGATCACAATATTAAAAGGAGACTGTTTGAACCACATGAACAGTCTCCTTCTATTTAGATTAGCGTTTGAATACTTCAATATTGAGAATGACAAACTCTTCGGTTCACCACAACTCTCATTAGATGACACAAACAAGTATCCATGTATAAATGATTTACAAAAATCATACTATTAAGAAAAAAAGTGTTGGGAAGTGGTTACTTGAGCTTTTTTAACCCCGATAAACTTCATGTTGAGTTTAGAGAAGGAATCACCTCTACAGAACCTATTCTCCATAGGCGCTACACACTGACCCACTCTGATCTTACCGCAGACCTTTTTTTTGACAGTGGGATTAAGATTTGCCCAAGATAAAATTAACCCTATAATGAGAGATCAAGTACTTGGTGAGTGGATTAAAATTAGAGGCTGCTATGTATACCATGTGTATTTAGATGTAGAGGGACAATCAAATCAGACTATTGCAGCAAAACGAAACGACATATTCAGACGTGAATTACCACTTGCCTTGAAAGCAATCAGATATGGAGATAGTAGATTTTTCATTTCACATCCTGAGTTGAATAATTCTCCAATAATAGTTCACTTTATATCACAATATCCTCAGTTTAATAAGATAGAAAATTGGGGCACTTTTGGAAATTACAATTAAGTACGGTCAATGTGATAGCCTGAAAATCCTTTTTCACTCCTTTAATAACGGATCAATTTACTCTTTATTTAAGGTAATACTCACATCACCTTTCTTTACCATTAACGGGGATAAGGTTCTCACCGATGTATCTAAGTGAATATTTTATACTTCTTAATATTCACTAGTTCTGCTCTTCAACTCTGTTATCTCATAGAACTAGAACTCCTTATATGACTAAAATCGGGTGCATTTATACTTCATTAATGCACCCGATTTTTGATAAGTCCATAACTATTCTCGAAAAACTTCGTTATCTAGTTGGTAATGGTGCTCGCTGAGAAATAAACCCTTTGTCCACTAATTCATTCCAAAAGGATTGTGGGATGTTTTGATTCATCATCTCTATATCTTCTGCAGTGTGCTCTGGACGTGTTGAACCTGGAATAACAGCTTTTACTGCTGGATGAGCAGTTGAAATTTGTAGGCCTGCTGCTTTCAAGCTTACATTATGCTGTTCTGCAATTTCTTGTAACTGCCTTACTTGATTGAGTCTATTAGAATCAGCTTTAGCATAATCAAAATGATCGCCTCCAAGTAACGCACCAGAATTAAATGGACTTCCTACTATGATATCTACACCCTTTTCCTCAGCTTTTGGCAACATGCGCTCTAAGGCATGCTCATGCTTTAAAAGCGTGTATTGTGTGGCAGATAAGCAGACATCAGGTTGAGCTTCTTCTAAGTCCATAGCAAGTTCAATAGGTTCGGTTGTATTAACACCAAGTCCCCATGATTTAATCACCCCTTCTTCACGAAGGCGACTTAAGACACGAAAGGCGCCATTTCTAGCCTCATCAAACTTTGTAATCCATTCATCTCCATGAAAATCAGGGGAAACATCATGAACGAAGACCATATCCAAGTGGTCGGTTTTTAACCGTTCCAAACTTTGTTCAATAGATTTCATAGTGGCTTCCTCTGTATAATCCGTTATAACTTTATTTTGACGACCATCCTCAAATAAGCCTTCTATATCTTCTTTTTCATTGGTAACATAACGTCCAACCTTCGTCCCTATGAAATAATCATCACGATTATACGCTGATAACGCTTCGCCTAAACGCATTTCCGCTAAACCTGCTCCATAAAAAGGTGCAGTATCAAAATAGCGAATTCCTTGATTCCAGGCGGTTTGAATGGTTTTTTGTGCTTCCTCTTCGGGAACATCTCTGTACATATTTCCTAATGGCGCGGTTCCAAAACCCACTTTATGTTTAAGTGCTTGCTCTAACGATTTCAACTAAACTCCTCCTTAACATGTGGTTATATACTTAATTTTCCACTTATATACTGCACTAAAACATTAAGACTTGGAAATTTTAAAACGTTTTAGCCTTTGAAGTCATGATCGTTTTAACGAATGGTGCAGCGGATTCATCAAAATCACTTGAATTTTTACATGAACAGTCTCCTTCTATTTAGATCAGCATTTTAATACTTCATTATTGAGAATGACAAACTCTTCGCTTCTCCACTATTTATGATACGGTTCCCCCCGCATGATCCGAAATGCCCGATAAACCTGTTCCACCAAGATCAGTCGCATCAACTGATGAGGGTACGTCATTTTACTAAACGAAATGGCTAAATCACTGCGTTGTTTAACTTCGTCACTTAATCCAAGTGATCCACCGATTACAAAAGCTACTTTGCTTTTGCCGTATGTAGCTAAGTCATCGAGTTTTTGGGCGAATTGTTCAGATGTGAGTTGTTTGCCTTCGATTTCTAGGGTGATGACGTACTGGTCTGTGGATAACTTTGTGAATATCTTCTCGGCTTCCTTCTGTTTGACTTGTTTTTCTTCCGCTTCACTTAGTTGATCAGGTGCTTGTTCGTCTGGTACTTCTTCAATTTTAACTTTGGCGTATTTGCTTAGTCGTTTTAAGTATTCGTCGATGCCTTGGATTAGATACTTCTCTTTTAGCTTGCCGACAGATATGATGGTGATCTGCATGAAATCCCTCCATGAACGGATTCTAAAGAATCGCTTTATACTAACTTTAATATTTACGTTTGTTTCATCGCTTTCGATTATAAATGTTCGTTTTTTATCCTATGTCTCTTTCACTATGTCATAAGTCATGTATTTCTTGCAACGTTGATGTTGTCGGATTTGCAGTTATTCAGACTGTTCACAGGTGTTGTTGATAACTTGTTCATAAACTCTTTATAGCCTGTGAAATGTTGTCTATAACTGGGTTTATCCACAGAGTTACACACATATCAACATATGTTCGTGCTATATTTAGTGATATATTCTTTTCTACCTCCATATATAGAGAATCAAACCCTTTTCCACCCACATGATGTGTATAAATCGGTGAATAATGTGCACAACTGGCTATATCCGAATATTAAAAAGAACTTACCCACAGTGTGAGTAAGTTCTTCATTGATCATTTAGAATTCTTGTGATGTGAGTGTGATGGTTGTTTCTTGTTGTTCGCCGTTACGATAGTAAGTGATGTTAATTTCTTGTCCTGCTTCTGCTTCGTTGTACAGATACTGTCGTAACTGAAGAACATTTTCGATTGACTGACCATCAATTTCAACGATCACATCATATTGTTCTAAGCCACCTTGTGCTGCTGGAGACATATTCTCAACGGATGAGACAATGACACCTTCTTGTACATCTTCAGGTAAGTTTAAGGTATTCTGCCAATGATATTTCGGTACATCTGCGAGTGACATTGGTGAAATACCGACGTACGGTCGAGTGACAGCTCCATCTGCTTCTAGCTCATCCATGATCGGTTTCGCGGAACCAATCGGGATCGCAAAGCCTAGTCCTTCTAATTGAGCAGAAGAGATTTTCATGGAGTTAATCCCGACAAGTTGACCTTCCATATTGACCAGTGCACCACCTGAGTTACCAGGGTTAATGGCTGCGTCTGTCTGTAGGACTTCCATTTGCCAGTCTTTAGATCCGTTTTCATCTAGATCGACTGGAATTAAGCGATCTTTACCGCTAACAATCCCTTTAGTTACAGATCCTGCAAATTGTAAACCTAATGGGTTACCAATCGCGACGACTGGTTCACCTACATTTAAGGAGTCTGATTCGCCTAACTCAATGACTTCACTGACATGTTCGTTATCAATACGTAGAACAGCTAAGTCAGTGTACATGTCACTTCCGACAACTTCGGCTTCCACTTGTGTTTCGTCTTGGAAAACAACCTCAACTGAACTAGCGCCTTCAATCACGTGATGGTTGGTCACGACATAAGCTGAGCCGTCTTGTTCTTTATAGACAACACCAGAACCTGTTGAGCCTTGTCCAGAGTTTTGCTGTTGTCGGCCAAAAATATTCTGTTCTTGTATGTTCACAACACCAACTATGGCATTCGATACGTTATCAACCACTTCTGTTGTTTGTGTGGAAATATCGACATTAACACTTTCGGATTCACTGTCGCCACTTTGTCCTTGTGACTCTTCTGAGTTTCCGTTATCCGTTTCCTCAGTATTATTTGAATCATTCGACTCACCTAACGTCATATTCATATCTGTGAATGACGTTAGCAAAATAAACATGATAATTGAGCCAATAACTGCACCCACTACACCTATAAGCCATGATTTATTCGATTTAGACTTAGGTGTCTGGTTATGCTCGTGTTGGTCATCATAACTCATCTTACCACCTCGCTATGGAATTTTAATCTATTACAACGTTGTTAGAATCTCCTACCAACGTTATAAACGTATCAAAGATGTCGGCTTAATTGGACTTGTCGGGACAAGGTCCAAGCCGTCTCCGATGGGATAGTCATATTGGGTTAAGGTTTGTGAAACACTCATCTGCGCCAAATCAACCATATTGTTATCTTGGCTTAAATGACCTAAAAATATTTGTTTCGTTCGATTACCGATGACATCCATCATCGCCCATGCGGCATCGTCATTCGACACATGACCTAAATCACTGAGAATTCGCCGCTTCACATTCCACGGATACCGACCCATTTGTAGCATACCCACATCATGGTTCGTTTCAAATAGAATTGCATCAGCATTTTCGACGGTTTTCTTCATTCGTTCTGACACATAGCCTGTATCGGTTAATAGAGCGACTTTCTTTCCTTCATGGTGAAAGACATAAAACATCGGATCTGCCGCATCATGAGACACGCCGAAACTTTCGACATCTAAGTCAGCAAAGGTTCGAACAGTTTCCATATCAAATTCGAATTTCTGCTCTTGGCTGACTTTGCCAATCGATGAATTCATAGCATCCCATGTCTTCTCATTAGCATAAATCGGTAAGTTATAGCGTCTAGCCATGATACCTAACCCTTTAATATGGTCACTATGCTCATGCGTGACTAAGACACCATCTAAGTCATGTGGATTGACTTCTACTTCATCAAGTAATGTTTCAATCTTTTTACCACTTAACCCTGCATCAACGAGCCATTTCGTTTGATCTGTTCCGATAAAGAATGCATTCCCGGAACTTCCTGATGCTAAAACACTAAATTCTAAGCTCATTCTGTTTCACTCCGAATCAGTTCCTCTACTTGATAGTCTACAAAATAGGTGATGGAATCAACAAACTCCTCTTCCTCATTAGGGATGACCTGTCCTTCAATCGCATTCACAAAGTGTGTTTCTTCATCATTAATTGTGATTTTCCATGTTGGAGTAAAGATTTGTTCCCCTTCTTCTAATGGCACTAGAGTATGATACCCCAAACTCATGTCCGTAATCTCATCTTGGCTCTCTAATACGTCAGAATATAAGATTTTAATGACACTCATCGGATCAAGAACAGTTTGTGGTTCACTTTCTTCTTCCGGTTCACCTAATAAGGTTTGAGCGTAGCTTGTCACTTCGCCATTTTCATTTAAGAGTACAGCTAATACACCTGAATAATTGAAAAAAACGGGTCGATCGTTCTGTTTTTGGAAATACAAGATTATCCGATCGTTATACGATTTCCAGAACTGATATTCCTCACCACGATACACATGATCTAATACGTCATTATCCCCTCCATCAAGTTCAAGGGGTTCATTGAATTGGCTCACAATCGTATCATCATTCATAATCACCATTTGTTGATTATTAAATGAGTTATCTATATTGTCATAGTCTTCTTCTGTGAATTCATAACGATTCGATGAAATATAGACCTCTTCCTCACCTGGTTCTGGCAATTCACCGATTTCGATTTCTTGTGCGTTTAAGCGATCTTCAAAACTTGCTTGTGACGACCGTTCCAAATCTGTGTCACTGATTTTTTCAAACAATTGTTGTCCTAAAAACACATTAAGGATGAGAAAGCTAATTATAAACAATGTTTTGATTTGTCCCCACTGCATGCTTATCCATCCTCCTGCAGGGTAATTCGTTCTTCAAAATAGCCAAACGGACGCCATACCCCTGCGTATTTAATAAACCATGTTGGCTCCAAGAATAACACGTTACTCGATCCTTCTTCTTCACTCAACTGATAGCCCATTTTAATATCACTGACTAATGATAGTGAAATTTCTTGGGAGCTACTCTCTAAGTAATCGTAAATCGATACACCTGAAGGAAGTTCAACCTCATCATGATCCTGAAACGGTGTCGTTAATTTAAACAACGGTCGTTTCAGCAACTGTAGTTCTTGGTTAGCCCACTCCTGTCGCAACGTCACATATTGATTATCATCGAATACAGGATAGCCATTTTGGTGTAATCGATACTGAATCATTTGGTTTTGTTCACTTAACTGGCTAACGTTAAAATTATTCGTCCAACCATTATAATCATTCGTGTGTTCAACACTTCGATTCAGTAGCTCCATTAAGCTTAAATCACTCAGTTCTTGAGTCGGAGGTTTGTAGTAAGAAATATAACGACCTGTACTAAATGCATTATTATATCTTAATAGGCGTGTGCCATCTGTTAATACTTCTTGATAATCGTCGCCTGTATTTTGTTGACTAATTAATGTGGGATTGCTGAATAACACATTTTTTAATGGTTGATCATCCAACTCATCTATTAATACAGTGTGCTCTGTTACGGTTGTATCTTCCTGTGTTAAATAGACATAATCAGTCGGTTGGTCTTCGTGAAGCTCAACCTTCTCCACAGGAATCATATTGTCATCGTATATATAGCTTTGTAAATGTTCATAAGCACTAACAGACTCAATTAAACCGTTTAACACTTGGTCATGCGTATCTGAAGTGAAACTCACTCGAATTTGTTCTTCTGACCCTTGGGTTAATTGAAAGAAGACACGATTAAACGACTCATTTTGTAGATTGGTGGTATCCTCAACATTAAATAGTTGATTAATCATCTCATACGGAACACTTACTGGCATTACAACTTCCACATTTGGTGTCCATACACTACTTGCGTCTTCTGACGGGTACTGATCCAATTCTGAAAATGCCCAATCAGACATCTCTTGGAACAATTGTTGTTCATTCGATTTACTCCGCGGAGTCGTATGAGCATTATTATGAAAAATAATATGCTTCGGCGAAATGACATCGCTAATTGTCTGCTGCTCGCCGTCTAGTTCATTTTCTTCTAAATACGTAATCTCATCCGTTTCTTCGTATTGAGGTTGATACGTCCATAGGGCAAATGTTAGTCCTAAACTTGTCGCAACGAGGATCACTAATACAGCTGTTTTTAATTTTTCTAAATTCATGCTTCATCACCCTCGTTTCTTACGCATCAGCGGTAGACGGAATGAAATCGTGGTACCCTGATTCTCACGACTTTCTGCACGAATAGTTCCATCATGTGCTTCGATTATTTCTTTTGCGATAGCCAAACCAAGTCCCGTTCCGCCTAACTGACGTGTTCGAGCCTTATCAACACGATAGAAGCGATCAAAGATTTTATCGATCTTCTCATCTGGAATACCAACACCCTCGTCAGTAACTTTCGTGACGATGTGGTGTTTTTGGACTTCAACTTTGACTTTGATTTGACCGCCTTCTGGAGAATACTTCATCGCATTAGAGATAATATTATCGATCACTTGTGTGATTTTATCGGAATCCATCCAAACGTAATAGCGTTTATTCGGCAAGTCACGTTCGATTGAAAGGCCCGACCTTATATTAATTTCAAATCGATCGACAATTTGATCAATAAACGCAATATATTCTGTTCGCTGTTTCTCCAAACGGTAATCTTTATTATCCATTTTTGACAGTTGTAATAAGTCATTGACGAGTCGAATCATTCGTTCAGACTCATTTTGAACGACATTTAGGAATTTGGGTGCAATCTGTTCATCTTGCCATGTATTCCCGTCGGTTAACGCTTCTAAATAACTCCGCATCGTGGTTAGTGGTGTACGTAACTCATGCGAAACATTAGCCACAAATTCGCGTCGTTCGCGTTCCACTTTCTCTTCTTCAGTAACATCACTTAATACGGTTAAGAATCCATTCATCTCCTCATCTTCATCTTGAAAGACTGAGAAGTTGGCTTTTAGTAATAATTCTTGATCTTCATCTGAAAAGTCAATAATTGTACTGCTAAGATCCTTAATTTCATCTAAGTGATCCACATGATCATATAAACCGAGCACATCAAGAAGTGGTTGTCCTTGGACTTCAACGTACTCTTTACCGACTAATTTCGCTGCGGGCTCATTCATTAAAATGATATCACCAAAGTCATCTGTCGCAATCACACCATCCGTCATATTCGATAAGACGGAACTTAGTTTACGCCGTTCTTCTTCAGTTGTCGCTTGAGCCAAATGTAATTGCTCGTTTAATTCATTGAAACTGACTGCTAATTGACCAATTTCATCCTCACCATGAACCTCTACTTGATTAGAATAGTCACCCGTTGCCATCACTTTCGCCTGTTTTCGCATTTCCATAATGGGTCGAGTGATCGTCCTGGCAACTAATACACCTAATAAGGCAGAAACCGTAATGGCTAGCATTGTCCCGTTTGCGAAGATACTATTAATATCATCTAGCTGCGAATACACACTCTCAATCGATGCTTCAAGTGACAGTGCCCCGACGATTTCACCATCTGCTTCAATTGGCGTAGAAATAACAAGAGTACGGTGCCCGATTTGAGGATTATATACGATCGTTTCTTCCCTGTTACCAGCAGAGAGAGCTCTTTGAATCCTCAGCTCTGTCGTTCGATTGCCGACATTCTCTTGGTCGAATTGACTCGTGGTTCCTAAAACACGATTATTACTATCAATCACTTGGATTTTGGTAATGTCTTCTGAATCAAAATCATAAATAATCGACTGAACGTCTTGTTCAAGTGTTGGTCCGTCCTCTTCACGTTCAGCGGATAGAGCTTGTTCTAAGTTGTAATTCAGTAATTCCACACGGTCGTTAATCGATTCAGTAAAATTATCTAATAATTGCGTTTCAAGTTGACGGGCAAAATAAGCACCAATCACTTGAATGGCAATCAGTAATAATAGAATATAAATAATAATAAATTTTAGTTGAATCGATTTGAAGAAGCTTTTAAGCCTATTCATTCAATCTACTCCTGCTCAGGATTTCGTAGGTAGTAGCCCACACCTCGTCGCGTCACAATCCATGTCGGGTTACTTGGGTTATCTTCAATTTTTTCACGTAAACGACGAACAGTCACATCCACCGTCCGGACATCGCCGTAATAATCGTAACCCCATACGGTTTCAAGTAAATGTTCACGTGTCATGACTTGTCCTATATGTTTAGCTAAATATAATAAAAGTTCGAACTCTCGGTGTGTTAAGTCTACAGGTTCTCCGTAGCGTGTGACGGAATAATTTTCACGGTTAATATCAAGGCCACCGATTTTAATATTAGGAATCGACCCTTGAGGTAATTCTTGCCCTTCTGTCCCGCGACGTCTTAAATTTGCTTTGACACGGGCAATTAGCTCCCGATTACTGAATGGCTTCGTCACGTAATCATCAGCACCTAGTTCTAATCCTAACACTTTATCAATTTCTGAGTCTTTGGCTGTCAGCATTATAATCGGAATTTGATAATCTTGACGAATTTCCCGACAAACTTCCATACCATCTTTCTCAGGTAACATAATATCTAACAAGATTAAATCGGGGTCTTCTTGTTTCGTTAAATTGACTGCTTCGTCTCCATCATAAGCACAGATTACATCATAGCCTTCTTTTTCTAAGTTGAATTTTAATATATCTGCAATGGGTTCTTCATCATCGACAACTAAAACTAAATGTCGCATCATCTGACACCATCCTTAAACGTATTTACTTACTATTCTATCGTAATTTAGCGTAATTGTCTTACTATTTCCCGATTTTTACTATAACTACACTTCCTGGCCCTATTTAAAGAACCTCTAGCTAATATTAGCTAGAGGTTCTAATCTTATTTGAAATAAGGTCCAGGATTAATGGAACTACCATTCTTCTTAAGTTCTAAATGCAGGTGAACGCCAGTTGAACGTCCAGTATTCCCCATCTGACCAATCGATTGTCCTTTTTGGACAGTTTGGCCAACATTGACATCAATCGATGACAAATGAGCGTATAACGTACGGTAACCATTATTATGGTCAATAATAACACGATTACCATGTCCACCCGAATGATATCCCGCTTCAACAACTTTTCCGTTATCAGCAGCTTTGATCGTGCGATTACTGACACCAGCAATATCAATTCCATTATGGTGAGAACCCCAGCGTGGACCATAAGTACTTGTTAAATGACCACCTACAGCAGGCCAAGCGAAGTCACCTGTACCACGTGAAGGAATCACTTTAGTTCCTTCTTTAATAATTTTATCCTGAGCTTCTTTTACGACTTCTTCATCTAATTTTTCCTTAGAGACTTCTTCTCCATTCTCTACTTTAACCTGATATGTGATTTCTTTCTTACCATCAGATCCCTCTTGCTCTACTTCTGATTCACCTTCATAAAGTGAATCAGTATCTTTTGTCACTTCATCGTATTCAATCGTTTCTTCTTCTGTCACTTCTTTCGTATAACTAACATCAACTAGAGAACTCATCCCTTTTACGTCAAGGCTTTGCCCTACTTGAATCACGCTATCTTCTTCTATATCTGAATTTAAGCTGACTAACTCATCAGTGCTTAAATCATGCTTACTAGCAACAGTTGATAATGTTTCACCATCTTTAACTTTATAAGACTGTGCTGTTTCAACGCCTCGTTCAATTAGCTTAGCTAGCTGTTCAACTTCTAGTAATTGTTGAGATTCTACTTTTGTTTCTTTAAATGACACATTTTCAGTGAATCCAACGTCTAATTTAGTAGAACCTTCATCTAGTTCGATGGATTGTTGGAAGTATAATTCTTGATTTTCTTTATCTGGGTTATCAGATAAATCAGTCTCTAATGATGATTCTGGTAGCAACTGACTGATTTTCGCTGATTGATCTTGTTTATCGAATTTCTCTTTTAATAGTTCGAAATCTTGATCAACATCATCTGGTAAATGGTCGTCAATAACTTGGTTGACTGCTTCATTGGCTTCATCTAAATTGTTTACATAACCAAGCACCTGATCATCAACTGTTAATTCAATAGCTGATGCAGCAAATGATAAGTCGTCTTCTAATTTAGTCTTTACCTGATCTGTACCATCTGGCTCTGAGAAGACAAATTCTTCAACGAATTTAATATCCTGAGCTGGTACCAAGTCGATATTATCACCGGACTGAGACTCTTCAGCTGATTGTTCTTGTTCATCTATAAAATCTTGAATATCTTCTTTATTTCCTACCGTTCCTATATGTTTATCATCCATGTAGACGTGGTATACATTTGATAGATTAACGTTTTCACTATCAGCGTGAACCGTTCCGAAGATCAATCCTGCACCTAAAACAGATGTTACAACTATTTTCTTTAGCCAAGATTGATTGAGGAGATTGCTGATTTGTGTCTTATTATGAGACATTAACGTCCTCAAGTTAACCAATTTCTTTTCCCCCAATAAGTTCCTATGTTATTTATATGTTTACTCTATTATATTTAGATAGATTTAAACTGACATTTTACAATGTACCATAAATTCTTTACTAGAATAAACCGTTTTAACACACTTGTAATGAAATTGTATAGAACTTGGAATAAATTTCAACTCCAACCAATGTAATGGTAGTTAAATTACTTATTAATGGATAATATTGTCAATTTATTGATACAAAAAAGACACAGCCTATTAACTGTGTAAAAATGGTGGCTCGGGACGGAATCGAACCGCCGACACACGGATTTTCAGTCCGTTGCTCTACCGACTGAGCTACCGAGCCATATCAAATATTAAAATATTGTCTAATAAATAGTGTTTTGAGTGCTTACAGACTTAGGTGATGATCTTGTTTTCACGTGAAACACGGTTAAAATGGCGGTCCGGACGGGACTCGAACCCGCGACCTCCTGCGTGACAGGCAGGCATTCTAACCAACTGAACTACCGGACCTTTTGCCGACAGATTAAATCTTATCACAGCCCTTTTCTCTTTGACAAGCTATTTTATAAAATTAATAAAAATTCCCGCCTCCTCATACCAGTTGAGGAGGCGGGTTCTTTATATGAGCTCATAATTTATTAAATTAATAGCACTATTTATGAGATATCTTCTTCTACTTATTAAATAAAATCAAGAGATTATTTAATAAGTTACTGGAAAAGTGCGTGACGGACAATTGTCTGGTCTCGGTCTGGTCCAACTGAAAAGATTGAAACACGTGTCTGAGTTAAAGCTTCGATGCGCTCAATATAATGTTGTGCCGCTTCAGGTAAATCGTCAAATGAACGGACATTCGATAAATCATCCTGCCAGCCTGGCAAAGTCTCATAAACTGGTGTACATGACGTTAACGTTTGGTGAGTCGCTGGATAGCTCTTGATTGTTTCACCATTCACATCATAACCAACACAAATTTTCACTTGGTCTAGTCCTGATATTACGTCTAATGAATTCAATGATAAATCAGTCACACCACTTGTCCGACGAGCGTGGTTTAAGACAACCGCATCAAACCAACCGACACGACGAGGACGTCCTGTTGTCGTACCGTATTCGCGTCCAACTTCTCGGATTTGCTCACCGACCTCGTCATCTAACTCTGTAGGAAACGGGCCGTCTCCTACACGTGAAGTGTAGGCCTTTGAAACACCAATAATTCGATCAATCTTATTTGGACCGATTCCACTTCCTGTTGCAACGCCAGAAGCTGATGTGTTCGATGAAGTCACGTAAGGATAAGTACCATGGTCGATATCTAACATGACACCCTGTGCCCCTTCAAACAAGACATCTTGGCCTTCGTTTAGAGCTTCATCTAATATAAATGATGTATCTGTTACAAACGGTGCTAATTGTTCGCCATAAGCTCGGTATGTTTCGTAAATTTCTTCAGCATCTAGCGGCTCTGCATCGTATAATTTGGTTAATAAGTGATTTTTCTCTTCTACTTCACGAGTCACTCGTGCATATAGCTCGTCAGGTTCAATGAGATCTGCGATTCGAATACCTTGTCGGTTAATTTTATCACTATAGGCAGGACCAATCCCTTTTTGAGTTGTGCCAATTTGAGCTTCTTTCCCTTTAGCCGCTTCTTGCAAACGATCTAGCTCAATATGATAAGGCATAATCACGTGAGCACGGTTGCTAATGCGTAAATGGTCTAAGGTAATCCCGAATTCCTTTAGATAATTCATTTCCTTATTCAAAGATTCTGGATTAATGACCATGCCGTTGCCTAATAAACATAGTTTATCAGGGTTAAACACACCTGATGGAATCAAGTGGAGTTTATACGTATCTCCATTAAATTGAATCGTATGGCCAGCGTTATCGCCACCTTGATAACGTGCGACAATATCTGCTTGTTTCGCTAAGAAATCTGTAATTTTACCTTTTCCTTCGTCTCCCCATTGCGTTCCTACAACCACTGCTGTCGTCATGCTGATTCCTCCTAAACATTCCGATATCTTTTTCATCCACGGCTATATTATCATAAACAAGATACCTATTGAAACAAAATCCGAATAAAACTTTAATTAAATTTGATAATGTACGTATTTATGGCAAAAAATAACCTACACATCTTAATGGTGTAGGTTATGCTGGTGGAATATCTGCATCACTATAACGCCTGTCCAAATCAACGAACTTGTTGTACTCTTTCACAAAAGCCAGTTCAACTGTACCGACAGGACCATTACGTTGCTTAGCAATGATAATCTCAATAATATTCTCTTTTTCGCTTTCTTCTTCATAATAATCATCACGATATAAGAAACCGACGATATCAGCATCCTGCTCAATACTTCCTGATTCACGTAAATCAGACATAATCGGTCGTTTATCTTGGCGTTGCTCGACCCCACGCGATAACTGGGATAGTGCGATCACAGGAACGCCCAACTCAAGCGCTAACGCTTTAAGTGAACGTGATATTTCGGACACTTCTTGTTGACGACTCTCACTGCCTCCAGGAGAACCTTGGATTAACTGTAAGTAATCAATCATGATCATGCCTAAGCCTTGATCTTGTTTAAGACGACGACATTTTGAGCGAATCTCGTTAATCTTAATACCTGGCGTATCATCAATATAAATCCCGGCGTTTGATAAACTACCCATAGCCATCGTTAATTTACCCCAGTCTTCATCTTCAAGCTTACCAGTACGGAGACGTTGGGCATCGATATTACCTTCCGCACATAGCATACGGCTAACGAGTTGTTCACCGCCCATCTCCAGACTGAATAAGGCAACATTTTCTTGAGCATTAATCGCCACGTTCTGAGCAATATTTAACGCAAAGGCCGTCTTACCTACAGATGGCCTGGCAGCAATAATCACGAGGTCATTTTTCTGAAAGCCAGATGTAATATTATCTAAATCATTAAAGCCTGTCGCAACCCCCGTCACATCTTCATCATTATAGTGTAATTGTTCAATATTATCATAAACATTGACTAAAACATCTTTAATATTACGGAACTTACCTGAGGATTGAGCTTGTGAAATATCTAAAATTGATCGTTCCGCATAATCAAGTAATTCAGTGACGGCTTCATTTTCTTCAAATGTTTTCGTTACTATTCCTGTAGCAGATGAAATAATATGTCGTAAAGTCGATTTCTCTTTTACGATCTGAGCGTAATATTCAATATTAGCTGCCGTTGGGACTGAATTAGCAATGTCTGTTAAGTATGAGACACCACCTATATCATTCAACATGTCGGCATTTGATAATTCGGTTGTCACGGTTACTAAATCAATCGGTTCGCCCCTGTCCATTAACTGAACCATCATTTCAAACACGCGCTTGTGACTTACCCGATAAAAATCTTCAGGTAAGATAATTTCACTCGCAGTCACAACAGCATTCGGTTCTAGAAATATTGCCCCTAAAACAGCTTGTTCTGCTTCTATATTATGAGGCGGGGTGCGATCGTTTGTCATATCTTCAGCCACATTCGTTCCTCCTCTTCACCGGAGTGCTTCCCTTACTTCTCTGCGACGTGTACCTTTAACGTTCCTGTTACATCTGGATGTAATTTGACTGGAACATTTGTGTAACCTAGTGTGCGAATAGGTTCATCGAGTTCAATCTTACGTTTATCAATTTTGATATTATAGTTTTGCTTTAATTCATCAGCAATGTGCTTACTTGTTACAGAACCAAATAAACGGCCACCATCGCCTGATTTCGCAGATAATTCAACGGTTAAGTCCGCAAGTGTATCTTTTAGTCGTTTGGCCTCATCTAGCTCTTCTTGCTCTTTTTCTTCTTGTTTCTTCTTCTGTCCTTCTAGCTGTTTGAGATTTCCTTTTGTCGCTTCAACTGCTAGATTGTGTTTCAGTAAATAGTTACGTGCATAACCTTCATTTACGTCTTTTACTTCACCTTTTTTGCCTTTACCTTTAACGTCACTTGTGAAAATTACCTTCATGACGAATTCCCTCCTTGCATATAGTCATCGATGATATCTCGTAATTGTTCTTCTACTTGTTCAATGGTCGTATCCTCTAATTGAGTCGCCGCATTCGTTAAGTGGCCACCACCGTTCATTTTCTCCATCAAGACCTGAACGTTAATATCACCTAATGAACGAGCACTAACACCAATTTGATTGTCACTTCGTTCGGAAATGACAAAGGATGCTTGCACCCCATCCATCGTCAGTAACGTATCAGCTGCTTGTGCGATAATAATCGGCCCATAACTCTCGCCTTCATTACCTTTCGCAATCGCGACACCTTCTTTAAAGATCGTCGCATTCTTAATCAGTTCGCTTCGTTTCACATAAACGTCTAGATCTTCTTTAAGCAGCTTTTGAACGAAAACGGTGTCTGCCCCTTTCGACCTTAAATAAGACGCTGCATCAAACGTTCTCGACCCTGTACGTAATGTGAACGACTTCGTATCGACAATGATGCCAGCTAATAGAGCTGAAGACTCGAGTGTACTTAATTTCACCCGTCCATCTTGATATTGTAACAACTCTGTTACGAGTTCTGCAGTTGATGAGGCATATGGTTCCATATAAACGAGTGTCGGATCATTGATGAACTCTTCGGCCCGTCTATGGTGATCAATCACCACAACATGTTCTGTTCGATTTAATAATTTTTCTTCCATCACCATCGACGGTTTATGCGTATCGACAACGACAATAAGCGTATTCTTCGTCACCATATCTAACGCTTCATCTGGTGAGACGAATTGTTCAGCTAACGAGTCATCTTCATCTATTTCATCGATTAACTTTTGAACACCTGTATTCATGCCATCTCGATCAAATACAACATAGCCTTCTTTATTATTTTGTTGAGCCAGTTTTAAAATACCAACCGATGAACCAATCGAGTCCATATCCGGCATTTTATGACCCATAATTAGTACTTGCTCGCTTTCATTAACCAATTCCCGTAATGCATGAGAAATAACTCGTGCACGGACGCGTGTGCGTTTCTCCATTGGGTTAGTTTTACCACCAAAGAATTTCACTTTTCCGTGTTCATCTTTGATCGCAACTTGGTCACCACCACGACCTAAGGCTAAGTCTAAGCTTGACTGTGCCATGTCACCCAATTCTCGTAAATCAGCCGTCCCTCTTCCTATACCAATACTTAAGGTTAACGGAACATTTTGGTCAGAAATCAATTCACGAACATCATCTAGTATTTCAAACTTACTTGATTCTAACTTCTCTAAGATTTCACGATTCATCACAGCAAGAAAACGTTCCTGTGACGTCCGCTTCAAGTAAAATCCATACTCTTTTGACCAACGATTTAAAATGGAAGTCACACGTGAATTCATACGGCTTTTCGATGTATCATCCATTGCTTGAGTTAATTCTTCGTAGTTATCTAAATAAATAATGGATAAAACCGTTTCTTCATTTTGGTAACGTGTTTCTAAGTCTGCGTACATGGTTCGGTCGAAGAAATAAACGAGTTTTTCTTCTCGCTTAATGACAGCACGATAAACCTTGCCGTCAATTTCTATACGTAGTTCATCATCTTCATCTTTAATCGCTTTAATAAGGTCATCAGATAAGTCTGATAAACTCTCTCCGATTAAAGTATCGTCCGCTTCCATAAAGTCATTCATGTACGGATTGGCCCACTCAATTTGGTACTCATCATTATACAAGACGATTCCAAAAGGCATCTCTAATAGTGCCTCTTCACCGACCTTTTTCACTCGGTAGGATAGCGTTGAAATATATTGCTCAATTTTACGTTTCAAACGGTCTTCCGCTCTTAAACCTGAGACAATAATCAAGGCAAAAACAACCGTTAAAACGATCCCAACGATCCAATGATAATAAAATACAATACAGAGTAGGACAACCGTTAACACGTGTAATAGCCAAATGGTTCTATTTGTGATTAACTTTTTGACATCATTCATAACACGTCATCTCCTAAGATGAAGTTTATCACTTATTTGTTTCCTTCAAGTCTTTTCCGTAATTGCAACCCTAAATCAATGATTCCAATCATTCGTAGCGGAAATACGAGCAAAAACGGAAACAGCACAAATGCAATTACAACAATAATTGGAATTGATTTATTCCAATTTTTATAATGTGTATAGTAAAAAGTAAATGATAAGCCTTGTAATACTAATAACAACCCTGGTAGGGCGTACAGATTAGTGGCTGCTAAGTACATCGTATCAGCTGGATCGGTATAAATCCATGACATAATAATACCTAGCAAGAAAAACCATATAATACTCGTTGGAAATGAAAAGTCCCTAAATGGTGGGAACTTGTAATTCCTCTTTTCTTTACGATTCATCCATTTATAACTTAACCACTGCGATACGAAAGCCAAGAAAAGACCAACCAACACCATCAACGTTGGTAATAAATAAATCAATTCTTGATACCCTTCTCTAACGATCTCTAAATCTTCAGATGAGACATCGACTCCAATGTCTTCGACAGTTGAAACTGTTGTATCTATTGATTCTTCCATGGACGCTTCAAACTGTCCTACCCAATCCATATTAAAGATCAGTTGGGTTGATGCATAGACAACGGCTAATGTCACAACAAAAGCGATCGTTCCCTTGGCTAAAACTTCATACGGATGTTGATTTTGATTAATAGCAACACCAATCATTAACCCACCTAGGCCCATAATGAGGACGAACGGTAGCGTAAACCATGTTAGTAACATACCTATAGCCAAAACAAACAGCCACAGAAACAGCGCTGGTTTAAAACCATACTTCGATGAAAAAATAATCATCGGAATCGGTAAAAGGATTATGGTTAGAACACTAATCATGGGCACAAAGAATGTAACCATCAATAACCCTAAGAAAGTTAAACCATATGTGGCGGCATGTTGAATGATTCGTTTGTCAGTCATAGCTGGCACCTCAATTAATCTGTTCATTTCAATTTGTCAGTCGCTTATTACTATTTTACCAATGATCACTTCAAAATGTAAAAACAAACCACTAAGATAAAGTTATATCTATCATATATGAAATAACACTTAATGAACAGACATAATATGACGTTCTAATTATGTAGTTGAAGAATAAATAAAATGGTGTTGTAAATCCGATGATTTACAACACCATTTGATAACTTATTCGTTAACGTATGGCAATAAAGCCATTTGTCTAGCGCGCTTAATAGCTACTGTTAATTTACGTTGATACTTGGCAGACGTTCCAGTTACACGGCGAGGTAAGATTTTACCACGCTCTGAAATGAAACGTTTTAGAAGATCAACATCTTTATAATCGATGTGTGTAATGCCGTTAGCTTTGAAATAACAAACCTTACGACGTTTGCGTCCACGACGTGCTGCCATTTGAGACTACCTCCTTTAAATGATGATTTTAAAATGGTAAGTCATCGTCTGATAAATCGACTGGTTCACCACTATCTTCAAATGGATTCTGTTCTTTTGATTGTGATTGTTGCTGCGGTTGATACCCGCCTTGATTTGATTGTTGCGCTTGGTTTGATGTGTTTCCAGGTTGTCCACCTTGTTTACCCTGGTTGCTGTTTCTTGACTCAAGGAATTGAACACTTTCTGCTACAACTTCGGTCATGAAGATTCGTTTACCTTCTTGATTGTCAAAGCTGCGCGTTTGAATACGTCCATCAACCCCAACCATACTACCTTTACCCATGTAGCTAGCTAGGTTCTCCGCTTGTTTTCGCCAAATAACACAATTAATGAAATCCGCTTCTCGTTCACCTTGTTGGTTAGAGAAAGGGCGATTTACAGCTAATGTGAAATTAGCAACAGCAACACCATTCGCTGTATAACGTAGTTCAGGGTCTTTCGTTAACCTACCTACTAATACTGTACGATTTAACACATCAAACACTCCTTATTGTTCGTCGCGAACTGCCATGTGACGAATAATGTCATCAGTGAACTTCGCTTGACGATCGAATTCTTCGATAGCTGCCGAGTCGCCTGTGAAATTAACCACAACGTAATAGCCATCACGATAGTCATTAATTTCGTAAGCTAAACGACGCATACCCATTTCATCTACATTTTCGATCTCCGCACCATTATCAGTTAGGACTTTGTTGAAACGCTCGGCAACAGCTTGGCGAGCTTCTTCCTCCATGTCTGGGCGGATGATGTACATGATTTCGTATTTATTCATCCGTCTTCACCTCCTCTTGGACTTAGCGGCCCATTAAATAGGGCAAGGAGTAATTTTTCTTGTCAATTACTCACATCATAAGATTATAACAAAAACTAAATGCAATGACAACCATTGATCAAGTCTTTATACGTTAAATCGGAAATGAATGACATCGCCGTCTTTCACAATGTATTCTTTTCCTTCCAAGCGAACATTGCCTTGTTCTTTAGCTTTAGCCATTGAACCAGCTTCCATCAAATCATCGTACGAAACGGTTTCCGCACGGATAAAACCACGCTCAAAGTCAGAGTGAATCACACCAGCTGCTTGTGGTGCCGTCATACCTTTCTTGAACGTCCAAGCACGAACTTCCTGCTCACCCGCCGTAAAGAACGTTGCAAGACCCAACATATCGTAAGACGCTTTTATCAATTGATCTAATCCTGCTTCTTCGATCCCTAATTCATCTAAGAATTCAGCTTTCTCTTCGCCTTCTAATTCAGCGATTTCTGATTCAACCTTAGCACAAACCACGATTACGCCGGCACCTTCATTAGCCGCGTACTCTTTCACCTGTTGCACCTTTTCATTCTCATCAGCTTCTAGCAGTTCGTCTTCACCCACATTAGCTACATATAAAATAGGTTTAATCGTTAATAAATGAAGCGATTTAACATACTTCATTTGCTCTTTAGTGAATTCAATCGCTCTTGCAGGTTGCTCTGCTTCGAACGCTTCTTTCAATTTCTCCAGCACTTCATATTCATACTGCGCATCTTTATCTTTTTGCTTCATTAACTTTTCAACTTTTGGCAATCGTTTCGTTACAGTTTCTAAGTCAGCTAAAATGAGCTCTAAATTAATCGTTTCTATATCGCTAATTGGATCTACACGTCCTGAAACGTGTGTGATATCATCATCCGCAAAACAACGCACAACGTGAGTAATCGCATCTACTTGGCGAATATGCGATAAAAACTGGTTTCCAAGTCCCTCGCCTTTACTAGCACCTTCAACAATGCCGGCGATATCTGTGAATTCAAAAGCGGTTGGAATTGTTTTTTGAGGTTGTACGAGTTCTGATAAATTAAACAAACGTTGATCTGGCACTTCTACGATTCCAACATTTGGGTCAATCGTCGCAAACGGATAATTTGCTGATACTGCTCCAGCTTGTGTAATTGCATTAAATAATGTTGATTTCCCTACGTTTGGTAAACCAACAATCCCTGCTGTTAATGACATGTTTTATTGCACTCCTTCAATTTTCCGGTCCCAATTTCAAGATTAGTCATACCAATTATAGTGATTTATATAGAAAAAAACAACCGCTACGAAAATCAAAAAAACAAAGGCATTAGCACCTTTGTTTTTCTTAAAATAAAGGTTATTTGTATTTTCTCAAAAATTTATCGATTGTTTCACGTGAAACATTTATGATTTTTCTTCATTTTTAATCACTTTTTTTACATTCTTATTGAATTTTTTCCGAGGGATCATAACACTATGGCCGCACCCTTGGCATTTAATGCGGATATCCATGCCCATGCGAATGATTTGCCATTCATTAGAGCCACATGGATGCTCTTTTTTCATTTCTACATAATCATGTAACTCATACTCTGGTTGATTCATCATCCTACCTCCCGTTCATTCTTACACTTATAGTTTATCAAATTTTGTGCTGCTTCGCTCGTTTAATAATAGGAAATAATAATAACATAGCTAAGACATAAAGATTTATAACACCGTAAAGGGGGTATAGAAAACTAATTAAATTTGAAAAACCTACAAAAGTAAAAGGTAAAGCTAGTCCAATGATTAAGATGCCTAATTTCCCTTTACTAAAGTCAATCTGTGATTGAAGCCGTGCGATTAACCCAAATAAACTAGTTAAGGCTGTAGTGTAAATCGCAAATACTAATAATCCAGTCATCCCAAAAAATATTTCAATTCGATATCCATAAAGGATCGCAAATAATGGAATGTCGTAAAAATATAATTGGTCAGCCACTTGAATTAAGCTAATATTATATAAATAGGATAATACACCTAAAATCAGGCCACTCCCGATACTTGCAATATATATTTCTAAATAACTTGTAATCTTCTTCCCTATTGCCCCCAACACTGCTATTAATGGTATCACATTCAATGATGTAAATGGAATAGAAGCCATCCAATTATCCTGATCAGCTAGATCATGATAAAGTAACGGAACATCTTCTCGCCAAATAAACAGAATAAGCACAACACCTAAAGCAACAATCATCACAGGTAGTAACAGTCGATTGATTGATAGAATGCCATCCATCCCTCTAGGTATAATGACCAGCAAACCGACCACCATACAGATCACACCCACAATCGTTGGCCAATCAAATACAGCAACTGTCGCGCCACTCCCTGATATCATAACAAATATCGTTGTAAATAAATATAACAAGACACTCCAGTCATAAAATTTCGCCCACCGCTCACCCACTAACCGTTTTAATAGCGGCATGTAATCTTCACTATTAAGTTCATAACTCAAGGTTAATATGGCGTGACAACTCAAAGTAAATAGTATTGCAAATAACACGATAGCTAAACTACTTTCATGACCGAAAAACTCCCAGATCTCACGTCCTGAAGCATATCCCGCTCCTATCATAGTTGCGACAATTAAACCAATCCATTGAATTCCTTTAGCCATACACGTCCTCCGCCTCATATTACGTATAAAAACAACAGCTTATCCATATACTATTTATACATATGCTGAAGGAGTGACGCCTATGCGAGAGTCAGAAGACGATTATCTATTTTCTGTGCACTACCAAGAGCCACATATTACTTGGAAATTAACTAACCAAATCCAACAATCGATTCATAGCCCTAATTGTGAGATTATCATTTTATGCATCGGTACTGACCGGTCAACGGGTGATAGTTTCGGACCCTTAACTGGTAGTTTTATTCATCAACGGCAGCATGACCAATTTATTATCTATGGCACACTTGATCACCCTGTTCATGCGAAGAATCTAGAGGAAATCTTAAATAATATTAATAAAACCTTCGAAAAGCCTTTTATCATTGCCATAGATGCAGCTTTAGGCTCCATTGAGTCTCAACACTCGATCATTGTTGAGCGTGGTTCTATGTTACCTGGGGCTGCTACCGACCAATCAATTCCTGCAGTTGGCGATTTATCTATTAAAGGCATCGTCAATGTGGGAGGGGTTATGCCATTACAAGTGCTTCAAAGCACCCGTTTATCTATTGTTATGGAATTAGCAAAAACAACAGCTCAAGCCTTATCCTTACTAAACTATCGTTTACGTCACATTAGAGATACACAAACAAAACCCGCCCAATCAAGCTCATGATTGAGACGGGTTTTCTGCTAAAATAATAATTCAACTTGCGTATAGGCATATAAAATAAAACCAACTGTAATAAGGCTAGGTAATAAGTTAGCTACACGAATATTAGTCACTTTAATTAAATTCAAACCAATTGCCACAATCAACAGACCTCCTGTCGATGTCATATCTTCAATAAATAAATCGAGAAATGATTCTGAGACAAAGCGATCGATTTGTGTGGCGAATAATGCTATGCCACCTTCATATAATAACACTGGAATAGCTGAAAAGATGACCCCTATCCCTAAAGTGGTCGTTAATACAAGTGCTACAAAGCCGTCAATTAACGACTTGGTAAATAACACCTCATGGTCCCCCCTTAAACCACTATCGAGCGCGCCCACCACAGCTAAAGCACCAATAACAAATATAAGTGATGCTGTTACAAAGCCTTCTGCAATTCTAGATTCTGAGTGAGTATTATTTTTGAATTTTGCTTCGATAAAGCCACCCAAACGATTTAATTTCTCATCAATATCAAACAGCTCGCCAATAATAGCACCTGTTAAGAGACTGAGCAAAATAACCACGATCCGATCTGATGTCATACTCATTGATAACCCAATTAATATGACAGTTAGACCAATTCCGCTCATAACTGTCTCTTTAAAACGCTCAGGGATACGACTAAAAAACAAACCTATTAATGTACCAACTACAATGCCAAACCCATTCACAATAGGCCCAAGCAATTCCATATGTATCACCACACTTTAAAGCAATCGTTAATGTTTCACGTGAAACATTGGCTTATCTTTAATACTTAACCAATTTCAATTTGAAAAAAGAGCCTATCCTTCTATAAAGGATAGACTAAATATTAAGCATTCGTTAATAATTCAATAATGCGATCTAGATCTTCTCGATCAAAATATTCGATTTCGATTTTCCCTTTTTGCTTTCCTTGTTGAATATTAACACCTGTGCCGAGCCGTTCTTGCAGCTCAGATTCCTTTGAGGAAATGAAAACGTCTTTCTTCTCTTTCGTTTTCTTTTTAGGCTTATTATTCAACTTCGTAATCAACTGTTCAGTTTGACGGACGTTTAAGCCCTCTTTACGGATTTTCTCTGTTACTAACATTAACTGCTCTTCATCCTTAATTGACAAGAGCGCTCGCGCATGCCCCATTGATAGTTCTTTACTATTTACTAGAGCCCTCACCCGTTCTGGCAAGGATAATAAACGAACCATATTAGCAATATGCGGACGACTTTTACCTAGACGCTTCGCTAAATCATCCTGTCTAATCTTTAATTCATTGATTAAACGATCAAATGCTTCCGCTTCTTCTATCGGACTTAGGTCTTCACGTTGTAGATTTTCGAGTAATGCCAACTCCATCATTTGTTCATCTGTAAGTTCACGAACAACTGCTGGAATTGTTGTTAAACCGGCTTCTTTAGACGCACGGAAACGTCTTTCACCAACCACAATTTCATACCCTTTAATCGCTTGACGGACAATAATGGGTTGCAGGACGCCGTGTTCTAAAATCGAATCTTTTAATTCTTCAATAGCCTCTGTATCAAATACTTTACGGGGCTGATATGGGTTCGGCCGACATTGACTCATATCAACTTCTTGAACCGATTCAGCATGGTAATCGACATCTTGAAAAATAGAATTTAGTCCTTTACCCAACCCTTTGGCCATTGGCAATCACTTCCTTCGCTAAGTCACTATAAACTTCTGCACCTTTTGATTTTGAATCATACTGAATAATAGGCTCACCATGACTTGGTGCCTCACCTAAACGAACATTTCTCGGTACAACTGAATCAAACACTTTGTCTTGGAAGTATTTCTTCACTTCTTCGATCACTTGTATGCCTAAATTCGTACGCGCATCAAGCATTGTTAATAATACACCTTCGATTTGCAAATGTTGATTCAATCTTCTTTGAACTAAACGAACCGTATTAAGTAATTGACTCAATCCCTCTAGTGCGTAATATTCGCATTGGACAGGTATAATCACGCTATCTGAAGCTGTTAAAGCATTTAAAGTTAATAATCCAAGTGATGGTGGGCAATCAATAATCACAAAATCATAATCATGACGTATTGATTCTAATGCCTTGCGTAACCGCAACTCTCTTGAAATCGTAGGTACAAGTTCAATTTCAGATCCTGCTAATTGAATCGTTGCAGGAATCGCATCTAAATTAGGTACTTTCGATGCTACACAGACAGAATGTGCATCCTCTTCTTCTATTAAAATATCGTAAATACATGAGTCTAAATCACCTTTATTGATTCCGACACCACTTGTTGCATTCCCCTGTGGGTCAATATCAACAAGTAATACCTTATAATTCAAGTTTGCTAAGCAAGCACTTAAATTCACTGCTGATGTTGTCTTTCCAACGCCACCTTTTTGGTTAGCTATGGAGATTACTTTGCCCATAATGTCACCTGCCTAAATTTAAACATCGATATTAGTATTCTATCATGAAAAGCTCGTTTCGAGTATAAATACCTTAAGTCTTTTCTTATTAAAAATAGTCTTATATTCAATCCTTCACTAAAATTAACCTTGTATGAAGTGAAAAAAGTCCCATCTTTACATTAAAGATGGGAAAAACAAATGTTGTTCTTTATTTCTTTGGTAATTTAATCGTAATCTGGTAATAATCTTCGTCATCTTCTTCTTTGGTTTCTACATCCATACCTGTATCTTGTACCATACTAAGAGACTGACGAATTGTATTAAGCGCAATTCTTATGTCTTTATTAACGCCCTGAACTTTTGGCTTTGATTTTTTCTTTTCATCAGTCTTTTCTTCCGGATTGAGAATCGATTCAACTCGATCCTCTGCTTGTTTAACACTTAATTGTTCTTCAATAATCTGTGATAAAACTTGTTCCTGCAACGTTTCATCTTGAAGTTGAATCAACGCTCTAGCATGTCGTTCAGAAATTTGCTTGTTTAGTAGAGCTTGTTGAACAACACTTGGTAATTTTAACAAACGCATCTTATTAGCAATCGTTGACTGACTCTTACCTAAACGTTGCGCTAATGCTTCCTGTGTAAGCCCATGTGAATGAAGTAATTGATCATATGCAATTGCTTCTTCTATGACGGTCAATTCCTCACGCTGTAAGTTTTCAATTAAAGCAACTGACGCTGTCTCCGTATCGGTCATGTTCTTAACAATAGCAGGTATTGTTTTCCAATCTAATGTTGATACAGCACGCCATCTGCGTTCACCAGCGATCAATTCATATGATTCACCGTCTTGTAATTGACGAACGACAATCGGCTGAATCATTCCGTGGGTATGAATTGTTTGGGCCAATTCAGCAATTTTATCTTCATCAAAAATCGTTCTTGGTTGATATTGGTTTGGCTCAATACGTTGGATTTCTAAATCAACCACTTCATTCGTCTGAATTTCATTTTGCGAATCGTCTTTCGTTTCCCCTTTGCCAAACAACCTACTTAGCGAACTCATCCTGTTGGCACCTACCTTCTACAACTCTCTTAAGCTATGTAAAAAATGAAATGTTTCACGTGAAACATTTCATTTCTATCATTACTCAACAACTTATTTAAAACCGTCTCAATCTATGCACTCTATTATTATAATACCATAGAATGAATCGAAATATAAAGAAAAACTTCTAAATAATCAATCGCCACTATCCGTCAAAAACTGCACAAACCAATCAAGATTCGATCGGATCTTTGTTTGGTGTGCCAGGTTTTCTAGGATATTTATTAGGTGTTTTTCGTTTTTTGTTGACCAGGACAATATGGCGATCGCTTTGTTCAATTGGTAGCTGAAATTTAGACGTTTCAACTAATTCACCACCTAAAGCTTTAATCGCCATACCACCTTGCTCAAGTTCTTCATTTATATCGGCACCTTTCATCATCATGAATGTGCCACCTGTTCGAACGAGTGGTAAGCATAATTCACTTAAAACTGATGTTCTCGCAACCGCTCGTGCTAGTACAAAGTCAAATGATTCACGAAACTTGGTATTTTTACCAAATGATTCAGCACGATCATGATAAAATGCAACATCAGATAGATTTAATTGATCAGCTAAATGATTTAAGAAAGTGATTCGCTTTTTTAGCGAATCGACAATCGTGATTTGTAAATGTGGATACACTATTTTGAGCGGAATCGATGGAAATCCAGCCCCTGCCCCTACATCACAAATTGATAAAGGTTCTGAAGCAAAATCGGTATAAAAAGCAGCTGAAATGGAATCAAAAAAATGTTTTAAATAGACATCTTCTCGATTTGTGATCCCTGTCAGGTTCATTTTTTCATTCCATTCAACTAACACGTCATAATACGTTCGAAATTGCTGTAATTGTGTTTCAGTTAATGAAATTCCTTGCGCTTGCAAGGCCTCTTGGAATTGATTTTCGTTCATAAGCACCCTCTATTCATTCGCTGCTACTTTAGCATGCTTACCCTGCTCTAGATAAACGAGTAAAATGGAAACATCTGCTGGGTTAACGCCTGATACGCGTGAAGCTTGCCCCACTGATAATGGACGTACACGTTTTAGACGTTCTCGTGCTTCAGTTGCTAAGTTATCTACATCGTCATAATCAAGATTTTCCGGAATCTTCTTATTCTCCATTTTACGCATCTTATCGACTTGTTGGTTAGATTTCTTAATATAACCTTCATATTTAACTTGGATTTCAACTTGTTCTTCTACATCTGCTGGTAATTCATGATCATGTGGTGCCAATTGCACGATCGTTTCATAAGTCATTTCAGGTCGACGCAGAAGATCAACAGCTAAGACACCATCTTTTAACGGTGAACCGCCTTTATCTTGGATCGTTTGTTGCACATCTTCTGTTGGTTTCAAACGAACCTCTGATAAGCGTTTAATTTCCGCTTCAATTAGTTCTTTCTTGTGATTAAATCGTTCATAACGTTCGTCTGGAATTAATTCCATATCATAACCGATATCTGTTAAGCGTAGATCGGCATTATCGTGACGTAACAACAGACGATATTCAGCACGTGATGTTAATAAACGGTAAGGTTCATCCGTACCTTTAGTTACGAGATCATCAATCATGACTCCAATATAAGCCTGTGAACGATCTAAGATAAGCGTTTCTTTATCAAGCGCTTTAGCCGCTGCGTTCACACCAGCCATTAGGCCTTGACCTGCCGCTTCTTCATAACCACTTGTGCCATTAATTTGACCGGCTGTAAATAAGCCATCGACTTTCTTCGTTTCAAGTGTTGGCCATAATTGTGTCGGCACAACAGCATCGTATTCAATCGCATAGCCTGCACGCATAATTTCAGCATTCTCTAATCCTGGAACTGTTTCAAGCATTTCTTTTTGAACATACTCAGGTAGTGAAGTTGATAACCCTTGCACATACACTTCGTCTGTATTGCGTCCTTCAGGTTCTAAGAAAACTTGGTGACGTGGCTTATCATTAAAACGTACGATCTTATCTTCGATTGATGGACAATATCTTGGTCCAGTTCCACGTTCAGCACCTGAATACATCGCAGATTTTGCTAGATTATCATCGATGATTTGGTGAGTAACTTCACCTGTATACGTGAGCCAGCACGGAATTTGATCTAAGATATACTCAGTTGTTTCATAAGAAAACGCACGTGGTACTTCGTCTCCTGGCTGGATTTCTGTTTTAGAATAATCAATACTATGAGAATTCACACGCATTGGTGTTCCTGTTTTGAAACGTACAATATCAAAGCCTAGATCATCTAACTGTTCAGACAGTGTGATGGTTGGTCGTTGATTGTTAGGTCCACTTTCATACTCAATGTCACCAATCAACACTTTACCACGCATAAATGTACCTGTCGTAACAATCACTTGATCTGCATAATAACAAGCTTTCGTTTCTGTTTTAACGCCTTTAACAGCACCATCTTCAACGAGTAATTCTTCAACCATACCTTGTCTTAGGGTTAGGTTTTCTTGATTTTCAAGCACGCGTTTCATTTCTTGTTGATACAATACTTTGTCAGCTTGAGCTCGCAGTGCACGAACTGCTGGGCCTTTACTTGTATTGAGTAAACGCATTTGAATATGGGTCTTATCAATCGTTTTACCCATTTGTCCACCTAGTGCGTCGATCTCACGAACAACAACGCCTTTAGCTGGACCGCCAACCGATGGGTTACATGGCATAAAAGCAATCAAATCAAGGTTTAGTGTGAGCATTAACGTTTTTGCTCCACGTTTAGCTGCAGCTAAACCTGCTTCGACGCCTGCATGACCCGCACCGATGACAATAACATCATAACGTCCTGCTTCATACATGACGATAACCTCCTTTAATTATTTTCCTAAACAGAACTGGGAGAATAACTGATCAATGAGTGATTCACTCACATCTTCACCGATAATTTCACCGAGTAATTCCCACGTCCTTGTAATATCTATTTGAACGAGATCTAATGGCATTCCCATTTCCAATGACTCTAAAGCATCATCCAACGCTTCGTTCGCTTGTTCTAATAGTTGGATATGACGCACGTTCGAAACATAAGTCAGATCACCTTGGTCAACTTCACCATCGAAGAACGTATCAGCAATTGCTTGCTCTAATTCGTCAATGCCTTGTTCCTCAATAAGTGATGTTGTAATCACAGGTGAACCTTGGGCTACTTCTCTTACTTCGTCCATATTAATTTGTTGGTCTAAATCTGTTTTATTCACAATAGCAATTGAGTCAAGATCCTTAGCTGCCTCGAATAAAGCTCGATCCTCTTCAGTTAATGGTTCATTGCCATTTAAGACAAGTAAAATTAAGTCCGCATCTTGTAGTGCCTGGCGAGAGCGTTCTACTCCGATCTTTTCAACAATATCCTCTGTTTCACGGATTCCTGCTGTATCAATCAGGCGTAACGGGACCCCACGCACATTGACGTATTCTTCAATGACATCACGCGTTGTTCCAGGCACCTCTGTCACAATCGCTTTATCATCATGAGCTAATATATTCATTAAGGAAGATTTTCCAACATTCGGCTTACCAATAATGGCTGTTCCAATTCCTTCACGCAAAATTTTCCCTTGCTTTGCGGTTCTTAATAACGTGTGAACTTCACTTTTAACGTTTCGAGCGCGTTCTTTTAACAACTCATTCGTCATTTCTTCAACGTCATCATATTCTGGATAATCGATATTCACTTCTACATGCGCAACCGTTTCAATCAATTGTTGGCGCAAATCACGGATTAATTGTGATAACCGTCCATCCATTTGTTTCAAAGCCAGCGACATCGCACGGTCTGTTTTGGAACGAATTAAATCCATGACCGCTTCAGCCTGTGACAAATCAATTCGACCATTTAAAAAGGCACGCTTCGTAAATTCACCTGGTTCAGCTAAGCGAGCACCGTAACGTAGTACAAGTTGTAAGACACGGTTAACTGAAACCATGCCGCCGTGACAGTTGATCTCAACAATATCTTCACGGGTGAAGGTTTTAGGCGCCTTCATCACGGAAGCCATCACTTCTTCAACTTTTTCATCGGTTTTCGGATCGACTAATGTGCCATATTGAATGGTATGACTATCTACTTGTGTTAAATCTTTATTTGAAAAAACATGATTTGCGATGGCTAACGCTTCATCACCACTTAAACGAACAATCGCAATTGCCCCTTCACCAAGTGGTGTCGAGATCGCTGCTATCGTATCTTGTTCCATAACCTTCACCCCTTTCGCATCAATTTCCTAACTTAAAACAATAACACAAAACACGTCAAAAGAAAAGAATTATACCGGTTGGTAACATCAGTAAAAATGTTGTTTTACAGTGTTTCAACATTTGCCTAAATCATTTCATTCATCAATAAGTTTAACTAAAGTCCGTTGTTGATATTGTAATCCGCTTTCGGTGGACGCTTTCCGCAGGCACGGCTCGAGCCTCCTCGGCCTAAAAGCGTGGCCTCCGGGGTCTCGAGACTCGTGCTTTTCCCGTGACGGCCCGGACGGCCTAATGTCGACGTTGGTCACAGGACGTGACCGAACTTAGTCGACCAGGAGTCGCCACCTTCGCTCCTCACAATTCAACAACTAAGAGCTAAATTAAATTGAATTTAAAACTACTTATCTAAATATTAAACCCCAAAAAAATAGCTAACCTCTTAGACAGAGGCTAGCTACTTTGTTTTAGTCGTCTAATTTACGTGGACGAATGACAACTCTTCGATTAGGATCTTGTCCGTCTGAGTAAGTTGAAACATCGCTGTGGTCATGAAGAGCCGTATGAATGATTTTACGTTCATAAGATGGCATTGGTTCGATGAATACATCTTCTTCAGTACGCGTCGCCTTTTTCGCAAGATTATTCGCTAATTGTTCTAATGTTTCTTTACGACGTTCGCGATAACCTTCTGCATCAACAACGACAGTATAATGAACACCGCGGTGTTGGTTAACGACTAAACTCGTTAGATACTGTAAGGCATTTAATGTTTGACCGCGTTTTCCAATGAGTTTTCCGATTTCATCACCTGTTAACTCATATCTAATCTCATCATCATCTTGGTGAACCTTGATATCGACATTGGATGTGCCCATTTGTTCAACCATTTGTTTTAAGTACGTTTTACCATCACTTACTAAGTCTTCTCGTTCTTGTACTTTAACGTAAGCACGTTTCGTACCAAATACGCCGAACAAACCTTTCTTACCTTCATCAATCACTTCAACGGTCACTTGATCTTCATTTAAACCTAATTGATCAAGTGCGTTTAGTTTTGCCTCTTCAACTGTTAGACCACTCGCCGTTATTTCTCTCACTTTTTCGATCCTCCATTATTTTTTTCGAATTCACGCATCATTGGTTTACGAATTAATAATGTTTGAGCAATCATAAAGAAGTTACCTACCACCCAGTACAGCGCTAATGCTGATGGGAAGAAGAATGCGAATACACCAATCATAACTGGTAATACATATAGCATGACTTTCATTTGCGGATTATCGCCAGCTGATGAACCAGACATCATAATCTTCTGCTGCGCAAATGTTGTTGCGGATGTAATAATCGCTAATATTGGGCTCGGATCACCTAATTGGAACCATAAGAAGCCATAATCACTAATTTCTTCTGTTCTAGAAATTGCATGATAGAATGCGATTAAGATCGGCATCTGTGCAAAGATCGGTAAACAACCTGCTAATGGGTTTACGCCGTGACGTTGGAATAACGACATTGTTTCTTGTTGTAATTTTTGTTGTGTTTCAGCGTCTTTAGATGAATACTTTTCACGAATTTCTTGTAATTCTGGTTGAATCATTTGCATCGCTTGCGTTGATTTCAATTGCTTAATGTTCAATGGTAAAATTAATGTTCTTAATAAAATCGTTACAATCACAATCGCCATTCCAAAGTTATGAGTGAAGATATCTTCAGCAATATATGTGATAAGAAACGATAAAGGATAAACAAAGAAACTATTCCAAATCCCTTCGCTTTCTGGTGTGATCGGTTCATCAATATTAAAACAACCTGATAGTACGGCTGTCATGGCAATTAATACCCCGATGAGTAATAGTCTTTTACTCACTTTCATGTTCCTCCTATCTTTCTAAACAAAGAAAAGCTATTTTACTAAACGTATTTTAGCATTATTCAATAAGTGATACTACAATTTATTAGACTTTTTAGTGACGAATTTTTTTCGTTTTCTTTAATAAATGTTGTAAACTACTTTTAATTTCATGATAGCCCATCTCTCGCGTCGGCATTCTGGCAATAATAATATAATCGTATTCAACTTCAATATAAGGTGCTAATTCATGGAATGCCTCACGTAAATATCGCTTAATTTGGTTACGCATTACAGCATTGCCGATTTTCTTTCCAACAGAGAAACCGACACGAAAATGAGATTGGCCTTCTTTTTTTAATGAATAAATGACGAGTTGACGATTCGCAAAAGAATCTCCTTTTTTGAAAATCTCTTGAAACTCTTCATTCTTCTTCACCCGATAAGCTTTTTTCAACCATCATCATCCCAACTGTAATACAATCACTGCACTATGCTTTAAATCGAACTAATTCGATTAACATGTCACAAAACTAAACTAAAACTAGAAAAAAGACCACTGATCAAGCTTCAGTGGTCTAGACAGATAGAACTTTTCTACCTTTGCGACGACGACGCGCTAGTGTCTTACGGCCATTTTTTGTAGCCATACGTGCGCGGAAGCCGTGCACTTTGTTGCGTTTACGTTTATTTGGTTGGTACGTACGTTTCATATTCTACACCTCCTAGGCGACAAACTTAAACGTTCAATAAGCAGTCCAAAATAGTATATAAAAAGTTTCCCTTGAATGTCAATAGACAAACCAATGTACATTATAACGTAAGTGTCTGGATAACTCAAATAGAGATTCATTTAAATTATGCACATGTTAATAGTCCTCTAAAACTTCAAAAAAACTATCCACAGTTAAGCAACTGCTTGTCCAACTTAGTTAAAACAAGATCAGGAAGCGTCACTCACTTAACTTTTTATATAGAAAATTAAATAGCGTCGTGCCTTTTCCAAAATCTTATTTCCTCTCTTTTAAATATAAGCAATTTCCCTTTTCACTATAATCCAACGCTATATCCACAACACTAAAATTAAGCTCCCAACTTTTATCCACAACCCCTGTTCTTAAACTTATTTTTTCTTTTATTATATCCACATTTTTAAACAACAAAACCCACAATATTCACGGTTGTGGATAATAATTATAAAGAGGTCTGTTTTAAATGTGGATAAGTTGTTATAACCATTGCAACATCTGGTTTAGTTTGATATGATTATAGTGTTTTTCTAGTGGATAAATGAATAACCAAACATACGTTTTCCACAGACTGTGGACACGTTGTGAATAAATTTGCACAGGCTGTTTTTATGGTTATACACAATAGTGTGGATGTTGTCGATAAATGTTATCATTTGGCATATAATCATAGTTAAACCATCCACAGACTCAATCGATCCATTAAAACATCTTAGAAAGGATGTGAAACTAGCTTGGAAAACATCTCCGACCTCTGGAATCAGACTCTAAACGAACTCGAGAAAAAGGTCAGTAAACCCAGTTTCGACACCTGGTTAAAATCAACAGAAGCAAGATCCATTGAAGGTGATGCAATCTACATTGTAGCCCCTAATGAATTTGCTCGTGACTGGCTAGAAAACAGTTATGCTGAATTAATTTCTGAAACAGTTTATGACATAACAGGTTCACAATTAACGCCCAAATTTGTCATTCCTGAATCTAGTCAATCCATGGACGAAGATTCTCAACCTATGAAAAAGGTGAATCAAGCAAAGTCAAATGAGCAAGATTCCAAGACCATGCTTAATTCCAAATATACCTTTGAAACCTTTGTCATAGGCTCTGGAAACCGCTTCGCACACGCTGCTTCACTAGCTGTTGCAGAAGCACCCGCAAAAGCTTATAATCCACTCTTTATTTATGGTGGCGTTGGTTTAGGTAAAACCCACTTAATGCACGCGATTGGCCATTATGTGATTGAACATAATCCAGATGCTAAGGTTGTCTATCTTTCATCTGAAAAATTCACTAACGAGTTTATTAACTCAATTCGTGATAACCGGACCATTGATTTTCGTAATAAATATCGAAATGTCGATGTGCTTTTAATTGATGATATTCAATTTTTAGCTGGAAAAGAACAAACGCAGGAAGAATTTTTCCATACCTTTAATTCTTTACATGAAGATAATAAACAAATCGTCATTTCTAGTGACCGACCTCCAAAAGAAATACCGACACTTGAAGATCGACTTCGGTCACGATTCGAGTGGGGGTTAATTACAGATATTACACCGCCTGACTTAGAAACGCGGATTGCTATTTTACGCAAGAAAGCAAAAGCGGATGGCTTAGAAATCCCTAACGAGGTCATGCTTTATATCGCTAATCAAATTGACACGAACATCAGGGAATTAGAGGGGGCACTAATACGTGTTGTTGCATACTCCTCTCTAGTCAATGAAGAGATCGACGCCTCACTTGCAGCAGATGCACTTAAAGATATCGTGCCGCATGCTAGACCGAAAGAAATTACGATTAAAGGAATCCAAGAAGTGATCGCGAATCGATTTAATATCTATTTAGAAGATTTCGCAGCAAAAAAACGAACAAAATCAGTCGCTTTTCCTCGTCAAATTGCGATGTACTTAACACGCGAATTAACGGATTTTTCACTACCTAAAATTGGTGAGGAATTCGGGGGACGTGATCATACAACAGTGATTCATGCGCACGAAAAAATCTCTAAAATGATGGCTGATGATATTCAACTCCAACGAGAAATTGACGAATTAACCGAACAAATTAAATCAAGTTAATCACAATGATGTTGTGAATAATGTGGACAAAAATAACAACCTTAAGCACAAGTTATGCACATGTGGATAACCAAACGTTTAGCGATATTTCGACAGTTTTCCACAAATCCACATGCCCTATTATTATTATGACTGAAATTATTAAAACAAAATAAATAATATGACACGTATTTAAGGGGAGGCACTTATGAAAATCGTCATTAACCGTGACCAATTAATGAAAAGCATCCAAGACGTAATGAAAGCTATTTCACCAAAAACAACTATTCCTATTCTGTCCGGAATGAAAATCGAAGCGACTGAAGATGAAGTGACTTTAACAGGTAGTGATTCTGATGTAACGATCGAATCAATTATTCCTAAAGAAGAAGATGGCATCATTCACATTCATGATATAAACCCAGGTAAAATTGTCGTTCAAGCCAAGTTCTTACCAGACATTATTAAAAAGTTACCTGATGAAACCGTTGAAATAGAATCTGATGGTGACTTGAATATTTTAATCCGTTCAGGTCAAGCAGAATTCAAATTGAATGGACAAGATCCAGAAGAATATCCACAACTCCCAATGTTAGAAACCGAAAATAGTTTTCATATGCCAATTGATTTATTAAAAACATTAATTCGCCAAACAAATTTTGCGGTTTCAACATCAGAAACTCGTCCAATCTTAACGGGTGTTCATTTTAAATTAGAAAATGGTGAGCTAGAACTTGTTGCGACTGACAGTCATCGCCTAGCTTCGCGCCGTGTCTCAATGGAAGAAGACGTGATCCAACTAGAATTCAAAAACACTGTAATCCCTGGTAAAAGTTTAAGTGAATTAAATAAAATACTCGATGAATCTCAAGAGTCAATCCAGATTAGTGTTGCGGATAATCAAATTCTATTTAGAACCAAGCATTTATTCTTCTTATCTCGTTTATTAGATAGCAATTATCCAGAAACATCACGTTTAATCCCAGATCAAAGTAAAACAGAAGTGCATGTTAACGCTAAAGAGCTAATGCAAACGATTGATCGTGCTAGTCTACTAGCGAAAGATAATCGCAATAATATCGTTAAATTAGTGACTCAAGAACAGAATACAGTAGAAATCTCGAGTAACTCACCAGAAATCGGAACAGCAGAAGAAATGCTAAAAACAAATGACATCTCTGGTGAAGAGTTAAAGATTTCATTTAATGCTAAATACATGATTGATGCTTTAAGAGCAATCGATGCCGAAGAAGTTAAAATCAGTTTCACAGGGGCTATGCGACCATTTATCATTCAACCAACGGACGATTCGGAACACATTTTACAACTCATCACACCAGTTAGAACGTACTAATTAACTTCCAAGCTAACTGAGCCTAAAGAGAACTTTTTAACTCTACGGCTCAGTTTTCTTTTCTTATCGGCAAATTTTTAGTAAAATATATAGTTAGGGAAATTCTAAGAGTAATTCATAAAATGAGGTGACAACATGGCTGAACCAATTGAAATCCAAACAGAAGAAATTACCCTAGGACAGTTTATTAAGCTGGCTAATATCGTTGAATCTGGCGGGATGGTGAAGTTGTTTTTACAAGACTTCAATGTCTATGTGAATGGTGAACAAGATCAACGTCGCGGACGGAAATTGTATCTTAATGATGAAGTTGAGATAGAGGACGTTGGTACGTTTATTGTTACTAAAGAAGATTAAAGACTTAGGGGTCTCATGATGCATATTGAAAATATAACAATTGAACAATATCGTAATTACGATTCATTATCTTTAGAATTTGATCATCAAATCAATGTCATGATTGGAGAAAATGCCCAAGGTAAAACAAATTTGATGGAAGCTATTTATGTATTAGCCTTCACGAAATCTCACCGAACGTCAAAAGATAAAGAATTAATAAAATGGGACTCAGAGTATGGTAAAATAAAAGGGAACATCTTTAAGAGAAATCGTACTTTCCCACTCGAAGTGATTTTTTCAGGAAAAGGGAAGAAGGCTAAGTTCAATCATATAGAACAAAAGCGATTAAGCGATTATATTGGTTCACTTAATGTTGTCATGTTTGCACCAGAAGATTTGAATTTAGTAAAAGGAAGCCCACAGGAACGTCGTAAATTTATTGATATGGAATTGGGCCAGGTTCAACCAGTTTATATTTATCACCTCGGTCAGTACCAAAAAATCTTAAAACAGCGTAATGCGCTATTAAAAGATTTACAAAGACAATCAAAACAAGATCGGACTATGTTACATATTTTGACTGAGCAATTAATTGAACACGGTAGTATTGTCTTAACTAGAAGACTGCAATTCTTACAAAAATTAAGAGAGTGGGCAATTCCGATCCATCATGGTATAAGTCGCGGTTTAGAAGAGCTCACTATTAATTACGAACCAACCATTGACGTATCAGAGGATGCGGATTTGGAAACAATAATAGAAATATATAAAGCCCATTTCACGTCGATTGAAGACCGTGAAGTGGAACGTGGGACAACATTAGCTGGTCCCCACCGTGATGATTTAATGTTTGAAGTGAATGGTCGTAATGTCCAAACATATGGTTCTCAAGGACAACAACGAACAACAGCATTATCTTTGAAATTAGCAGAAATTGAACTCATAGAACAAGAAGTTGGTGAGTATCCAGTGTTATTGCTTGATGATGTGTTAAGTGAACTGGATGATCACAGGCAATCGCATTTACTCAATACCATTCAAGGTAAAGTCCAAACGTTTGTTACGACAACGAGTGTTGATGGGATTCATCATGATACATTGAAGCAAGCTAAAATGTTTAATATTCATAACGGATGTTTGAAATAAGAAAGGTGAGGTTTCAGGTTGTTTATTCATATCGGTGATGAACACGTTATACGTTCAAGTGAAGTTGTTTCAATCATTGATTATAACCTCTATCATTCTTCTTCGATTGTTGAAGAGATGATTTTTAATCAACGAAAAGCAGGAAATGTTGTGGAAGTGCCATTTGAAGAACCTAAGGCAATTGTGATCACAACAGACCAGATTTATTTTAGTTCTTTATCCGTTGCAACATTAAATAAACGGTCGCAATTATCTCATATGTTAGATGGAATAGAAGATATCGCGGACGAAACACCGGATTTAAATTAGAGCTCTGATAAGGTTCGTTGTTGATATTGGGATCCGCTTTCGGTGGACGATTTCCGTGGGCACGGCTCGAGCCTCCTCGGCCTAAAAAGCGTGGCCTACGGGGTCTCGAGACACGTGCTATTCCCATGACGGCCCGGACGGCCTAATGTCGACGTTGGTCACAGGACGTGACCGAACTTAGTCGACCAGGAGTCGCCACCTTCGCTACTCCCAATTCAACAACTAAGTACTTTAATTGATATTTCAAATCAACTCACTAGTTTTGACAGAACTAAAATAAAAGCATGATCATTATGAAAATGAAGGTGAGACAATGTCTATGGAAGATAATTTAATGCAACAAGGGGATTATGGTGCGAGCCAAATTCAAGTATTAGAAGGTTTAGAAGCTGTTCGTAAAAGACCAGGTATGTATATTGGGTCTACGAGTGAACGTGGTCTTCACCACCTTGTTTGGGAAGTCGTCGATAATAGTATTGATGAAGCGTTAGCAGGTCATTGTGACACAATTGAGATCCAAATTGGTAAAGATAATAGCATTACAGTAATCGATAATGGCCGAGGAATTCCTGTTGATTTACACAAAAAGGCAGGTAAACCAGCTTTAGAGGTTATCATGACTGTCCTTCACGCAGGTGGTAAGTTCGATGGTGGGTCGTATAAAGTCTCAGGCGGTCTTCACGGTGTTGGGGCTTCAGTTGTTAATGCATTATCCAGCGAATGTGAAGTGTTTGTTCATCGTGATGGTACCCTTTATTACCAAAGCTATACACGCGGAATTCCCGATGATGAAGTGAAAGCCATTGGTGAAACAGATATTACAGGAACGAAAACGCGTTTTAAACCTGATCCAAGCATTTTCACTGAAACAGAAGAGTATTCCTATGATCAATTATTACATCGTACGCGTGAACTAGCGTATTTAAATAAAAAATTAAAAATCTCCTTAGAAGATTTACGTGAAGAAGAGCCAATACGTGAAGAATTTTATTTTGAAGGCGGTATTTCAGAATATGTTGAGCATTTAAACCATACGCGTCAGGCATTACACGAACCAATTCATGGTGAGAATGAACTCGATGATATTACGGTTGAATTCGCTATTCAATATAATGACGGCTATGTTAGCAACTTATATTCATTTGCTAATAACATTCAAACAACAGAAGGTGGAACGCATGAGTCAGGCTTTAAGACAGCTTTAACACGTGTCATTAATGACTATGCTCGCCGCAATAATTTATATAAAGAAAATGATCCGAATTTAATTGGTGACGATGTGCGCGAAGGTTTAACAGCGATTGTTTCTGTAAAACATCCTGACCCACAATTCGAAGGCCAAACGAAAACGAAACTCGGTAACAGTGAAGTCAGAACCATTACGGATCAAATTTTCGCCGATAAATTCTCACAGTTTCTAGCTGAGAATCCCAAAGTGGCTAAACAAATCGTCGAGAAAGGGTTAATGGCTTCACGCGCTCGAATCGCTGCGAAAAAAGCACGGGAAGTGACACGTCGTAAGAGTGCATTAGAAGTATCTAGCTTACCTGGTAAGTTAGCTGATTGTTCATCCAAAGATGCTGATATTAGTGAATTATACATCGTAGAGGGTGACTCAGCGGGTGGTTCAGCTAAACAAGGTCGTGATCGTCATTATCAAGCGATTCTTCCGTTACGCGGTAAAATCATTAACGTTGAAAAGGCACGACTCGATAAGATTTTATCGAATAACGAAATTCGTTCAATGATTACCGCTTTAGGAACAGGCATTGGAGAAGAATTTGACTTATCGCAAGCCCGTTACAAGAAAGTTGTGATCATGACGGATGCTGACGTTGATGGAGCCCATATTCGTACATTATTATTAACCTTCTTTTACCGGTATATGCGCCCATTAGTAGAAAATGGGTATGTCTATATCGCTCAGCCACCATTGTATAAAATGACGCAAGGTAAACAAATTTACTATGCGTATAATGATGCTGAAATGGAGCGCATTTATAATGAATTGCCAGCCTCACCTAAAATTAGTTATCAACGTTATAAAGGTTTAGGTGAAATGAATCCGTCGCAATTATGGGAAACAACGATGGACCCAGAAACGCGGACATTGCTTCAGGTTAACTTAGAGGATGCAATGGATGCCGATGAGATCTTTCAAGTATTAATGGGTGATCAAGTAGAACCTAGACGCGATTTCATTCAACAAAATGCACAATATGTACAAAACTTAGATGTTTAATAAAAGTTCATGAACGTTTGCTTCAAACGTTCATGTTCTTCTGTTAGGGAGGTAATTACTTTTGGATCAAGAACGTCCTCAAGTCCAAGAAATTAATTTAGGTCAAGAAATGCGAACCTCATTTTTAGATTATGCGATGAGTGTCATTGTTTCACGTGCTTTACCCGATGTACGTGATGGGTTAAAACCTGTTCACCGTCGTATTCTGTATGCGATGCACGATTTAGGCATGTATTCGGATAAAGCCTATAAAAAATCCGCACGTATTGTCGGTGAAGTCATTGGTAAGTATCACCCGCACGGTGACTCAGCCGTATATGAAGCAATGGTCCGTATGGCACAAGATTTCAACTTCCGTTACATGCTTGTTGATGGCCATGGTAACTTCGGTTCAGTAGATGGTGACTCAGCTGCTGCGATGCGTTATACAGAAGCTAGAATGTCCAAGATTTCGATGGAGATCTTGCGCGATATTAATAAAGATACGATTGATTATGATGATAACTATGACGGCACTGAAAGAGAACCAGTCGTACTTCCAGCCCGTTTCCCTAATTTACTTGTAAACGGTGCTTCTGGAATTGCTGTCGGTATGGCGACTAATATTCCACCGCACCAACTAGGTGAAGTGATTGATGGGGTTTTAGCTTTAAGTGAAAATCCTGATATCACGATCCAAGAGTTGATGGATGATTATATTTATGGACCTGATTTTCCAACAGGTGGAGAAATCTTAGGTCGTAGTGGAATACGTAATGCCTATGAAACTGGTAAAGGGTCTATTACAATTCGTTCGAAAGCTGATATTTTAGAGGATTCAAATGGCAAACCACGAATTGTTGTCAATGAAATCCCGTTCCAAGTAAATAAGGCACGCTTAATCGAAAAAATTGCGGAACTCGTACGAGATAAGAAAATCGACGGCATTACCGATTTACGCGATGAGTCTGACCGAGATGGTTTAAGAATCGTGATTGAAGTTCGTCGTGATGCTAATCCGAATGTTGTCTTAAATAATTTATATAAACAAACTGCCTTACAGACGTCTTTTGGAATCAATATGCTGGCTCTTGTTAATGGACAACCAGAAGTATTGAATCTAAAACAGACATTAAGTCATTACTTAGAACACCAAAAAGAAATTATTACGCGCCGTACTCAGTTTGAACTGGATAAAGCGGAAGCCCGTGCTCATATTTTAGAAGGTTTACGTACAGCGCTTGATTATCTAGATGAGGTCATCACGCTGATTCGTGAATCACAAACAACAGATATTGCTCGGGATGAACTAATCTCTCGTTTTGGATTATCCGAAAAACAGGCGCAAGCGATTTTAGACATGCGTTTGCAACGTTTAACAGGGTTAGAACGTGAGAAAATCGAAAATGAATATCAAGAACTGACTGAATTAATTGCTGAATTAAAGGCGATCTTAGCTGATGAAAATAAAGTGCTTGAAATTGTTCGAGAAGAGTTACTTGAACTTAAAGAGCGCTTTAATGACAAACGCCAAACAGATATTACAGTTGGTGGCGCTGATTTAATTGAAGATGAAGACTTAATTCCTGAAGAAACGGTTGTCGTCACTGTCACGCATAAAGGCTATGTGAAACGACTGCCTGCAACGACTTATAAGACACAGAACCGCGGTGGACGAGGCATTCAAGGTATGAATATGAATGATGATGACTTCGTGGAGCATTTACTAACCACGTCCACTCATGACACGCTGTTATTCTTTACGAATAAAGGGAAAGTCTACCGAGCGAAAGGATACGAAATTCCTGAGTTCAGTCGTACTGCTAAAGGTCTTCCGTTAATTAATGTGATCGAAATTGATCAGGATGAATGGGTAAATGCTGTGATTACGGTGAAAGAATATTTGAGCGATTGGTACTTATTCTTTACAACGAAAAACGGTATTTCCAAACGTACGACGCTTGAACAATTTGCGAATATTCGCCGAGGTGGATTGCGAGCAATTAATTTACGTGAAGATGATGAATTAATCTCCGTTCGCCTAACTGATGGCAGTAAACAAATGATGATTGGTACGAAAGCAGGACATTTAATTCGCTTTAACGAAGAAGATGTTAGAGTGATGGGACGTACGGCATCTGGTGTTAAAGGTATATCATTGCGCGAAGATGATGCTGTTATTTCCATGGATATCTTAGAACCAGGATCTGAGGTCTTAACTGTCACTTCAAAAGGGTATGGTAAACGTACACCTGAAGAAGAATATCGCATGCAAAACCGTGGCGGTAAGGGTATTTTAACGTGTAAATTAAACCCTCGTAATGGACATGTTGTAGCCGTTAAACCTGTAACAGGCGAAGAAGACTTAATGATTATGACGATTGATGGTGTATTAATTCGTATGTCATCAGAATCGATTTCAACGACAGGTCGTAATACGCAAGGGGTTAAACTGATTCGCTTAGGTGATGAAGAAGAGGTAGCGACTGTTGCCCGCGTTGAAAAAGAAGATGAAGAAGAGGAAATAGAAAACCAAGAAGAAGAAACACTAGAAGACGGTGAATCCCCTGAAGAAGAATAATAGAGGTGTTAGGTTATGAAAGTGCATCCACAACAAATTGTGCCAGGTTGTTTAATTACGAAAGACGTAATAGGAAATACAGTGACACCTATTATTCCACGCAATACGGTTGTGGAACCTATTCATATCCAAGTACTAGAAAAATTCAGGATTAGTGAAATTGAAGTGGCTAATAAACTTGTCACAGGTGAAGAGTTTGAAGCAGAAGAATTAACCGAAGAAGAAGAACAATCCCTTCAAAAATTGCCATTCTTTGAACACTTCGTGGATGTCGTTAAACAAACACGAATAATCTTTGAGAATTGGGATTACCGTACACCACTTGATTCGAAAAGGATTCGCGAATTAATTTTGCCCTTAACAGAGCAAGCTGAGGATAAACGTGATGTCATTTTAAAACTACATCATTATAACGATCCAAAATTGTATATGTATTATCATATGGTGGCAATGGCTGTTATTTCAACATATTTAGCTAAACGGCTAGGGTTTGATGAGAGTGAGCGTCATAGTGTTGCCTTAGCTGCTTATTTATCAGATTTAGGGATGTTAAAGTCACAAAAGGACGTTTATTTAAAAGAGCGGTCGATAGACTATAATGAATATGAACAAATTCAGAAACATCCTATTGAATCTTATCGTTTACTAGAAAAGGAACCGTTTAACCAAGATGTTAAAATAGCTGTTTTACAGCATCATGAACGGTTAGATGGGTCAGGTTATCCATTAGGCGTAAAAATGGATAAATTGCATCGTTTTGCAAAAATCTTAGCCGTGGCAGATATGTTTCATGCCATGACTTCTGAGCGAATGTATCGTCAAAAACAATCGCCTTATAAAGTCATCGAAGAGATGCGAAAAGACCAATTAACACAATTGGATATGGAAGTATTGAATGAACTTGTTAGATGTATTGTTAATTTCGGCAACGGAACGGAAATCAAGTTATCGAATAATGAGTATGGGACGATCGTTTTTACAGATGAGCGTTATCCCACTAGACCGCTCGTTCGATTAAGGAAAAATAAAGAGATTTTAAATCTTATTGATGAAAAAGATTTATATATTGAAGAAATCTTATAGAGTCATTAGCTATATGTAGCTAGTGACTTTTGTTTTATAAATAGTTGATCTTGTTTAAGTCGATACTCACATTTTAAAATTTCTTTAAATTGGCGATGTGGTGAGACTCAAAATATTGTATAATAAAAAACGGTACAGAATTGATTCGAAAAGGATTAATGAGACATGGGGGAACCGAGAATGAAACAAACAAAGACATATTTGACACGCATCCTCGTATTAACGGTGATGGTGTTTAGTTTATTGATGACAGGCGTGACAACAGCGCATGCTGAAATTAATGTTGAAGCGGAGTCAGCTATTTTAGTTGATGCAGAAACAGGAAACATATTATTTGAGAAAGAATCTGATATTGCATTACCACCAGCAAGTATGACGAAGGTTATGACAGAATACTTAGTATGGGAAGCCGTTGAAGATGGTGATATCAGTTGGGATACAACAACAGAGATCAGTGATTATGCCTATTCTATTTCGGCTAATAATTCTTTTTCCGGGGTTGGTCTTCGTTTAGATCATGAATACACAGTTCAAGAGTTATATGATGCGATGGCGATTTATTCGGATAATGCGACTACCATTGCATTAGCCGAGCTCATCGCAGGTTCAGAAGGCGAATTCGTTAAAATGATGAATGAAAAAGCAGAGGAAATGGGCTTAGAAGATGCAGAGTTCGTTAATTCGACTGGTTTATCTAATAGTAGTTTAGGTGAAAACTACCCAGAGGGAACAAACCCTGACGATAATAACTTAATTTCTGCGAAATCAATGGCCAAGCTTGCTTATCATTTAGTCAATGATTATCCAGAAGCCTTAGAAATATCGAGTGTTCCGACGCAGGAATTTGAAGGAAATGAAATGATTAACTTTAACTGGATGCTTCCTGGTATGCCAGGTCATATTGCACAATATACGTATGAAGGCTTAGATGGTCTTAAAACAGGTCGTACAGAATTAGCAGGTTACACCTTTACTGGAACAGCTAAGCGTGACGGTACACGTTTAATCTCAGTTGTCATGCGTACAGATAGTGTAGAAGAACGTTTTAGTCAAACACAGAAAATACTTGATTATGGCTTTAATAGTTTCTCAAATCAAACTCTATTTGAGGAAGGCCATCAAATTGAAGGCGAATCAACGCTTCCTGTAGTAAAAGGAAAAGAGAATGAAGTTGAGATTGCGTCTGCTGAACCGATAGAAGCGATGATTCGTGAAGGTGAAGAGGATCAGTATTCAGTCAATTATCAAATTAATGAAGATGTCTTAAATGATGAAGGTGCAATTGAGGCGCCAGTAGAAGAAGGTTTAGAAGTTGGCGAATTAGTGTTAACATATGATGGAGAACAAAATTATGGTAATATTTTATCAGATGAGTCTACTATTTCAGTTCCAGTTGAAACCAATAATGGTGTCGAGAAATCAAATTGGTTTATGTTAATGCTACAAGCAATTGGTGACTTCTTTGTTGGACTATTTAATAGTATCAAAGGGTTATTTGCTTAATAATACAGATTGATAGGTTATAGGGGGAGATCATATGTCAAATGTCGGTACAGATCGTGTGAAAAGAGGAATGGCTGAGATGCAAAAGGGCGGCGTCATTATGGACGTTGTGAATGCTGAGCAAGCTAAGATTGCAGAAGAAGCAGGTGCTGTTGCTGTCATGGCTCTAGAGCGTGTGCCATCAGATATTCGTGCTGCAGGTGGAGTTGCTCGTATGGCAGATCCAACAGTGACTGAGGAAGTGTTAAATGCGGTGAGTATTCCAGTTATGGCTAAAGCACGAATCGGTCATATTGTGGAAGCGCGCGTGCTAGAAGCAATGGGTGCAGATTATATTGATGAAAGTGAAGTATTAACACCTGCTGATGATATTTATCACATTGATAAGAATGATTATACCGTGCCATTTGTCTGTGGTTGCCGTAACTTAGGCGAAGCTTTGCGTCGAATTGGTGAAGGTGCTTCTATGTTACGTACGAAAGGCGAACCAGGAACAGGTAATATTGTTGAAGCTGTTCGTCATATGCGTGAAGTTCAAACACAAATTCGTTACGTTCAGAATATGGCAAAAGATGAACTAATGGTGTATGCCAAAGAAACGGGCGCGCCATATGAATTACTCTTGCAGGTACAAGAAGAAGGCCGTTTACCAGTTGTAAACTTTGCTGCTGGGGGCATTGCAACGCCATCTGATGCTGCGCTTATGATGGAATTAGGGGCGGACGGCGTATTTGTTGGTTCTGGTATTTTCAAATCGAATAATCCAGAGAAATTCGCCCGCTCAATCGTCGAAGCAACAACCCATTATCAAGACTATGAACTAATTGCTAAGTTATCTAAAGATCTAGGTACAGCAATGCCTGGTCTTGAAACATCAACGCTTGAAGGTAACGATCGTATGCAAGATCGTAGTGAGTAAAGGAGTCTTATCATGGCAACAATAGGTGTATTAGGCTTACAAGGAGCATTTAGAGAGCACATCCAGTCAATTGAGGCATGTGGTCACGATGCAGTATTAATTAAAAAAGTGGAGCAATTAGAAGCTGTCAATGGGTTAGTTTTACCTGGCGGCGAAAGCACAACGATGCGCAGATTAATTGACCGTTACGGATTTTTTGATGCACTTGTTCAATTTGGTCAAGCTGGTAAACCAATCTTTGGAACGTGTGCAGGATTAATTCTACTCGCTTCACAGATCGAAAATGACGATGACAATCATTTAGGCTTAATGGATATGACAGTGGCTCGTAATGCGTTTGGACGTCAAAAACAAAGCTTTGAAGCGCCACTTGAAATTAAAGGGGTGGCAGATGATTTTGAAGCGGTGTTCATTCGTGCCCCTTATGTTCTTGATGTACACCATGACACAGAGGTTTTAGCAACATATGGTGATAAAATAGTTGCGGCTAAACAAGGACATTATTTAGCCACAGCATTTCACCCAGAACTGACTGATGATCATCGCTTAATGGCTTATTTTATCGATATGGTAGAACAATCAAAACTTGCTTCTGTCTAAAAAATAAGGTATATTAAAAGCTACAATAGTAATGAATTAATTGCGCTGATAGGAATTAGTAGTGGTAGGTGTTTATCACAGAGAGCTAGTGGTGGCTGTGAACTAGTATAAACAGACCGCGAATCCATCCTGGAGCAGGTGAACTGAATGATGACGTAAGTTTACCCGGAAAACAGTCCCGTTATGACTGTACAAGTTGGAAGGTTTAAGACCTTCAACAAGGGTGGCAACGCGGGTTATACTCGTCCCTTTACTGCATGTGCAGTAAAGGGGCGTTTTTTTATTGGATTAACGATATTAGGGAGGTCAAATGTATGTTAGACATGAAATTTTTACGTGACAATTTTGATGAAGTGAAACAAAAGATGCAAAACCGAGGAGAAGATTTAACGGATCTCGATCAGTTTCTTGATTGGGATGAAAAGCGCCGTGCTTACATCCAAGAATCAGAGGAGTTAAAAGCACGTCGAAATGAAGTTTCCAAAGAAATTTCTCAACTGAAAAAAAATAAAGAAGATGCTGATCATTTGATCAAAGAAATGCGTGAAGTGGGTGACCGCATCAAAGAGATCGACAATGAACTAAATGAAGTTGAGACGAAATTAAACCAGTTAATGCTTTCGATTCCAAATGTTCCTCATGAGTCAGTTCCAATTGGCGAAACGGAAGATGATAACGTTGAAGTAAAACAATGGGGAGAAGTGCCGTCATTTGCTTTCGATGTTAAGCCACATTGGGATATTGCAGATGAGTTAGACATTATTGATTTCGAACGCGCTTCTAAAGTCACAGGCAGTCGTTTTGCCTTTTATAAAGGTCTAGGGGCACGCTTAGAACGTGCGTTAATTAACTTCATGATGGACTTACATTCAGATCGTCATGGTTATGAAGAAATGATGCCACCACAAATCGTTAATCGCGATAGTTTAACAGGAACAGGTCAACTTCCGAAGTTCGGTGAAGATGTCTTCAAACTAGAAGATTGGGATTATTTCTTAATTCCAACAGCTGAAGTGCCTGTGACGAACTATCACCGTGATGAGATTTTAACGGCTGATGATTTGCCGAAGAAATTTACGGCATTTAGCACGAATTTCCGTAGTGAAGCGGGTTCAGCTGGTCGTGACACGCGTGGATTAATCCGCCAGCACCAATTTAATAAAGTCGAACTCGTTCAACTCGTAAAACCTGAAGAGTCTTATGAGACATTAGAGTCGCTCACAAACGACGCTGAGGAAGTGCTGCAGCAATTAAAATTACCTTATCGTGTGATGAATATGTGCACAGGTGATTTGGGCTTCACAGCAGCGAAAAAGTACGATATTGAAGTGTGGATTCCAAGTTATGAGACGTATCGTGAAATCTCTTCTTGTTCGAATTTCGAAGACTTCCAAGCAAGACGTTCTGGCTTACGCTTCCGTCGTGAAGCGAACAGCAAACCAGAGTACATGCATACCTTAAATGGTTCAGGCCTAGCAGTAGGACGAACTGTCGCCGCGATTTTAGAGAACTATCAAAACGATGATGGATCAGTTACCGTTCCAGACGTGCTAAAGCCTTATATGGGTAATGTGGAACGTATTAGCCAATAAATTAAAGACCCTCTGCTTAAGTGATCTGTATGACCTAAGCGGAGGGTTAATATTTGTCTTATGCAGGAGTGTGAAGCTCACTAATTTGTAAGAACATTAAGAATATAAGTTTCATCGAAATTTTTATTATTTTCCTCTTTATAAATGTTTGTGAGCTGTGGTATACTAACAATCGTTGGTCGACAAAATGCGTCTTAAAGGCGCCTACGCAAGAAAATATAATTATTTCACAAAACACCTTGCATAATGTCGAACCATATGATATATTTTGTTTTGTGAGTTCACGGAGGAGTACCCAAGTTCGGCTGAAGGGAGCGGTCTTGAAAACCGCCAGGGGGTTTACGCCCCGCGGGGGTTCGAATCCCTCCTCCTCCGCCATATTATTTTTAGAGTAATTGGTTACATGATGTAGCCATTTTTTTATGCCTTTATCAAAAGTTTGAATATTATGACGATAATCACTGTCATATGATTAATCGTATGTGATTGATGACATAAAAACGCTCTATACGCCGATCGGCGTATAGAGCGTTTTATTATGATTTAATATATTGTCTTGAAGTTTGAATATGATTGCCAATGCGCTCAAGGATGGGATCGACTGATGTATTCGGGTTGTGTAAATCATAATCGTTGATATTAATACGCATCACTGGGCATGTATTGAAGTTATTGATCCATTCTTCATAACGGTCATACATTTCACGCCAGTATTCGATTGGTGTTTCTTGCTCCATTTCACGCCCACGATTCTTAATTCGCTCTAAAACATCGTCAAATGAGCCTTCTAGATAAATTAAGAGATCAGGGTGAGGGAAGTATGGTGTCATCACCATCGAATCGAATAAATGCTTGTACGTATTATAATCCGTAGGGGTCATCGTTCCTTTGTCATAATGCATTTTTGCGAAGATGCCCGTATCTTCGTAAATTGAACGGTCTTGGATGAACCCACCCCCGTATTCAAAGATCCTTTTCTGCTCTTTAAATCGTTCAGCTAAGAAGTAGATCTGTAAATGAAAGCTCCACCGTTCAAAATCATAATAAAATTTATCTAGGTAAGGGTTGTTTTCAACTTTTTCGTAAGATGTACGAAAGCCGATTTTATTGGCTAGCGCTTTCGTCATTGTTGATTTACCGACCCCTACTGTTCCGGCGACAGTTATGACCGCGTTTTTCGGGATGCCGTATTGGTTTAGATCGCTCATGATATAAATTCTCCTTTGTTAATATGTTGTTGCACGACTGTCAAAATATAATCTAAATCAGATTGATGTTTAACGAAATCAATTTCGTCTCCGTTAATACGGATGACAGGAATTTCAGGGTTTTCCTTTTCGAAATGATTCATAAATTCCTCGTAGTCCTCAGATAGTTGTTGTAAGTAGTCTGATTGGATATTTTGTTCAACTTCTCGGCCACGACTTTCAATCCGTTTTAACAACGTATCAAGGCTAGCATGGATATAGATCATGACATTTGGTTTGGCTAAGTCTTGGGTTAAGATATTAAAAATTTGTTCATATTTTTCGTATTGTTCCGGTTTTAATGTCCGTCTCGCAAAGATCATATTTTTCATTATATGATAATCAGAAACGACGGGCTTACTTTGGTTCAAGTAATGCTTCTCAATGTCCTCTAGTTGCTTAAATCGATTGCATAAGAAGAACATTTCTGTTTGAAAGCTCCACTCTTCAATATTGTCGTAAAACTTTCCGAGAAACGGATTCTCCTCAACGATTTCTTTTAATAAATGATAATAAAAGTGAGTTGCAATTTTATTGGATAATGACGTTTTACCAACGCCAATTGGACCTTCAACCGCAATAAAAGGCGTGTTATTTTGTCTCACGCATGATTCCTCCATTCATGACAAAGTTCGACTAGCTGTTATCCATCATACCAAATTTTAATTCGGTATTGGGATATGAATTGAAATAAAAAATTTTCAATACTCCTATCAACCACCTATACACTTTTTGCCCCAGTACATAGTTTATAGTATCGAAACAAAAAAGGGGTGAATAAATATGTGGGATGATTGCAATGAACTAGATTGCAAAGACTCAAAATGCGTATGTAAAACCGTGCGCAAAATAGCTGAGGCGCAAGATGCAGTTGATGACCAAGGTTGTGATGTCGGCTGTAAACAATCAATCGATGACCTATTATCACCAGCATCACCATCGTCAGGAAATGACACGGTTCCGTTTATTTTGTACTGTAAAGGATCGTGTCGTCCGTTTGTCGGCAATGGTATTTTACAAGGTACTACAGGAAATAACCGCGTTTTCCGTTGCTTTGAATCACCAATATTCCGTGTTAGTAAAATTCATAAAGATTGCTGTGCCGACCTAGAATTATTGTTGCCAGTAACTGAAGGAGGATCAACACCAGGTCCTGGGGGACATGAAGTCTGTAACTACTTCCCTGGTAACTCGATTCGTAACTTGCAACGCACAGGCATTTGCGTAAAAGTTGATTTATGTGATTTCGTTGGTATTTCATGTCTTGAGCCAGTACGCGCACTACCTGTTTCAGATTTTAATGCTTCTAATGGGCAAAGCTGTGGACCTTCTCAATCCCAATCTTAATGCCAGAACAGTCAGTACCTTTTGGGGTACTGACTGTTTTTATGTTTAATTAGATACATAGAGGGGTATGTTAAAATATTGTTGAGTTAATGATCAAAAGCCGATCACAATAAAAGATGAACAAACTAAAAGAAATAAAAAGACGTGTTTGACAATATACCTACAGGGGTATATAATGACAGATGTAACGTCAAACTACTTTTCAAACGTATACAAGAGGGAGGTTAAGAATATGGAATATGATGCAAAAGTTAAAAATAGAGTTAAGCGCCTTGAAGGCCAATTACGTGGGGCCTTGCGTATGATGGAAGATGGCGAAGATTGCCAAGAAGTGATTAACCAATTATCAGCAAGCCGTACCGCAATTGATCGTACAATTGGTGTGATTGTTAGCGAGAATTTAATTGAATGTGTACGTGAAGCTGAAGAAAATGGTGAAGATACAGACGAACGTGTCAAAGAAGCGGTCAATTTACTCGTTAAGAGTCGCTAATCAATAAAAAGCGAAATAAGTTGACACAATTTATTTTAACCTTTAATATACCCATTGGGGTATTTAAACAAATTTATTGAAGGAGGATTTTCAAAATGGAAATCGCAAAAACGTTAGATGCAAAAGGTTTAGCATGCCCAATGCCAATAGTAAAGACAAAGAAAGCCATTGATGATGTAGAAAGTGGCGAGATTTTAGAAGTGCAAGCAACGGATGCAGGTGCAAAAAGCGATCTAGCTGCATGGACGAAATCATCAGGACATGAACTAGTCGATACGAAAGAAGAAGGCGGCGTATATACCTTTTACGTGAAAAAAGGATAAAAATTTTAACTAACAATTTACCCCTATAGGTATATGGAGACACAGGAGGTTCTATCATGTCTGAAAACAAAAAGACAAATATAATCCTATTTAGTGGAGAGTATGATAAAGCAATGGCAGCTTATATCATTGCGAATGGCGCAGCTGCTTATGATCATGATGTCACAATCTTTCATACATTCTGGGGCTTAAATGCCCTAAGAAAAGATGAAAAGCTACGCCCACAAAAATCATTTATGGAAAAAATATTCGGCAAAATGATGCCACATGGTGCAAAAAACTTACCATTATCTAAAATGAACTTTGCAGGCATAGGTCCAAAAATGATCAAAAGTGTCATGAAAAAGCACAATGCGATGCCAGTAGAAGATCTGATTGATATGGCAAAAGAACAAGATGTCACATTACTAGCATGTACCATGACAATGGATTTACTGGGTATTAAACAAGAAGAGTTAATGGATGGTCTTGAATATGGTGGTGTCGCAGCCTATATCGCTGAAGGTGAAGATGGCGCTGTTAACTTATTTATCTAAGTTATTCAACTCGAATGATTTTCAAAGGATTAATAACACTATAAATAAAAGGTAGTCGAAAGTGAGGATTTAAGATGAAAGAGATTAAACCAGAAGAAGTGAAAGAATTAGTAGATCAAGATGCAGATGTAACAGTGATTGACGTTCGTGAAGCGGATGAAGTAGCAGAAGGTCATATTCCAGGTGCCAAAAACATTCCACTCGGTCTATTAGAATTTCGTGAGAATGAATTAGATAAAAATGAAGACTATATTATGGTGTGCCGTTCGGGCGGCCGTAGTGGTAAAGCGACGCAATATCTAGAAGAACGCGGATATAAGGTTAAAAATATGACTGGTGGCATGTTAGCTTGGGACGGATCAACACAATAATAGCTCACTCAACATTGTGCAAAAACAATATTTAAAATAGACTGACAGTAGAATAGATGTTGGTGCAACGATTATGACCAATATCTATGATTCGGTTAAATTACGATATAAGCGTGTTTCACGTGAAATATTTAATTATTATGAGGAGGTTTTGATCATGAGTTTCAAAACACTAACGGTTGATGAATTAGCTAAAAAGGTAGTGAATCAAAAAGATATCTTGCTTTTAGATGTCCGTAAAGAAGAAGATTACCAAGATTGGAAAGTAGAAAGTGACAGTTTTAATTATTTAAATAAACCGTATTTCGATCTTATGGATGGCGTTGAGTCGATTAAAGATGACATTCCAGAAGATAAAGATGTTGCAGTAATTTGTGCCAAAGGTAATTCTTCTAAAATGGTTGCCGAGCAGTTAGTAGATGAAGGTTTCGACAATATTTATTCTGTAGAAGGTGGCATGAGAGCTTGGAGTGAACACCTAGAGCCTGTTAAATTAGGCGATTTAGAAGACGGTGGCGAATTATATCAATTCGTACGTCTAGGTAAAGGTTGCCTATCTTATATGATCGTTTCTGACGGCGAAGCAGCAATTATTGACGCGACACGTATGGCTGATACGTATATTAACTTCGCAGAAGAAAAAGGTGCTAAAGTAAAATACGTTCTAGATACGCATCTACATGCAGACCATATCTCTGGTGGCCGTGCAATTGCGGATAAAACAGGTGCAACGTATTATCTACCACCAAAAGATGCAGAAGAAGTACAATTTGAATATACACCAATTCAAGACCAAGAAGAAATCACAGTTGGTTCATCTAAGATTGATGTTCAAGCGCTTTATTCACCCGGTCACACACTTGGTTCAACATCATTCATCGTGGATGATCAGTACTTGATGACAGGTGATATTCTATTTATCCAATCCATTGGTCGCCCAGACTTAGCAGGTAAGGCGGACGATTGGGTCGGTGATTTACGTGAGACCCTATATGAACGTTATAAAGAACTATCAAACGATTTAATTGTTCTACCAGCTCACTATTCATTTAAAGAAGAATTAAACGAAGATGGTTCGGTACAAGAGAAACTAGGTGTCTTATTCGAACAAAATGATGGTCTTCAAGTTGAGGATGAGCAAGAATTCCGTAAGATGGTGACAGAAAACTTACCACCTCAACCAAACTCTCACGAAAAAGTTCGTATGACGAATATGGGTAAAGAAACTCCAGAACTTGAAGAGAAACGAGAAATGGAGATCGGACCTAACCGCTGTGCCGTCAAATAAATATGAATAAAGAGGGAGGCTGTCTCCCTCTTTTTATTTTTCAAAATTAATTACCCCGGGGGGTGTTAAGGTGGAATATAGTTTACTGTTTATGCTTGTCATCTTTTTGATTGGCTTCTTAGGATCATTTATCTCGGGCATGGTTGGGATCGGTGGTTCGATTGTTAAGTATCCCATGCTATTATATATCCCACCACTTTTAGGATTTGCGGCATTTAGTGCCCATGAAGTATCGGGTATCAGTGCTGTTCAAGTATTTTTCGCGACGATTGGTGGTGTTTGGGCTTATCGTAAAGGTGGTTATTTAAATAAAGATTTGATTATCTACATGGGTGTCAGCATCTTAATAGGTAGTTTCATTGGTGGATTTGGTTCTCGGTTTTTATCAGAAGATGAGGTCAATTTTGTATACGCGATGTTAGCGACTGTAGCTGTTGTGATGATGTTTATGCCTAAGAAAGGTGTGGACGATCAGTCATTTGATCAAGTGACATTTAATAAAACGATTGCTGCAACACTTGCATTTATTGTAGGTATTGGTGCTGGTATTGTCGGTGCTGCTGGTGCTTTCGTGTTAGTGCCAATTATGTTGCTAGTGTTAAAAATACCAACGCGCATGACCATTGCTTCATCTTTGGCAATCACATTTATTTCTTCAATCGGTGCAACCACTGGTAAGTTGATGACAGGACAAGTCTTATTGGTTCCAGCTATTATCATGATTGTAGCCAGTTTAATTGCATCGCCATTAGGAGCGAATGCTGGTAAGAAGATTAATACGAAGTTGTTACAAGGTATTTTATCTGTATTAATTTTGGCATCAGCTATCAAAATCTGGCTCGATTTTCTATGATATAATGAAACTCACCTTAGAATAGGTGGGTTTTTTGTATAGGATTCAAAGGTAAACTATATATGAAGGTATTATTTGAGTTACATAAAGTGAATGATAAAAATAGTCAGCTTCAACTTCTGGAGGGTGATTTACATGCGCGAAACGGAGGATTCGAAATATATTCAACAACACTTAGCAAATGAACGAACGTATTTAGCCTGGATTCGAACAGCCCTAGCGATTATGGGGATAGGCTTTTTAATCGTAAATGTTCATTTTTCGACTGGTGCTAGTGTAGGCGGTCAATCGGATCAGTTAGTTGAAATGATCGGAATCTTATCTGTTGTGATTGGATTGGTTGCGATTGTTTTTTCAACGGTTCATTATGTGCGCAAGAAAAAACAAATTAACGATCAAACGTTCACATCCTCCCTTCATCTCGTTTGGTTAATTTCGGCCTTAATGCTCGTAATGGCAGGACTGTTTTTCGCTTACTTTTATTTATACTAAGTCATGGAGTCATTTCATACTGTTTGTATGGGGTGACTTTTTTATATTGGATAGGCTGACACGTTTGATTGGTGATTAAACAGATCGGTATGGTATATTATAAGTGTCATTAATTTAAGAAAGTGAGGCGTTATCGATGAATGAAATCACAACAGATGAAGTGAAACAGTTACTTGAAAATAAAGAGGACGTAAATTTACTCGATGTTCGCGAACCAGAAGAAATTGAACAAGGGCATATTCCTGGCATCAAACATATTCCACTTGGTTCATTAGAAGAACGCAAAGACGAGTTAAGTCAAGATCAGGAGCATGTCGTCATTTGCCGTTCAGGTAACCGCAGTGGTAAAGCCGTTCAATACCTCGAGCAACATGGCTTCAATGCGAAGAATATGGTCGGTGGTATGCTTGATTGGAATGGTCCGGTAAAGCAGTCGTAAATATTTGAAGCGGGATAATTGTTATCTTGTGAGAAAGGGTTTATCCACTCGTTTTCAATATTTGAACATGTAACAAATAATTAAATATGTCATTAATGTAAGATGCCTACAGCGAAAGTTATCGTCGCGTAGGCATCTTTTTTAATGATTAAAGTCTAGATTTAACATTTTCAATTAACGTTTTGATTGCAGAGGTTAGCTCTGAAAGCTTTTGTTCTAATCTGATTAATAGATAAATCGTGATCGCAATGGGAAAACCAAAATTTCCTATAAGGTCATACAATAAAGTTACATTCATTTTATACCCCTCCTTAATTCCCTAAAGAGAGGTAGAAAAATAAATATATACTTGTTTGAAAATAAAAGTACTTAACTATATAATAGAACACACGTTCGATTTTTTGATAAAAAAAGTTGATTACTTGATGATTATTTCTCTTTTTAAATTAAGGAGGAATGGATATGTACGAGGCTTATCATTGTGTAGATGAATTTGTTAATCAGAATCCTGAGTTATTCGAACAACCGATCATAAAAAGTTTTTTCCAAGAACAAGATCATTTTCTTTTGCTTAAAAAAGCGATTGAGTATAACGATGAAAATGCAAACCAAGAATTAAATCAGCAGTTTATTAAGTTTTATATGACATATAGGTTGGTTAGTTATATATCAGTATTATCTAGAAGGTATACCAATGACTATGATCAAAAGCTAAAAAAGCACCAAGATCGTCATGTCTTAATTCTTGATAAACCAGCGTCAGAAGATGATGATACAGCTATTATTGATTTATTTCCTGCAGAACATGACGCTTATGATTTGCATGGAACTATAACAGACATATTTTCCGATGAGAGACTCATAAATGCGATCAATGACCTGTCTAAGAAGAAAAAACGTATTTTAGAGTTAACGTTCATGGGGCAGTTATCAATTAAGGAGATTGCAGAATACTTCAATGATAGTTCTCAGAACATCTCTAAGCATAAGCGAGATGCTGTTAAAAAAATTAAAAGTAAATTGAGTTAGTCAGTTGTAGAAAGGAGAGAAAGATATGGAGAACTTCGATGAAAATATCATCATTCATGAAACGTTGAAGATGATGAAGCCAAAAATTAAGAAGAGCATCAATCATACCAACTACCAAGAGCAAGAGGACGTGGAGCAGGAAATCAATTTGAAGGTGGTCGAAGCTGTGAAAAGTGAGAAAATCAAGCCGATTGATTTCTGGGAATTTGTTGAGAAGAATAAAAAGTAATAGAACAGTAAAAATTAGATTTTCCTCATGCAAAAATTAGGTGATTTTAAGTTCATCACTTTTAATATAAAGCGATTTCATATACAATATGAGTACAGAATTTTTAAACAATTAAATAAGTTTGACAACAATTCGAATGAGGTGATGGTCATGAGTGAAAACGTTTTAAAAGGTAGTAACAAACAACACAACTTAAACAATTATGAAGAAACATACCAAAACTTCAGCTGGGATGAAGCGAAACAGAACTTCACTTGGCATGAGACAGGTAAAGTGAATATCGCATATGAAGCGGTCGATCGTCATGCCGAAAATCCCGATAAAAAAGATCAGGTCGCGTTACAATACGTCTCACCTGACCGCAAGGAATCCTTAACATTTGATCAGTTGAAAAAACAAAGTAATCAGTTTGCGAATGTGTTAAAAGATCAAGGCATTGAGAAGGGTGATCGCGTGTTTTTATTCATGCCGAGATCGCCTGAATTTTACGCGAGCTTCTTAGGTGTTTTGAAAGTCGGTGCCATTGCTGGTCCGTTGTTTGAAGCATTCATGGAGCAGGCGGTACAAGACCGTTTGGAAGATAGTGAAGCAGTTATGCTCATTACGACGCCTGAATTATTATCACGCGTACCTGAAGATCAATTGCCTGACTTAAAGAAAGTCGTCTTAGTCGGTGATTCAACTGATATTCCAGATGGTTATATCGATTATCATCAAGAGATGGCACAAGCGAGTGAATCATTCGATCTTGAATGGGTCGATTTAGAAGACGGTATGGTGATTCACTATACATCAGGTTCAACAGGTAAACCAAAAGGGGTTTATCATGTTCATAATGCGATGATCCAACATTATCAAACGGGTAAATGGGTACTTGATTTACAAGAAAATGATGTGTATTGGTGTACTGCTGACCCCGGTTGGGTAACTGGCACGAGCTATGGTATCTTTGCGCCGTGGTTAAACGGGGTGACGAATGTCGTTGTTGGTGGTCGTTTTAGTCCTGAGGCATGGTACGGAACAATAGATGATTACCAAATTTCCGTATGGTATTCTGCACCAACGGCATTTCGTAAGTTAATGAGCTCAGGTAAAGAAATCGTAGATGACTTTAAATTAGATAGTGTGCGTCATATTTTAAGTGTCGGTGAACCGTTAAATCCAGAAGTGATTCATTGGGGCAAAAAAGCCTTTAATCTACGGATTCACGATACGTGGTGGATGACTGAAACTGGTGCGCAATTGATCTGTAACTATCCAACGATGGATATTCGTCCTGGTTCGATGGGTAAACCGATTCCAGGTGTAACCGCAGCGATCGTGGATGACCAAGGTGAAGAATTGCCACCAAACCAAATGGGTAACTTAGCGATTAAAGCGGGTTGGCCAGCTCAGATGCGTGCGATTTGGAAACGCCCTGAGAAATTCGAAAGTTATTTCTTAAACGGTTGGTACGTGTCTGGTGATAGTGCTTACCAAGATGAAGATGGCTACTTCTGGTTCCAAGGACGTTTAGATGATGTCATTAATACATCAGGTGAACGTGTCGGTCCATTTGAAGTCGAAAGTAAGTTAATCGAACATGAAGCTGTTGCTGAAGCGGGTGTCATCGGTAAGCCAGACCCTGAACGTGGTGAGATCATTAAAGCGTTTGTTGCGCTTAATGACGGTTATGAAGAATCGGAAGACTTATTAGAAGAAATTCGTCAGTTCGTGAAGAAAGGTTTCGCGGCTCATGCAGCTCCACGTGAAATCGAAGTGACTCATGCCATTCCGAAAACACGTAGTGGTAAGATTATGCGCCGACTATTGAAATCACGTGAACTAGGCCTGCCAGAAGGCGATACGTCGACGTTGGAAGAATAAGAATCTCAATTGATCAATAGCACAGCACTCGGGCATTATTTCCCAGTGCTGTGCTTTTTCTGTTAGTTTAAAAAGTTTATGGTGATTTGAATTATAAGTTAGCGCTTAGTTGTTGAATTATGATGAGCGAAGGTGGCTACTCCTGGTCGACTAAAAGTGGTCATGTCCTGTGACCAACGTCGACATTAGGCCGTCCTGGCCGTCACGGGAACAGCACGAGTCTCGAAACCCCGCAGGCCACGCTTTTCGGCCGAGGAGGCTCGAGCCGTGCCCGCGGAAAGCGTCCACCGAAAGTGAATCATAATAACAATAACGGACCATAATTATTTATGAAACAAGTTTAGATTCCCACAAAATAGGAAACTTAAATAAGTACAGACTACACAATAGAAAAAGGTGATCTTAATGGATGATAAACTCTACACATTTATTGGTGTTGGCATTGGACCTTTCAATTTAGGCTTAGCCGCATTAACTGAAGATCTGGATGACGTTGACCGAATCTTTTTCGATGAAACGCCGAAAATGAATTGGCATCCTGGCATGTTAATTGACGGGATGGATTTACAAGTATCGTTTTTAGCTGATCTAGTGACATTCGCAGATCCAACGAGTCGTTACTCGTTTTTAAATTATTTGCATGACCATGAACGACTTTATAAATTTTTCTTTTATCACCGTTTAGAAATTCCGCGTCAAGAATATAATGATTATTTACAGTGGGCAGCAGCTCAAATAAATGGCCTTTATTACGGTCATCGTGTGGTAGATGTGATTGATCATCATGACGATTCTGAACCCCATTATGAAGTGGTTGTAGAAGATGTAGAACAAGGTGGAACGTCACATTATTATGCAAAGCATGTCGTCATGGCAACAGGATCCAAACCGCTTGTGTTAAATGCAGCAGAAGATTTGCCGGAAGAAGATGTCTTGCATACGAGTCAATATTTAGATCAAAAAGATGAATTGTTAAAGTCTGACCATGTGACGGTGGTCGGATCAGGGCAAAGTGCAGCAGAAGTCTTTTATGATTTATTACAAGAACGGAAGAATAACTCTTTTCATATTACGTGGTTTACGCGGAGTAAAGGGATTTTTCAGCTTGAAGCAGCCAGTATTGGACAGGAGTTTTTCTCTCCGAAGTATGTGGATTATTTCCATCAATTAGAGTTTGATAAACGCATACGGACATTAGAGACGTTAGATCCGTTGCGTAATGGGGTGGATGTGAAGACGTTGGATCATATTTACCATTTATTATATAATTTCTCGATTGGTGAATCGGATCCTCAAGTAACGATTCAACCGTTAACAGAAGTTAATGATATTAAGCAAAAAGACGGATCATATGAGCTGGTTTGTCAGCAGTGGCAAGAAGAACAATCATTTGAATATGACACTGAAAAAGTAGTGTTAGCGACAGGCTATAAGCCGGATATTCCTGAATGGTTTACCGACCGTTTTGAGGACAAAGTTAAATGGGAAAATAAAGATAAGTGGATGTATGATCTGACACGTGAATACCGACTGCAATTCAATGATGAGCGTGACCATCAGTTTTATGTGGTGACGAATCTTGAGCATTCCCACGGGACAGCAGCAACAAATTTAGGGCTTGCTGTTCAACGGAATATGGAAATTATTAATGATATCGTTGGAAAACAGGTTTATAAGGCACAGGATCATGCGATTTTCCAACAATTTCGCTATGAGTAGGATTGTGTGAAGTCGTTTGATTTTATAGGTAACGGGAATAGGGTTAATAACAAAAACGATAAGGTCAAGGAGGGGTTCGCTATGTTTAAACGGATTGCGTGTCTCATGACGAATGAATTCGAAGACCGAGAATACACAGACCCAGCCTATGTGTTTCGTGAAGCGGGTCATTCAGTAGAAACGATTGAAAAACTGGGTGGTCAAGTTGTGAAAGGTAAGCGCGGGGAAGTTGAAGTAGCAGTTGATTATGGTATTGATGAAGTTGGTCCAGACCAATTCGATGCCCTATTTATCCCTGGAGGCTTTTCGCCTGATCAACTTCGTGCAGACGACCGATTTGTTCAGTTTGCCAGTCAGTTTATGGATCAAGATAAACCTGTATTTGCGATTTGCCATGGACCACAGTTATTGATCACAGCTAAAACCTTAAAAGACCGTCATGTAACAGGTTATGATTCTATTGTTGTCGACTTAGAAAATGCAGGTGCTATTTACCATGACCAGCCTGTTGTCGTGTGTCATAACCTTGTGACGAGTCGAAAGCCTGATGATATTCCAGATTTTAATCGTGAATCCTTAAAACAGTTATGAGCTAGGTCTATTTAGCTCATAACCTGTCCATAGAAGGTAGGGAGTTAGTATGATTATAACAGAACGTGAAGATTCATTTATCATGATTCGCCAGCATGACCATGCGCTTGTAAGCGGCGAAATAGCGAAACAATGGTTGTCTAAAATTTTCGAAGGAGAAAATTGGCGTGACCAAGTAGAATACGCTGTGTCTCATCATGACTATGCCTGGATTCCCTTAGATGCACAACCCATTTTGAATGACGAAAAAAACCAACCGCATTCATTTATGGATTACCCTGTCAAACCGAAAGTTGATCACTATTCATGGGGAGTCGACCAGGTTCATAAGCACTCAGCATACGCAGCGTTATTATGTAGTTGGCATTATGCGTCATTTTTTGACCAACAATCTGATGATCCGACCATTTCCGAATTTATTACCCGGGAAATGAATCGACAACAATCGATTAAACAGCAGCAATTACCTGATGAATCTGAGCAAGATTTTCATTTTAAGTTACTGCAATTCTGTGATGATTTGTCGCTTTATATGTGCTTAAATGAACCAGGCACACCCAAGCATGAAGAGATTAACATGTTTAAGAACGGTTTTAGACAACAATTTCAAGGCTTGGACGAGCCTATACAAGCAAAATGGTTAGACGAACAACGGATTGCTGTTTCGCCTAACCCATTTAAAGAGTCATTTCATCTGACGATTCCTGTTAAGGAAGTGGATAAAAACTTAATTAACAATCGTGGTCTTCAGCAAGCGTTTGACTTAACGGAATTTGATGAACGCCATATCTATTTAGTTTAATTTTCGAATATTAAATTCATGATCAAGCAATGCCCAGTTCTGAGGGAAAGCTAAACCGAGTTTCCAATAACTAATTCCTCGCAAACCTTTTTCTTTAATAAGATCGAATTTGGCTTGAATACTTCTGGCGTCTTCAAACCATACTTCGTGTTGGTTGCCATCTTCATCCCAATAATAGAAGTAAGGGGCTTGTGCTTCTTCATCGAACTCGATCGCTTGATTGTATTCACGGGCCAGTTGAATGCCTTGATTGGGACTAATGGCTTGGGCAGGGTCGCCGCCTTCTTCATAAGGTAATGTCCAGTCATAGCCATAAGTGTTTTGACCAAGCATAATCTTATCGGCAGGAATTTCAGTTAAAGCGTATTCGACCACATCGGTGACGGGACCAATCGGCGATACAGCCATTGCCGGACCACCACTATAACCCCATTCATACGTCATGAGCACAACGAAATCGACAATGTCACCATGAGCTGCATAATCATGTGCTTCATACCATGCCCCTGTTTGTTCGGCACTTGTTTTTGGCGCAAGTGCTGTTGAAATCATCAAGCCTTCTGGAGATAAACGGTCTTTTGCTGTTTGGAGAAATTGATTATAAGCTTCACGTAAATCTGTTGGCAAGAATTCGAAGTCAAAATGAATATCTTGATACCCAACTTCGTTTGCTGTTGTAATAATTTGGTTAAATAATTCGTCTTGTACTTGCTCATTTGTTAGTATTCTACGGCCAAGCTCCTGGTCAAAGGAACCATCACGTAAATTGGTGATGACCATCATGAGTGCAGTCTGATTCTCGCTAGCAATCTCAGGTAATGGCTCAATTGGCGGTGGCGTTAATGTACCATCATCATTAACTTCATAACTAAATAATCCTAAGTAAGTTAATAATGGTGTGCGGTTGGCTGCAGATTCAATAAGTTGATCACTTACCGTGTCCCCGAACGGTTCGACATAGGCATTAGTGGATATAGTGGTTTTAGGTGCCTGAGGAACAGATAGGACTTGCCCAATCATTAAGGGTTCATTGTAATCCAAATCATTATACTCGGCTAAATCTTCAAACGGGATATTCAGTTTTTGACCAATAGAATAAAAACTATCACCAGCTTGCACCGTATACTCATCAATAGGGATGACGAGTGTTTGCCCGACTACTAAATCATTTGGCGTTTCTAATTGATTAATCATAATCAATTCATCTGCTGATGCTTGATAACGATTGGCGATTGAATATAAGGAATCACCTCGTTCGACTACATGAATTAACATAAACGCACTCCTCTCACTTATTCTTTATGAATTTATGAGAGCTCAATCGTTAATATGCATCCATGCCATGTTATAATGAGATTAGGTGATAAAGATGCAGGAATCATTTATGGATGAAGCGATCGAACAAGCGAAGCAAGCAGAAGCTATTGGAGAAGTGCCGATTGGTGCTGTAATTGTATATGAAGACCAAGTGATTGCTACAGGTTATAATCAACGAGAGACATTGCAATTAAGTGTGGCACATGCTGAAATGTTGGCGATTGAAGCGGCTAATCAGCATGTTGGAAGTTGGCGATTAGAAGATTGTACACTCTATGTCACGTTAGAACCCTGTCCAATGTGTGCAGGAGCGATTGTTCAGTCACGTATTCCTCATGTTGTATATGGTGCGACAGATCCTAAGGCAGGTTGTGCTGGTACGCTTATGAATTTATTAGATGATGATCGGTTTAATCACCGTGCGACTGTTACATCAGGTGTGAAGGAAGCAGAATGTGCGTCGTTATTAACTGATTTTTTCCGTCGATTAAGGAAACAAAAAAAGTCGACATAATTTGTTAACGAATTGGATTTCTTTGTTATTGCAAATTCGATTTAAACGTAATATACTAGTATATGCGCTTTTGAAAAGGCGCTCTATAATTAAATGAACACTTGCCGTGCTAGGTGGGGAGGTAGCGGTGCCCTGTAACCCACAATCCGCTATAGTGGGACTGAATTCCCGTCCGAGGTAAAGTAGCTTTAAGGTCTGACGTCAGTGCATAGTGTTGACGTCTGGGTCCTGTGCAACGAGAACCCGTGAACCCTGTCAGGTCCGGAAGGAAGCAGCAGTAAGCGGCCCCTCTTGTGTGTCGCAGGGCAACCTGGACCGAGCTAGAATCTGACGTAACGCTTATGGGTTACTTTATCGAAGATGGGTGCACGGCGTACATAATGAAGACAACTCACCTGTTAAGCGGGTGAGTTTTTTTAAGATATTACAACGACTACCAAACAATTGTATTACGTTTTGAAATGTCTGAATCGAATCGGTTATAATGGAAGAAGAGAAACTAAAGGAGACTACGTCCATGGCCTATCAAGCATTGTATCGTGTGTGGCGACCACAACAATTTACAGATGTTGTCGGTCAATCGCATATTACTAGAACGCTACAAAATGCGATTCTACAGTCTAAAGTCGCCCATGCTTATTTATTTACAGGACCACGCGGTACAGGTAAAACGAGTGCAGCGAAAATATTTGCCAAAGCAATTAATTGTGAGCACTCCCCTGTTGAGGAACCGTGTGGCGAATGTGATGCATGTCGTGGCATTCAAGAGGGTTCGATTTCAGATATTATAGAAATAGACGCCGCTTCTAATAACGGTGTGGATGATATTCGCGAAATTCGTGATAAGGTAAAGTACGCACCTAGTGCCCTTTCTTATAAAGTGTATATTATTGATGAAGTGCATATGTTATCGACAGGTGCATTCAATGCTTTACTCAAAACCTTAGAAGAGCCACCTGAGCATGTGATGTTTATCTTGGCAACGACTGAACCACATAAGATCCCACTGACGATTATATCGCGTTGCCAGCGCTTTGATTTTAAACGAATTTCACAACAAGCGATTGTCGATCGTTTAAAATTAATCCTCGATGATAGTGATATTCCGTATGATGATCATGCGATTGTTCATGTTGGTCTAACCGCTGAAGGTGGTATGCGTGATGCGTTAAGTATACTTGATCAAGCGATTGCCTATAGTGAAGATGGCCATATTCATATGGATGATGTGTTAGCAGTAACGGGGTCAATTGCCCAAGAACAGTTACTGGCAATGATTGAATCGCTCATTCAACAAGACGGGAAGCAAGCTTTAAGTTTACTCGACCAAATGATTCAAGAAGGAAAAGATCCGAGTCAATTCGTTTTTGATTTCATCAACTTCTTACGTGACTTGTTAATGTACAACAGTGCAGATGGTATGGAAGAAGCGCTCGTTCGTGCGATTCCAAATGAGCAATTCCATCAAGTGCGTCAACAACTGACAGGTTATTGGTTAGAAGAAGCGATTTCAGTCTTAAATCAAACGCAACAAGATATGAAATGGACGAATAGCCCGAAAATTTTAGTTGAAGTGGCGCTGTTAAATATTCGCGAACTACCGAGTGAAGCTGAAGAACAACAGGGAGCTGCCGCATCACCAGAATTATTACAACAGATTGCGAACTTAGAGAAGGAACTAAAGACACTAAAACAACAAGGTGTCTCGCAGGCTAATCAATCACAGGCGCCACAAGAAGCACCTAAGCGCCAACAAACGAACCGTCAGAAGCAATATAAAGTCCCATATGAAAAAGTGCGCCAAACGTTATCGAACGCTACAAAAGATGATATTCAATCGGTTCGTCATAACTGGGCAACTTTTATGGATCAGTTAAAAAAGACAAGTCCACCTGCCCATGCTAAACTAGTCAATAGCGAGCCTAAAGCTGCTTCACCACAATCGCTCATTATAGCGTTTGAATATGAAATTCATTGCAAGCTCATTGAAGAAAACCAAGATATGATTGAAACAGCATTAAGTGAATATATTGGTAAAAGGCTGACAATGATTCCAATTCCAAAAGATGATTGGCAGCCGATTCGAGAGGATTTCTTAAGTCAACAATCAGATGATGAAACAGAAACAGTTGCACCAAAAGAATCAACAGAAAATGAGGAAGGAAGTAACCCAGCTGAAGAGGATCAAGTCATTACCGAAGCCCAACAGTTATTCGGAGATGATTTTGTAGAAGTGAAAGATTCTTAATAAAATATTTGATTGAAAGGGATGGATTATATGAATAATATGATGAAACAAATGCAGAAAATGCAGAAGAAGATGATGAAGGCGCAAGAAGAATTACATGAGATGTCATTTGAAGCGACAGCTGGCGGTGGCATGGTTAAGGTTGTTGCTAATGGTAAAAAAGAAGTTACCGACGTTGAAATTAACGAAGAAGTAGTTGATCCAGATGATGTTGATATGCTTCAGGACTTAATCATTGCAGCAACAAATGATGTCTTGAAGCAAGTAGACGACACAACGAATGAGAAGATGGGACAATTCACGAAAGGTATGAATATGCCGGGAATGTTCTAGGAGGCATGCTAATAAATGTATTATCCAGAACCAATTACGAAACTAATTGATAGTTTCACAAAACTGCCAGGTATAGGTCCAAAAACTGCCGCTCGCCTGGCATTTTTTGTGCTAGAAATGGAAGAAGATGATGTATTAGATTTTGCAAAATCACTCGTTAATGCAAAACGCGAGCTAACACATTGTAGTACGTGTGGTCATATAACGGATCAAGATCCATGTAGTATTTGTAGTGATGAATCGCGTGATGGTTCAGTCATTTGTGTGGTCCAAGATCCAAAAGATGTGATCGCGATGGAAAAAATGAAAGATTTTCAGGGCAAGTACCATGTATTGCACGGAACGATTTCACCAATGGAAGGAATCGGACCAGAAGATATAAACGTATCGACGTTGATTGAACGACTTAAAGATGAGCAGGTAGAAGAATTAATCTTGGCGACGAACCCGAATGTGGAAGGGGAAGCGACGGCGATGTATATATCACGTCTCGTGAAACCATCAGGCATTCGCCTTTCCCGAATTGCGCACGGATTACCTGTCGGAGGCGATTTAGAATACGCTGATGAGGTGACGTTATCGAAAGCGTTAGAAGGACGTCGCGATTTATAATTGAATGGAGTTCTAATCGTGCTAATACGCGCATAGGATTCTACTAGGACAAGCGAAAGGAGTTCTAGTATGGATCCAATTGTCGTGGTATTAGCACTTTTAGCTTTAATTGTTTTATTGTTGTTGTTTGGTGTGCCTGTTAGTATAATGCATTGGTTATCAAAGGGTGTATTTAAAATTGTCATAGGGGCATTGTTTATTTTCATTGCTAATGTGTTTGGCTCAATGTTTGGTTTACATATCCCGATTAATTTATTTACATCTGTTGTTGCAGGATTCTTAGGCGTGATGGGTGTAGGAGCATTAGTGGCCATCCATCTGTTAATCTTATAGAGTTGTTGAAGGTAAAGCGAGTGCAGTATTGCATTCGTTTTATTTTTATAGCTTTGCTAAAGTCCGTTGTTGATATTGTGATCCGCTATCGGTGGACGCTTTCCGTGGGCACGGCTCGAGCCTCCTCGGCCGAAAAGCATGGCCTGTGGGGTCTCGAGACACGTGCTGTTCCCACTGGAGTCGCCACCTTCGCTACTCACAAATCAACAACTAAGTGCTGCATCAATCGAAAATCAACACTATACTTTAACAGCCCTATTTTATAAAAAGTTTCATAGAACATGTATAAGAATCTATTAAGCTGGGGATGATAGGTAGTGGAGGTGGAACCGATGAATCAAATGACCTTTCACTACTGCCAAGTGTGTGACCAATGGAAAGCGCAAGGAATCTATGTTTTAACGAATTTTATTTGTCAGTCATGCGAACGTGCAATTGTTCAAACGAATCCTGAAGAAGAGCAGTATCAATATTACGTTGAGAAAATGAAATCTCGTCCGTTAACGAATCAGATGTTGATGTAATCTCCTCTCCTATTTTTTATAGAATAACGAAAAAGACGCAACGACTATTAACTTAATAGTCGTTGCGTCTTTTAAATTATGAGCGTTTATTCAGGATCTTCTCCGATAATTCGAACTTCTCGTTCAAGGTCAACGCCAAATGTTTCCTTCACTGTATTTTGCACAAGTTCAATAGATTGAATGTAATCCGTTGCCGTTGCGTTATTCTTGTTCACGATAAATCCAGCATGTTTAGTGGACACTTCAGCACCGCCTACACCTTTACCTTGTAAATGACTGTCTTGAATGAGTTTTCCAGCAAAATAACCAGGTGGGCGCTTGAAGACACTGCCACAAGATGGGTATTCTAAAGGTTGCTTGGATTCACGTTTATACGTTAAATCATCTACGACGGCTTTGATGTTATCGTATTGGCCTGGTTTTAAAATGAACAAAGCTTCTAATACGATATAGCCTTTTTCAGGGATGTTGCTGTGGCGATATTGTAGATCAAAGGCATCAGCTGAAAGGGTCAGTAAGTTACCATCAGGGTCCACGACAACGGCTTCTTTTAAGACGTCTTTAATCTCGCCTCCATATGCGCCAGCATTCATGAATAGCGCTCCTCCGACTGTGCCGGGAATTCCGCAAGCGAACTCTAATCCCGTTAATTGCTCGTCTAATGCGCGATAGGAGACATCAATGATTCGGGCACCGCTTTGTGCAATCATTTCATTTCCTTCGACTTTAATGTCTTTTAATTCCTTTAGGCTTAAGATAATCCCCCGAATGCCACCGTCTTTGACGATTAAATTTGAACCATTACCGAGAAGGGTGAATGGAAGTTGTTCACGGTTAGCTAATTTCACCACTTCTTGGACGGCCTCGTAGGATGAAGGCGTGACGAAGTAGTCAGCTGCGCCACCAAGTTTAGTATACGTATGGTTTCTTAAGGGTTCGTTAATCATGATATGGTCATCATCAAGTATTTGTTGTAATTGTTGTTCGATCGATGCATTAGTTGCCATGCAGTTCATCACCTCAACGCTTTAATTTTACGCGTATGAATGGTTTGTTATAGACGCGTCAGTTTATATATTATTCTTATTATAACACGAAATGAATATTTACCGTTTGATGCAATGTGTTTTAAGACTTTTTTCGTGTAAAATAGGGTTATCAACGAATGAAGATTAGGTGATTAAATTGGATCAAAGCCAGAAACCGCTTGTTGAAGCTTTAAAAGAGCATATTAGTAAATCACCGCACTCCTATCATGTCCCGGGGCATAAAAATGGGCAGTTATTTCCGGATGAGTTTGCTGATTGGCATCCATTCTTAGCTTATGATGTGACGGAATTACCTGGTTTAGATGATTTACATGAACCGAGTGGAGCTATTGCTCAGGCACAACAATTAGCGGCTCATTACTATGGTGTGGATGAGACGTACTTCTTGGTGAACGGAACAACAGCTGGGAATTTGGCGATGATTATGGCGACTTGTGAAGCGGGTGATCACGTATTAGTTCAGCGCAATAGCCATAAATCCATCATGCATGCGCTTCATTTGGTAGGAGCGAGGCCGATATTTGTGACGCCAGATTTTGATCAATCAACGGGCCGATTTAGTTTATTACGTGCTGAGGTAATGGCTGAGGCTATAAATAGCTATCCAAGTATTAAAGCAGTTGTGTTAACGTATCCTGATTATTTCGGGGCGACGTATGATTTAGAATCAATAGTAACGGAAGCGCACGCTCATCAGATTCCTGTTTTAATAGATGAAGCACATGGAGCCCATTTTAATGTAAGTGATGCCTTTCCGAAATCTGCGGTTGATTGTGGAGCGGATGTTGTCGTTCAGTCAGCCCATAAGACACTGCCAGCCCTTACGATGTGTTCATTCTTACATTTGCAGTCAGCTTATGTGTCAGCTGATCTGTTAAAATATTATTTACAAGTGTTTCAATCAAGTAGTCCATCTTATTTAATTATGATGAGCTTAGATCTAGCTCGTTATACAGTTGCGAATCTACATAAGGAAGACTTGAAGAAGACGCTTGATTGGATAGAAAAGTTTAACAAGGCGATTAATCAGCTCGATGGTTTTCAAGTGTCAGAAGTTCGTAAACGTGCTGATGATCCTTTAAAAACGATCATAACGTCCGATCGTTATAACTTACACGATGTGTTAATGTGGCTACATGAGAATGGAATTGACGCTGAATTGGTCAGTGAGCAACAGCTATTATTAATTCATGGCTTAAATTCAGACGATGAATCGTGGAGTGAGCGAATACGAGCTACGATGGATTGTTTGAAAGGCATTCCATTTAAGCAAAACCATGATAAAATAGAAACTAATATCTCATTTCAAAGCGGTATTGTTCGTTTGCCATATTCTTATAAAGATTTAGCGCAATTCAGCCAAGAATCTATTGATTTTCAAGAAGCAGTTGGTCGGATTGCTGCTGAGTCGATTACCCCTTACCCGCCAGGTATTCCTGTCATCGTAGAAGGGGAAATCATTACGGATGAAGCGGTAGAAATGATTGAACAAGCAAAAGCTGAAACTGTCCATATTCAAAAGACAGGTTCTTCTAGTCATACACAGATTAAGGTTTATTCTATAGAGTAAAGGAAGAGTGTTGTGAGCGGATTATTTATTACATTTGAAGGTGGAGAAGGCGCTGGTAAATCAACAGTGATTCAATATATTGCGGATCAACTTGAGCATAAAGGGTATCAAGTATTAATGACACGGGAACCAGGCGGCATTGATATTGCTGAGAAGATTCGTCAAGTGATTTTAGACCCTGGCCATACGGCGATGGATTCACGAACAGAAGCTCTATTGTATGCAGCTGCACGTCGTCAACATTTAGTAGAAAAGGTTATTCCTGCCTTAGAAGATGGTCAGGTCGTTTTATGTGACCGTTTTGTTGATAGTAGCTTAGCTTATCAAGGCTATGCTCGCGGTTTAGGAATTGACGATGTGTATGACATTAATAAATTTGCGATTGAAGATTGTATGCCGGATTTAACGATTTTATTTGATCTCGATCCTCAAGTCGGATTAAATCGGATCCAAGATAATGATCAACGTGAGAAAAATCGTCTTGATTTAGAGAAGCTTGATTTCCACCAAAAAGTAAAAGAAGCCTATGATCTATTAAAGGAACGTTTTTCTGATCGCATTAAAAGTATTGATGCTCATCAACCGATTGAGGCGGTTCAACAGGCGTGCGAGGCGACTGTAGATCAATATTTAGATCATCGATTTGAAAAATAATGCTTTATGAGTGCTAAATTGTCAAAAAACTTGTTATAATAGTAATTAAGTATAGAGTTCGTTAAGAGGAGGATAAGGATGAAACTAATCCTTGCGATTGTACAAGATAAGGATGCTAACCGCTTGGCAGATGCGTTGGCAGACAATGATTATCAATCAACTAAGTTATCATCGAGTGGCGGTTTTCTAAAGGAAGGTAACACAACCTTAATGATTGGTGTTCACGAAGACCATGTTGATCACGCGTTAGAAATCATTGAAGATAATTGTAGTCACCGTGACCAAATGGTAGCTCCCATTTCACCAATGGGTGGTAATGCAGACTCTTATATTCCGAAACCAGTCAAGGTCGAAGTAGGCGGCGCAACCGTCTTTGTATTACCTGTTGACGCCTTCCATCAATTTTAAGCAGGAGTGACTGATTGTGAAAGTAACTCAAGAAATGCGTGCGCAATTAGAGGCCACGCAGCAAAAACAACCCAAACAAATGAATATGAAATCGTCATTCCAAAGTGTGGTCGGACAAGAAGCTCAGAAAATGAAAGAATCTGAGTTAAACCGCTTGCTAGGTGATTTAACCAAGCAAGGTGAGAAAGTGGCGAAATTTCGTTCTTTTCCTGACCTAGGCAAATACAAACAAATGGTTCGTCAATTCATCCAGGAAGCGACTAATTATGGTTTAGAGCTTGAACAGTCGCGGAAGTGGGATTTAAATGGTGGGAACCAGACGTTATCAATTGTTAAACAAGTCGATGAAAAATTGGTCAAACTTACGGATGATGTATTAGATCAAGAGAAAAGCTCCATAGATGTATTAGATGATATTGGTGAAATTAAAGGACTTCTTATGAATTTATATGCTTAAATAGAACAGGATGACGTTAATGGAAACGTGGACACAGTTACAAGAATTACAACCTGTGGCAACTCGTATGTTACAAAACAGTATTGTTAAAAATAGAATGGCACACGCTTATTTATTCCATGGGCCAAAGGGGACTGGCAAACAAAACGCCAGTCTTTTATTTGCGATGCGGTCGTTTTGTGAAGAGGTAGATCCAGAATCGAGTGAGCCTTGTGGGGAATGTCGGTCATGTAAACGAATTAAATCAGGCAATCATCCTGATGTCCACTGGCTTGAACCAGAAGGTCAATCAATTAAAAAAGAACAAATTGAATTTCTGCAAAAGGAATTTACATACACAGGTCTAGAATCCAATCAAAAAGTCTATATCCTATCAGAAGCTGACAAAATGACAACTAATGCAGCTAATCGCTTATTGAAATTCTTAGAAGAACCAAGCCAACAAACGGTAGCGATTTTAATGACCGAGAATGTGGGCTCTGTACTGAATACAATTTTGTCACGTTGTCAACGTATACAATTCCATGCTTTGAATCAAAATGATTTAACGCAGCAATTTATCGAACAAGGTATACCTGAGTCGACGTCACAAATTTATGCAGCTCTTAATTTTGATCTAAATGAAGCCATAACATATGAAGAGGATAGTTGGTTTGCCGAAGCGCGAAAAATAGTGATACAATTGATAGATAAAGTCATGAATCCTAAAGAAGAAGGATATCTGTTCCTCCATCAAGTGTGGCTACAACATTTCCAGGAACGCCACCAACACGAGCTAGGAATAGATTTACTAATATTATGGTATCAAGATATTATTTCATACCATTTAGAACGACAAGATCGTATCGTTTTAATTGATCAAAATGACCGATTAAAGCAATTTCAATATACGATGACATTACATGAAGCCAAAGCGTGTGTATATGAATTGCTTCAAACGAAACGTAGGTTAGCCTACAATGTTCACAATACACTTGCAATGGAACATTTAGTCCTTCAATTGCAGAGGTGATAAACGTGATAGAAATTATTGGTGTCCGCTTTAAACAAGTGGGTAAAATATATTATTTTGATCCAGGGGAGCTACAATTAACAACTGAAGATTATGTCATTGTTGAAACGGCTCGCGGGATCGAGTTTGGTCGCGTTGTGATTTCAAATCGTCAAGTTGATGAAGAAGATGTCGTCTTACCACTTAAGAAAGTGATTCGGGTAGCAGACGACAAAGATAAATTGACGGTGACTGAAAACAATGAATTAACAACACAAGCGATTAACGAATGTTCGAGAAAGATTAAAGAGCATCAATTAGATATGAATTTGGTTGATGCAGAGTATACGTTTGACCGTAATAAAATTATTTTTTACTTTACGGCAGATGGACGTGTGGACTTCCGTCATTTAGTGAAAGATTTAGCTTCAGTATTTAAGACACGAATTGAATTACGTCAAATTGGTGTACGTGATGAAGCTAAGATGTTAGGTGGAATCGGACCTTGTGGACGCATGCTTTGCTGTTCTACGTTCTTAGGTGATTTTGAACCTGTCTCAATTAAAATGGCGAAAGATCAAAACTTATCATTAAATCCAGCTAAGATTTCTGGATTATGTGGCCGCTTGATGTGCTGCTTAAAATATGAGAATGATATGTACGAAGAAGCTAAGCAAGAGTTGCCTGATATTGGTGAAAGCTTAACAACTTCTAATGGATCTGGTAAGGTTGTCGGCTTGAATATGTTAGAGCGTCTTGTGCAAGTTGAGTTAACAGAAATGGAACGCACAGTTGAATATACAGTTGATGAATTAATTGATGAAGGCGCCATTAAAGTGCCAGCAACAGAGTAATGAGGTGGATGTTGTGAACAAAAAGGAAGTGTTAGAGCGTTTTTCTCATTTAGAAAAACAGTTTGAAGAATTACAGCAGGATTTTTCGTTGTTGAAAAACGATCTCGTTCAACTAATGGAAGAAAATCATCAATTATCGCATGAAAACCATCACTTGCGTCAGCGTGTAGACGATTTAACACAGGATGAACCCGCTAAACATGAACATAAAGCAGCCAAGCGAGTTGGCGAAGGTTATGACAATTTGGCGCGAATTTATGAAGAAGGCTTCCATATTTGTCACGTCTATTTCGGAACACCAAGAGAAGAAGAAGATTGTATGTTTTGCTTGAAGTTTTTTAACTAGATAGGTTTCCTGAACATCCTTTACTGCTATGAGTAGTAAAGGATGTTTATTGTTAGCGTGTTTGTGATTATTAGAAGAGAGGTTTAAAGGGTATGGTAGAATTAAAAGGTGATGAACGAATTGACTTCTTATTTACCGATGATGAGCGGCAAGTGATTCAAAGCCCATCAGCGTTCGCATTCTCAGCTGATGCCGTCTTGTTAGCGGATTTCACGTATTTACCGATTAAACGTGGTCGTGTCATGGATTTGTGTACAGGTAATGGCGTTATCCCGTTGTATCTATCTAAGCGTTCGAATGCGTCAATCTATGGTGTTGAAATTCAAGAACGTTTGTATGATATGGCGTTACGTAATGTTAAACTTAACGAACTAGAAGATCATATCGAAATGATTCATGGTGACCTTCGTGAAGTATCGAAACAGTATAATCAACAGTTCGATGTTGTGACGTGTAATCCGCCATACTTTAAAACGGCTTCGAAAGAGAAACAAAACAATAATGATTATTTAACAATCGCACGACATGAGATTTATGGTGGGTTAACAGATGTGTTACAAGCCTGTAGTCGACTAGTCAAATCAGGAGGCAAAGTTTCGATGGTTCATCGCCCTAATCGTTTAGTTGAAATCATGACCTTAGCTGAAACCTATAAACTAGCGATCAAACGACTAAAATTCGTCCATGCCAAACCAAGTCGAGATGCGACAATGGTATTAATCGAGTTCTTAAAAGATGGGAAATCAGATATTAAAGTCGAGCCACCGTTTTATATTCATCAGGAAAATGGAGCATACACAGATGCGATGAAGGCGATTTTACATGGGTAGAAAGGAAGAATTCTCACATGGTTCACATTCAAAAGAGTTTCAGTAAAAATCAGAGCCCGACTTTATACATCGTCCCAACACCGATTGGGAATTTAGATGATATGACATTTCGAGCGGTGGACGTCTTAAAACAAGTCGATTTAATTGCTTGTGAAGATACACGGCAAACGAAAAAACTATTAAACCATTTTGAAATAGAAAAATCATTAGTCAGTTTCCATGAACATAGTGAGGAAGCGAAGCGGGCAAGTTTGATTGATGATTTACGTGAGGGGAAATCAATCGCTTTAGTGAGTGATGCTGGCATGCCGCTTATTTCGGATCCAGGCTATACGTTAGTGCGAGATGCTCGCGAAGAAGGGCTTCATGTCGTTGTGTTACCAGGTGCGAATGCAGCTTTAACCGCTTTAGTTGGATCAGGATTACCAACTGATGCTTTTACGTTTGCTGGATTTTTGCCGAAGAAAGATCAAGATCTACGAAATCGTTTAAAGGAATTAGACCGGACAGGCCATACTTTAATTTTCTACGAGTCTCCTTACCGTGTAAAGCAAACCTTAAAACGAATGAATGATGTATATCAATCGTCTCGCCGAGTAACACTGGCTAGAGAGTTAACTAAAACGTTTGAGGAATATGTGTCTGGAACTATTGAGGAAGTTTATGAGTGGGCTTGTTCAAATGATGCTACTATACGTGGTGAATTTTGCATCACTGTAGAACCAGCTGATCATACAGAAGAGGAAGAAGATCATTGGTGGGCATCATGGTCAGTGATTGAACATGTTGATTATTATAAGTCAAAAGAAGATATCAAAACGAAAGCAGCGGTCAAAAAAGTGGCCTTAGATCGTGGTGTTTCGAGTCGTGATATTTATGATGCTTATCATGAGTCCTAAACATAGAAAAAAAGCGGGGCATCATAACCCCGCTTTCTCACATTAATCCATTTTCTTTTGGATTTCATTAATTAATTGTTGTGCGCCTTCTTTACTTAGAACGATGTTTCCGTCGCCAACTGTGATGTTGTCGTTAGAAACCTCTCCAGTAATTTGGCAAGCCATATTAGGTTGGTATTTCTTAAGCACAATTTGATCGTCGTCAACGTAAATCTCAAGAGCGTCTTTAACGTTGATATCTAATGTACGACGAAGTTCAATTGGAATAACTACTCGTCCTAATTCATCGACTTTTCTGACAATACCAGTTGATTTCATTTTGTTTCTCCCCTCTCGATCATAATTTCGCTATCTTTCGAGACTAAATTTACCACTCTTTGTATGTATAGTCAATTAATTAAAGTATATTTACTAGTAAAGTGTTTCAAATTGAAACAACATACATCAATGGTGTAGATGTGTCATAAAGAAATAGGATGTACAATGAAAAACAATGGAAATTAACGCTTAAAATCGTTACAATAGAACCTAACTGAATATGATGGTATTCATATATAACAAACGTGATATTAATTTATATAGGAGGTTTCTTAATGCCTGAGGAGAAGAATACGTTTTATATTACAACACCTATTTACTACCCAAGTGGCAACTTACATATTGGCCATGCGTATACAACGGTTGCAGGTGATGCGATGGCTCGGTATAAACGATTAAGAGGCTATGATGTCATGTACTTAACAGGTACTGACGAACATGGTCAAAAAATTCAACGCAAAGCGGAAGAAGAGGGAACTTCTCCGAAAGAATATGTGGATGGCATCGTGAGTGGCATTCAATACTTATGGGACAAGCTTGATATTTCTCATGATGACTTCATTCGAACAACTGAAGATCGTCATAAAGTCATTGTTGAGAAAATCTTTGACCAACTCGTCCAACAAGGTGATATCTATTTAGATGAGTATGAAGGTTGGTATTGCACCCCTTGTGAGTCATTCTTTACCGACCGTCAATTAGATGATGGCCACTGCCCTGATTGTGGTCGTCCTGTTGAGCGAGTTAAAGAAGAATCGTATTTCTTTAAGATGAGTAAGTATGTTGATCGTTTAGTACAGTTTTACGAAGACAACCCAGGCTTTATCCAGCCAGAATCACGTAAAAATGAGATGTTAAGTAATTTTATTGAACCAGGATTAGAAGATTTAGCCGTATCACGGACGACATTTGAATGGGGTGTGAAAGTCCCTAGTGATCCTAAGCACGTGATCTATGTTTGGATTGATGCATTATCCAACTACATTACAGCTTTAGGCTACGGAACAGATAACGACGAACGCTATCAAAAGTATTGGCCAGCGGATGTGCATTTAGTTGGTAAGGAGATTGTTCGTTTCCATACAATTTATTGGCCAATCATGCTTATGGCTCTTGATTTGCCACTTCCAAAGAAAGTTTTTGCTCATGGCTGGTTACTCATGAAAGATGGCAAAATGTCTAAATCAAAAGGTAACGTCGTCGACCCAGTTGATTTAATTGATCGTTATGGGTTAGATGCGCTACGTTATTACTTATTACGTGAAGTACCGTTTGGTTCTGATGGTGTCTTCACGCCAGAAGCGTTCGTGGAGCGTTCAAATTATGATTTAGCCAATGACCTAGGTAACTTATTAAATCGTACGGTAGCGATGATTAATAAATATTTCGACGGTCAAGTGCCAGCGATCACTTTAAATGAAACAAGTTATGATACAGACTTAGTGAAAATAGCGACGGAAACGAAACAAAAAGTAGAAGAAGCAATGGATGAGATGGAATTCTCAGTTGCACTTTCAACATTATGGCAATTTATCAGTCGCACGAATAAATATATCGATGAGAATGAGCCTTGGGTATTAGCTAAGGATGAAGCACAACGCGATCGTTTAGGAAATGTGATGGCTCATTTAGTCGAGTCTCTTCGCAAGATTGCTATTATGCTTAAACCTTTCTTAACGTCTACACCTAAGAATATATTGGATCAGCTTGGCATTCAAGATGAGGCGTTACAAACATGGGATAGCATTGCTGAGCATGATCTTGTCCAAAACGCACAAGTCGTGAAAAAAGGAACACCAATCTTCCCTCGTCTTGACACTGAAGAAGAAGTTCAGGCGATTGTAGATATGATGACGAAGAACTCACCAAAACCAGCTGAAGAAACAGAAAATGAAAGTGAAGACCAAGCCGAAGAAGTCACCATTGATGATTTCTTTAAGATTGATTTCCGCGTTGGTGAAGTCATTCATGTGGAACAAGTTCCGAAGACAGATAAACTATTAAAGATTCAACTTGATTTAGGCTACGAGAAGCGTCAAGTTGTTTCAGGTATTGCAGAGCATTATGGTGAGCAAGATCTAATCGGCCGAAAAGTAATTTGTGTGAGCAACTTAAAACCAGCGAAACTTCGCGGTGAATTATCAGAAGGTATGATTCTAGCCGGAGAAGATGACAATGGTCATTTAAGCCTCGCAACAATCGATCAAACCTTACCAAACGGAACACAAATTAATTAAAAGATAAGGATTGTTAAGGTTAAGTGTTGATTTTCTAAACATGAAGCACTGAGTTGTTATATTGTGAGTAGCGAAGGTGGCGACTCCAGTGGGAACAGCACGAGTCTCGAGACCCCGCAGGAAGTGCTTTTCTTCCGAGGAGGCTCGAGCCGTGCCCACGGAAAGCGTCCACCGGGAGCGGATCACAATAGTAACAACGGACTTTAACATAGCCAAAATTAAAAGGGGCGAATTTCGTCCCTTTTTCATGTAGATGAAAAAAAGGAGTGCAACGTCATGTTATTTGATACACATGTGCATTTAAATGCCGATCAATTTATGGAAGACCGTGATGAAGTGATCCAACGAGCTTTAGATGAAGGCGTTACTGAAATGGTAGTCGTCGGTTTCGATCGCAAAACAATTCCTATTGCTATCGAAATCGCTGAACAATATGATTTCATCTATGCAGCAGTAGGTTGGCACCCTGTAGATGCGATTGATATGCAAGATGAGGATTTACAATGGATAGAAGAATTAAGTGCTCATGAAAAAGTTGTCGCCATTGGAGAAATGGGCTTGGATTATCACTGGGACAAATCACCAGAAGACGTACAAAAAGACGTATTCCGTAAACAAATCGCTTTAGCAAAACGCGTAAACATGCCAATTATTATTCACAATCGTGAAGCTACAGCTGATATTGTTGAAATCTTAAAAGAAGAGCAAGCTGGTGATGTTGGTGGCATTATGCATTGCTATAATGATGATGTCTCTTACGCGAAAGAATGTTTAGACTTAGGGTTTCATATATCTTTAGGAGGGCCTGTCACGTTTAAAAATGCGACAGATCCTAAAGTAGTAGCTCAAGAGGTACCGCTTGATAAGCTATTAATCGAAACGGATTGCCCGTTTTTAGCTCCGCATCCGAATCGGGGCAAACGTAATGAGCCGGCGTATGTGAAACTTGTCGCGGAGAAAATTGCTGAACTCAAAGAAATCTCAGTTGATGAAGTGGCAAAAGAAACGAATAAAAACGCTAAAAATCTATTTCGCATATAATGAAAAAACCGTTCATAAAATAAAATGTTCCACGTACGTATAAATCAAGTATGCTTGGTTAATGATGGTTTTAGGTATCAAATAGCTACCAATTTGTAAACAAATATCAAAGATTGTCATCAAAATGTAATGTGTAAATAGGACTTTTTTAGTTGACTTATTGGTATAGGGTGCCTATAATCGGTTGCGTACAAGGAGGCATAGTTTATGGCAAATCTTGAACAGGCGAAAGGAAGCAGGCGTCGCTTTACTTCGAAACACATGTCTATTATTTTCTTTTCAGTGTTAATTGCCTTTTTCTCAGTTGCCATGTTTATCAGCGATGCGATGAAAGCTGAAGTTTCAGTCTCTATAAACGGTGAGGAAGAAACTGTTCATTCAACGGCTGAGACCGTTGAAGAGTTATTGACTGAAATAGACTTAGAGGTTGGTAAACATGATGAGTTGTCTAAGTCATTAGACGCTCCGGTAGAAGATGGAATGGAACTTACTTACAATGAAACAGATGAAGTCATCGTTACAATTGGAAATAAATCAAATCATTACTATACAACAGAAGATAACGTACAAAACTTTTTAAATGATGAAGGAATTGAGCTATCCGAAAACGACCAAATGTCCGTTTCGGCTCAAGATGATATTCGCAATAATATGCATATCGCAATCAATAAAGCTCTTGAGGTCACCATTAATGACGGTGGTGAAAAACAAACAGCTCATGTTCCTAATCAAACGGTAGAAAATCTATTAAACAAGCAAGGTATCACATTAGATGACAATGATCGTATCAATGTGGATCCTGCTGAAAAAGTAAAAGACAACCAAACAATCGAAATTGTTCGCGTTTCTACAGAGTATGAAACAGTCGAAAAAGATGTTCCTCATGAAACTGAGACACGTGAAGATGATTCGATTCTGCAAGGTGAAAGTGAAGTCGTGCAATCAGGTCAAGATGGTAAGAAAGTGGAAGAATACAAGATTACCAAAGAGAACGGCGAAGAAGTTTCTCGTGAACTAGTAGATGAGGAAATTGTTGAAGAGAGTGAAAATCGTGTTGTTGCAAAAGGAACAAAACAACCAACACAAACAGCGCAGTCTAGTTCAGAATCATCAGATGTACAACAAGTTTCAGAATCATCTGGTGGCTTTCAAACGTTTACTTCAACGAAATATACAGCGAATTGTAGTGGTTGTTCAGGCGTTACTGCAACAGGCGTAAATGTCAGTAATAAAACAACTCATAACGGTATGAGAATTATTGCTGTTGACCCTAGTGTTATTCCGTTACATTCTAGAGTGGAAGTGAAAACACCATCTGGTTCATTTACTGCTATTGCACTTGATACAGGCGGTGCTATTAACGGAAACAAGATTGATATTTTAGCAAGTTCAAAATCTGAAGCATATCGATGGGGCCACAGAACCGTTCAAGTACGCGTTCTTGATTAATATTTTTGCCTTGAAGAGAATCCTGCTATACTATGAAGGTATAGCAGGATTTTTTATGATGAAGTTGATATGAATAAAAGTGAGGCATTGATTTGAAAATACAAGAAGTCATCGTCGTAGAAGGTCGTGACGACACAGCTAAAATAAAACAAGCGGTAGATGCTGATACGATTGAAACAAATGGTTCAGCCATTGACGAGCCAACTTTAGAACGAATTAAACATGCCCAGGCTAAACGTGGTGTGATTATCTTTACTGATCCTGATTTCCCAGGTGAACGGATTAGGCGGATTGTACAACAGCAGATTCCGGGGTGTAAGCATGCTTTCATGCCAAAAGATGAAGCAAAAGGCTCGAATGGGCTAGGTGTAGAGCACGCTACAAAACAGGCGATCCGTGAAGCGCTTGAATCTGTTTATGAACTGCGTCAAACATCTTTTCAGCCTATTGAATGGCGGCCTTATTTATTGGAATATGGGTTAGTAGGTGGTGCACATGCCAAACCGCGACGTGAGCATTTAGGTGAGCGGTTAAAAATTGGCTATGCTAATGCCAAACAATTAGAAAAACGATTAAACATGTTTCAGATCACGGTAGATGAATTCGAATCCGTTATGGATGAGATATTGAAAGAGGAGCGACAGCAATCATGAAATCGATAGCGACGATAACACGGACGAAAGAAATTATGGAGCGTCATCAATTATCTTTTAAGAAAAGTTTAGGACAAAACTTTCTAATTGACGTTAATATTCTAGAAAAGATTGTGTCTAAAGCAGGTATTGATGATGAAACAGTTGTGATTGAAGTTGGTCCAGGAATTGGCGCATTAACCGAACAATTAGCAAAAAAAGCTGAACATGTTTATGCGTTTGAAATTGACGGACGTCTGATCGATGTCTTAGAGGATACGATGTCGCCTTATCCGCAGGTAACAGTGATCCATCAGGACATTTTAGAAGTCGATTTAAATACATTTATTGCTGAACATGTTCCAGAAGGTAAGAAGGTCAAAGTCGTGGCGAATTTGCCGTATTATATTACAACGCCAATTTTAATGAAGTTGTTATCAAGTCAGCTTCCGATTGAATCGATTACAGTTATGATGCAAAAGGAAGTGGCTGCTCGAATGGCTGCTGCACCTAATTCGAAAGATTATGGGTCGTTATCAATTGCTGTTCAGTATTATACCGAATCTGATGTCATTATGACCGTTCCGAAAACCTGTTTTGTGCCACAACCCAATGTTGATTCAGCGATTTTGCAATTATATGTTCGAAGTCAGCCATATGTGTCTGTTAAAGATGAAGCACTATACTTTGAGCTTGTACAAGCAAGCTTTGGACAACGCAGGAAAACATTACGTAATAATTTAAAACGTGCTTTTAAAGACTTAGATGCAGCGGAACTTGATCAGGTGTTTGCAGAATCTAATATTGATGGGACAAGAAGAGGAGAATCATTAACGCTTGAAGAGTTCGGCTATTTAAGCGATGTGATGAGCCTTTATGTAAAAAATAATTGATCTTATATAAAGCATCTAACATCTTTTGTTTGGTAAAAATAAAAGGTGTTAGGTGTTTTTTTATGGAATCATCAAGCACAATTATTCATCCTATGTAATAGTGTGTAATGAGAAGGGCATCTGCGGAAAGGGCGAGCGATATGACTTGGCAAAAAGGAGATATTGTGACACGTTATTCCTATAATCATGACCTTTTATTTCGTGTGCAACACTCTCATAAGGATGAAATTGTGCTATTCGGGGAAAACTTCCGACTAGAGGTTGATGCACCTTCCTCCGATTTAAGACGAGTGGAAGATAATGAACGTAATCAGTTAGAGCGATCGATTCGTGAAAGTGAAGCAACGTCTTATCGTATGTTTCGTCAAGATTATTATTTACAGTCATTTCGTCATTATACATCTTCTATGGTCGCTGAAGACCCTATTATTCAATTTCAATTATGTCCGAAAGTCCTACACATTGATGGGGATCATTTATTCCTTAAAAAATGTATCATGTTGTATAAACGGTTGGGATTACAAGTTCATGGCATTCACGTGAATGAGTCAGAGATGCCAGAGAAAACGAAAGAACTTGTTCAAAAAATTCAACCTGACATTCTCGTGATTACTGGCCATGATGCGTATTCTAAAGATAAAGGTGAAGAACAGGATATTCGTGCTTATCGTAATAGTAAATATTTCGTAGAATCTGTACGTGAAGCTAGACGTATTCAACCGAGTTTGGATCAGATGGTTATTTTTGCAGGGGCATGTCAATCTCATTTTGAGTCGTTAATAAAAGCGGGGGCGAATTTTGCGAGTTCGCCTACACGAATTAATATTCATGCACTTGACCCTGTATATGTTACTGCGAAAGTAGGATTCACCTCATTCATGGATAAGGTGGATTTACATGATGTGCTTCACAAAACCATAACGCGGGAAAAAGGGATTGGAGGCGTTGAAACAAGAGGCTTGTTTCGAATTGGTTTGCCCTATATGCAAGGATTACCCCAAACAAATGAGCACCCACAAGAACACCGCCCATAGCGGTGTTTAATTTTTTTAACGAGTTTTTAATGTATGAATTTGCTGAATTCGGTCATATTAAGAAGAAGATGAGACTTTTTATTGACATATGATCGCTTATATTGGTATAATTAAAAACTTTTGACTAACAATAGGAAATGTGTTACAGTTAATTTAGTGAGGTGGAGTTTAATGGGAAAAACATTGGGTGAAATTAAACAAGCACTAGACGTTAAAATTGGTCAACGTTTAACGCTAGAAGCAAACGGTGGTCGTCGTAAAACAATTGAACGTTGTGGCGTTCTGGCGGAAACATATCCCTCCGTTTTTATTGTTGAACTTGATCAAGATGAGCACGCTTTCGAACGTGTTTCTTACAGCTATGCGGACGTTTTAACTGAAACAGTTAAAATTACATTTACAGATGAGATGACTAAGTTAGCTTAATTTAAGCTAATCATTTATTTTTCTTCTTTTTGTTAATGCCCTCAACACTTACCATGTTTCGAATTCTTAATCGTACATAACCTAAGCGTGTCGTATTAAACGACAGAAGGAGTTGTGGTCGTTGGGTCGAAAAGGCGTAATGTCTAGTCGTTTCAAGGAAGAGATCGCAAAAGAGCTGGGGTTCTACGACACGGTACAAAAAGAAGGTTGGGGCGGTATCAAGTCAAGAGATGCCGGTAACATGGTGAAGCGGGCTGTTGAGATGGCACAAGAACAGATGGATAAGGAACAACGTTAAATCGTTGGGGAAAGCAGACCTGATTTTCAGGTCTGCTTTTTTTAGATTGTAAAATTTAGTACTGGTTTATATAACATTTTTTAAGCGTCCACCGGCAGCGGATCTTAATATCAATAACGGACATAAATAAACTTGTTTCATTTGCATTGATAACAGATAATCGTTCGTATATGATACAATCACAGAGATGATGAAAACAGTAGGTGATGATCATGTTATTTGAAAAAGCACCAGCCAAAATAAATTTAACACTCGATGTTTTACATAAACGAGATGACGGTTATCATGAAGTCGAAATGGTTATGACAACCATTGATTTATTTGACCGTTTAAGTTTTGAAAAGTTAGAGAACGACCAAATCCAAATTGAATCGGAAAACCGATTCGTGCCAGATAATGAACAAAACTTAGCGTATCAAGCAGCCAATATATTCAAACAACAGTTCTCAATTAAACAAGGTATAAGGATTGAAATTGATAAGCAGATCCCTGTTGCTGCAGGTCTTGCAGGTGGTAGTAGTGATGCTGCTGCAACGATCCGAGGTTTGAATCGACTATTCGATACAGGTTTAACAAATCAAGAAATGGAACAGTTAGCTGAGCGTATTGGTTCAGACGTACCCTTTTGTATTCAAGGTGGCACACAATTGGCCCGTGGTAGAGGCGAGATATTACGACCTGTTGCTTCACTACCACCCTGCTACGTGGTCATTGCGAAGCCAACTGTCGGTGTTTCAACCAAGGAAATATACAAACGAGTCAACTTGGAGAAAATGATGCACCCTGATACTTCAGCAATGACTCATGCACTTGAAGACCAGGATTTTGGCAAGGTTTGTGCTGAGTTGAATAACGTGTTAGAGCCGATTACAGTTGAGATGCATTCAACTATTGCACAAATAAAAGAAAGGATGCAAAAAGCTGGCGCACCTGGTGTTTTAATGAGTGGAAGCGGTCCAACCGTTTATGCGCTTGTCCAGCAGGAAGCTAAAGCAGATCGAATTTATAACAGCTTAAAAGGGTTCTGCCAAGATGTCTACACAGTCCATGCACTACGTTGATTATAGTCATGCCAAACAATTCGTGATATAGTAGGGTTAATTATTCGGCTTTTGAGGTGGATGAAATGAAACGAAGTCAACGAATCGCAGCTATGACGCATTATTTTAAGGAAAACCCAAGAATACTCGTCTCACTTCCGTTCTTTGTAAAAACATACGAAGCAGCAAAATCATCCATTAGTGAAGATATTGATATTATTGATGATATGTTCAGACAGTTAGGAATAGGACGAATTGAAACGGTGTCTGGCTATTCAGGTGGTGTTAAATACGTTCCCGACTATCCATTAGAAGCGAGTCAGAATTTTATCGATGAGTTGATTGAGTTGTTAAAAGATCCGACTCGCATCTTGCCTGGTGGGTATTTATATATGAGTGATTTATTAGGTCATAATTATTATGTACGTCGAATTGGTAAGATTTTTGGTTCTGCTTTTCAACATATAGAAGCTGATTACGTCGTAACCGTAGCAACCAAAGGAATTCCAATCGCTTACGCAGTGGCAGAAGCGCTTAATTTACCAGTTGTGATTATCAGGCGTGACCCAATCGTGACAGAAGGTTCAACCATTAGTATCAACTATGTATCAGGCTCTTCCCGAAAGATCCAGTCGATGGCTTTAGCTAAACGCCATATTACACCTGGTTCTAATGTGATTTTAGTGGATGACTTTATGAAAGCAGGCGGTACGATTAAAGGGATGGAAAGCTTAATGGCTGAATTTGATGCTCATGTCAAAGGTATTGGTGTTCTAGCTGAAGCTGAGGATGAAGATGAAGAACGGCGTGTGATGAATTATACATCATTACTAAAGATCCATGATGTCAATGAAAAAACACAAGATGTAAAAGTGATGCGAGGTAACTATTTCGATTCCTAAGATTCAATTTGGAGCTAATCATGTTCTTATGCAGAGTAGCTCCTTCTTTTTTTTCACCTTTGTCACAAAATTATAAAAAAATAAAAATTTTAGCAGGAATTTAAGTCTCATTGTTGAAAAGTAAAAATAGAGTCCTATAAATTTTGTGCAATATCATTGTGCGAAAAAGGTTCAGTTTAATTTCTAAAGGTGGTGAGACAGAATGCAAGTAACAGACGTAAGGCTTCGTCGTGTAAACACTGATGGTCGTATGCGTGCTATTGCATCAATTACTTTAGACGATGAATTTGTTGTCCACGATATTCGTGTAATTGATGGGAATAATGGGCTGTTTGTAGCGATGCCTAGTAAACGTACGCCAGACGGAGAGTTTAGAGACATCGCCCACCCAATTAATTCTGGTACACGTGGTAAAATCCAAGATGCTGTCTTGGAAGAATATCGTCGTGCAGGTGAAGAAGTGGAATATGAAGAAGCAGGCGCTTCTTAAAAAAGTAATGACCAGAGGTTCAATCGTCAGTAGCGATTGAATCTCTTTTTTTATCTTTAACCCAAAAGGACTGAACTTAAACTTGTTTTTACTATTATGTTTTTATTTGGCATTATCAAAGTTACGTATTGATTTAAGAATAGTTTAGCACGGAGTTGTTGAATTGTGAGAAGCGAAGGTGGCGACTCCTGTGGGAACAGCACGTGTCTCGAGACCCCGCAGGAAGTGCTTTTCTTCCGAGGAGGCTCGAGCCGTGCCCACGGAAAGCGTCCACCGATAGCGGATCACAATATCAACAACGGCCTATAATAAAGCGTTTTATTCACTCGACAGAATTAGCGCTCTAAGTTGCATGTAGCCTTGTTTTAAGATATATTCATAATGGATGATTATAATGATTTTAGACTGTTAATATTTAAGTTTTGTTCGACTGTTGGAGGGAAAAGAATGGCGAATCGTAATGCTGTCGTTTTGGCTGCAGGTAAAGGATCAAGAATGAAATCAGAATTATATAAAGTACTTCACCCCGTTTGCGGGAAGCCTATGGTGCAACATGTCATGGATCAGTTAAATCAATTAGGATTGAATCAAATCGTGACTATTGTAGGCCATGGAGCTGAATCAGTACAAGAACAGTTAGGTGATCAGACACAATATGCTGTTCAAGAAGAACAACTAGGGACAGGCCATGCAGTACAGATGGCGGGCTCAGTTTTAGAAGGTCAAAAAGGAACAACTGTTGTCGTTTGTGGAGATACCCCATTACTTACAGCGGATACGATACGTGAATTAATGGATCAGCATGAACAACAACAAGCTAAAGTTACGGTTTTAACGACTGACGTGGATGATGCTACTGGTTACGGCCGAATCATTCGTCAGAGTAATGGTCAGGTTGAAAAAATCGTAGAAGAAAAAGATGCATCTGAAGAAGAGAAAGCAGTGACTGAAATTAACACAGGTACATATTGTTTCGATAATGAATTATTATTCGAGGCTTTATCTCAAGTATCGAATGATAATGCGCAAGGTGAGTATTATTTACCTGATGTGTTGGAAATTGCGAACGAACGTGGTGAAACAGTGGCAGCACACAAGACATCACATGTTGAAGAAACAGTTGGTGTTAATGACCGCGTTGCGTTATCTAAAGCAGAGAAACTGATGAAAAAACGGATTAACGAGTACCATATGCGCCAAGGTGTCACCATCGTAGATCCAGATCAGACATATATTGGGCCTGACGTATCCATCGGGACAGATGTTACGCTTGAACCAGGTGTCCATATTCATGGTGATACACAGATTGGCTCCCATTCAGTAATTGGTGCCCATACGACCATTGATCATGCTACAATTGGAGAAGAAACTCTAATTAAGCAGAGTGTCGTCACCAATAGTCAAATTGGTTCGAGAGTTCAAATTGGTCCTTTCGCTCATATTCGCCCTGAAAGCACATTGAGTGATGATGTAAAAGTGGGTAATTTTGTTGAAGTGAAGAAGACAACCATGGGATCAAATAGTAAAGCATCGCACTTATCTTATTTAGGTGATGCCGAACTTGGTAATAATGTGAACGTTGGTTGTGGCAGTATTACGGTTAATTATGATGGACAATCGAAGCATCAAACAATTATAGGGGACGATGCATTTATTGGTTGCAATTCTAACTTAGTTGCCCCTGTTTCGATTGAAAAGGGTGCTTACGTCGCTGCAGGCTCTACTATTACGAAAGATGTGCCAGAAAAAGCGTTATCGATTGCTCGTTCAAGACAAGAGAATAAAGAAGGTTATGTCGATCGTTTGAAGAAACGGTCTTAACATAAGGTTTAGCAAGTTTAAATATAAAACAATCGAGATGGTGGAGGTTCCTTTTTTATGACTAATCAATACCAAGACTCTAGTCTTAAAGTATTTTCCCTTACTTCAAATCCAGAGTTAGCCCAAGAAATAGCTGATTCTGTTGGTGTCGAACTCGGCAAATCCTCGGTCAAACGGTTTAAAGATGGTGAGGTTCAAATTAATATTGAGGAAAGTGTACGTGGTTGTGATGTGTTTGTTGTTCAATCAACGAGCAATCCAGTTAACGAACATCTCATGGAATTACTGATTATGATTGATGCGCTAAAACGCGCTTCAGCTCGTACGGTTAACATTGTAATGCCTTACTATGGATATGCACGTCAAGATCGCAAAGCACGCTCGCGTGAGCCGATTACATCGAAATTAGTTGCGGATTTATTAGAGACAGCTGGTGCAGACCGCGTCGTTTCTGTGGACTTGCATGCCGCACAAATTCAAGGGTTCTTTAATATTCCAATTGATCATTTGATTGCTGGACCAACCCTTTCAGATTATTTCTTAGAAAAAGGATTAGAAGATGTAGTTATTGTTTCACCTGATCACGGTGGTGTAACACGTGCCAGGCAAATGGCCGATCGTTTAGGTGCGCCAATCGCAATTATTGATAAGCGTCGACCACAACCAAATGTAGCTGAGGTTATGAATATTGTCGGTAATATTGAAGGTAAAACAGCTATTCTTGTCGATGATATCATTGATACAGCTGGTACGATTACATTGGCTGCGAATGCGATGATTGAAAATGGCGCGAAGGAAGTTTATGCGTGCTGTACACACCCAGTATTATCTGGCCCAGCAATTGAACGAATTGAGAATTCAGCCATAAAAGAATGTGTTGTGACGAATACGATTAAATTATCTGATGACTTAGGTACAGATAAAGTTGTCCGTTTATCTGTTGGTGATTTAATTGGCGAGTCGATCAAACGCGTTCATGAACACCGTTCGATTAGTTCACTTTTTGATTAAAATTTTACATTTTCGTTTAAAAAGGTATAATAGAGGGTAAGAGTAAATATCAGAAAGTTTCTTACAAAACGGAGGTTGAATACACATGGCAGCAGTAATTCAAGCGAAGGAAAGACAAGACACAACTCGTTCTGAAACAAAACAGATTCGTGCAGCGGGTCGAGTTCCAGCCGTTGTTTACGGCAAGGATAAAGATCCAATCACGGTTTCAGTAGATAGTATGGATTTACTTAAAAAAGTTAGAGATGAAGGCCGTAATGCGGTGTTCTCTTTAGAAGTTGAAGGTGGCAAATCGTTAGAAGCGATGCTTTATGATTATCAAACAGATGTCATTAAAAACGATTTAACACACGTAGACTTCTATCTTGTTGATATGTCTACTGAAGTAGACGTAGAAGTGTCTGTTAATATCGAAGGTGAATCTAAAGGTGAAAAAGAAGGTGGCGTGATGCAACAAACGATGCACATGCTTAACGTACGTGCAACCCCACGTAATATTCCTGAAGATATCACAATCGATGCTAATGAATTAGAAATTGGTGACAGTGTCACAGTAGGCGATCTGAAATCTGGTAAGAACTTTGAACTTCTAGATGATGAAGATACAACGATTGTAACTGTATTACCACCACAACAAGAAGATGTCCCTGAAGTAGGCGAAGAAGGAACATCTGAAGAAGACGCTGAGCCTGAAGTGATTAACGAAAAATCCGAAGATGAAGAAGAAGAAAAATAATTTGATATTTACTTGAAGTGAACAGATCGAAGTCAGCTCATGTTGTGCGCTTCGATCTGTTTTTTCCATTTGTTTAATGTATTGGTTTTTACATAGAAAGAAATAAGGAGTTACGGAACATGAAGTGTATTGTAGGTCTGGGTAATCCCGGTTTGAAATATAAAAAAACACGTCATAATATTGGTTTCCAAATCATTGATCACATCGTTGAACAAAACGGTTGGAAGTATAAAAAAGATAAATTCAAAGGCCATTATGTCCAAGAAAATTGGTATGGTGAAAAGGTTTTACTATTAAAACCCCAAACGTATATGAATTTATCTGGACAATCAGTACGTGAAGCGGTTGATTATTTTAATCTAGAACCGTCCGACGTACTGGTTATTTATGATGATCTTGATTTACCGACTGGCAAAATCCGTCTGCGCCAAAAAGGTGGCCACGGGGGCCATAATGGGATAAAAGACATTATTAATCAATTAGGTACAAAAGAGTTTAACCGCCTACGTTTTGGAATTGATAAACCAGAAGGCGAGCAGTCAGTTGTCGATTATGTGTTAGGTAAATTCTCTAAAGAAGAGCAAAAATCAGTCAACCCATCCATTGACGAGGCTGCACGGGCATGTGAAGCATGGTGTGAGAAACCATTTTTAGAAGTGATGAATGACTTCAATCAATAATATAATCGAATATAGAACCTTCACGTTGGTTAAGCTATAACATAGTATAGCTTGTTGAATGAGGGAGGTTCTGATGTGTTACATGTATCATGTCGTCATTGTCATAAGGTGATGCAAGAGTTTGATGGTGATTCAATGCTTGAGAATTGGTTGTTAGAACACTCGGGAGAAGAAACTAATTTCCATGAATTTTTACAAACAACACCAGATGGTTCTTTGCATCTATGGTTAGTTTGTGAGGAATGTGAAGATATTCTAACGCAAAATCCAAATCTATTCGAACAAGATTATTTCATCCATTAGCCGCTTTGGTAAGGACCAAAGCCTTTTTCTGTTGAGGTAAGGGGGAGAAAAGTTTGCAAAACATTAAAGAATATTTATCATTACAAGATGATTTCGCAACGATTATCGAAGGCTTAGAACAAGGAATGAACGAACAACAAGTCTCAGGCTTAACCAACCCATCACGCGCGGTATTGGCTGGGATTGTAGCTGAATCTTTAGAACGTCCGATTGTTTATGTCACGCACCAGTTACAACAAGCGCAAAAAGTTTATGAAGAACTATCAGCTGTATCAGAAGACGAGCAAGATGTTCATCTTTATCCAGCTAATGAACTTTTAGCCGCTGAGATTGTGTCTGCTTCCCCTGAATTAAAAGCGCAACGGTTAGAGGCTTTAAAATTGTGGCGTCAACGTGGGCGAGGGATTTTAGTCGTGCCAATCTCGGCGTTCAAGCGACTATTACCACCTGCATCTATGCTCGATCGATATGAAGTGACGCTAACAACGGGTGAAGAGGCACCCCCAGAGCAGATGATCGAAAACATGCATCATTTAGGCTATAAAATGGTTGATTTAGTCGATGCTCCTGGAGAAATGAGTCGTCGTGGTGGCATCGTGGATGTCTATCCATTAACTGAAGCTTACCCGATTCGTGTGGAGTGGTTTGATGATGAAGTCGAATCCATTCGTTATTTCGATGCGGAAACACAACGCTCACAAGGAGAGATTCAGACGATCCAAATTAGTCCAGCTGAGGAGTTTGTTGCGACAGTTGAACAGATGCAGCACGCGGCGACAGAGCTAAAGATGTTACGCCAGGAAACGTCTCGACAACTTAATACTGATGAAGAGCGGGAACAATTACATGAACATGTTAATTATGATATAGAGCGTTTAGAACAGGGTGAGATGTTTGATGGAATCTCACAATATGTTCAACTTCTTTATGGTGAGAAAAATAGTTTGCTAGATTACTTCCCAGAGCAAACGGTTTTAATGCTGGATGAAATGAGCCGAATCTCAGAAACAGCGGAACAACTCGACCGTGAAGAAGCGAATTGGTACACGGATATGCTCGAGCGTCAAGCGATCGTTCAGGGGCTCACCCTTTCATTTGATTGGTTGACGGTGTGGCAAGGTATGACCTTCTCGAAGGTTTATTTATCATTATTTCTGCGTCACATTCCGAATACAAAGCCGGAAAATGTGATTAATATGTCTAGTCGGCAAATGCAGCAATTCCATGGGCAAATGAATTTGCTTCAAAATGAAATGGAGCGTTGGCGTGAGGCAGACTTTTCTGTCGTCATTATCGCAGCAAATGAAGAAAGAGCTGAGCGTGTCGAACGAGTCTTAGACGATTATGAGATGACAGCAAGTCGTGCGCCTAATACGACGGCCTTACCTGTTTCAAAGCCCATTATTATTACTGGTTATATCAGTGAAGGTTTTGAAATGCCGAGTTACCGATTAGCTGTACTAACGGAAGAAGAACTGTTTAAAAAGAAAATGCCGAAGAAACGCAAGAAGCAGACTTTATCTAACGCCGAACGGATTAAGAGCTATCAAGAATTAGAAACTGGTGATTATGTTGTTCACACGAATCACGGTATTGGTAAGTATTTAGGCATTGAAACGATGCAAGTCAGTGATGTTCACAAAGACTATATGGTCATTCGTTACTCTGGAAACGATAAGTTGTTTGTACCCGTTGAACAAATTGATTTAGTTCAAAAATATGTCGGATCAGAAGGTAAAGAGCCAAAGTTATACCGCTTAGGTGGATCAGAATGGAAGAAGGTTAAATCACGAGTTAAATCGTCTGTAGAAGATATCGCTGATGATTTAATCAAGTTATATGCCGAGCGTGAATCATCGAAAGGGTTTGCCTTCTCAGAAGATGATGAAATGCAACGGGAATTTGAAGCGGCATTCCCATATGAAGAAACAGAAGATCAGATGCGTTGTATTCAAGAAGTAAAAGCTGATATGGAGAAAGAACGCCCAATGGACCGCTTATTATGTGGTGATGTCGGCTATGGTAAAACAGAAGTGGCGATTCGTGCAGCCTTTAAAGCGATCGTTGATAATAAGCAAGTTGCGATGCTTGTTCCGACAACCATTTTGGCACAGCAACATTATGAAACCTTTAAAGAACGGTTTGAAGAGTACGGGATTAATGTCCGGGTGCTTAGCCGTTTCCAAACCACTAAACAACAAAAGGAAACCATTTCGGATCTACAAAAAGGGTTGGTTGATGTCGTCATTGGGACGCATCGTTTGCTATCGAAGGATATTCAATTTAAAGACTTAGGTTTACTTGTCATTGATGAAGAGCAACGTTTTGGTGTTAAGCATAAAGAAAAGATTAAGCAGATTAAGGCTAATTTAGATGTGCTCACATTAACTGCAACACCGATTCCGAGAACCTTACATATGTCGATGGTCGGTGTGCGTGATTTATCAGTCATTGAGACACCACCTGAAAACCGTTTTCCAATTCAGACATATGTTGTTGAATATAATCCGCCATTTATTAAAGAAGCGATTGAACGGGAGATGTCGCGTGATGGCCAAGTATTCTTTTTATTTAATCGCGTTGATATGATTGACCGTGTTGCAGCTGAAGTTGATGAACTAGTAGAGGATGCACGTGTTGCTTTTGCGCATGGTCAAATGAACGAACGCCAGCTTGAAAACATTATTTTCGATTTCTTGGAAGGCCATTATGACGTATTAGTCAGTACAACTATCATTGAAACAGGTGTTGATATTCCAAATGTGAATACATTGATTGTGAACGACGCTGATCGTATGGGGCTTAGTCAGTTATACCAATTACGTGGACGTGTCGGTCGTTCGAATCGTTTAGCGTATGCTTATTTCACCCATCAACAGAATAAGGTGCTTTCAGAAGTGGCTGAAAAGCGGTTGGAAGCGATCAAAGAGTTCACGGAATTAGGGTCGGGTTTCAAAATTGCGATGCGCGATTTATCCATTCGCGGAGCAGGAAATTTATTAGGAACTGAACAACATGGCTTTATTGACTCAGTCGGTTTCGATTTGTATTCGCAAATGCTGAATGAAGCGATCCAGGCGAAACAAGAAGGTAAGCCATATGAAGAAACGAAACCATTCGAAGTCGAAATGACGCTTTCACTCGATGCTTATATTCCAAGTGATTATATCGATGATGAAACACAGAAAATCCAAATGTATAAACGAATTAACGCAGCAAGTGATGTGCAGGAGATATTTGATATGAAAGATGAATTGCTTGATCGTTTCGGTCCATACCCACAAGAAGTAGAAGAACTTCTGCAAGTGGCTCGCATTCGCTTATTGGCTCAGAAAGAACGTATTGAAACAGTTCATGAAAAGAATCAGTCGATTGAAATGATGATGGATGAAGAAGCGAGTTTAACAGTCGACGGATCTGAATTGTTCGTATTGGCCAATGAATATGGACGAATGGTGCAACTAGGAACAGAAGGCAATAAGCTTAAGATTATGATTAATTATGGACGCAAACAAAAACAAGAACGTTACGATGTCTTGGAAGATATGTTAACGAAACTGCATCAAGTGAAAAAACAACCAAACCATGCATAGTTTTCTTCTGCTGCTTCATACTACAATCAAGAACTAAACACTAGACTCATCAACTGATGAGTAACATCAGGGAAAGTGGGGATTACACAGTATGAAAGCAACAGGAATTGTGCGTCGAATTGATGACCTAGGAAGAGTTGTCGTCCCTAAAGAAATCAGGCGAACGTTACGTATTCGTGAGGGTGATCCACTCGAAATCTTTGTTGATCGTGATGGAGAAGTGATTTTGAAAAAATATTCACCGATTAACGAGTTAAGTGAATTTGCCCAAGAATACGCTCATGCACTTTTCGATGCGACGGGTTATAAGGTGTTGGTATCTGACCGTGATGAGTATATTGCAGTCGCAGGTGCATCGAAGAAATCGTACTTAAAGCAACCCATTGGAGAAGCGATTGAAAAAGCGATGGAAAATCGGGATTCAGTTGTTGAGCGACAGACTTATTCCGTTGACTTAGTTCAAGGTCAGGAAGAATCACTTGCGTCGTTTATCATCCAGCCGATTATATCTAATGGTGATCCCGTCGGGAGTATTGTGATGTTTGCTGAGGAAGGAACGCTCGCAGATGTTGAAATTAAAGTGTGTGAGACGGCGAGTAACTTTTTGGCTCGACAAATGGAGTAATTGTTTCGTGATGGTCCGTTCTTGAACCTGTTTTATGCTATAATAGTGATGTATTAAATTCAGAAAGAGGTTTATTATGTCGCGGGCGGATCAATGGTTAAAAGGTACAATTATTCTTACAATTGCAGGTTTTATTGGTAAGATATTAGGTATGGTGTATCGCATTCCTTTACAAAACTTAGCAGGTGATGAAGGGTTATATATTTATCAACAAATTTATCCATTGATCTCGCTAGCATTAATGTTATCAATTTATAGTTTTCCGAGTGCGATCTCTCATACCTTATCCTATGAGCTCAATCAAAACGCCCAGGCTCGTTTACGTAACGCGTCTGCGGTGTTTTATTTATTATGTGGCACTGGCTTTGTTATGGGTCTGAGCTTATTTTTACTAGCGCCTGAAATTATAGAATTAATGGGTGACCCCGCCTTATTATCAGCTGTACGAATGAGTAGCTTATTGTTTTTACTAATTCCTTTTACAGCCTTTTTTCGAGGGTGGTTTCAAGCGATGGGTCAGCCAGCAGCTGTGGCATGGTCCCAAATAACAGAGCAATTCATACGTGTGATTGGCATCATTGTTGCAACCATTTTGATCGCTCAGAATTCCACCTCGTTGTATACACTAGGTTATGTGGCGAGTCTCGCGACAATGGTAGGGACGATTGTCGCTTTTGCATTATTACTAATCTTATTTAAACAATCGCGATTTCGTCATCAGTTGTCTTTTGGGTTGCCGTTAACGGTTTCAAAAAAATTAGTGCAATCGCTCATGACAGGGATGATTATTTATAGTTTGACTCATATCTTGCATCTATTACTTCAGTTGGTAGATATCATGACAATGGTGCGAGGATTAGAACAATTTGGGTTAACCTTTGAACAGGCGAAAGTAGCTAAAGGTGTATTTGACCGAGGTAATCCGTTGATTCAGTTAGGTTTAGTGTTCGGATCGGCTTTAGCGTTTGCGATTGTTCCTGCTTACGAACAAGTGAGTGGACAGGTCTCTAAATTAGATGAGCGCCTCGCCTTTAAAGTGACGTGGTTGTTATCATTAAGTGCTGCAGGCGGATTAGTCGTGATTATGCCATGGCTGAATCCATTGTTTTATCAGTCTTCAGATGGGACAGGTGCGATTCAATGGCTGGTCATGCTTGTCTTTATCTTATCACTCTTAATGGCATTATCCGTTATGTTGCAGGCTTATCAGGTCCGTTTACAACAACTGATCGGAGTGGGCTTGTTGTTAGTGTTGAAAGTCAGTTTGAACGTATGGCTCATACCTATATATGGCATCATGGGTGGAGCGATTGCATCCGTCATTGCGAGCTTATTGGTTCTGATTCTTTGTTACATCGCTTGGATTAAACAGTCACAATTAACGAATTTACTCCCTTTTATGATTAAAGCGACTGGATTTGTCTTATTAATGGTGGCGCTCGTTTCATTGTTTTCGTTTGGCTTAGAGGCGATTGGGGTATTACAGGAAGATCAGCGATGGTTATTAAGTATTGCTGTCGTGTTGATGTGTGGACTTGGAGCGGTGGTGATTTTATCCATTATGACAAAGAGCAAGTTATTTAATACCTATGAACGGCAAACATTATCCCAATTACCACAGATAGGGAAATGGTTTAAAGACTAATAGAAAGTAGGGGTTGCATGGGACATATACATATTGTTGGACTTGGTGCTGGTACGGTTGATCAATTACCATTAGGCATTTACCGACAACTCATAAAACATGAAAGCGTTTTAACTCGAACGCTTGATCATCCAGTTATTCATGATCTGCAAGCAGAAGGTGTCACATTTTCTAGCTACGATGAAGTTTATGAGGCGAATAATCAATTTGCGAGTGTCTATGAAACTATTGCTAAAGATTTAATCAAGCAAGCCGGACAAAAAGATATCATTTATACAGTACCAGGGCATCCAATGGTCGCTGAAAAGACGGTGCAGTTATTGTTAGAAACAGAGCAGGACGAGCTGACAGTTTCAATTGAAGGTGGGCAGAGTTTTATCGATCCACTCTTAACAGCCGTCAATGTTGATCCAATCGAAGGGTTTCAATTATTAGACGGAACAGCTCTCGATAGACATGTGATTCAATATGAGCAACATCTTTTAATTAGCCAAGTGTTTGATACCGTCACGGCCTCTGATGTGAAGTTGACGTTGATGGAGGATTTGCCACATGATTATCCTGTTACCATTGTTCATGCAGCTGGAAGTGATCAAGCTTGGCAGCGAACAGTCCCATTATATGAACTTGATCGGAATTTTCCGGTGAGTAATTTAATCACGGTTTATGTACCGCCTCAATCACGTGATCAGTTACACCACACGTTTACAGCTTTGCGTGAGGTCATTGCAAGATTACGAGGGCCAGGAGGATGTCCTTGGGATCAGAAGCAAACGCATGAATCACTTCGTCCTTATTTGATTGAAGAAGCGTATGAAGTGATTGAAGCGATTGACCAGCAGGATGATGATCATCTAGCTGAGGAGTTAGGGGATGTTCTCCTTCAAGTGATGCTCCATAGTCAAATTGGTGAAGATCACGGTTATTTCACAGTTGATGATGTCATTCGGAATGTGACTGACAAAATGGTTGAACGCCATCCTCATGTCTTTGGCGATGAAGATGTAGATTCTGCTGATGATGTAAAACGGAATTGGGAAGAAATTAAACAGCAAGGTCGTCCGAAACAAGAGTCAATATTAGATGATGTGAATGAGTCACTACCTCGCTTACTATTGGCAAAAGAAGTTCAAAAGAAAGTTTCTAAGGTTGGATTTGATTGGAAAGAAGCTCAACCAGTTATAGCGAAAGTTTATGAAGAATTAAAGGAATTTGAACAGGCAGTGGCGAATGAAACAAGTGATGAAGCGGAATTAGAGTTAGGAGATGTCTTATTTTCGCTTGTGAACTTAGCACGTTATTATCGTATCGACCCAGAAGTAGCACTTAATAGAACGTGTTATAAATTTATTCAAAGATTTCAAAGCGTTGAAAAACGTGTGAAAGAGAGTAATCAAGCGTTAACGGACTTGTCTTTAGAAAAGCTTGAGGAGTATTGGCAAGAGATTAAAAGAAATCAGCAATGAGGTGACATGATGCGCTTAGATAAATTTTTAAAACTATCACGCTTAATTAAACGACGTACAGTTGCGAAAGATGTAGCGAATCAAGGCCGTATAGAAGTTAATGGTCAACCAGCTAAAGCATCATCTGACCTTACAGTTGGAGATGAAGTTATGATTCAGTACGGCCATAAAAAATTAGTTATTCAAGTAGAATCCTTACAGGAACATGTGAAAAAGGATCAAACAACACGTCTATACACAGTCATTAAAGAAGAAAAAGTTGAAACAAATGATTAATTGATGCATGAACTCTTATTGCTAGTCATAAGATGGCTAGTGAATAGGAGGGGTAGACATGCCATATGAAAAATCACTCTATCAACCAGAGCGCGAGGAAAAACGAGAGCATGCTGTGACTTTGACTGATCGAAAGGAATTGAAGTTAACAGGGGTTTTGGATGTCGATAGTTTTGATACAGAGGAATTTCTGTTAAAGACATCACTAGGGTACTTGATGGTGCGCGGCCATAATTTGCATATGAAGAATTTGAATGTTGATGAAGGGTTGCTCACGATTCAAGGTAAAATCTATTCATTTGATTATATCGATGAGTCTAAACAACAGCCAGCTAAAGGATTCTTTAGCAAGTTATTGAAATGACGCTAACAACACAATTCACCACGATGCTCGTCCTTATTCTATGCGGATTACTAATCGGTGCTATATTTGATGTGTACAAGCAGTTGGTTCGTCCGCATGCTTTTAAGAACCGATTAGTAATTGATAGTTTATTTTGTGGGTTAGTTGGGGTATGGTTATACTATATCTTATTTCAACTTAACGGAGGAGCACTGCGATTTTATTTTATAATCGCCTTAGCTCTAGGTATTTCGATATACTATGCGCTATTTCAAGACATATTTCTACGATTTTTTGCGTATTTTCTGAATCTTTTGTCCGCTTGTTTTCGAGCTATTTATCAGCTCATAAACCATGTGATTGTTAAACCTATAACGTGGATTGTCCGTGTATTGGCGGGCATAGTCGTTTTTGTTTTGAGTATTGTATGGCGAGTAATAGTGACTTTATTTAAGCTGATTAAGCTATTGCTGGCACCATTTCTGCCGAGAATAGTAAAAAAGTACCTTAAACAGTTCGTCGAAACTTGCGATAATAGAATTAGAGTTGTGTGGAAAAAACTTGGGCTATTCATAAAGAAAAGGAGGCGTGCAGGGGATGTTCAAGAAGAAGAAAAGAATGGATAATGTTGAAAAGTTAGATTCAACATACGTTAAAGAACAAGAAGCTTATCTTGCTCGAAAGCGAAGAGAGAAAAAACTTCTGAAACGTCGCTTAATCGCCTTTGGTTTACTTTTCTTATTAGTAGCCGGTACACTTTCAGTTTATTATGTACAACAACAAGCTATACATGAAGATAAAAAAGCAGAACAAGAACAACTTCAAGCGGAATTAAAAACAGCTAAGGATGAACAAGAGCGATTAGAACGAGAAGTTGAATTATTAAATGACACTGATTATTTATTACAAATCGCACGGAAAGATTATTTCTTCTCGCGTGAAGGAGAAGTAATTTTCAACTTGCCTGAAGACAGTGAAGAAGGTGAGCCTTCTTATTGACACTTTTAATCGAGCTTATATATAATGATAAAGAGTAGATTTTCTTATTATTATTAAGGAGGAGCATTTTCTTTATGTCAGTTGAAGTAGGCAGCAAGTTGCACGGTAAGGTGACCCGCATTACAAATTTTGGAGCTTTTGTTGAGCTTCCAGATGGGTCAACTGGCTTGGTCCACATTAGTGAGGTGGCAGATCAGTTCGTTAAGGACATTAGCGAACACTTATCCGTCGGTGATGAGGTCGAGGTTAAAGTTTTAAATGTAGAAGATAATGGAAAGATTGGTTTATCCATTAAAAAGGCGGATGTGAAATATGAGCGCGAAGAACAGAAGAAACGCGCAGAAAACTTTGAATCAAAAATGAACAAATTTTTAAAGGATAGTGAAGATAAGATGTCCTCACTTAAAAAGCATACGGAATCTCGCCGTGGTGGACGTGGTGCTAAAAGAGGGTAATTTTGCTGTCTATTTAGGTTCGTCAATATATAGCGATTTTAGAAATGCCACAACGGAACATTGTTCTGTTGTGGCATTTTTTATTATGGCTCTAAATATTTGTTGGGGTATAAGTACAATTTAGGTCAGGTTTGTGAGTTTTAATAGCTAATAACGGTATAAATAGTACATTATTTGTTTCAATAAAACTTCTGCCGAATTTATTAAATCTTCAGCAAGTGATAATTATTCACCTGGGGGCACCATCAACTATAATCTTAAATAAATTGTTTTTTCTTCATTACTTAGATCGTAGATACAATTTTTTCAATAAGTAAAATGAAATGATGCTTTTAAGTTTCTTGTTCAAATAACGGGCAGGTTACTTGAAGAAAGAATTAGTTTTTTATAAGTTCTTCATATAGATGGGAGTGGTTTAAATTGTTTGTTGGTCGAACTTTATATTTATTGGGAATGGCTTTCGTCTTCTTTAGTGTAGTGGTAATGATTATGGTTCCTTTTTCAAATGGTGGTGGAGGTATAACACTTCCGATATTTGCTTTACTAAATGGATTTATCGCAATGGGTGTCGGAGATATTGTTATAGATTTAAATTACAGGAAAAAGGTTGAAACGATGCACAAAGAATAAGGTATGTCTATTTCACTAACGGGTGTGTTAGCCTACAAGCAAATATTATAAAAATATCAACATTGAACTTTAACAGATCCTTAACATAAAATTCCACAAATCTTTTCTAAATAATCCAGAACAAATTGTCCTTGGGATCACAAATAATACAGCGTTTAAGAATCGTTTTAAAACCTTCATTGCAAGCTGTAAATAAATCTTGTTATATCAATGAAAATAAGAATACGAAATGTTATTCGAATTTTATTCCTACTTAGTTTGTTATTTATTACTTTCTCTTGCAGGACTGGAACGAATGGAGTTACTCAAGTCTGTTATTTTCGTATTTATAAAATGATCAAGCATACATAAAAAGCCCGACATTGTTTTAAAAACAATGTCGAGCTTCATTTTTAGTGACCCGTACGGGATTCGAACCCGTGTTACTGCCGTGAAAGGGCAGTGTCTTAACCACTTGACCAACGGGCCTCAGTATTAAAAAAGTGGCGGCGGAGGGAATCGAACCCCCGACCTCACGGGTATGAACCGTACGCTCTCGCCAGCTGAGCTACACCGCCAAGTTTTAAACCTGCTCTGTTGAGCACAAAGATTATAGTACAATACGAGAATGCATGTGTCAACAAGATTTCAACGATTTCTCTTGTAAATTTTGTTGATGTTCATCAAGCCATGTAAAAGCATGTACCCTAAATCATATTTGTACGCTTAATTCATCAATTAACGAAAGGAAAAGTCGAAAAATTTTTCCATTGCTACTCGTGATTTTGACAAAGTTTTAGTCATATTCGTGATTAACTGTGCATATAAGGGGTGGTGATGACGTGAGTTCTCTATCAAAACGATCTATATTCGCCAGTAATCGTCGCCTAAACGAAACGATGCCAGTACTTAATAGAATGGCAAAGTTTTTCTATCAATTGATGATTACGTACGGACTATTATGGTACTTATTAGGGTTATTATTAGGACGAGCCATTATATTATCGGAAATTTCACCGTTTGCGATTGCTTTTTTGGCTGTTACAGCAGTTACAAAACGGTCGTTTGCTCCGTTGACGATGTTGTGTATGATACTAGGGGCTTTGACTGTTAGTATCCCACACGCAGTTTTTATCAGCTTGAGTAGTTTGTTGATGCTGATGATTGACCATCATTGGGGACAAACACGTTCAAAACGTCTAAAGTGGCTGGCATTGACGAGTGGTGCGAGCGTTATATTGGCAAGGCTAATGATCATCGCTTTTCAAGGTGTTTTTACGGTTTATGATATGACGATGTTTGTGATTGAAGGTACGCTTGCTGGATTTCTAGTGATGGTATTTTTGCAAGCGTATCCATTTAATTCTCTAAAACCACCGCGCGCGAAGTTCAAAGTAGAAGAAATGATCTGTGCCATGATATTAGCGACGGCTGTGTTAACGGGTATGGTTGGATTAACCATCAATGGTATTGCGATTGATCAGATCATGGCGATTTATGTTGTGTTATTTGCTGCTTTAGTAGCAGGTACGACTGCGGGTTCGGCTGTCGGTGTAATGGTTGGTTTGATGTTGAGTTTGACAAGTGCTATTGAACTTTATCAGATTAGTTTATTAGCACTCATCGGTTTATTAGCTGGCTTATTAAAAAATGTTAACAGAACTGTGATGACGTTCGGTGCACTTATTGCTGCATTATTAATTGGTATTTATAACATTGAAATGATGTCGCTACACAATCTGTTATGGCAAACTGTCATAGCAGCAGGTTTATTTTTGCTGACACCATCTATGCTCGGTAAGAAAGTGGCTAAGTATGTTCCAGGAACGGAAGAAGCACAAGCTGAAAACGAGCATTATTTACAAAAAGTTCGTGATGCAACAGCGAACCGGGTAGAACGATTCTCTGAAATGTTTGAAGCTCTATCGGATAGTTTTGCTTCGATTGAAACGGATACAACAAAGTTTGATGACATGCATGACGTGGATGAGTATTTGAGTCGGGTGACGGAGAAGACGTGTCAAACTTGTCTTAAGAAACAAAATTGTTGGGTGAATCAATTTGATCGTACTTATCCTGTATTAAAGCAAATGATGATGGCGATTGAAGAACGAGATTCATCACAACTTAATTTTCAAATGGGGAAATTGCGGAATTTCTGCGTGAAAAGTGATCAAGTCGTGGATCAAATGCGTTATGAATTTTCATTTTATAAAGCGAATAAGCGTTTAAAACAACAAGTAAGAGAAAGTCGCCAGTTTGTATCGGAACAACTTAATGGTGTATCAGAAGTGATGAACAATTTCGCGACAGAAATGGTTAAGGAACGAGAAGATTATGTTTGGCATGAACAAATGATTCGCCGCATGCTGTATGAGAATCGTTATTCATTGGAGCATTTGGAATTATTTTCGATTGATAAGGGTAATATTGATTTAGAAATGACAATTTATTTTAACGATTATCACGGAGAAGCGGAAAAAGTAATTGCCCCGCTTTTATCGGATTTATTAAATGAAACAGTTGTGGTAGATGAAGAGACGGCTTCTTCAGAACGGCATGGTGACAGGACGTTTGTCTTTAGTTCGGTGAAAAATTATCAGTTGGCTTCAGGAGTAGCTCATGCGGCGAAACAAGGCAATCTATTATCTGGAGACACGTATATGACGTTGCCTTTAGGTAAGAGTCGTTTTGTGTTAGCGATTAGTGATGGTATGGGGAATGGCGAACGGGCTTATTTAGAAAGCTCGGAAACATTGAAGCTACTTAAACAAATTTTACAATCGGGTATTAATGAACAAGTCGCTTTACAGTCGATTAATTCGATTCTATCGTTGCGAACATCTGATGAGATCTATGCGACGCTTGATTTGGCCGTGATTGATTTACAAGAACCACATGTGAACTTTTTGAAGATTGGTGCCATGATGAGTTTCATTAAAAGAGGCGATGCTGTCTACCCTATTGAATCGGGTAACTTACCAATTGGTATTTTAGAAGAATTCGATGTGGAACCTGTTTATGAATCGCTTAAAGATGGCGACTTACTCGTTATGGTGAGTGATGGCATTTTAGAGTCTGCGGCAACTGAAGATAACCGGGAAATGTGGTTAAAACGGAAAATTCGTGAGCTCGAAACAGATGATCCTCAAGATGTGGCAGATTTAATATTAGAAGAAACGATTCGTAGTCATCATGGAGCTATAGTCGATGATATGACCGTGTTAGTGACAAAAATCGAAAAAAGTCGTCCGAAATGGGCTTCATTCTCTTCAGTAGCTACGGTTTAATGACGTATATTTCTATTTTTGGCTGTCAACAATGATTGTAAATGTTGAAGGAGGCGTTGGCAGTTGAATAAAGGTAGTGTTAGTCAAATTCTATTAATCACAGATGGTTGTTCAAACCAAGGTGAAGATCCAGTGGCTGTTAGTCGTCACATTGTATCAACAGGGGTATCTGTTAATGTGATTGGTGTATTAGATGATGATCAAACAGAAGAACCGATTGGTTTGCGTGAAGTCAATGAAATAGCTGAAGCAGGTAAAGGGGTTAGCCGGATTGTATATGCGGATGATTTATCAGAAACAATGCAAATGGTCACTCAGCAAGCTATGACGCAAACGATTCAAGGCTATGTGAATCAAGAGCTAAAAAGTATTTTAGGTGATGAAACAAATGAAGAGGCTTTGCCACCTGAGACAAGGGGTGAAGTACAAGAGGTTATGGAAGATTTAAGTGAAACAGTTGATTTAAATATGGTGATTCTAGTGGATACGAGTGCTAGTATGCAAACGAAAATGTCTGCTGTGAAAGAGGCCCTAGATGATTTAATGATTAGTTTAGATGCAAGACAAGGTCAATTTATGTATACAGTTTATCAATTCCCAACTCGTAAGCAAGTCGTCAAATTGCTGCTTGATTGGACGGATGATGGTAAACGAATTGCCAAGGTATTTCCGAAGTTTGCTGTGGGAGGGATTACCCCTACTGGTGCAGCATTGCGTGAAGCGGCAAAGGCCTTCCATATTAGTGAGCAAGATGATGTGATGAGAGGGGCAGCATATGATGTCATCGATCCATCCTACCGTTCGTCTAGCTAATGGGACGAGGATTAATGGTCTGTGGCATAATCGACAGTATCATATTAAACAGCTATTAGGTGAAGGTGCGCGAGGGTCTACTTATCTTGTTGAAGCATCGGGTAAGAAAATGGCCTTAAAAATTAGTCGCGATCCATCCGTTGTCACGGCTGAAGCTAATATTCTAAAGAAATTACAGCGGGCCCAAAGTGTTTCACTTGGGCCTTCTTTAATCGATGTAGATGATGGTTATCTTCCTAATCGAATGAAGCAAAGCTTTTATGTGATGGAATATGTGCAAGGTAAACCTATGACGTCACTAGTGGGGAAGTTATCATTAGTTGATCTTGGCCGATTAATGTCACGTCTTTTATCTGAACTTCATCAGCTCCATAGTATGGGTTATATTTTCGGTGATTTAAAGTTAGATAATATGATATTTGACGATGGCCTTAAAAGAATTCGGTTAGTGGATGTTGGAGGGGTTACTCAAGTAGGACGTGGTATTCGTGAATATACGTCCATCTATGACCGAGGGTTTTGGCGGCTAGGCGGACGAAAAGCGGATCCAACTTACGACTTATTTGCATTGGCGATTTGTTTGATGCACGCAGAACGCCCGTTGAAATTTGATTCAAACGGTCAGCAACAAATGCTTTGGCGTTTCTTATCTAGTAGCAGGCGGATCACGCCCTTTCAACAAGTCATTAAACAGGCTTTGTTAGGGAAATACCGTGATGCTTTGCATATGAAACGCGATCTTGATCTAGCTTTGCAACAATTAAGCCTTTCTCGCCCAGTCCAAGGTCGTACCACTAAAACAAATACCCAACGCATCAGTGAACGTGACTTAATTACATTGAGTGGGATGGTGGCGTTTAATGGGTTAATGATCTATATATTATTATAGTCGATCCCGCTGTTAATTGAATGAGGATTTGGTATAATGGTACGATAAAGTGGTGATGAATGATCAAAAAGGGCGGCTTGTCTTATGGAAGAACAAGTAAAACAATTTATCCAGGAGCAGGGGTTGATTCATAAGGGAGATGAACTTTATGTAGCTGTATCAGGTGGCGTTGATTCGATGGCATTACTCCATTTATTGTACAGCATGCAATCAGAATGGAATTTATCCCTGACAGTCTTAACGGTGGATCACCAGCTACGCGGCGAAGAATCTGCCGCGGACAGTTTATTTGTGGCTAATCAGGCTGCCGACTTATCCATTCCTTGTCGTGTACTTAAAGTTGATACTAAGGCTTATCAACAAAAGAACCAAACAGGTGTGCAAGAAGCGGCGCGAATTTTACGCTACGACGCTTTCGCGAAAGAAGTGAGTGAATCCGGAAAACTCGTTTTAGCCCATCATGGTGATGACCAAGTTGAAACGATGTTCATGCGTCTAAGCAAAGGTGTCCTCCCAAGAGGCATGGACGCTAGTAAGCAATTAGATGCGCTTCACGTCATACGCCCTTTGTTAACAGTGAGTAAAGAACAGATTAAGGATTATGTGAATCAACATTCGATCTCTTTCCGTGAAGACCCAAGCAATGCTTCGGATCATTATACGCGCAATCGTTTCCGTCATCAGTTATTACCATTTGTTCAATCAGAAAATCCTAATATACATAATAGTGCTATGGATCTTCATCATGAATTATCCGAAGATCATCAGATGTTAAATGAATGGGCTGAGGAACGTATGGGGTTGATCAGCCAATTTTGTGAACAAAAGGTGACCTTTTCAATTAATTCTTTTAAGGCATTGCCATTACCTTTACAAAGGCGAGGCTTTCATCTAATATTAAACTATCTTAGTGTAAGTAATCAGTCTTATCGCCATGATTTTCAGTCATTTAAAATGTGGCTAGAATCGGAAGCTCCTAATAGTGAGTGGACATTGCGACAAGGTTTGAAAGCCATTAAATCTTACGATACGTGTACTGTAACAACCCAGACGTTCGAGCCGAATAGTTACGCGATTCCATTAAATGTTGGTGATATGCATCGGCTACCAAATGGTTGGACCATACAAGTTCAAGAGTTGAGCTCTGAGAACAGTAAAACAATCGATTTAAACCCTCACATTGTCGTTGGATCAAAATCGGATGTGACATGGCCGCTAACCGTTCGGACAAGACGTCCAGGTGATCGAATACGTCCTAAAGGATTAAATGGTCATAAAAAAGTAAAGGATATCTTCATTGATGAAAAAGTTCCTTTACATGAGCGTGATACATGGCCGGTGGTAACAGATGCAGATGGTCGTGTATTGTGGATTCCATTATTAAAACAGAGCGATTGGGCTGATTTATCGGATACACATCATATCATACTTTCAATTGATGAAAGTGAATCATAGGGGGATTTGTTTTGCATAATGAAATTAAAGAAGTGTTGATTTCTGAAGAGGAAATTCAAGCTAAAGCAGAAGAATTAGGAGCGCAAATCACACGTGACTTTGATGGGAAGTTCCCTCTGGCAATTGGTGTTTTAAAAGGTGCCATGCCGTTTATGAATGATTTATTAAAGCGTGTTGAAACGCATGTTGAAATCGACTTTATGGATGTCTCAAGCTATGGCGGCGGAATGGAATCATCTGGGGAAGTTCGTATCGTGAAAGACTTGGATACGCAAGTTAATGGTCGTGATTTATTGATCATCGAAGATATTATTGATAGTGGCTTAACGTTAAGTTATTTAGTTGATTTATTTAAATATCGTCAAGCGAATTCCATTACGATTGTGACATTGTTAGACAAGCCATCTGGACGTAAAGCTAATGTGTTTGCAGATATTGTTGGTTTTGAAGTACCAGACGCCTTTGTTGTCGGCTATGGACTTGACTTTCAAGAGCGTTATCGAAACCTTCCATATATCGGGGTTTTAAAAGAAGAGATTTATTCGTAGTTATTGTTTGAGGTAGGTAAAATAATTATGATAACATAAGTTTAGTTTTGCACTTAAATAATGAAACAAGCAATGAACTATAGATGATGGGTAGACAGCTTAGTTTGCACATAGCTTAGGAGGAGGTTAGTGATGAATCGGGTGTTCCGAAATACCATATTTTACTTAATAATCTTTTTAGTTGTCATCGGAATTATCGGAATGTTGAACAATCCGAGTCCGGAAACGGAACAACTCACTTATGATGAATTTCAAGAGGTCTTAGAAAATGGCCAAATTGAAGAATTAAACTTACAATATACGAACTTTGCGTATGATGTAACAGGTGAATATCAGCCTGGTGATACGGGAGAAGCTGAATCATTCCGTGCTGAAATTCCAGCGACTGAAGAAATCGTTAATAATGTTGTGGATACAGCTCGAGATCAAGGGTTAGTCGATGTTCAGGCAGCTGAAGAACCAAGCGCTTGGGCGCGATTTTTTACAACGCTTATTCCATTTTTAATTATCTTTATCCTGTTCTTCTTCTTACTTAGCCAAATGCAAGGCGGCGGCGGCCGTATGATGAACTTCGGTAAGAGTAAGGCGAAGATGTATACCGAAGATAAGAAGCAGACCAAATTTAATGAAGTAGCAGGTGCTGATGAAGAGAAACAAGAGCTTGTAGAAGTTGTTGAGTTCTTGAAGGATCCGCGTAAATTCTCTGAATTGGGCGCACGTATTCCAAAAGGGGTCTTACTCGTTGGCCCTCCAGGTACTGGTAAGACATTACTTGCGAAGGCAGTAGCTGGTGAAGCGGGCGTACCGTTCTTCTCAATCAGTGGTTCTGACTTCGTTGAAATGTTTGTTGGTGTTGGTGCGTCACGTGTTCGTGACTTATTCGAAAATGCGAAGAAAAACGCACCTTGTATTATTTTCATTGATGAAATTGATGCAGTTGGACGTCAGCGTGGCGCTGGTGTCGGCGGTGGCCACGACGAACGTGAACAGACATTAAACCAATTACTTGTTGAAATGGACGGTTTTGGTGTCAATGAAGGTATTATAATGATGGCAGCAACAAACCGCCCAGACATTCTTGACCCAGCGTTATTACGTCCTGGTCGTTTTGACCGTCAAATCCCTGTTCAGAACCCAGACGTTAAAGGACGTCAAGAAGTCTTACAAGTCCACGCTCGTAATAAACCGTTAAGTGAATCAGTGGACGTTAAGGCGATTGCGTTAAGAACACCTGGGTTCACAGGTGCAGACCTAGAAAACTTATTAAACGAGGCAGCTTTAGTTGCTGCACGCGCTGACTCGAAGAAGATTGAAATGGAACACGTTGACGAGGCGATTGACCGTGTGATTGCAGGTCCTGCTAAGAAGAGCCGTGTCATTTCTGATAAAGAGAAAAACATTGTTGCATACCACGAAAGTGGACACACGGTTATTGGTATGGTCCTTGATGAAGCTGATATGGTTCATAAGGTTACAATCGTGCCACGTGGCCAAGCTGGTGGTTATGCGGTTATGCTTCCTAAAGAAGACCGTTACTTCCAAACGAAACCAGAGTTGCTTGATAAGATTACAGGCTTATTAGGTGGTCGTGTTGCTGAAGAATTAATCTTCGGTGAAGCAAGTACTGGCGCTCATAATGACTTCCAACGCTCAACTAATATTGCCCGTAAGATGGTAACTGAATTCGGTATGAGTGAGAAGTTAGGTCCATTACAATTTGGTAGTTCTGGAGGCCAAGTCTTCTTAGGTAAGGACATTCAGAACGAACCGAATTATAGTGATCAAATCGCTTATGTGATCGACCAAGAAGTTCAAGCAATTATTAATGATTGTTATGAACGTGCTCACAGTATCTTGTCAGAGCATAAAGAACAATTAGAAATCATTGCGAAAACATTACTTGAAGTTGAAACACTTGATGCTCGTCAGATTAAAGGTCTTTTCGAAGATGGCGTATTACCAGAGCCACTCGAAGAAGATGTGGTTGATGAGACTTCATCTGATCAAAAATCTGAAACGACTGAAACAAATGGTCAAGATGATTCAGATGACAATCAAGATGTTCAAGTTAATATTCAATCAAAAGATGAATCGTCAGATGAGAATGTTTCAAATGAAACACCTAATGATGATACTGCTTCAGATAATGAAACATCAGATGACGATCGTCGTAAAGAATAATCAAATGATCCCAACCTACCCTAATAAAGTTAGGGTAGGTTTTTTGTTGTTGGTTTAGTGAAAGTTATTGTTGTTTGGAATGTATTATGAGCTCATAGTTGTTGAATTGTGAGGAGCGAAGGTGGCGACTCCAGGTCGACTAAGTTCGGTCACGTCCTGCGCCTGCGAGTACTCGGCGCAGAATTAGGCAAAGAAGCTTATGAAATCAGCTTTTGTGACCAACGTCGACATTAGCCCGTCCGGGGCGTCACGGGAAAAGCACGTGTCTCGAGACCCCCAGAGGGCCGCAGGATGTGGGTCACTTCGGCGTTTGTGATTGACGTCCGGCATTTAGCCGAAGTTCCTTTAATTGCCGAGGAGGCTCGAGCCGTGCCCCTGCATAGAAAACACTGTGAAAAACGAACGTAGTGAGATTGAGCAGATGTTGCACTTGTGCCCTATGGGTAAAAGCGTCCACCGAAAGCGGATCACAATTCAACAACGGACTATAACAGAGGATACCGCTGATTCATTGAGATTTTGAGTAGGTTTCACGACAAAAACTGAGTGTTTGTGGTATGATTTACGTTGAATGAAACATCAAGCTAATGACTCGTTATTAAATTGTTATAAAGAAATGGTGTGACAGTATGATATTTGTATTAGACGTAGGCAATACCAATACCGTTATGGGTGTGTTTGAACAAGACAAACTAACTTATCAGTGGCGCATTGCAACCGATCGTCATAAAACGGAAGATGAATACGCGATGCAAGTGAAAGCTTTATTACAACACCACGGTCTATCATTCGATGACTTTGATGGTGTGATTATTTCATCAGTGGTACCTCCGATTATGTTTTCTTTAGAAAAGATGTGTGAATACTACTTTCACTTGAAGCCATTAGTTGTAGGGAGCCAGCGCGTGGATGCTCATTTGAAAATGGCTTACCCGAATCCTCAAGAAATCGGTGCAGACCGTATTGTTAACGCAGTTGGTGCTATTAAAATGTATGGTGCTCCAGCTGTTATTATTGATTTTGGGACGGCTACGACCTATTGTTATGTCAACGAAAATGAAGAATATGTAGGTGGAGCAATTGCACCTGGAATCAATATTTCAACCGAAGCTTTATATGCTAAAGCAGCTAAGTTACCACGGATTGAGATTGGACGTCCACATCAAGTTGTCGGACAATCAACGGTAGAAGCGATGCAATCAGGGATCTATTACGGCTACGTCGGTCAAGTGGATGCTGTTGTGAATCAATTTAAAGCCCAAGCTAATCAAACGCCAACTGTTGTCGCAACAGGTGGTTTGGCTAGATTGATTGGTAAAGGGTCTGAAACCATTGATTATGTAGATACTGAACTAACATTACATGGTTTATATGAGATATATTGCGCAAACGAGAAAGGAGATTAATCATGAGTGATTATTTAGTTAAAGCAACTGCATTTGACGGTCAAGTCCGTGCTTATGCGATTGAATCAACACAATTTGTTAATGAAGCGTGCCGCCGCCATGACACATGGCCAACTGCATCTGCAGCCCTAGGTCGAACAATGACTATTACGGCCATGATGGGCGCGATGCTTAAAGGTGATGATAAGCTGACAGTTAAAGTTGAAGGCGATGGCCCGATCGGTGCGATCGTTGCAGACGGAAACGCCAAAGGTGAAATACGAGGTTACCTCAAAAACCCACATGTCGACTTTGATTCAAATGAATATGGCAAATTAGATGTTCGCCGTGCTGTTGGAACAAATGGTACGATTGGTGTCGTGAAAGATATCGGACTTAAAAATAATTTCACAGGACAAGTTCCGATTGTTTCGGGTGAAATTAGTGAAGACTTCACGTATTACTTTGTTACATCAGAACAAGTGCCATCAGCTGTAGGCGCAGGTGTCTTAGTTGATACAGATTATTCAATCTTGGCTTCAGGTGGTTTTATTGTTCAAATGATGCCTGGTGCAACTGAGGAGACGATCTCAATCGTTGAAGAACGGATTAATCAAATGACAACTGTTTCAACACAAATTCAACAAGGTAAAAAACCAGAAGACATTTTAGAGAGCTTTTTTGAAGGACATGAATGGCATATAGTTGAACAACAGGACGTTGAATTCAGCTGTTCATGTTCAAAAGAACGTACAGAGAACGCGATTGCTTCACTCGGAAATGAAGAAATTCAGTCGATGATTGAAGAAGATGGTGGAGCAGAGGCAACATGCCACTTCTGTAATGAAGTCTATCATTTATCAGCAGAAGAATTGAGCGAATTAAAGAGCTAATTTTTATGTTAGTGCGGAAAGGGGAATCTTCATGCAAGATACTCAGCCTATGAATCAGTCACTTCCATTATTCGATCAGACAATGGTTATGGGAATTCTAAATGTAACACCTGATTCATTCTCAGATGGTGGGCAGTTTAATGATCTAGAACGGGCTGTGGCACAAGCGGAGCAAATGGTAGCGGATGGTGCGACGGTGATTGATGTCGGCGGGGAGTCAACGCGTCCTGGACACACCCCTGTTTCAGTAGAAGAGGAAATTAACCGAGTGGTTCCAGTGATTCAAGCGTTAACTGAACATTTATCTGTTCCCATTTCAATCGATACGTATAAAGCTAAAACAGCTGAAGCTGCAGTTCAAGCAGGCGCGACAATCATCAATGACGTATGGGGAGCTAAACATGACCCAGAGATTGGTACTATTGCAAAGAAGTATGGCTGCCCTATCATATTAATGCATAATCAAACCGAACCAAATTATGACGATCTAATGGATGACTTAAAAATCTCCTTGAAGGGATCGATTGAAACCGTGAAACAACAAGGGGTTAAAGACGAACAAATCATTTTAGACCCTGGCGTGGGTTTCGGTAAAACACATCAGCAAAATTTACTCGTTATGAGACGTATGCAAGAATTAAAAACATTGGGCTACCCGATTTTACTAGGTACCTCACGTAAATCAGTTGTGGGTAAAACGCTGGATTTAACCGTTGAAGAGCGATTAGAAGGAACGATTGCAACGGTTTGTCAGGGCGTAAGCCAGGGTGTTGATATTGTACGGGTTCATGATGTAAAGGAAGTCAAACGTGCAGTAGACATGATGGATGCAATGCTTGGTAAAGGGTGGAATGAACATGGACAAGATTAAGTTAAATGGTATGATGTTTTACGGTTATCACGGTTTGTTTCCAGAAGAGAATAAGTTAGGTCAACGTTTTACAGTCGACTTAGAGCTTATGTTGGATTTATCGTCATCAGGTAAAACTGACAATATGGATGATAGCATTGACTATGGTCAAGCCTATGAAGTAGCTCAGGCTGTTGTTGAAGGTGAAGCGTATAATTTAGTTGAAGCCGTTGCTGAAACGTTGGCCGAAGAAATGTTTCGAGCATTTTCAATTTTAGAAGCGATTAAAATAACGATTGATAAACCAGGTCCACCAATCCCAGGTTATTACCAATCGGTTGCGGTTGAGATCGAACGGGAGCGCCCTTATGGCTTATCGTAGTTATATCGCATTAGGGTCGAATATTGAACCAAGGGAAGTTTACTTAAAAGAAGCAATTGAAGCTTTATCTCAAGATCAGGGCGTTGAGCTTATAGCGTTATCAAAGGTCTACCAAACCGCACCAGTTGGTTTTCTTGATCAAGCGGCCTTTCTAAACATGGTGGTTGCCGTTGATACCACCTATGAACCGTTAGAATTATTAACGTTAACACAATCGATTGAGGAGTCAGTCGGTCGTGAGAAAACATTTCGAAACGGGCCGCGGCAGATCGATTTGGATATCTTATTATTTGCTCAGGCGAAGTTAGAAACAGAACGCTTAACGATTCCTCATCCACGAATGACCGAGCGAGCTTTTGTGTTAGTGCCATTGTCTGATATAGCTAAGCATGAAAAAATTAACGATAAAACCGTTCAAAGCTATGTGAATGAACTTGATTCTGAGGAACTTGCTGGTGTAGAGTATTATGCAGAACATATTTGAATAAATGATGATCTAACCTTCTGTTTAACGCGCCAAGTGTTTAAACTAGATTATCAGGTATCGTGAAGGATTACTTAATAGATAGAGGTGAATACTGTGTCAGAAGAAATGAATGACCAAATGCAGATGCGACTTGAAAAGTTAAAAACATTACAAGAATCCGGCATCAATCCTTTTGGTGATAAATTTGAACGTACCCATCTAGCCAAAGATTTAGAGGCGCTTTATGATCAGTATAGTAAAGAAGAATTGGAAGAAATGGAATCTGAAACGTCAGTGACCGTCGCTGGACGTATTATGACGAAGCGGGGTAAAGGTAAAGCAGGCTTCGCACATATTCAAGATTTGTCAGGGCAAGTGCAAATCTATGTCCGTAAAGACCGAATTGGTGACGAAGCTTATGAGATTTTCCAATCAGCTGACTTAGGTGATATCGTTGGTGTTTCAGGTGTGATGTTTAAGACTAAAGTTGGCGAACTTTCCGTTAAGGCTGATTCATTCGAATTCTTAACTAAATCATTGCGCCCTTTACCAGAGAAGTTTCATGGTTTGAAAGACGTCGAACAACGTTATCGTCAACGTTATCTTGATTTAATCACCAACTTAGAAAGCCGAGATACATTCGTATTAAGAAGTAAAATCCTACAATCCATGCGCCGTTACTTAGATGACCAAGGCTTTTTAGAAGTTGAGACACCGATGATGCATTCGATTCCAGGTGGAGCATCGGCACGCCCATTCGAAACTCATCATAATGCTTTAGATATTCCATTGTATATGCGTATTGCGATTGAACTCCATTTGAAGCGTTTAATTGTAGGTGGTATGGAGAAAGTATATGAAATTGGTCGTGTCTTCCGTAATGAAGGCGTCTCAACACGCCATAATCCAGAATTCACGATGATCGAGCTATATGAAGCATTTGCTGATTACCATGACATGATGGATTTAACAGAAACGCTAATTGCTCATATTGCTCAAGATGTACTCGGCTCAACAACTGTAACGTACGGTGAACATTCAGTTGACTTATCATCTGGTTGGAAACGTTGGCACATGATTGATGCCATCAAAGAGTATACTGGAGTTGACTTCTGGCAAGACCTATCAGATGAACAAGCTCATACATTAGCGAAAGAACATGGTGTTAACGTAGAAAATAATATGGCGTTTGGTCATATCGTCAACGAATTCTTTGAACAAAAGGTCGAGGAACACTTAATTCAACCTACCTTTATTTACGGACATCCAGTTGCAATTTCACCGTTAGCTAAGAAAAATGATGAAGATGGACGTTATACAGATCGTTTCGAATTATTTATAGTTGGTCGCGAGTATGCGAACGCATTCTCTGAATTAAATGATCCAATTGACCAGCGTGAACGTTTTGAAGCACAAGTGAAAGAACGTGATGCAGGTAATGATGAAGCGCATTTAATGGATGAAGACTTTTTAGAGGCACTAGAATACGGAATGCCGCCAACAGGTGGTTTAGGGATCGGAATTGATCGATTAATCATGTTATTAACTGATTCACCATCAATCCGTGATGTATTACTCTTCCCGCAAATGCGTCACCGCTCTTAATTGATGATGTATAGATAAAGCCAAGACTTACCACACTAGTGAAGGTGTAGGTAAGTCTTTTTTTATGGTTTTGTAATCAAGAATAATATGATTTTCATTGAATGGAAAGTCGTGATGATAGAAGATGATTTGATAACTAACTTAGTGAGCTTTGGGTATTAAAAGAAGCTTTATTTGTCAGAATTAATTTACATTAACAAAACTATTGCGTATGACTTTCAGGCGTGATACATTATTAATTGTCGCGTTGAGAGACGCGCTAATGACAGTGATTTGAAGGAACATATAGCGAAATCAAATCACAAAATAACTATTGACTTTTCAACCAATAGTTGTTATATTAAAAAGGTCGCTTTTTGAGAGCCAAATCGATTTAAACAATCGATTAAAAAGATTAATAAAAAGTTGTTGACTTTCGGTTTTCAACTTGGTATATTAGTCAT
>NZ_JAUSTQ010000002.1 GCF_030812915.1 Alkalibacillus salilacus
TTTACCCATAAGAAAAACACCTCCTAAATTGTCGATTACTACCAAATACGACATAGGGGGTGTTTTTTCCTGTCTCAAATTATTGGGTCACTCTATTAATCGTTCGGAGGATTTTTATATTCAGTCTTTTGTGTATTGAAACTTCCATATAGATTGAGTTGGTTTCTTTTTTGATTAGACTGGTATAACCTTACACCAACATATAATAAAGTTAACAATACAATACATGTAATAACAATAATCATCTGAATTAATTCCTGTGAAGATACTATCAGCGAGCTAATTGTAGAATACCAGTTATTTATCACCCATTCAGAAATGACCATAATCTGACGTTCCCCTTTTAATCAGTTAATTTATATTTATGTCAGATTAGCGGTCTGTGTTCGTTTGATACAGAGAAAATATACAAGTGTGATCGATAATAAACTTAACCAAAATGTGAAATAACCAATATGTTGCTCATATTCAGTCAGTGTAGAATACATTGGCATTTGACCATAAACATAATCAATGATGTCATTATGTAATGTCCATATAGCAGCAACGATTAAGTGACGCCATTCTATCTTGTAAAAAGGTGCAAATAATAGCGCTTGTATAGCCATAGCTCCATGTGAAACGATGAGCATCAGAGACATGATACCGACTTCTTGACCATTAAAATAAGTTAGAATATTCATGACCACTGCCCATACACCATACTTGAATAAAGTCACCATCGCCAACGCCTCAACATAGCCAAAATGTCGACCAATTAAAAATCCAACTAATACAATAACGAAAAATAATGAAGCTGTCGGGCTATCTGGAACAAATGGGATAAAAACTGTTGATGTAATCTCTAATTGTGGTTGATACCATATGTAACCATAGATGGTCCCGAAAAAGTTAACGATCAATAAAAATACCAACAATCTTCGGTCTAAGAGCAAATATTTCATAAATTGACTCCTATCTAAAATGAACTATGAAAAATAAAGAGCTGACTTGTTGTTAAGTCAGCTCTTGTACCATTACGATTCTGAATCACTATTTTCGCCTTCACTACTTCCTTCGCTACTTCCTTCGCCATTACCTTCACCTTCACCATCTGATGATGGACGGTTATCAACAATGAAATTAGCAAGGTTTTCAAGTTCTTCATCAGAACCCTCGAATTGATTAGCCGGCATATCTCCTATACCATTACGGGCTATATCTTTAACAGCATCGACGTTCATTTGTGATTCTAATAAGGATGGTCCCATTCCTGCATTACCACCCATATTTTCACCGTGACAACTCATACAATTATTAGAGTATGCTTCGTAACCAGGGTGCTCTGTATCGACTTCGTGTTCAGTAGCATTGGCAATTGAATATTGCTCACGCTGCTCCCAGTCAACAGCCGTCACTGAAACATATGTTAACCAAACAGTTGCAATAACACCCATTAACATCATGCCATTAGCAATAGGTCGTTGAGATGGGCGTCGGCCTGGGCCACGGTCTAAGAAAGGTGCTAGTAATAGTGCACCAAATGCGAGACCCGGAATACCAACTGTTCCGATCACAACATAATCAGCTGATGCGAATTCAAACTTTAATAACTCATATAAGAATAAGAAATACCAGTCAGGAAGTGGAATATAAGCTGAGTTGTTCGGGTCAGCTTGTTGTTCCAAAGGTGATGGTGCTACGGCAACTAAGCATAAAAAACCAATTAAGAAAACTGCACCAACAAGCCATTCTTTTAACAAAAAGTTTGGCCAGAACGCTTCCGTACGACCAGGATATTCAGAATAATCTTTAGGGATCGTATTACGTTGACCTTTGTCTTGGATACGTGAGTCTCCGACAAATTTCATTCCTTTACCTTTGTGCACAGTGTTCCCTCCTTTTCAGACGTTTTTATCTTATAATGGACCTGAAATACCTTGACGACGGATCATAATGAAGTGAGCTGCCATCAAGCCAAATAATGCTGCTGGTAAAAAGAATACGTGAATCGCAAAGAATCTTGTTAAGGTTTGAGCACCAACAATCTCCGGATCACCAGCTAAAAGCGTTTTAATATCTGTACCTATTACTGGTACACTTTCAGCAATCTCAAGACCAACTTGCGTTGCGAAGAATGCTTTATTATCCCATGGTAATAAATAACCAGTAAAACCTAGTCCAAACATAACAAAGAATAATAGAACACCCACAACCCAATTCAATTCACGCGGCTTTTTATAAGCACCTTGGAAGAAAACACGCAAGGTATGTAAGAAAATCATGACGATTACTACACTCGCGCCCCAGTGGTGCATACCTCTAACAATTTGTCCATGTGCAACTTGTGATTGAAGATACTCAACCGAAGCGAAAGCATTTTCAATATCTGGCACATAATACATGGTTAAGAACATTCCTGACAGCACCTGGATAACCGTAACGAAAAAGGTTAGTCCACCAAAACAATATACGAATGCTGAAAAGTGGTGAGCTGGGTTAACATGCTCAGGAACTTCGTGGTCAGCGATATCGCGCCAAATCGGCGTAATATCAAGTCGTTCGTCAACCCAATCATATAATTTTTGAAGCATCTATTACGCCCCTCCTCTCGGTTGAGCCTTACCTAGGTAAAGCTTACCTTCTTCTACGCGATATTCATAAGCTGGTAGTGGTGCAGTTGGTGGAGTATCCGCAATATTGACACCCATCCGATCATAACGACCATTGTGACAAGGACAGAAGAATTCATTATCATGATCCCCAGACTCCCAGTCTACTGTACAACCTAAATGAGTACAGACAGGTGATAACGCTAAGATCTCATCGTTTTCAGTTCGATAAATCCAAGCAGTTTGTTCACTCTCAGATTCATACCAACCATCTTCTTGTGGTACTGTAAAAGATTTACGTTGTGGTTCTTGAGTTATTTCGCTTACATCCATAACATACTGAAAGTCACTTGAACCTTCTGCTTGCAATAATGGATCTACAGCCATACCAACCATTGGTGAAACCATTGCAGCCCCCATAAAACCACCAACACCAGTCAGCGTGTAGTTTAAGAACTGTCTTCTAGAAACTTGGTTATTTTTCTTTTCGCTCATGTCTTTCCCCCCTATCCAATCTATTCAACGTTCAGGGTATTTTACATATTTATTAGGACAATATCATAATAGCGTATCCCACCATTTCGGTCAATAAAAACTCGTTCAAGAATCGAAAAATGTCACAATTTCTTTACAATATTGTCATAAAGATTTCTATTACCATTGTTCTTTAATTAGCGTTTTTAATTCATTTGCATGTGATTGAATCATTTGTTGAGTTTCAATTTGGTTCAAGTCATTTTCTGTTGGTGCTGGTAGCCAAATGAGTTCGCCATTTAATTCACTCTGGTGCTTTCGCCATTTATTATCAAACGTAAAAAGCATGACATGTTTGAATGGTTGCCGTTGAATTAATTCATCAACACTTGTCCTTAATCGCTCAACCTCTAATTCTAGTGTGTTTTGTTTCATGTAATGATATACAGGTAACAACAACACTCGTCCTTTAAAATGCTTTTCAATCTGCGACATTAGAATATACATAGCTTCTGATTGGAATGTATATTTCTTTAATTCATCATCAGTTTCAAATGAAAAAGGAACGAGTGGTATCACTGCCGTATCTATATAATCCTTTGCTTGGATAAATTGTTGAATATCATTATACGTCCATTTCAAAATCGTCATCCCCTATTCACTCATTTGGTTCCGCTGGTTTAATAACCAGCTGTAAAAATAAAATGCCTCATCATCACCGTTGTCTAATGATTCATCTATTTTCAATTTCAATTGTGTCATATAGTGTTCATCTGTAACAAATTGTAAAAGTGAATCAACCATTTGATAATCACTTTCTTCTAAATAATAATCATCTGGAAGATACGGATTATCTGTTAAGACATCGCTATGGGCTGTTGACTGCCTAACTTCTGGGAAGTTCAACTCGATATAAAGATCTTCTTGATGATTCATCCGAATATCATGAAATGCTTTTTCAACTTCAGAAGTAACCACATGTTCTTTATAATATCGAAAAGGCCTTTTGTCTTGCGAGTCAACTGATACAACCATGCCACGTGGGCATAAATGGGCTTCATAGACAAAGTGGATGTGATTCAATAATTCATCACGTTTTAAAATATAATCAAACAACCAAACGATTTCACGCTTCGGTAATTCAAATTGATTTAGAAACCAATTTAAAAAAACCTTTTTTTGAATTGGTGAGACATGCATTCAAACACCTCATTCATCTTGGATTCGTGCTACAAACTCACGGATTTCTTCGTCATCAGGTATAATTTGTAAATATTTTGTCAGTTGTTTTAATGCAAGTTCAGTTTCGCCTTCTTCCATTAAGAACAGACCGTATTCTTTAAGGAAATCAGGATCATTTGCATATGATATTGCCGCTTGCTTGTACATATTTTTCGCTTGATCAAATTCCTCTAGTTCATTATAAATTTGTGCTGAACGCCAATTTAATACAACTGGGTAGCCTTCATAACTCATAAGTTCGTCCACTAATTCTTTAGCCTTCATATACTCATCATTTTCAAAGTAAATATGAAGTAACATCTCTGCTCCATCTTCATAAGCTGGATCAATGGCTAATGACTCCTGAAGATAATGGACGGCATCTTCTGACTTTTGTAATTTCATGGCATACTGTGCTGCTAATAAATATAACTCATTATTATGTTCATCTTTTTGAATACCTTGAACAGTTGTATCAAATGCCTCTTGTACAGCTCCTTCTTCATAAAGGGCTTGAGCTAACATAGGATAAACACTTGTATATTCTGGATCTAGGTCAATCAACTGATTCCAAACTCTTGTGCAAATATCATAGCGATCTAATTGATAAGCTGTATAACCATACTTGAATAATTGGTCAGGTGTTTCAAGTTCAATTTGTTCATAATAGTGAAGAGCTTGCTCCCAATTACCTACAGACGATAGTGATTCAGCTAATCGTTCCTTAATATTAACAACACTAATTTCTCCGTCATATTTTTCAACCTTTTCGTAATATGGAATTGATTTCTGATATTCACCATTAGAAAAAGCTAATTCACCCAATGCTAAATCGATAATTGGTTCTTCTGGATCAACAGCTTTGGCTTCATTCAGCTTCTTTTCAGCAACTTCATATAAACCTTGTGATTGATATAAATCTGCTAACTGTACTAATGCAGGAATATACGCTTCTGCTTCTTCATCAATATCCTCTAATAGATCTATGACTCGATCATCTTCCCCTAAGTCTGTGTATATTTCAGCTAATAGCAATTTCACATAATGGTCGTCCGGATATAGAACAAGCATATCTTCATAAACTTCTTTAGCGTCGTTCAATAATCCCCATTCTTGTAATAACTGTGCAATATCGAGTCGCTCAGCATCATCCGCTTCAGCGACATAGTCTTTTAATAGTTGAACTGCTTCGCTAATTTTACCTTCATTTTTTAATTCTAAAGCTTCACTAATTGTTTCCATAATATATACACCTTTCTATTCATCTCGTACATAATCCTGCAAAATACCATTCAAATTTTGGAAAAAATTTGGATAAGATATGTTGATACAATCAATATTATCAATAATCACTGGGGTGTTGCTAATAAAAGACGCTACGACTGCTAACATTGCCATTCGGTGATCATTGTATGATGTGACGTGACCCCCCTTGAGATCACTTTTTCCTTCAATTTTAATTGATTCTTCTTCCTCGTTTAAATTAGCACCTAGAGAATTTAATATTTCAACAGTTGCATGAATTCGATCTGTCTCTTTAAACCTTAGTTCATTAATATGTTCTAAAGTCATGGTCCCTTCTGTTTGTGTTGCAACAAGAGCTAATAAGGGGACTTCATCAATAAGGGAAGGAATTTCTTCTTTCGACAAGGAAGTAGGCATTAATGTCGAAGACCGAACATAAACATCTCCAACAGGTTCTAACCCTACGTAGTCTTTAACAGTCACATCAATAGATGCACCCATTCGTTGCAATACACGAATAAATCCAATCCGTGTTTCATTCAAGCTTAAATCTTCAAGCTGCAATTCACTATTTGGTGTTATAACTGTTGCTGCTATCCAAAAAGCCGCAGATGAAGGATCACCAGGTATGGTAAGATGAGCCCCTTTAAGAAACTGCTTACCTTCTACAGAACGAAGTGTATGGTCTTCATCAATAGTTCCACCAAAAGCTTTTACCATCTTTTCGGTATGATCACGCGTTTTAATCGGCTCTCTAACTATTGTTTTTCCGTATGTGGACATCCCTGCTAAAAGAATAGCAGATTTTACTTGTGCACTAGGGAGTGGTAATTCATAAGATATTGATTTTAATTCTGATCCTTGAATAATAAATGGCAACCGATCAGGTTCACCTTCAAATGTAAATCGAGCACCCATAGTGGATAAAGGGCCAATCACGCGTTTCATCGGTCGCTGTTTTAGTGATTCATCACCGGTCAGTTTAACTGGATGTTGAAAGGCTGCCAAAACCCCCGATAACAATCTTGCCGTTGTTCCAGAGTTTCCTAAATTAATAGGTTGTTTTGGAGGACGCCATGAGCTAATACCAGGGCTTTCAATAAATGTTTGTTGACCAACTGTTTGTATATCTACACCCAATGCTTGGCATGCTTCAATCGTACTTTTGCAATCTTCAGAATCTAACAACCCATTAATGACACTCTGTCCTTTTGCCATTGCAGCTAACAATACCCCGCGATGACTCATAGATTTGTCACCCGGGACTTTAAGTCGACCATTAATAATACAGTTAGGAAAATGATAAGCGTTATTCATACTACCCCCCCTTTAAGTCAGAACATTTAAATATTTATATTGATTCAGTCGTTCGACAAATTTTACTAATAATTTGTTTAGTTCATTAATAGAGAAAGTCTTAGCATAAGGTTTACCCATGTTTTCTAATAAAATACATGTTATATTCCCCGTTTGATTCTTTTTGTCGTGCTTCATAGCTTGAATTAAAGAATCGCATCGCCATTCAGCTAAATTTAATGAATAACCTAGTGTTGTTAACCAATGCAACAGCCCTTCATGAAAGAAGGGATCACGACGTTTCTGAACCTGGTCAGATAAATATAAGTCGAATAATATCCCAATCATGACAGCCTCACCATGAGTCACTTTATATTCACTATATACTGATTCTATGGCGTGACCTAGTGTATGGCCAAGGTTCAAGACTTGCCTCAAATTCTGTTCATATTCATCTTGTTCGATGATTTGTTTTTTCACAAGAATGGACTGAGTTAATATATTTTCAATTTCATAACTAGTCATTTGAGTAAAATCATTCACTTCGGCAATCATCTCGTGTAAAGGGTCAGGCATTAAGTAACTATGTTTCACAACTTCCGCAAAACCTGAGCGAAATTGAAGCGAACTCAATGTATCTAACATTTCATAATCATATAACACGATATTTGGAGAATAAAAATGGCCAATAATATTTTTTATATAATGATGATTAATAGCTACCTTTCCGCCGACGCTACTATCATGCGCGAGTAATGTCGTAGGCATTTGAACAAAGCCAATTCCTCGCATATATGAAGATGCAACAAAACCTGCCAAATCACCTGTAACGCCACCACCTAGAGCAATAATAGCAGAATGACGATCAAAATAATTTTCACTCAAAAAAGTAATAATAGATTCGAATTGATCAATATTTTTGGACTTTTCACCTTCAGGGATTACATAGTCAAAAACATCATAAGATTGACTTAACTGCGATTTAAGATCTAATAAATAAAATGGTGCCACTTGTTCATCTGTCACAATGGCTATTTTATTAAATCGAAAAGGTTTAAGCCATTCTGCGATCGAATAACGCAAACCTTTGTCAATAATTATTTGATACGGGCGGGTTCCGTGAACAGTTAGTTTATTCATCCAAATGTTCGCACCCTTTCTCGGTAATCTGTCAGAGCTGCTTTCAATTGTTCCATATAATCAGAAGGAAATTGGTCTACAATAGCTGCTGCGACCTCCCAAGCCACGACATGTTCCATCACAACTGAGGCTGCTGGAACAGCACAGCTATCAGACCGTTCAATACTTGCTTTGAACGGTTCTTTAGAGTGAATATCAATGCTTTCTAGCGGTTTATATAGTGTGGGAATCGGCTTCATAACCCCTTTTACAACGATCGGCATACCTGTTGTCATGCCTCCTTCAAAACCACCTAAACGATTCGTCTTTCGGTAATAGCCTTTATGTTCATCATAAGCTATTTCATCATGTGTTTCACTTCCACGTGTACTAGCAGCTGAAAAACCGATACCAAATTCTACACCTTTAAATGCATTAATGCTCATCACAGCAGCTGCAATTTTTCCGTCTAATTTTCGGTCATATTGAACATATGAACCTAGCCCAGGTGGTAAGCCATCTACCGTTACTTCAACGACACCGCCAATAGAATCACCATCTTGTTTTGCTTGATCAATAACGTGTTTCATAGATTCCTCTTGGTTCGGATCAATTGTATTAACTTCAGACTGACGAGCGCGCTCAATTTTCTCATCAATGGTCAATTCTAAGTCAGCGGCCTGAACGTCATAAATTTGCCTTACATAACCCGCTACAGTAATGCCTAGCTCTGATAATAATTTCTTAGCCATTGAACCTGCCGCTACACGAGCAGCGGTTTCTCTTGCTGATGAACGTTCTAATACATTACGTAAGTCATCATGATTGTACTTCATTCCTCCGTTTAAATCAGCGTGTCCTGGTCGTGGTTTTGTAACTTGACGTCTAATATGCTTCTCTGGGTCAACTGGTTCTTCTCCCATAATGTCCTGCCAGTTTTTAAAATCATCATTAGTTAGAGCTAATGTTACGGGTGAACCTAATGTGTAACCATGTCTAACACCACTCATTATGGAAACTAAGTCTTTTTCAATTTTCATTCGTCTACCACGACCATAACCCCCTTGTCTTCTAATTAAGGAGTCATTGAGTTCGTCAGCAGAAATAGGTAATTGCGCAGGCAAACCTTCAATAATCGTTGTTAATTGTTTTCCGTGTGACTCGCCAGCAGTTAAATATCGCAAAGAATAACACCTCTTTATGCTTGTTTTTCGTAAAAGAATGTTCGAGCAACACTTAGATTAAATTGTTGCGGATCAAAAATTTGTTCCGTACTACCAACAAATAAAACGCCACCAGGTACGAGGGATTGTGAGAATAATTGGTAGACCTGACGCTTAGCTTCTTCAGTAAAATAAATAAGTACATTTCGACACACAATCAGATCGTAGGTCGACTTATATTGGTCTGCTAATAGATTATGTTTACTGAACTTAACACATCTTTTCACATCATCTGATAATACATAGTGGTCTCCTCTTTTAGTGAAGAATTTGGCTATTTTATCTTTGGGCACTTCCTTAAGTGAACGTTCTGGATAAACAGCTTCCTGAGCACGATTTAATGCTTGATCATCAATATCTGTAGCATGTACTGTGATATCTTTTAGTGGGAAGTAGTCACTTAAAATCATTGCAATCGTATATGGTTCTTCGCCTGTGGAACAAGCTGCACTCCACACTTTTAATTTGTCTTTCCCTTCTTTAATAGAAGGTAAGATTTGAGTTCTTAATGTTTCCCAACGATTGAAATTACGATAAAATTCAGAAACGTTTATGGTCATTCGGTCAAGAAATTCGTAATATAATTGCTCGTCTCTCATCATCGCATCAAAATATTCAACAAAAGTCTTGAAACCTCGTTTATCTCGTAATGTTGTAAGACGTCGTTTCATTTGTTTCTCTTTGTACAAAGACAAGTCAATACCTGTTCGATTTTTGATTCGTTCTATAAACTCTATGTAATCGTCGCGCACTTTTCTCTCTCCTCAATTATGTCTCATTACACCATATTATATAATAGATAACGTTTGAAATGCTATTGTTTCAATCGTTGAAAAGTATGAAGTGATCAATAATTTATCAAACTAAAAAACCTTGTGCTAATGTGCACAAGGTTCATTCAACACTAAAATTAGTAAACCCACTGGTCAATGTTTTTAGTGTAGTTAATTAGCCCGCCTTCTGGGAAGAATAGGCCAATCTCACGCTCAGCAGATTCTGGAGAGTCAGAACCATGAATCACGTTTTTACCTACTGTAATTCCATAATCGCCACGGATTGTTCCGATGTCGGATTCTGCAGGATTAGTCGCACCCATCATTTTACGTGCTGTAGCGATCACATTCTCACCTTCCCAAACCATCGCAAAAACTGGGCCTGATGTAATGAAGTTAACAAGCTCACCAAAGAATGGCTTGTCTTTATGTTCACCATAATGCTCCTCAGCTAGTTCTGTAGGTACTTGCATTAATTTAGCTGAAACTAATTTATAGCCTTTGTTCTCAAAACGAGACACAATATCTCCAACTAAATTGCGTTGTACGCCGTCTGGCTTAACCATAATAAAAGTTTGTTCCATGTTTCGTCACCTCTTCGTCAAATTATCATTCAAACCGTTAAAAAGTTTAACAAAATTTATGACAAATTACAATTCAAAATTTACGTTTACCTAGATAACCTGCAACTTTTTGTAAGGTTCTTTTTGCTTTTATATCTGGTAACGTGTCTAATTGATGTAATGCTTTACGCAAATAGGCTTGACTATATTGAAAAGCGTCTTCAATCGCATCCGATTTCTTGATAGCTTGAATAGCATGTTCAGCGTATTCTTGATTATTAGGGTATTTAAAGAATTGTTGGACTTGTTCAGCGATCTTTCCATTTTGACAAGCTAGAATAGTTGGTAATGTAAGATTACCGGATAACAAATCACTTCCAACTGGTTTTCCTAATTCTTTTTCAGTAGAAGTAAAATCAAGAATATCATCAATAATTTGATATGACATGCCAATATAATAGCCATAAAGCGTTAACCGCTCGATTGTATCGTCACTACAATTGGCTGCGATTGCTCCTAATTTAGTACTTGTTGCGATCAATAAAGCGGTTTTACGTTTAATTCTTCGAAAATAATTAAATAGACTTTGGTCATATGTATACTTATCTCGAATCTGTTCAATTTCTCCAACACAAACTTGATAAATCGTATCAGCTAGTACTTGATGAATCGCTATTTCATTTCTCCCACGAACCAACTCAAGTGTTCGTGCAAATAAAAAATCACCTGTGTACATGGCTGTTAAATTGTCCCATTTGGCATTAATGGTTTCATGTCCCCGCCTTGTACTTGCAACATCAATGACATCATCATGGACTAAGGAAGCCATATGAATTAGCTCCAAGGCAACCGAGACATTTCGTACTTGATCGTGATCCGCCTCACCGAACTGTGAAGATAATAAAACAAAAATAGGTCTAATTCGTTTGCCGCCAGCTTGAAGCAAATGACTAGAAGCAGTCGAAATTAAAGAATGCTCTTCACCTGTGATTTGTTTCATTCTGTTTTCTATTTCAGCAATATCCTCATTCATATAATTAATTGCAGTTGCCAATTTCATCTCATTCACCTTTTTATATCTTTACTTACGTCCTAAGTGCATAGCCGCAACACCTAAGGCGTAACTTTTTACTTTCACATTTGAAAATCCGGCTTCTAAGAACATGTTTTTTAACTCTTTTTTTCCGGGAAAGTGTTGCGTTGATTCATTTAACCAAGCATACTCATCGTAACTCTTGGCAAACATTTTACCAAGGAGTGGCATGATATATTTAAAGTAGACAAAATATGTTTGTTTAAATATAGGCAAGGTAGGTTGTGAAGTTTCTAAACATACGACTTGTCCGCCAGGTTTAACAACACGATGCATTTCTTTAAGAACTTGCATATAATCTGGCACATTACGTAACCCAAAGCCAATCGTCACATAATCAAATTGGTGGTCATCATATGGTAATTCCATCGCATTTCCGTGAACAAACGTAACGTTTTGTACTTCTTGTTCTTCTTTCTTTGATTCACCAACAGCTAACATGTTCTGACTAAAATCAAGCCCGATGACAGACCCATTTGTCCCGACAGCCTCACTTAAAGCTAATGTCCAATCTCCCGTGCCACAACAAACATCCAAACAATTAGCTCCTTGCTGGACATTCATTTGTTCCATGACATTTTTACGCCACGCTTTATGACGTTTAAAAGATATAATGGCATTCATTTTATCGTATTTGGTTGAAATTGATTCAAAAACATGATGTACTTTTTCAGATTTTGATTTTGGATCCATTATGTAGACTCCTATATATAAGTATTGTTCTCGCTGTCACTAACTTTTAAACGACTCTGAATAGCATGCCTCATTTCTTCAGATGATGAGTTCATCCAATAAAGCGGTAATGCCTCAGCATGTTGTAAAACAAATTGTTCTATAAATAGATTGTCATACTCACTCTCTAAGTTAAAATATTGTATAACGCCTTGTAACAAGCAAGAATAAACATTAGTCACCTTATTTAAACGTTCTTCTATTGAATGATCATGATGAAGTAATTCAATTTTATACTCATTAATCTCTTTTATGTAAGTTAGGAAAAAATGTAACATATTTGTTTCATGGTGAGTGGATAGTAATTTATAAAAGAAGGCACTATGATAATCGCCCATCAATACATGCAATTGATTCGATTTCAATTGTTCTACTTCAATATCTTCATCAAAATGATGGTCTAGTTGATCATGGATATTTAGTGATAATTGCATGTTTACTAGAGCATCAGCCAAGACATTATGATGACGTGTCGTTACATCATAAAGGAATAGTAATAATGGTGTTGCAAAAAATGAATCATACATTGTTAATTCAATGTAATCATGCTTATACCGCCCCAAAAATGAGTGTTGAAAAGATATCAATGCTTGATCGTTATAATCAGTCATAATTTATCACCCGCATCAAATCACATAGTTGCATTTCAAAAATATTACCATGTTTATTTTAGCATTTATCGCATGTTTTCGCTATCTTTAAACACACGACCAGCATCATTGCTTTTGAATTTAATAATAGTTCATCAACAAGAAAAAAAGAGAGGTGAAAAAACACCCCTCTTTCGCCCTATGTACACTATTATTTAACAGCATCTTTAAGGGCTTTACCAGGTTTGAATGCTGGCACTTTGCTTGCTGGAATATCAATTTCTTTTCCAGTTTGTGGATTACGTCCTTTACGTGCAGAACGCTCACGTACTTCAAAGTTACCAAACCCAATTAATTGTACCTTTTCAGATTTTTTAAGAGAAGCTGTAATTGCTTCAAATACTGAATCTACAGCTTTTGATGCATCTTTCTTTGAAAGATCAGCCTGATCAGCAACTTCATTTACTAAGTCTGTTTTGTTCATCCGTCTCACCTCCTCTCAGAAGTGTTTTGACTTATAACCTTAACTTGTATTTCATTTCAAAATCAAATACAAGTTAATCACGATTTCAAAATGGTACTTAATTTTGTCATATTGCTACTGATACAATCACAATTAATTTGAATCGAATTATTACGATTGTATCCAAAGTTAGATGAAATATACACTTAAATATTTCATAACCACTGACATGACTGTATGTAGCATATTTTTCTAACTGATGTAACTGCATATTATCACATGCTGTACGCTCTTTCAACACGAATTTGCATCAAATCAGGGATTTTGTCGCGTTTTTAGGTAATTAAGCCTACAAAATACAGCTATTATTACAAAAATCTTCAGTTATTTCAGTATTTTATATCGCCTTCCAAGCACAAAAAAAGCCGTGACTGTTTACATTCAGTCACGGCTTAAATACTATGCTTTATAAGATAATTGCAATCAGTCCACCGTTGCCTTCGTTAATAATACGTTCTAATGTATCTTTAAGTTTATATCTCGCATTTTCTGGCATCAGTGTTAATTTGGCATGAATTCCTTCTCGTACGATTGAGCTAAGTGATCTTCCGAAAATATCGGATTTCCAAATCGATAATGGATCCTCTTCAAAATCTTGCATCAGATAGCGTACTAATTCTTCACTTTGCTTCTCAGTACCAATAATTGGTGCAAACTCCGATTCTACATCTACCTTCACCATATGAATGGATGGAGCTACTGCTTTAAGACGAACACCAAAACGTGAACCTTGTTTAATAATCTCTGGTTCTTCTAAACGCATATCTTCAAGAGTTGGGTTAGCAATGCCATAACCTGTTTGTTTGACCATGTTTAAAGCGTCTGAAACTTGATCGTATTCGCGTTTTGCTTCTGAATAATCTTGTAGCAGTTCTAGTAAATGATCTTTACCGCGTATTTCTACTCCTACAATTTCATTCAATACTTGATCATACAATTCATCTGAAGCAAACAAATCAATCTCAGCAATACCTTCTCCCATTTCAATACCGCCCATTTTGGCATCTGCGATAAATTCATAGGAATGAAAGTCATCTACTACGCGGTCAACATCGCGCACACGCTTAATATTTTGGACAGTACCTTGAATAGCCTCTTGGAATTCAGCTCTCAACCAATGGTCTTGTTTTAATGACATCACCCAACTTGGTAAATTAACATTCACCTCTAGTACCGGGAATTCATATAAAGCTTCACGCATGATGTTTTGAACATCATCTTCACTTAATTCTTCCACAGATACCGGAAGCACTGGAATGTCATATTCGTCTGCCAATGATTCTCTTAATAGGCTTGTTTCATAAGCATGAGGTTGATTTGAATTTAATATCATAATAAATGGTTTGCCTACTTCTTGTAATTCTTGAACAACTTGTTGCTCTGCTTCACGATAGTCTTCTCGAGGAATGTCACTGAATGAACCGTCTGTTGTCACAACAACACCGATTGTCGAATGATCTTGTATGACTTTTCTTGTTCCTATTTCAGCAGCATCATGAAATGGTATTGCCTCTTCATACCATGGCGTTTGAATCATTCGCGGTCCATTTTCATCCTCGAATCCTTGAGCACTTGGTATTGTGTAACCTACACAATCAACTAACCTTACATTCGCCTCTAAGCCCTCGTCTACCTTAATGGAGACAGCATTATTGGGTATGAACTTAGGTTCAGTTGTCATGATTGTCCGTCCTGCAGCACTTTGTGGCAATTCGTCTTGTGCTCTTGCACGATCTTGTTCATCACTAATATTAGGTAAGACAATCGAATCCATAAAATGTTTGATGAAAGTTGACTTACCTGTTCTTACAGCCCCTACTACTCCCAAATAGATGTCACCGTTTGTCCGTTTTGATATGTCATGTAACACGTTGAAATTATCCATTTTGATCCCTCCGACTTCATCAATTGATCGACCAATATTTTATAAGCCACTACTAGATTATGTCGGGGTGGGACAGAATTATGATAAAAAATAAAAAAAGATTCTATCATGATGAATAGAATCTTAATCATTATTCTGGTTATTCATGTTTTGATTATCTGACGTTTCTAAAACAATTTCTCCATCTTCTAGGTACATTTCAGGAGAATGCACGGGTACAATAGGGTAATGTTCTAATAACAAGTTGCGTAAATCGCCTTCATAAGCTTCGATTCCCTCTTCTTCTAATAGACGATAAACATCCGGCCGATAATCGATCGCAGCTTCTGCCTGAGACGTCATAATGATATCAAGGGATTGATTTGAATATGGACTTGATACACTTAAGCTATCTTGAAGGTCTATATGCTCTTTATTAATAGTAAAGACACCATCTCCGATTGACTCTCCATAGGGAGGATGACCGTTTTCATTTTGATATAAATTAATATCATAATTTACTGAACGAAGTGATTGTGTAACTCGTACATCAGACACTTTGACCTCAGCTGTTTCTTCTGGATCCAGAATGACATATGAATAATAGCCACCTTCTTCAAATGAGTTAGCAGGAATTTCACCTAAATAATTTTGGTCAATTAACGGCGTAAAATTAACTGGATATTTAATAAATAGCGGTGTGTTCTGATCTCGTGTTTCAATTGGTAATATCCCATTTTCTTGCTCACGAAATTGATCAACTGCTTGTTGAACACGTGACAGTTGCTGTTCATTAGACACTTGGTTTTCCGAGCGTTGTTCATTTGGATACAAACACGCAGATAACATGGATAAACCAATAATCATAACTAATAATTTACGTAACATCTTTCAAGCGCTCCTTTTACTCCGGGGTCGGTCCACTAAAAACTATATAGAAAATAATAAAACCGCCCACAACCATACATAGATAAGCTATAACGGCAACGACAACACTTACAACGCCTTTTAATTTATGGCGAGCCAACAAAATTAAACCCGTAGCCACAAATAATAAAATCATACCTAAGAAAGATATGTACATCCTTAACAATGGTTCTGACATAGTGCATCTCCCTTCGCGATGTATACTCCAACAGCTTGTCCAAACACAGTTAAAAGAGGTGTTGGGGCACACACCTCTTTTTATGACTAACTCCTCAAACGTAGCTCACTTAATCGAATACATTTCATAATATGAATTTTATCATAGTGTTTCAACGTTTGATTGCCTAATATTCAACTATTTTTTGAAAATTTGTTGTAACGTTGATGCATCAAGAGATCCGTTTTGATGAACGATTGTCTTTACAATTTTGTCTTCGCGTTCTTGACTTAAAGGTTTACGAGCCATTCTTGCCAAATGACGCACAAGTTGTCGCACAGTTCGCTCATCTGAAAAATCTGCATTTTGAACAGATTGAGCAACTTGCAAAATATCATCAGAAGAAATATTGGCTGATTCTTTTAAATGATCAAATATCGACTGCTGGAATTCACGATTCATTATTAACCTCCTTTAGTACCGTTCATCATAATATATGCATGACTAAAGAAGGTGTTCAATCAAATGCCTAAGTTAAATGTTCTAATTCATCGGTTTTCCCACGATTCATTAAATCATCCACAACATCTTTAGGTGGTCTTTCGTTAACGATTAAGTCGTATAATCCTGATGTGATTGGCATATCTACTTGATGTTTTCTGGCCATTTGATAAACAGCTTCGGTTGTGCGAACACCTTCAACAACCATTCCCATCTGCTCTAAAACATCATCAAGTACATAACCTTGACCTAACATATTACCCGCACGGTAATTACGGCTGTGTTGACTTGTACATGTGACAATTAAATCGCCTACTCCTGTCAAACCAGCAAATGTAAGTGGATTTGCATTTAATCGTTTACCGAGTCTTGCCATTTCAGCTAGACCTCTAGTTATTAGTGCTGCTTTTGCATTATCACCATAACCTAATCCATCAGAAATACCAGCACCCAATGCAATAATATTTTTTAACGCCCCACCAATTTCAACACCAACTAAGTCTTCGTTCGTATAAACTCGGAAGCGATCATTCATGAATAAATCTTGGGACATGACGGACTGTGCTTTGTTTAAGGAAGAAACCGTAACAGTCGTAGGTAGACGCTTTCCTACTTCTTCAGCATGACTAGGACCTGATAATACTGCAATATTTTGACCTATAGAATCACCTAATTCTTCAGCCATCATTTCAGAAATCCGTTTATTAGACCCTGGTTCGATTCCTTTCGAAGCATGAATGATTAATTGCTCTTCTTGGATATACGGTTTAACTTGTTGACATACATCACGGATTGCTTTCGTTGGCACGACAAATAGTATCATTTCCGATTGATTAACTGCCATAGCCAAATCTGATGTAGGTGCTATATTGTCAGGTAATTTAACATCCGGTAAATACTGAGTGTTCTCACGATTATTGTTAATTTGTTCAGATAATGCTTCACGGTGTGACCATAATGACACTTGGTGTCCATTATCTGCTAGTACTAAAGATAAAGCAGTTCCCCAGCTTCCAGAACCTAATACTGTCACTTTCTTATTCATATTGACACCTCATTCTTATGATCTTTGTCTTGCGTAGATTTTAATTGGTGATCCTTCAAAACCGAAAGCTTCACGAATTCTATTTTCTAAGAAACGTTCATAAGTGAAATGCATTAAGCTTGGATCATTCACGAAAACAACAAAAGTAGGTGGTTTTGTTGCTACTTGTGTTGTATATAAAATTTTCATTTTCTGTCCCTTAATCGATGGAGTAGGGTTCATAGCTAATGCATCTTCCACAACTTCATTAAGTAAGTTGGTTTTCACACGTTTAGCATGATTTTCACTAGCTTCAATGACTTTAGGCAATAAGGTATGAATTCTCTTCTTCGTTGATGCTGATAAGAATACAACTGGTGCGTAAGAAAGGAATTGAAACTGTTGTCTTATATCATCTTCAAATTTCTTCATACGATCTTGCTCCGAATCGACCGTATCCCATTTATTGACAACAATAACAATCGCTTTGCCTGCTTCATGAGCGTAACCAGCAATTCTTTTATCTTGTTCAATTATACCTGTTTCTGCGTCTAATACAACTAGGACAACATCCGATCGTTCAATGGCTTTTAATGCTCGTAAAACACTATACTTTTCCGTGTTTTCGTATACTTTCCCACGCTTTCGCATACCAGCAGTATCAATAATTTTAAATTCACGGTCATCGCGTTTGAACTCAGTGTCAATCGCATCCTTAGTTGTACCTGCTGTGTCACTTACGATAACACGCTCTTCTCCTAGCATGGCATTAACGAGTGAAGATTTACCTACATTCGGTCGACCAATAAGCGAAAAATGAACACGATCATCATCTTCCTCTGAACCTAAATCAGTCGGAAAATGTTTTACCGTTTCATCTAAAACATCACCTATTCCACGTCCGTGAGTACCTGAGATCGGAAATGGTTGTCCTAAGCCTAACGCATAATATTCATATAAAAGATCTTGCATCTCATAGTTATCAATTTTATTCACTGCGAGAACGACAGGTTTATTTGACTTATACATAATTTGTGCCACTTCTTCATCAGAAGCTGTAATCCCGTCTCTTCCATTAACCAAAAAGATAATCACATCTGCCTCATCAATGGCCACTTGTGCTTGTTCTCTTATCTGAACAATTAATGGTTCATCACTTAAATCAATTCCACCAGTATCTATGACATTAAAATGATGGTTTAGCCATTCAGCTTCAGCATAGATACGATCTCTTGTTACGCCAGGCACATCTTCTACTATGGATATTCTCTCGCCTACAAGACGATTAAAAATTGTTGATTTTCCTACGTTGGGTCTTCCTACGATTGCCACAACCGATTTTCTCATGATTACTCATCCTTTTCGCATAACTAACACTTGTTCAACATTCTATTTTGGAAGAAAAAGAGTGGCAATACGCCACCCCTTTCTTACTCCTTATTAAAATCTTTTAGTTTATCACCAATAAGATCACCTAATTGGAAACCTTCATCATCTTCTTTTTGGTATTTCGCGACATCAGCATTTTCTTCAACTTCTTGGGCTTCTTTAATGCTTAGCGAAACACGTTGATTGGTTTCATTAACATCAAGGACTTTAACGTTGACCTTCTGATCAATTTCAAGTACTTCTTGAGGTGAACCAATATGCTCTTTAGAAATTTCCGAAATATGAACAAGACCTTCTACTTGTGAAAGTACTTCGATAAACGCTCCAAAATTAACTAGTCGTTTAACCGTTCCTTCAACAATTTGTCCAGGTTTTAACTTCAGTTCAATACCTTCCCAAGGGCCAGGTTGTAATTCTTTTATGGATAAACCAATTCTTTCAGTATCACGATCAACTGTTAGAACTTTAACTGTTACTTTTTGACCAACTTCTACAGCATCTTCTACTTGATTAACGTGATCATGTGATAATTGTGAAATATGAATCAAACCATCTATTCCACCTAGATCAACAAACGCACCAAATGATGCTACACGTTGAACGACACCTTCAAGAACGTCACCTACTTCAATACTTTGCAATAGTCGCTGTTTCTTCAACTGTTTTTCAGACTCTTCAACAGCTTTATGAGATAGAATGATACGATTTCGTTCTTCATTCACTTCTATAATTTTAACTTCTAGTGTCTTACCTTGATAAACGGACAGATCATCAACATAAAAAGTTTCAATATGTGAAGCTGGTATAAAGCCACGTACACCTACATCAACTATTAGACCAGCATCGACTACATCTGAAACAACTGCTTGAATAACATCATCTTGTTCATAGTGTTGCATTAATTGATCCCATGCCATTTGCTGGTCTTTCTCTTTCTTTGAAACAACGATTACTTCATCTTCAATTTTTGTAACGATACCTTCAAACGTATCGCCTTCGGATAACACTTCATTTGTATGGTCAACATGTAAATGCGACAGTTCTGAAATCGGTACAACACCATCAAATTTTGCACCTATATTAACAACAACTTGTTTTTCTTCTAATTTAACAACTGTTGCTTTAACTTCATCTCCAATTTGGATCGCTTGTTCTGATACATTTTCTTGATTTTCAGTCATTATGATTCCTCCTTCTTCCTCAAACAAAACAAAATACATTATGTAATAATAACACCTTAATCATAACATTATTTTGTATTTTCTTCTAATAATGATTGGATATTCGCCATAATTTCATCTGTCACATCTTGAGCTCTAGGGTTTTCAACTTTTAATGTTTCAAATTCAATTGCTTGTCCATATACGACGTGTAATGGTTCAGATCGGTCATAGCTCCCAATAATGGCGCATGGTATAACCGTTGCATTGGAGCGCATCGCAAAAAATCCTGCTCCTGCAAGCCCTTTTTGTAATTGACCATCCTTACTGCGTGTTCCCTCTGGAAACAAGCCTAATGTTCCACCTTGTTCTAATAATTCTAACCCTCTACGAAGAGCGTTACGATCGCGCATTCCCCTTTTAACTGGAAAAGCATTTAAATGAGGTAATAGAAAGCCTAACCCCTTCTTCTCAAACAACTCTTCTTTTGCCATGAAGTGTATGTCTCTCGGTGATGTAATACCGACAACAGGAGGGTCAAAATTAGAGATATGATTTGAACATATAATAACTGGACCTTGATCAGGTATATTTTCCTGGCCATGAATCTTGATTCGATATAAAAATTTAAATATTACCCAAACCACGAATTTAGCAAACTTATAGATCATCTCATAAACTCCTTTATTACTTACTGAGCTTGTTGAATCAATGAAAGAATTTGATTAGTTACATCATCAATTGATAATGATGTCGTGTCAATCTCGATTGCATCATCAGCCTGAATGAGCGGTGCCATTTCACGCTCTGAATCAATTTGGTCACGACGCTCAATATCACGTTTTAACTCTTCTAAGTCCGACTCAATTCCTTTTTGTAAGTTTTCTGTATGTCGTCTTTCAGCCCGCTCTTCCACAGAAGCAATTAAGAATACTTTTACATCTGCCTGAGGTAAGACATATGTGCCTATATCACGTCCATCCATTACAACATTAGCAACTTCAGCTAATTCACGTTGCATAGCCACCATATGATCACGTACCGATTTGTGTTTAGCCACATCTGAGACATGATTTGTGACATCTGTTTGTCTAACCGCCTGCGATACATTTTCATCATTTAAAAATACGTCTTGACCATGCTCTTGATACTTGAATGAAATGGTTACACGTTTAGCTAAATGTGATAAGCCTTGTTCATCATTAGGGTCAATTCCTTCTCTAAGAGCCTGTAATGTTAGGGCTCGGTACATTGCACCAGTATCAATGTATACATAACTAAGTTGGTTTGCTACTTTTTTAGCAACAGTACTTTTACCCGCTGCCGCTGGTCCGTCAATTGCTACTTTCATGATCGTTCCTCCTAGAATTTTTAAGTTTTCGCATGTTATGATTTAAGTTTTCGACGGCGTTGTAATTGGTGATCAAAACAAAATTTAATGATGGCTTCTCGCTTCTCATCATCAATGGAATTAAATTTGATCGATAATTTCCAACTTGATCCATCCATTTGGCTATAACGAATCACTTCACCTATAGCATTTAAATAAATATATTGATTAGCTTCAAGCGGTAACACGATCATCATGTCAAGTTCTTCACCTTCATTAAACTTGATATCGTGAGCTTTAACAGCGATACCTCCACCACTTATGTCTAGTGTGTAAGATATTAAAGGCTCCCGTTCTTCGTCTAATGGGTGCAGGGCAATATCTAAATTCGTGTTGACACGAACATATTCACGGCGCTGTATTTTCATTAATTCATCTTTATGAGGATAGTCTAATTCGAGCACAGCCATCCCTTGCCATTTTCTACGCTTAACTTCCGAATAAAATTGAAAAACTACTTCATGATCGGATACGAATGAAACCCTGACTTTTGTGTTCTCAATAAAATAATGGGTTCTACCTGTTTGTTGATTTACAGGATAATCAATAAAAATGTGATCATTCGTCAGGTCAAATACTTTAGAATGTAATTTTCCTTCTATTTGTTCTCCTTTGACTGTCTCAATGGAAAGCTTTTTACCTACTGACAGCATAGAACCTATCTCCTTTTTCCCCAGCTATTATAATTATGACAAAAAAAACTAAAAAGGAAAAGGTAAAGTTACCTTTTCCTCTAATTATTTATTAATAAACTTCTTCACTTTGGGTTAAACGCTCGACCCGTTCTTCAAACCCGTCATTAGCATTAATATAAACACGATAAGTTGTACCATCAATTGTCCCTAACACTTCATACGCTAACACTTCTCCGTTTTCCTCTGTTTCAATGACTGCTAGGCGAGTTGTTTGAACATCTATTTGTTCATGAATATAATCGATTGCTTCTTCCTCAGACAAGGTTGGTTCGAATTCGCGTTCTTCTCGTTTATTTTCATTTAATATAAAGTCTCTAGCTGTTAGTCCTGTAACTTGACCATCATCTAAAGCCACTTTCACTTGAATTTCATCAGGATAATAGTAGGTATCATCATGAACATGAACGAACTTATAAACGCCTGTTTTTTCATATTGTTTACTTTCAACCATTTCAACTTGGTTATAATCTAAGTCTTCTAATAATGTTTCAGCGACTAAACGTCCATCATGTAAACTTTTCGTCGACTCACCAACATCACGGTTTAACAAGTATGATAATACATTTCCACCTTGCTTCGTGACTTCAGCGTAACCATGAAAAGAATCAGTATTGAATGAAACATTATAAATAGGTACTTCAGAACCTTCTCCATTTTCTGTAATTGTTAATTCTGTTTGTTCATTTAGTTCAAAATAATCTTTAACAACTTGTTCTATATCACTCTGATTATATGACTCCCCCGTAAGCTCTATAGAATTCTCATTATTAGCGCTATCATTCAACTGACTTAATCCATCAAACTGACCAGCATCTTCTTCTACTACCTGCAATCCATTTAATACTTCATCGTCACGTTGATCATTTGTTGCAACACTGACTTCAATATCCATCCACCTTACACCATCTGTTAAAACTTGATCTTGCACCTGTCTTAAGTCACTTTTCATTTGGTTTGATTGATCTTTAAGCTCACTTAACGCTTGTAATTCTTGATCATTTAATGGCTGATCATTTAAATCTCTAATTGATACATCGTAAGCGAAATCACCAATTTGATTTAATAACTGCTGCGTTTGATTAAATGGCAATAATGACAACGGAAGCTGTGAAACGTCAGCTTTCGCTTCAGAAGTTATCTTCCAAATATTAGCCATCTGAGGCGAAATATTACTTGGAGCATTCATTGCTAGTACAGTTGAAATTTTCTCATCTAATTCATCCATACGGTATGTTAAATCATGAAATGCTCGCTGATAGTTATTCTCCGCTTTAATTAATATAGCATTTTTCTCCTGCTGTTCTTGGTAACCCCAAATGATTGCTCCAACTAATCCTATAAGCAGTACAATATATATTATCCAACGTATCCATCCTGGCATTTAATTCACCTTCCTACTTCATAAAGATATGCTTACCAATTCGTTTGATTTGAGGTCTTGACCAAATCCAATCTGATGTCGCGGTGTCTGGGTTGAAATAGTAGATAGCACCACCTGAAGGATCCCAGCCGTTCGTGGCATCCATAACTGCTTCACGTGCTTGTGCATTCGGCTGCATATTAATCTGACCATCTGCAACTGCTTCAAACGCAAGGGGTTCATAAATGATTCCTGAAATTGAATCTGGAAAATCAGAGTCATCGAGTCGATTTAGTATGACAGCAGCGATCGCAACTTGGCCATTATACGGTTCTCCCCGTCCTTCAGCATAGACAGCTCTGGCCATTAAATTTATATCATTTTGTGAAAAACCATTAGGAACATTAACTGCTTGTGGTTCGTTGGTCGCTGCGTCTTGATTGTTTTGTGATTCTTGTGTTGATTCATTGGTTTGTTGATTAGATTGTTTACCACCTTCATAGTTAATATCACGATTATTATTGATTTGTTGATTAATATAATTCTCATCATATTCTGTCGCATCCACTAGCATTTGTTTTGTTTTATCCCCTACTAAGCCATCCACATTCTCTAAACCAAAAGCTTCTTGAAAATTACGAACAGACCAATAAGTTCCCCAACCAAATACGCCATCAACCTTTCCATCATAGTATCCGTTATATTGTAGGCGTGCCTGCAATTCAATGACATCATCACCTGTTGCACCTTTTTGAATCACTTGGTCGGAAAACCCGTTGACCGTCAAGTTTGTTCCTAGTATTACTAAACAAACAATGGTGATTCCTAATAATTGTTTCATCATCTCATGATCCTCCTGTTCCTTAACTCACGTTATGGCTTAGTTTCTACTTTTTATAACGGATTATACAAAGGAACTCTGGTCAAATGAAAACCCCCGACAACAAGTGTCGAGGGTCTATTAATCATTATGAAAATGTTAGTGAGGCATTGCCATCTGCTAATTGTACTGCTAACCTTACACGAGCCTTTTTACTATCATAATCACTTCCTAGAATGACTCCATAATTATATAAATCATAAGCACTGCCTTCATAATCGTAAGTTGGATAAACAGCTCCTTCTTCTGAGGCTGTGGTAATGACAACTTTGACTCTCTTATTTAAACTACGTTTAATCGCGGGCATCATTTTAGGAGGAACCTGTCCACGCCCTACACCTTCTAGTATTATCCCTTCAGTGCCTGCAGCAACCAATGCATCTATCATAACACCATCTGAATCTGTATAACATTTTACGATATCTACACGTGGTAAAGGTTGAGATACTTGATATATATCACGTTGGATTGGACGTTGGAATATCTGGACCAAATCATTATCAATAATGCCTAAATAACCAAATCCAAATGAATTGAATCCTTGTATATTACTAGCGTGTTCCTTTTTAACGTGCTTAGCAGCAAAAATTCGTTCATTGAAAACAACGACGGTTCCTGCATGATGTAGATCAGGACTACAAGCTGTATAAATTGCATGACGCAAGTTAATATAAACATCACTGCCTAAATCAGTAATCGAGCGTTGAGATCCTGTCACAACTACAGGGCGCTCGTCACTAATTGTTAAGTCTAGAAAATAAGCCGTTTCTTCAATCGTATCAGTTCCATGAGTCACTACTACACCCGATACTTCAGGATCTTCAAAATAATAATCGATTGTTTGTTTTAATAAAAGCCAATCATTTGAATCAAGATGTATACTTGGCTTTTGAAAAGCAGAATCAATAACAAGTTCAATTTCATTAGGTAATTCACATAATGATGCTAATTCTTCACCAGTCATTTCTCCTGATGACAGTTTACCACTCGGTTGCTTAGGTTTACTCGCAATTGTTCCGCCTGTCGTGATTAATACAACCTTATTCATCATCTCACCTGTTCCTTCTCAGCAATATGTTGTGCGATTTGCTCGCCGTGATGACGACCATTTTCAATAAATATTTCATTATTATTATAACCTGCAGCAATAACACCCGAAATATAAACATTACTTATATTCGTTTCCATTGTTGCTTCATTAAATTCAGGTCTTCCTGTTTCAATGTCAATATTGATCCCAATCGACTTTAAAAACTGGTGGTCAGGGTGATAACCAACCATAGCAAATACAAAATCTGCCTCAGCTTGATAGTTGGCCTCACCTATATTGTAATGTACCTTTTCTTCAGTTATCTTCTGTACTTCAGCATTAAAAACCATTTGAATTTTATTATGTCGAACTAATGCTTCAAAATTAGGTAATATCCACGGTTTGACACTTGAAGAATAATCAGCCCCACGATATAAAACGGTCACATGAGCCCCTGCCTTTTCCAGTTCTAAAGTGGCATCAACCGCCGAATTTTTCCCACCGATTACCACGACGTTCTGGTTATAAAACGGATGTGCTTCTTTAAAATAATGAGAAACATGCGGTAATGATTCACCAGGAATATCTAAACGATTAGGATGGTCATAATATCCTGTTGCGACAACTAAGTATGTGGTTAAATAATCATGCGCGATATTATTTTGGTCCACCGTGCTTATATGATAACCATCAGGATTTGATTGCATATTTAAAACTTTCTCATAAGTGTTAATTCGTAACTTAGTTCGATCTGCTACCGTTCTGTAATATGTTAATGCTTCATTACGCACTGGTTTTTGTCTTTCAGAAATAAATGGTATTTGTCCGATTTCAAGCTTTTCACTTGAACTAAAAAAGGTTTGATGAGTGGGATAATGATAAATTGAATTAGCTACATTTTTCTTTTCGATAATAAGCGGTTCAAAACCCTGACGTTTAAGTTCAATGGCTGCCGAAAGACCACACGGGCCACCACCTATAATGATGATCTTTTCTTCTTTCATTTATAAACACCTCTATGTATTGGCTTCATTATGTTGGATTATGACAATATAAAACTCCTACCAAATTAATGATAGGAGATTTTAATTAGCGATTCAACTGTTTTTAATTAAATCCAACCTCTAAAGCGAGCTGCTTCTGTCATCTTACGTACTCCAACCATATATGCCGCAAGACGCATATCAATATTACGGTTTTGAGACGTTGTATAAACGTTATTAAATGCTTTAACAAGCACTTCTCTTAATTTTTCTTGGACTTCTTCTTCTTTCCAGTAATAACCTTGATTGTTCTGGACCCATTCAAAATAAGAAACCGTCACACCACCAGAAGAAGCTAACACATCTGGAACAAGTAAAATTCCACGTTCTGTTAAGATTTGAGTTGCTTCTAATGTAGTCGGGCCATTTGCTGCTTCAACAACAATTTTAGCATTAATATTATGTGCATTATCTTCACGAATTTGGTTTTGGATGGCTGCGGGCACTAAAATATCTGTTTCTAGTTCAAGCATTTCGTCATTTGTAATGGTATCTTCAAATAAGTTAGTGACTGTACCAAAACTATCGCGACGATCTAATAAGTATTCAATATCTAACCCATCTGGATCATGTAGTGCGCCTTCTGCATCAGAGATTGCAATAACCTTAGCACCCATGTCATGCATGAATTTAGCTAAGAAGCTTCCAGCATTACCAAAGCCTTGCACAATTACACGAGCCCCTTGAAGTTCAATACCTTGCTTTTTACAAGCTTCTTCAATACAGATGGTAACCCCTTTAGCTGTTGCTGTTTCACGTCCGTGTGAACCACCTAAAACAATTGGTTTACCTGTAATAAAACCAGGATTATTAAATTCATCAATACGACTATATTCATCCATCATCCATGCCATAATTTGTGAATTGGTAAACACGTCTGGGGCTGGTATATCTTTCGTTGGGCCAACTACTTGAGATAAAGCACGAACATAACCACGACTTAATGCTTCTAATTCTCGGAATGACATCTCACGAGGATCGCAGATAATGCCACCCTTACCACCGCCATATGGTAAATCAACAATACCTGATTTTAACGTCATCCATATAGATAAAGCTCTTACCTCTGTTTCTGTAACATCAGGATGGAAGCGGACTCCGCCTTTTGTTGGGCCTACCGCATCACTGTGTTGTGCTCGATAACCAGTAAAAACTTTAACTTTTCCATCATCCATACGGACTGGTATTCTCACCGTAATCATACGTACAGGTTCTTTCATTAACTCGTATGCTTCATCAGGATAACCTAATCGTCCTAACGCATCTTGAACGACCTCTTGTGTCGACTTTAGAATATTATTGTCTTTTTCTTTTTTAGAATCTTCTGAGTTCTGGGCCACCATTTGTTTACCTCCTATATTTATGCAAACAATGTTGAGTTAAAATCTTTCAATGTTTAGTATACATCTTAAATAAGAATATGCAACAACATAACAGGACAAATTATCCATTCTTATATGAAATTTAGCTATATTTCTCCAAGCTTAAATCAATAAATAGTTGGACCATTTCTGTATAGCTGATTCCAACTGCCCCAGCAGCATCTGGATATAAGCTTGTCGGTGTCATACCTGGTAAAGTGTTCACTTCTAATATAACAGGGCCATGTACTTCACTTAAAATAAAATCGACACGAGAATAGGTTTCACAGCCCAGTGCTCGGTGCGCTTGATTTGCGTAGTGTTGAATCGTTTCGGTTAACTCTTCACTGATCTCAGCTGGAACTATATGTTCACTTCCGCCTTCAGCATATTTTGATTCATAATCATAATATTTACTTTTAGGTACGATTTCTATTATAGGCAGTGCTTGTTCATCACCTTTATTACCTAAAACTGAAACGGTTAATTCCCTTCCACTCACATAGTCTTCTACAATAATATCCGAATCATGTGTGAAAGCCATTTGAACAGCGTCAGCAATTTGTTCATCTGATTCTACAATGGTTAAGCCTAAAGTTGAACCTTCTTGATTAGGTTTAATCACAAACGGTTTTGTAAATGTTGCCTTAATGGAATGAATCATATCTTCTCTAGATTCTTTATAATGGAAGGATTGACTTCTAGCAACTGGAATATCGTGCATAGCAAATACCTGTTTAGCTTTTGATTTATCCATAGCCAGTGAAGATGCTAAAACTCCTGAACCTACATAAGGAACCCCCATCAATTCAAGCATTCCCTGAACAGTCCCGTCTTCTCCTTGTTTACCATGTAAACCAATCAAAACAAGATCTACTTGCATTAATTGTTTCCACAACTGTTCCATTTGATTCGGGTCAAAGTCAATAGCCATAACATCATGATCCAACTGTTCTAATGCTTGAATCATCCCTTTTCCTGTTGATAGAGAGACTTCTCTTTCTTTTGATGTTCCACCGTATAACACTGCGACTTTCATTTGTTCACCTCAAATTTAATTAAAATGTTGATTAATGGTTTTGATTGCATTTTCTAAAATGACATGGTTTCCATATTCGTTTAAAACATGCGAAGTAATCGTACTAGGCGAACCAAATTCAGATAAAATTGAAATCAGATCTTCACGTTGATTACTCGCTAGATAGTGATCATCAATCTTCATATAATACATCTGCTCATAATGATAAATTGACGAAGACATTTCATTCAACGATTTTAGAGTTTTTGCAACTTGAATGACAGATTCAAATGTATCAAAAGAAAAGATTAGTTCTTGACTTTCATCCATTGTAACCTTTAACTCAATATAGTCGTCTCCATCTTCAATTTCACTTTCATTTTGTGTCACAACAATGATCATACCTTGAGCTTGCAACATGTGAACGCGAACGATTAATCGTCCATCTAATTCCATTTCCAATTCCTCTGAAGCTTCATGCAACATATCTTGAAAAAGACGGTTTGCTTGAGGAAGATTATTCCATAAGTCGTCTTTCGAATAGCCTCGATCATACAGATCATCGTATGTTAAAAAGATTTTAAACTGGTTTATACTAATACGTTCTAATCTCATGTCACCACCTCCAAGATTATTACTGCTATTATATGTGATGGATACAGCGAAAATTGCCTGTTTAAGTAAGTATAATTTTACACATACTAATATTCTAAAGGATAAATGCATATTTAAAAACGGTTTATAGGTAAATCATCCAAAAACTTATGATTAGGGCAAAATAAAATAATAGTAAATCGGAATAGCCATACTTGTTAAAAGAAATAAAATTAGGACAATATGAAGCGTTAATCGATGATAATAAAGTGTTGGTTCGTGTTCGATTTCTTCTTTTTCATTTAATTCTTCATATTGATACTCATCTGTATTTGGTTTTGGGGTCTGCTTAAACCATTTTCTTTTTTTTCGATGCACTTCGCGACGTGGTGGCAAAGACATGACATCAGCAGAGTCTGACGGTTGCAATTCTTGTTGCTTTGATGCTGACACTAAAATCACCTCATTTTTTTCCAATAATAAACACCTAACAATAAATCAATCGTGTAATGCGCAGTAATAGTAACCATTAAGTTATTAGTTATATGATACATATACCCAATTCCAAATGATAATAACACAACAGACAACAGTAATACCCATTTACGCAAATATCGAACATGAACTAAAGCAAATAATATACTTGCAACCCAAAAACCAAAATTTGTTTGGATAACGCCACGAAATAACACCTCTTCAGAAAGCGCTACTACCAGTGTCAGTAAAGCAACATGTGGAATCGAAATCGATGTAAATAAGCGGCGATTGATACCTCCATCATCATATAATCGACCCGGTAATAATTGAAGCATGATTATGTCAACAAGGACGATCATGACCCCTGGGACCAGGCCAAACCAAAAAATTTCATGAGTATTAAATTGAAATAAGGTCCAAAAATCACCCCATTCATTAAATAGAAAGAGGCCGACAATATAAGCAATGACAAGGAATAAACCTTGTGATAAATAAACGTTCCATAACAATTCTTTATCTGATAGTTGTTTAACTAGATCGGCTTGTGTCGGTTTTCTAGACATATAATTCCCATCACCTTTTATTAAATAATTCATTTAGACGTTTTTCCCAATTAACTTCTAGAGAAAAGGAAACATCATTAGGTAATTCCCAATCATCAACTCTAAATCCACATTGATCACAACAATCATATTCAGGGGTTTTAACCTCTTCTTGAAATTTTTTATAAAGCACCTGGCGCCTGCATTGATCCGTATGAATCCATTTCAACAACCCTATAATACTGTCTTTTTTAACAGCTAACCTTTGATCACGAACTTGCTGAATGATGTGGAATAAATCATTAGATGAATATCTATTCTTCTCTGCTTGGAATGCTAAAAATCGTTCTTGTGTTTCTGTCAACTTGTCACTTAAGTCCTCAGCTTGTAGAAAAGCACTGATCATTTCATCATCTGGTAATTCTTGACCAATTAAATGAAATGGTAGGGATTCGTCGCCACGTTGATATAACAAACAAGCTAAACTAGGTCGTCCATCTCTCCCTGCCCTTCCTATTTCTTGTATATAGGACTCTAAATCAGATGGCATATGATAGTGAATAACTAGTCGAATGTTAGCTTTATCAACCCCCATGCCGAATGCACTGGTACAACAAATTACATCAAGTTGATCATACATGAACTGTTGTTGAATTAACAGTCGGTCTTCTGATTCCATTCCACCATGATAAAATGCGATCGATCGGTCAGGAAATTGTTGTTGTAGCATATAGCAAACAGACTCACTTTTCATGCGACTGGAAAAGTAAATCATGGTAGGCATTCGCTTCTTTTCTAAGAGTTTCGTTAATTGCCGATGTTTTTCCTCGACGGTTTCAACATTTCTGACTGATAGTGTAATGTTAGGGCGATCGATCGGATAGATTATTTTTTCAAAAGAAAGATTAAAATGATTGACGATATCCTGTTGTACTTCATCTGTTGCCGTAGCACTAAGAGCTAACAATGGCGGTTGCCCTAATTCTCTATGTACAGTATTTAATTTTAAATAATCGGTTCTAAACTCATGACCCCATTGCGATAAACAATGCGCTTCATCGATAACGAAATAATTAACGTGTTGTTGTTTTAAATAGTTCATCACATGACTTTGCTGCAACATTTCTGGCGAGCAATAGAGCAACTGGACATTTGATAAATGATTTAATATTCGTTGCTTTTGATGACTATTATGCAAACTAGTTAATGTAGCCACTCGTTTGATTCCTTTTGCTTTCAACACTTTCACCTGATCAATCATTAGTGATAGTAAGGGTGAGACAACAATCGTTATTCCAGCACTTAGCAAAGCAGGCAATTGATACGTAATCGACTTACCACTACCTGTAGGTAAAGTTGCTAAAGTGTTATGACCTGCTAGCACCGATTCAATAATAGATTGCTGGCCAACTTTAAATGTTTCAAAACCAAAATATTTTTTAAGATAATGTTCTAATTGATGCTCAACCATTCGAAATCGCCTCTTTTTCTTGCCCTAATCGCGCTATCACTAAACGAATTTGAAAATAAGACACTTGACCATCCAACTGTTCTTTTATCCTTTTTAATCGCTTAGTCATGTCTTCTTCTAAGACATAGCGAATTCTCTTTTCATCTTCTAAAGAAACAAATTTCCGAATTGAAAACAGAATTTCCTTCATCGCAAGTTCAACAATATGATCTTCTATCGTACTTGGCTTTAAGCGCCTCTTCTCAACGATTTGGTCAATAGACATACCTCTGTTATACATATGTTTTGTCAATAAAGCTGATTCTGTTAGTCGATTTTCATCTTGTTTAGGTATTAACTGTTTGATTAGATTAAATGAATTAGGATTAGATGTAATATATCCTAACCACTGATGTAAGACTGATTGAACGGATAATTCAATCATAATCGGATCCATCTGCCACTTTTCAGCAATTTGTTGATAACTTAAACCAATTTGATCAGATCCTGAAATGGTTAACATCATTAAGTTCGCATCATTTTCATTCAATAATCGAAACAATCGATTTAGTTCATCATATAGTACTTCACCATTTTGTGCTAATGGATTATAGTCATTAAATATTTTCTTAATACTTGCTTGCACAGACTCATCATCTGTAATCGGAAAGAATTGTGTTTGATTATGTATTAAATTTGAAACGGATTGGATGAGTAACTGTAATCGAATATAAAAAGGTCTAGTAATAGCTCCATAGTCCATGCCGTTCAGCTCTAATTGCCAATGATCTTGGCAAAAATGCTCACCCAATTCTGTCATTACTACGAGTGAATCTTGCTCTTCTATCAAGCCATCCTTTTTTAATTGATTAATCGCTTGATCAAATGCATCAACAGATAATCTGGGTAATACATGATAAAAATCTGCTAGATGAAACAACCGACTATCTTGAAAGGTTTGAGCAGATTTTTTTCCTCTTAAAATATGAAGAACAGAACGCGGGGTTCGCTCACCTTCGACTTGTTTTAAACGGGGAAGTAACCACCTTGAAAATGACATATGGATGACTCCTTTTAGTCAGGAAACTATATTTTTTGCAACAGTTAGAAATAGTAGATAGAATATAGTAAGATACTTTTATTATAGCATGTCATCATGCTGGAGGAACGAACAATATGCCTAATTTCACAAAAGTTGATCCTGATACCTGTATTGCTTGCGGTGCATGTGGTACAAATGCGCCTGACATATTTGATTATGATATTGAAGGAATAGCCTTCTCAAAATTAGATGACAACAAAGGAAATACACCGATACCAGAAAATTTAGTAGATGATTTTGAAGATGCTTTAGAAGGATGTCCAACTGAATCAATCAAACAATCTAATGAACCATTTTAAACTATTTGTCGAATGACCAAAACTATTTTCCAAGTTTCTTTTCTTACTGGTGAAACATTGGTATAATAATCAGTGAATTTGAAATCAAGGAGGAAGTATTGTGGCAAACAACAAAATTATCGATGTATTTGTCGAAATCCCGACAGGTAGTCAAAACAAGTACGAGTATGATAAAGACCAAGGTGTTTTCAAATTAGATCGTGTGTTATTTTCATCACAGTTCTATCCAGCGGAATATGGTTACATTGATGAAACATTGGCATTAGACGACGACCCTTTAGATGCTCTAGTTATCGTAACTAACCCGACATTCCCGGGTTGTGTCATCGAATCTAAAGTTCTTGGTTTCTTGAACATGGTTGACGACGGTGAAGAAGACCAAAAACTTATTGCTGTTCCAGTAGAAGATCCTCGTTTTGAAAATGTAAATACATTAGACGATTTACCTCAGCACAAACTTGAAGAAATCAAGCATTTCTTTGATACTTATAAAGACCTTCAAGGTAAAGAGACACAAATCGGGGAATATGAAGATGCTGATGCAGCAAGTAAATTAATTGATGAATGTCTAGAACGCTATCAAAATAATTAATCATTAAAAATGAACCGCCATTAATTTGGCGGTTCATTTTTAATCTTTATTCATCCAATATTAAAGGTAAAGTGAATGTAAATGCCGTACCTTCTTCATATTTACTACGTGCAACAATCGTTCCGCCATGTGATTCTACAATATGCTTGGCAATGGATAACCCAAGACCTGTTCCCTTTTTCGATTGATGACGGGTTCTTGCTTTGTCACTTTTATAAAAACGTTCAAAAACAAATGGTAAGTCTTCTTCAGCAATTCCTTTTCCATTATCAGTAACTTCAAAATGGATCTCATCGCCACTTTTCCAAACGGAAACATGAATCATTCCTTGCTCTTCTGTATGTCTAAATGCATTATCAATTAAGTTTGTTAAGACTTGTTCAATTCGGTCTGGATCGAACATAACAGTTGTTTGTTCTAAGTCAAAATGGGAATTGAATTGGATTTTTTGATTTTGAGCTAACGTGGTAAATTTATTCATAACACGCTGAACAAAAGTTTTCACATCTACTTGTTCAGGATTTAATTGAATATGACCAGCTTCCATTCGTGCTAAATCAAGCAATTCATTGACCAAGCGATTCATCCGCAACGACTCATCATAAATAATCTGAGCTAATTCCTGTTTTTCTTCTTTCGATTCGGCTACATCATCAACAATCGCCTCTGAGTAACCTTGCATCATTGAAATTGGTGTACGTAATTCATGAGAGACATTCGCTAAGAAGTCTTTACGTAACTTATCTAATTGCCGCTCATCTGTCATATCACGAATAATCGCAACAATTCCGACGATTACAGAGTTATCATAAAGTGGCGTCATGACTAAGACATATGAACGTCCTTGCACAGTTATCTCAACAGATTGCTCTTGTTCATCCATTAATACATCATTGAAATATGTTGTTAACATTTCTGGTAATGGTTCTTCTGCTAAATCATGTTCATATTTAAGTTGTTCAAGAAATTGTTCTGCTGGTGGATTGATAATTAAAACATCAAATTGTTTATTAACCGTAATCACACCGTCAGCCATCGATTTCAAAATACTAGATAACTGTGACTTTTCTTGATTAAGAGCATTGATATGATAATTTAATTGTCTACGCATTAAGTTAAATGAGTTAGCTAATTCACCGATTTCATCATACGTTAAAACGGGTACTTTTGTATGAAACTCACCCTTGGCTAATTCCGATGCTGCTTTACGCATTCGAATCAAAGGTGCAGTAATTCGTGTTGATAGGAAGAAAGCAAAAATTGTTGTCAATACAATTGCAATAGTAGCTGCTAACAAAATAATATCTGTGGTTTGATCCGTTGTTTCTTCAACTACATTTAAGGATTGATAGACATATATTGCACCTTGTTCATCTTTTGTTGGGATTCCAACAACCATGATTTCTTCATCAGAATTGGGCAATGTTGTAATCTCTCTAATCTGTTCGTCTTCTGATAGTGATTGGTTAATATCAGAACTAGCAATAAACCAACTTGGATCAAGTTCAAAGCTTTGTCCTTGACTCGCTTCGTTTTGCCAATATTGATGCTCATCAAAGAAGATAGTGACCCGTGTTGAAGGATCCATCAACTGGTTAACCGTTTCAATGCTGACATCTTCTTGTTGATGACTTTCCACCAATGATTGGACACTCTCAGCTTGATTAACTAGATTTTGTTCAGCATCGTCGATATAAAAGTTCTCGAAAAACTCAAGCAATAATACGGTCAAAATCATTAAAACAAAAGCAACAAGAAGGATAATGGTAGACCATAATTTGAAAACAACACTTTTCCAAAACATTATGTGTCAGTTACCTCAAATTTATAACCAACACCCCAAACAGTCACAATCATACTCCCTGCAGCCTCAGATACCTTGTTTAATTTCTCCCGCAATCGTTTAACGTGAGTATCCACAGTTCTTAAATCACCAAAGAACTCATACTCCCATACTTCCTTTAACAATTCTTCACGATCGAATACTTTATCTGGTGCTTTTGCTAAATAATATAATAGTTCATATTCTTTCGGCGTTAGACTGACTTCAATATTATCTGCGAGTACTCGATGAGCGTCTTTATCAATCGTTAAATGCGGAAAAACTAATACATTTTGTGTATCTGGTTTTGTTTCTAAATACTTTGTCGCAGAAGCACGTCGTAATAGAGCTTTGACACGCAAAACAACTTCGCGCGGACTGAATGGTTTAACAATATAATCATCTGCACCCACTTCAAACCCCTGGACTCGATTAGATTCTTCACCTTTTGCTGTTAACATGATGACAGGCGTTGCTTTTTGTTCTCGCAATTGAGCACAGACATCCACCCCGTCTTTTCCAGGCAACATCAAATCAAGAAGAATTAAATCATAATCGGTTGCTAATGCTTTATCTAATGCTTCATCACCATTTGCAGCTTCATCAATCTGATAACCTTCCCGGTCTAGATATAATTTTAATAAGCGTCGAATCCGCTCTTCATCATCGACCACTAAAATATTTGCTTCTTCTGACATATACAACATCTCCTTTTATTGGACGATTAAGCATAAGAGTGTAATCCAGAAATAACTAAGTTGATTACAATTAAATTAAACATAATAATTACAAAACCAACGACTGCAAGCCATGCGGATTTCTTTCCATGCCAACCACGTGTTAAACGTAAGTGTAAAAATACAGCGTAGAATAACCAAGTCACAAGAGCCCAGACTTCTTTCGGATCCCAACCCCAGAAGCGGCCCCAAGCTTGTTGTGCCCAAATAGATGCAAAGATTAATCCACCAAGTGTAAATAAAGGGAAACCAATAGCAATCGCTCGGTACATTATGTCATCAACTATATCTGGGTTAATTTTATCAAACTTTTGATTTAATAACGCAGAAACTCTACGGCCTTTTAAGATTAACCGAAGCAATCCATACAGGATGCCACCCAATGTTAATGAAAGAACTAATGTATTTAATTTCAAACCAGCGTCTGCACCTTGCATCCAACCCGGTGTTTCGATACCAGAGTTAAAAACACCTTCTGTAACTAACTCTGAATCATGAGGCTGGAACAAAGCTGGCATGGAATAAGTCACATCAACCGTTTGTTCTTCTAATTCTTTAGTAAATGTTGCTTCATAATCCATAGCACCGAAACTACTAGATAAAATAATATAAGCAATTGTAGAAACAACACCAAATAAAATCAGTTCTAAGAATGTTGTTTCTTTACTAGATTGAGATTGATCGACTCGTTTGATTAAGAATAACAAGCCAGCTATGAAGCTTATAGACAATATTGCTTGAGCTAAGGCAACCGTTGTGACGTGAATATACAGCCAATTTGATTGTAGTGACGGCACTAAAGGCGATATTTCCTGTGGGAACATACTTCCGTAACCAATGATCACCACAGCTATAGGTAATGCAATTAAGCCCAATGCAGGAATCCCATAGATGAAATAAATTACCACAAAGGCTAAGATAAGCATCATACTAAAGAAGTAGATATACTCAAACATATTACTGACTGGAATATGTCCCGCTTGAAGCCACCGGAAAATGTACGATGTCATTTGAGATGCAAAACCAATGATCGTAAACGTCATAGCAATTTTTATAGCTTTTGATTTTTTATTGGATTCTCTGTTTTTCCCTAAGGTTAATCCAAAAAATGCTGTCGCAATTAAATATAAGAAGAATGTAATATTTAAGAACAAACTACTTAATTCATAGAAACCCATGAAATGCCTCCTAAGCAAACAATGTCATTACTTCATTTCTTGTTGGTCAACAAATGGTTTGACATTCGTTCCTTTTCTGATTTTATCCAGTTCTTGGTTCATACCATACCAGTTTTTATTCGTATGGACACCAATATGATAACTCCCATCTTTTGGATGAATCCATATCCGTCTATGATACCAATATAATCCTTGTAATACACCAATCATGAAAATACCTGCCCCTAGTCCAAAGAGCGGTAATGTATTATCTTTTTTCACAGTTAAACCTGAAGCTGAACGGCGATCAACATCTGAGACACTAACGTTTGCTTGGTTATTATCTGCTAAAGGTATAACTTCTTCTTGTAAATAGAAGAAACGCTCGTCTTCATCTAGGTCAGGACTACTGACTGTGAATATAATACCTGGATTACGTGGATACTTCGAAAACGAAGATGGTCCTTCATCTGTAAACTCTAACTCAGGATACCAATTGTCAATTGTAATCGTAGTATCGCTTTCCTCTAAATTAAATTCAGAAGGTGCTTCATCGGTATCAAATGTGAAGCCTCCCAGTGATTCATCGTTCACCTGTAACTCCATAGAAATAGAATTATATTCTGATTCAACTTGTGTACCTGATTGGTAAAGAGAATAACCATCAAAAATAACGGGTTGATTTAATCTAATCTCTCCTTCGGTCACCCTTTCTAATTCAGGTTTTTCTCCCAATACTGGGTCATTGGTTGCCCGATAAATCGTTGCATTCGTTTGAAAGTTTTTCGGTACTGGATTCTCTACATCTTCTAATGCCCTTGTAAATCGTTCTTCAGTCTCTGGGTCATAAACTTCATAAATAAATTCATTGTTTTCGACAAAATATTCTTGACCCGTTCCTGGAATTGCTTGGACCTCACCTTCACGTACCCATACGTAATCATCAATGTGCATGACTTCAAACATTCTAAAAATCGAAGCTATTAGAATAATAATCAAACCGATGTGATTGACGTATGGTCCCCATCTTGAAAAGCGATTTTTTTCAGCAAATATATGGCCATTTTCTTCATGTACTTTATACCGTTGTTTCTTTAGATTAGTTTTTAATGTGTTCAAATCGTTTTCAGAAAGTTCATTGTCGAAGCTGACGACTCGTTGACGTTTAACAAAAACTTCATTCTTTTTAGTCTTTTGATTCTTTAACGCTCTCCGTAAAGGAACATAGCGATCAATACTTGAAATAATAATTGAAACGCCAATTAACGCAACTAAAATTATGTACCACCAAGAATCGTACATATTATGGAATCCAAGTTGATAGAATATTTTTCCAGTCAAACCGTATTCTTCTTCATAGAAAACAGACGATGGTAAAGGGGAATTCTTAAATTGTTCTTGCGGATATATGGTCCCGAGCGCAGAAAAAATTAGCGTCATTACAATTAACCATACACCAACCTTAACTGAAGAAAAGAATGCCCAAATCTTATCAACAAAGGTTCGTTTATACGTCTGAGAACGACGAGCACCACCTTCATAACGCATCTCTAGAACATTTTGTTGATCATTACCATCAATGTGCTGATTTTTTTCAATAGGCTTACCGCATGCTTCACACAGCACAGTTCCTTCTTTATTTTCATGTCCACATTCACATCGTATTGTTTCGTTAGCCATTACGATCCCTCACACTTCACGACTTCTCGGGTAATATTTCTTGAAAGTAACCTTCTAAACTTTCTAATGTCACAGGACCACGGACAATGCGTTCAATGGTGCCATCTGGATTAATAAAGAAAGAAGCGGGCAAATTCGTCACTTCGTAAACATCCATCACGGTTTCTTGTCGGTCAATTGTACTTGGAAAGGATAAATCAAGGCTATTATAAAAGTTATTAATGACTGATTCATTTCGGTCTACACTGACAGCGACAATTTCAATTCCTTGGTCTTTATAATCTTGATAGAGTTGATCCATATAAGGCATTTCTTTCTTGCATGGTTCGCAATAAGTTGCCCAAAAGTTTACCATGACACCTTGTCCACGTAATTCTTTCAGTTCAATTGTTTCTCCGGATTTATCTAATCGATCTAATTTAAAATTGGGAGCTTCTACCCCTTTTTCTAAATCAGGTCTTTCAGAATTCGCATTAACGATTAAAACGAAGACTAATGTTCCAACTAAAAGTGTTAAGACAACACTTCTAAATATTAGACGTTTTTTCTTCTTATTCACCGATAACCCTCCTACACTAACATTGTATCATGAGTGATTTTATCAGTATTTTGTGATGTTTGAACATTATTTAACATTTTGGTTCGTCAAATCCGCCAATTGTTTGACTTCATGTGGTGTTAACTCTCGATATTCTCCAGGTTGTAAATTCCCTAATGTTAATGTTCCGAATCGTTCTCGTCTTAATTTTTCAACTGAATAACCTAAACTTTCAAACATTCGTTTCACTTGACGGTTTTTACCTTGATGAAGTACAAGTTCAACTTTTGAAACATTTTTACGTTTATCAATTTCAATAATTCGTGCTTTCACAGCTTTTAATCGTTCACCTTCATGTTCAACTCCCTTTTTAAGCTGTGTTAAATCTTTTTTATCAAAGATCCCTTTTACTTTAGCAACGTAAACTTTGTCGACTCCATACTTAGGGTGAATTAACTTATTTGTCAAATCACCATCATTAGTAAGTAACAAAACACCTGTCGTATCGTAGTCTAAACGTCCAACAGGATAAACTCTTTGTTCAATGTATGGTGAAAGATAATCAGTAACAACTTGGCGATCTTTATCGTCTTGAACAGAAGACAATGTTTGACGCGGTTTATTGATTATATAATATACTGGCTGTTCTTTCTCAATTACGATATCATCGACTGCCACACTATCTTGCTTGGAGACTTTTGTACCTAGCTCTGTCACAACTTTATTATTCACTTTGACTCGTCCAGACACAATCATGTCCTCTGCCTTTCTTCTAGATGTGACCCCGCTATTAGCAATGACTTTTTGCAATCGTTCTTTATTTTCACTCATACTGACACCTCTTCATTTCTTCATTAATTATATTATGGCATAAGAAAAGCGCTAACACTACGGTTAACGCTTAGTTACTCTCATTATGATCCAAACAATAGATAACATACGATTAACGATGCTATTATACCAATCAAATCTGCTAACAGTCCAACTTTAAGTGCATCCCCCATTCTCTTAATACCTACGGCACCAAAATAGACAGTTAACACATAAAGCGTCGTATCTGTACTTCCTTGCATGGTTGAAGCTAGCCTACCTATAAATGAATCCGGCCCTTCTGAACGAATCAAGTCTGTCGCAATACTTAGTGACGCTGTTCCTGAAATCGGTCTTGTTAGTGCTTGAGGAACGATTTCAGGTGGAACATTGAAAATAGCCAATAAAGGGTCTATGACATTGACAAATGCATCTAATGCACCTGAGGCCCGGAATATACTAATAGAAACGATCATCCCTAATAAAAAAGGAAGCAAAGAGACTGCCATCTTTACACCCTCCTTACCTCCTTCAACAAAAGTTTCATAAGTTGGCACGCGTTTATAAGTCCCATGAAGAAATACCGTAAGTAAAAGAAGCGGAATAATCCAGTTACTTATCTGTACAATCATACAGCTTGTCTCCTCTTTCTTCGATAGTAAAAATAGCGATCAATCAAAATAGCACCAATAGAAGAAACGAGTGTCGCTAATATAGTAGAAATCACAATATCAGTTGGACTAATTGAATCATATCGCATTCGAATAGCAATCATTGTAGTCGGGACTAGAGTTACACTAGAAGTGTTTATGGCGAGAAAGGTTATCATAGACCTTGAAGCTACTTCACTATCACCATTTAATACTTTCATTTCATGCATCGCCTTAATTCCAAGTGGCGTCGCTGCATTACCTAAACCAAAAAGATTTGCAGATACATTAGATAAAATATACCCCATTGCTGGATGATCAGCTGGAATGTCAGGAAACAATCGTGTGAATAACGGTTTGAATAATTGGGCTAATGAATTTAATAGCCCCGACTTTTCAGCAATTCTCATAATACCTAACCAAAATACCAAAACACTAACTAAGCTTATGGTTAATGCTACTGCCTCTTCTGCACTTTGGAAAATAACTTCATTGACTTCTTCAATGGTGCCATTAAAAAACGCATAGATAATGCCGATGACAGCTAAACCAACCCAGATAATATTTACCATGTTGGACCACCTTGTAAATGTTGAAAAGCTTCCGAGATCATTGTACGAAAGGATGATAATGGTTTCTCTTCTTCCTCAGTAAAAGTAATCGGTATTTCTGGTTGATCTTCTAATTGCTCAAATCCATATTCATAAAGTTCTTTATGGTCTTGCCAGTCACGCTTAGCATCGATAGTCACAACAACAAGCTCGTGATGATCTTGTTTAGCAGTTGTAACCAACGTTCGTCCAGCTGTGCTTGTATATCCCGTTTTACCACCCGTACAGACATCATCATACGTCATCAATAATTTGTTTTTATTATGCCAAGGATAATCTTCTTCTTCAGATAAATATGTTTTAGAACCGAAGATCTCTCTAAAAACTGGCTCTGAATTCATAGCGTACCGTGTTAACTTAGCCATATCTAAAGCGCTTGAATAATGCCCTTCTTCATCTAAACCGTGTGGGTTTTGAAATTGGCTTTGTGTCATACCTAACCAATCTGCTTTTTCATTCATTAAGTAGGCAAATCCACCCTCACTACCCGCTATATGTTCTGCAATCGCCACTGCAGCATCATTGCCAGAACGAAGCATTAATCCATAGATTAAATCTCGTAATGGATACTGATCTCCTGGTTTTGTATAAATTGAAGAACCAACTGTACTTGCTGCTTGTTGTGATATTTCAACAGACTGATTAAGATCTCCATGCTCAATAGCTACAATAGCTGTCATGATTTTAGTAATACTCGCTATAGATTCTTCAGAATTGGCGTCTTTATTAAACAAAACTTCTCCTGTTTCCATATCAATAACGACTGCATGATGAGCCGACAAACTTGGTTCTGCTTGAACAGAATGTGGTAAAACATAAAACAAGATCATCATCACTATGAATATGCGTATCAGTTTCATCATTCATCCCCTATCCCTAAACCTTGTCCTTTCCTACAGCATTCTATGTTTGTGTCATTTGAGATATGAAAATCATGAGAGAAATAACGTTAAATATATAAAAAATTCGGCCAATCCATTAATGGATTGGCCGAAGGGGAATCGAACCGTTAAACGGCTTCTAAATAATCTAATTGTTCCCGTAAATCTTGAAAAGTAGGTTCAATTTGTTGCGACAAATTAAGCAAATCATCACCGGGGTCATATTGAAATTCAATTGATCGTTTGTCACGATAAGAAGCTCGACTGTCTTCATACCATAAATCATCCTTTGGAGAGAAAAACTGATTAACACACTTGTGATAAACGCCTTTAAGGATCTTTTCAAGCATATTAGTATCTAGAGGTTCAGACCGAATCAAACGTTTCAAAGCGTTTTTCCCTTCCATGCAATAAACTTCTAAGAAACGAAACTGTTTAATCACCCTTCCAATATATTCATAATTCAATGATTTATCTTGTTCAACGATTGAAGTAACACTCTTCTCGTTTAAAAAGCAAGTTAATTTTTGTTCAATCTCTTGCAATTGTTTATAAATTTGTTCAGCCTGTGAGAATAATTGTGTGCTCATTGGCACTGGTTGACCTCCCTAATTGATCAAGTTTTAAATTAATGGTTCTCGATTTCATTAAAGAATAAATCAGCTTCTTCTAAAGCGTGATCCACATCTTCATTCGGTAATGGTGGTAATTCTTCCAGTGAAGTCAAACCAAAGAATGTAAGAAATTCTTTAGTTGTCTGAAATAAAATCGGGCGTCCACTCGTTTCCTTGCGACCACATTCTTCAATTAGAAATCGAGATACTAGCGTTTGGATTGGACCATCACTTTTCACACCTCGAATATCTTCTATTTCCACTCTGGTTATTGGTTGTTGATAAGCGATAATAGAAAGTGTTTCTAATGCCGCTTGTGATAATTTTGATTGAGAAGTCGACTCTTGCATCTTCTCAAAATATAAGGCATGCTCTGATTTAGTCGTTAAATAATAAACGCCTTTTCTTTCCAAAAGCGACAATCCTCGTTGACTATGTTCATAGTCATATTTCAATTCTTCTAATAAAAGTTGTGCTGTTTCATCATTTACTGAAAGCACTTGTTTGATTTGATTCATCTCAAGCCCCTCATCACCCGAAGCAAATAACAAGCCTTCCAAAACGCCTTTAAATTCAGTCAGTTCCATGTTCATCCTCCATTAGTGCAACTGTGATGTCAGAAAAGTTATCCGATTGATAACACATAATCGTATACGTCTTCATTAGTTCTAATAATGCTAAAAATGTGGTGACAACTTCAAATTTTTCTTGATAAGAAAATAGATCATAAAAAGATGAACGCCCTTTTAATCGTTGAAGCGTATATATGACATCTTCCATACGATCTTCAATTGACACTTCTTGTCTTTGAATAGTTGTTTCCATAGGCGCTAATAATTTCTTACGTCGTAACACTTTTTGGAATGCTTCAGTTAAGTCAGTAACTGATAATACATCACTCCGTTTAACTACATATTCCGACTGATAAGGTGTCATATCCATCGGTGGACGAGTGAATATTTGGTTTGACTCTTGTTCTTTCTCTTGTAAGATGTTAGCGGCTTCCTTGTATTTCTTATACTCCACTAAACGTTGGATCAATTCTTCTTGAGGGTCTTCTTCATACTCATCTTCAACATCGAGTTCTTGTTTAGGCAGTAACATTTGACTTTTGATTTCAAGTAAAGTTGCAGCCATGACAAGGTATTCACTGGCGATGTCGAGATGTAGATCCTGCATGGTATGAATATAATTTAAATATTGATCAGCTATTTCTTTTAAAGGGACATCATAAATATCGATTTCATACTGATTAATTAAGTGTAATAATAAATCTAATGGCCCTTCGAATGAATCAATCTTAACTTTATATACTGATTCTGACATTTACTCACTCTCTTCACTACACTTTCCTCTTACTTATTATCGTATCAAAACTGGTGTCTAAAAGGAACAGACATCTGTCATTATTTATTAATAGGCTTTGTTAAAGTCCGTTGTTGATATTGTGATCCGCTACCGGTGGACGCTTTCCGCGGGCACGGCTCGAGCCTCCTCGGCCGAAAAGCGTGGCCTGCGGGGTCTCGAGACACGTGCTGTTCCCGTGACGGCCCGGACGGCCTAATGTCGACGTTGGTCACAGGACGTGACCGAACTTAGTCGACCGGGAGTCGCCACCTTCGCTTCTCACAATTCAACAACTAAGTGCTACATCATTTTGAAAATCAACATTAAATTTTAACAGAGCGTATTAATAAAAAAGGTTTCAACTTAATGATTATTAAGTTGAAACCTTTTTGAGTTTATTCAAGCGTGGCATTGCTCATAAAATTCTTTAGTCTGTTCGTTTCCACAAATAGTGTATTTCTCTCCATATTGTTCTTCTAATGCTTGAATCATTTGCTTTCCGATTCCTTGATTGCGATGCGAAGGGGTTACACTGATGTGTTGAATAACAAGGGTTTCATCTTCAAACCGCACACCTAGAGCACCTAAGATATCTTCTTCTTTCCAAAGAAATAATTGCCAATCGTCATTGGATTCATATTCTTTGATGGTTGTTTGAAGTTTTTTGACTTCTTTTTCGTCTGGCATAAAAGACAATAAGCCCATCGCAATCTTCTCGAAGCTTTTTTTATATTTGATTAACATAAAAACCCCTCTTTAACTAAGAACATCACGTTATAATGGTATGATTTTGCATTAAACATGTGCGTCTCGCTTAACATATCATAAACAATAATTTAGCATGACATGTAAGTTCACTATAATAGAATACGCTTTTTTTAGCTTTTGTCAATTCATACCGTGATATAGTCTAACGTGATACGAGTTAGGATTCAATTGTCACGGTTTGCATAACGTCACCAGGGCGTACTCGGTCTACAACATCCAAACCATCTGTTACTTTACCAAATACAGTATGGCGTCCGTCAAGATGTGGCTGTTGATCGTGACAAATAAAAAATTGACTACCACCTGTATCTTTTCCAGCATGTGCCATAGATAAACTTCCACGTTCATGTTGATAAGGATTGTCTTCTGTTTCACATTTAATTGTGTAACCAGGACCACCTGTGCCTGTCCCATTCGGGCATCCACCCTGAATAACAAAACCTGGTATTACACGGTGAAATGTTAACCCATCATAAAAACCGTCTTTTGCCAATTTCACAAAATTATCGACTGTATTGGGGGCACCATCCGGATATAATTCAAATTGAATTTGTTCACCATTTTCGAACTGGATTTTACCTTGTTTCATATTAATTCCTACCTTCTATTTTATTCATAAGTTAAGTCGAAACGTGTCAAATCTTGCACACTTTCTCTTTGAATCACTAATTGGTCCTTTCCATTTTCCACAAACACAACAGCAGCCTTAGGGAAGCGGTTATAATGACTAGCCATGGCATAACCATATGCTCCAGTAGAATAGACAGCTAATAAATCACCACTTTCCACTTTAGGAAGAGTTAAGTCCCAAATAAGCATATCGCCAGTTTCACAACTTTGTCCAGCAATAGCCACGGTTTCTTCCAAGGCTTGGTCACGTTTATTTAAAATCGTAGCCTCATATTCAGCTCCATATAACGCTGGTCGTATATTATCCGTCATACCACCGTTAACCGAAACATACTTCCTTACATTCGGTATATCTTTAATTGCTCCAATTTCATAAATTGTCACGGCCGCTTCACCAACAATTGATCGACCAGGTTCAATCCAAATTTCTGGTATAGTTAATTGGTACTCTTCTGCCGCCTTTTTAACAGATTTCACTAAGGCGTGCACATATTCAGAAAGAGGTAACGGCTCATCATCTTTGGTATATTGGATGCCGAATCCTCCTCCTAAATTAACAACTTCTGCTTCAAATTGATATCGTTCATACCACTCACTGAGTGCGCGAAATACTTTCTCTGTCGTCATCTCAAAACCTGTTGTTTCAAATATTTGAGAACCAATGTGACTGTGGACACCTTGCAAGTGGATGGAATGATGTTCCATTAGATGAGTTAAAGCTTGTTCTGCCTGTCCACTAATTAGGTCAAACCCAAACTTGGAATCCTCTTGTCCTGTTAGTATATATTCGTGAGTATGAGCCTCAATACCTGGCGTTATTCGAATAAGTGCATTAATGGTTTGTTGTTTTTCTTCTAATATTTCTTCAAGTAAAGCGATCTCATAGAAATTATCAATTACAATACACCCTACTTGATAATCAACTGCCATTTCTAAAACTGTTCGACTTTTATTATTACCGTGGACATGGACTTTTTCCATTGGATAATTTGCTTGAATAGCCGTATGAAGCTCTCCTTCAGAAACGACATCTAAACTCATTTGTTCTTGTTTAGCAACTTGAAGCATCGCAATGGAAGAAAAAGCTTTGCTAGCATAAGCAACTTGATAATTTATATCATATTGTTTGAATGTTTCAACAAAAGAACGAGCATTACGTCTTATGTGATCCACATCGTAGACAAACAATGGTGTTCCGTATTTTTCTGCAAGTTCAGTTAGTTTTTGATCTGTTATATTAAACGCTGATTGACTCATAATTTCACCTGTCCGTTTCTGATTGCAATACAGTTAACTTATCATATAGGAAGTGTGCAAGCAATTTTTTTACCTCTAAAAAATATAAAACTTGAACCTATGAAAAGTCAATCATAGGTTCAAGTTTTGTTCGACTTTGTTCTTTTTTGATTTTGTGGATGAACGATACTTGGCCGTTGTTGTGCAAGCGGTACAGACACTCGAAATAATATATGATACATTGCACCTGGATTAAATGGAATAAGTGGCCACAAATAAGGAGTATTCAAAGAAAAAGTTCGAGCTAATAGTAAGACATACAATGTCGCTCCTAGAACAAGACCAATGACCCCCATCGATGCAGTTAAGATCACTAACGCAATCCTAGAAATTTTATTAGCCACAGACAATTCATAACTCGGAGTCGCATAACTTCCTATAGCTGCAATTGCTACATATAAAATAATTTCAGGCGTGAATAACCCAACATCTATTGCAATTTCACCAATCAATACCGCTGCAATCAAGCCTAATGCAGTTGAGACAGCTGTTGGTGTATGAATGGCTGCGATCCTCAAAAATTCCAAGCCAATATCAGCTAATAATGCTTGGATAACAATGGGAACATTCCCTTCTTCAGACGGTCCAATATAACCAAGGTTTTCAGGCAAACGTTCTGGTTCCATAACAAATAATAACCAAAGTGGTAATAAAAACAATGAAGCAAAAATCCCTAAAAACCTCACCCATCTTACAAAAGTACCCACAAATGGAACTTGGCGGTACTCTTCAGCATGCTGGACATGGTGAAACATGGTAGTAGGTGTAATCATAATAGTCGGAGATGTGTCCACCATGACAAGCACATGACCTTCAAATAAATGAGCTGAAGCAACATCTGGTCTTTCAGTATAGCGCACAAGTGGAAATGGGGTTTTCCCTTGTTTTAATATATATTCTTCGAGGGTTTTATCAGACATTGACATACCATCAACGTCAATTTTATCAATCTCACTTCTAACTGTTTCAATTAAGTTCGGGTCAGCTATATCGTTAATATACATAAGAGCTACGTCCATTTGAGAACGCTCACCCACTTGTTGAATTTCCAAACGAAAATGTTCATCTCTAACACGACGGCGTGTTAAACCAGCATTTTCAATGATATTCTCTGTATAGCCATCACGCGACCCTCTAACAACTCGTTCTGTGTCTGGTTCTTCCGGTCCTCTTCCTGGATAGTTACGGACATCGACTACAAACGCTTGATCAAAACCATCTACAAATACCACCAGTAAGCCAGACATAACTTCAGTCATCGCATTATCATATGAATCCATTGACTCAAATTGATGATTGACAAGACGGTTTTTTACAATCTCTTCAACTTTATCTCGATTAGATTCAACATCATTTATTTCAACAATGTTTTCCAATATTCTCATCACGAATCGCGTATCCACTAGCCCGTTAACATAGTAAAAATCTACATCTCGGCCTAAAACTTTAATTGTTCGGTAACCTATATCAAAGGAAACACCAATCCCCAATCTATCTTCCATTACTCGACGATTTTGTTTAATCGACCGTTTTATTTGATCTTCTTTCGACACGGTTACTCACACCTTTATCCTTTTGGTTTAAAAATGACGGCTACTATAAAACCGAATAAAATAGCAGATGCAATACCTGCAGACGTTAATTGAAAAATACCAATCGCAATCCCTAAAAAGCCATGTTCTTCTGCTTGTGACATTGCGCCGTGCAATAAAGAATGGCCAAAACTCGTGATCGGTACTGTTGCGCCTGCACCAGCAAACTCAATTAATCGATCATATAATGAAAAACCATCTAATACAGCTCCTGAAACGACAAATAACGACATCACATGAGCTGGCGTTAATTTAAAAATATCTAATAGTAATTGACCAATAACACATATGGAACCACCGACAATAAACGCCCAAACAAAATCCATGATCATATTGCATCACTCCGTTTTAATACAACACCATGCGCAATACAAGGAATTGATTCTTTCTGTTGCATCATAGTAGGATTGAGAAGTGCACCAGTTGCGACAACCAAAACTCGATTCAGGTTTCCACTGCGCAATTGCTGAATAACATGTCCATATGCTACAAGCGCTGAAGAGGCGCAGCCACTACCACCAGCGAAAATATTTTGATCCTGATGATAGATCATTAACCCGCAATCATCATGAACCGTTTCAATATCTACACCAGATTGATACAGAATTTTTTTTAAAATAGGAGTCCCTACACTCGATAAATCACCTGTTAAAATTAAATCATAATCATTTACTTCTCGATTAAAATCAGTTAGATGTTGAAGAATTGTATTAGCAGCAGCCGGTGCCATTGCCGACCCCATATCAAGTGGATCTTGAGCTCCGTAATCGATCACTTGACCAATTGTTGCTCCCTCCACTTGTATATGGCTCGTTTGTGATGACACTAACGCAGCCCCCGCCCCAGTTACTGTAGAAGTTGCTGTGTCAGGCTTTTGACCACCATATTCAGTGGGGTAACGAAATTGTCTTTCTGCAGTAGCATAATGACTTGATGTTGCTGCTAAAGCAAATTGATTATCTTGACTATTAATCAGTGAACCAGCTATCGCCAAGCTTTCCATCGACGTTGAACAGGCCCCAAACACACAAAGCATTGAACTGGAGTAGTCCCTGGCAACATAATTACTCGTAACATTTTGATTAAGCAGATCACCACTCACAATTAAATCTAACGCATCTTCCCGAATTCCTGATTTTTCCATACACAAATTTGTTGCTTTGCTTAATAAATTCTGTTCTGCTTGCTCCCACGTTTTTCCATCACAATGAAGTTTTTCATACGAATAATCAAATGTTGACCCTAATGGCCCCTGCTTTTCTTTAGGCCCTGAAACCGTTGCTGTGTCAATTATATAAACACCATTTTGAAACAACCACGATTGCTTCCCTTGTTTCATTTTACTCACCTTAACTTCCTAGTATTGTCTGCGCAGTAAATCGAATTAAGCCAACTACATAGGCAGCTACAGTACCAAACACAATCACTGAACCAGCTAGCTTGAACATATTTGTAGCTACGCCTAAAACTAACCCTTCACTTTTGTGTTCCAATGCTGCACTAGCTATTGAATTCGCAAAACCTGTAACAGGTACAGCTGAACCAGCACCTGCAAATTGGCCCAGTTTGTCATATACACCAAAACCCGTTAGGATGGCTGCGATCAGAATTAATGTCGTAATGGTCGGATTCCCAGCTTCTTTTGCAGTGAACCCAAACATTTCCATGTACAACACCGTTAATCCTTGACCAACAACACAAATCAGACCACCAACTACGAAAGCTTTAATACAATTTTGAATTAAATTTGGCTTCGGTTGATACGGTTTAATCGATTGTTGGTAGTTATCTTTTGTAATCATAAGTTAATTGACCTCCTACCGCGTAAAAATAATCCATTGAAACAGTGAGCCTACAATTTTCCCAAGAACTAATGCTATTAATAAATAAGGTATATAATCATGAACATGCATCCTTCTTGCCAAAATAGGAAACACGTTTAATACTTCTGTCAGACCTGCAGCTAACATTCCGATAAATATGCCATGTAATAAGCCCCAATAAGCTTCAAATATTGGATGCGTCACAAACTCCATCTCACCAAATGACAAATAGATCCCTACCATCGCGCCTAAAACAACCGCCCATTCAAAATGCCTTATGAATTCCCGTGCTTTCGATAACTGAACTAATCTTGGAATGACACCTAAGACTGTTAAGAATGCCACAAACCCTGAGCCAACCGCTAATCCAGCTGATAAACCAACAATAATTTCAATAAGATAACTAATGATCATCACGATCCAACTCATTTTCATTGAACGTGACATATTCATATAAATTCTGATCATAATTAAACATTTCTACTTCAAGCGGACTTGGCTCTTCATTGAATTTCTTCTTAAGAAAGTGATTAAAGAAAAGAATCATTCCTATTCCTAAGCCGAAAGAATAAGGAATTTGCAACCATAAAACACTCCGATCAAGATCGTAAGCAATCATCTCATGTAATTGATCTTGAACAGCTGGCATGCTTACATCAAAATGAAAGTTCATAACTGCCATAGCAGCCCCAATAAACAATAAAGTCCATACAAAGAAGACATATAACGGATAAAGCTTAGGCTGACGTTTTTCTATAGCCAAAATGGTTTGTGTAGGACCAACTGTTTCAATATCTACCTCTGGATAAAGCTGTTTTAGTTTTTGAATGACATGGTATACATCAATGACCTTATACGTTAAATCAGATTCTTTAACTTCGTATATAAATAGGGTTAGAACTTTTTCACGTAGTGCCTCTTTACAACATACCCACGCAAGATCACCCAAACGAATGTGGTGACCTTTTCGCACGGAGATTTTTTGTTTTAGACGAACGTACACCACATCTGACATATTAAATCCTTCCTTAATTGATTTTCAGTTATATTATGTCCGATTCCATTTAAAGCATGTATTAACAATCCTTATAAATAACAAAAAGCGATTTCGCATTTTACGAAATCGCTTTTGTCATCAACTATGAATTTAGCCAATCTTCGAGTTTAGCTAAAATACTTTTTTCTAACCTTGAAACTTGAACTTGTGATATTTGCAGTCTTTTTGCGACATCTGCTTGTGTTTGATCTTTATAATAACGCATGTAAATAATTAATTGCTCTCGTTGATCGAGTTGTTCAATTGCTTCTCTTAGCGCAATGTGATCAAACCAATTAGAATCTTGATCAGCAATTTGATCCATCAAAGTTATCGGGTCACCTTCATTCTCATAAACGGTTTCATGAATTGAATGAGTCCCTTGATTAGCTTCAATCGCCAAAACAAGATCTTCTTGTGGGATTTCTAAAGCCTCACTTAATTCCTTCATTGAAGGTGAACGATTAAATTGCTTTGTTAATTCTTCGGTTTTTGCTCGAATTTTATGGTTTAACTCTTTTAACGATCGACTGACTTTAATTGTACCATCGTCTCTAATAAACCTTTGAATTTCACCGATAATCATAGGAACTGCATACGTAGAAAAACGAACTTCATAACTTATATCAAATTTATCAATCGATTTAATTAAACCGACACATCCTATTTGAAATAAATCATCTGCTTCATAACCCCTGTTAATAAAGCGCTGAACAACGGACCAAACCAGTCGAGTATTACGTTCAATAATCTTATCACGAGCTTTTGTATCTCCTTGCTGACTTTTTTGGATTAACGATATCAGTTCTTCATGAGACAGTGCCTGTGATTCTTGTACTTGAGTATTTTCTCTCATACACATCACTTCGCAATTGGCCGATGATCATGATTAAACCGTTTAACCAATGTTACTGTTGTACCTGTTTCAGAAGAATGAACATCAAGTTGATCCATAAAATTCTCCATAATAGTAAAGCCCATACCCGAACGTTCTAATTCTGGTTTTGATGTATACATGGGTTCCATCGCTTCGTGAACATCATCAATTCCACGACCAAAATCTTGAACCCAAATAGTCACTTCATCATCTTCAATTGAACACGCTAATATAACGACTCCTTCTTCATTTGCTTCATAGCCATGGATTATGGCGTTCGTTACAGCTTCAGATATAACCGTTTTAACTTCCGTTAATTCGTCTAAAGTCGGATCAAGTTGTGAAATAAAAGAAGCAATGACAACACGGGCAAATGATTCGTTTTCACTTTTCGCTGCCATTTCTACTTTCATATGATTAGTCATGATGCCACCCCCAATCGAGATAAGGCATCAGCTTCATTTGCTTCAGTTTGCACAACCTTAAAAAGACCAGAGAGCTCAAACAATCGTTTAACAGAACGATTAATCGAACACACCACCATTTCACCCTCTAAAGCTTTAACTTGTTTATAACGACCTAAAAACACACCTAATCCTGAAGAATCCATAAAGCTTAACTGTTCCAAATTCACAATGACATGCTTTATGTCTCCTGTACTAAGGTAACTTTCCCAATCCGTTTTCAATGTTTCAGCTTCATGGTGATCTAGCTCTCCAACTAAACGAATTAACAAAACATTTTCTTTTTGTTCAAAATAAGAAACAAGACCCAATAGCTTTTCCTCCTTTTTCAACATGCTATTGAACCTTGTTCTTCTTTGATCATTCTTATTCCTTCTAAAAAACAAAACTAGTGTCCATTCGACGCAAAAAGCTAATCATTTAGTTGTTTCAACATACGTCCCCAAAGACTCCATACGGAAGATGGTTGTATCTCATCTCTTACTACAAGTGGTGTTTCGTTGATGATTTCACCGTCTTTCTTCACTGTAATCTGCCCTAACTCATCCCCTTTAGACACTGGCCACCTAGATTTTTTAAGCGAGACATCTGTTTCTATATCATCGGAAGTTTCACCTTTTTTTAATAGTAAAGTGACATCACGTTTTGGGGTGAGATGGATTGGATTTTGACTAGATTTCACGTGATCATATTCATAAACTGATTCTTCACTAGAATAAAGTGGGTCAACATGGTACTGACTGAATGCATAATCCAATAATGCCGTTGTATCCGCATTACGTTTCTGTGGAGATTCTGCCCCCATCACGACTGAAATTAATCGCATATTTCCACGCTTGGCTGTTGCCGTCAAGCAATATTCAGCTTCATCTGTGTAACCAGTTTTTAGCCCATCTAACCCCTGATAAAATTTGACAAGGCGATTCGTATTAACTAACCAAAATTCATCATCTGTTCCTTCACGTAAATAATCTTCATATATCTTGGTATATTCCGTAATCATGTCGTATTCTAATAGCGCTCGTGCTATAACAGCCATATCATTAGCGGTACTATAATGATCCTCATCTGGTAAACCTGTCGTATTTTTAAATTGTGTATTTTCTAAACCTAAATCATCTACTTTTTTATTCATTTGATCAATAAAAGCTTGTTCTGTAACGGCCACCGCTTCAGCTAAAGCGACTGTAGCATCATTCGCCGAAGCTACAGCAACTGCTTTTAACAATTCTTCTACTTTCATTTCTTCAAAGGCTTCTAAATAAATTTGTGATCCACCCATTGATGCGGCATTCTCACTAATCTGAATGGTATCACTTAATTTTAATTCTCCTTCATTGATTGCTTCTACGATTAGTAACATCGACATAAGTTTAGTCATACTAGCTGGCGGCAACCGTTTATCACCTTCTTCATCAAATAAAACTTCACCTGTATCTGCTTCCAGTAAAACAGCAGATTTTGCCGATTTAACTAATGACTCCTTCTCGTTAGCAAATATAGTCGTTGGCATTAGTACACTGAATAATAATGTTATGATACATAGTTGACGCATTATTCAATCCCTCCATTTCTAATAGATATTTTTTCCAAAGAAACAGAAATTATGACAAATAAATTATAATTATAGAAAAGAGGAATTGATTGAAATACTAAAAAACCCAAGATGTCTCGTTTAGATACGAAACACCTTGGGTTGGAGATCTTATTTATTCAGAAACAATCGTTTTGATTAATGCTGGAGCTTCAATTTGTTCACTCGTAATGGTCATATTGTGGTATAGTTTTTCTTTAATTGAATCTACATTCTCTTGATTACTGTGAATCGTTACAAGGGATTCGCCTTCTTCTACGTAATCGCCGACTTTCTTATTAAGAACTAATCCTACAGCTAAATCAATGACAGAATCCTTTGTCTGACGTCCTGCTCCTAATAAGCTAGCTGCCTGGCCGATTTCGTCAGCAATAATTTCACTAACGTAACCAGATGTTTTAGCTGGTAGTTCAATTTGATATTTAGCATGTGGTAAACCATCAACATTGTCTACGACTGAAGCATCGCCGCCTTGAGATGAAAGGAAAGTTTTAAAGGTCTCAAGTGCTTGACCATTCTCGATCACGGCTTCTAATTTTTCACGAGCTTCAGCTAATGTTTCAGCCTGTCCACCTACTACTACCATCTGACTACCCAGAGTTAATGATAATTCAGTTAAATCTTCTGGTCCTTCACCGCGTAATGTCTTAATGGCTTCTTCTACTTCTAAAGCATTACCAATTGCTCGACCTAGTGGTTGTCCCATATCACTAATCACTGCCATCGTTTGTCGACCAACATTATTACCAATCGACACCATTGCCTTAGCGAGTTCAATTGATTCCTCTTCACTCTTCATAAAGGCACCTGCACCTGTTTTAACGTCTAAAACAATCGCATCAGCACCTGCAGCAATCTTCTTACTCATAATTGAGCTGGCGATGAGAGGAATCGAGTTAACAGTTGCAGTTACATCACGTAGACCATATAATTTTTTGTCTGCAGGTGTTAAATTACCTGATTGACCAATAACAGAAATTTTATTTTCATTCACTAGTCGGATAAACTCGTCATTTTCAATTTCAACGTGAAAACCTGGAACCGCTTCAAGCTTATCGATCGTACCTCCTGTATGTCCTAGTCCACGACCACTCATTTTCGCAACTGGAACGCCTACTGCTGCTACTAATGGTGCTAATACTAATGTAGTCGTATCACCAACCCCGCCAGTAGAGTGCTTATCAACCTTGATTCCTTCAATTGGTGATAAATCAATCGTATCGCCTGACTCAACCATACGCATAGTGAGTGTTGCACGTTCCTGTTCGGTCATCCCATTAAAATAGATTGCCATCGATAAGGCACTCGCTTGATAATCAGGGATGGTGCCGTCTGTATAACCATCGATAAAGAAATTAATTTCTTCATCTGTTAAAGCTATACCGTCACGTTTTTTTTCAATAATATCGTTCATGCGCATTAAAAGCGCCTCCTTTACATCGTTTGTATAATTTGTTTCACGAGTTGAATGAATTGTTGTCTTACTTTTTCAGTTGTTTCAATAACTTCATCGTGGGAGAGCGGTTGATCCAAGATACCAGCTGCCATGTTAGAAATACATGAGATACCCAAGACATCAATGCCAGCATGGTTAGCTACAATAACTTCTGGTACTGTAGACATACCGACAGCATCGCCACCTAATGTTCTTAGCATTTTAACTTCACTTGCTGTCTCATATGTTGGTCCAGTATTACCTACATAAACACCTTTACGAACAGACAAATTTAAGTCTGCAGCAGCTGCTTCCGCTAATTTACGTAATTCACGGTCATACGCTTCTGACATATCAGGGAAACGCGGTCCAAGTTCATCAATATTTTTTCCGATTAGAGGGTTGTCCCCCATGTTGTTAATATGATCTTGAATAATCATTAAATCACCAGGATCAAATGATTCATTAATGCCACCTGCAGCATTTGTCACTAATAGCTTTTCTACACCTAACTGTTTCATGACACGTACTGGGAATGTCACATGTTGCATATCATAACCTTCATAATAGTGAAAACGCCCTTGCATAGCGACGACTTGTTTCCCTTGTAGTTTACCAACAACTAATTGTCCCTTATGACCAGAAACGGTCGATTGAGGAAAATGTGGGATTTCAGAATATGAGATTGTAACTGGGTTTTCAATCTCTTCAGCTAATATCCCTAAACCAGAACCTAGAATTAGACCGATTGTCGGTTTAGAAGCGTTTAATTGCTGAGTAATATATTGCTCAGATTCTTGAATTTGTTTTAAGACTGACATAACTCCATCTCCTTTTCGATATCTTATCAAAACGCAGGGAAACAGTTTCAGCTAACTGTTTCCCAGACTATTTAATTATTTAGTTAAATCGTTTAAAAAGCTTTGTCCGTGTTCCGGTTGCTTAGTCTTAAAGTTTTCAGCAACTGTTGCACCAATGTCGGCAAATGTTTGACGTTCTGACATCGCTTGTCCAGTAGAAATCCCTTTGTGATAAGCAATTAATGGTACATATTCACGAGTGTGATCTGTTCCATGATGAATCGGATCATTACCGTGGTCAGCTGTAATTAATAATAAGTCATCTTCTTTTAATTTATCTAAGACTTCAGGTAAACGACGATCGAATTCTTCTAGAGCTTCACCATAACCTTGTGGGTCACGACGGTGGCCGTATTTAGCATCAAAATCAACCAAATTTAAGAAGTTTAAGCCATTAAAATCTTTATCCATGGATGCGACTAGTTTATCCATCCCATCAGAATTATCATCAGTGCGAATGGCTTCAGTCACACCTTCTTCATCGTAAATGTCTGAAATCTTACCTAAGGCAACGACATCATAGCCATCGTCTTCTAGGAAGTTCATCACTGTACGACCAAAGGGTTTTAATGCATAGTCATGACGATTAGATGTACGTTCAAATGATCCAGGTTCACCTACAAATGGGCGTGCAATGATACGACCAATCATGTATGGCTCGTCTTTCGTAATTTCTCGTGCAAACTCACAAATTTCATATAGCTCTTCGACTGGGATCACTTCTTCATGTGCCGCAATTTGTAAAACAGAGTCCGCTGATGTATAAACAATCAAAGCTCCTGTTTCAACATGCTCAGGACCTAATTCTTTAATAATTTCAGTACCAGAAGCAGGTTTATTGCCGATTACTTTCCGACCTGTCTTTTCTTCTAAACGCTTAACAAGTTCGTCTGGGAATCCGTCTGGAAATACACGGAATGGTTGATCAATGCGTAGTCCCATAATTTCCCAATGACCTGTCATCGTATCTTTACCAGCTGACGCTTCTACCATACGAGTATGATGAGCTTCTGGTTGGTCAATAGCTTGAACCCCTTCTACTTCACGAATATTACCTAGACCTAAACGTTCCATGTTAGGCATGTTCAAACCACCCATATGCTGCGCTGTATGACCTAGGGTGTCTGCACCAACATCATTAAAATGTTTAGCATCTGGTGCTTCTCCAATTCCCACAGAATCCATAACAATTAAAAATACTCGATTAAATGACATGTTATAAACCTCCACTTTCTATCCTTTATCTTGATCTTTCTGTAACCGCTTCAATTTTGAAAGCGAATTAATCTAAGGAAACGACTATCACTATATCATAATCTTGTTCCATTATGCACGGGGATGAAAATCTTTATAAATTTCTGTCAATCTTGCTTTTGATACGTGTGTATAAATTTGAGTCGTCGATATATCAGCATGACCCAACATCTCTTGTACTGCTCGTAAATCAGCCCCATTCTCTAATAAATGCGTAGCAAACGAATGGCGCAGCATATGAGGCGTGATCTCTTTAAAAATATGTTGCTCACGTGCATGCTTTTTTAGTACTTTCCAAAAACCTTGCCTAGTCATGGTATTCCCTCGATGGTTTAAGAATAACGCCTGATTTGTTTGATTTTTTAACAATTTGTGACGTCCATAATCAACATAATTTTGAATGGCTTCTTGTGCATGCTTACCAAGTGGGACAATCCGTTCCTTTCCACCTTTACCAACAATTCGAACGAATCCCATCAGAAGATGGAGGTCATCAATTGTTAACGACAGCAATTCAGAAATACGTAACCCTGTCGCATAAAGTGTCTCAAACATGGCTTGATTACGTAAATCTATCGGTTTATCACCTGAAACACTTAATAATCGCTCGACCTCATCATTAGTTAATACTTTTGGTAGTTGGCGTTCTGATTTTGGTCGTTCAATATGTAAAGTGGGATCATGTGAAATTTGATATTCACGCACAATAAACTGATGAAAAGATCTTAAGGTTGAAATCATTCTAGTTATACTAGCTGATGATTTACCATTTACTTTCATCTCATTTAGCAAGCCTCTAATATGGTGACGTTCTATTGCCTCAAGCGACGAAATATCTTCAGTTTCGGTTAAATAGGATATGTACTGTTTTAGGTCACGGCGATACGACTGAATCGAATTATCTGCCAACCCTTTTTCAATTTTTAAAAAATGTAAAAAATCTTGTGTGGCATCATTAATCATAATCTGGACCCCTTTTAGATCAAGCTAAGGTGCATCAACTTAATTATAACATGGCTCATTCTAAATGTACGCCACCATGCTTATTTAATAGCCATCATAAAAGGCCTTTTTCAATTTTGAAAAAGGCCTTATCACATATTAATTTAATTATGACAATTCTTGCATACCCCATGAAAGGTTAAACGATGGTCACGAACATCAAATTCAAATTTTGATTCGACAATGTCTTCTACATCACCGAGCAAATCTTCTTCAATCTCTGTAACTGAACCGCATTCAACACAGACTAAATGGTGATGAAAATGTTCAGCTCCTTCTTTTCTTAAATCATAACGTGAAACCCCGTCACCGAAATTGATTTTATCAACAACTTTAAGCTCGGTTAATAATTCTAGTGTCCGATAAACAGTCGCCAAACCAATTTCTGGCGCTTTATCTTTCACGAGGAGATAGACATCTTCTGCACTTAAATGGTCTTGTTCACGCTCTAGCAACACTCGGACAGTCGCCTCGCGTTGAGGTGTTAATTTATAACTTTGTGAGTGCAATTGCTTCTTTATGTTTTCAATACGGTCTTCCACTCGTATCTCTCCCCTCATGTCATACACTCATATTATAAAAAACGGGAGGTAGAGTGTCAAATTATAATAATTTTAAATTGCTCATAAAAATCATTATCTTTTTATAATAATTACAATTTATCAGCCATCCAACTTAAGGCATGAAAGGAAACCGAAACTTCCACTAACGAACCGAAACAAACTAACACAATCCCAATCACATAGGATTTTAAATAATGTCGGGTTGCATCTCCTAATGTCCGTGAACTTTGATGCTTAATAAATAAAATTCTCAAGACGTGTAACGTAAATACAATACTACTTGTTGTCATAATGAGATAAGCTGCGACAATGAATACATTCTGTGGCGCAATAGCTAATAATGATAAGAAAAAACCTTGCCATGATAATTGATGGACTAAAAACCCTACTGTAAATCCAACGACAACGCCTTTAAAAAATAACAAAAACCAAGCAACTGGTAATCCCACAAACGACAAACCAAATAGAAATATAAATGTTAGAAACTTACCATGCGTCCATAGTGAGTCTGTTAGATCAGACAGCCATATTCTTGATTCGTTTTGAACGGATTGAAAATATTGTTCAACAAAGAAAAATAAATCTTGTTGTTGTAAGAAATCAAGACTACTAACCATCATTGAACCAAACACAACCCCGATTGACCACAAAATAAATAGAAAGACGTAAAGACTCAAATAAGGTTGGACGGGTATTGTCAGTGCATTAGGCCAATACTTCATGCGATATCCTCCATTCATTTCAACTCTATTAAAACCCTATGTTAATAGAAATAAATGTAGAACATCTATCTTTTAAAATTAATTCATTTTACCATATCGGCCCCCACCACCCGGAGTAATAGCTAAATTACCTTCACGTAAAGCTATAATTCGAGAAGCGATTTGCTCATTTGTTACAGTTTGGATCTCTTCAAAGCTTGCATCATGAATCACATACATATCATGATGTAGATGCTTCCTTAATTTTGATAATGATTTAGGGCCTAATCCAGGAATATATTTTAATGGTACTTGTGAGATATAAGGAGGCCGTTTCGGTTTGACTATATGGCCTTGGCTCATAGCTATTTCATTTATACGATTTGGTACACCCTTTAATATTTTGGTTGAATGACAATATTCACATTGCGATGGATTATGAATTTGACGATGACAAGACTGACAAACTGATGAATAATACTTGCCTAGCTTGGGATTTAAACCATAGTTATAGCTGACTTTCGACTCACCCTTCTCTGATAAGGCTTGTCTAAGCGAATCAAAGCTTGGCTGTTCCAACGATAACGCTTGATATTCTCGACCTATCATTTCTAACGAATGTGCATCTGAATTCGTTAGAAAAGTATAATCTTTTAATTCACTAATAACATTCGCCATAGATGTATCGCAACTCAAACCAAGTTCAATTGCATCAATATCATTGGGCTCAAAAACTTCAGACAGGTGTGTCTTAACGCCTTTTCCGTACAAGCTTTTAAACGGTGTGAAAATATGTGCTGGTATGAATAACCCGCTACGAGCTTTTACTTCAGACTGTAATGTTTGAGCATCACAATAGATCCTTTGTGAACTTAAGTGAGGATTACTCACATAAGACTGGTACCAATTTGAAAATGATTTCATTTGTTTTAATGTTGGAACATAACACAAAACGTGAATAGGACCAGAACAATTGTGATCATAGAGTTCAATTTCACTACCAAGTAAAATCGTTAACTCTCCATCTGATAAACCTCCTCCTTCTAATTCCTCGAAACCATGCTCCTGTACTAACTCAAGACACTCTTCGAAAACGAATGGTGAATGTGCATCAATTATGCCAATCATATCGAGCCCTTTTGCTTCTTTGACAAATGAAATAATTTGATGAAGAGTTAGCTGATCTGATGCCGTAATTTTTACAGCCTGATTCTCTTTAGTACGACCGATATGAATATGGCCATCAAAATAATAGGTTTGCATCTATTTATTCACCCTTTAGACGTTCAACCATGACGTAATAGATCGCCTGAATTGTTTTTGCATCATGGATGCGTTCCATTTTAACCAAATCTAATGCTTCTTCTACTGTTACCTCAATTAGGTCAACGAATTCATCTTCGTCCATATCAGGGCGTTGCTCTAATAGGTTTAATCCTGTTGCTTGATATAAGTAAATAATTTCATCAGCAAAACCTGGCGATGTGTAATAGGAAACCAAATAGTCAAGTTGGTTTGCCTGATAACCTGTTTCCTCTTCTAACTCACGGTTTGCTGTTATTTTAGGCTCTTCTCCTTCTTCCAATTTTCCAGCTGGAATCTCAATAATACTTTTCCCTAATGCTTTACGGTATTGTTCGACCATCACGATCCGACCTTCATCTGTAAGGGCTAAAATACCAACAGCTCCAGGATGCCTCACTAATTCCCGCTTTGATACCTGCCCATCAGGAAGTTCAACATCTTCTACGTCAACATTAATAACTTTTCCTTTATAAATAGATTCTGTATGGATTGTTTTCTCAAAAAATTTACTCAAATTAGTTCACCTCGTATTCATTTTATCATAACTAAGTCAGATTATATGGAGGATCGAGCACACTTTACTAGTCAGATGAGAGAAGATCATATATGTTACAACAACAAAATAATCTTCCCATTTTGGTTTGTGCTCATTTTTTCAAAAGAAATTAATCGTCATGATAATTACTTTAATATTAGAGAGAATAAAGTGGTATCTAGACAATTTTGAGGAGGCTTTTAAATGGATAAAGATATGAACTATGGTGATGATTATAAATATATCCCGGCAACTTCTATAGGCAGCGGTGTCGGAATTAATGTATTGCCAGATTTGTACAGCCATACTATCCAGATCGTTAATATAATTTTAGTTGGCAGTAGTAAGGAAGACTTTGTTTTAGTCGATGCAGGAATGCCTGAATCTGCAAACGAGATCATTTCTGTTGTAGAAGAACGTTTTGGTCCAAATAGTCGTCCTAAGGCAATCATCTTAACACATGGTCATTTCGATCATGTTGGTGCAATAATCGACTTGATTGACCACTGGAAAATTCCTGTTTATGCTCATGAGTTAGAGTTACCTTTTTTAACAGGAGAAAAGAGCTATCCAGAACCAGATCCTTCAGTTGAAGGTGGTATGGTGGCAAAGCTATCATCAATGTTCCCTAATGAGCCTGTCAACTTAGGAGAGTATGTAGAAAAACTCCCTTCTGATAGAAGTGTCCCATATATGTCTGGTTTTAATTGGATTCATACACCTGGGCACACGCCAGGACATATTTCGTTATTCAGAGAAGATGACAGAACACTAATTGTAGGAGACGCATTTATTACAGTTAAACAAGAATCCCTTTTAAAAGTGTTAACGCAACAACAGGAAATAAGCGGACCACCAAGGTACCTCACACCTGATTGGAAAGCTGCGAAGGAATCAGTCGAAAAATTACAACAGTTGAACCCGTCTGTTGCCATTACAGGCCACGGAATGCCGATATCTGGTGAATTATTATCGGAGAGTTTAGAGAAATTGGTTCAAGATTTCGATCATATTGCTGTGCCCGATTACGGTGAATATGTTAATAGGGATGAACATTAACAAAGACTATAATGTAAATGTCTATAAATTCTTCATTGTAAACAAAAAGCTCTTCTCTTCCATCTTTTAATGATTCAGAACACAGTGACGTTTGTTTCTAACTTTTATGAGCAGTAAAATATAGTCTAAGGAGGGATCAAACGATGCAAACGAATAGATTAGGACAAACAGACTTACATGTTTCCGAAATTGGCTTAGGATGTATGAATTTAGGGACAGATGAACAAAATGCTCAAGCTATTATTAAGGAAGCTACTCAAAATGGAATCAATTACTTGGATACAGCCGATTTATATGGTTTTGGAGAAAATGAAAAAATAGTCGGCAAAGCTATAAAAGGGAATCGTGACAACCTCATAATTGCGACTAAAGGTGGTAATCATTTTGAACCTGGTCAAGACAATTGGTATTGGGATCCATCTAAAGCTCACCTAAAAGAAGCTGTTAAAAATAGTCTACTTCGTTTAGGTTTAGATGACGTCGATCTATACCAGCTTCATGGCGGGACAATCGAAGACCCAATAGATGAAGTTGTTGAAACATTTGAGGAATTACAACAAGAAGGGTTAATTCGTCATGTCGGATTATCTTCAATTCGCCCTAATGTCATTAAAGCATTCGTTAATCGCATGAACATATCAAGTGTTATGATGCAATATAGTATGATCGATAGACGACCTGAAGAGAATATGCTCGACTATTTAGATGATCATCAAGTTAGTGTGATGGTTCGCGGTGCATTAGGCAAAGGAATGCTAACGGACCAAGGAATAAAACAATGGAAAACAAAGGGTCAGAATGGTTTTCTAGATTATAGTGCAGAAGAACTGAAACATTTGATTGAACAGGTAGAATTAACCGCAAACAATCATGAGGTTTCACCTCAAGCTCTAGCTATGAGTTATGCATTAGAACACCCTGCTGTTTCAAGTTTAATTTTAGGAGCAAGTCATCCAGAACAAGTTAGAAAGAATCTTGAAGCTTATCACAACCGTCCGACTGAATCGTACATTTTCAACAATCTAATGCCTTCATTAAAAACTCAAATATATGAGCAACACCGTGCTTAAAACACTAATAGCTGAGCAAATCACCAGATTATGCTCAGCTATTATTATTGATGTAAGCACCTCACTTACGTATATAATGGTGCTAGTTTATATGTTAATACACCATTTCTTATGATTGAATCCACATATCCCGCTTCTTCCAAATAATCGAGTTGCCCAATCGTTTCAGACATCGTTAACCCAAATTGTTTATCATAATGTTTCGGGAATAAAAACTGACAGACTTCAAATGGGGTTACCTCATGATCTCGAACATAATCCAAAACTTTTTGAGCTCGTTCTTCCTGCCTCTGCAGGCGATGATCGATTAATTTAGGTTGAAACTCAAATATGTCACCGTGACCAGGTAAGACCGTTTCAATATTGAATGACTGTAAATTCTTTAAAGTTCTTCGATAATGTAACAATGGTTTGGGGCGTTCATTTCCTGGAAGTGGTGCTTCTAAAATCGGATTTGATGAAATGTGTTTTAATAAATGATCCCCTGCCACCATTGTGTGATCCATTTCGTTTAGGAAAGACAAATGACTTTGTGCATGACCTTTCGTTTCTATAATACGCCAGTTCTCAAGACCAGGTATCTCTTGACCTTCATCAATGATGTTCGTTAATTCACGCTTTCCTTGAAAACGAAAAGCATTGTGGATCGTTTTTTGAACATTACGATACTGTTCGGGAACTGCAAACTTGTCATATAGGGATGAAAAATAGGCTTCATAATGAGCGAAATAAGCTTCATCTTGTTTTAACCACAGATTTGTAATAGCATGCCCGTACACAGCATTTACATTTTCAAATCGATGAATAAGCCCTGTATGATCTGGATGGTGATGGGTCAGAACAATTTGTTGAATATCGTTTGGTTTCAGACCCATTTCATTTAATTGTTTCACCATGGCTTCCCAAGCTTCCTCCGTGTCAACACCTGCATCAAACATCGTAATCGGGTCTTCTTTTAATATATAACAATGCACGTCCCCCACCGCATATGGTGTAGGTAAAGTTATTTGATATATCGTATTATTCATAGAATAAGCCACCTTTACAACATTTCTTATTATTATATTACAATATTACTAATAAAATCTAATTCGATCACGATTCATAAAAGACCTTTTCTATTGCACTGGACAAAATATCAGGTAATACGTTGAATGAATACTCTAATTCTAATCGCTCTGTCCACTGATGAGGAACTTTACCATACGGACCAACATTAACGGTTGGAATAGCTATATTTGATTTTGTAATATAATGTCCATGAAAACGCTGCAGGGGCATGTTTTGGGCTAATAAACTTATATCATATTCTTCGTTCAATTGTTCTCCTATAAAACTCAAATCAGATATTCCGTTAAAATAAAATTTTCGCTTACTATCATAACCTTCTGATGAAATAGCGGATTGAACCTCATCCACAACGTTCATTACTTTTCGACTATTACTAGTAACAGCAGGGTAAAATGGTGGACTATAAAACAACACCATCATTGGTGCCAAGTGTTGGCAAAACTTAGAGAGTTCTTGTACGAATTGGATCGTTAATTCCCGTTCAGTTAACCGAGAATTTTCATTTATCTGTTCTAATTTATGATGAATGTATTGTTCTCCATGACGTTTTACAGCTTCATCATACAGTTGAGAAAATGTTAGGACATTAATTGAAACCTGATAGGAAGAGCCTTCTAAATTGGCGACTGACTGGTATTGGTTATATTGCTTTAATAAATGGTTTTCAATGTCTTCTTTGGCTTCTTCCATAATCGAAAATAGCTTAGCATTTATATTAGAAACGGTTTGTTTCATAAATAATATATTATACATTGCTACAGCACTCACCGTCGTTTTAACCGAATAATCTTCTTTTAAATCTCGCATCATTAAGCTGACAGGTGGAGGTGTCACTTCCTCCCCTACTTTTTCAATAAAGTCTGTATTTAATTCAAGCTTATGATTGAGAACACTGAGCATGAAATTCGCATTTAATCCTTGAAATGGCTCGCCAACATGTGTTTCTTTACCATAGCACAAGAAACCTGGTAATGCTTTACCTAAAGAACCTGTATAAACATAGTTCTGTTCGTCTTCCCTATGCTGACGGAAAGCCGACTCACTATTAATGCATAATTGAAACGCTAAGTTATGTTGTTTTTGAAAATCATCTAAATACTTAACAGATTCAATCATACCTTGAGAATTCACTTCTTCATCCGGAACGACTAAAATTAACACATTACCAGAAAACGTTCCATTTAAGGCTCGTTCAATCATCGATAAATGTATAGCTGTCCCAGCTTTCATATCCATCGTCCCTCTACCAAATAACCATTCACCTTTACTTAAATCATCTCTAGCTTCTTGCGGTAATGCATCTTGGTGTTGTTTAAGTGAAGTTGTTAATTGATTAGGAGAAAAGGCTAAATCTTGAAACACACCATATCCTTCAGTATCAACAACGTCTATATGACTTAGTAAAATCACCGTGTCTTCAGTTTCTGGCTCTGCTTTAACCAAGCCCATCAGAGCTTCACGTCCATCACTCAGTGGAATCTTGTTAAGATAATCTGGATGTTGTTGAAAATATGAAGCTTCATGAAGCCAATCATAAATTCTAATCACGATATCTTTTTCAGACTTAGAATATGTTACACTTGGATATTCAACAAGCTCTATTAATAACTGTTTTAATTCTTCTTTTGACTGCCATTTCATAATCGTCACCCTTTATATTGACTTTTCTGACATCATACACCACAATCATAACAGAGAATTGAAAGAGGTGTTGGCAATTCATACGAAAATTTTTGCTCACCGAGGCGCAAGCCGATATGCACCAGAAAACACCATGTCTGCTTTTCAATTAGCTCATAAACAAGGAGCAGGTGGAATTGAACTTGATATTCACTTATCACGTGATAATGAGATCGTCGTTATTCATGATGAAACGCTGAAACGAACAACAAACCATTCTGGATTAGTGAATCATTTCACCCTTCAAGAACTACAAGCCCTTGATGCCGGCAGTTGGTTCCATCAGGATTTTAGCCAAGCCGTCATACCGAGTCTTGAACAAGTGTTAAATTGGGTTAAAACAACCGATTTACACCTTAATATTGAATTAAAAACAGATACCATTCCATATCATCAAATTGAAGATCGGGTAGTTGAGCTTATCGAACATTTTCGATTAGAAGATAGAACAATCTTATCCTGTTTTAATCCATCAACTATTCATCATTTGCATTCAATTCAAAATCACATAGAACTGGCGTGGTTAAGACAAAAGCGAACCAAAAACTTAGCTTATCAATTAGGTGCTATTGGAGCAGATAGTGTTCATATTCACCAGCGTCTATTAGGTGGCCCTATGACTCATGAAATTCAGACGAAACAGATTCCTTTTCGTGTTTTTACTGTTAATAAAGCTAAACAATGGAAACAATGCTTAAATCTACATGCTAACGGGTTAATAACAGATATCCCAGATCTAATGAAGGAGTGACAAACCTTGGATACTAAACTTTTTTCACCTATTACATTTGAAAATGTAGAACTTAAAAATCGTATCGTGATGTCACCTATGTGTATGTACTCATGCCATAATCAAGATGGTCGTGTGACACCATTTCATATCACACATTACGAAAGTCGAGCAGTGGGTCAAGCTGGTCTTGTTATGCTTGAAGCATCAGCTGTTCAACCTGAGGGTAGAATTTCATATGAAGACCTTGGGATTTGGTCTGATGAACAGATCGATGGCCTACAACAAGTGACTTCAAGAATACATGCTCACGGGGCAAAATCAGCTATCCAATTAGCTCATGCAGGGCGTAAAGCTAATTTAGACGAAACCATTCATGCGCCTTCTCCATTACCATTTAATGAACAATTACCTAAGCCAACAGAGATGACACAAGACGACATTCAGGCTACAATCGAGGCCTTCGGTGACGCCGCTAGACGTGCAAGTGAAGCAAACTTTGATATTATCGAAATTCACGCTGCACACGGCTATTTAATCAACCAGTTTCTATCACCCTTAACGAATACACGTGATGATCAGTACGGTGGTGATTTACATAATCGAATGCGCTTTTTGCTAGAGATTATTGAAGCTGTCCAGCAAACTTGGAACGGACCGATTTTCGTTCGCCTTTCAACAGCTGAATACCATGAAAAAGGTAATGAATTATCAGATATCATTCAAATATCAGAAGCATTAAAACAAAAAGGTATTTCTCTAATTGACTGCAGTTCAGGGGGCGTTGTGCCTGCTCGAATTAAACCTTACCCAGGCTATCAAATCCCTATGGCGGATCAAATTCGAAATCAAGCTAGAATATCAACTGGTGCCGTAGGTCTCATTACAACAGGCATTCAGTCTGAAGAAATTCTTCAAAATAACCGAGCTGATTTAATCTTTATCGGCAGACAAATGTTACTTAATCCATATTGGGCTAAGCAAGCTGCTCTTGAATTAAATGAAACAATAGAAAGTCCGAAACAATATGAACGTGGTTGGCGATAAAAGCATTAATAGGAGGCATTCATCGTGGAATTAACTTTTTTAGGAACTGGTTCAGGCGTTCCTTCTAAACAACGGAATGTATCTTCATTGGCATTACAAATGCATCAAGAACGTGATGAAATTTGGCTTTTTGATTGCGGTGAAGCTACTCAACACCAAATCTTACAGACGACCATTAAACCGCGTAAAATTACAAAAATTTTCATTACTCATATTCACGGTGATCATATTTTTGGCTTACCAGGATTACTGAGTAGTCGATCATTTCAAGATGGCAATACGACTTTAGAGATCTATGGACCTAAGGGTGTTCAGGAATTTGTTGAATCTGCTCTAACATTATCTGAAACTCGCTTAAGGTATCCGATCCATTACCAAGAACTTCATGAGGGAGTCATCTTTGAAGATGAACATATTCGGGTTAAATCAATGCAACTTGTGCATGGGGTTCCATCATATGGATTCGTGATCGAAGAGGCTAATCAAATCGGCCCTCTTTTACCAGATCGTCTGAAAAGCTTAGGCATTAAGCCTGGTCCCATTTATGAACAAATTAAAGCGAATGAGGTTGTGACATTAAATGATGGAACGACGATTAATCGTGATGACGTGACAGGGCCGATGATTCCAGGCAGAAAAATAGCTATTTTAGGTGATACATTGCCATATGATCGAACGATTGATTTCATTCGAAATTCTAACGTGTTAGTCCATGAAGCAACGTTTATCGATGAAGATGCAGATTTAGCCAGTGATTATAACCATTCAACTAACACACAAGCTGTTAAAATTGCAGATGAAGCGCAAGTTAAACATGTCTTGTTAAATCATATTTCAAGCCGGTATTTACGACAAGACTTAGAAAATGAACTAGATACACTTAAACAAATTCATCCTTCAGTCAATTACGTCTATGACTTCGATACATTTCAAATCCAAAAGGAGGGATAGAACGTGAACTCAATTGAATCTACCATCCAAAAACAAAAAACATTATTTAAAGCTGGTAAAACGATGACCCATACATTTCGTGCCCATCAATTACAACGATTGAGGCAGATGTTAAAACGCCATGAAACAGATATATACGAAGCTCTTAAACAAGACCTAAATAAATCAAGCTATGAAGTCTTATTAACTGAACTCGGTTATTTATATAATGAAATTGATGAAACACTACATCATTTACAGAGCTGGATGTCACCAGAGAAGGTTAAGTCCCCCACATCTCATAAAGGGGCCAAAAGCATGATCTACAAACAACCTTATGGAGTCAGTTTAATCATCAGCCCATGGAATTATCCACTTCAGTTGGCATTAGCTCCCCTAATTGGAGCAATTGCTGGTGGAAACACAGCGGTCATCAAACCATCTGAATTCACTAGTCATACCAGTCAATTATTAGAATCAATGATTCAAGAAACATTTGAAGATCAATATATTACGGTTTTTCAAGGCGAAAAAGATGTGAGTGAAGCTCTACTAGAACAACCATTTGATTATATTTTCTTTACAGGAAGTACCCAAGTCGGAAAAATCGTCATGGAAAAAGCGAGTAAACAACTCATTCCAGTAACTCTAGAATTAGGCGGAAAAAGTCCTGTTATCGTTGATGAGGATGCGAAGATTCAACTGGCAGCTCGCAGGATTGCTTGGGGTAAATTCATGAATGCTGGACAAACTTGCGTGGCTCCAGACTATGCACTCGTCCATCGTAACGTGAAAGACCAATTAATCGAAGCACTAAAAACAGAAATCGAAACGATGTACTCTGCAAATCCAATTCAAAACGAGGACTATACTAAAATTGTTAACGATCGTCATTTTGAGCGACTCTCAAACTATTTAACAGAAGGTCGTATTTTGTATGGCGGTCAGAAGGATCAAGCTAGTCACAAGTTTAACCCAACCATTGTCGATGATATTGATTGGCAGTCAAAGGTTATGCAAGATGAAATATTCGGTCCTATCCTACCCGTTATATCATTTGATTATCTTGAAGAGGTTGTTGATCATGTAGAACAGGCACGAAATCCTCTAGCGCTCTATTATTTCTCTGAGAATAGTAAAAAGCAGGATTGGGTAATCAAGAACTTGTCATTTGGTGGCGGGTGTATTAATGATACGATTATGCACTTAGCTAATCCTCACTTACCATTCGGTGGCGTTGGGACAAGTGGAATTGGAAGTTATCATGGTGTTCATAGTTTTGAAACATTCACACATCACAAAAGTGTTGTGAAACAAACAACTAAATTTGATCTATCATTCCGCTATCCTCACTCAAAAATTGCTGAAAAAGTCTTTAATAAATTGTTTAATAAATAATAATAACCACCTCGATCATCAAAAACATCCGATGAATGAGGTGGTTATTTTTTCTTTCTTTCACTTAAAAAATCCTTTTGAAAACTGGTAGAAACAGGCGTTTCTTCTTGGTGATTTAATTTAACGAATGTATCCTTGCCGAATTTATCTTCTATTTGTTCAATAGCTTTATACAATGGTTCTTTCTCAGCTTCTTGTTCATAGGTGAATAGATCGAGTTGTTTACCTATTTCCTCTTTATGCGTTAAGTGCTGCACGGTCACACCTAATAACCGTAAAGGTTCTTCTGTCCAGTGTGCATGAAATAAGTCTAGAGCAAGTCGTTCGATATCCGCTTCAGATTCGACGTAGTCTCTTAGAGCGCGACTACGCGTTATCGTTTTATGATCATGATAGCGAATCATAATTTGAATATTTTCAGCTACAACTTGTTTAACTTTCATACGTTCAGCCACTCGACTGCTTAACTGTTTGATCAAGGGATGAATATCAGTTAATTCCGTTGTATCATATGGCAAGGTTTGAGAATTACCGATACTTTTAAAGTCATGGATAGCTTCTGGGTCTACTTCTCGCTCATCAATCCCATTAGCTCTCATATGCAATCTTTCACCATTCACGCCTAACAAGTTCTTAATCGTTAGAACATTCTTATGGGCTAAATCTCCAATCGTTGCCATATCCAGTTGTTTTAGCTTCTCAGCTGTTTTATGGCCTATACCATACATTTCTTCGATTGGCATGGGCCAAAGCTTATCCTGTAGTTCTCGTTTTCGTAAAACCGTGATTCCAAGTGGTTTTTTCATATCTGAGGCCATTTTAGCTAGAAATTTATTCGGTCCAATCCCAATAGAACAAGGTAAATCCAATTCTGACGTTAATTTCTCTTGAATCCATTCTGCTAACTGAAGAGCCGTTAATTCACCGTCATAACCCGTAACATCCATATATCCTTCATCAATAGAAATCGGTTGAACATAAGGAGTCACCGATTCTAGGACAGAAAAAATCTGTTTCGATGCTTCACGATACCTTGGAAAATTCGGTTTTAAGGCAATAAGCTGGGGACATTTCTCATAAGCCTGCCATAAAGGCATCGTCGTTTTAACACCATATGCCCTTGCCTCGTAATTACTCGTCACAACGATTCCCTTACGCTTTTCTGGATCACCTGCAATAGCCACAGGTTTCCCTTTGAGATCAGGTTGATAAGCCATCTCAACAGAAGCGTAAAAACTATTCATGTCAACGTGGAAGATAACGCGTCCCTTTCCCACTTCCTACACCTTCTTTAAAACAAAAATAATCGAGCGCAAGATTCTAATCCTACACTCGATTATAACACGTTTTATTTAGCTGCCTCTACTGAAATTGCCGTAAGTAATTCAGCAATTTTCACTAATTCTTGCACAGGTATTCGTTCTTCAGTGGTATGAATATTTTCGTATCCGACACATAAATTGACCGTTGGAATGCCATAACCTGCGATAATATTAGCATCACTTCCGCCACCACTTGATAAAAGCTCGCTGTCACGACCGATTTGTTGAGCTGCTTGCTTAACAACTTCAACTACACGTTCGCCATCTTCATGTTTATAACCTGGGTACATATGGCGAACTTCGACTTTTATGGAACCGCCAACTTCTTCTTCCGCTTGACGACAAGCTTCTTGCATATGTTCGATCTGCTGATCAAGTTTACTCGGCTCTAGTGACCTAGCTTCAGCTAAAATATAGGCTTCGTCACAGACAACATTAGTCGCTTGACCACCTTCAAATCGACCAATATTAGCCGTTGTTTCGTCATCAATTCGACCTAAAGGCATTTTTGAAATAGCTTTTGCTGCTAATGTAATCGCTGAAACACCTTCTTCTGGAGCAATACCAGCGTGTGCTTTTTTGCCTTGTGAGGTGATTTCTAATTTAGCTTGGGATGGTGCCGCGACGATCATGTTCCCGACTTTCCCGTTAGAGTCAACAGCATAACCATACTTAGCTGTTAGAAGTGAGGAATCAAGAGCACGCGCCCCAACTAAACCTGATTCTTCACCAACCGTAATGACAAGTTGGATATCCCCATGCTCTATTTCCTGTTCTTGTAAAGTACGAATCATTTCAATAATAGCGGCTAATCCAGCCTTATCATCTGCTCCTAGAATAGTTGTTCCATCCGAGACGATATAACCATCTTCAATTGAAGGGTTAATCCCAACACCCGGTGCAACAGTATCCATGTGAGACGTAAAATAAATCGGCTCTGCATTGGAGTTAGTCCCTTTTAATGTGCAAATTAAATTGTTTGCACCATGACCTGTTTGTTCCATCGCTTGATCTTCTTCTACAAGTAATCCAAGATCGGTAAATTTAGTTTTTAAAGCCTCTGCAATTTTTGCTTCATGTTGTGTTTCTGAATCAATTCGAACGAGTTCGATAAACTCATCAATTAATCGTTGTTCATTAATCTGCATGTTCGTTTACCTCCGACATCTATAATGGAATATTTCCGTGTTTTTTCTTTGGTCTTTCTTCTTTTTTATGCTGTAGCATTTTAAGTCCTTGTTTTAATTTAATTCTAGTTTCTCTAGGGTCAATCACATCATCAACCATGCCCAAGCCTGCTGCTACATATGGATTGGCGAATTTCTCACGATATTCATCAATTTTCTCTTGTCTGACTGCCTCAGGGTCATCGGCTTCTTGAATATCTTTTGCAAAAATAATATTAGCTGCGCCTTCAGGACCCATGACCGCAATCTCAGCATTTGGCCAAGCAAAAACAAGGTCAGCTCCTATTGATTTACTATTCAAGGCAACATAAGCGCCGCCATACGCTTTTCGAGTAATAACCGTCATCTTAGGAACCGTTGCTTCAGAATAAGCATATAAGATTTTCGCACCATGACGAATAATTCCACCATGTTCTTGTTTAACTCCTGGGAAAAATCCTGTAACATCTTCAAAGGTAATAATCGGGATATTATAAGCGTCACACGTTCTAATAAATCTTGATGCCTTATCACTTGAATCAATATCTAGGCCACCAGCCAAAAACTTCGGTTGATTACAGACTAAACCTACTGATTCACCATTTATTGTCGCAAAACCGACGACGATATTTTTAGCAAAATTAGGATGAATCTCAAAGAATGATTCATAATCGACCACTTCTTCTATGACAGAACGGACATCATATGGTCTAATCGCATCAAAAGGGACTAAGTCAGCTAATTCTGGCCTTAGATCCTCTTTTTCATCATAGGGTTGTAATGGTGTTTTCTCTTGGCTATTTTGAGGTAAATAATGAATCAATTGTTTCACTTGATCCAATGCTTCTTCTTCACTCTCAGCTTTTAAGTGGGCATTTCCGCTTTGACGGTTATGTACATCAGCACCACCTAGTTCCTCTGATGTAATCTGTTCACCTGTCACTGTTTCAATTACTTTTGGTCCAGTGATAAACATTTGTGATGTTTTTTCAACCATGATGACAAAGTCGGTGATCGCTGGTGAATAAACAGCTCCTCCTGCTGAAGGTCCCATAATCACAGAAATTTGTGGGATCACACCGGAAAAAATGGAGTTACGATAAAAGACGTGACCGTAGCCATCTAAAGAAGCTACGCCCTCTTGGATTCGAGCCCCACCTGAGTCATTTAAACCGATAAATGGTGTGCCATTTTTAGCAGCTAAATCCATAACAGCTGCAATCTTCTTTCCGTGCATTTCACCCAAAGCACCGCCATAAACCGTAAAATCTTGCGCAAATAAATAAATCGGCCGATCATTAACGGTTGCATAACCTGTAACAACGCCTTCACCTGGCACTTCTTTTCCGTCCATACCAAAGTCTGTAACACGATGTTCCATGAATGGATTTAGCTCAACAAAAGATCCTTCATCTACTAGATAATCAATTCGTTCTCGGGCTGTCATTTTACCTTTATCACGTTGTTTCTGAATTTTTTCATCGCCGCCACCAAGTTCAACTTTGCGGCGTTTATCATACAATTCATTGATTTTATCAAACATGTCCATAAGCGCCCCTCCTATTTTTGCTGACATAATTCAAATAAGACACCATTCGCTGCTTTTGGATGAAGAAAAGCAACTTGACTATCGTGAGCACCTGTTTTAGGCTTTTCATGAATAAGGGGTATCCCTTCTGATTTTAAATGATTTAAACGCTTTTGAACATCATCAACATCAAATGCTATGTGATGAATACCTTCACCTTTCTTCTCAATATATTTCGCAATTGGTGACTCTTCACTCAACGGTTCGAGTAATTCAATCGCACTTTCTCCTATTTTGAAAAAAGCAACATGTACTTGTTCACTGTTCACTTGCTCTTTTCCTTCAAAAGTCAATCCTAATTGATCACGATAAAACGGAATCATTTCATCAAGTGACTTAACGGCAATGCCAATATGTGCGATCTTATTCATTATCTTCACCTCTTACAGTTGATTTGATGAAATCGACTGTTTCTGTCGTAGGTGTGCCAGGTGTAAATACTTTTTGAACACCTTGTTCTTCTAGATAAGCAATATCCTCATCAGGAATAACGCCTCCACCAATAACTGGAATATCCTCTGCATTTCTTTCCTTTAAGGCTTCAACAACCCTTGGAAACAATGTTTTATGGCCGCCAGATAGTGATGACAAACCAACAACATCAACATCTTCTTGTATAGCGGCCTGAGCAATTTGAGCAGGTGATTGTCTTAACCCCGTATAAATCACTTCTATACCATGATCGCGTAAGGCTTGTGCGATGACAAGTGCCCCTCGATCATGACCATCAAGTCCTGGTTTTGCAATTAGCACTCTAATCTTTCGATCCATTTCAACCTCTCCCCCTATTATACACCTGTATATTCACCGAATTCATCTCGTAATGTATGGCAGATCTCGCCAACTGTTGCATATGCCTTCACACATTCTAAAATATAAGGCATAACATTAATGGATTCATCTTGAGCAGCTTGTTTTAAGTCATTCAGTTTAGAATCGACAGTTGATTGATTTCGTTCTTTTCGAACCTGTTGTGTTTTCTCAACTTGACGTTTTTCTAAAGCGTCATCGACACGCAATAAATCTTCATGTACTTCTTCTTCTAACTGGAATTCATTTAGACCTACAATAATATCTTCTTTTGATTCAATTTTCTTCTGTGTTTCATAGGCTGTTTGATGGATTTCACGTTGCATATACCCCTCTTCGACCGCTTGAACTGCGCCACCCATCTCTTCAATTCGGTCTATATAAGCCATGGCTTCTTTTTCAATCTGATCTGTCATCTCTTCGACATAATAAGAACCAGCAAGTGGGTCGACAGTATCAGCTACACCGCTTTCATGAGCAATGATTTGTTGAGTTCGAAGCGCAATTCGTGCTGATTCCTCTGTTGGTAAAGCTAACGCTTCATCTCTTGAATTCGTGTGTAAGCTTTGGGTTCCACCAAGTACAGCTGATAGAGCTTGTAATGCCACTCGTACCACATTATTATCAGGTTGTTGCGCCGTCAGTGTTGACCCACCTGTTTGTGTATGGAAGCGCAACCTTAAACTCTTCTCATTTTGAGCTTGGTATTTCTCTTTCATTAATTTGGCCCAAATACGTCTTGCTGCACGGAATTTAGCAGTCTCTTCAAAGAAATTATTATGTGCGTTAAAGAAAAAGGCTAATCTTGGAGCAAATTGATCAATTTCTAAACCGCTTTCAATTGCCGCGTCAACATAAGCCATACCGTTCGCTAATGTAAATGCAACCTCTTGTACGGCTGTCGAGCCCGCTTCACGAATATGATATCCTGAGATACTAATCGTATTGAATTTCGGCACTTCACTAGCACAATATTCAAATATATTCGTAATTAATCGCATCGATGGTTTCGGCGGATAGATATATGTGCCACGCGCAATGTATTCTTTTAATATATCATTTTGAATGGTTCCTGTAATCTTTTCTTTCGGGACGCCTTGTTTCTCTGCAACTGCAATATACATACATAATAAAACTGAAGCGGGCGCATTGATTGTCATAGATGTACTAACACGGTCTAATGGAATGCCATCTAGTAATGTTTCCATATCTATTAAAGAATCAATGGCGACTCCTACTTTACCCACTTCTCCTTCTGACATATAATCGTCTGAATCATAGCCTATTTGAGTCGGTAAATCAAAAGCGACGGATAAACCTGTTTGACCTTGATCAAGTAAATAACGGAAGCGTTCATTCGTTTCTTCAGCGGATCCAAAACCTGCATATTGTCGCATCGTCCAAAAACGGTTACGATACATGGAAGGCTGGATTCCTCTAGTAAACGGAAATTGTCCAGGAAAACCAATGTGTTCAACATAATCATTTGTTTGCCCTTGTTCATCAGGTAAATATAAACGGTCAATTTCTATGCCAGAATGATTAGTAAATTGCTCTTTCCGCTCTGGAAATCGTTCGTTCGTTTTATCCACTGCATCTTTCCAGCGCTCATACTGTTTTCGAAATTGTTCATCCATTCTCCCATCCCCTTTAATGATCTAGTTTATAATTTTGAGAAAAATTCGTCATCTAACCTTATTGTAAAGGAAAGTTTAGGCTTGTCCAATCTTCTTTTTTCTTTTACAATATGTTTATTAGAGATTTTAAAGGAGGTATAAGTGTGTCTAAAAAGCAAAATCAACCTCGCGCTCCTTATGCATCAAATCGACGCAAGAAAAACACATGGACAACAATTGTAATCTATCTTATGATTATCGCCATGCTTCTTAGCTCTCTTATGATGGGCGTCAGCATGTTCGTATAAATCAATTTCCCAAGTCATAGCTATTGCTATGGCTTTTTTTATTAGCAAGTAGAAAATAAATACGAGCTTATTGAGATAATAATCACAAAATGGACACATATTTTTTAATGGTGTGGTTATTTTGTCTTAGATTCGGGTATGACGATATTATATTAAAATATTTTCACATCAAGGAGTTGGAAACATGGCATTTTGGCTAAAGCGATATAAAATGATTTTTTTATTTTTCGTCCTATTATTAATCGTTGGTATTTATACATTCTTTAATATACCTCAGCGTGATTTTCCAGAAACACCAGTCAATCAAATAACAATTTCAACACCCTCTCCTGGAGCATCTCCAGTAGAAGTTGAACAAAATATAACAACCTTGATTGAGAGTGAAGTCAGTCAATTGGATGGGGTTGATTCTTATCAATCAACATCTACTCGTGGATTTTCAAATATAGTGTTGTCCTTAGAGGATAGCACGAATGAAGCTGAGCTTGTCGCTGACCTGAATCAACAAATTAGCTCTCTAGACTTACCAGATTATGCATTAGAGACGAATGTTGAAGCTGTTAATTTAGAAACACCAAGCCAATCTTATTATTTCACAGCTTCTGAACGCGATCAGTTATATGATTTACAAGATACACAACAAGAATGGCAAGATCGTTTAACATCCATTTCTGGTGTAGCTTCAGTTGAGTTTAATGGCCTAGAAGAAGAACAAATGGTTATAGATTTAGACCCTGAAGCTTTGCAAGAGAATCAAATTCAATTCCAAAATGTCTTAACAGCATTAGAAGAAGAATGGCAACCAACACCAATGGGTCAAATTCAGACGGAAGATGGATATGAAACTTTGACGATTGATCACTATGAATCAATCAATGAAATCAGTAACACAACCATCCCTTCACAAAACGGTTCGGTTCCACTAAGTGACTTAGCTACAATTGGTCTAGAACCTGTTGAGCAACCAGACTATGTCACTTATCAGGGTGAGGCAGCTATTAATCTAACCGTTTATTTAGAAAGTGGTGAAGATATACCGTCAGTTAGTGATCGAGTTGATAATGAGGTTCAAAACCTGGCTTCCAATTTACCTGAAAATATTAACTTCCATCATTATTTCGATCAGTCTTCATTTATTTCTAATATTTTCGATGACTTATTTTTATCATTAGCAATCGCTGTGATTGCTGTCATTTTAACAACGACATTAGGCTTAACCTGGATTGGGTCGTTCGTTGTTGCAATAGCTATTCCAAGCTCACTTATACTCGGGCTGATTCCCTTACCATTCTTAGATGTAACATTAAATCAAATATCTGTCATCGGAGCGATCATTGCGCTCGGGATTTTAGTTGATGACTCCATTGTACTAAACGATAATATCGAGAGACGTTTTCGACTTGGTGATGACCCATTAAAAGGAACCTTTATGGGAATCAAAGAAGTTCGCAACTCAATCTTAACGTCAACATTAGCGATTGTGTTCACCTTTTCACCATTAATCTTCTTATCAGGTGCAAATGGAGCTTTTATTCGAGCATTACCTAGTGTATTAATCGCGACCATTATCGCTTCAACGATTGTAGCACTAACATTAGTACCAGCCATTCGGTACGTGCAGTATAAACACAAACGTAAAACCATCAAAGCTAATCCAGGTCTACTCGGAAATTGGTTAAATAAAAGTGGGAAATGGTATGCCCATAAGTTAGTTAAACGATTGATTCGTGTTCCTAAACGGACAGCTGCATTAGGGTTAGTTTTAACAACAGGTCTTTTTGCATTAGTCGTATGGACACCTTTTGAATTCTTTCCTGCTGCGGACCGTGAAGAAGTGACAATTGACGTATCACTTAACAACGGTCTAACGAAAGAAGACACGTACGAAACCTTGCAACAAATTGAATCAGACTTAACTCAAAGCAATGAACCCATTAAGGATGTTAGTCTATTCACAAGTGGCAGTGCCCCTCAATTATTTACGCAAGGTCAAGGAAATACAGGTGAAGAAACTGGCCGATTGTATGTCCGAATCGACACTTCAGAAACGAACGCTGAAGCTTTTAAAGAAGAATGGGAACCTGAGTTACGTAGTGACTATGAGGATGCTACAATTTTTATTGAGACAATTGAACAAGGACCGCCTTCAGGTGCACCTTTAACCGTAACGATTGAAGGAAATAATCTAGACGAGATGATCAACCTAAGAGATCAGTATAATGAACGGTTAAGAGAAGAAGGTGCTAATCTTGTCGTTGATAATATTGGAAACTTAACAGATCAAACGGTCTATCAACCGAACCGCGAATTATTGAGCGACTATCAAATTTCAATTGAAAGTATCAATCAACAGTTAGCATTAAGAACGACAGGCAACCCTTCTACGACTATTAATGATGGTCTCGAACAGTACGATGTCCAACTTTACCTTGATCGATTACAAGACGATGAAACGCTTGACTTAGAAGAAATTGTTATTCCAGTAAATTCAAACTCTGGTCCACCTGTAGTACCTGCATCTGAACTAATCGAAGCAGAATCAGAAGAAGTCATTCCAACCATCTATCATAAAGATGGTGATCGTACAATAACAATTAGAGCGTATGCTGATGACACGACTCCTATTAAAGAAGCTATCCAACCAGATATAGATGAATTCAATCAATCACATGAAGAGCTTTCGTTATCAACTGGAGCTGAAACAGATAATCAGGATAGCTTCTTCACAGAAATTATTGTTATTTTCTCGATTGTAATTTTATTAGTCTATTTATTAATTGCCTTTCAATTCAATTCATTATCTATGCCGTTCTTAATTTTGATTTCGGTGTATCTAGCTATAGCTGGGGCAATCTTAGGATTATTCGTTACGCAAACTCCGATCAGCTTCTTAGCAGTTACGGGTATGGTTTCGTTAACTGGTATCGTTGTCAGAAATTCATTAGTTCTTGTTGATTTCATTGAACAATCAATTGCTTCGAATGAAACAATGAGTAAAGCAGTGATTAACGCTGCAGAAGCAAGATTTAAACCAATTATTTTAACAACGATTACCTCAATTGTAGCCTTAACACCAGTCGCATTAGGTGGCGATGCATTATTCAAGCCACTCGCCATAACCATTATTGCGGGGATTATATTCTCAACTGTATTAACCTTAATCCTAGTCCCAGTGTTATATATCATCTTTAATAAAAGACGTCACAAGACATCATAATTAAAAAAGGATTGCTGGAATTTCCAGCAATCCTTTTTATATATCACTCTTTTTAAATGACCTTTTTAAAATTAAATATTGCTCAATCTCATTAAGCAACAAATATAGATTAGCACGGTCTTCAAATGTTTGGCGGTCATGTGGTAATGGTTCATCATTAAATTGTTGACGTATCCTCCTTAGTGAATCTAAATATTTAACAGCCGTATTCCCTGGATGTACATGTGTTGCAAGATCTTCAAACAATTGACCAATATAATGGTATTCCTCTTGTGAAGCGTCGATTCGACTAATTAGAGGTAACATACGTTCTAAAATATCGAATTGTTTCTCCCTCATGTGAAAATAATGATAAAACGGATGATGACGACGTAATAAATGATTTTCGACGTCTCGGGAGGCTAGTTGATTTGCTTCTTCTAATAATTGCGCCGTTTCTGTAATTTCTTGGCCTGACCAGTGATAATCACCAGTCTTTAAATAATTAGCAATTTCTTGAAGGATAACCGCGAAATTATCTTCTAACTGATTACGAATTTTTACTAGCTCTGAATCAAGACTTGGCATATACATATTCAATAATAAGGCTACACCTAAACCAATTGAGATAAGAATGATTTCATTAGCGACTAGTGCAAGAGTCAATTGCCCAGCCCCATAGATATGCAACATAATAACAGAACTCGTAACAACACCCTCCGTTATTTGCAGTCGGACGGTAATAGGGATAAAAAGTATTAATACCACCCCAAAAACAATGGGATTATATCCGATCAATTCGAAAAGCAATCCTGATACCAAAATCGCTATTAAACAGGCATAGAAGCGATACCAAGCACTTTGAAGCGAACGTTGACGAGTAACTTGAATACATAAAATTGTTAAAATCGCAGCACTAATGGCATTTTCCAGCTGCAAAGCATTTGCTAGCACGATTGAAATCGGTGCACCAATCGCTGTTTTGCTTGTTCTAGACCCGATTTTAAACATTCTCATGCCTCTTTCTAAAATATATTTCTTCTTCTATCATATATGTCTTATTCAAGATTATAAAGCAAAAATAAAAAGGTGGCTATTAACCACCTTCTTATTGTTATTAGTATTCTTCACAATGTTGATCAAAGATCGTTTGTAACTGCTGAACGACTTCCATTGGTGTTGAGCTTTCAATTTCATGACGTTCAACCATTGTTACAATTTTACCATCTTTCATTAACGCGAATGATGGTGAAGAAGGAGCATAGCCTTCAAAATAACTTCTTGCTTTCTCTGTTGCATCACGATCTTGTCCAGCAAAAACTGTCACAAGATGATCAGGTCTATAATCATAATGAATAGCACTTGATGCAGCTGGGCGGGCAACACCACCAGCACAACCACAAATTGAGTTAACAGCAACTAATGTTGTTCCTTCACGTGATAATGCCTGATCAACGTCCTCAGGTGTTTTCAATTCTTCATAACCCGCGTCAGCAATTTCTGAACGTGCTTGATCGACGAAATCTTGCATATATAAATTAAAATCCATAATATACGCCTCCCCTATCTTTAAAACTCTAACTATATAGTATCAACAAATGGAAGTCGTTTCAAATTGTTTAACTTCAAAATTTTTAATCTACAAAAAAGAAACACATCTTATCTTAAGATGTGTTTAAATAGCAATAATTAATAAATAGATGTATTCTCTTCTGTCATATTTTCGAGTATTTCTTTCACACGTTGTAAGAACTGACCACAGATCAGACCATCTAATACTCTGTGATCCAGTGATAAGCATAAATTAACCATATCACGTGCACCGAACATGCCATCCATGTAAACAGGTCGCTTAACAATTGATTCTACTTGTAAAATAGCTGCTTGTGGGTGATTAATGACGCCCATTGACTGCACGGAACCAAATGAGCCTGTATTATTAACTGTAAATGTACCACCTGACATATCTTCATTCGTTAATTTACCATCACGTGCTTTCACTGCTAATTCTACAATATCTTTTGCAATGCCTTTCACACTTTTATCATCAGCATTCTTAATAACAGGGACAAATAATTGATTATCACTAGCTACTGCAATCGATAAATTAATATCTTTTTTCTGAATAATTTTATCGTCTGCCCACATACTGTTAAGCTCTGGGAATTCTTTTAATGCCTGGGCAACAGCCTTAACAAAGAAGGCAAAATACGTTAAAGAATAGCCTTCTTTCTGTTTAAACTCTGATTTCTTCTGCTCACGTAATTGAACTAGATTGGTCACGTCGACTTCAACCATCATCCAAGCATGTGGAATCTCAGTTGTTGATTTAACCATATTTTGAGCAATCGCTTTACGAACACCTGAGACGGGAACTTCGACATCTCCAGTTTGAGCACTTGGTGCAGGTTCTTTACTTGGCTGGCTTGGTTTTGAGACTGGTTGGTCTGCATCGCTTGTCGTTGGTGCTGGCTCTTGTTTAGTCTGAGGCATTTCACCTGATTCAACAATAGCTTCAATATCTTTACGCGTAATGCGGCCACCTTTACCTGAACCTGACACTTGATTTAGATCAATGTCATGTTCTTGAGCCATTTTAAGTACGGCTGGTGAATATCGTTTCTTCATAGATTGATCAGATTGTGACGATTCTGTCTGCATTTCTTCTTGTTCTGACTCGGAATCATCTTTAGAACTTGAAGATGATTGTGATCCCGCACCTTCCACTTCTATATAAGCAATCAATCCACCAACTTCAATGGTGTCGCCTTCACTTGCAACAAGTTCAGTGATTTTACCTGTAAAAGATGAAGGCACTTCTGCGTTTACTTTATCAGTCATGACTTCAGCAATAGGATCATATTTATTGACGTGATCGCCAGCACTCACTAACCAAGAACTAATCGTTCCTTCTGTTACACTTTCGCCTAACTGAGGCATCTCTACCTTTTCGACGGACATGAATGACTACCTCCTCTATTTTGCGGACTCAACTTAAAATTCAGCCAGTTCACGCATAGCATTTTCTAATTTATCTGGATTAAGCATGAAATACTTCTCCATTGTCGGTGCATAAGGCATCGACGGAACATCTGGTCCTGCTAATCGTTGAACAGGTGAATCTAAATCAAATAGACAGTTTTCTGAAATGATTGCTGATACTTCACTCATAATACTGCCTTCTTTATTGTCTTCAGTAACCAATAATACCTTACCTGTCTTTTTCGCTGCCTCAATAATAGATTCTTGATCTAATGGGTAAACTGTACGTAAATCTAATATGTGTGAAGAAATACCGTCTTCTTCTAGTTTTTCAGCAGCTTCTAATGCAAAATGAACACCTAAGCCATAGGTGATGACTGTAATATCATCGCCTTCTTTTTTTACATCAGCTTTTCCGATCGGTAATTCATAATCATCTTCTGGAACTTCACCTTTGATCAAACGATAAGCGCGTTTATGTTCAAAGAATAAGACAGGGTCATCATCTCGAATAGCTGCTTTAAGTAATCCTTTAACATCATGTGGTGTAGAAGGCATGACAATTTTAAGACCTGGTTGATTGGCAAACACAGCTTCAACAGATTGTGAATGATATAAAGCACCGTGTACACCTCCACCATAAGGAGCACGAATCACCATTGGGCAATTCCAATCATTGTTTGAACGATAACGTATACGAGATGCTTCTGAAATGATTTGGTTAACGGCTGGCATAATAAAATCAGCGAATTGCATTTCTGCAACAGGACGTTTACCATACATCGCCGCACCAATACCTACACCAGCAATGGCGGACTCCGTTAAAGGTGTGTCCATCACACGCGATTCACCAAATTGATCATATAGTCCCTCTGTTGCTTTGAAAACGCCACCTTTTTTACCGACGTCTTCACCAAGTACAAATACGGAGTCATCACGTTCCATTTCATCTTTTAAAGCACTAGTCACTGCTTGGATATAAGACATAACTGCCATGACTATTCCCCTCCTTTTTCTGCGTAAACATACTTCAATGCATCTTCAGGTTCAGCATAAGGAGCATTTTCAGCTGCTTCTGTTGCTTCATTAATTTCATCATCAATCTCTTTATTTAATGCCTGTTCTTTTTCTTCTGTTAGAACGCCAACATCACGTAAATATTGAGAAAACGAAATTAAACTGTCTTTTTGTTTCATTTCTTCCAATTCTTCTTCAGTACGATAAGCTTTATCATTATCATCACTCGAGTGAGCAGTCAGACGTTCAGTCATTGCTTCAATTAGCGTTGGTCCTTCTCCATTTAAAGCACGATCATGAGCATCTTTAACAACACGATAAACTTCTAATGGGTCATTTCCATCAACTTGATACCCTGGCATACCATAAGCTACACCGCGGTCAGCTACGGATTCACTTGAAATCTGACGTTCAAGCGGAACAGAAATGGCATATTTATTATTTTCAACCATCGTAATGACAGGTAGTTTATGGACACCAGCAAAGTTTAGGCCTTCATGGAAATCCCCTTGGTTTGAAGAGCCCTCACCCAATGTTACTAGAGAAGCAATGTTTTCTCCGTCCATTTTAGCTGCTAAGGCTACACCTACTGCATGCGGCAATTGTGTAGTAACAGGTGACGAACCTGTTAAAATACGATTTTTCTTCTGACCAAAGTGTCCTGGCATTTGACGGCCACCTGAGTTCGGGTCGTCTGCTTTAGCAAAAGCAGCTAAGAAAACCTCACGTGTCGTCATTCCAAACGCCAATACTACACCTAAGTCACGGTAATACGGAGCTACATAATCTTTGTCCAAATTCAATGCATAGCTTGCCCCGATTTGTGCAGCCTCTTGTCCTTGACATGAAATCACGAATGGTATTTTACCTGCACGGTTTAATAACCACATTCGTTCATCAATTTTTCGTGCTAACAGCATCGTACGATACATTTCAAGCACTTGTTCGTCAGATAAGCCCATATCACTATGACGATTCTCAACTTGACTCATAGAACAACCTCCTTATTATTAACCATGAATTTGTTTCCCATCAACAGCTAAAGCCGCTTCACCGATTACTTCTGATAAAGTAGGGTGAGGGTGAATCGTTTCACCGATCTCCCAAGCCGTAGCATCTAATACCATCGCAAGACCAGCTTCCGAAATCATATCTGTTACATGTGGGCCAATCATATGCACACCAAGAAGATCATCATTTTTTGCATTCGTGATAATCTTCGTAAATCCTTCTTTTTCACCATGAACCAATGATTTCCCAACGGCTTGAAATGGAAACTTGCCTACTTTAATCTCATAACCTTGATTTTTCGCAGCTTGTTCTGTTAACCCGACACTAGCCATTTCAGGATGCGAATAAATACAAGAAGCCACTTGATTATAATTGATTGGCTCTGGATTTTCATTAGCCATATGTTCGACCGCTAAAATCCCTTCATGTGATGCCACATGTGCTAGTTGCATACCACCAATGACATCACCAATCGCATAAATATGGGATTCTTTCGTTTGTCCAAATTTATTGACTTTGATTGCGCCATTATCAACCTGAATATCTGTATTTTCTAATCCGATATTATCGACAATAGGTGCTCGACCAACTGATACCAGTAAGCGATCAGCCTCAAAGCTTTGTTCCTCACCATTTATATCAGCTTTTATAGAAACACCATCTTGTTTTTCTAACGTTTCTGGCTTCACTTTAGCTCCAGTAATAATTTCAATACCCTTTTGCTTTAAGGCCTTCTCTGCTTCTGTAACGACATCTTGGTCTTCAGTTGGTAAAATCTGATCCAGATATTCAATGACTTTCACATTCACACCAAAATCAGCCAACATCGAAGCCCATTCGATACCAATCACACCACCACCGACAATGATCATTGATTCTGGTAATGACTCCATTTGTAAAGCTTCATCAGATGTCATGATCGATTCACCGTCAACTTCTAATCCCGGTAAAGTCTTAGGTTTAGAACCTGTTGCCACAATGACATTTTTCGGAATGATCATATCATTTTCCTCTCCATTATTCATCTCAACCGAGATTGTACCAGCTGTTGGAGAAAAGATACTTGGGCCTAAAATACGACCGTGACCTTCAATCACATCAACTTTTCCTTTTTTCATTAAACCTTTGACACCTTGATGTAATTGATCAACAATTTGCTGTTTACGTTCTTGAACTTTAATGAAATTCAAAGATGTATTTTCAGTTTCTACACCGTAAGTGTCAGCCTGTTTGGTTTGTTGATAGACTTCTGCACTTCTTAACAAAGCTTTTGACGGAATACAGCCTCTATGTAAACAGGTTCCGCCTAATTCGCCCTTTTCTACAATTGCAACACTTAAGCCGAGCTGACTTGCTCTAATGGCTGCAACATAACCGCCTGTTCCGCCACCTAAAATGACGAGATCATATTCTTTAGCCATAGCCTAACCTCTCCCTTCAAAGACAGTTTACTGATATATTTTGGCTTCTTCATCACCATCTAAAACGCGTTGTGCCCCTTCAGCAAGAGCTGTAAGTTCATTCTCACCTGGGTACACACGAACATCTGCAATCCAACTGACTTGTTCTGTAATCCAATTGACAAGTAGGTCGCTATGAGCCAGCCCACCTGTTAGTACAATAGCGTTTATATCACCTTTAAGAACAGGACTAATCCGACCTATTTCCTTAGCGATCTGATAGGCCATAGCTTCATATACTTCTTTAACCTTCTCATCACCATTGTCTATTGATTCTTCTACTTGTCTTGCATCATTCGTTCCTAAATGAGCAACTAAACCTCCATGACCCACCAGCAATTTATGTAGCGACTGATGAGTATACTGATTAGAAAAACACAAGTCAATGAGTTGACCTGCTGGTAAAGTTCCAGCACGTTCTGGTGAGAAAGGGCCTTCTCCATTCAACCCATTATTAACATCTATGACTTTTCCTTTATGGTGTGCACCGACTGTGATTCCACCGCCCATATGACATACGATAAGATTCACGTCTTCATATGATTGGTTGATTTCATGGGCAGCTTTTCTAGCGACAGCTTTTTGATTAAGGGCATGAAAAATACTTTTGCGAGGAATTTCAGGAACACCAGAATATCTCGCTATATCAGATAATTCATCCACCACAACTGGATCAACAATATACGCTGGAATATTGACATTATTCGCAATCTCAAATGCTAGCATAGCTCCTAAATTAGATGCATGTTCACCATTTTCAGCTTTTTTCAAATCATCGATCATGTTCTGATCTACTAAATACGTCCCGCCTTCAATTGGCTTTAATAAACCACCACGACCACACACAGCGTCTAATTTAGATATATTAAACCCTTCATAATCCAATACATTTAAGATAACATTTTTACGAAATAAATATTGATCTGATACTGAATCAAATGCATTAAGTTCATCAGTTTGATGCCGAATTGACTTTTCAAATAGCTGGTAGTCTTGTTCAAATACAGCAATCTTAGTTGAAGTCGAACCTGGATTTATGACTAATATTCGATTTTGCATCGTTCAACTTCCTCCTATTTTATTGACGACGTGAAATAATGTTATGTTCATTTTGTAGGAATGTACTACGAGACTTTCGAACACTTTCAATACGTTCCTCTGCCATACGGTCTGCCGCTGCATGCGTTGAAATGTTATCGCGTTTTGAAATCTCGAAAATTTTCGTTAAACTATCATAAATTGTTTCAATTTGCTTATAAGCACGTTCCTGATTATATCCGTTTAACTCATCTGCTACATTAATAACGCCACCAGAGTTAATCACATAGTCTGGCGCATAAACAATGCCTAATTCATGAAGCTTGTCACCATGACGCTCTTCTGCTAATTGATTATTGGCTGAACCAGCAATAGCTTTCGCCTTCAATTGAGGAATTGTATCATCATTAATGGTTGCACCTAAAGCACATGGAGCATAAATATCACAGTCAACTGAGTAAATATCATCTGGAGCTACTGCCTGAGCACCAAAATCATTTACGGCACGATCAATAGATTCTTGGTTAATATCCGTGACAATTAACTTAGCACCTTCTTCATGCAAATGCTTGCACATATGATAAGCAACATTTCCAACACCTTGAACAGCTATTGTCTTACCTTCTAATGAATCTGTTCCAAAAGCTTCCTTCGCTGCCGCTTTCATACCACGATACATACCGTATGCTGTTGCTGGTGATGGATTACCTGAAGAACCGAACTCTGGTGAAATGCCTGTTACATAATCGGTTTCCATGTAAATATGATCCATATCATGTTCTGTTGTACCTACATCTTCTGCAGTAATATAACGACCATTTAATCCTTGGATATAACGTCCAAATGCACGGAACATCTCAGAATTTTTGTCTACTTTAGGGTCGCCGATAATAACAGTTTTGCCACCACCAAGATTTAAGCCTGCAGCAGCATTTTTATATGTCATACCTTTAGCTAGACGTAGTGCGTCAATGACTGCTTCTTCTTCTGAATCATAAGTCCACATTCTTGTTCCACCTAATGCAGGTCCTAAAGTTGTGTCATGTAAAGCTATAATTGCTTTAAGTCCTGAATTTTTATCTTGGCAAAAGATCACCTGTTCATAATCGTATTCTTCCATGTAAGTAAATAATTCCATGATTAATCCTCCTAAAAATTAAGATGACGTTAACGCAAAGGCTAACGAGTAAATTTTACTATCTGCTGTATCTGCCCGTGAAGTCAAAACAATTGGAGCTTTAGCTCCACTTATAATACCAGCAACCTTAGCATTAGCAAAATAAGTGAATGATTTATATAACGTATTCCCCACTTCAATATAAGGACATACGAGAATATCTGCTTGACCAGCGACCTCAGACTCGATTCGCTTCTCTTCTTTAGCTTCAGGTGAGATGGCATTATCAAAACCTAACGGACCATCAACTGTACAACCTGTTATCTGGCCTCGTTTTTGCATTTGAGATAAAACAGCTGCATCTACTGAAGCCTGCATTTGTGGGTTAACTATTTCTACAGCTGCAATTGGCGCAACTTTAGGATTAGTAAATCCAATTCGATTCGCTACATCAGCAGCATTTTGTATAATTTGTGCTTTTTCTTCTAGATCAGGTGCAATATTCATACCTGCATCTGTTAAAAATAACATCCGTTGACGTTCAGGCATCTCAAATAATGCAACATGAGAAAGAACCCGCCCATTACGTAATCCTGAGTTTTTATTTAACACTGCTTTTAGTACAATTTTAGTTGCAACATCCCCTTTCATCAGCACATCCGATCGCTCCTCAGAGACTGACATCACCGCTTTTTCTACTGCATTTTCAACAGAGGTTGCGTGGTGTAAGGTGATTCTTTCCTGTTGAAGATCTAAATCAATCATCTCTGCAGCTTCTTGGATTTTTCCCATATCACCAAACAATTTAAACTTCGCTAAATCTTGTTCAACACCTTCCTTAATTGCTTTTAACGTTTCAATATTAGTTGCCTCAGCAACAGCTACTGTTTTCTTCTCTTGCATTTGACATAAGTCATCAACAAGTTGATCTAAGTTCATATTTTAATCACCTTCATGTTGTCCTATTTCGATATTCAGCCTTGAACATGTTTGCCTAAATTATGTTTTTCCATCTTGTAATAAAGGTTACGAATCGAAATATTTAATTGTTTGGCTGTTTTCGATTTAATATAATTATTCTTTTCTAATGTTTCTAAAATCATTTGTTTTTCAAATTCATCTAATGCATCTTGTAATGAAATGCTTTCTTGATAATCAGGTTCCTGAAAAAGATCTAATTCATGAAATGTTTGTTTTCGCAATTGTGGTAAATGACGTTCAACAATATTTGTTTCAGTTGGTCCCATACTAATGATCGCTCTACCTATGATGTTCTCTAATTCACGAACATTTCCAGGAAAGTCATACGAGCTCAATTTTTCCAAAGCTTCGGGTTTTATTGAATCAACATAACGACCATACTCTGCATTGAGTTTAATAATAAAATGGTCAATAAGAGGTTTTAGGTCCTCTTTCCTTTCTCTTAGCGGAGCAATCATGATTGGTAATCGATTTAAACGATAAAACAGATCTTCTCTGAATTCTTTTTCCATCATCGCCCGTTCCAAATTGACATTTGTCGCTGCAATAATTCGAACATCTACTGGTAATGGATCTTGACTATTAACACGAACCACCTGTTGATTTTCTAAGACATATAAAATCCGAGCCTGTAGATGAAGCGACAAATCTCCTATTTCGTCTAAGAACAACGAGCCATTATGCGCCTCTTCGATCAATCCCCTCTGTTGTTCAGGAGGTCCATACGCATTACCGAATAAAGATTTTTCTAGCGAGTCCTCGTCCATTGCAGCACAATTCACACGGATAAATTTATAATGTTTGCGATTACTTTCATTATGAATCGCATGCGCCATTAATTCCTTACCCGTACCTGATTCCCCACGTAATAAAATAGTTACTGGATTCTTCGCACCTACTTTTGCTTGTTCTAAGGTCAATGCCATCTCAGTTGAGTGAGCAATTATATCATCAAATGTATATTTTGCCTCTAGATTACGGATAATTTGTCTTGCTTTTTTCAATTCCGAGGTAAGCGACTCTATCTCTGATAAGTCATGGATAATCGCCACACTACCTTTCAAAACACCGTCCACTAAAATAGGAGCGGCATTCACTAAGACATCTCGTTTGGATGGGCCAACTTTCATTCTAGCCCCGCGAACAGGTCGACGTGTTTTTAGAACCTGCATATGCATGCTTTCGCCTTCTGAGATATCTGTTGTCGCAGGCTTACCTATGACCTCATTTTCTTTTAATCCGGTTATGTTAGTATAAGCAGGATTAATCAGTATACCAACACCATTTTCATCCACTACAGATATAGCTTCTTCACTGGATTGAATAATCGCTTCTAACATGTTTTGAATGTTTTTTAAATCTGTAATTTCTTCAGCTAATTCTACAACTTCAGTAATATCCTTAAATACGGCAAAAGCACCAAGGAGTTCGCCACTATTCGTAATCAATGGAATTCGTGTTGTAATAATTTGTTTACCATTATGTAAGCGAAGAGATTGATTTAATTCTTTTTGTTTCGTTTTCATTACTTTCGGTAAATGAGAATCCGGAATAATCGTTTGTATCGTTTTTTCCAACATATCTTCTTTATTTAAATTCAAAACATTCTCAGCAGCTTCATTTACATAGGTTACTGTTTGGTCTAATCCAATTACAATCATTCCATCATGAATTGAATCAAGTAACAAATTGCGAGAATCAGTTTCATTTTTCAATTCATTAAATAATTCTTCACGCTCATTTAATAAGTTATAAATAATATGAGCAACCGTTCCTGGAATAAGCACTGATTGTTTCGGCTTATGTTGTTTGAGGTCTTCAAACACATCCTCTTTCCCAGTTGTTTCTACAATGATATCAATCGGTTCGGTTAATGCATCCAAATAAGATTGAAAAGTTTTAATTTCCTTTTGTTCTGCTAATAAAATCCCAGAAGCTTTTGTATCAATATCTGCAACAGCTTGCACATTGATCATATCTATTTGTTCAAATAAACGAATAAGTGCCGTTCCGCCTTGACCAGCACCGACTATTAACACATTTTGCATACTACGACACCTACATTTGCAATTTTTTGCACACTTCCATCATATTGAAAGCGCTTTAAATATGCAAGTATTTTTCATTTTTTTTATGGATAAATTTTGATATACTACTAGAAGTGAATGAAGGGGAGACTACAATGCGTTCAATTGCCTTATTTATAATCATTATTCCAGGAGTTATTGCAGCTTACGGTATGATTTTAATGCGAGATGCTTTTTTCGGGCAAGTTGCTGCAATATTTTTCAATAATGTTTTTCTACAATTTATTGGCGGTTTGATATTGTTTATTGGAGGACTCGGCTTTATTGGTGGCTTTATTGTATACCGAGATAAAAAACGAGGTAAGCGATCATAAAAAAAGGGGCTCGAAAATTTCGAGCCCCTTTTTTTTATTTAAGCTAAGATTCTAAGAAAAATTCACGATATAATGATCGAACAGCTTGGTCTACTTTGTTTTCATCAATACCGAACATCATCGACACTTCAGACGACCCTTGGTTAATCATATTAATTCTCACATCTGCATCAGCAAACGCTTTCGTTGCTTTAGAAGCCACATGCAATCGTTCACTCATACCTTCACCGACTAACATAATCATCGCTAAACCATGAATGACATCAACTGTATCAGCATTAAGTTCATTTTTAATTCGGTTTTTTAATCGTTCTTCCTTGTCACCTTTAATATGATCACGTCTTATTATGACCGACATATCATCAATTCCAGAAGGTGCATGCTCAAAAGATATATCCATATCTGCCAGGATCCCTAATAAGCGCTGGCCAAAGCCAATTTCACGGTTCATTAAGTATTTCCGTACATATATAGAAGAAAATCCTTCATCACTTGCAATACCAACGACTTGCTGGCTAAGGTCTTCTTTACTTGCTACAATCATTGTTCCTTCAGCATCAGGATCATGCGTGCTCTTAATACAGACCGGTATATTTTTCTGGAAAGCTGGAATTAATGCTTCATCATGAAAAACTGTAAAGCCTGCGTATGACAATTCACGCATTTCTTTATAAGTTAGTGTATGAATTTCTTGTGGTTGATTAACAATTTTAGGATTCACACAATAAACTGAACTTACATCTGTGAAATTTTCATATAAATCTGCTTGTACTCCTGCAGCAACGATTGAACCTGTAATATCTGATCCACCGCGTGGGAATGTGGTTAAAACACCCGTTTCTGTATACCCAAAGAATCCAGGAATCACAACAACGCCATCACGTTCAGTTAATTTATGGATTTCATCATAACTTTTTTCTAAAATCTGTGCGCCTCCTGGCTCAGGATTAACGATGATTCCTGCGTCTTTTGGATTGACATAAGTTGCTTGTGTGCCACGTTTATTAAGATAAGCACTCAGTATACGAGCTAAAGAATCTTCACCCATCGCTTTTAAACCATCTGTTAAATGCGTTGTGTTCGTTGTTTCGCGTAATAAACGACGTGATTCATTTTCAATTCGCGCAACTATATCATCTGATAAACCTAATTGATCGGTAATGGCCTGAAAACGTTGGGAGATTTTGAATAATGTTACTTCATAATCTTGACCACTGTTAAATTGTTCTCCAAGTTGAATGAACAGGTCTGTCACTTTTTCATCTTCATCATAACGTTTACCAGGTGCGGATACGACGATAAATTTTCTGTCGGGATCTGATTCAATAATTGAAGCGACTTGTTCAAGCATTGCATGATCCGCTACTGAACTTCCACCAAACTTTGCTACTTTCACTATAATCACCACTATTTTGAATTGTTTTATAACGAACAGTGATTATTTTAACATATCCGTCACAAAAGAAAAGGGTGTTAGCCAATCAATAGCCAACACCCTTGTATATAAACCCCTTTATCCCACTTTATGCTCTAATCGTAATTTATCAGCAATCATTGCGATAAATTCTGAGTTAGTAGGTTTTGCTTTAGACATACTTACCGTGTAGCCAAAAATAGCGGAAAGCGAATCAATATTGCCTCGATTCCAAGCAACTTCAATAGCATGACGAATCGCTCTTTCTACTCGAGATGCTGTTGTATTATATTTCTTTGCAATATCTGGATAAAGTACTTTCGTGATGGATCCAAGTAATTCAATATCATGATAAACCATACCAATAGCTTCTCGTAGGTATAGGTAACCTTTAATATGAGCTGGGACACCAACTTCATGAATAATTGATGTAATATTAGATTCTAAATCGATTGGTTTTGCCTTTGGCTCACTTGTCACTTGTTTTAAAGGTGAGTAAGGTTTTGATCCAGCTACATTAACAACTTGATCTTTTAACATATCTAAGTCAAATGGCTTCAGCATATAGTATGTAGCCCCTAACTCCACAGCTTTCTTCGTTACCGACTCATGACCAAATGCTGTTAACATAATAACTTTTGGGGGTTTGTTAAGTGCTAAAGATCGTAATTGCTCCATAACTGCCAACCCATCCATATGCGGCATAATGATGTCTAAAATAAGCACATCAGGTTCTTGTTCCTTAATAACATCAAGACACTCATTTCCATTAAAAGCGGTTCCAACTACTTCTGTTTCTGCTCCCTCTCTAAAATGCTCCTCAAGCATGTGTACGAGTTCGCGATTATCATCCGCGATTGCAACTTTAATTGTCTCCATCGTATTCCCTCCTAAAAATTATCCGTATCGCTCTCATATAAGACTTTCGACAGTTAGCCGTATTTTCCTTTTTAAAAGGTAAAATTTTTTATATTTTTTCATATTTAATAACTTTATATCCAAAAATCGACAATTAATTGATTGATTCGACACAGAAATCAGACTCTAATATATTAAGCTCAATACGAGTACTCGTATTGAGCTTAACATTAACTGGCTTTATTTTCTTCACTTGATTGTTTAATTTCTAGTCCAGCTTCCTCTAACATCCATTCAAGATGTACACCATAACCACTTGTAGGATCGTTTAAGAAGACATGTGTGACGGCACCAACGATTTTTCCATTTTGAATAATTGGACTACCACTCATTCCTTGAACAATTCCTCCTGTTTGTTCAAGCAACGCTTCATCTGTAACTTGAACAACCATACCTTTTGTTTCTGGATTCTTTGATGGGACACTACTGACAATTTCAACATCAAACTCTTCAACTTTTTTCCCTTCAACAACTGTTCTAATTTTCGCTTTACCTTCTTTAACTTCATTAGCTGGAGCAACTGGTATTGGCTCGATATCCTGCTTATTCGTAAAGTCATTCTGAGCCAGTTTACCATAAACACCATAATCAGAGTTTTTCTGAATTGAACCGATTGGCTCATCTGTTTTAGAAAATTTCGCTTTCTTTTCACCAGGAGAGCCACTTTCTCCTTTATTGATGGATGTGACATCAGAAAGGACGATCTGGCCATCAAAAATATCTAATGGCTTCTTCGTTTGTTGGTCTGCGATCACATGCCCTAAAGCACCATATCGCATTGTTAATGGATCGTAAAACGTCATTGTGCCAATACCAGCTGTCGCATCGCGAATATACAGGCCTAATTTATAGTTATCCTGATCTTTTTTAGGTTCGATTTCAACTGGGAAAATATGCTCCTTACGTTTAATTCTTAATTCAATTGTAGAATCAGAATTTTGGTACTTCGTCATAAACGTTTTAAACGTTTGCATATCATCGATTTTGTGACCATTTAGTTGTAGAATGATGTCTCCTATTTCCACACCAGATTCTTCGGCTGGGGATTCCTTCGAATCATTTGTGCTTATTTCGTTAAAACCTACAACAACGACACCAGACGTATGCAATTTAATACCTAATGATTGTCCACCAGGTACAACTTCTTCGACTGGCTGTAATGATTGAGCGAATGCTGGATGGATGATCGTAAGCGGAAGAACAAATGAAATAAGGAGGATTAAGTGTATTCTAATTTGTGAACGGCTCAATGATTCCTCACTCCTCATTTCAATTTAATTGAAGCTTTAATGTTAATTTGAGCCGATTAAATACTTTTTAAACGGGAAAAGTAAAGTCAATATAGTTTAACTTTTCCTAAACAAAACTGGATTATAAATGAATAAAAGCTAGACAAAGGCTGTCTAGCTTTTTAAAGAAGCGGCTTGTTTGATTAATTCTTCAGCATGTTGAGTCGTTGTTTCAGTTAATTCACCGCCTGAAATCATTCGACCAACTTCATCAATTGTTTCTTGTTGATCCAGTTTTTGTACAGAAGTATTCGTAAACCCTTTTTCGGTAATATCTTTTTCAATTAAATAATGATGATCGGCCATAGATGCTACTTGAGGCAGATGGGTGATACAAAGCACTTGTGATTGACTCGATACGCCATGTATTTTTTGGGCAATAGCCTGTGCGACTCGACCACTAACACCTGTATCAACTTCATCAAAAATAACACTTGTGATGCCTTGATGTTGAGAAAGGATACTTTTAATCGCTAACATAATACGGGAAATTTCCCCACCTGAAGCAACCTTATGTAGAGGTTTCAAAGGTTCTCCAGGATTAGTTGTGATTAAAAATTGCACAAGATCAAGACCTTGTTTCATTAATTTAATGTTTTGATCACGCCAAGCTACTGGTCCTGATTGAGTCGAAAATGAAACATCAAACTGAGCCTTCTCTAGATAAAGATCTTTTAACTCATATTGAATTGCCTTTGATAAGTCATTTGCTATCTCTTGGCGTAATTTATGTAAATGCTCAGCTTCTGTAAGTGCGTCTTTTTGAACTTCATGTATTTCTTTTTCCAAAGATTGTAAATGGGTATCTTTATTTTGTAATTGTTCTAATTCTTCTTCCATCTCAGCCATACGAGTCATAAGCTCATTAAGCTCAAGGCCATATTTACGTTTCAACCGATTGAGTTCAAAAAGCCGAGTTTCAATTTCATCTAGTCGACCTGGTTGAAATTCGAGATCATCCACACGATTACGCAGGTCATGTGATAATTCTTCTAATGAATAATAACTCGTTTTGAGTTGTTGTGATAATTGCTTAAACTCGTCATTAACATCTTCTAAGGACTCTAAAGCTGTCATGGCATGACCTAAATAATCTAAGGCATGACTTTCAGCAGCTAGAGACTCATAAGCCGTATTTAACCCTTCATAAATCCGTTCATAATTCATTAACTGACGTCGTTCTTCTTCGAGTTGCTCGTCCTCTTTCGGTTCAAGATTAGCTTCATTTAGCTCTTGCCACTGAAAAGTCAGCAAATCAATTCGTTGAACCACTTCTTGTTCATTATGAGATAACTCATCGTATTTTCGTCTTAATGATTGTAATTCATCATATAACTCTTTATAATGCTCTTTTGTCTGTTGTAATCGATTTGGAGCAAAGTTATCCAGCAAATTAATATGACTGTCAGGATTCATAAGGGATTGCGTTTCATGTTGACTATGAATGTCAATGAGTTGACGTCCGATTTCCTTTAAGACAGCAAGTGTGATTAGTTTTCCATTAACTTTGCATATGCTTTTTCCTTTTGCTGTTATTCGACGTTCAACAACAACACTGCCCTCATCATAATCGACAGGTACATCAAATTGCTCCAGTAAGTTCTGAACAGAGTCTGAACGACTATCAATAAAGAACAGCCCTTCGATTAATGCTTGTTCAGCTTGATGGCGCACATATTCAACTGAAGCACGTGCACCAGCTAATAATTGAATGGCATCAATAATAATTGATTTACCTGCACCTGTTTCACCTGTTAAGACCGTCAAACCATCATCAAAAGTTAATGAAACTTCATCTATAATGGCAAAATCTTTAATCGTAATTTGTGCTAACACAAAAGCCACCTCTTATTCTAGAGCATAGTCATAAACGCATCATACACAGCTTGACTTTGTTCAGGCGTTCTACAAATAATTAAACACGTATCATCCCCGCAAATACTTCCCATAATATCTTCCCAATCTAATTGATCAATTAAAACACCTACAGCTTGGGCATTTCCGGGAACTGTCTTTAAAATAATAAAATGATCCGCACGGTCAATCGAAACAAAGCTTTCAATTAAAGTACGTTGCAACTTCTCAGTAGGGTTAACTTTCGTATCACCAGGTAAACTATACTTATACCCGCCTGACTGTGTTGGAACTTTAACTAATTGAAGCTCTTTGATATCCCGGGAAATCGTTGCTTGTGTGACATCATACCCTAAATCATGAAATGTCTGAACTAATTCATCTTGTGTCTCTATATCCTGCTTGTAAATTAAATCACGGATTTTTAATAAACGTTGCGTTTTCTTCAATGACTTTGTCACCAACTTTTTTCTTATGATCGGTTGTTGAAATCGTGATGTGCTGCTTCAATCACTGTTTTTATTTGAGTATCTGGAACATTAGACGTTTGACTATTTTCATCCCATCTTGCATGCAATAAAAATTCAATATTTCCGTCCCCTCCAGTGACTGGAGAGTAATCTAAATTGACTAAGGAGAAACCTTCATCATAAATAAATTGTAACACATCTTCTAGAACCGCATAATGTGTTTCTGGATCTCGTACAATCCCTTTTTTTCCAACAGCATCACGACCTGCTTCAAATTGAGGCTTAATTAAAGCAACAATATCTGACTGAGATTTTACAATCGATTTAATAACAGGGAATATTAATTTTAATGAAATAAACGAAACATCAGTCACAGCCAGTGTAGGTAAGCCAAATTCAAAGTCATCCTTTGTAACATAACGAAAATTAATACGCTCCATCACAACCACTCGGTCATCTTGTCGTAATGACCACGCTAATTGATTATAACCAACATCAATTGCATAGCTTAATTTAGCTCCATATTGAAGGGCGCAGTCTGTAAACCCTCCGGTAGAAGAACCTATATCGACTATTCGATGATTATTTAAATTTAAGTCAAATTGTTTAATTGCCTTCTCAAGCTTTAAGCCGCCCCGACTCACATACGGGACAGCTTTACCTTTGACATAAATATTAATATTCGGATCAATTTTAACACCAGGCTTGTCTAAAAGTTCATGGTCAGTATAAACCAATCCAGCCATAATCGAACGTTTTGCTTTTTCTCTCGAATCGAAAAAGCCTTGCTCAACTAAAAATGTATCCAATCTTACTTTTTTCATCATGTTTAAGCTCTTTTCCTCTGGGTCGGCACAATTTCTTTTACTTCTTGTTCAATTTTTTCAACTGTCAAACCAACTTCTTCTAATAAATCATCAACACTTCCATGTTCAATGAATCGATCAGGAATTCCCATTCTAGAGATATATGGAAAAGGTAATTTTTCTACTTCAAAAAACTCTAACACAGCACTACCAAATCCACCTTGAAGTGCATGTTCTTCAATAGTTAAAATTGGTAGTTTTTCTTGTGCTAATTGATGCATGAGGTCATGATCTAATGGCTTAATAAACCGTGCATTTATCACCCGAACGGATATGCCTTCTTTTTCTAATGAATTAGCTGCTTCAAGTGCTCGAGGTATCATGGTACCAAATGTTAAAATCACTAAATCATCGCCATCTTTAAGGACTTCCCAAGAACCTAAAGGAATACTTTCATAGTCGCCTAATTTCGGTTCATCACTTGCATTCCCACGTGGATAACGTAACGCCATTGGACCATCGTCATTTTGAACAGCGGTATAAACCATGTTTTGACCTTCTTTTGCATCTTTTGGCATCATGATTTTCATGTTTGGAAGATCTCGTAAAAACGAAATGTCAAAAACACCTTGATGCGTTTCCCCATCAGCTCCAACTAAACCAGCTCGGTCAATACCAAATATTACATTTAAATTTTGGCGGCAAACATCATGAATGACTTGGTCATACCCACGTTGTAAGAACGTCGAGTAAATTGATAGTACTGGTTTCATTCCTTGTGTCGCTAAACCAGCCGATACTGTTGTCGCATGTTGTTCAGCAATGCCTACATCAAATAATCGATCAGGAAAGGCTTTACGGAAGTCTTCTAATTTTGATCCTACAGTCATCGCAGGTGTAATGGCTACGATTCGCTCATCTGTCTTGGCAAGATCCATTAAGCTGTCACTGATCACTTTACTCCATGCTTTGCCTGATGAACCTTTTTTCACTGATTCCCCTGATTCAATCTTATAAGGACCAACACCATGCCAAGTTCCAACGGTGTCATTTTCCGCAGGGTGATATCCTTTACCTTTAGTAGTTAAAACATGAATTATAATTGGGCCTTCGGTTTTTTTAGCATAATCGATCGACTTAAATAAATCATCATAACTATGACCATCAACTGGTCCGTAATAAGTAAAACCTAACTCTTCAAAAAACATACCTGGTACAACTAAATATTTCATACTGTCTTTGATTCGTTCAGCTGTATTAGCAATTCGTCCACCTACTGTAGGGATCTTTTTAAGAAGAAATTCAAGTTCATCCTTCACCCAATTATACCGTTGTCCACTTCTTAACCGTGCTAACATATTATGCATCGCACCCACATTAGGTGCAATTGACATTTCATTATCATTTAAAATGACAATCATGTTTTTCTGTTCATGACCGATATGATTAAGTGCCTCTAAAGCCATACCGCCAGTTAATGCACCATCCCCAATAACAGGTACAACGTGATGGTCTTCTTGTTTAATATCACGAGCAATAGCCATACCCATGGCTGCAGATAAGGAAGTGGAACTATGGCCAGTTTCCCAAATGTCATGTTCACTTTCATTACGTTTTGGAAAACCGCATAGTCCTTGGTATTGTCTTAAAGTTGAAAATTGATTAGTTCTTCCGGTTAACATTTTATGAACATAAGCTTGATGGCCTACGTCCCACAAAAACTTATCATTAGGGCTATCAAATTCTTGGTGCAATGCCAAAGTTAACTCCACAACACCTAAATTAGGGCCAAGGTGACCACCTGTTTCTGACAAATTATTAATTAAAAATGACCGAATATCTCCACTAAGCTTAATCAATTCATCTCTAGACAAATGTTTAATTTGAGAAGGATGTTCAATGCTTTGAAGATCCATTTTGGATCACACACCTTTATGTTGAAATAAATTTTCTATCGTTATGATTAAATTATTGCTTTTTATTTGATGGTAACAAACGTATTCTTAGTGTGTCTTCAATTATAGCTGTAACTTTACCTGCAAATAAAACTAAATCAGTTGATAATCTTACAGCTAATGATTTCCCTAACGCTTTACCACCTACAGTTAGCGCTGCGACTAAACTTGTAAAAATAATACCAATCACAAATTGATATGTACTTATGTCACCATCTGAAATAACTGTTGCTAACTGAATCACAACAAGTGTTGAAGCGGTACCACTTATGACACCAGCAATATCTCCAATGACATCATTACAAAAAGTTGCAAACTTATCAGCATTTCGAACAATTCGAATAGCATTTTTAGCACCATAAACTTTTTCCGAAGCCATGGAATGGAAAGGTTTTTCACTCGCTGCAGTGGCTGCTATTCCTAACATATCTGATAGTACACCAATCAAAACGATTGTTAAGACAATGATCATACCTATAAACCAATTCACGCCACCTAGAACACCTTGTGAAACGATTGAAAAAATGGCCGCTAACACAAATGTGATAACGGCAATACTTATACTAAACCTTATGGATTCTTTTATAATCTTGAGCATTTCTTGACCTCGTATTATTATGCATTCCAACCCTATTATGTAACGAAAGGGATGGTCATTTAAAAGGTAAAAATTGCGGCTTAGGTCCAGCAGGTTTTCCCAGGTCGTTACCGTGTGTTGCCACTACGGCGGTTCCCCATTAAAACGACCTCAGCTCCGTTTCCGGAAGCTAAACTGGATTACCACTTAGCCCGCACTATAATCCCTTTTAAATGTCTTGTGGAACAGTCTAGGAGTTTTCCTCGGCAGCCTTTAACCACTCCCTAGCCTCTTTTGCAGTGTCTATTTCATACAACGTTTCGAGCGTTTCATTCGCTGGCCACACGACTGAACACTATATGTTGTAATCCCCTACACACCACTCAAGGCAGGCTACGCTGCAGATAACGAATTCCTCGCTATCATACAGGTTCATACCCCATTTCATACCTTATACTCGTGTGTTATAAGGCACAAATATGGGCCTCCACGGAAGCAGGGTCAACGCCCACATGCCATTGTGGATCGCCCTACGACCTTAACTCCCAGCATCGACCCAAGGCTGGGCGCCTCAAGCCAACACCAGGAACTTCATCGATGTGCCCTTTGGCGGATTTTTAGGCCCGCCTTCAGAAGCGGAGGACCGACTAGAATACTGCACCACCCCTTGTGTAATTCCTATTTTACCATATTACGATTATACTCACAATTATGTGCACTCAGTTATTTCGCCGACCAAATAGATTAATAAATGCAATTAGATTCTCATTATTAACATTAGCCTCATTTAATGCATTTTCAGCTTTAGTCATACAATCTTCTCGCCATTCTATTGCCTGTTCTAAACCAAGCAAGCTTGGAAACGTGTTTTTATGTAAAGATATATCACTTCCTATTGGTTTCCCTAACTCATCTTCACTTCCTGTCACATCCAAAATATCATCCTGTATTTGAAAGGTCATTCCTAAGTAGAATGCGTATCGATCAAGTGATTCAATTTGCGGTGGTATAGCACCGCCCAAATAAGCCCCTATTTTAACTGCTGCACGAATTAGTGCCCCTGTTTTGTACCGGTGTACTAACTCCAATTGGTCAATTGAGATCGTCTCACCTTCTGATTTTAAATCAAGAAATTGACCTTGAATCATTCCTTCAAATCCACTAGCCTGACTTAATTGCTGTGTGACGTATACTTTTTCTTCAGCATCCAAATAAGAACTGTTTGCGATCAATTGAAAAGCGTAGGTTAAGAATCCATCGCCCACAAGAATGGCTGTCGCTTCATCAAATTTTTTATGGATGGTAGGTTGTCCGCGTCGTAAATCGTCATCATCCATAGCTGGTAGATCGTCATGAATTAATGAGTATGTATGGACAAGCTCAAGCGCAAGCATGACATCAGTCACTTTATAGGTTTCTTCTGAAAAAACACGAAAGGTTTCTTGCATTAATATAGGGCGAAGCCGTTTACCCCCTGCATTAATTGCATATTGGACAGCTTGTTGAAAATCTTGTGGCAGATTTAATTGTTCGAGACGGTTTACTAGCAACTGATCAAGGTCATATTTATACTTCTCTAGTTGAATAGTCACTCTGAATCGTCCTCCACCGTAAATGGTTCTGTTTCACCATTTTCTTTCATGATTTCTGCCATCTCATTTTCAACATTTTTTAATTTATCATGGCATACCTTCGATAACTCCATGCCATCTTTGTAATACTGAATTGCTTGTTCTAATGGAACATCGCCCTGTTCAAGTTGGTCAACTATCTTTTCTAAACGTTCCATCGCTTGTTCAAAATTAAGTTCCGTTTTCTCCTCCATCATTCCTCAGTCCTTTCTTCCTTGTTTTGCACTTCGCAATATAATGAACCATCACTCAACGTAATATCAATTTGCTCTCCTAAAGATACCTTCTCAATAGACTTAACAATATGTCCACTTTCATTGTAAGTTATTGAATAACCTCTTTTCATTGTGGTCATTGGATTAAGTAATTCCAATTTATCAACCATACGGTCAAGTTGGTGAACATTATTTCGATAATGAGAGTTTATGGTATGAATAAGTTGGGTTTTGAGCGTTATTAAAGATTGATAACGTTCATTAACAAGTTGTTGGGGGGAATTAGCTAACAGCCTTTCCTTCTTTCTACTTAACAATTGTTTATGATCATGAATAAGTTGTTTCATATTACGATTTAATTGGTTTAAAGCTCGATCCAAATCCTGCTCTTTTTGTTGAGTTAACTGGACTGGGTATTTAAAAGCGTACGACTGTTTTAATCGCTGCAGGCGATCTGTTTCATTTTTAATTCGTTGTCCCATTTGCTGTTGAATTCGCTGACGAATGACATGAAGTTGTTGAGAGAGTTCATCTTGAGACGGGACAGCTAGTTCTGCTGCAGCAGTTGGGGTGGGTGCACGTAAATCAGCAACAAAGTCTGCAATCGTGTAATCCGTTTCGTGGCCTACAGCTGAAATAATTGGAATGTCAGATTGGAAAATAGATCTTGCTACGATTTCTTTATTGAAGCCCCACAACTCTTCAATCGATCCACCACCACGTCCAACAATCAATGTATCAAAATCGCCTACTTCATTTGCATAATTAATCGCACTCGCTACAGATTGGCCTGCCTGCTCACCTTGTACAGACGCAGGTATAACAACACGCCTAGCTTGTGGATAACGACGATTAATCGTCGTCATAATATCTCGAACCGCAGCACCTGTCGGTGAGGTAATCACACCTATCTTTTCAGGAAACTGTGGAATAGATTGTTTTATACTTTCTTCAAACAACCCTTCTTGATCTAACTTTTTCTTTAATTGTTCATACGCTTGGTATAAGGCACCTAGCCCATCAGGTTCCATTCTTTGTACATACACTTGATACTGACCTGTTCGTTCATAAACCGTAACATCTCCCTGTATAAGTACCTTCATACCATCTTCTGGATTGAATGCTAATGTTTGATTGTGTGAGGCAAACATGACAGCCGAAATTCTTGTTTGTTGATCTTTTATTGTGAAATACATATGACCGCGTGAATGATGTTTGAAATTTGATATTTCACCTTGTAATAAAACCTGTTTCAGGTGACGATCTATATCAAATTTCTTTTTGATATATTTAGTTAAAGCGGTCACCGTTAAATATTTTGGTTGCTCCATTACGCTCAATCTCCTTTAAAAGAAAGACGCTTGGCTGCTTCAACAGTATTGTTTAATAACATGGTAATAGTCATAGGCCCAACACCCTTAGGAACTGGCGTTATATAGCTCACATGGTTTTGAACATCATCAATGTCAACGTCTCCTAACACTTCTCCTGTTGCTTGAAAAGAATTACCAACATCAACGACTACAGCTCCAGGCTTCACATCTTCTTTTTGAATCAGGTGAGCACGACCCGCTGCAACAATTAAAATATCGCCTTGCGTCGTATGGTGAGACAAATTTGTTGTTTTTGAATGACAATATGTAACAGTCGCGTCACGATTTAACATCATTTGTCCAATTGGTTTGCCGACAATATGGCTTCTTCCAACCACTACGACATGTTTTTGAGCAATGTCTATATTATAGTAATCCAATAATTTCATAATACCTAGTGGTGTACAAGGGTAAAAAGCATCCTCTTCTACGGCTAATCGACCAATATTGATCGGATGAAAACCGTCTACATCTTTTTCAGGAGAGATTGTTTCTAAGACAGCATTTTCACGAATATGATCTGGTAGAGGTAGTTGAATAAGAATGCCATGTGTGTCTTGGTCATTATTTAAAGACTCGATCAAATCAAGTAATTCACGCTCGGTCATCATTTCGTCTTTTTCAATTATTTCAGCCTTAATTCCAATTTTCTCAGCTGCTTTTTTCTTAATTCGAACATAGGTTTGTGAAGCTTTATGTTCACCAATTATAATAACAGCTATTTTAGGAATAACTTGTTGCTCACTTAATCTTGTTACTTCATCTTGTAATGCTAATCGAATTTGATCAGCGGCTGGCTTTCCATACATAATAGTTGTTTCCATAACAATCACCTTCTATTGGTCTGCAAGTTTCGATAAAACACCATTCACAAATTTACCTGATTGGTCATCATGGAATCGTTTAGCTAGTTCGACAGCTTCATTAACAGCTACTTTATAAGGTGTTTCTTCAACATATTTCATTTCGTAGATGGCTATTCGTAATAACGCTTTTTCAACTGCACCGATTCTTGAGAAGCTCCAATTCTCTAAATAACCATCAATAATATTATCAATCTCATCTTTATGATCGATTACACCTTTTATGATCTGCGAGGCAAAGGGGCTTACATCTTCATCCATGACTTTCATGAGATTTTCTTCTTTCACTTCTTCGTTAATGTCGATTTGAAATAAAACTTGAAAAGCTTTTTCTCGACTATGCTTTCGACTCATTCTATAGTTAACTCCTTCATAAATTCGGTTTTAATCAAGATTTATACATATGTCAGTTTACCATGAAATTCGTGAGAAATAAAAAATAAACCATCATTCTATATGGATTTGAATAACACATATGACATAACCAACCCCCAGTAAATAATTGACCATTTTACTGGGGGTTTAATTCAAGACTTATTTAGAATCTTGTTTTGATTCATCTGTTTTTTCTTCAATTTGAATTCCGACAACATGAACATTGATTTCTAAAATTTCTAATGCTGTCATATTTTTTAATGTTGTGCGTATATTTTCCTGTATTTTTTCAGTTACTTTAGGAATTGAAACGCCATAATCTAATACCGTAAATACATCTATTTCAATTCCTTCTTCGGTTAATTCAACCTTGACACCTTTACCATGCTGTTTCTTTTTACCCAGTCTTTCGGTTACATTAGACGCTATATTACCGCGCATATTAGCTACACCACTGATTTCATTAGCCGCAATACCTGCAATAACCTCTATAACTTCTGGTGCGATTTCGACACGACCTAATGATTGATCATCACTGACATTTAATAAATGATTCTCTTCCATTCATGTCACCTCAAATTTTAGTCTTCCATGACTTGATATGTTTCAAGGAACTTCGTATTAAAATCACCGTCTCTAAAAACCGGATGATTCATCATTCGTTTATGGAACGGAATAGTCGAGTGAATACCCTCAATAACAAATTCATCTAATGCGCGATTCATCTTATCCATAGCTTCTTCTCGTGTAGAACCATGAACTATTAGCTTAGCGATCATTGAGTCATAATAAGGCGGAATATTCCATCCTGTATAGGCTGCAGAATCGACTCTCACTCCAAATCCACCAGGTGGTAAATACATAGCCACTTTACCAGCAGAAGGCATAAAATCTTTAGCTGGATTCTCAGCATTCACACGGCACTCAATTGACCAACCATTAAATTGAATATCCTCTTGATTAAATGATATCGGTTCACCATTAGCTACTAGAATTTGCTGTTTGATTAAATCAATACCTGTAACCATTTCAGTCACTGGATGCTCAACCTGAATACGTGTGTTCATTTCCATAAAGTAGAAGCTTGAATCTTTTTGATCAAAGATAAATTCAATCGTACCAGCACCTACATAATCGACCGCTTGGGCTGCTTTAACTGCAGCATTGCCCATTTTTGCACGAATTGTTTCATCAATTGCTGGAGAAGGTGTTTCTTCAATTAATTTCTGTAAACGTCGCTGAACGCTACAATCACGTTCACCTAAATGAACGGTATTACCGTGTTTATCAGCCAATACTTGAATTTCTACATGTCGAAAATCTTCAATAAATTTCTCTAGATAAACGCCTGGATTACCAAATGCTGTCTCAGCTTCATTCTGTGTAACACGGATGCCTTGTACAAGATCTTCCTCATTTCGAGCAACGCGAATCCCTTTACCACCGCCACCAGCAGTAGCTTTAATAATGACAGGGTATCCGATTTCATTTGCCACTCGTTTACCTTCTTCTTCATTGGCAATAATCCCATCGGATCCAGGTACAATTGGTACACCAGCTTCTCGCATTGTCTCACGCGCGACATCTTTGGTTCCCATTCGAGAAATCGAGTCCGCACTAGGTCCAATAAATGTCACATTACATTCTTCACATAACTCTGCGAAATCAGCGTTTTCAGATAAGAAACCATAACCAGGATGAATGGCATCACAGTCCGTTAATTTAGCCACACTCATAATATTGGTTTTATTTAAATAAGAATCTTTACTCAATATAGGACCTACACAATAAGCTTCATCTGCTATTTGCACATGTAATGATTCACGGTCAGCTTCTGAGAAAATAGCAACCGTTTCAATGTTAAGTTCTTTACAAGCACGAATAATTCTTACCGCAATTTCACCACGATTTGCAATTAATACTTTGTTAATCACAGACAACCCCTCCTTTATTTCTGTTTCACTCTGAATAGTGGTTGTCCATACTCAACAAGTTCGCCATCGTCTACTAATATTTCTACAATTTCACCCTTTGTTTCAGCTTCAATTTCGTTAAAGAGCTTCATTGCTTCAACAATACATACAACTGAATTTTCTTCAACTTGATCGCCAACTTGAACATACACATCATCATCAGGTGATGGGGCTTCATAGAATGTCCCAACCATTGGAGATACAATCTCTGTGTCATAATCAACCACATTATTTGAAGCTGTTTCTTCTTTTGGTGCTGGAGCAGGTTCTGACTCTGCTTTCGGTTCAGCTGGTTGATTTTCGACTTTTGGCTCCGCTGGTTTTTCAGCTGTTACAGGTTGTGGAGTTGCAACTTGTACAACTTCCCCATTTTGTTTACTCATCGAAATTTTGCCATCATCTGTTTCATACGTAAAATCGGAAATAGATGATTCATCTAATAATTTAATCAATTCTCTTATCTCTTGAACTTTTAGCATGACAAGTAGCACTCCTTTAAATTTAATAACAGGTACTAATAATTCCTAACAACATTGTACGATAAAGTGAAAGCAACCTTCAACTTAATATTAAATATAATTTTATATTTTATCTAATAATACGTCCCCCTTTTAATTGATATCTTCTACAAACAATCTTAAACCTCCATACCCTAATCGGATATGGAGGTTTAATTTACGCATCTTCTTGTAAGCGTACGCGTGGTTCTAATTCATTGAATTCATCTCGTGCTAACTGCATGATATGATTGGCATCTGTTTTAGACAATTCTTCTGCAATTACTCTAATCTGCACAACTTCCTCATCTGTGCGAACTAACACGTCTTGAAAACCTTTTTCTTGTTTAATCATTTCTTCTAAAATCATTTCTTTCTGAGCAGATGTTTGTAAGGCGTACATTTCTTCCATTGCTTCATTTTTCTCTTCTGTTGTTGCAGAACTTGAAGCCACAATTGACGATAATTGCTCTTTCATTTCACTACGAGCATCTTCTTTTTCTAATCGAATCGTTGTAAACAGTTCATGAGGTGATAATTCATCTGTACTCACATCCACATCTAAATCACTTTCAGCACTTGTCTCTGTTTGTGGATCGCTTGTACTATCACCCTCACTTTCCTCTTGGTTTTCATCACCTTCTATTTGTTCTTGCCGTTCCTCATCTTCGTCTGGAATTAAAGCCACCTCTTCACTTCCAGGAGACATCAAATAATAAACACTCAACACAATTAATAAACTCAACATTGTAATTAACCAAACTGTTTGCTTTCTTAACACCATCATCATTCCTCCTCACCCTTTGGCATTACTGCTATACGATGGGTTGATACATCTAACAATCTAGAAACTGAATCAATGACTCTTTCTTTAACGTGAATTTGATCAACTCCTTTGGCTACAATTAATACGCCTCGAATGGCGGGGGTTTGTGTTTGTATAAGTAATGGTTCTTCACTATTGTTTTGACGTAATAAGACAGTCTGCTCTTCTACGGACTCATCTTCAACACTTCTAGTTCCACCATTTTGATCATTTTCATCTGTATATTGATTTGTTGTGGTCGTATTTTTTTCAAAGACTTTTATAGCCGATGAATCTAGTTGTAAGCTTACTTCAACATCATGAACATCAGATATATTTTCCAAAGCTTGTTCAAGTTCTTGTCGCATTTGGTTCTGGAGTTGCTCATAATTAGTATTTGTCTCATTTCCAGACATTTTTTCTTTAGTCTCATCTTCCCATTGACTTTCTTCAATAGGTGCTTGTGTATCATCAGATGATCCCGAAAACACATTAGATAGAATTAAAAACAATAATCCAATTAGCCCTATTAAAATCATATATGATCGCTTCGTCGGCCTGTCCGTCTCACTTTTCAACTTGAACCATTCTTTAAATCGCATCATTAACGCCCCCCTTCCCATTCAATTGATATTTTAGATAAAGGTAGATTTAAATATGAGGCGATTGTTTGTTTAATCATGTCATCATCCATCGTCTCCTTATCCTGGTCTGCAGGAATCTCTACTTCTTCAACCTGTTCAACACCAGTTTGTTGCTCTGTCACTACAAACGTGACGTGATCAACCATTTCACTAATCTCTTCAGTCTCACGGTCTTCCTTCCATTTCATTAAGACATCTTGAATGGCTAAATCATATTCTTCCATCAACTCCTCTTCTACAGAATTTTGTAGCTCTTGGGTCAGTTGTTCTAATATATATGCATCTGAAGAGGCTTGTATTTCTTTTTTTTGTGATTCTATTTTCTCTTCAAATGTATCCACATTGATTAAATCAGATGAAAATTCAAAGTTATCAACGACTTCCTCAGGATTTACTTGAAATAAAGTCGTTAAGGGATGTAAGAAAAGAAGTAAAATAATCATGCCGAAGACAATACGAATTACTTGTTCATGAGATGTTTTAGGAATGAGCAAAGTAATAATCGTCGCTATAAATACAAAAACAACAAGCTGAGTAATCCAATCCGTAATAAATTCCATTTGCTCCCCCATTAACGAACCATTAATGATGTATTACTGATCACAATTAGCATCACAATTGAAAAGAAAAACATAATTGAAACCATTAACAAAGCTAACAGTAAATATAGAATATGTTTGCCCATATCATCTACCATATGAACGACCGGACCATCAGCAACTGGCTGTAAGATCGCTGCGGCCAAACGGAAAACCATACCAAGAACAAGCACTTTTAAAATAGGAAATAATATCATGACGAATAATACAATTAATCCAGCGACACCAATTGTGTTTTTTACTAGAATTGAAGCGGATAAAACCGTATCAGTTGCATCTGTAAACATTCTGCCAATTACAGGTATAAAGTTGCTTGTCACAAACTTCGCCGCTCGTACAGCAACCCCATCTGATGCAGCAGTTGTGATACCTTGTACAGACATAATCGTTAAAAAAATGGATAAAAAAGCTCCCATTAGTAATAGCGCGCCTTGTTTAAACAAGTGTGCCAATCGAGATAAGTTATACGTTTCATTAACATGACTAGCTATGTGTAAAATAGCCGACAAAAACAATAATGGTATAATAATTTTTGAGATAAACAAGCCACTTGCTTGTGTTAAAAACAATATAAAAGGATTAAAGAAGGCAACCGTTGCTATATGGCCAAATGCCGCCATCATACTCAGGAATAACGGAAGAAGTGATACCATAAAGTGACGCATCGTTTCGATCGTATCAGTCGTAAAATTAGCCGCCGTATGAAACCCTGTCATGGCAATTGTCATGAGTACTCCAAAAATGACAAATTGACTCACTTTAGTAACGGTTTGTGTCTCAAATGACTGAGCCAGCACATTTAATACAGCACTTAATAACGTAATAAATATTAACAAACTTAGTGTTTGACCGTTTGCCAATAACTCATCGACTAAAAAGGATACAATCCCATCTACCCAGGCGCGCCAAGAAAAGATCGACTCATTATCAGTAATATCCCTCCATTGACTCCCTGAATCTAATGGCATATAATCTCGATATTCATTGAGTAAATCTTGCCATTGATTTTCAATCGTTGAGCTTTCAAAAAAACCTTCAAGATCTTCTTCTACTTCACTTTGATCTAACTCCTCACCTTCGTCTTCAGCAATACTTTGTATATCCGTTAGTAAGATCATGATGACGACAATAAGTAGGGAGACAACTGTTTTTTTCATAAGCGATCTCCTTTGAATTACGGCACAAATCCTAGTAAGGTTTCGATAACAGCTATAAAGATAGGAATAGCCATTAATAATATAAATAACTTACCAATAATCTCTACTTTGACAGCGATCGAATTAAGTTGAGCGTCTTTCAAAACATGCGCGGCAAATTCAGTCATGTAAGCAACAGCAATAACTTTAAAAATAGTATCTAAATGCAACAATGATACATCTATATGAGAAGTGATCTCCTGAAAAGCACTGATCACTTCATTCATTTGCAACAGAACATATAAAAAGATTAAAATGCCAGTTAATATGATTAATAAAAAGCTAATCGACTGATGGTGCTCTCTCACAACAACGATTAAAATCGCAGCAATAATTATGATGACCATTATTTGTAAAAACGGCATAATAAACCTCTACTCTATAACATCATTTGAAATAAAAACACAGAACGAATTTGTTGAAAGAGCTGACCTAAATAATCAATGACAATAACGAGAACAATAATAAACCCTATTAAAGTCACCCACTGAGCTAAGTCATCCTTACCCATTTGTTTAAGTAGGGCACTGAGCATAGCGACGATGATTCCAATCCCTGCAACTTGAAATAATAGAAATACATCAGACATGAAGTAAGCTCCTTCAAATTAAAATTAAAACAAATAATAGTCCTGACAATACCCCTAACACCCGATACATACTCGAAAAGCGTTTTTCCTCTTCTAATGCCTCATCAAGTTCATATTGCAGATGAACTCGCGCCAGTTGAATTTGTTTTCTCTGTTGTTCAATATTATGTCGTCCTAATGATTGCCCAAACTGCAGCATGATTTGTTTTTCTTTCGATTTTAAAGCTGTAAAGTGCCATTCTTCTTCGATCACATTCTCCCAACAGTCATCTAAAGAAATCTCAGTTTCATTTAATTCATTAACTAAACGCTGAAATAATGACCCAATTGGAAATGATAGCTGTTTGGAAATGTAACGACAGATAGTTTCAATTGGCTTTTGAGCATATACAATTTCTGCTTCCATAATTTGCAACGCTTGCAGTAGGTCCCTGATTTGTTGTGGCCTTTTTTTATATTGATTGGCGAAATCAATTCCGACCCATGTACACGTTAATAGAATTAGGATCGCGCCGACCCACTTCATGACTATGACTCCTAACTTTTGTCGTTATAATTTCACGTTGATGATTATAAATGGCATGTACAGTTCCTGGTTGTGGTAGAGAATTTAACAAGATAAATCGTTGGAAAACACCTTGTTTTAAAAGTGGTTGTAACTGTGGACGTTGTTTAATGTCTGATAATGTGTGACCATGCACACTACAAATTAAACCGACCCCTGTATAAACGGCTTCCATCAGACTATCTACATCTTCTTTTCGTCCAATCTCATCAACAGCTAGTAATTCAGGTGACATCGAGCGTACCATCATCATCATACCTTCAGCTTTAGGACAATCACTCATAACATCTGTTAAGGGACCGACATCATGTTGGGGAACTCCTTGAAACGCTGCAGCGATTTCAGAACGTTCATCAACTAATGAAACACGTTGCCCCGTAAACTGCTCAGTTCCAGTACTTATCAAACGAATCAGATCTCTTAAAATCGTTGTTTTACCACTCTTAGGAGGCCCAATGAGTAAAGTGTTTTGGATTTCATGTTCAAATAAATAAGGAAGGATGTGATTAGCTGCTCCAAAACGTTCTGAAGCGATACGAACATTAAATGACGTCACATTCGTAATGGCTTGGACTGATCCATTTTCTACTGTCACTTGTCCACTGATTCCAATTCGGTGGCCACCACGGATGGTAATAAATCCGTTTCTTAATTCTTCTTCTAAACGATAGACTGAAAAATCACTTATACGTGCCAACAATGCATTCGCATCATTTTCATAAAAAACAAAACCCTCTAAAAACTGACTATGGTCTGAGAAAATTAATTGTACTTGATGCCCCACACGTAATCGAATTTCTTCTAGTTGGTTTAACGCTTGTTGAGAAATGTTTGCTTTGATCAGACTAGTGATGGTTGTAGGTAAATAAGAGGCAATAAACTTGTCCAACCAATCCCTCCTTCCACTTAACACTACTATATGTATGAGATGAAGAGATATGATATTCAAAGTATAAAAAAGAGAGAGTTATTTTCTCATTAAAAAACCCGACACTACTAAAAGTGTCGGGTTTGGGGTTATGAATATTAAGCACGAGATACATACTTACCTTCAGTTGTATTAATGACTAATTTCTCACCTTTATCAATGAAGAAAGGAACTTGAACAGTATAACCCGTCTCAAGTGTTGCTGGTTTTGTACCACCAGATGCTGTATCACCTTTAACACCAGGTTCTGTTTCAGCCACTTCAAGTTCAACGTTATTAGGTAATTCAATTCCTAACGTATCCCCTTCGTAAATTAAGACATGGGCTTGAGTACCTTCAGTTAGAAAATTTAATTCCGTTTTGATTTTATCGCCTGGGATTTCTATTTGATCAAACGTTTCAGTATCCATGAATGTATGATTTTCCCCAGTTTCATATAGATATTGCATAGGTCGACGCTCTAAATGTGCTTTGTTAACTTTCTCACCTGCTCGGAACGTTTTCTCTTGGATGTTACCATTTTCTAAATTGCGTAGTTTTGAGCGAACAAAAGCTGACCCTTTTCCTGGTTTAACATGTTGAAATTCAATAACTTGCCAAATTTTACCTTCTACTTCTATTGTTAACCCTGTTTTAAAATCGTTTACTGAAATCATGTTAATAACCTCCTTCTATCATTTACAATGTGATTAATTCTTTAGTTGAGAATGTTAATCTTTCATTTCCATTTTCAGTGACGACAGCATCATCTTCAATACGACAACCACCTATATTAGGAACATAAATACCAGGTTCAACAGTAACAACCGTGCCCGGCTCTAATGGGTGATCATTTCGGAAGGATAAAGATGGTGCCTCATGTACATCCATCCCCAGTCCGTGACCAGTCGAATGACCAAAATACTCACCATAACCTTGTTCCTTAATATAGTCACGTGTTAGAGCGTCTGCTTCTTTACCAGTAATTCCTGCTTTCAACCCATCCATACCACGTTTTTGTGCTTCTAAAACCGTGTGATAAATTGTATTCAGCTCATCGCTAATTGGTCCAACTGCAAGAGTTCTAGTCATATCAGAACAATACCCTTTATAAAGCGCTCCGAAGTCTAAAGTCACAAGTTCACCTGTTTGAATTTCTTTATCTGAAGCTACACCGTGTGGAAGTGCCGCTCGATAACCTGACGCTACAATAATATCAAACGATGAAGACACTGCACCTTGTTTACGCATAAAAAATTCTAATTCATTTGATACATCAATTTCTTTAACGCCTGGTTTAATAATAGTTTGTATATAATCGAAAGCAGCGTCTGCGATCTGTGCCGCATCTTTTAATATAGCAATTTCTGATTCGGTTTTATACATTCGCAATTGTTCGACTAAACCATCTATAGGGATAAATTCACTTGATAAAACCTGTTGGTACACTTCAAAGGTAGAATACGTCATATGATTTTTTTCAAAACCTAAACGTTTGATTCCAAGCTGTTCCACTTGATTAGCTACTTCTTGATGAATCGGTCCTTTATGTTCCACAAGTTCATAGCCTGTCACTTGCTCTTTAGCTTGTACAGTATAACGAAAATCTGTAATAAACACGGCTTGATCTAAAGAAACTAAAATGACCCCAGCCGTTCCCGTAAAACCTGTCATGTAACGACGGTTTTGGTCATTAGTTATAAGAAGACCATCTACATCATTCTGTTCCATCTTTTCTCGTAAACGAGTTAGCTTTTCCACATTATCTCTCCCTTTCATTCAATTGATCGATTAAAGCATACGCTGCTAATTTGTACCCCAATGCTCCGAATCCGACTATTTGACCAGAAGTAACTGCTGATAAATAGGAATGATGACGAAATGTTTCACGATTATGTATGTTCGATAAATGGACTTCAATAACAGGAATTTTGATCATTTCTACAGCATCTCGAATAGCTACACTGGTATGAGCATAACCGCCTGGATTAAATATAATGCCATCATAATGCATGGCATTTTGGAACCAGTCAATAATTTCACCTTCATGATTTGATTGTCCAACATCTAAATAAGCATCATTAGCACTCGCGATTTCACGCACCATGTCTTCAATATCAACTAAGGTCTCATTCCCATAGTGGGATTGGTCTCGTTGGCCTAACATATTAAGATTCGGACCGTTAATTAATAACCAGGATTTCATGACACCAGAGCTCCTTTGATTGATGTGTCCATCCTAAGTTTATCATAAATTGCCCTATTTTTGTCACACTTTTCTCGTAACTCGCTCCCCGTGTTGGTTATAAGATATGGTATAACCGACAAACACACCATATAGTACAAATTGACATAGTGTTGTTACAACCGTTTCTTTTGTTAAATTTTCAAGAGTTGGTACATAATCGAATAATCCATTAACTAACCAAAAAATAATTCCCCATAGTACGATGCCAAATAATAATCCAGGCAAAAGACCTCTGACTTTTCTTAATAGTGAATAATAGATGATCGCTGGTATAATAGCTAAAACACCTAGTATCACAGCACTTATTATCTCAATCCACCACGTTGACGTCCAATCACCTTCAAAAAAAGACCGAAAAATAAACGAAGCATGTGATACTTCGGTGAAGTTTAAAGCATAAGTAAAAGAGTTAAGTAATCCGAATATGACACCACCAAATAATCCCGTATAAATACTTTCCTTAATAACTGATTTTTCTCGCATTTTCATTAGCCTCCTCTCGCATTATTTTAACCTATAGAGGATCAATTCATGCATGACAAATAGCTATTATGTATAATGAATGACTTGACGTGTTATAATAGATTTACAAGTTACTAGCTGAATACGAAGAGAGGGATTACCATGACACAAACAAGAAGTAAAATTATTTTGTATATAGTCGTTAGTTTGGCAGCCATTGGTCTAATCGGTCAGTTAATAGTGAATCCACTTAACTTTATCGAAAGCATGCTTACCACGATCGGCCTTGCCGCTGTAATCGGTTTAGCTTTATATTTCATCTTAAAACGAATGAGACAAGGTGGAGTGCGTTCCTCTGGCTATCATAAAGCCGTTAAGCAATCGAAAAAGAAGTACGGTAAAGTAGATCAAAAGATGAGATATAACCAACACGTGGAAAAACCCTCTCCAATAAAAAAACAACGCAGACAAACCCATCTTAAAGTTATAAAAGGACACAAAAAATAGCGTTAGACGGTATAACCGTCTAACGCTATTTTTATATACCACATTTTAATTGAGCACCACAATTTGTACAAGTATTACAGCCACCAACATCTTGAATATGACCTTGGCGACAAACCGGACATGTATCTCCCACTTCAGATCCAACTGTTACATTCGTTGTCTCAAGCTCATGGACTGTATCCATTAAAACAACTTTTTGTTGATCGTCTTCGAATAATTCTGTTTGCTCTGAAGGCTCATTTTCTTCCGCTTTTAACGTTAAAACTTGTGAATCGCGGCTTCCATCTACATAGACTGTACCACCTTTGGCACCACCACGGTATAAACGTTGATAAACTTGTTCGACTTGATCAACACGATAACCTTTCGGTGCATTGACCGTTTTAGAAATCGAACTATCGACCCAACGTTGAATGACACATTGCGTGTCAGCATGTGCTTCAGGAGATAAGTCCATTGCTGTCACAAACCAGTCTGGCAGTTCATCTTGGCTAGCTTCTGGATTTTCTTTGAAATAGTCTTGCGCAATGTCAGCTTTCACTTCGATAAACTTGCCTAAACGTCCGCTACGATAATACGTGAACGAGAAATAAGGTTCTAATCCTGTTGAAACACCAACCATTGTACCCGTAGAACCAGTCGGCGCAACAGTTAATAAATGACTATTACGTATGCCATGATCTAGAACACCTTGCTTAATGTCATCAGGCATCTTTTGCATGTAGCCAGTATTAATAAAACGTTCACGAAGTGCTTGTGTTTCTTCTTTTGTTTCACCAATTAAGAACGGGAAGCTACCTTTTTCTTTTGCTAGTTCAATAGATGTACGATAAGCCGTTGTCGCAATCGTTTCAAAGATTTGATCGACAAGTTCATTACCTTCTTGTGAACCATATGCTGTTTCACAATAAATGAGTAAGTCATGTAAGCCCATGACACCCAAGCCGACGCGTCGCTCACCCAGTGCTTGTTCACGGTTTTTATCTAGGAAATATGGTGTTGAATCAATGACGTTATCTTGCATACGCACACCTGTTTCAACCGTTTGTTTCAACTTCGCGAAATCAGGTTGTTTTAATTGTCGATCCGCAATTGCTGCTAGATTAACTGCCGCTAAATTACAAACACTATAAGGCGCTAACGGTTGTTCACCACAAGGATTTGTCGCAACAACTTTTTGGCCATAAGCACTAGCATTTGTCTCTTTATTCGCATTATCAATAAAGAAAATGCCTGGCTCTGCTGAATAAGTCGCGCAAATGTTGATTAAATTCCATAATTCTTTCGCACGAATCTGTTTATATACTCTGGTTCCAAAGCCTAAACGTTCCCATTCACGAACATCACCAATGTCGTTCCAATTTTCATTATAGTAGGCCATCTCTTCTTCGGTGTAATTCGCAACATCTGGAAAACGTAATTCATAAACGTCATCGTTCTCAACAGCATTCATGAATTCATCCGTAATACAAACAGAAATGTTTGCACCCGATAAAAATTCTGGACTATTCACGCTGTAAGTACCACCGTCACGAATTTTCTGCTCAGCATCACGAATATTGTTCTCAGTGAAGCCACCGTGTCCTTCGATATGCTTATAGTTCACAATCCCTTGATATAGTTGCATTTCTTCATTTGTTAAAGGGGTGAAACTTAATTTATCTTTTGCTTCTTCTTGGATTGTTTCATCCTCTATGTTCTCGATTAAATATCTTAAAATACGCGGATTTTGCATTTTCGATATAATAAATTCGATTACATCAGGATGCCAATCGTTCAGCATGATCATCTGTGCCAATAATTGTTACTCGCTATTAATTAGCGGGATAGGTCATTTCTGCCCACCTCTTACACTTTCATGTAAGATCAGACTATATCTTCAAGGAAGAGAATTTTTCATACTTTCTTTGTAATTTCAGTTGACTTTCATGATACAAGTAGTTATAGATTTTCAATAAGTCAGTTAGGCTAGATAAATGCAAGTCATAGCACCCTTGTTTTTTGTAAAGACCGTTAACATGTTGTCCTATTCCATAGCTTTTTAAAAACTTTAGAACATCCATTAACAATGGCTTATTACTCGTGATACCAAACCTTGCTTTAGTATATTTTTTCGGTCCGTTCTTTCTATTATAGATTCTCTCATAAACTCGTATATGCCCATCAGCATCAAACAGACCTCTTAAAAAATGCCATTGCAATTCAGGATTATTTAAATCAATCCATTGTTCCTTTCCTGTTTTGTTTGGTGTGACTCCTAAGTTTATTAAATCATTGGCCATTTTAGTAGAAAATATCGTTAAGCTTAATTTATTTTGTTCACGGTCATTCCTTTTATTTCTAAATTTCACATTCCTATTAAGATTTAAGCAAGTTGCTATTTCATATAACAGGCTTTTATCTTGTTCGGCAAGTGTTAGAACTACTTTTTTTGATGATCTATTTATGACAATAGTCCCGTCACCTAATATAAATCCCAGTAAATAAGCTTTATTAGGGTGGTCAATATTTTCAAAAAAGTTTTCATTGTAATCATACTTTTTTGAGGCTAACTTACCAGCCAAACCTGGGGGCCTTGTATTGATAAAAGCCTTTTCTTTATTCCACCGTGAAATAGTACCTCTACTAACACCTAACTTCTTGGAAATCTCTACTTGACTTACTCCTTTATCATGCATCTGTATTACTTTTTTTATGATCTCTTCCTTGTCTCGCGCCCCATAAGGACGTCTCCGTACATTATGGTTTACTTCTTCCTTAGCACACATCAGATCACCTTCTTTAACGTGATTACTTTTATTATACTCATATTTTTGTGCTTTAGGAAGTTTCAATAGTCGTTGAACGTTCATCTTCATTTCTGAAGATGCTTCGCTGCTGATTGCCCATTGTTGCATCCTAATACTTTTTAAACGATCACGCTTGCCGTCACCAGCTACGTTGTCGTGTAATAGGCTTTAGGGGTTTCCAGCAATTCACGAGATTTATTTTTAGACGAGGCACAACAATTTACCACGTCTCGAACCGCCTTGCTCAACAAGGTGCGTCAACTTAGCAATATCATCTAGCCATGAGACAGAACCAGATGATTTACCGTTCACACCACGGGCTAATGCATTACGAGGGCGTAGTGTCGAACCGTTCGTACCAACACCGCCGCCACGCGACATAATTTCCATCACTTGTTTACGGTGATCACTTATTCCTTCTCTTGAGTCTTGAACAAATGGCATCACATAACAATTAAAGTACGTGACATCCGTATTTGATCCAGCTCCATATAGAACTCGTCCGGCAGGAATGAAATTTAACTCTGATAATTCTTGATAAAATTTATTAAACCATTCTTGGCGTTTTTCTTCTGATGTTTCTACTTCTGCTAAACCAGTCGCATTACGCAAAGCAATTTGTTCGTAATAGACTTCGAGAGGTTTATCAATAGCACTTAAAGTTTTTTCAATTAAGCCCGTTTCCTGTGCTTCTTCGTTATCTAGTACATGTAAATAATCATCATCTACTCGAACAGTGGCACGGTCACCTTTTAATTCATAAATAAATCCTGTACCACGTGCAGGGAACTTCGGATCGTCTTTCACTGTTAAAACGACAAAGTCACCTTCTTGAATCGTTCTCTTCTCCGTGTCCTTGAATGCATATCGGTCTAACATGACGAGTCGTGATACGCCTTTATGAGTCGTTGACATATCCGATGTGACCGGATGTACATTAGGAAATTGCTTAATGTCTTCATTTAATTGATCGACATTAATATGCAACCCTTTTTCTTTTACACCTTGCATTTCATGACCTCCTTCACGTAAAATCTAATCGTTACGTCTTTTAGTAACGTTTCTAATCATAGCTTATCAAAACCAAACCAAACAATCAATATATAGTGTTATATTTTGACGAATAATTCTATATATAGTGTTAAGGGCATAATATGTTATAAAAGTCAAGATAGATTATGTTAAATAATGAGAATAATTGATTAGTATTAGGTCAATTGTCTGATAGCTAATTGAGATAGAAATCCTTTGAATCAAAAGCAGAAGCCTTATATAATGTATAGTGGACTGAAAATAGAGAAAGAGGGGAACATTAGAATGGATCTTTTATTTACCATCCTGATTGTTGTAGCTGTATTAATTTTATTTTTCGTTTTTCGAAGTGTTCAAAAACAAAAACATGTTACAACCTTAACTGAAGAACAATTTAAAGAAAATTACCGAAAAGCCCAATTAATCGACGTTCGCGAACCAAATGAATATGAACGTGGTCACATCTTAGGTGCCCGTAATATTCCATTATCACAATTAAAGCAACGTATAGGGGAGGTCCGAAAAGATCAGCCTATATACTTATATTGTCAAAGAGGGTCCCGTTCAACACGAGCTGCTAATATTCTCCGTAAAAAAGGATATTCTGGCTTGCATCAATTAAAGGGTGGATTCAGTAAGTGGACAGGCAAGATCAAACAAAAGAAAAAAGGTTACTAAATAAAAATCCGTTGAGCTAACATTAGCTCAACGGATTTTTTGATTAATCACGATAATATCGAAGTATTGGTTTTCTGGCTGCAGTTGTTTCATCCATACGATCTACTACCGTTGTATGCGGAGCTTCTTGCACTGTTTCTGGGTCTTCTTTCGCCTCTTTTGAAATTTGATTCATAGCATCAACAAACTCATCTAATGTTTCCTTTGCCTCTGTTTCTGTTGGTTCAACCATTAACGCCTCTTCAACATTTAATGGGAAATAAATAGTTGGTGGATGATAACCAAAATCAAGCAGACGTTTAGCCATATCTAAGGTACGGACACCCATCTTCTTCTGATTTTTCCCTGATAAAACAAATTCATGTTTACAATGTTGATCATACGGCAACTCAAATTCTTCACTTAAACGACGCATCATATAGTTTGCATTCAGAACAGCACTTTCACTTACTTGTTTCAAGCCATCTGGTCCCATCGAGCGAATATAAGTATATGCTCGGACATTAATTCCAAAGTTCCCATAATAAGGCTTAATTCGACCGATCGAATGCGGACGATCATAGTCAAAGAAGTACTGTTCATCCCCTGTTTTAGCAATTAAAGGTTTTGGTAAGAATGGCGCTAATTCATTCGTTACACCAACAGGACCTGATCCTGGCCCCCCGCCACCATGCGGTCCAGTGAATGTTTTATGCAGGTTTAAGTGAACGACGTCAAATCCCATGTCAACCGGACGTGTGTAACCCATAATGGCGTTTAAATTCGCACCATCATAATATAATCGACCACCAGCACCATGAACGATTTCAGCCATTTCAATAATGTCTTTTTCGAACAAGCCCAATGTATTAGGGTTCGTTAGCATTAAAGCCGCTGTTTGTTCATCGACAACACGTCTTAAATCATCTAAGTCAACTAATCCGCGCTCATTTGATTTAACTGTGACCGCTTCAAATCCTGCTACCGTTGCAGATGCTGGATTCGTACCGTGTGCAGAGTCAGGGACAATAACTTTCGTGCGCTGATAATCCCCATTTGCTTCATGAAAAGCACGGATCATCATAAGTCCCGTCCATTCCCCTTGAGCACCTGCTGCTGATTGTAAGGTGACGTAATCCATACCTGTGATGTGACTTAAAGATGTTTGTAAATCATACATCAAAGCCAAAGCACCTTGAACTGAAGATTCAGGTTGATAAGGATGGATCGAACTAAGGCCTGGTAAGCGTGCTACATCTTCATTCATCTTAGGATTATACTTCATCGTACAAGAACCTAGTGGATAAAAACCTGAGTCAACACCATGGTTACGCGTTGATAATGCTGTATAATGACGCATGATTTGTAATTCGCTGACCTCTGGTAAATCTGGGTCTTCTTGTCGGATATACTGCTTCTGAAATTCATCATCTAAGTTAAAATCATCAACATCTAGTTCTGGCAAATGATATCCTTTTCGTCCTTCTTTACTTAATTCAAAAATAACCGGAAAATCTTGTTCATTAGCCATTTAGCTCACCTACTTTCGAGACAAACTGATCGATCTCATCTTTAGAACGCACTTCTGTTACAGCAACTAACATATGATGATCGTACTGTTCTTGATCACGACCTAAATCATAACCACCAATAAACCCTTCCTGTAATAACGCTTCATTTAACTCTTGAACTGGCTTATTTAATTTCACAATAAACTCATTGAAAAACGGACCGTCATATAATGTTTCAAATCCAGCACTCTCAAATGCTTTTTTCGCATAACGTGCTTTTTTCATATTTAATTCGGCCATTTCACGAACACCTTGTTTTCCTAGAGCACTCATAGCTACTGATGAAGCAAGCGCATTTAAAGCCTGGTTTGAACAAATATTTGAAGTGGCTTTATCACGTCGGATATGTTGCTCGCGAGCTTGTAATGTTAAAACAAAACCTCTTCGACCTTCATCATCTGTCGTTTGCCCTACTAACCGCCCAGGTACTTTTCTCATTAATTTTTTCGTCGTTGCAAAATAACCACAATGTGGGCCACCGAATTGTGTAGGAATACCGAAAACTTGAGCGTCACCCACAACAATATCTGCACCAAACTCGCCTGGCGGTGTTAAATAACCTAATGCAAGTGGATTACTAGAGACAATCATCATTGTTTTCTGTTGTTCACTGACGAGTGATTGAACATCTTCAAGTGGCTCAATCTGACCGAAGAAATTAGGATATTGCATGACAACACTCGCTGTATCATCATCTAGTTCTGCTTTTAACTGATCAAGGTCAGTTAATCCATTTTGGTGATCAATCTCAATTATGTCTAAGTTAAATCCTTTTGCGTAAGTATAAATCACATCTAATGATTCTGGATGAATCGCTTTCGATACAATGACTTTTTTCTTTTTAGTCTGACCGGCGCTTAAATTAACCGCTTCAGCTAAAGCTGTACCTCCATCGTACATAGACGAGTTAGCAACCTCCATGCCAGTCATCTCACAGATCATCGTTTGAAATTCGAAAATCGCTTGTAATTCACCTTGTGAGATCTCTGGCTGATAAGGTGTATATGCGGTATAAAACTCAGAACGAGAAATCACATGGTCTACTATTGAAGGGATGTAATGCTCGTAAACACCTGCCCCTAGAAATGAAGTGTGAGATTGAGTATGGCTATTCTGTTCAGCTAAACCAGCCATTTCTTTCTTAAGTTCAAACTCCGACTTTGCTGGTTTAATATTCAATTCACCAGTGAATCGGACAGGTTCCGGTATGTCTGCAAATAATTCATCAGATGATGAAACGCCAATGGTCTTAAGCATTGCCTGACGATCTTCATCTGTCATTGGAATATATCGATGTTGCATGATTTAACTCACCTCTTATCCTCTTTTATAAAATGGTGTCGGCACCACTTTTGCTGATAGCTGACGTTTTCGAACTTGCACAGTTAATAATTCTTCTTCATTTGCATAATCTACATCAATTAAAGCTAACCCTACATTTTTTCCTAATGTCGGCGACTGTGTGCCAGATGTGACGAACCCAATCACTTGGTCCTCTTTCAAGATATCATAACCATGTCGCGGAATGCCTTTATCAAGCATTTCAATACCAACTAGTTTTCGGTTTGGCCCTTCTTCTTTCTGTTGTTTCAAAACATCTTTTCCGATAAAATCATCGTCTATTTTAGTTTTCACAGCAAAACCAATACCCGCTTCAATTGGTGTGATATCTGATGATAATTCTTGACCATATAAAGCTAGATTCGCTTCAAATCGCAGTGTGTCACGAGCGCCCAAACCGATTGGTTGCAAGCCTTCTGATTCCCCTGCTTGCATAATCGCCTGCCACAAATCACGTCCAGAAGTTTCGTTAATATAAATCTCGAAACCATCTTCACCTGTATAACCAGTTCGTGAAACTAATGCTCCATGCTCAACACCTTGAATTTTAACATCATTCTTGAAACGAAAGAATTTGATATCGCTCAAATCATCTTCTGTAATCGTTTGTAAGATTGATTGAGCTTTAGGTCCTTGAAGTGCTAATTGAGCATACTGGTCTGATTCGTTTGAAATGATGACATCACCAAATTGATGTTCTAGTAACCATTCATAATCTTTCTCAGTATTAGCTGCATTAACGACTAGTAAATAATCATGTTCAGCTCGTTTGTAAACTAGAAAGTCATCAACTGTACCGCCATCGGGATAACACATCGCAGTGTATTGAGCCTGATTAATATTTAATTTCGTAATGTTATTGGTAATCATTTTTTGTAAGAACGATTCACTATCTGGCCCTTTCACCACGATCTCACCCATATGAGAAACGTCAAAAAGCCCTGCCTTCTCACGAGTTGCGTGATGTTCTTCCTTAATTCCCGAGAATTGGACGGGTAAATCCCAACCGCCGAAATCAACTGTTTTACCGCCCCACTTCTCATACTCTGGATAAATAGGTGTCCTTTTTAATTCAGTCACGTTCATTCCCCCTTGTAGAAGATTTTCACATTAAAAAAAGAGAATACCAAAGAAAGCTTGGTATTCTCTCTGTCCTTTCACCTGAAAGTTTCGCATGCAGGCCATGCTTACATCGTTGGTGGTTGATGAGTTTACATCAACACTCTCCAGAGGTGCGTCCTACAAGAGTCATGGTGCCTGAGAGATTCATACCCCTAAAAGTACTTGCTCCGTCGGCGTCACGACATAGCGCGAGCTCTCCTCTTGTAATCATTCGCTTATATTATTCAATTATTTGTGCACACTATCAATATATATGTAGAAATGGTAATCGTGCAAAAAGTATGAATAAAACTTATATGTATTATATCACAATCCATTCACACGTGTAAGCGTTATCTTAAACTTTAGGTGATTAAAATGAAACCAACAATTAAAACTGATCATCTATGGAACTCTTTTGAGCAAGCCATAGAAGGTCATCACAGTGATTGGGAAACATTTAAACAAGCTTATCAATTAAGCCAACTTCCTATATCACAACAAAATGAGTTAAAAGCATTGCAATACTTACCCAATCTAACACTATTAGATCATCAAGAAGAAGCTGTCAAAAAAGTATTGCACAATATGCACGGACGCGCCATTCTAGCTGATGAAGTAGGTTTAGGCAAAACAATTGAAGCTGGTGTGATCCTTAAAGAATTAATGATTAAGGGGCTTGTACGCCGAGCACTTATCTTAGTACCGCCCTCCCTCTTATCACAATGGGAAAGCGAATTAAATCAAACGTTTTATATACCAGCTCGAGCCAAACACCGTTCTTATCCATGGGAATCATATGAAATCGTTATTGCATCAATCGATCTAGCCAAAAAAGAGCCCCATGCCTCATCACTACAAGAGCAATCATTTGATTGTGTGATTGTAGACGAAGCTCATCGACTTAAAAATCCAAAAACGAAGAACTTTAAATTCGTTCAACAACTACAGTCGACTTATTGTTTGTTATTAACGGCAACACCAATTCAAAATTCAATCGATGATGTCTATTACTTAATGAAAATTGTCAGACCCGGACTATTGGGTGATAGACGACTGTTTCATAAGCGAGTCAATCACCGTCACGACGAAGCAATTCAGTCTCTTATACGGCAATCTATGGTTCGTACACGAAAACGTGATATCGAAACTCAGTGGGGTGAACGACATATAGACACTATGTATGTTGATTTTTCCTCAGATGAACAAGGTTTCTATGAAAAATTAGCTTCATCAGAAACCAACCATCAACTAACTGCTTTAACATATGAGCGTGAGTTTTGTTCAAGTCGTGAAGCTTTATACGTCTCTTTGCAAAAACAAGATGAACAGCATGCCATGCTAGAAGAAATCGGTCAACTTCCTCATCATGCAAAAGCATTAAAGGCAATAGAATTAATCCAATCGCTTGATGAACCAGTGATTATTTTCACCGAATACAAGTCGACTCAAGTCTATTTACAATGGTTGTGTCAACAAAATAATATTCGTGCCATTCCTTACAATGGCGATTTTAAAAAAAGCAAGAAACAATGGATGCTTCAACTGTTTCAACAACACGGAGATGTCCTCATTACAACTGATGCCGGAACTGAAGGTTTGAACCTACAATATTGTCACCATATGATTCACTACGATTTGCCCTGGAATCCAATGCGTTTAGAACAAAGAATTGGTCGTATTCACCGTTACGGTCAAACTCAGGACATTAATATTTATTATTTAATTTTATCTAATACTATTGAAGAACATATTTGGGAAGTATTATATGAAAAATTATCTGCATTTGAAGGGTTAATTGGAGAAATCGATCATATCTTAAGTTCTTATGGCTTATCCAATTTTGAAGATGAAATAACGACGATCTATGAAGAATCACGTTCAAAAGCTGAAGCGGATATTAAAATAAATAATTTAATGTCTGTCATTGAATATGAACATCTTGAGGAGGAAACAAAGGATGAAACAAACTGACCTCAAACCTTTTATTAAGCAATTTTTTACAAAACATCATGCTCAAATCAAAGATGAACGAGACGATCTTCTAACTGTTCAATTAACGAAATCTTTAGATCAACAATTAATGAACCGCCCTTTTTATTGGCAGTATGTTAATACAATGGGATTCGAAGGGGAACCCATGACCGTTTCATTCGCTTTCTCCGATCAATATGATCTGCATACTGAACGTATTCATCTTGGTTCTCCACGTCTTCATCAAATATTTCAAATCGTTAAAGATGAAGGGGTTTTTGCAACCCTATTTGACCAAACAGATTCCACTGACAACATGCTCGATCCGTGGTTTGTTTTTAATGGTTATATTCAATACCAAGGCGCATGGCTGGAAGAAGAAAGTGTTAGCGTCGGTATACTATTAACGAATGGTACAATGCGATTTGCTTGGATGGATGCCGTTATGGATATTCCGTTCAACCCTGTCATCCCTAGTTATCAGTTTAAGTTACCTATCATTATTTCACTTGAACATGGTTTAGAAAAAATTATTAACGAATTACAATCGCGTATTGAGAAGCAATCCAAAGAATTTGTTAAAGAATCATTGACGTTATACGAACAAGAGGTAAGTTTGTTAAACACACTTTCACATGAACAAGATGAGGAATCCAAACAATTTTATAATCATTCTCATGATCAAATCTATAATCGCTTATACCCTCGAATCGATATCAATTTGATTAACGCTGGATTATTTTATACCAATAGGCAGACAACTCAACGATTAACCAATGCATGATAAGTTAAGTTCAGTTATTTCAAAAAATAATATTTTCATGTTTTAAAATAAAAATCACGTGATTAATTGTTTAGTTCAACATTTAATCACGTGTATTTATTATCTTCGCTTCAAATTATGTTTTTTCATTAAATTGACTATTCATAGGACTTATTATATAAAAGATATAGACCGTTCGATTTCAGTTGCAATTTCTTTTGGACTTCGTTCATTTACAGAAACACGTATATCTGCGCATTCCTCATATAGACCCTGTCTTCTTTCAAACAAGGCTTGACGTTGTTCTTTCGATTGTTTCCATAGAGGTCGGGTATCGTCAAGTTGCAACCTTTCTTCCACCACGCTGTAACTAACTTCTAACCATATTGTTTGAAAACAGTTCTTCAAAACATCACGACTGTTCTGATTCATGACAATGCCGCCACCCGTTGCTACAATAACGTTATCTTCACAAAAATGATTTAACATTTTTTCTTCCACTTGACGAAAATACTCTTCACCTTCTTGAGCAAAAATAGTAGCGATCTCTCGCCCTTCAAATTTAGTGATTTCATTATCAAGATCAATAAACTTTCTATGATTCTGACTAGCTAATTGACAGCCGATCGTAGATTTACCTGATCCCATATATCCAATTAAAGCTATTGACGTCATGTCTCTACCACCTAAACATAAGGAGGACCCAATGAAATCTCCAGAACAATTATCGCGTGAAATTTTGCACGATGCTGTTAAACATGATGCAACTGACATTCACTTTTCCCCAGAGGATATCGAGGTTCCTATTTATTTTCGTATTAATGGCTATCGCTGGTTTTATCAGCGTATCACCATTCAAGAATACCAAACTTTAATTAGTTACTACAAATTTTCATCTGGAATGGATATTGCAGAAAAAAGGCTACCACAAGATGGCACCCTCTCCTTCCACCAAGACCAAAACGCTTATTATTTACGATTATCTACCTTACCTTTAAACGATCATGAAAGCCTCGCAATCCGAATCTTACCTGATCATTTTTTACCTACTCTTGATTCCTTATTTTTATTTAACGAACAAGGCCAAACCTTGCTAAATTGGATAAAGCAACGAGCTGGTATTATTTTGTTTACAGGACCAACAGGTAGTGGAAAATCCTCAACTATGTTTGCACTTATGCAAGAGGCTATTAAGCAGTTCGGATATCAAGCAATATCATTAGAAGACCCTATTGAAAGACGATTTGATCAAATTCTCCAGGTTCAAGTCAATGAAAATACCGGATTTAATTATGACGTTGGTTTAAAAGCTGCATTAAGACATGACCCAGATATTATTACAGTTGGTGAAATTAGAGATGAACTAACAGCCTCTTTTGCATTTAGAGCAGCATTAACAGGCCACCTCGTCTTAACAACTGTTCATGCTAAAAATGCAGTTGGCACACTTGACCGTTTAAAGGACATGAAAGTCTCGTCAACTGATTTATCACAAACTTTAATCGGAATTGCATCACAGCAACTTGTTATACTAACAGACCACGCCAAAAATAACAGAGGTCAATCAAGAGCTGCAATCGCTGAAATATTAGAAGGTGTCCAACTTCAACAAGCCATCTCAGGTATCACCTTAAATAATAAATCATCATTTAAATCATTTGATGAATTAAGTGAAATGGGGATCAATCATGGCCTTATCCAAAATGATTCGTCATCAAACATCATCAATATCTCTCAAGGACCAGGTCGACTTTCTTAACCGCCTAGCTAAACTTTTAAAACATAATTTCACTTTAAGACAATCACTACAATTCATGTTATACGACCCTAAATTTAGTTATTTGGCGAATGAATTCGTCATTCGTTTACAAAGAGGACAATCAATTGATTCTTGTTTTCGTGAATTGAAGTTCCACCCTATAGTTAATGCATTCTTATACTTTTCAACTTCATCTGGTCATATGAGCTATCACTTAATTCAATGCTATAACTTGGTGAAAATGCGCGTTGATTTTCAAAAGAAGCTCAAAGACATCACTAAATATCCGTTAATATTACTTATTCTATCTCTCGTTATATTTTTCTGTATGAGTTTATTCCTGCTTCCCGTTTATAACAATACTCTTAATAGTATTGCTCAAGGCGCTTCTTACATTTGGTTTAACTTATTTGTTTCAATTGTACAAGTCGTTATTCTTGCAGGTATTCCCCTTATACTTCTCTCCCTATTCATAATAGTTATCATCTATAGAAAGCAGTCTGTTGATCAAAAAATCAGAACGCTCGATAAAATCCCTCTAGTTAGAAACATTATTCGTTTATCAACCACTGCCCAATTTGCTTTTCATCTCGGATCTATCATTAGTAATGGGAAAACGGTTAAATCAGGTTTATTGATCATGAGCCAACAAAGTGACCTAACCATACTTGAACACTATGCTAAATCAATTTTAGCCGATTTAAAATTGGGTAGAACTTTAACCCAATCAATAACTAATCTCGAACTAATAGAAAAGGATTTTAAATTAATGATCAAACACAGTGTTGAACAGGGATCTTTAGCAGAAGATCTACAAGCTTATGCAGCTATTGCTCTGTCTTCGCTTGAAGAGCGTCTTCAAAAACTCATGATGACGATCCAACCAATTATGTATAGTTTGTTAGGAATTATGATTGTCATTATTTATGTTTTAACGTTGTTTCCAATGTTTCAATTAATTAATCATATCTAGAGGTGAATAATCATGTTAAAAAATCAAAAAGGTTTTACATTAATAGAAATGTTGATCGTTATGTTAATCATTTCAGTGTTGCTATTACTAACTATTCCAAATGTCGTTAAACACAATCAATTAGTTGATGATAAGGGTTGTGATGCATTTGTTGATTTAGTTCAATCACAAGTTCAATTATATAAATTAGACAAAGGCGAATACCCAGCGACTGTAGCAGACTTAGAATCTGACGGTTATGTTGATCAAACCGAATGTTCTAATAATCAAACAATAACAATCAGTTCTGATGGGCTTGTCAGTCTTGAATAATCCTTTACTTACTCAAAAAGGATTTACATTAGTTGAGACTTTAATCGTTTTAAGTATTGTTTTAACAGTTACCTTTATGAGCTGGACAACAATTCAATACATTCAACAGAAACAGCTGGAAACCCATTTTTTTGACACGTTCGAACAGGATATTTTCTTCCTCCAGCAGTATTCCTCAATTTACCAAAATGACCCTAAGTTACTTTTTTATCCAGAAGAACATCGATACATCATTTATTACAATCCATTTGACCCTCCTGTTATTAGTCGTGAATTCAATGATAATATTTCGTTTCGACTTTCATCTATAGGCAGTCAAATCCGTTTTAAACCATCCGGTACAATTGTGAATCCTGGTAGTTTATTTGTAACAATCGATTCTCAGGAATATCCAATTACATTTCCATTTGGAAAGGCTAGGTATTATGTTATTAAAGAATAAAAAAGGCTTTATTATGACAGATGCCCTCCTCGCACTTTCTTGCTTATTAATAATTGTCACTATTTTACTCCCTTTTATAATAAAGCTTAAAACTGAACAACATCATTTAAATCTTCAAGAAGAGGCATATTACGTCATGCAAGATTTTAAAAATACAGCAAGCATTTCAGCTAGTTTAGATACGAGCCTTGATTTGTTCAATAATCAATTCAATATCATAGCAACACCAAATAAAAACCATCAGTTAATATGTGTCGAATGGGTGAAGGAAAATGAGGAAATCGAAAACTTTTGTCAATATACTCCGCTCTAGTCAGGGGTACACTTTACTAAACGCCTTAATTGGTCTATCCATACTTCTTGTAATCCTCCCCTTCACTGCTCCATTACTCAAAACATTGGATTCAATACCGACAATCTATGATTTAAATCACTTAGAAATCCGTCAATTTGACTTCTTCATTTCATTTGAACTCAATCGGAGTCAAAAGGTTGTGATTAACGAGAACCAAGTTTCTTTTGAACGGTCTGATGGACGTGTTATAACACTTGATCAGTATCAGAACCAAATTAGACGCCAAACAAATTATCAAGGACACACTACCATGATGTTTGATGTGACTGCTTTTGCACTTGAACGATTGAATGAAAATACATTTAAAATCTCTTTCATAAAAGAGGGGAAATTAATTGAACAAGTCTTTCATCACTACAATATATCAAGCCCTGAAATCTAAACGAGGTATCATTTTCCCATATTTTCTCGTTTATTTACTTATCATATCCACGATCATAACGACAGGATTCTTACACCTTGCTTATCAAAAACAACAGGTAATTTGGAGTCAGGAGCAATTAATTATCCAAAACTTGATCACCACAGCGATTCATGACTTCAGAAAACAACTACCACCAATTACATCAGAAACGAAACAAGCTCATTATCAATACGAAACCGGAAAAGTAACGATCAATTATGATGCTTATGATAAACAATTTGTAAATCTTCACATGATTGTCACGACCAATGAAAAAATTCAATATGAACATATGACAAAAATCGTGTATAATAATAGTGTTGATACGTCATAATAGTAATGTTTAATGGGCCATAGCCAAGTGGTAAGGCAACGGTTTTTGGTACCGTCATGCGCTGGTTCGAATCCAGCTGGCCCAGTCTTTTTTTCCCAAAACGCCATTTACATTATGAATATCATCGTATATAATATGTCTGACGAGTTCCTGTACAAAGGAGGAAGAGACATGGATCGTATGTTTCGTGTTTTAGCATTTTGGACAGGTATTTTTGCCGCACTTTTCTATACTGGCGAATTTATTGGCATGTCCGTTTTATTTTTAGCACAAACGATCTTCTTTCTAGGGGTCGGTTTCTTAAACCTATCTGAACGCCTTTATATGTATATTTTTGGTGGTTATTTGACAGTATTCATGGTAGGTTTTACTTACTACGCAACATTTATACTAGAACCAGGTTTTGGTCACTAAAAAAGGTTCAACTCCTCCAGAGGGGGTTGAACCTTTTTTATTTTATGACCTTAAAAATGGGTTATCCATTTTCTCAACACCAATTGTTGTTTGTGGGCCATGACCAGGATAAACAGTTGTTTCGTCTGGTAATGTAAGTAATTTAGTATTAATCGAATGGATGAGTTCGTCATGTTTCCCAAACGGTAAATCTGTACGGCCAATTCCTAGTTGAAATAATGTGTCACCTGCTATTAAAACACTTTCTTGTTCAAACCAAAACGATACACTACCTGGTGAGTGACCTGGAGTGTGCAGAATATGAAATGAAAACGAACCAATTGAACAAGGTCCCTCATTCAGATAACCATCAGCACGTTTCGTGGCAGCGATATGACCAAGGTTAAACCACTCTGAGCCATTTAATTCTGGGTCCACTAACCAATCTCGCTCATTTTCATGAATATAAACATTTAATTCAAAATAATCACGTACGTCATCAACAGCCTCAATATGATCGAAATGGGCATGTGTTAATAAAATGGCCTGTGGTTGTAAATCATAATGATTAATGTGATTGATAATCTCATGAGCATCACCACTAGGGTCAATGATTAATGCTTGATGTTCTCGTTCTAAAATATAGCAGTTAGTCCCTATTATTCCTAATGACAAGCTTTTAATGTTCACAAAACGTTCCACCTTTTTTGTCTAAATTTTATTGAAATCACTCGACATCACATAGGATTTTCTATAAAATATACATGAGGTCTTTACGTTTAATACGCAGAATTATCGTAATCATAACAAATTGATTGTTTTTCATTCAAGGAGGATCAAACATGGAAGTCGGAGAGTTTGTATTTGCTATCATGATGTTAGTTGTTGCAGTTCTAAGTGGCTTTGCACTTGTTCGTGAAATTAAGACTCGTAACTTTTTTGCAGTTCTATTCGCAGGTGCCTCTTTAGGATTATTTGGATGGTACTCAATTATGACTATCTATAGTCAATTATTCGCAGGTTAATAACAGTCGGCTAACGATTTGATCTAATCAATCGTTAGCCGACTTTTTAATATCTTCTAACTTTAGTAATTGCATTTGTTGGTTAAAGAAAAATCGATACATAATCATTGAGATAAAAATCGCACTTATAGAAACTGAAGAGAATATACTTATTGATATAACAAGCTGATACTTGATAGCTACTATAGGGGCTACGCCACCTAAAATTAATCCTGTCATCATACCAGGAAGCTGAACCAATCCAATTGTTTTAAGCTGATCAATATTGGGAATTAAAGCAGCATTCAATGTTTTTTTAATCGAAAGATGTGCTGCTTGTTTAGGTGTTGCTCCAAGAGAAAGTGCAGCAATAAGTTGACCTCGATTTTGCTCGAATTCACTTTTTAAACGTTCAAGTGCCAATCCCATTGCCACCATACTATTACCAATTACCATGCCACTCATTGGAATGACTTCATCAGGCGAAAATGAAATCATCCCAAAGCTAAGCCACATCGTTAAGACTGTTAATTCAATAATGACCAAGCCCGATAAAATCGATATAAATACATTCGGAAACTCTTCCCCTTTTTTCCTCGCGTGAAATGTAGCTACAATGATCATGACAGACAACATAATAGGGATCCCTATTATTGGCCTTAAATCAAACAAGTAAGTTAAAACAAGTCCTACAAAAAATAACTGGGCAGTACCACGTATGGTTGACCAAATAATATCTTTCTTTAATCCAAGTGAGTAATAATAGGAAATTGTTAGTGGAATCATGACGAAAACTAATAACAAAAATAAAGAATAAGTAGGAATATCGCGTTCCATAACTGCCTCCTTATTAAGAGCGATTTAGGAATGCTTGTAGTTCTGGCGTGTTAGGCTCTTCAAGTAATTCCTCAATAGATCCTTGCTCGATAATTTCACCCTCTTCAAGGTATAACCCTTTAGTACCAATTCTTTTAGCTTGATCCATACTGTGTGTGACGAGAACAACGGTTAAATGACGCCGTTCAATTAAGTCAATCAAATCATTCTCAATCGCTGCAATATTTTGATCGTCTAATGCACTTGTTGGTTCGTCTAATAATAATACATCTGGCTTATTCGCTAAGGTGCGTGCGAGTGAAACACGTTGTTGTTCTCCACCTGATAATTCATCTACTGATTTCGAAATAAAATCATTGGGTAAGTTCACATAATCTAATAATCGATAAGCTAATTGTTCATCCCATTCTTGAAATAAATCAGGCCCGAAACGTAAATTGTCTTCTACCATTCCTTGAAATAAGTACGGTTGTTGTAAAACAAGTCCAACTTGCTTTCGTAATTGCGGAATCGAAAATTGATTAATTGAATCACCACGAAAATTAATGTCACCTTTTTCAGGATCATCCATGCGGTTAAATAAGTGTAGTAACGTTGATTTTCCAGATCCAGAGGGTCCAAAGATGACTAACCGGTCTTCTTCATTTAAATTAAAAGAAACATTTGATAAAATCAGTCGTTCTACTTGATTAAACTGGAACAATGGATTAGTCATATTAAATCTCCTTTTTCATCTCTAGTGTTCCTCTGCTAATGAAAAATAGACGAGTATTATGAAGGAACTAAAATAGTCGATATTCTAAAAAGTGATACTTGTTTTATTCACAAGTATCACTTTTTATCAATTTATTATTCATTTTCGCTATCGCTTTCAGATTCTTCGTCATCAAGCTCTTCAACTAACTCTCCATTTTCAAAATCATAAAAGCGGAATAAGTCGCCGTAGATGATCTCATCCGAATAGTTTAGTTCTTGTTCACTTTGTTCTTGAATATCACTACAATTCGTTTCCTCTACAATTTCACCAGATCCATTTTCATAACAATTGCCACCAGCATAAATGTAATCTTCTCCCACTACACGACCATCACGAAATGTGATAAAGTCTTTGCGATCATCTGCAAACAAGTCATTACCAAACATAATATCTTTTTCATTATTGACACCAAGCATATTTAATAACGTTGGTTTAAAATCAATTTGGCCTGATAAAGTTGACTGCGTTTTACCACCATCTTGACCAGGTACGTGGATCATTAATGGTACTTTTTGTAGTTTAACTTCATCATATGGGGTAATTTCCTCTTTACCGAGAAATTTAGCCATAGATTTATTGTGATAAGAACTTATGCCGTAGTGATCAGCCCCGACAATTATAATGGAATCTTCATAAATTCCTTCATCTTTTAATTGTCCGATAAATTGTTCTACTGCTTCGTCTGTGTAACGAGCCGTTTGCATATATTGATTCAAAGTTGTTGACTCTGAATCATACTTATCAATTGACGCTTCTTCTTCAGGAATTTCAAATGGGAAATGATGAGTTAATGTAATAAATTTAGCATAATAAGGCTCTTTTAATTCATCTAAATGATCTAATGACTGAGTAAAAAAGTCCTTATCATTTAATCCCCAACCGATTACATCTTCTTCTTTTACTTCATAAAATTCTTTATCGTAGAACTTCTCATATCCTAATGTATCGTACATTACATTTCTGTTCCAAAAACTTCCATTATTCGCATGAAAAGCATATGAAGAATAATCTAGCTCATCTTTGATGATTTTTTGAACAGAATTATATTCATTTTGTGCATGGGTAAAGAAAGCTGCACTATTAGGTAAAGGATACAAACCATTATCTAAAATAAATTCGTGGTCAGATGTTTTCCCTAATGCTGTTTGATGATAAAAATTATCAAAGTAATAACTCTCTTCTTTAAAATCATTGAGAAATGGCGTAATTTCTTTTCCATTTACTTTTTCATCAATGATAAACTCTTGCATTGATTCCATTGCAATATAAATGATGTTTTTACCCTCAGCTACACCAGTTAAATCGACACCTTCTTTTTCTTCGTCATCACGTACGTTTTCATTAACGTAATCATCGATCTCACCAATTTCTTCACCATCCGCAAACAGCCGTTTTGATTGAGTTGCTGTTGTCATTACAATATCGTAAACATGAAAAACAGGTAATCCGACATTTTTTACAAGATATTCTCGGTCAAACCCCCGTTGAAACAACTGTGGGCGTTCAATTTGAGCTAGTGTGAAATTAAGAGCTAAACCAGCTAATGCAACGACCACAACACGTCTTTTAAAAACTTTTGAAAAGGTTGGTAAACTGAATTGACTTTTCTTAACGAAAACAATTAACAGAATTAAATCCAAAAATAACAAAATATCAGTAAAATAAACTAGTGAGAGGACACTACTCCCTAAGTCACCAGCGTTATTGACTTGAAATAATGTTGGGATCGTAACGAAATCAGTAAAGTTTCGATAATACATTAAATTGGCAAATAGTAATATTGAAATAACAGTAGCTGTAATTAGAATAAACCACTTTTGTTTATTAGGTTTAAACCAAATAGCAATACTAAATAGAAAGAAACTAATTACGAGTGAATTCGTTATCAAAATAATTTCTTGAAATGTCGTTTCTATTGATAAATCAAAATAGAAACGATAAACCACATAAGATTTTAGACCAACAAGCAAGCTTGCCACTATAAACAGTGGCAGTCGATTTATATTTTTCATTTCTTTCCCTCCGCAACCCTAACACACCCAAACAACGTTCAGGCGTTACGAACAAAAGCACTTTTCTTAATTCCCGTTTTCCACAAAAATAAACATATTTAAACGGCTATTAACTGTTGTTCTTCTTTTCAGCACTCAATACTAACAAGGCACGTTGATATTCTTCAATAGAAATCAATCCATTTTCATATAACTCTTTTATTTCGTGTTCCATCATGATTATATCAGATTGTCGATTACCAATATAGACAAAAATTCCAAATTGTTTCAGAAGTTTTTGGATATCGATTAATGTTTCCATTAGTGTCACCTTTCATCATTCATTAAGCTCATTATAAAATTCTTGAAATTGATCATGACCTGGTTGAAGTTCAGTAGCTTTTTCAGCATGTTGAACAGCTTTTTGAGTTTCACCTGTCTGTGTATATAAAACAGCTAAATTATAATGAACTTCACCCAAATTGGGATTAATGTCTATTGCTTTTTTTAAGTCACTTTCAGCTTGATTATATTGTTCGGTTTCTAAATAAGCAATAGCACGATAAAAATAAACATATTCATGGTTTATATCTTGATTTACACTTGTCGTTAACAAATCGATCGTCTCTTGATAATTTTCTCGTTCGATTTGCTGTTGTGCTAATAATGCTAATGCTTGAGGGTTTTCTGGTTGTTTAGCATTAGAATAACCATAGAAACTCATTCCAATTAACAAACCAATAAAAACTACAAAAGTTACTCCTGCACGAAAAAGTTGACGTTTATAAGGGAGTTGAACAATTTGAGCTGCTAAAAAGCCTCCAATTAGACCTCCCAAGTGGGCCCCGTTATCAATCTGTGGCACTACAAAACCTAATGCAATATTAAGTGCTACAATAAAAAGCAGGTTTGTTCCAATTGTTTTAAAAAACAGTTCACGATAATTTATACCGAAAAATAACAAAGCCCCAAACAAACCAAAGATAGCACCTGACGCCCCAGCTGCTACTGCATCATTCGTAGCAAAACTTGCAACTCCACCAAATATTCCAGCTAAACTATAGATGAATAAGAAACGATTGGTACCATATATTTTTTCTGTTACCTCTCCTAAAAAATACAACGCTAACATGTTCATAAATAAATGGAAAGCACCAATGTGTAAAAACATCGAAGAACCAATTCGCCACCACTCTCCATCAGCAATGGCAGGGTTATATTTAGCACCCCAGTCAATTAAATGAGCCGTGTTTGTGCTCGTGCCGTTCATCTCAACAAAAGCAAAAACAAGTAGGTTCACCATGACTAATAGATATGTGAGTTTCGTCTTACCATAGAAGAATACACGATTAAACTCACGTTCCTTAGCTTTATGATAACTAATAACCTTCTGTTCTAAATAAACGACTTGACGGTCTAACTCTTCTTCTTCAAATTCAGAGGTCACAATGGTTTCATCAATCTTGGTATGCAAATTGTTAAATAAGCGAGTTAACCCTTGGCTAATCGCATTTTCATGTAGATAATAAACTGAAGTCGTTCGATGATTAGAGTCATTTGCTTGCGCTGAAGTTATCGCACCTTCCCAGTCATCAACAGGTGGAAGATCTGCGACGTAAACAATATGATGATGTTGTTTTCGTCCTCTAAACAAACGTGCGTTTTTATTTAAATAATTGATTTTTTCATTAATATCTCTTTGTAAATGATTACTCCAATCAAATAACTGATGAGCAACAGCAACAATATAGCTTTGACGTTTCTCGTACTTTTCTAAAATAACGAAATCCCGATATTCCGAAACGAGTCTAACTTCAAATTGATCGTTAATCAACTGATCAATTAACTTTAACATTCGATATCGTTCTCTTATATACATCCGCGTAACCCCGTTCTAAAATCACATACTAATTTGTCATCGTAATCGCTATTTGTTTTAAACTCATATTAGGAGTCACTATAAAAGACCCCGTTTGAATCGAACGACTATAATCATTCTCACGGAAATATTCCTTCAGTTTCGTTTCATCTTCAATAATACCTTCTTCTTGTAACTGTGAAGCTACTTCTTCAAGACCCATTCCCTGCTCAATCACCATTTCATATCCTACATTTTGAGATGGTTCACTGTTTTCGTTCCCTTTTTCTAATTGAGATATTTTGTCTTTTAATTGTTCATTATTTTTCTTTGAATTAGTTAATTCCTCATATTCAGAACTCGTTAATACGACATGATCTTGATCTTCTAAATATGATCTTGCTTCATCTTCTGTAATTGACTCCTCTTCATTATTCAACTGGCTTTCTTCTTCTGACATGGCTTCCGCTCCAGCTTCGTTGTCTATTTCAATGAAATAAACAACTCCAATGATAACGGTTGATAAAAGAAGACCCAATGAAAAAGACATGACAATTGGTTTCATATTATGCGTCCTTTCCTTCAAAGCTAAGCAAACACTTGATTGTCAGACTTTTGCTGAATGATAATCTTTACATCATCTTCTGCCAACCCTGTCTGTTGTTCAATTTCTTTTGGATTATAACCTTGTTCATACAAGTTCTTCACCTTTACAACAATAGCTGGTTCCTTATGAGTACTTCCTGCTTCCTTCGATTGGTCTTGCTTTGTATGGAAGTTAAGATCCATCGTTTCTGATAACAATTCTTCTTCTAATACTTTAATTTTATTATTAAGCACATATTGGTTTTGAATTTGATTCATAGACAATTGTTCTAACTCTTGTTCTATATCATTAAATCGATTACTCATAAAAAAGGATATAGTGAACAAACTAATACCAATAATTAATAATGTCGTTAATACATAAATCATCATTGTCACACCTTACATTAAATAGCATTCATATTACTAGTTTATCATGTTCAACAATACAAGAGAAATCTTTTCATAAGTCGAGTTATCTAGAAAATCTTCTTGAACGTATGATATAATTTTGATATGATAATTAAGTCAAATTGATTGTATAAATGAAACGGAGGGAAAACCCATGCGTGTACAAATTACACTAGCTTGCACGGAAACTGGTGACCGTAACTATATTTCAACTAAAAACAAACGTACAACCCCAGATCGTCTTGAATTAAAAAAATATTCTCCACGTTTAGGTCGTCATACGTTACACCGTGAAACGAAGTAAAACAGTAGGATTTCCTGCTGTTTTTCTTTATATTGGTAGAATTTAAAGGAGTTGTTCCTTTTGTACAAGCAAACCTTTCGTCAGCTCGCTAAACGGTTAATGGCTTACATCCCTTCTCAAGACAAACAAGATGCTCGGCAAATAATTGAAGACATTTTGTATACCACTGATATGTGGAAGCAAGCGGAGACAATTGCCATTACCATTCCCCGTGAACAAGAACTAGATACTCATCCAATTATCAATAAAGCCTGGAAGGAAGGCAAAAAAGTTGCTATTCCTAAGTGCTATCCCAAACAAGATCACAATATGAAGTTTTATGAATATACAAATCGATTAGAACTTGAAAATGTCTATTTAGACCTTTATGAACCTAAAACGGATGAAGTACGTTATATTGCACCGTCTCAAATCGACTTATTATTTGTACCAGGGTTATTATTTGACCAACAAGGCTATCGCATCGGTTATGGCGGAGGGTATTATGACCGTTATTTACCTAACTTTCATCAAACCACCATTAGCCTAGCGATGGAAGAACAACTCGTGAACTCACTACCCACTGATGAACTAGATCAACCAGTCGACTACATCATAACCAATCAAAAATTACTTACACCTTATAAAGAAAGACCGTAAACGACCTTTAGTCAAAAGTCGCTTACAGTCTTTTTTAGTTTACTGATTCTGCTTCAGTTTCTTCTTCTAAACTTTCTTCACTTGAAGCTCGTTCGTCCCTAATCTCAAAATAGGCATCTAGTGCTCTTTCGCTTATTTTATAATTTGGTGATTCGTCAGTATTCGTTCCTGCATGCGGAACAACGACCGCAAAAGCTACTTCAGGGTCATCTTGTGGCGCATAACCAACTAAATTAAGGTTATTGACATCAACACCATCAATTTCTGTTTGAGCTGTACCCGTTTTACCTGCAGCATCATATGATTTGTCTGCAAAATAACTTCTGCCCGTGCCCCCACTTTCTTGAAATGCTTGGCGGAACCCTTCCTGGACACGATCAATATAATTATCATCCATATTAATTTTGTTTAATAATTTAGGCTCCAAAGCTTCATATAATGGTCCTAACCCAGCTGTTTCTCCAGGATTATGCATTTGTTTGACTAATCTTGGTGCCATACGATAGCCATCATTAGCAATTGTTGATACATATTGACCTAATTGTAAGGTAGTATATGAGTGATACTGTCCAATCGCATACTGCATTTGCTGACCTGGTCCAGGATCATCATTAGGACCTTCATAACCAGTTGATTCATAGGGTAAATCGACCCCTGTTTCAACACCTAGGCCAAACTGAGAATAATAATTTCTTAAATCGAAGTAAGCTTGTTGACTTGTACTGATACCATCACCCCGGAAATCATATCGATCAGACCTTTCCCCATCCATACGCATTGATATGAATCCCATATAAACGTTTGATGACTCTCGAAGCGCACCAATATCATTTAAAAGACCGAGTGTACTATGAGAACTAAATGTTCCTCCATTTGGCAAATGAATCGTTTGATCTCTAATCACTTCTCCTGGTGAAATCACTCCAGAGTCCAAACCGGCAAGAACAGTTGCACCCTTAACAACCGAGCCTGGTTGGTAAGCGTTATTCACGACTTTAAATGATTCATCTGATAGCTTGGGTTCATCACCTTCTGACTCACGATTATATGTTTGACCTGACATCGCCAGTATTTCACCAGTGTTCGGTTCCATCATAACCGCCATTGCTGAACTCATTTTTCGGTTCTCATGTGGATCACCTTCAATTGCTTCCGTTAATTCTTCACCAACTATCTTATCTAAACGTTTTTGTAATTCAAGATCGACAGACAAGACTAAATCCTTGCCTCGCTCTCCTTCACGTACGAGTTCACTCGTTAAGACATTACCACTCGAATCTGTTATATGCTCACGAATTTCTTTTTGACCAGATAATTGTAATTCATATTGTTCCTCTAAACCACTTCGACCAACACGGTCATTTCGACTATAATTATGTGAGAGGAAGTAGTCTAACTGATCGTTTGGAATCCCCTGGTCAGTGCTTGATATACTGCCAATAAAATTCTTAAATGCACCATCTTCAACTAAATAATTACGATCCCAATCAGTGGTTACATTTACGCCATCAAACTTGCTTAAGTTTTCAGCTATAATTGCGTACTCTTCGTTGGAAACCGCTTCACCTCGTTTAATAATATGCGGTGATAAGGCGCTAGCTTGACTTAATTTACGAAAAATCGCAATTTGTTGTAATTTTTGATCAGAATAGTTATTAATATCTTCTTCCTTTACTCGGTCAAGCACTAATTGATATTGTTCATCACTATCCAATTCTTCTTCGTCTTCGCTCAACCGTCCATAAGCCTTATCACGGTTTTCCAGTATCCAATAATCCTTCAAATCCCTATCGGTAATGGAATCAACCTCATCATCTGTCATATCAATATATTCGACAAGGGTTTTGGCTATTTCTAAATTATCTTCAGGTTGAACATTTTTAGGTGGTGTATACGTAATGGCTAATACAGGGTCGTTATCAACCATTAACTCTCCCGTACGATCAAACATACGACCTCTAGGTACAGGATTTTTAGACGTTTGTTGATCAGTTCGGTTTATTTCCTCCTGTGCATCTTGTCCATATAATATTTGAACAACTCCTAATTGTAATATGAGTAGTGAAAACAACAAGAAGATAAGAAAAAACAATAAATTTAATCGAAGGGGTAAATGTGACTTACTTTTCTTCTGTTTCACTTTCAAACTCCTCTCCCTTCATATGCATAACTACATTATAGCATCATTTACAGTTTACGATAAGGAGTCAAGTGAAACAGTTTTTTGTCAATCTTTCGAATAAATCCGAACGAGCAACATGTTCACAATTAAATAGCCAACACCGAAAACGATAATGGCATAGGTCATCCATAATCTTTGTGGGAATACCTGAAGTCCAAGCAAAAATAGCAGCAATGAACTAGCTCGTCCGAAGTTAAGAGCAATTTCTCGAAGAATAATGTATTCGATTCGGTATTCTTTAGCCTCACTTGCTTCACCAATGACATCATACGATATCGACATGAATGGAGCAAAAAGTAATGGAAAAACAATTCCAACCATAGCACCATATACATAAAACTCATAAGATAAATCGGATTGTAATAGCCAAAACACTGATAAATACAATGTCACAGCACCAATCGTAATAAAACGCAAACGATTGGAAGGTTTAACATAGTTAGCCACAATTCGATAAGCGACCAGTGATGTCAGTGCATATATAAAGTTATAAATCCCTACGGTCATTTCACTCGTAGTACCAATATAAACAATTAAGCCGACTAAAAATAAGAATACTCCTTCCCTTGATCCTTGGAAAAAATGTGCATGCAGTAAATAACGCCAATTGAAATTTTGCTTTCTCTCATTTAAGGCAATACGAAGAAGATAACGTTCATCAACTTTCCTTCGTTCCATAAAAAAGCTACAAATAATCGCTAAGATAAATAGCGAGAACGAGATAAAGAAGATCGTCAAATATCCACTATATCCTTCTAACGAAGATATAATAAACCCAGCTGTAATGGGTCCAATCATCCCACTGAAAGACTGAAGCATGCCTAATGTGCTGTTAAAGTAATCTCGTGTATAAGGTTCTGTCACTTCAAACGTTAAAACACTAAACGCTAACCAAAAAAAGCCATACCCAGATCCAAGTAAAGCCCCAAGAAGATAATTATATTCAGCAGCTTGATCACCAAAACTTAAAACAGATATAAAAAACAAACTAATGAGCACAATTCCTAGCCGTAAAATCAAGACGCGGTCAATTCGTTTGGCCCATTTACCAAATAAAAAATAAGTCAATATTTGGGTAATGGCAATTAACAAATTATAGACAGCAACAACTTCAATGTCCTCTGATTGTTTCCAAAGAAAAATGTTAACAAAGATATTCGATAAGAAAATACCTAAAGTATATAAAAAACCGATTAACAATAATAACTTTAAATTCTTTCGTTCATTCTCTGTCACGTCTTCATTTAACTGGTTGAACAAAAGCATATACAACCCTCTTTTCTGTCTCTTATTTTTGACAGTAATGAGGTGCTTATTCAATTTGTTCAAAAATAAAAAGCTTGCACCCAGTTAATACTGGATGCAAGCTTAAAAAACGTTTATTTATTTAGCATCATTGTAACGTTTACTTACTTCGTCCCAATTAACCACATTCCAGAATGCATCGATATAATCAGGGCGACGGTTTTGGTACTTCAAGTAATAAGCGTGTTCCCAAACGTCAATACCTAAGATTGGTGTAACACCTTCCATAACTGGTGTATCTTGGTTTGGCGTTGAAGTGATTTCTAAATCACCATTTTTGACAACTAACCAAGCCCAACCTGAGCCGAATCGGCCTGTAGCAGCTGCTTTGAACTGATCTTTAAAATCTTCAAAGCTGCCAAACTTTTCATTAATTTTATCAGCTAATTCACCTGTTGGTTGGCCACCACCATTTGGTGATAGTACTGTCCAGAATAATGCATGGTTAGCATGGCCACCACCATTATTACGTACAGCTGTTTGAATATCACTAGGTAGTGAATCTAAGTTTTGTAGTAATTCCTCGAGTGATTTGTCTTGAAGATCACTATGTCCTTCAAGTGCTGCATTTAACTTCGTAACATACGTATTATGGTGCTTCGTGTGGTGGATGTTCATCGTTTCTTTGTCAATGTGTGGTTCTAATGCATCGTATGCATATGGTAGTTCTGGTAGTTCAAATTTAGCCATTATTAAATCCTCCTTTACATAATACGGTGGAAGTTTTTCAGAATTTCCACTCAATTAAAAGATTATCAATCGCAATAAGTTTATGCAAGTTTTATGCCTTAATTTAACTTATATTAAATATTTACCACATGTTTTATCAGCTTAAACATTTAAGATTCAACTTAAATGTTCAGAAAAATATGGTAATATAGGGTTATTAAGGAGGAGTTATATGAAATGCACCTATACAATAACTGGATTCCCAGGATTTTTAGCTAAACATCTCATTCGTGATTTAGTTACTAATCAATATGTTTCTAAACTTTATCTGTTAGTATTACCTTCAATGAAATCTAAAGCTCGAAAGATGATTGAAACACTAATAACTAATTATGCCATTGAATATGAAATAATCGAAACTGACATTACTGAACCATCTTTAAATTGGGAACAATCTACATTTGAAAAAGTGAGCCATGATACCACTCACCTCATTCATTTGGCAGCCATTTACGACTTAGCTGTTTCATACGAGCTAGCCAATAATGTCAATGTTAACGGCACCCATCATATTAATCAATTTGCCAAAAGTTGTCCTAATCTAGAGCATTATGTCTATTATAGTACAGCTTTTATATCAGGTGATCGGGAAGGCGTTGTTTATGAATCTGATTTAACTCAGCCTGTTTCCTTTAAAAACCACTATGAACAAACCAAATATGAAGCAGAATTATTGGTTGAAGAGATTAAAAGTCATGTCCCAACCACCATTATTCGTCCAGGAGTTGTCATAGGTGACTCTAAAAGGGGTGAAACGGATAAGTTTGACGGACCTTACTTTATACTGAACACATTAAGCTCATTACAATACGCACCCATTTTGCCTTATATTGGGCAACATAAGGCTAGAGCTAATTTCGTCCCAATTGATTATATAGTAGCTGCTTCAATACACCTATTACATAGTGAAACAGCTATTAACAAGACTTTTCATTTAACAGATCCTCGTCCATATCAAGCACAAGCTGTTTATTCGATGATTACAAACCATTACTTAGGCAGACAACCAGTTGGTCGGATGCCATTTTCATTGGCGCGGTTCATGTTACAATTCGCGATTATACGTAAATGGCTTGGTATCGCGCAGGAAGCACTCGATTACTTTGTCTGCAACGTGTACCACGATTGTAGAGAAACGTTAAATGAATTAAAAGGAACTGGTATTATTTGTCCTGACTTAGCAACATATTTACCTCAGATTATTAACTACTACAAAAAACATCAGCACGATCAAACGAAACATGTTTCAATTAAATAACATTAAAAAAAGCTTATCTAAGATAAGCTTTAAAACAGCGGAGGAGGAGGGATTCGAACCCCCGCGGGCCGTAAAGCCCCTAGCGGTTTTCGAGACCGCCCCCTTCAGCCGAACTTGGGTACTCCTCCGTTGGTATTTGAATTAATATGGTGGACCCTGCAGGATTCGAACCTGCGACCGATCGGTTATGAGCCGATAGCTCTAACCAACTGAGCTAAGGGTCCCTGTTCACATGGGGCGACCGGTGGGGATCGAACCCACGCGTGCCGGAACCACAATCCGGTGCGTTAACCACTTCGCCACGGCCGCCATGTTTCTTTAATTATGTAATAATAGCGGCGGAGGGAATCGAACCCCCGACCTCACGGGTATGAACCGTACGCTCTCGCCAGCTGAGCTACACCGCCAATGGCTCCAGCGGCAGGATTCGAACCTGCGACCAATCGGTTAACAGCCGATTGCTCTACCTCTGAGCTACGCTGGAATATATGATCTCGTCACTAAGGACAGCGACGAGATTTAATTTACCATGTTACTGAGACCTTGTCAACACGATATGCATTATCTTTTTACAAAATGAAAATTGATGACAGGTAAAGAATGATTTCTTTACCTGTCAACTATTCAAACACTAAACTAACTTTCTTCTAAATCAACCTCTTGAGCAATGTTGGACGCATGATCACCGATTCTTTCAAGGTTACTAATGATATCGACGAAAATGATACCAGCCGTCCCGCTACATTTTCCTTCATTTAATCGAAGAATATGCTTTTTACGATAAGCTTTTTCCATTTCATCAATTTCATTTTCTTTCTTCATCACGTTTCGTGCTAGTTCAGCATCGTTATCTTCAAAAGCTTTAATCGCTTTTTCCACAGTATCAAGTGTTAAGCTGAACATTTCATTTAAGTCATCCATAGCATGTTCGGTTAGATTTACTTTGTTTGCAATTTTATATTCATTTAGTTCGATAATATTTTCAAAATGGTCACCAATCCGCTCGATGTCACGAACAATATCGACGACTGATGAATGAATGGCACTATCAGTTTCGTTAATATCTTCACTGGATACTTGTGTTAAATAGTTCGTAATCTTCTTATCAAGATTGTTAATCGCATCTTCAATCGAATAAGCAATTTCAGAGTGTTTCGATTGGTTTGTATTTAAATACTCACGTGATTCTTCTAAACCTTTGATTGCTAATTGACCCATGTGTAGTGATTCACTTTTGGCTTGTGAAATAGCCATTGAAGGTGACTGGGATAAAAAGATAGGGTCAAGATGCTGTGGTTTAGATTCAACGATTCTTTCTTCACCAGGAACAATTTTTGTCACTAAATACGCAATTAATCCAATGAATGGGAATTGTATAATTGTGTTTGATAAGTTGAATGTACCATGAGCAAAAGCAATCGTCATCTTCGGTCCTAATGATAATGCTGTTGCTAACGATTCAATTAATGCTGTAAATGGCACGAGTAAGATGATAAATAATGTGGCACCGACAACGTTAAAGATCACGTGTGAAGCGGCTGCCCGTTTAGCTGCAACACTGGAACCAATCGCAGCAAATACAGCCGTAATCGTTGTACCAATATTATCACCAAATAAAACCGGCAATGCAGCATCTAAACTTATAGCATTTTCAGTATATAAGGACTGCAGGACGCCTATTGCGGCTGATGAACTTTGGACAGCAACTGTAAAGAATGCACCGATTGCTGTACCAAATAATGGCACGTCACTCATGGTTACCGTAAGATTTTCAAACCATTGTAAATCTTGAAGTGGGCTTACGCCATCACCCATTAATTTCATTCCGTAGAATAGGGCTCCAAACCCAAACACTGTCTGACCAGCATAGGTGATTTTCTTATTTTTGAAGAAGAAGAGTAATAAGGCACCTAACGCCATGATTGGCAGAGCATACGCTTCAATATCAATACCAATAATAAATGCTGTAGCTGTAGTACCAATGTTAGCACCAATAATAACACCAATTGATTGCCTTAATGTCATAAACCCTGCATTTACCAAACCAACAACCAGAACTGTTGTTGCTGAGCTTGATTGTAGTAATACAGTTACAATTATACCTGCTAATAAGCCCATGAATGGGTTCGTTGTAAAACGGTCTAATATATCACGTAGCTTATCACCAGCTGAACGCTGCAGGCCATCGCTCATATATTTAATACCAAATAGAAAGATTGCTAAACCACCAATAAAAGTAAATATGATGTCTTGAATTGAAATGCCATCCATTTGTGTCACCTCGTAGTAAAAATTTTATCGATTGTTGTCTGAACACAACAAGCCTATTATGTTCTGTAATACATGTAAAAGTAAACCCTTCTTCGTTATTCTTTACACAATCTTTACATTACGAATGAAATACCCTATTTTCTCCTAATCTAACCGTTCAACCAATATTCTGGTCCCATCAACACTAATCACTTTTATCGTTTTACCTCGCTCAATCCATTCTGCTTGTGAAACAGCATCATAACGCTCGTCATCAATGACAATCGTTCCTGTTGGTCTTAGAACAGTCTCAGTAACCCCTGTTTTCCCAATCAATTTAGTGTGTGAATCATTAATCGAATTATAACCTTGATCACTTGTAAGTTGATCCTTTAAAGTCATTTTCCCCCACATTTTTCTTTTCGGTAATTTCGGCACCTTAAGTAAAATCAGGCTACATACGGATCCCAAAATAACCCCTGCAATACTATAAGAAGCAGATAATGCGTCTGGGGCAGCAAAAGCAATCGAAAAATTCAAGACAATAAATCCAATTATCCCTAATATCCCATCATTAAGAAGTTTTCCGTCAGCTATAATCATTCCCAAACCTACAGCAAAACCGATTCCTACCAAAATTAGATCTATCGATGATAAATTGGCCGAAAAATACATACCAATAGTAATAATACCGATTATGGCTCCTATCCCTTTCATCCTAATTAATATTTCACCGAAGAAGAAGAACATAGCTAATGTCGTTAGGGTAAACAAACTCATTACACTTTCCATATTATTTTCTCTCCCTTATTCATTTTATCTTTATTATAGCAGTCTGTCTGATTAGCATGTTAAACTATATTTGTGTTATTATCATTGATGAAACTATAAAAAAAGATTTTTTCCATCACAAAAGGAGAGTTGAACATATGTCTGCGATTACTCATCGTAAAGATACAAGACCTGTTCGAGTAGGAAATGTTGTGATTGGTGGGCGTGACGATGTCATTATCCAATCGATGACAACAACAAAAACACATGACGTAGAAGCTACAGTTAATGAAATACATCGTTTAGAAGAAGCAGGATGCCAAGTCGTACGTGTCGCTTGTCCTGATGATCGTGCAGCTGACGCAATCCCTGAAATTAAAAAGCAAATCAATATTCCTTTAGTTGTCGATATTCACTTTGATTACCGTTTAGCTCTTAAAGCCATTGAGGGCGGTGCTGATAAAATTCGGATTAACCCGGGTAACATCGGTAAGCGTGAACGAATCGAAGCTGTCGTAAATGCGGCTAAAGAAAAAGGTATTCCAATTCGAATTGGTGTTAACGCTGGCTCATTAGAACGCCATTTACTTGAGAAATATGGTTATCCAACAGCAGATGCCATGGTTGAAAGTGCTTTGCATCATATTAAAATTTTAGAGGATCTCGACTTCCATGATATCGTTGTTTCTCTAAAAGCTTCTGATATTCATTTAGCCAACGAAGCATATGAAAAAGCAGCAGAAAACATTTCATACCCAATCCACTTGGGCATTACAGAATCTGGGACCTTATTCGCTGGAACTGTTAAAAGTGCAGCTGGCCTTGGTGCTATTTTGAATAAAGGTATTGGTAGTACAGTTCGTATTTCATTAAGTGCTGACCCAGTTGAAGAAGTTAAAGTGGCAAAAGAGTTACTCAAATCATTTGGATTAGCATCTAATGCTGCAACACTTATTTCATGTCCAACATGTGGGCGTATTGAAATCGACTTAATTTCGATTGCCAATGAAGTTGAGGAATATATCCAAAAGATTAAAGCACCGATTAAAGTGGCCGTTTTAGGTTGTGCTGTTAACGGACCAGGTGAAGCACGTGAAGCTGATATTGGTATCGCTGGTGCACGTGGTGAAGGTTTATTATTCCGCCACGGGGAAATTATTCGAAAAGTACCAGAAGAGATTATGGTGGATGAACTGAAGAAAGAAGTCGACAAGTTAGCTGAAGAACATTATCAAAAACAACGTGAAGAACAAGAAGTATAATAAATAAGGACCCGCCAAAATAAATTGACGGGTCCTTATTTATATTAACGGAAATACAAATAATCGAATAAGAACTGCTACTAATGCTGCTCCAATAGCAATATTACCTAGTGTATTAGCACCACGACGTTTTGCATAAATCCCCATCACTATACCAATTAAAGCGAATAAAAATGTCCAAACAAAAAACGATATAAATGATGCACTTAAAGCAATCCATCCCCAACCAGCATCAACATGTTCTTCATAATGTGATTCCTTCTCTTCTTTTTTAATTTTATCTCTATCTAATTCATCTGGATTCATGGTTGCTGTATCACTTGCAAATTCTACATCTTGATCATTTTTATCGGTGTGACTGTCAACCATTTTGACGCCTGTTACGGGGTCATATGATTGGTTAAATCCATTGTTTTGTTCGAAATAATTATCATCTTGGCTATAGTCTTTTGGTTGTTGGTCGTCGTTGCTCATAAAAATCCCTCACTTTCTATAGCTTGTCTATAGTGTGTGAGGGATATCAAAAATTATGCAGTTGATTTAATTATTATAGGCGACGCTCCGGTTTTGTTCTGCCTTTTCTTGAATTTCAACAGCATACCAACTTTCAGCATGTCCATTTTCAGCTTGATATTTCTCCAATCCACCAATGCCACGGTGATAAGCTGTGAGAGCTTCATCCCAATTTCCATACTTTCCATATAAATGGTCTAAATAAACAACCGATAATTGGATACTATAATTTGGATTGAACAATAACTCTTTTTCATAAGGTAAATTAGCCATGTCAGCAATCCATGGCGCTGTATTTTCCATAAATTGAGACATGCCGTAAGCACGTCCGTAATCAGTTGGTGGACCAACTAATTCAGGATCAAATGTATCCCCTGTTTCTACTTTAAGCAACTCATATACAATAAATGGATCGATATCATATGCTTTAGCTTTTTGCACTAAAAATAATGCCCATGATTTATCAAATTTACCATTACTATCTTCAACCATATTGTTAGCTTGTTGTTCGACTTTTTCCCAACTTTGATATGAGAAATCTGCACTCCAATCTAAGTGGACAGATTGCATAGGTTCTTTTTCAGAAGTTTCAGCTTGTTCTTCTTCTAAACGATCATTCTCATCTTCCAGTTCGTCTATAGTACGTTCATAATACAAATTATTAACAATAAACGCTGTAACGATCAGGATAATTATAAGAAAGAACAAACCATAATGCTTTAACCTCATGTCGACATCCTTTCTCTGCCTGCTTGTATTGAAAATTATAATGAATAATTAAATGGCAATCTTAAAAATCTTTAAGACCAAGCAAGTATTTCGATTCCAAGGCACAATATTCCCTTATGAACATATTAATAAACATCACGACATAAGGAGTGACATGATGATTAAAGATTTAATTCGCAGACGTTTATATCAAGCAACATCTAGAGAAGTTGTACAATATAGTCATGAGTACGGGATACCACTAACAATGGAAGAAGCATCAGCTCTTCTAAATTTTATTAAAAATGAAAAAGTCGACCCCTTTTCTCAAAAGGATCGACTTAAAACGTTACAGTATATAGAATTACAATTCGGAAAAGAAAAAGCTCATGATGCAGAGAAATTATTAAACCAGTTAATTGACCAATTCAATATTCACCACTTAATGTAATTTACTGATTCATGATTTTTTCTTTTAAATCGGGATCAAAAGTCCCTACCTTCAACATTTCGATTTCATAACGATAAGGTGGTTTTTTATCTTTCTTATCTGTACCGACAAACGGTGTTTCCAAAATTTTAGGTAAATGAGCTAACTGGTCATGATGTACAACATAATGTAAAGCATTAAATCCAATATGACCGAATCCTATATTTTCGTGGCGATCTTTTTGGGCGCCACGTTCATTTTTACTATCATTCACGTGGATAACTTTTAACCGATCCAAACCAATAATCTCATCAAATTGCTTTAAAACACCATCAAAATCGTTGACTATATCATATCCAGCATCATGGATGTGACAAGTATCTAAACATACAGATAAACGTTCATTATGCTTAACTCCATCGATGATCTGAGCAATTTCTTCAAAAGAACGACCTACCTCTGATCCTTTACCAGCCATTGTTTCAAGAGCAATTTGAACATCACGATTTTCCTCAAAAACTTCATTAAGACCCTGAATAATTTGATTAATCCCTTGTTCTGCACCTTCACCAACATGCGATCCTGGATGTAAAACAATTTGTTTCGCTCCAATTGCCTCTGTCCGTTCAATCTCAGAACGTAAGAAATTAACGCCTAATTCATATGTCTCAGGTTTATTCGTATTACCAATATTAATAATATAAGGCGCATGAATAACGATCTCATCAATACCATGTTGATTCATATGTTCTTTTGCTACCTCTATATTCAGCTCTTCAATTGCCTTACGACGGGTGTTTTGTGGTGCACCCGTATAAATCATAAAAGTATCAGCGCCATATTCTACAGCTGCTTCACTAGACCCAAGAAGCATTTTCTTCCCACTCATTGATACATGTGATCCTAACTTCATTGTTTAATCTCCCTTCTTACCTTTCCCTTTGCGATATTGATCTCGTTTAAGCTCTTTTTTTACTTTTTCTTGTTCTTGTTTCATTTTCTTTTTATAACCTGGTTTAACTTGTTTTCTTTTTTTAACTTGTTTCCATGCTTTTTGATTTAGCTCGTTTTCTTGAGCTTCTCTCTTCTTACGTTCATTCCATTTCTTAACGGGTACCCACTCACCATTTTTAATATCATAGTTTTCAAATTGAATACCACGACTTTCTAATGATTGAATTAAAGAAAGATCATCCTCTTGATAAAAACTTACGGCTGTTCCTTCAAGACCTGCACGAGCTGTTCTTCCTACTCGATGAATATAGCTTTCTTCGTCATACGGCATCTCAGCGTTAAATACATGACTAACCCCTGGGATATCAATGCCTCGTGCTGCTAAGTCAGTAGCCACTATATATTCATACCGCAGTGATTTTAAATCTTTAAGGATACGCTTTCTTTCACGAGGTTTTAAGCCACCATGAATAATGCCTACTTCAAGCCCGTGATCCATAAGCTGATTAGCTAACTCATCTGCATGTTCTTTCTTATTAACAAATATCAAAGCAATATAAGGGTGAATAAGCTTAGAGGCAGCTTCAATCATACTAGCGACTTCTCGGTGTCTTAACGGGATCAACCGATGTTCTAATTGTTCTGGACTCAAAACATTTTCCTCAATTTGTATATGACTAGGGTTCGTTAAATATTTGTTTAAAAATGGTTGTAACCCTTTCGGTATGGTCGCAGAGAATACCATCGTCTGCACGTCCTCATGCATGCGATACAAGACTTCATCAACATCTTCAATCAATCCCAAATCAATTAACAAATCAGCTTCATCAATCACGACACTGTTTATAGTCGATGGATTAATCGTTTGAGATTGCATAAAGTCAAGTATACGCCCAGGTGTACCAACAATAATATGCGGAGGCTTTTGCATTTTTTGTTCTAATCGTTGTTTATCAGTACCTCCAATGACTAATTTCGATGTCCAAGCTTCATTAGATAAAGAAATCATTGTTTTAACTTCTTCATAGATCTGCATCGCTAATTCTCTTGTTGGTGTAATAATGATCTTCTGTGTTTCTTGACGGTCCTCATCAACTTGATCACATAACGGTATTAAATAAGCATGTGTTTTACCTGTTCCCGTTTGTGATTGTCCAATGATGTTGTGTCCTTTTAATGCTTTAGGAATGACGCGGTGTTGAATATCAGTTGAGTAATTAAACCCTAGCTGATTGATCATTCCTAGCATTTCATGTGATAAATCATATGATTGAAAATAATGTTTCATAGTTATCCGAACTCCTTTTCTTTCTAAAACCAATTATAAACGACACGCTTTACAAATGCTACTCATTCAAAGATTTTGTCAAAGTGAGCTATAACGATTATAATAGCGAATAGAGATATATACATGAGGAGGCCATATTGACATGGAAGTCATTAAAATTGCGCCAAGGGGATATTGTTACGGGGTGGTTGATGCCATGGTTATTGCCAGTAATGCAGCAAAAGACCAAAACCTACCACGCCCAATTTATATACTCGGCATGATTGTTCATAATAGTCATGTTACACAAGCGTTTGAAGATGAAGGTGTTGTAACACTTGATGGTAAAGATAAAACACGTGAAGAATTATTGAAAGATATTGATGAAGGAACAGTTGTATTCACAGCACACGGTGTATCTCCCGAAGTTAAACAAATCGCGGAAGAAAAAGGGTTGACTGTTTTAGATGCCACATGCCCTGATGTCACAAGAACCCATGACTTAATTCGTGAACATGTAAATAATGGTTATGAAATTGTTTATATTGGAAAGAAAGGTCATCCTGAACCAGAAGGCGCTGTTGGTGTTGCGCCAGATCATGTCCATCTAATTCAATACGATGAAGAAGTTGAAGACCTTGATTTACCAGCAGATTCAAAAATACTCGTAACAAATCAAACCACCATGAGCCAGTGGGATGTTTACGATACGATGCTCAAAGTCCAAGAAAAATATCCACAAACTGAGATCGAACAAGAGATATGTATGGCAACGCAAGTACGACAAGAAGCAGTTGCAGAACAGGCAAAAGACGCTGATTTAACCTTAGTTGTCGGGGATCCAAAAAGTAATAACTCCAACCGATTAGCTCAAGTATCTAAAGAAAAAGCAGGTACAGAAGCTTACCGAATTGCTGATGTTTCTGAAATTCAGCTAGAATGGTTAGATCAATGTGAAACCGTAGCCGTTACAGCAGGTGCATCAACACCAACACCAATTGCCAAAGAAGTTATTAAATTCATCGAACAATACGATCCTAAGAGCGAAGATACTTGGGATATAACAAGTAAAGTTACGAAACAAAAGATTCTACCGAAAGTTAAACCTAAAAAACGCGTTTAACTTAACCGATTCATAACACAAAAGAACCCCAACCTGATTCAATTAAAATCAGGTTGGGGTCTTTTTATCCATCAATCACTCATAACTAGTGATTGATTATTAAGTGCTTTTTGATTTCGTGATTGTTACATCACAAAACAAAAAATTCATTTATTCCCACTCAATTGTAGCAGGTGGCTTACTTGTAATGTCATACACAACTCGGTTGACATGGCTCACTTCATTCGTGATTCGATTAGAGATTTTCTCTAGAACCTCCCATGGTAATCGAGCCCAATCTGATGTCATACCATCGACTGATGTCACAGCTCGAATCGCAACAGTATGATTATAAGACCTTTCATCTCCTTGGACGCCTACACTTTGAACGCCCGGTAATGCCGTGAAGTACTGCCACACATCACGTTCTAGATCATTTATTTTGATCTCTTCACGCAAAATAGCATCCGATTCCCTTACAATCTCCAATTTTTCCTGTGTAATTTCACCTAAAACACGAATGCCTAAACCTGGACCAGGAAAAGGCTGACGCCAAACAATATGTTCTGGGACACCTAGTTCTTCTCCTAATCGTCTCACTTCATCTTTAAATAAAGCTTTTAATGGTTCAATTAACTCTAAATTCATATGTTCAGGTAATCCGCCAACATTATGGTGAGATTTAATCGTTTGTGCTGTCTCAGTTCCACTTTCTATAATGTCAGTATATAACGTCCCTTGTGCTAAATAGTCAATATCCGTTAACTGATCCGCTTGTTCATCAAATACTTCTATGAACTCATTACCGATAATTTTCCTCTTTTTCTCAGGATCAGATACACCTGATAATTTATCTAAAAACCGATCTTGAGCATCTACTTTAATGACATTGATATGAAAGCCTTCCTCAAACATTTTCATCACGTCGTCTGCTTCGTTTTTCCGTAATAAACCATGGTCGACAAAAATACAAGTTAATTGATCGCCAATTGCTTTGTGTAATAATACAGCCACAACAGATGAATCAACACCGCCACTTAATGCACATAAAACATGACGATCTTGAACTTCTTCACGGATTTTTTCTATTTGCATCTCAACAACATGATCCATCGTCCACTCACCTTGGCAACCACAGACATCAAAAACAAAATGTTTCAAAATATCATTGCCATGCTCCGTATGGTTTACCTCAGGATGAAACTGAACACCATAAAATGATTTTGATTCATGACTAAATGATGCTATTGGACACGATTCATTGATTGCATTAACCTCAAACCCACGAGGAACTTCAGTCACTAAATCACCATGACTCATCCAAACAGTCTGTTGATCAGGTAAGCCTTCAAAAAGTTTCGAGGAAACATTGACTTCAATAGACGCTTTACCATACTCACGGTTCGAAGCTTTTTCAACAGTACCACCTAATTGATGAGCCATTAACTGCATTCCATAACATATACCTAAAATTGGAATGTCTAATTCAAATATGGCTTCATCCACTTGGGTGGCATTGGAATCATAAACGCTTCCAGGGCCACCAGATAAAATAATGCCACTTGGATTTAACTCCTTTAATTCATGTGCTGTTAAGCGGTTGGAATGTAATTCACTATACACCCCGATGTCTCTTAATCTTCGAGTGATTAGTTGGTTATATTGACTGCCATAATCTAATACAATTACTTTTTCCTTAATGGTTGTCATATCATTATCCCCTTTTGATTAACAAAAAAATACAATTCAACCTTTCAAAATTAATATGAAGGCAGAATTGTACAGAACAACCCACCTTCATAGTCCAGTTGTTTAAGGCAACTCGGTAGAAACACTTACGCCATATTCGTAAGTCTATATGAAAGCAACGGTTAAATTATATAATTGTTAATCGTGTGTTAAGTCTTTTCGTTAAACCGAATAATTCGGCGCTTCTTTTGTTACTTGTACATCATGTGGATGGCTTTCTTTTAGACCTGCACCTGTAATTTTGATAAATTGAGCTTCTTCTCTTAATTCGTCTAAAGTAGGTGAACCACAATATCCCATGCCAGACTTCAGGCCGCCAATCATTTGATAAAGGGTATCGGCAACAGGGCCTTTATAATCAACTCGACCTTCGATTCCTTCAGGAACAAATTTCTTATTATCCTCCTGAAAGTATCGATCATGACTCCCTTTTTCCATAGACGCAACAGATCCCATACCTCGATACGTTTTAAATCGACGTCCTTGATAGATTTCAATATCGCCAGGGCTTTCTGTTGTGCCAGCTAGCATGCTGCCAAGCATCACCGCGTGAGCACCAGCTGCAAGAGCTTTAACAATGTCACCTGAATATTTAATTCCACCATCCGCAATCACTGGAACTTGATGCTTCCGAGCTTCACTCGCACAATCAAATACTGCAGTGATTTGTGGAACACCAACACCTGCGACTACACGTGTCGTACAAATCGATCCAGGGCCAATGCCTACTTTAATAACGTCCGCACCTGCTTCAATCAATGCTTTTGTACCTTCAGCAGTTGCAACATTACCTGCAATAATATTCATGTGAGGGTACTGCATGCGAATCATACTGATAGTGTCAAGCACTCCTTGTGAGTGACCATGAGCTGTATCAATAACTAATGCATCGACGCCGGCATTGACTAATTTCTCAATTCGTTTTGACGTATCACCTGAAACACCAACAGCTGCAGCAACGAGTAAGCGTCCTGCTGAATCAACAGCTGAATTAGGATACTCAATGTCCTTCTCCAAGTCTTTAATCGTAATTAACCCTTTTAAAACTTGATGTTCATCCACTAATGGCAATTTTTCTATTCGATGTTTTTGTAAAATATGGCCGGCTTCTTCTAACGTTGTATCAACCGAAGAAGTAACAAGCCCGTCTTTTGTCATGACATCAGATATAGCAATCGAATAATCATGAATGAAACGAAGATCGCGGTTCGTAATAATGCCTACAAGCTTCAGCTCTTCCTTGTTATTCACAATTGGAACGCCAGATATACGATACTTGCCCATCAAGTGCTCTGCATCATACACCTGATGTTCTGGTGTTAAGTAAAATGGATCTGTAATAACACCGCGTTCTGACCGTTTAACTTTGTCAACTTGATCAGCTTGTTCTTCAATTGACATGTTTTTGTGGATGACGCCTAAACCACCATGCCTTGCCATTGCAATGGCCATATCAGCTTCAGTGACAGTATCCATACCTGAACTGATCATTGGTTTTTGCAAGGATAAAGATGGTGTTAATGCTGTTGATACATCCACTTGATTAGGTATCACATTAGATACTGCTGGCAAGAGTAAAACATCATCAAATGTTAACCCTTCTTTCGCAAATTTGTTCTCCCACACGATTAACTCATCTCCTTTTTTACAACTATTCATCTTAACTATATAACTCAGTTCATAAAAGATATATAGGCAATGATAAATATTAAAAGTAGATTAACAATCGCGTCAGTACATGTCAATGAACTTAAAACAAGTAAAAAGATTTCAAATATTTAAATATTAATCACCAAGAAATTGAAATGGCTCTGTCATTTGATTAGAACTAACAAACGACACATCATAACCTTTTGCTTCAGTGCGGGCCACTAATTCGCTCTTTAAGCCATCTTTCATCACTTCTTCAACATGATGTCCAGGGTCGATCATTCCAAGTCCCATTCCTAAAGCATCATGCGCTGTGTGGTAATAAACATCACCTGTAATCAGCACATCAGCGCCCTGCCGTTTTGCTTGATGTATAAATTTATTACCGTCACCACCGATTACTGCAACTTTTTTAACCTTTTTATTAGAACGGCCTACAAATCGGAGTTGGGGAACATTAAAGGCTTTCTTAACTGTTTGAGCAAATTGCTCTAATGTCGTTGTTTCATTTAGTGTTGCAATACGACCAAGACCTAACGGTTCACCATCAAGCTCTAAAGGATAAACATCGTAAGCCATTTCTTCATAAGGGTGTGCCTTGTTAGCTTGATCGATCACATCTTGTAATATAGAAGATGGAACGACTGTTTCCATACGTAATTCCTGTACTTTTTCTAATTCATCTGTAGAGCCAATATAAGGATTGGTTCCTTCTTGTGGTTTAAATGTACCAAACCCTTCACTATTAAAGGTACAATGACTATACTCACCTATATGACCTGCTCCTGCTTCAGCTAAGGCATTTCGCAATTCATCTTCATGTGATGTTGGTACAAAAACAACCATTTTATACAAAGTGTCTTGCGTAGTTGGGACCACAACACCTTCTGGTTGTAATCCTAATTGTTCCATCAACCAATCATTCACCCCACCTTGTGTAATATCTAAATTCGTATGGGCTGCATATACAGTAATGTCATGCTTGATTAGTTTATTAATGATTTTCCCTTTTTCATCATTCATATTAATCGATTTTAAAGGTTTAAAAATAAATGGGTGATGAGCAATAATTAAATCAACGTTTTGTTTAATTGCTTCATCGACTACGTTTTCTAGTACGTCTAACGTGATCATGACCTTTTCAACAGAACTATTTAAGTCACCAACTTGTAAGCCAATCGGATCGCCCTCAAAAGCTAAACTTTTCGGTGCAAAAGATTCTAATAAATTAATAATATCTTTTGCTTGTACCTTCTGTGTCATAGCTCCAACGCCTCCTCAATCCATAGTAACTCTTCTTGATACCGTTTGATTTTTTCTAGATTTGGTTCTTTAGCTTTACACATCTCATCGACAACGAGTTGTTGTTTTTTATAGGCACGAAGCCATTTCTCATAAAACGCTTGATTGGGTTGTTTCAGCATCAGTGGTCCTAAATAAATTTCTTTTTTTGAATAATGCACTGATGAATCACTATGCTTTAGCACTATTATATCGTAATAATACCCATCTTCTTCGAGCACATTTTCATATTCTATATTGTAACCATAATCTTGGGCAAACTGCCTAATCAAATGGGCATCTATATTCGGTTGCAAAATAAGGGTTTCTTGACCATTCAATTTAGATAGACCGTCAGTTAAAATATGCGTGATCAAAGCCCCACCCATCCCTGCTATCGTTACACAATCAACTTCTCCAAAATCAATGACAGATAAACCGTCGCCTAAGCGAACATCGATTTGATCACTTAATTGCCAATGATTGACCTGGTTTAAAGCTGCTTGCATAGGCCCATCATTGACTTCTCCAGCAATTGCCTTTAGATCGGCATTCTCAAGGCAGATTTGACATGGTAAATAAGCATGATCTGAACCAATATCAGCAAGTACATTACACGATTGCGGTATAAGTTGTTTTACTGTATTTAAACGTTTTGATAAAGGAATCGTCTTCATTATGAATCTCCTTTTACGACATTGATCTAAACAAAAACAAAAGCCCAGAAACTGTTGTCTGTATCATTCTTACAAACACGCTTCTGGACTTCAATCATTTCGACACTATTGTTCTGATAACCATTCGGCCATCATTTGAGCTTCTTCATCATTTGCATAATCACCAGTCATCATGGAACTACCTTCAACACCATTAGCAATAATATCTTGTAGTTCTTCAACTGAATAACGTTCACTAACGTTTTGTAGTTCAGGTCCAGTACCGCCACCTAGATCTTCACCATGGCATGACATACAGTTGTTTTCATAATGCGTTTCTGGATCACTAGATGACTGTTCTTCAGTCTGTTCACCATTTTCTGCATCATCAGCAGATTGCATTTGATTTAATCCAACACCGCTCATAACAATAATAGCTATAATTCCTAAAACAGCAATTGTCGCAAACGGTACTATAGGGTTCTTGCTCATCAGTCTTATCCTCCTTATGTCACCATATATGTATGCATAACTATTTATATTTTACTTTAAAAACAGAGATACGGAAAGAGATAAAATGTGAAATTATTATAAAAAAATCATCGATGCTAATAACATTATGCCTACAATTCCAGAAGCTGTTAAATAGTAATAGCGCCAAATAACACCAATTATAATCCATAATATACAATGAACAGCAACAACACTATTCAATATTATACCTTCTCCATATATAGAGCTAATAAACGAAATGGAGCTAATTAATAATATTAAAAAAACTAACATAACAGGTATGTGAATCATGGACGAAGATCGTCGTTTAAACCAATAAACATGACCAATTAAAATTAGTAAAATTCCAATAGATAGTGTCAAGTCAACATAAACATTCAAATCGATTACAACAGACATTAATAATGAAGTTGGGAGAAGAAGAATTAAAAAGATGAGATCAACGTAAAACAGCATTTGACGCCTTTTACGTTTTTGAACTGACTTTTCATCCTCTTCTACCCCTTCACCAAATGTGTAAAGCGCTAATAAGAAATCACAGTATTCAGCAGGTAATAGTTTCGATTGTTTCCAGTGTTTTATTTCATCGATAATGACTTTATTTCGTTCCTCATTCACGTGCTGCACCTCCGAATTGGAGAGGTTACTCAAGAAAGTCCTTTAATCGTTTACTGCGGCTAGGATGTCTTAATTTACGTAAGGCTTTGGCTTCAATTTGGCGTATTCTTTCTCGAGTGACACCAAAGACTTTACCTACCTCTTCTAATGTTCGTGTTCGACCATCATCTAGTCCAAAGCGGAGTCTCAGAACATTTTCTTCACGATCGGTTAATGTGTCTAATACATCTTCAAGTTGTTCTTTTAATAATTCATAAGCAGCATGATCTGAAGGTGATGTTGCTTCTTGGTCTTCAATAAAGTCGCCCAAGTGTGAATCATCTTCTTCACCAATTGGAGTTTCAAGTGAGACAGGTTCTTGAGCAATTTTGAGAATTTCTCGTACTTTATCAGGGGTTAAATCCATTTCCTCAGCAATTTCTTCAGGCGTTGGTTCACGACCGTAATCTTGAAGTAATTGTCTTTGCACACGGATTAACTTATTAATGGTTTCAACCATGTGAACTGGGATACGAATGGTACGAGCTTGGTCAGCTATAGCACGTGTTATTGCTTGTCTAATCCACCAAGTCGCATACGTACTAAACTTGAACCCTTTACGGTAATCAAACTTCTCAACGGCTTTGATCAAGCCCATATTACCTTCTTGAATCAAGTCAAGAAATAGCATACCCCGACCGACATAACGTTTTGCAATACTTACCACCAAACGTAAGTTAGCTTCAGATAGACGGCGTTTAGCCTCTTCGTCACCTTGTTCAATCCGAGTTGCTAAATCAATTTCTTCATCAGCAGATAACAAATCGACGCGTCCGATTTCTTTCAAGTACATGCGAACAGGATCATTAATTTTAACACCTGGAGGAACACTAAGATCTGTTAAGTCAAGATCTTCTTCTTTCGTGATTTTTTGCAAATTAGGGTCATCATTTTCGCCGATAATATCGATTCCTTGATCAGCTAAGGTTTCATAGAAGTCATCCATTTGTTCAGAATCTAAATCAAAATGACCTAATTTATCTGCAATCTCCTCATAAACGAGGACACCTCGTTTTTTACCTGTTTCAAGTAATTGTTCTTTTGTCTGGTCTAATGTTAGTTCTTGCTCTTGGTCTTGCCCTTGACCTTGTGTTTGTTCTTGATCCTGATTCTGTTGTTGTTCTGCTTCTTGTGATTCGATTGGCTTCTCAGCCATGCTACCCCTCCTTCCAAACTGGTCGCTATAGCTTGGATTTATTACTTTTCTTTCTCAATTCCAATATTTTCATACCTATTCTTGCTGCGGATTTAGGATCATTTTCTTTTTCAGCATTTTTAAGCATCGTTTCTAATGAACGAATTTCCTGATCTACATCCGCTTCTTTTAGAATGGCAAATAAATAATCATCTAATTCTTCTCGCTCTAACGTATCACTAATGGATATAAGCGCTAGTGACGACACCAGTTGTCTTAAAGTTTCTTCTGGTAAACGCTCCATAAAACGACTAACATTAGGTTCGTTGCCCTCCTCATAATATGCATAGAGATAAGTCACTAACACTTGATGCTCTTGCATGTTGAACTTAGAACCTAAACGTTCTTGAACTTGCTCAGCAACATAGCGGTTTTGCAACATATGAGCTAATAATTGTCGCTCTGCATTTTGAAATGCAGGATATATAGCGTCTCGACGTTTGGGTTGTCGACTTGATTGATTATCAGACTTAGCACGTTTAGCTTGTTCATGACGGCGATCATTTATTCTTCTGCGTTCTGCAATCTCATCTTCTAGTGTCTCACGGTATAAATTAAAGTTTTCTTCCAATTGCTTTAAATATACGTCTCGTTCTACTGCGTGATCCACCGTTGCTATCAAATCGAGCGCTTTTTCGATATAAGTCAGTTGATCTTGTTGAACATGTAAATTAAAATCTTTCTTGATAAAGTTCAACATAAAAGCAACATATGGCTCAGCAGTGCCCAAAACTTGATTTTGGAACTTATCTTCACCGTAAGATTGGATGAAATCATCTGGATCCATTTGGTAAGGTATGTTTGCAATTAAGACTTGTAGTCCCGCTTTTCTCGCAACTTCTGCAGCTCGCTGGCTCGCTTCTCTTCCTGGTTGATCTCCATCAAAGCAAATAATCACCTTTGATACATAACGGGAGAGTAAGCGAGCTTGATACTCTGTTAGGCTCGTTCCTAATGTGGCAACGCCATGCTTTATTCCTGCTTGACTTGCTTTAATCACATCAGCATAACCTTCAAAAAGTATGATTTCATCTTGTTTTTGAGCTGGTTTACGTGCTTGATGAAAGTTGTATAATAATTTACTTTTTTGGAAAAGCTTAGAGTCAGGGCTGTTTAAATATTTGGGTTCAACCCCTTCTTCAATTGCACGACCACCAAAACCAACAATCTTTCCTTGATGGTTGTGAATCGGAAATAAAACTCGACCTTGAAAGCGGTCAATGATGGTATTCCCGTCTCGTTGGCTTAATAAACCTGTATCAACTAGGCTTTGGAGCTCAAATCCTTTTTGTTCTAAAAATGAAACTAAAAACTGACTTTTATAAGGTGAATAGCCTAATTGAAACTGTTCGATATCTTGATCCTGAAATCCTCTTTCTTTTAAATACTTAAGCGCATCTTTACCATCATCAGTATAGCGTAATACATGATGAAACAACCGACCAGCCCATTCATAAGCATTAATAGCTGATTGTTCTGTTTCAGTTAATGTTGTTTCATTTGAATCAGGCATATATTGATCTGGAATCGTTTCACCACTTCGTTTAGCTAATGCTTGAACAGCTTCAACAAATGATAATGAATCAAGTTCCATTACAAAATTGATTACATTACCACCTTTTCCACATCCAAAACAATGAAAAATTTGTTTATCAGGTGAAACAGAAAAAGATGGTGTATTCTCACCGTGAAAAGGGCAAAGACCAAAATAATTTCGGCCTTTATGAGTTAGTTGTATATGCTCACCAATCACATCAACAATATCATTCTGTGATACGATTTGATCAATGAGTTCTTCTGGTATTTTTTCTTGCATATACATCACCATATCTATATTTATTCGATAGAAGTTTTTAAATCCCTTCAACTTTCGACAGTTTTTTTATCCTTTATATCCAGAATTCTCTTTAAAACCTCTAAAAACTAAATTGTTAATTTTTTATAGACATAAAGTGATAAATTTCACCACAAGTATGCATTATAACCTAAAATTTCAGTTAACGCTATTAGTTTGTTTAAATTTTATCCTTTGAATATTTCTTGCAACATAATAAAACGACCCGTCTATATTTGACGAGCCGATTAATAATTTTTTCACCTTATGGTATTTAAAATAGCGTTGGCAGTTTCTTCAACTGCTTTAGTTGAAACATTGATTGTTCGACACCCGATTTTATCAACAATCTTATTAAAATAGTCAATTTCTTCTTGAATACGTTCTTCTTTAGCATAATTAGCGCTTCCGTCTAAACCAAGCGATCTTAAGCGTTCTGTTCGAATATGGTTTAATTGTTCGGAGTCAATATTCAACCCAATACATTTACTCGGATGCACTTGAAATAATTCTTCAGGTGGTTCGACTTCTGGAACAATAGGAACATTCGCAACTTTTAATTGTTTATGCGCTAAAAACTGTGATAAAGGTGTTTTAGAAGTTCTTGACACTCCAATTAATACAAGATCAGCTTTTAAAATTCCTTTTGCATCCCGACCATCATCGTACTTAACCGCAAATTCAATCGCTTCAATTCGTTTATAATAATCTTCATCTAACTTATGAACTAGACCTGGTTGTAAAGCAGGTTCTTCATCTAAATATCCCTTTAAATTCTCAATCAAAGGCCCCATCAAATCCATTGCTACAACTTGATTTTCTTCTGCTTTTGTTTTAATTCGTTCACGAAATTCTGTTTTAACAAGTGTATAGGCGATTAATCCTTCACTTTCTTTTGCTGTTTGGACTGCCTCATCTAATGTCTCTAGATCTTCTACATAAGGTATACGTTGAATCCGCATATCTGAGTCAGTAAATTGACTAACCGCAGCTTTTACCATTAGTTCAGCAGTCTCACCAACGGAATCTGAAACTATATAAAACATTTTTGGGTTCATCACTCACCGCCCCCTTTTAAATACGATCTTGGTTAACTAAACCAACAAAAGCTTTAGTAATATTGGTCTTTGTTAACCGGCCAATCACTTCTAATCCCCGCTCATGTTCTTGAACGACAGGTAAAGCATCGATCTGATTTTCTATCAGTTTTATACTAGCATCTAATAGTAAATCATCCTTTTGACATACTTTAATTTTTGGCAATCGTGTCATAATGATATGTACAGGTACTTCCGTTAAGTCTTGTTGTCCCATACTTGTTCTTAATAAGTCTTTTCGAGACAGTACACCTACTAAGATCCCATGTTGATCAACCACGAATAATGTACCTACATCTTCTAAAAACATAGTCGTAATTGCATCATAAGCATGGGCTTGGTCGTTCACAACAACTGGCACTGAATAATAATCACGAACAGATAACTTTTTAATTTTATCAGTTAGTAATTCACTTCCCGTTTTACCTGTATAGAAATAACCAACACGCGGCCTAGCATCCAAAAATCCTGCCATTGTTAATATAGCTAAATCAGGACGTAACGTAGCCCGTGTTAAATTTAATTCATCTGCGATATTTTCACCTGTAATTGGCCCTCGTTCTTTTACTATATCGACAATTAATTCCTGTCTTTCAGATAAATCCAATTTCTTTCACCACCTCATAAAGGTCCTCACAACACAAATATTATACACTATTTCTTTATATAGTTAAAGAAAGTATAACACATTTAACTATTCTTGCTGCAAATCATTCATTTGTTTTAGAAATCGCTTCGATTTAATCGTGAATCCACCATAATAATCGTAATATTGATTTAAAATATGTTTGATTGCTTCTAGTGTCTCATTCTTAATCGAAATATCTCGAATATTTGTTATGCTTCTATGACTCATGATTCTTAGAACATGGTAAAGCTGTGGTGAAAGTTTAATACAATCCGTTGTTTGATATTGACAGTGTTCACATACCACACCGCCTGCCATAACAGAAAATCCAGCAATCGGTTGGTCTGAATGGCCATTAACACATTGGTCAACAACTGGCGCAAATCCGCCAATATAATACATTTTCATTTCGTACATTAAAGTAATAGCTAGTGGCGATTCTTCTTCCATTCTTTCTAAACTTACTAATAACTCTTGGAACAAAGCTGGGTTTGGGCTTTTTTCATCTAATAATTTAGTCGTTAGCTCAGCAATATATGTAGCGTATGCTGTTAACATGATATCTTCACGAATGTGCCTCATACTATGTAAAACTTCACCTTGATGAACAGTCCCCATACCTTTACCTATATAGAGCAAATATTGCCCATAGATAAATGGCTGCGCAACCGCAGCCATTCGACTCTTGTTCTTTTTTGCACCACGTGCTACTGCACTGATCATGCCATATTGTTCTGTTAGTATTGTTAAAATTTTATTTGTTTCCCCATAATCTTGTGTTCTTAGCACAATACCATTAATTTGCTCCATATCCTCTCACCTGCTCTTACCTTTTTACGTTAGGTTTAATCGTTGATGCATTTTGTGATGAGGTTAATGCTCTTTGATTACTTTGATTAGATTCTAATTGTTTCAAAAGCAAATATGCTTCGACATTTCCGGTTTTTTCAAACAAACTCCAAGGGATGTTAAACATTTTACTCTCCACCTTTCAGTTATTGAACTGAAATCTTCAAGCTTATGTTTCACCGAAATGAAACAGTTAATAAGTTAAAATAATTACCAATTCATACGATTAGTACTCATCTTCACGATATCCATAGTCTCGTAAGTGAAATTGACGATTTCGCCAATCCTTTTGCACTTTCACCCACAATTCTAAATAGATGCCAGTGCCTAATAAAGATTCTATATCTGTTCTCGCTTCGGATCCAATTTGTTTCAGCATTTTACCTTGCTTTCCTATTATAATCCCTTTTTGCGAATTTCGTTCCACCACAATCGTTGCTTGTACATCAATCATATCTTGATCCTCTCGTTCTTTAATCGAATCAATAACGACTGCAATTGAATGAGGAATTTCTTCGTGAGTATGATGTAATACTTTTTCTCGAATGAATTCACTAATGATAAATCGTTCAGGATGATCTGTTAAATGATCTTCAGGATAATATTGAGGTCCTTCTGGTAAATGTTTTGAGAGCACATTTAATAGTTCTTCTGTATTATTACCTTCTAAAGCAGAAATGGGAACAATGTCTTCAAAATCTAGTTGCTTACGGTACGTATCAATGATTGGTAATAATTCGTCAGGGTGTACTTCATCTATTTTATTAATGACCAATACAACGGGATTTTTCACTTGTTTTAACCTTTCGATGATGTACTCATCACCTTTACCAAAACTTTCGTCCGCATTAACCATGAACATAACCACATCTACTTCATTTAATGTGTTAATAGCGGACTGAACCATAAAGTCACCTAAACGATGTTTGGGTTTGTGTACTCCAGGTGTATCAATGAAAACATACTGCGTGTTATCAGTGGTTAATACACCTTGGATCTTATTACGGGTTGTTTGTGGTTTATCGCTCATAATGGCAATTTTTTCACCGATAACTCGATTCATGAATGTGGATTTACCGACGTTTGGGCGTCCAATAATCGCAATAAATCCTGAATGATATTGTTCCGTCATAACTTGTCTCTCCTATTCATAACTTGTTCTTCTAGTTTACTATAAATTAGATAAGATTTCATATAAATGACAAATGTCGTGGTTTTTAGTTCACTCATTAAGTTCTTTAAATAAATAAAACCCGCTATGAGCGAGTTTTAAAATGGTTATGAGATGATCTCCCAGAATTTCGGTAAGAGAATTAATAAACCTACAGTAAATGCTGTGATTGATGATATTAAGACAGCAGCTGCGCTAATGTCTTTAATTTGTTTAGCTAATTGATCATAATTAGGAAATAATACATCGGTCACATACTCTATAACAGTATTAATTAACTCAACCGTTAACACGACACCACTAACGACCACAATTATGGCCCATTCAGTCAAACTTACCTCGGCCATCCACCCCATGAAAAATACAATCATGAGAATACTGAGGTGGATTCGAATATTAAACTCCTGCTTAATGGCTGTCTTTAATCCAGCTAGAGCATAATTAAATCCGACACGATTACGTTTCATTTCGTTTCAATCCGAATGATTGTAAGATCGATTCTTGTTTTTGAAACATTGCTTTCTCATCTGCTTTTGTTTCGTGATCATACCCTATTAGATGTAATAAACCGTGCACAGATAAAAACGCAAGTTCACGATTTAAAGAATGATCATATTCATTGGCCTGAGCTTTAGCTCTATCAAAAGAAATGACAATGTCACCTAAATGAACAGGGAGGTCATCACCAACAATATCTAACTCTCCTTCTCCTTGTTCTTCGAGTGCGAATGAAATGACGTCCGTTGCATAGTCTTTCTCACGGTAATCAGCATTAATTTGTTTAATGGTTTCATCGTCCACGATTGTGACAGACATTTCTGCCGATTCTTCAATGTTTTCCTCATTTGCAGCATATTGCAAAACGTCTTCTAATAGCTTAATCAAATCATTTTCAACAAGCTCTGTTTCATCGATAAAGTCAATTTGCACAAGGACAACCTCCTTTGTTACGATTTAAGCTTCATATGCATCAATGATGCGTTGTACAAGTGGATGACGGACGACATCAGCACCTTTTAAGTAATTAAATGATATACCTTTCACACCTGACAATTTACCTTCAGTGACTCTTAATCCTGATTGTACACCTTTAGGTAAATCAATTTGTGTAATGTCTCCTGTCACAACCATTTTAGAACCAAATCCAAGTCGTGTTAGAAACATTTTAATTTGTTCTGGTGTCGTATTTTGGGCTTCATCTAGAATGACAAAAGCATCATCTAAGGTTCTCCCGCGCATATAGGCTAGGGGAGCAATCTCAATGGTGCCACGTTCCAACAATCTTGCCGTATGTTCTTTACCAATGACATCATGTAAAGCATCATACAATGGGCGGAGATATGGATCTACTTTTTCCTTTAAATCACCTGGTAAAAACCCTAAACTCTCACCCGCTTCAACAGCTGGTCTTGTCAGAATCATTCGCTTAACTTCACCGTTACGTAATGCTTTTGCAGCCATGACCACGGCTAAATAAGTTTTACCCGTTCCAGCAGGTCCAATTCCGAACACAAGGTCATTCGCTTTCATCGCCGCGACATAATCTCGTTGACCTAAAGTCTTTACACGAATTGGCTTACCGTTCTGGTTTTTAGTGATTTCATCTTCGAATAAGGTTTCAAATTGTTCAAGCTTGTCTGTACGCGCCAATTCAATACCATAGATAATATCTCTCTCAGTTACTGTAATGCCCTTTTTAACGACATTTAAAACTTTTTGTAGTAAGTCATGCACAAGCTCTATATCTTCTTTTTGGCCTTCTATTTTAATCTGCCCACCTCGTGTAATAATATTGACGGGCAAAAACTCTTCTATTTGCTTAATATTACGATCATTAGTACCGAACAGGTTTAGTGTATCGTTATGATCTTCAAGATGTAAATTAATGCTCTGTTTATCGTCTTGCATACATCAATCTCCTTGATCAATTATTTGTTTACTAGCAATATCTTCATGTACTTTAACAAAAATATCTAATTTAACTTTATCACTGTCGCGTTCCTCGTGCAAAACTTTTTGATAGACGACGTCGATATCAGAATCTAATTGACGTTTCATTTGATTTTCGATTTCTTCTTTTAATTGCTCGGATTCTTCAAATTCCTTGGTTTCAGTTTGTAAGTTATAATGGTCATGTCGCTTATAGGTAATGGGTAATTCCCAATTCAAAAAATACAATGGCCGTTCAGTTGTATACGTTAGGTTGTCCGTTGTAGGACCAAATATATCAAAACGGTCAAAAAGAGTTAATGAATAATTTGTTTCTTTATCACCTGTAAGCATCTCATAACTTTGCTTTAATGGAGAGGTAACTTGAACCCGGTACCACACATCTGCCAAGACCTCCCCCTCAGCATGGACTTTAACTTCACCCTCTTCATCCAATAAACCAGACACAAGCAGATCACCTTGATTAACCGTATCTTGAACATTGACCATGGGTTTACCCACTTCAACAAACATGGATTGGATCACACCTGTTTTAGACGCGATTAAGTCAACTGGCTCATCTGACTTAGGCTCTTCAAAAGTTTCAGATTCTTCAACAGTAATGGTGAAAGCAGTTCCCTGTTGATTGATACCAATATAAGAAAGCTCATCAATACGATTCATCACTTCTCGTTCAATATCACTTAAGGTCTCTTTATGTTGCATCCAGTTCCCCCGTTTTAAACCTAATTCATTTAAAGTTTCTGTTACATCATATCGTAACTCTTGTGATCCACCAATGACTTCTACACGCCATATTATGTTTGATAATAGCAAGATTAAGATAAATGCTAAACAAACCCCAATGACTATTGGGATTCCAAATTGTTTAAATTGTTTTCCTTTTAATAAACGTGGCCGATGAATTAGTTTTAATCGACATGAATATGTATGTCTTCTACGCTTCATTTCAAAATATGTTTGAGGTGTCACACGCAATGAAAATTGTTCATTATTTATTTGTTTTAAATCTCTAATAGGATGCCCATCATGAGCAATTGATTGAATAAGTTCATTTGACTGATTACCAGTAACTCTTACCTGAACTAATTTATAGTCATAATACTTGTCCAACTCATCACCCCTTTTTATAAATTTGATGGACTTCGCCAACTTACATTTTCAATCTGACCCTCTATTACGATTTCTTCTTTGAGTAAATTTTTAATCACTAGGTCCCTTCCAGTCACCACCATCTGAGATTGTTGTTGATTAATGATGATCTCTTGGTTTGAAAAGTGACTCAGTCCATGATGATTTTCAATATATAAGTGTAGCTGTCCGATCATTGTTACACGGGGATAATCATATACGATATCAACTGGTAATTGCCCATATCGACTTAACCAGTTGCGGAATGGTTTCGGTATCATTTTCATGAATCTTCCCCCTATCATCACCAATATATGAAAAAAGCACAGAATGTATACGCAAGACATTCTGTGCTTTAAATGTTTCATTATAATGTTTTATTGGCTTTTGATTTAGGTTTGCTCAATACTTCAGCCATCATGATACTTTCGACAATTCGTTTACGCGTAATATTTTCATGAACAGATACACGAGGGATTGAAGACTGATCACTTTGACTAATTGAACCTCGTTTAATCGCGTCCATGCCACCTATGGCATCACCATGAACACCACTTGAAGCTGGTTGATTTTCGACTTCTTCTAAACGTTGTCTAGAATCCTCCATCGCTTCATACCAGCTGGAAGTTTGGTTAGACAAATCATCCATTTTCTCTTGCGCTGTTTGTTGAACAGATTCTTTCACATCACTCACAGTTTTTTCAGGAGATGTGGATGTCTGTCGGTTTTGTTCTTTGAATACGGGGCGGTCACGAGAATCTTCTTCGTCCCCGCTCTTTTGAAAAATACTAAACAAGCCAGCGAGAATCGCAAAAATTATAAAGATGTTACTGGCGATTAATTCAATTAATCCGCCCATATGCAATCACTCTCCTTTAGAGCGATTATTTTTTATCATCACTCTCATCATTTTCATGTTTGCTTAATTTACCAATCATTTCACGCATATCAGTATCAGCTAACATGTTTTTATAATTCACGTAATCCATTACGCCCATGTTACCATTTCGTAATGCTTCAGCAAGTGCTTGAGGTACTTCAGATTCAGCCTCCACCACTTTAGCTTGCATTTCTTGAACTTTCGCAATGTTTTCCTGTTCTTGCGCAACAGCCATAGCACGACGTTCTTCCGCTTTTGCCTGAGCAATATTTTTGTCAGCCTCAGCTTGATCTGTCTGTAACATGGCTCCAATGTTTTTACCAATGTCGATATCAGCAATATCGATTGATAAAATTTCGAAAGCGGTTCCTGCATCTAAACCTTTCGATAATACGTTTTGTGAAATTGTATCTGGATTTTCTAGTACTTTTCCATGATTATCAGATGAACCAATCGTACTTACAATTCCTTCACCTACACGTGCGATGACTGTATCTTCACCTGCACCACCAACGAGTCGATCAATATTTGCACGAACAGTAATACGAGCTTTTGCCTTCACTTCAATACCATCCATGGCAACACCAGCAATAAATGGTGTTTCAATTACTTTCGGATTAACACTCATCTGAACAGCTTCTAATACATCACGACCTGCTAAATCGATCGCAGCACATCGTTCAAAGCTTAATTCGATATTCGCGCGTTGTGCAGCAATCAGTGCGTTTACAACGCGGTCGACATTACCACCTGCTAAGTAGTGGCTTTCAAGTTGATTGGTATGAACATCTAACCCAGCCTTATGTGCCTTGATTAGTGGGTTAATGACCATTTTCGGTACAACTCGACGTAAACGCATACCAACTAATGTGAAAATGCTAATACGCACCCCAGCTGCTAAGGCGCTAATCCATAGCATAACAGGAACAAATGTGAATAAGATTGCAATACCTATAATAAGTAATGCAACAATTATTAGTGGTAATAAATCCGCTAATGCTAATTCCATGATAAAACCTCCATAAATTTTCTCTTATTTTATTTCTCGAACCACAATCCGAGAACCTTCCACTTTGACAATTTTAATCAGTTTATTTCGGTCTATAAACTGACCTTCTGTTACAACATCAAGTCGCTCATCGCCAAAGATAGCTGTTCCTGACGGCCGTAAGAAAGTTAAAGCCGTCCCTTCTTCACCAATTAAATCATTTCGAGTTTGATTAGATAGATAACCTTTTTCAGAACTAGTTTGGTCTTTTAAAACAATATGTCTAAAGATGCCACGATTAGTATCTAATTTTTTAAACAAGAAAACTGCCACAAAAACCGCAAGTAAGATGGCTATACTTAAACTGATTGCCATTTGACCAATATCAGCACCAGATACTAATAAAGCGCCTAGAATAGAGACACCACCTATAGCTCCAAATATTCCACTCGGTACAAAAATTTCAATAACAATGCAGGTTAAACCTATTAGTAATAGTATCAAAGATTCATAGCCAGCAAAGCCAGCAATCAGATGGCCGTAGAAAAATAATAATAACGACGCACCTCCCATGATCCCAGCGACCCCGAATCCAGGTGAATATAGTTCAACGATTAGTCCGATACTCGCAACCGATAATAATATTGAGATTACGACAGGATTGGTTACGAAACGAGCAATATTTTCAGAAATCGTCGGTTGTGTTTCAACAACCCGAGCCCCTTCATAACCTAATTGACTAATGACATCCTCACGACTAGTGACTTTTGCTTCAGCATAACCAACTTCTACAGCTTCATCAGGACTTAAAGTTAAATATTCACCTTCACCTGCGTCCATGTCAGATAAGTCAATCGACGGATCAGCCATAGCTCTTGCATACAAAGGATCTCGGTCTTGCCGTTCAGCTGCTGCTTCCATTGCAGCAATCCACGCTGATTGAGCTTTGTCATCTGCTGCTGTTCCATCACCTGTAATGACACCTGAAGCTCCCATTGTTGAGGCGCTATTCATATATATGCTATCTGTCATTAATGCTATGTAAGAACCGGCTGACAATGCTTGGCTTTTAACATAAGCAGTAGTAGCTGTATTAGTATCAGATAGTAAACCAGCAATTTCATTTGCTGAATCAACTCTTCCCCCAGGCGTATCGATTTCAAAAATGATATGGTCAGCAAAATTCTCTTCAGCTTCTGTAATACTGCGTTCCATAAACGCCACTAAACCTCTTTCTACATCATCCTCAACTGGAACAATGTATACGGTATCATTTCCGGATTCTTGATCAGCCAATGATGATGGCATTTGCCCAGCTACTAAACATATCATTATTATAATACTTAATTGTAGCAAGCGTCGCAATTATGACCCCCCTTAATTAAACCGTCACAATTTTACGATAATACAGGCTAAAAAATAAGTGCTAAGCAAATCAATGCATCATTTCTAAATTCTTTCATGATGATCTCATTGACATGCAAAGCACCTATCTTTCTTTACCTACTGCAATCGTTCCATAACAAGATTATTGACTTTTGAACCGTCTGTTTTACCTTTAACTTTAGGCATGACAGCACTCATTACTGTGCCCATATCTTGTTTAGACGTTGCTCCGACTTCTTGAATAGTTTCATCGATAATCTCCACCAATTCATCATCGGATAATTGTTGTGGTAAATATGATTCAACAAGAGCTAATTCCTGCTCCGTTTTTTCGACTAAATCTTCACGATTAGCATCCTTGAACTCTTGGAGGGAGTCTTTTCTTTGCTTTACTTCCCGCATTAGAACTTGGAGCTCTTCGTCTTCTGTGAGCTCTCCACCCTTTTTATTAATCGCTTCATTTTGCAATGAAGATTTAATTCCACGAATGACTGTAAGCTTATCTTTCTCTTTATTGCGCATAGCTTGTTTCATGTCTTCGTTTAAACGATCAAGCAAAGCCATTAAAGTTACACCCTCTTCTTACTTTTTATTCTTTTTGGCAGCTTCTGTTTTCTTCTTCTTACGACGTTCGCTCGGCTTTTCGTAGAATTCGCGCTTACGATATTCTGAAAGCGTGCCATTCTTAGAAACCGATTTTCTAAAGCGTCGAAGAGCATCTTCAATAGATTCATTCTTTCTAACGTTCGTTTGATTTGACATGCTCTACCCTCCCTCCAAATAAAACGCATAAATCAATATGTGCCTTAGCACATCTTAAGTCATTATATTAAATATTTTCGCATTGGTCAATGTTTTAGACATCACTTGTCCAAATTGACATAAGATGAATTGAGGTGTTCATATGTATTCAATGTTGTTGCTCATCTTTGTTTTAATTGGTTTATTAATTTTTGGCTTAACTTTGATGAAAATAGGTTTTCAAACCCTAACAGAACAGTACATTGAGCGATTAGAATCAAAACTTTCCAAAAGAAATGGATTTCTGTTTGGCTTTGTTATGACATTACTTTTTCAAAGTAGTTCAGTATCCATTGCTATGCTGATGACATTTATCGGTTCTATGAAAAGATCAATTCCGTTCATTTTGTGTTATTTAATCGGCGCAAATATTAGCACCACGTTAACCACGCAACTTTTTGTGTGGAACAATGATGTATTAATGATTGGGTGTCTAATTGTTGGCTTTATCTTTGTGCTTCTTCCCTTTAAACATTATAGTTGGTTTAGTATTGGTGCTGTGTTACTAGGTATTGGCGTTATTTTTGCCACATTAAATGGTTTTGGAAACTTAACTCATGCATTATCTATGTCTCAGATCGATGCTTGGCTAGAATCACCTGATACGTCACCATTTCAACTTTTGTTTTCAGGTTTCGCCATAACTGCCATATTACAATCTTCAACGACCTTCACAGCCCTCTTAATTGGCTTTATAGAAGATGGTCCTATTTTATTACATCATATTTTATACTTGATCGTTGGAGCTAATCTTGGGACATGTATAACAGTGTTATTTTTTTCAATTGGACAAAGTCAATTAGCAAAATTAGTAGCTTATAGTCATATTGCCATAAATTCAGTGGGATTATTGTTGGTTCTAACATTTCCGTTGTTGTTTGAGACCTATATGATTGATGTTATTACGAATATGATTACATCGATTGAACAGCAAATTGTTTTCATCGCATTGTTTTATAATATAATCATTGGTTTGGTCATCTTGATTTTCTTAAAACCATTTGCTTCATTTATGAAATTATTCTATAAGCCAACTTAAAAAACCGCTGCGTTACCAGCGGTTTTTTTCTTAATAATCAGCGTTAGATTGTTCACCTTTAACGATTTCAACCCCAGATGATGCACCAATGCGTGTAGCACCAGCATTAATCATATCATTAGCATCTTCAAGGCTTTTTACACCGCCTGATGCTTTCACTCCCATTTCAGGCCCGACTGTTGAACGCATTAGTTTGATATCTTCAACAGTCGCTCCTCCACCTGAAAAACCAGTTGACGTTTTCACATAATCAGCACCAGCACGCTTAGCTAATTCACACGCTTTTACTTTCTCATCTTGAGTTAATAAAGATGTTTCAATAATGACTTTAACTAGTGCGCGATCTTTTGCTTCATCAACAACAGCTTGGATATCACGCTCTACTTCTTCATATTGACCATCTTTTAATGAGCCAATATTAATCACCATATCGACTTCAGTTGCTCCACTTTCTATTGCTTGGTTCGTTTCAAACACTTTAGTTTCAAGTGTAGTTGCGCCTAAAGGAAAACCAATAACAGTACAAACTTTAACATCAGTATCTTTTAACAGCTCATAGCAATGTGCCACCCATGTTGGTGTTACACAAACAGATGCAAATGCGTTCTCTTTTGCTTCTTGGCAAATTTGATTAATTTTCTCCGTTTGTGTATCTGGTTTTAGTTGTGTGTGATCAATTTTACTTGCTAACGATTGACTCATTGTGATCTCTCCTTATTAAATATACAATTAATAACGCTGATTTGGAAAATCAAGTATTATAATTTTCCTCTAAACAATAGGATAATACAGATAATACATAAAGTGAAGCTGTTTCCGTTCTTAATATACGACGCCCTAATCTAGCTGGTAGTACATCAGCTTCTTCACAAATGGTTAATTCATGCGGTGAAATACCACCTTCTGGGCCTATAATCAATAGGACTCGCTGGTCTGAATCAATTTGATTCATAATATCTGACAATGTCCACTCAGGTTTATGATCATCTTTTACCTCGTATTCACTTGCCACAATCATCAGGTCAAACTCACCTGAATCCACCACCTGTGACAATGATTGCAATGATTGAATGGTCGGTATCATCAGTCGATGAGATTGTTCACTTGCTTCTTTTGCTATTTTTTGCAAGCGATTTAGTTTTTTATCCTGCTTCTTATGATCCCATTTAACAATAGAACGATCCATTTGTAACGGGATGAACGAACGCATTCCTAATTCCGTACCTTTTTGAACAATGGTTTCTAGTTTATCTCCTTTGGGTAAACCTTGAGCCAATGTGATATGTGCAGGTAACTCTACTTGTTCATTTAATGCTTGTTTGATTGTCGCAACCAGTGTTTGCGTTGAGTCATCAAACTGACTCAGTTCCAATTCAAAACTTTCTTCGTTCTCATTACAGCCAATAACGATATCACCTGATGTCATACGCATGACTTTATTAATGTGATGATAATCCTCACTACTAATCGTTACTTGACCCTTATCATAATCCCATTGATCGTTTGAAATAAAGTATCTTTGCATCGTCATCCCTCATGATTCAGGTTTCTTTGCAATCATAGAAATCCATTCTTCCATTTTGTTAACTTCAATCACTTCAAAACCTTTGTCTTCAAGATCTGATCTAACAAGGTCTTTTTTGGCGTTAATAATACCTGAAGTGATGAAATAACCACCTGGTCTAATCAATTGGTAAGCTTCCTCAGTGGTTTGAACAATAATTTCAGCTAATATATTCGAAACAATGACATCAGCCTGAGTATCGACACCTTTTAACAAATCGTTCTGCAAAGCTGTCACACGATCTTGAACTTGATTTAACTTAACGTTAATCGTCGTGCTTTTTACGGCGACTTCATCAAGGTCATATGCTTGAACATTACTGGCACCTAAAAGAATAGCACCAATTGACAACACACCTGAGCCAGAACCTACATCAACCACATGATCGCCTGTTTGTATATAACGTTCTAAAGCTTGCAGGCTAAGAACAGTTGTCGGGTGAGTCCCTGTTCCGAATGCCATACCAGGATCGAGTTCAATGATAATCTCGTCACTGCTAACTGGCTCATAATCTTCCCATGTTGGCGTTATTGTAATACGATCTGAAATTTTTACAGGCTTATAATACTTTTTCCAAGCTGTTGCCCATTCTTCTTCGTTAATTTCAGAAATGGTTACATGGTTGTGGCCAATATCAATGTCAAATGTTACAAGATTGCTAACAGCTTGCTTAATCTCATCTACAGTTTCACCTAAGAAACTATTGACTGGTAGGTACGCTTTAATATACACACCTTCTTCTGGATAGTTGTCAGGGTCCAACTCATAAATCGTACCATACATGGTCGACCAATCTTTGTTTAAGTCATTACGATCTTCAATGACGACACCACTTGCACCTGCTTCATGTAGAATGTTTGAAACAGGTTCAATTGCCTCATTTGTCGTATGAATTTTAATTTCAGACCATTTCACTCAAATCAACTCACTTTAATTTCATTATTCACCTTTAAATGCGCGTTTAAAACGAGTAAATAAGTTATCTTGTTGTTCATCTAACGAATCCTCACCACTTAATTCATGGAACTCGCGGAGTAATTCTTTTTGACGGTCACTTAGATTCTTCGGCACCATCACTTTCACTAGAATGTGTTGGTCGCCTTGACCGTAGCCGTGAACATTTGGAGCACCTTTGCCTTTCAAACGGAAATGCGTTCCTGTTTGTGTGCCTGCAGGTACTTTTAATTTCACGCGGCCATGAACAGTTGGTACTTCAAGTTCGTCACCAAGTGCAGCTTGAGTAAACGTGATTGGAATTTCACATAAAATATCATCTCCATCACGTTCGAAGAATTCATGACGTTTGACTCGAACTAAAACAAATAAGTCTCCTGGAGGGCCACCATTAACACCAGCACGACCTTGAGAAGTCACACGGATTTGTTGACCATCTTCAATCCCGCCAGGAATATTGATATCGATTTTTTGGTGCTTACGAACTTTGCCGTCGCCACCACATGTTGAACATTTTTCTTCAACAAATTGACCAGTACCTGAACAATGTTGACAAACGCGACGGTTCACAACACGTCCAAATGGTGTATTTTGTTCAACATTCATTTGACCTGAACCGCCACAATGGGAACAAGTCGAAACATTTGCACCAGGCTTAGCACCTGAGCCATCACATGTTTCACAGTCTTCGTCTTTAGGAATTTGGATGGTTGTTTCTTTTCCGAAAATTGCTTCTTCAAAATCGATTTCCATCGTATATTGTAAGTCTTGGCCTTGGCGTGGCGCATTTGGATCACGACGGCCTCCACCACCGAAGAACATATCAAAAATGTCACTAAAGTCACCGAAGCCTTCAGCACCAAAGCCACCGAAGCCACCTTGGCCTTGTTGAGCACCAGCATGACCAAAGCGATCATATTGTTGACGTTTTTGATCATCACTTAAAGTCTCATATGCTTCTTTGGCTTCCTTAAACTTCTCATCAGCATTCTCTTCCTCACTAACATCTGGGTGATATTGTCTTGCTAGTTTGCGATATGCTTTTTTAATTTCATCTTTTGAAGCGTCTTGGGAAACACCAAGCACCTCATAATAGTCTCGTTTACTCAATTGAAGATCACACTCCCGTATCTTCTCGCATAAAGTTTATCTTAACATTATTATCTTTGTTTCTGCAATTTTGCTATGACTTATAGCACTCATAAATAAAGCCAAAGCCAAGTAAAACTTCGCTTGGCTTTGACTTTTTAGGATGAAACGAACGTATTATTTTTGTTCGTCGTCTTTAACCTCTTCATAATCAGCGTCAACAACATTGTCATCTTCTTGACCTTCGCCTTCTTGTTGCGCTTGTTGTTGTGCTTGCTCATACATTTTCACTGATAGGTTTTGAACTTCTTGTTCAAGCGCTTCTTTCTTCTCTTTGATCGCTTCAAGGTCTTCACCTTCTAATGCAGTCTGAAGTTCTTCTTTTGCTGTTTCAGCTTTTTGTTTTTCTTCTTCAGTGACATTTTCGCCAAGATCTTTGATTGTCTTATCTGTTGTGAAGATTAATTGATCAGCTTCGTTGCGAAGTTCAACTTCCTCACGACGTTTCTTATCGGCTTCAGCATTTTCTTCTGCATCTTTCACCATCTGTTCAACTTCATCTTCAGAAAGACCTGATGACGATTTAATTGTAATAGATTGTTCTTTATTTGTACCTAAGTCTTTCGCGCTTACACTAACAATTCCGTTCGCATCAATGTCGAATTTAACTTCGATTTGTGGTACGCCACGTGGTGCTGGTGGAATATCTGTTAATTGGAAACGACCTAGCGTCTTGTTATCAGCAGCCATTTCACGCTCACCTTGTAGCACGTGGATATCGACAGATTGTTGGTTGTCAGCAGCTGTTGAGAATACTTGTGATTCACTTGTTGGAATCGTTGTATTACGTTCAATTAGCTTAGTCATAACGCCACCCATTGTTTCAATACCTAATGACAGTGGTGTAACGTCTAGTAGGACAACATCTTTAACATCACCTTGTAGCACACCACCTTGGATTGCTGCACCAAGTGCTACAACTTCGTCTGGGTTAACACCTTTAGACGGCTCTTTACCAATTTCTTTTTGAATCGCTTCTTGTACAGCTGGAATACGTGTTGAACCACCGACAAGAATTGCTTGATCAATATTCGATGCTGACATGTCAGCGTCTTTAAGTGCGCGGCGTGTAGGACCCATTGTGCGTTCTACAAGTTCTGATGCAAGCTCTTCAAATTTCGCACGCGTTACATTCATTTCTAGGTGCAGCGGGCCTGCTTCACCTGCTGAGATGAATGGTAGTGAAATTTGTGTTTGAGCCACACCTGATAGGTCTTTCTTCGCTTTTTCAGCAGCTTCTTTCAAACGCTGAAGAGCCATTTTATCTTGTGATAAGTCAATGCCATTTTCTTTCTTGAACTCTGCAACCATATGGTCGATTAGCACTTGGTCAAAGTCATCGCCACCAAGTTTGTTGTCACCTGCAGTTGCAACAACTTCGAATGTGCCTTCGCCAATATCTAGGATGGATACGTCAAATGTACCGCCACCTAAGTCGTATACTAGAACGGTTTGATCTTGATCTTGATCAATTCCGTAAGCTAGTGCTGCAGCTGTTGGCTCATTAATAATACGTTCAACTTCTAAACCAGCAATTGTACCAGCGTCTTTCGTAGCTTGACGTTCAGCGTCGTTGAAGTAAGCAGGTACTGTAATAACTGCTTTAGATACTTCTTCACCTAAATAATCTTCAGCATATTGTTTGATGTGTTGTAAGATAATTGCTGAAATCTCTTGTGGTGTATACTCTTTACCTTCAATTTCAACTTTATAATCCGTGCCCATATGACGTTTGATGGACTGAATTGTATTTTCATTTGTAATAGCTTGGCGCTTAGCGACTTCACCTACTTGGCGTTCGCCATTTTTAAACGCTACAACAGAAGGCGTTGTACGGTTACCCTCAGGGTTTGGGATAACTTTTGATTCGCCACCTTCCATTACTGCTACACATGAATTCGTTGTTCCTAAGTCAATACCAATGATCTTACTCATCGTAATGTTCCTCCTTTTGCGTTCTATAAGTATTATTTATTCGTTAACTTTAACCATAGCTGGTCGAATAACGCGATCTTTTAGTTGATAACCTTTTTGCATCACTTCAATAACTTGATTGGATTCATAACCTTCTTCACTTACTTGCATAACAGCTTGGTGTTTTTGAGGATCGAATTCAGCTCCTTCAGCTTCAATCTCTTCAACACCATGGTCAATTAATGCTTGTTTTAACTGGTTATAAACCATTCGCATACCTTCTGCATAAGATTCGGTTGCTTCATCTTGAACATCTACTTGTAATGCTCGCTCAAAGTTATCTACAACTGGAATGAGGTCATTCACAATGTCTTGAGCCTTATATTTCAAATCCGCTTCACGCTCTTTTTGCGAGCGGCGACGGAAGTTATCAAAATCAGCTTGTAGACGTGCTAAACGGTCTTGTACAGCAGCGTTTTCTTCTTTTAACTGCTCAACCTCAGATAACTCTTCAGTCGCTGTTTCAGTTTCTTCTTGATTGTTATCTTCACCTTCATTAGGTGTTTCAGTTTGTTCAAACTCTTCTTCGACTGTAGACTGTCGATTTGTTTCTTCGCTCATTACAGTCACCTCCTACTTGATCATTTTCACCAATTGTTTAATATATCACTTTTGTTCTTGTAACAAAAGACTCACATGAAGAAACTTGGCAATATTTTTATCACCAAGAATCATGTTGGATATCTTAACCACTGACCATTTTACCCGCTCATTTAATCTTTAAACCACTTGTGTAATGACTGACTCATATGTCTTGACCATACATCAAGTAGTGAAACGGCTTTAGCATATTCCATCCGTGTTGGACCTAATAATGCAATTGTTCCGATCTGCTCATTACCGACCGTATAGGTTGCTGTAATTAGAGTGGAGTGATTCATTGCTTCCATGGCATTCTCATGTCCAATAGAAATATGAATTCCTTCTTCGTCAGCTTTAAGCATAGGAGCCATCTTTTCTTCATTTTCAAGCACATTAAATAACGAACGTGCTTTCTCAATGTCATTAAATTCTGGTTGCATTAAAATGTTCGATTTTCCACTCACATACAAACTTGTTGTCTGATGACCAAATAAAGCGTTGTGAATCAGATCATAAGACTTTTGATAATTAGACGTATATTGATTAAGTAAGTCTAAAACCTCACTTTCAATCATACGGTCAAGATAAATAATCGGGACACCAACAAGTTTTTGGTTTAAAATATTGACGACTTTTTCTAAATCACTGTGATCAATTGTATGCGGGACAGCAAATGAACGGTGTTCAACATGTCCTGTGTCTGTCACCAAAATTGCGATTGCAGATTGTTTATTAATCGGGACAATCTGTAATTGTTTCAATTTTGTTTCATATACTTCTGGTCCCAAAACAAGCGTCGTATATTGAGTTAATTCAGATAAGATGTGAGCAGAATTTTGCATGACCTTTTCCATTTCAATCATGCGATCATTAAATTGAGATTTAATCACTTGCATCTCTTCAGTCGATAAACTGAATGGTGATAACATGTGATCGACATAAAATCGATATCCTTTTTCGGATGGGATTCGACCAGATGAACTGTGGGTTTTAACTAAATAACCCGCTTCTTCTAAGTCAGCCATGTCATTGCGAATGGTAGCTGGACTGTATGAAATATGATCCTTTTTAGCAATATTACGTGACCCGATCGGTTGAGCTGTTTCGATGAACTCATCGATGATCACTTGCAAAATGAGTGCTTGTCGATCTGTTAGCATCTGCATCACTCCTGTTAGCACTTGGATGTTCCGAGTGCTAATGCTAAGTATAAGTTATCAAAATCATATTGGGCTGTCAATTGAAAACTTTTTATTCCATGTCGAGTCATCAATTAAAAACGATGCAAAGGCATCATTACCGAACAACATACCATCTCGAGTTAGGGCAATACGGTTGTTTTCATGGCTTAACCATCCTTTTTGCTTCAAACGATCAATCTCTTCTTTATACAAATCAAAAAGTGAAAAGCCATAGCGTTTTTGAAATTCTTCATCAGAGACTCCAGATTGGCGACGAAGACCTAAGAACATTTCCTCTTCAATCTGTTCTTTAAGCGATGTCGGTTCACGGTGCACAACTGGCTTCGTATCATTTTGAATATAATCATTATAATGATTAACTGGCCGTAAATTAACGTAACGCTCATCATTCAAATAACCATGTGCCCCTGCTCCAAATGCATAATAAGGAACATTTGCCCAGTACGTCAAATTGTGCTTGCTTTCATATCCTGGTTTCGAAAAGTTACTAATCTCATAGTGATTTAAACCATGCTCTTCCATGAGATCGACTAATGTATGAAACATAGCCGCTTCATCCTCTTCAGGAGGTTTGGTGAGTTGCCCTTTTTGATAGCGCATATAAAAAACGGTTTTCGGTTCAATTTGTAAAGCATAGGAAGAATAATGCGGTAAATCATAGGACAAAGCCTGTTCTAGAGTTCGTCGAAAATGGTCAATCGATTGATTAGGGAGTGCATAAATGAAATCCATACTAATATTAGTTAGACCGTATTGCTTAAGCAGTTCAACCGAACGACTAACATCAGCTACGGAATGAATTCGATTTAGTTCTTGCAAATAATCATCATCTAAAACTTGCACGCCTAGTGAGACACGATTTACACCGTATTTAGCCATTAGCTGAACATGTTCTTCTTGAAACTCCCCAGGGTTAGCTTCAATCGTCCATTCTTTTACGAATTTCGTATTAAAATAAAATGCAATTGTTTCGAATAAGCGTTCTAATTGTGGAGGCGTTAGACTCGTAGGTGTGCCCCCACCTATATAAATAGTATCTACTTCTAAAGGACCATTTTCTATATACATTCCGATTTCTTTATGAAGTGAAGATAAGTATTGATCAGCTGTTTCCTCATCATAATACATCTTAGCGAAATCACAGTAATGACATATTTCATGGCAAAATGGTATATGGATATAGACTGCTCTAGCTTCCATAGTTATCCTTCTTTCTTAATTAAATTATACAAAAACAATGAAAAGGCCAGTCCTAAAGGCTGGCCTTCGCTCATCATTCTAATCGTCATCATTCATTTCTAGTACAGACATGAAGGCTTCTTGCGGAATTTCTACTTTTCCAACCATTTTCATGCGCTGTTTACCTTCTTTCTGCTTTTCTAACAACTTGCGTTTACGGGTAACGTCACCACCATAACATTTCGATAGCACGTTCTTGCGCATTGCCTTAATTGTAGATCTTGCAATGACATTATTGCCAATAGCCGCTTGAACTGGCACTTCAAACTGTTGTCTTGGAATTAAGTCTTTTAATTTTTCTGCGATTTGTTTACCTCGGTGATAAGCAAAGTCGCGGTGAACAATAAATGATAAAGCGTCAATGGTCTCTCCGTTCAATAAAATGTCCATCTTCACGAGATTAGATGGCTTATAGCCTTTAAGTTCATAATCAAATGAAGCATACCCTTTTGTCTGTGATTTCAATCGGTCAAAGAAATCGTAAACAATCTCGGATAGCGGAATATCATAAACAATGTTTACACGATTTTCGTCCATATAACGCATATCGGAATATTCGCCACGCTTCTTCTGGCAAATTTCCATTACGGGACCAACATATTCGTTAGGTACCATAATAGATGCTGTTACAAACGGTTCTCTAACTTCATTTACTTGCTGAGAATCAGGCATATGAGCTGGATTCTCGATTTCAATCGTCTCACCGCCCGTTTGTTCTACTTCATAAATAACGCTTGGTGCGGTAGTAATTAATTGAATATTAAATTCACGTTCAATTCGTTCTTGAATAATTTCCATGTGTAATAAACCTAAGAAACCACAACGGAAGCCGAACCCTAAAGCTTGAGATGATTCTGGTTCATATTGTAATGATGAATCGTTTAATTCGAGACGTTCTAAAGCTTCTCTAAGATCATTATAATCATCAGCACTAACAGGGAAAAGTCCACAGAAAACCATAGGATTCAATCGTCGATAACCTGGTAATGGTTCATCAGCTGGTCGACTGGCGAGAGTAATTGTATCACCTACACGCGTATCTTTGACATTCTTAATCGATGCGGTTAAAAAGCCAACGTCACCTACTGATAACTCTTTTTTGCGCACAGCATTAGGCGTGAATACACCCATATCATTGACCTCAAACTCTTTTCCTGTCTGCATCATTTGGATCTTGTCGCCAATCTTAATTGAACCTTCTTTAACACATGTATACGCAATGACACCACGGTAAGGGTCATATAACGAATCGAAAATCAAACCACGTGTTGGGTCTTCGAGACCTCCAGATGGTGCTGGTATATCTGTCACAATCCGTTCCATAATTTCTTCAATACCTTTTCCATCCTTAGCAGAAGCCAATATTGCTTCATCTCCGTCGATGCCAATGACATCTTCAATTTCTTGTTTAACCCGATCGACATCCGCACTTGGAAGATCAATTTTATTAATAACGGGGATGATTTCTAAATCATTATCCAATGCTAAATAAACATTGGCTAATGTTTGAGCTTCAATTCCTTGGGCAGCATCAACGACTAGGATTGCTCCTTCACAAGCAGCTAAACTCCGTGACACTTCATATGTAAAATCGACGTGCCCTGGTGTATCAATTAAATGAAATATATAGTTTTCACCATCATTGGCACCATATTCTAATTGAACTGAATTTAACTTAATGGTAATGCCTCGTTCACGTTCTAAATCCATCCCATCAAGAAATTGTTCTTTCATTTCACGATCAGATAAAGCCTTTGTTTTCTCTAAAATTCGATCAGCTAATGTTGATTTACCATGATCAATATGAGCTATAATCGAGAAGTTTCGAATACGTTGTTGTCTATCATTAGTCAAAATTACCACTCCTGTATACGTCCATTCACTAGCTCGATTATAGCAATACCACGCATGATATTCAATTCAAATCTGTTAATCCCTTTATCCGAAACTCACAGCTAGACGATAAACAAAGTGAAATAATAGGGAAAATAATTCTTTAATATAGTGCTCAACTCTTGTTGCTAAATAAAACAACCCTTTTTCCTCTTCCGCTTCATCCTGAGTTAGTTGTTGATGTTGTTCCTGAAAAGATGATTCTTGCTCACTTATTTGCTGTTCATTTTGGACAACGTCTGAGTTATCATGATCACCCATTTGAAATCCGAATTGAAAGATGAGTAATAATACAAATAATAAACCAATTAACCGCATTCTATTCACCCTCTGATTGATTATTTTCTGCAATATAATCCGCTAGCACATCAGCAAACAGATCTAAGCTATAATTCATCTCTTCAAAATCATTATCAACGCCACCGACTTCTAGCAGTAACTTCTGTTCAGATAAATCTTGATTAAATACACCATTCGTCCCTTCACCCTCACTAATTTGAACGCCACGACTCAAGGATGGATAACGTTCCTCTAGCATTTCATGTAATTCTGCCGCAAACTCTAAATTCGCTTCATAGTCCTCGTGATCTCCCCCAACAACAAACATAAGCTTAGCGGCTGGTTTATCGTTGATTGTGGTTGTCGTAATTCGGTGAGGTTGACCATCACGGTGAATGTCTATAAAATACTCTGTTGGTTCTTGTTCATGATAATCTGCCACGACTTCACGAGCCACATCGTATGACTCATGGTATTCAAGTCCTTTTTGCTGCAAGATTTTATAAAAGTCTGTTTTCTCTACGTAAGAATCTATCCCTCGTTCTTGTAACCTTTCTTTTAACGTTACACTCAAGTCCACGACATTATCTACGTGATTGAATGCTTCATTGCTAGTAGCATCTTCGTCTAAATACGGCAAAAACGCTTCACGGTTATGAGTGTTGTAAATATAAACAGCTTCATCTTCATAAACATCTGTACTTCTTTGTTCTGATTCATCAATCTCTTCTTCTTGTTCAAATATATAATCAGGTGGAGCTGATTCAACAGATGTTGTAAATTGGTTTGTCCCACTCCCTGCTATCGCAATACGTCCTTGGTTTCCAGGAAAATTAGGCAACTCATGCCCAAATAACAACCGCAAATCTTGATAAGGCGAATTAGTTATGAGAGGTATTATTATATTTGAAAATGATAGTGTTTGATCGTGATCAGATTGTAAGTCTGCTAATACTGGTTGATCAAAGGACATCAACGTCGTTAAAGTGGATCCATCGATCTCTTGAATCCATTCGTGCATTAAATTTGTTGATGATTCTGGTGACCCTTTTGAAAACAATGGAATCACTAGCCATAAACATATAAATAGTACAACAAAAATCAACATTGGATTATGTTTAATGGCTTTAACTATAGATCTAAGAATATACAATGGTCTGTTCATACCTTTTCAACCTTTCTATTAACACTCTATTAAACCGTATGTGTTAAGTTGAAAAGGTAGAACTATTAACCGAGAAAATCTTTTGTATTATGTTGTTCTACTTGGTTGTGAAGTCCTTGGTTAATACCTGATGCAACCAGTTTTGACATATGCACAATCACATCATCTACTTCCTTAGGTGTGACTATTAAATTGTGTCCTATTGGGCTTAATACTTCTTCTATTAATTGTCTTTTTTCATCTTCACCCAACTGACCAATTAATCCTAAATATCGTTTCCTCTCTTCTTCTTCAGGTAAATCTTCATCTGTGAGTTCTTTTCGTTCTCCAAAAGTCATCCCACTCGGCGTTAATGCTTTACTGGCTTTGTCTTGCTCATCAACCTCACGTCCGAAATGCTTTAATAGATAGTCAATCGTATCACTCGTGATGGTGACAGCATCGACCACTGTCGGAATGCCTATCGAAAAAACAGGTACATTTAACGTAGATTCACTCACTTCTTTACGATCATTCCCAACTCCTGACCCTGGATGAACACCAGTATCAGATAATTGTATTGTTGTATTCACTCGATCGATCGACCTTGCTGCTAAAGCATCGATTGCGATAATAAAATCAGGTTTTACCTTTTCGACCACACCAAAAATAAGATCTGTGGTCTCCACTCCAGTTAGTCCCATTACACTTGGCGTAAAAGCAGTCAAAGGACGAAAGCCTTTTTCAACACGTTCTGGCTGTAATTTGAATAAATGATTGGTCACATAGACTTTCTTCGTTACTTGAGGTCCCAATGCATCAGGTGTTACATAATCATTTCCTAAACCGACAATAAGCCCCATCGCATCCGGATGAATATCATGGAACTCAAGCAGCCTTTCTAATTCACCAGCTAATAAAGTACCTAATTGCTTTTCGAAATCATCATTTAGTCGCCGCATCAGTTGAGATTCAATAGTTGTATAATGCCCCGGCGCTTTGCCTACACGCTCAGCTCCCTTTGAGTCAATCTTTACTCGCGTTAATTTAATATCATCTTCTTCAAATGTCTTAATCGTAATTCCGTCTAATTCTTCTTTTCGGTCCGGATTCTGTTCAACAAACATATCTCGCGCTTCTAAAGCTAAATCCGTTCGGCGATTAGCATTAATCTTAGTCATACAATACCTCCATCAATTAATAAACTACACATTATCATCTCCAAATAACATGTATTTTAAACGAAGGAGTATGCTTCTTAACTATTATCTATTGAAAACTGGTGGTTGCTTTGGTAAAATGACTTTTGTCCAAGATACGAATGAATTGGTACGGATATACTCATCAGGAGGTGAAAGAAATGGCTAATAACCCACAAGGTGAAAAACGAATTCGCATTAATGCTGATAAGCGCGAGCGTAATCAAGAACCTCGTTCTGATATGCGTACAGCTGCAAAGCGTGTTGAAAAAGCAGTTCGTAATAAAGATGTTGATGAAGCAAAACGTTTGCTTACAACTGCTACAAGCAAAATTGACAAAGCTGTTCAGCGCGGTATTATTCATAAAAACAATGGTGACCGTAAGAAGAGCAGATTAACACAAAAAGTAAACAACCTTATTAGTTAATGCAAAAAAGCGATCGCTATTAATAGCGATCGCTTTTTTATCTCGTTTGTGTTAGGTGACGCATAATGGATTGTAAGTACATTTCAATTGCTAACCACTTATCCATTTGACCTGTTTTTAATTTTTCATCAGTTTTTGCACCATCACTCAAAGCTGATTTGAGTGTTATTTCACTAAAAGCTCTCTCTCGTTTGAACGCCATCTTCACTGCATAAGGATGTACACGCATTTGCTTAGCTATTTGTTGTTGTTGGTACCCTCTGCGTTTTAAAAGTTTGCATTGTAAGATTAATCTGATTTGCGATGTAATAAGAGCTAAAAGAGCGATAGGTTCCTCATTTTGCTTTCGCAAAGCCTTCAGAATATTTAAAGCCTCCCCCAATCGATTGTCCACTAATGCATCAATCAAAGAAAATGTACTCGTTTCAGCGTAAGTACTAATTAACGGTTCAGCTTCATAGTAATTGACTTGGTTTGTACCAAAGTAAAGCGAGAGTTTATGTAATTCTGATTGTAAAGCTTCTAAATGATCGCCTACTCTTTCTACCAATAAGTCAATGACTGACTCAGACAAACTTAACTCAAATGAATCTGCCATCTGTTTAATCACATCATTCATATGACGTAAATCGGGTGGTGAACAATCAATCAGTTCACAATGCTCCTTTAATGTTTTTACAATTTTACGACGTTGGTCCAGTTTCTCATATGGAGCAATAATGATGAGTGTTGTGAATTCAGCAGGTTGTTTAATATATTCAGTTAACACATCAAGGTCATGTTCTATTTCACTTTTAGCTTGTCCTGTTAAGAAGCTCGCTCTATTTAAACTGACTATTTTATATTCACTGAAGAAAGGAAATGTTTCAGCATCATGAATTGCCTCCTGAACCGATACCGTTTCCATATCGTAATTTTGTTGGTCGACTTCAGGATCTTTTTCGCGAATCTGATTGATAATTTTTTCTGTCGATTGCTGTATAAAAAAAGGCTCATTGCCATAGAGTAAATAAATAGGGGCTACTGTGATTTTCTTCTGTTCAACAAATTGTTGTGCATGCATGACTCGTTCTCCTCTCTATAGCTATCCTATACTGATCATCGCTTTTTCACAAGAGTAAATCATGTAAAGAGAGGAGACCCAGAAAAAGTCTCCTCCCAGCATCTATATAAACACTAAAAACAAATACCCGGGATTCTTTGTTTTTAGTGTTATTTGTTGTTATAATTAGTGTGTGTAATTATAATCGAATTATCGTTGTTAGTTCTTAACAATCAAGGATTAACGACAGTCACAAATTTTTGACATTCAACAAAACATATAGATTTTTTTGAATGAATCGCTTATACTATTATTGAACTAGGAGGGATGGTCATGAACGATTTCGAACACGATGTGCAATCCAAAAATAATGACGTTGTTGATTCCATTAAAGGATTTGGCTTTTCGTTCATTTTCTTCTTTGTGATTTTTGCGATCGGCACCATTTTCACAATTTTTGCTAACTAAATGGTAATATGACTTATTTAAAAAGGGGCTATTAGTGCCTCTTTTTATTTTAATTTATGGGATAAATGGGTCTGCCGTGTGTTGTCCATCGATGAATTTTATTGTAATGGCGCCATTTTCATCTGTACGATAAACAGCAATATCATGCTTAACTAAACGGTCATAAACTTCTGGACTTGGATGATTATAATGATTGTTATGACCTACTGAAATAAGGCCTGTAGTTGGGTTTACGTGCTGTAAAAACGATTCAGATGTAGAGGTATCACTCCCGTGATGTGCTACCTTTAAGATATCAACTTCTCCTAATTTTTCTGCATTCATTAGCTCTTCTTCCACCGAATTAGTGATATCCCCAGTCATGAGTATTGAAAAATCATCATATTCAACTAATACCACAACAGAACGTTCATTTTCATCATCTGTTACTTTACCAACATCTGGAGCCAAAACAGTAAATGTGGTATCTTTCCACTTAATTATATCCCCTTTTTCTACCTGCATAGTTGTTCCATCCAAAGAGTCTAATTCTGACTGTTCTAATGAATATCGAAATAACAATTCAGGGTGAAAATCATGAATGACTTGTGATGCAGACCCAATATGATCATAATCTGCATGACTAATCCACAGACCATCGAGATGCTTAATACCCCGTGACCATAAAAATGGCTTAATAATATTCTCATAATTATCATGCGATTGAACTTCAGAGAAAGACACCTCTTCACCTGCATCAAACAAAAACACACCTTCACGATTAGGTAACTCCAACACAACCGCTTCAGCTTGACCGACATCCAACATCGTTAAATAAAGATTCTTATCAAGGTACACACTATATTGTGCAATTAACAAAATACTAATCATCACACAACCAGCTAAGGCTGCTTTTCCGAGTTCTTTTAATGCCCATAAACGCATCATGACTAACCAAGATATATAGAACAAGACAATTGCAATCATAGGTGGTTCACCAGTCACCCAAGTCGCAAAATAAGGTTGACCCATAATGGAAAAAATGGACTGAATTACTTCTTGCATACTTAGAAATACACGCTCTAATAAAAACGAAATGGGTTGAGGTAACCAGACACTAATCAGTAGTAATATACTTAACGGAATAATTAATACAGAATAAACGGGAACCATGATTAAGTTGATTAAAATGGATAATGCATTCGTGAAATGGAAATGGGTTAACTGGATCGGTAAAATGGCGAGCTGGCTTACCAAGCTAATAATCAAGGATTGACTCAACCAATGATTAGATTGAGTTAATAACGACTTAGATAACACAAGCGAAAACGTCACAACAAATGAAAATTGAAAACCTAACTGATAAATTAAATAAGGATCAATCCACAACACAACTAAAAATATAAACGAAAGAATATCCGTTGTATCTAATCGTTTTTTATAAAAAGATAAGATAATAAATAGTGCAGCCATTAATCCAGCTCGAATAACTGGAGGATTCGCTCCTGCGATGACAATATAAAATGGGATAAAGAATAATAATATGAGGTTAATACGTTCTTTGGGTAACTTTAATCCATACAGTAATACATAATAAATCATACCTAAGGTCAAACCAACATGAAGCCCTGAAATAGCTAATAAATGAGTAATATTCCAAAATTGATATACACCTAGAACTTCTTCATCTAATCCTTGTCTGTCACCAAATATTAAGGCATTTAGCCAAGCGATTGTATCCGCCTGATAGGTTTCATTTAGCCCACCCATCAAAGTCGATCGGTATTGATATAGATGGGATAGCACACTATTTCCATCGCAGTTTATAAGCGTGGGGTTATAACTAATGGCTACAATTCCTTCATTCTGTAAAAATGAACGATAGTCAAATTGACCTGGATTAGTGGCAGGATCAGGTGAGGATAATTCGGCTTCTAAATAACATGTAGCTCCATGAACAACATGACTTAATTCCGCCTCTTGGTCAAAGAACAACTGTACACGCTGGCCGTCTTCCAATTCGGCGACATAAGAATAAGATTGATCATGTATATTTTGGTCCGATTTGATTGTAACAGTGTGTTGGTAATTCCATTTTTCTTGGATTGGAGTTAATGATTGAGGAGTGGGCGTCAAGAGAAGAGATAGTGTAAATAAAATGAGAGAAGTTATTAACAAACCTCGGTTCTTAGAAAAGTATTCTAAAAACAAATAAATCAAGATACTAATCACAAGAATACCGAGGCCTGTTGGTAAATAACCTGCTACATAAAAAAGTGCAACAATATAAAGTTTTCCACGCATGGACTTATTCAGAGTACGTAAACAATTGATTCGCTTTCATTCGTAAATCTTTTAACTCCTCTTCACTCGCACCTCGTTCTTCTAACTTTTCAATAAGTGACGTCATGAAATATAATTTATCTTTTGTGTTGGTATCGATATGTAAATAATCTAATTCAACCTTCTCAAACTCGACACCCGCTTCTTGCAACAATTCAATCGCATAAGGGTGATTTTTGTAATCATGAGCGTAATATATTTTTTTGATACCACTTTGAATAATGGTTTTACAGCAATTTAAACATGGAAAATGTGTAACATATATTTCTGCTCCTTCTGTTGCTACACCAAACTTAGCACATTGTAGAATCGCATTAACTTCTGCGTGAATCGTTCGCACACAATGTCCGTCGATAAGTTTACATCCTTCATCGATACAATGGACACTACCTGATGGGCTGCCGTTATACCCTCCAGCAATAACCCGTTTATCACGAACAATCGTAGCACCAACAGCTAAGCGTTCACACGTACTACGTAATGCAAGTAAATGGCTTTGTGACATATAATATTGATCCCAAGAAATACGTTCCATCATTGTTGCCTCCTTATGACTGCAAATACCTTATCTTCATTGTATAGAACCGTTCTAACTCCGTAAAGAGAATGATTATGGAACAATTAGGTTTTCTTCGATCTGTTCTAACGTCTTCTCACCTATTCCACTTATATTTAACAATTCATCTAAAGACTTAAATGCTCCGTTTTCTTCTCTGTAATCAATAATAGTTTGTGCTTTCTTCTCACCTATTCCTGATAACGATGTTAATTCTTCTGCTGTAGCTTGATTTATTCTAATTTTCCCATCTTGTTGACTATTATCTATAGATAAATCAGGAGAATTTTGACCATCACTTACTTCAGGTATCATAATAATCATTTCATCATACACCAATTCAGCTAAATTAATTTGATGTTCATCTGCATCAGATTTTAATCCTCCAGCATACTCGATGGCATCGACCACTCTATCCCCTTCCGACATCTCATAAACACCCGGGTCATGTACCGCACCTTTAATATCGACAACTAGAGAATTTTCACTTACTTCACTAACTCTTTCGGTGCTTTCAGTTTCAGAAGAACGTTCTTCAACTATAACAGGTTGTCCCCCATTCTCGGAGGAACTTGATTGAAAAATGCTAATACCAATAACAACTAAAATCATCACAGTTGTAACAATCCATTTTTTTGGAACTAACATGTTTTGAACCTTCTTTCATATACATAGAGTTAAGTTGGTTTAGAGGAGGATGATTATGAATTGGGGAATAATCGGAACAGGTAATATGGGAACAGTATTGTTAAACGCTTTAGTCGATAGTCATGCAGTCGACCAAAAAAACATTTATATTCACAACCGGACATTACTCAAAGCTTATCGCCTAAAAGAAACTTATCCTGATGTTCATATTTTACAAACTGTTGATGCCATGGCTGCTTCATGTGATATTATATTTATTTGCACTAAACCGAAAGACATTATTTCAGTTGCAAATCGACTCAATCAAAAATTATCAGAGGACCAGCTGGTTGTTTCCATCACAAGTTCAATTTCTTTAGACCACCTGAGTCATATTCTAAGCTGTCAAACGGCAAGATTAATACCGAGCATTACCAATAGCGCGCTTCGCGGAAAAACATTGTTAACATTTAATGATTCCATAAGTGACGAAATGAAATATATCCTATGGCAAACATGTAAATTGTTCTCAACACCAGTGGAAATTAGTGAATCACGAGTGAGAATTGCATCAGATTTAGTATCGTGTGGACCTGCATTTGTCAGTTATCTTCTTGAAGAATTAATAGAAGCTGCTACAAGCGAAGCGGATATTGATAAGGAATTAGCCACGGAATTAGTGGAGTCCATGATGATTGGATATGGAGAGTTACTCAAACAAGACCATTTTGATTTAACATCTTTGAAAGAAAAAGTGATGGTTAAAGGTGGGATCACAGGAGTTGGCATGAAAGGCTTAGAGCAAAGTGTACCTGCTGGCTTTAATGAAGTCTTTATTAAAACACACACTAAATTTAATCGAGAAAAAGGCCATGTCGATGAGTGGATTAATCAATTGATTTAAAGCGATTACTATTATTTTACTTCATTTAACAAAAAAAGCAACCGATAAGTTCACTCATCGGTTGCTTTTATATTGAAGTTTTTTGACAAACATAAAAGATGCGATTGGCATTCTCTATGTCTGTCTCTCCCCAGTCGCCTGTGATTGTCTTTATTGATAAACCTTTCGATTCGAGTAATTGTCTAACCTCATTTACCGCAAACACACGTTGTGTATGCGTTTCATCAAATCGGCGGTATAACCCGTTTGATTCCTCAACAAAGAATGTTAGGTCATGCGTGATTTCTCCTGGTTGCTCTCCTGCCTCACAAAGCCAAACATAACTCAAATCTTCCCGAATTTCCGTAAACATTTCAGCATCAATCAAACCTTCAACATAAGACGAACTGTGACTATCAAAAATAAACAAGCCATTTGGATTAAGATGCTGATAGACAGTATCAAACATTTGCTCTAAGCTAGTATAATCAGTTAAATAATTAACAACATCACAATAACTCGTAATAATATCATAAGACTGTTCTAATCGCAGTTCACGAATATCGCTTTCAATCCAAGCCACTTTTTGGTCAGCGTATTGTGTCTTTTCTTTGGCAACATCAATCATCGTCTTAGATTGATCAACACCTACAATTTCATCAAATAAATGAGTCATTGAAAGGGTTAATGTCCCTGTACCACAACCAAGATCCAACAACTTCATTGAAAAATGACTTGATGATTCGCCCAATAAACTTTGTGTAAATTGAACCCACTGATTATAAGGCGCATCATCCATCAATTCATCATAAACATAAGCCATGTTCTCATAAATCATCGTTTATGACACAGACAGCGACACTTCTTCCGCGTCGCCCCATAGTTTTTCTAAGTTATAATATTGACGCTCTTCAGCATGGAAAATATGAACAATAACATCGTCTAAATCGACTAAAACCCAGCGTGCATCATCTTTACCTTCTATTTTTTTGACTTCAACACCCTGTTCTTCAACAGCATCTTTAATTCCCTTGCTAATTGCATCTACTTGGCGTTCATTTGAACCGTGACAGATTAAGAAGTAATCAGCCATAAGGGAAACTTCTCTCATATCTAGTGCGACTAAGTTTTCAGCTCGTTTATCATCACATGCTTGAGCCGCAATATTTAATAACTCTTTACTTTCCATATTATTTGTAACCTCCATTTTGGTTAATTAATTTCGTTAATCCATTATATGCTTGAAACGTATCAGGATAAACTGGTTGTCCTTGACTCATTAAGAAAAATATCGTTTGTTGTAATGAATAGTGACAAGCTTGATTTAAGTCAACTTTAGCTAATCGTCTAGCTTCGTGCACAGCCTCAAAATTTCTACCTGGCTCAATATAATCGGCTATAAAAATAATTTTTTCAATTAAACTCATTTGGTTATGTCCTGTTGTGTGCGATTTAATAGCGTTTAAAACCTCTTTATCTTTAACCTGAAACCAATAACGCACCATTTCAGCTCCAACTGGACCATGCCATAACTCATGATGATATTGAAGTAAATCTTTCGGTAAATTGGTTGACGTGACAATCCAATGTTTTAGCAAAGAAACTTCCATATGCTTGGCATAATCATGCAAAGCAGCTGCCAACCCAACTTTATAACGATCAGCATCATAATAATCCGCTAAATCTAAAGCTGTTTCAGTTACGCGTTCAACATGCTCATATCGCTTAACTGATAATGTCTTTTTTGTCTCTGCTAAAGCTTGTTCAATATTCATAAAGTCGATACTCCTTTATATAATCAAACACAGACTGAGGTAGCCCATCAGGTTTATTATGCGCGTGTAGTTGGTTTCTAATGTCGCTTGACGATACATTGACTTCTTCCATTTCAATACGTAATACTGATGAGTCATTGAAGTCAGAACCATGCCTTGAGACACCGATAAACTGAATCAATGACTTAAGTTCATCAATTCCGTACCAATTTGGTAAATAATCAACCATGTCACCGCCTATAATGAAATAGAATTGTACATTAGGATACCGATTTTTCAATTCTTTAACAGTCTCTAATGTATAGGAACGACCCTCTCGTTCACTCTCAATTTCAGTCACAAACAAATTTTGTTCATTTTCACTTAACGCGTGAAGCATATTAACTCGATGTTCAAAAGAGACATTAGCAGGTTCTTTATGAGGTGGTTGATACGTCGGCATTAACCATATTTCATCAAGTATTAGTTGCTCTAACACCGTTTGACATATTTTCAAATGACCTTGATGAGGTGGATCAAATGTACCACCAAAAATTCCTATACGACGCATCTTCGTCACACCTTTATGGGAGATCAATCTGCTTATATTCACGTGATTCACGATATAGAATAATGACATTTCCAATGATTTGAACGATATAAGCACCTGTTCCATTAGCTATTTGTTCAGCTAAATCCTCTTTACTTTCGAAATTATTTTGTAAAACAGAAACTTTAATAAGTTCTCGCTTTTCCAAAGTTTCATCAATTTGTTCAATCATATTGTCATTCAAACCATTTTTACCAATTTGAAAAACAGGCGTTAAATGGTGAGCATGTTTGCGTAGAAATCGTTTTTGTTTTCCAGTTAACACAGTGGTGTCCTCCTCGAGTTATTCATTCATAGTCCATATTTCAAATGCTTTGACCGCTTGATAGTATAACATGGATTCTCCAAAAAGTAAGGGACAACCTTCCTCATGAGCTTCTATTAACAATTTAGTCCACGTCGGCTGATAAACAATATCACTTATGATCGGATTAGACTCCAGCCCTTTCAATGCAATAATAGATTGATGATCATTCGGTGCCATACCGACAATCGTTGTATTTATAACTAAATCAACTTGAGATAAGACCGAAGCCACTTGTGACCACTTAATTGTTTCTATTTCAGGAAATATAGACGCTAATTCTGAAGCTTTCGATTGTGTTCGATTAGCAATAAGAATACGTCCTAACTGATGGGTCACTAATTGATGAGTAATCCCCTTAGCTGCTCCACCAGCACCCAACACTAAAACTGTTTTCTCCTGTCTATTTTTAAACCAATCTGGATAGTCTTGCTTAAGAGATTCAATATAACCTAATCCGTCTGTATTGTAGCCAATCAATCGTCCATTCACTATTTTAACCGTATTAACGGATTGCATGACTTCTGCGGACGTTTCTAAAGCATCTAAAAACGGAATAATCGTTTCTTTATATGGGACTGTTACGTTGAAGCCTTTATAGCCTTTGGTTATTAAATGCTCAAGCGTTTCTGAAATTATCGATTCATCTATTGAGAACAGATGATATTCTCCTGCTAAACCATTCTCCGCTAGCAATTTATGATGGATGGCAGGTGACTTCGAATGCTCTACAGATTTCCCAATTAAACCAAGCTTGTACATAAACGTAACACCCTTTATTTAGCTTCTTTATGTTTATAATTAAATGTTGATTTAGCACTTAGTTGTTGAATTGTGAGAAGCGAAGGTGGCGACTCCTGGTCAAATAAGTTCGGTCACGTCCTATGACCAACGTTGACATTAGGCCGTCCGGGCCGTCACGGGAAAAGCACGAGTCTCGACACCCCACAGGAAGCGCTTTTCTTCCGAGGGATGCACCTGCGTCTGCAAGTCAACGCTTCGAAGTAGGCTTCCTCGGTGCAAGTTGCAAGGTAGCACATTCGATGATGTAAACTGGCTCGAGCCGTGCCCCTGCATAGAAAACACTGTGAAAAACGAACGTAGTGAGATTGAACAGATGTTGCACTTGTGCCCTATGGGTAAAAGCGTCCACCGAAAGCGGATCACAAGATCAACAACTTAAATAAATATAGTCGATTATTTATATAATGGCATCGCGTACAATGATTCTAACACCCTTAGGTGCGTAGGCAGTTACAGATGTTTTCCCCTTCGGCACTGTAACCCAGCCAAGTCCAGAAAACACAATATCTTGTTTATGATTTCTATTTAACTGCAACGTCTGTGGTTCTAAAGGTGGCATCTCATCTAATGTTTCATCTGATGGAGGTGATAATAACTCCCCAGCATGTTGATCATATAATAAGTCAGCTTTATCTGTTTTAGTACGATGGATATGAATATCATTAGATACATAACAAACAAAGCCTTTACGTTCATCCACTTTATCAATATCCAAACGTGCTAAAGCGCCAAAAAACAATGTTTGGTCCGACTCTAATTGGAAGACTTTTGGTTTAACCTCTTTATCAGGTGTAATAACTTTCAAATCATTTTTTGATAAATAATGAGCCATCTGATGACGATTAATAATTCCTGGTGTATCAATAAGTGACGACTGATCATCTAATGGTATATCAATAAATCCAAGGGTAGTTCCAGGGAAATAAGATGTTGTAATAACTTGTTCTTGTTCAATTGAACGGTTAATTAAGTAGTTAATAAAAGTAGATTTACCTACATTCGTACAGCCCACAACGAAGATGTCTCTACCTTGTCTTAGTCGTTCTAGTTCAAAGGCGCATTCTTCCATATTCGTACCTGTCTTAGAACTGACTAGGTAAACATCTTTTACTTTTAGCCCGAATTCTTTTGCTACGCGCTTCATCCAATGCTTTACTTTATTAAGATTGATCGAGCTAGGCAATAAATCCACTTTATTGCCTACCAATATAATTTCGTTTTGGCCGACAAAACGGTTTAGACCGTCGACAAAACTGCCATGTACGTCAAACAAATCAACAATATTAACAACTAATCCGTCGTGGTCTCCGATTTCATGTAATAAGTTAAGGAAATCATCGTCCGTCAAGTCAACATCTTGTACTTCATTATAATGTTTTAAGCGAAAACATCTTTTACAGATAACATCTTCTCGTTCTAAAGCTGAAACTGGCGCATAACCTACCTTATTCTCATCTTCCGTTTGAATCTTAGCACCACAGCCTTGGCAGTAAATTGTCTCCATATTAATCCTCCCAGTGTAAATAACCTTTTCGTCTAAAGTATTTTAATAAACGACGTTCGACAATGCGATTAAAGCGCGTGAAAAACCCGTCAGTTTTTACAATCGGTACGACTAAAATCGTATAATATTTAGAGCGGTTACCACCAAACACATCCGTTAATACTTGATCGCCCACTACAGCGACGTCATTACGATTTAACCCCATATCTGTTCTAGCTTTATTAAATGCTTTTTGCATTGGTTTTCTTGCTTTTGAAATAAACGACACATTAAGCGGGCTACTAAAAGTTGATACACGTTCTTCATTATTGTTCGAAATAATAACCACTTGAATATCATGACTTTGTAGGCTTTGAATCCATTCAATAACCTCTTGAGTCGCATCAGGTTCATCCCATGCAACTAATGTATTATCTAAATCAGTAATAACACCCTTTATATTGTGTTGTTTTAACATTTCTGGTGTAACATTGTGGATCGATTCCACATAATCATTTGGTAGAAACCTCTTTAACAATACAGTCACCTCATAACATTTTCTCACTAATTTACATCATATACAATCAAGCGACATCTTTCAAAGATATTCTTGTTATTATTCATTACTGATTCTATAGCGTTTCTGGATCCTCTTAAGTAATCATCTTTGTTATATGAACACTTTCGTTCGACAATTCCTTTCATATTTCACATTTGTGGATAAAATAATTCACAAGATATACCCTGATTTGACAATATTCTAAAGGTATTAAAACGAATGTACCAACAGGTTATCAACAAGTTACACACATTTTATTCAAGTTGTCCAAATGACAAAGCAATGATAGGATTACTCATACAATAGTAATTCCCAGGGGGTGACAGTCATTAACGACTGAAAACTTATGGAATATTTATCTAACGAATTGTTAATCGAATCCTATCAGAAGGCCAAAGCACTGCAGCTCAATCAAGATTTTATTCAACTGTTTGAGAAAGAACTAAAAAAACGAAAATTATTTAAGGCGTTAAAAGAATCGTCATAATTTGAGTTTCTACCTATATTTAAGACTAGACACTTTACCGAGTGTCTAGTTTTTTTATTCGCTTGTGACACATAGTTTTTCTTTTCAAAAAGCTTATAATATCGTTATAATGGTTACTGTATTATTGTTGGGTTAGTTTGATTGAAAGGATGAACAGAACATGATTTTTGCTATATTTGCTCCGCTATTATTAGCATTTATAATTCCGTTATTGAGCAAATGGAAATATAAAGTACATACAGGTTGGCTGATCTTACCTATTCCATTTGCTATTTTTCTTTATTTCTTACAATATGTCGGAGCTGACTTTCAACCACAAATGGTTTCGGTTGATTGGATTCCTTCTCTCGATATTGCATTAAGTTTTCATCTTGATGGTCTTAGTTTGCTTTTTGCTTTATTAATTAGTGGAATTGGAACATTGGTTGTTTTGTATTCCATTTACTATTTAAATCACAAAGAACAACTTGGTCATTTCTATACATACCTCTATATATTCATGACGGCTATGTTAGGGGTTGTTCTTTCTGACAACGTATTTGGATTATATGCTTTCTGGGAATTTACATCCATTTCATCCTTTTTACTAATTGGTTATTGGCACCATCGTGAACGATCTCGTTATGGTGCATTAAAATCTATGTTAATCACAGTCTTTGGTGGTTTCAGCTTACTAGCTGGTATCATCTTATTATCCATTGTAACGGGCACGACAAGTATTCAAGGAATGGTTGAACAATCTGATACTATTGTGAATAGCGAATACTTCCCGTTCATTTTAATCTTTTTATTATTAGGTGCATTCACAAAATCTGCTCAATTTCCATTTCATATTTGGTTACCAGATGCTATGGAAGCACCTACACCAGTCAGTGCCTACTTACATTCAGCTACCATGGTAAAAGCCGGTATTTATTTAATGGCTCGGTTTTCACCCATACTAGCTGGTGAGCCTTATGTGTTTATTGCATTAAGTCTATTCGGTCTTGTGACATTAACTTGGGGCTCTTATATGGCTGTTCGTCAGACGGATCTAAAGGGTATCTTAGCCTTCTCGACGATTAGCCAACTTGGGATGATTATGGCCATGCTTGGTTTCGGCACCAAAGTTGCGCTATTTGCAGCCGTATTCCACATCTTAAACCATGCTACCTTTAAAGGTAGTCTATTTATGATTGCTGGAATTGTCGATCACGAAACAGGTAGCCGTGATATACGCAAATTAGGTGGCTTATTTACGTTTATGCCTATATCAGCCACTCTAGCGATTTTCGGTACGTTTTCTATGGCAGGTGTCCCACTTCCGTTTTTAAACGGGTTCTATAGTAAAGAAATGTTTTTCCAAGCATCTTTAGATAACACAGCATCTGGAGCGATCGCTGAAACATTAGTGACCATCATACCAGTATTAGCTGTTGTTGGTAGTATTTTTACATTTATTTATTCGATGTACTTATTCTTTAACACCTTCACTGGTAAGTCACAAGTTGAAGAATTACCTAAACATCCGCATGAAGCACCTAAAATGATGCTAGTTCCACCATTTATATTAGTTTTAGGTGTATTAGTCATTGGCTTATTCCCGACAATCTTCAATGAATCTCTAATCACGCATGCCGCTGATGCGGTTTATGGCGGGGAGGCTAATAAAGAAATATACTTCTGGCACGGTTTAATACCAGCATTTTATATGTCCATAGCCGTTGTCGTCATTGGTGCCATCATGTATCTCACGAAATCTAAGTGGTCCGGAGTGTATCAAGTATTACCTGGTCGCCTTAGTATGAATCGTGTATACGATTGGATGGTTGAAAAATCTGAAACAGCTTCACAGCGGATTACAAACACATACATGACCGGATCTCTCCGTCAATATATGGTTTTATTATTAACAGCCATTACCGTGATTGTAGCAGGTGTTTTAATTAAAACGAGTGGTATTAATTTCGATATGGCCGAGACTGCAAGTATTACAGCAACTGAAGTGATTGTCACCTTATTAATTGCTTCAGCTGCTATTGCGACGATCTTTGCACGTAATCGAATAGCGATCATACTTATTGTGGGAGTTGTTGGGTACGGTTTAGCTATTTTATTCGTCCTATACCGTGCTCCAGATTTAGCATTAACTCAACTAATTGTTGAAACAGTTACTGTAACGTTATTTATGCTTTGCTTTTATCATTTACCAAACTTGAAAAAAGACACATCATCTTGGTTTACGAAATCAACTAACATCATCATTTCAGTTGCGTTCGGTTTATTAATGATGGTGATTGGTATTAGTGCATACAATAGTCGCTCGTTTGATACAATTGCCCAATATTTCATCGATAACACATATAAACTCGGTGGCGGAGATAATATGGTAAACGTCATTCTAGTTGACTTTCGTGGAATTGATACTTTGTTCGAAGTCGCCGTACTATTCGGGGCTGCATTAGCGATTATTGGTATGATCAAACTTCGCCGAAATAAGGGGGCGAATTAAGATGGAAATTATCTTAACTGTGCTGGCATCTATTTTGTTCAGCACAGGAATCTATAACTTATTACAAAAACAACTTTTACGTATCATTGTCGGTACAGTGCTAATATCACATGGAGCCCATTTGTTTTTATTAACAATGTCTCAAGTTAAACGTGGCGCACCACCACTACTAGTAGATGATGTTTCGAGCTACACTGATCCATTGCCTCAGGCATTAATACTAACAGCGATCGTTATCAGTTTTGGTGTGACAAGTTTCCTACTTGTCTTAGCTTACCGAACATACACCTTGAATAAGACTGACAATATGGAAGAAATGAGAGGTAGTGATTATGATTAATTTAATCTATTTACCCATTGTCCTACCGTTACTAGCAAGTGTCATTGCAGCACTACTAACCAAAAATACAAATATAACACGTCTGTTTTCACAAATAACTTCAGTTGTATTCCTAATATTTGTTGGAGGTTTAGCCTTCTACATATTTCAAAATGGTACAATCGTTGGCCAAGCAGGTGGCTGGGCTGCGCCTTATGGAATATCCATTGTCGGAGATCCTCTAGCAATCTTATTGGTTTTAACAACGAACATTATTGGAACAGCTGCTATCTTCTACGCACCTAAAGTTTTAGAAGAGAAACAAGAGCGTTTTTATTTTTACGCTTTATATTTCTTACTTATAGCTGGTGTATCTGGCGCTTTCATGACTGGAGACTTGTTTAACTTATTTGTCTTTTTCGAAGTCCTATTGATGGCTTCCTATGGATTAATCGTACTTGGAAATGGCAAAGCCCAACTAAGAGAATCATTTAAATATGTGTTATTTAATTTATTCTCATCCATGTTATTTATTGTTTCAGTAGCGTACATTTATGCTATTACTGGAACTGTTAACTTAGCGCATTTAGCAGAACGAATCGAAACTGTTGAGCAACAAGGGATTTTAACAGCTGTAGGAATGATCTTATTCTTTGTTTTTGCTGTTAAAGCAGCGGTATTTCCTCTTTATTATTGGTTGCCAAATTCATATGTTGTGCCAAATCCAGTTGTCTCAGCACTCTTTGGTGCTTTATTAACCAAAGTGGGGATTTATTCCATTATTCGCGTTTACACGCTTATCTTTGTTCATGAGACTGCCATCACACACAGCATCTTTATTTGGCTGGCCATGTTTACGATGTTATTTGGTGTGATTGGAGCTCTATCAACACATAATGTTAAGTTAATTGTTACTTATAACATTATACCGGCAGTTGGTTTTATGTTAATGGGAATCGGCTTATATACACCTGAAGCAATCGCTGGTTCTGTTTATTATTTAATGCACGATATGGTTATAAAAGGAGCTCTATTCTTTTTAATTGGAGCACTTGTCATTGCTGCAGGCACAAAAGATTTGCGGCAAATGAGCGGTGTCATCCAAAAGTATCCTTTACTTGGTTGGATCTTCTTTATTGCTTCACTCATACTAGCAGGCGTCCCACCTTTTAGTGGTTTTATCGGTAAGATTTTATTACTTGAAGGTGGTTTACGACAAGAGGAATTCCTCCTTGTAATCGTTGCACTATTGTCGAGCTTACTCATCTTACTATCCATGATGCGCATTTTCGTTTATGGCTTTTGGGGTGAGCTTATGGATGGATTATCTAACGAAACAAAACGTATTCGACAACTAACCATTCCTGGTGTAGTTTTAGTCGGACTCGCAATCTTCTTAGGAATAGGTGCTGAACTTGTCTATCCTCAAATCGAGTCTATTTCGAATATGTTATATGAACGTACTGATTATATCAGTTCTGTTTTAAAGGAGTAGTGACCTATGGCGATACAAATTATTTTAAACTTGTTAGTCGCACTAATGTGGATGTTCTTGAGTGAAAGTTATACAACCCCTACCTTCTTTGTCGGTTATATTATTGGGATTGGCTTGCTATTTTTACTCAGACGTTTTCTTCCTGATATCTTCTACATTGTGCGTTTATATCGGATTTTCAAATTATTTGTGTTTATTTTTATAAAAGAACTGATTTTGTCGAGTGTTAATATTGTTGCTTTAGCTTATAAGCCAAAATTGAATGTCGAACCAGGCATTTTCAAACTACCTGTCGAGCTAAAAAGTAGCTGGGAAATCACTTTGTTATCATCTTTGATTTCATTGACACCAGGAACATTAAGTGTTGCTGTAGCAGAAGATCAAAGTAGTATTTACGTACATGCAATGGATTTACCTGATATCGAAGAGTCAATTAATGATATTAAAGCAACATTTGAAAAGGCGATTATGGAGGTGACACGTTAATGTTAAATGAATTTGGTAATCAATTTCTAGATATAGCATTATGGATAAGCTTCGTTGGTGTCACTTTATCCATTGTCTTACTTGTTTATCGAACGATTAAAGGTCCGACTAATCCTGATCGTGCTGTAGCTTTAGATGCTATTGGCGTCAATATGATGGCTTTAGTAGGGTTACAAGCGATCAATTTAGGAACGGATCGATTAAATGACGTTATTTTATTAAGTGGTATTCTGCTTTTCATTGGTACCATTGCCATCGCAAAATTTCTCGAAAAGGGTGTTATCATTGATCGAGATCATCGTTAGTTTACTTATATTAATCGGTACGTTTTTCACCTTTTCTGGTTCACTAGGCATCGTGAGATTCCCAGATATATTCAATCGATTACATGCCGCAACTAAAGCTGCAACGCTTGGTGTTGCTGGCGTATTATTAGGAGCCTTTATTTTCTTAGTATTTGATATTGGTATTATAAGTGGCAAGCTTATCTTAGGTATCTTCTTCGTCTTAATAACAGCACCTATTAGTGCCCATATGATTTCACGTGCGGCATATAACTCCGGTGTGGAACTTACAGAAGAGACTCGTCACGATCAATTAGAAAAAGATCAACCGTCTTAATCAGCAATCGTCCTATGATTTTAATAGGGCGATTTTTTATGTACAGGCACATTCGCTCTATATGGGCATATATTACATGTATAGACTCATAACCCTTTCTTAGGGAGTTGATACGTGTGTTAAGCCTCATGAAGCTTCTGTTCACCTTTTTACACAACCCTTATCTGTTTTTTGCTTACGTTAAAGGAAATGCCTTTCCACAACCCTTATCGTCTAAAGAAGAACAATACTATTTAGAACGATGGCAAGAAGGAGATGAAGAAGCAAGGAACAAATTAATTGAGCATAACTTACGACTAGTTGCTCATATTGCTAAAAAATATGAACAAAACAAAGAAGAACAAGAAGATCTTATCTCAATTGGAACAGTTGGTCTGATCAAAGGAGTTGAGAGTTATTCACTTAATAAAGGGACTAAATTAGCAACCTATGTGGCAAGATGTATCGACAATGAAATATTAATGTTTTTAAGATCAGCCAAAAAAACACATAAGGATGTGTCGTTACAGGACCCCATTGGCCATGATAAAGAAGGCAATGAAATCAGCTTGATCGATGTATTAAAGGCCGATCACCCTGACTTAACCGAAACGATACAAACAGCTATTGATATTGAACATATTTTCAATTATTTACATTTATTAGATGAACGTGAACGTGAAGTCATTGTAAAAAGATATGGATTAAATAAACAAAAGGAATATACGCAACGAGAAATCGCTGACTTATTACAAATCTCACGTAGTTATGTATCACGAATTGAAAAAAGAGCTCTTATGAAAATGTTTCACGCGTTTTATCGTGATCATAAAAAAAGTAAAAGTTCATCCTAACTAAATCAAAAAACAGCTACCTAATCAACATAGGTAGCTGTCATGATCATCACTGATTAATTTTTAAGATTTCTGCTATAAGTAAGGCGCTATGTTTAGCTGCCTTATCTAAGTAAGCTTCAAATGAAATATCTGAAGATTGGCCTGCAATATCTGATAGTGACCGAATAATTAAATAGGGGGTTTGATATTGATGACAGACTTGCGCAATTGAAACAGCTTCCATTTCTAGCGCTTTAACATCTGAAAAACGCTCAGCCACTTGTAAAACACGTTTATAATCAGACATAAACGAATCACCTGTTCCGATTAATCCTTCTACAACTGTAACGTCTTCAGGAAGAATACTTTTCGCACTTTGGGCTTGTTTGACTAACTGTTTATCTGAGTGAAACCTTGCAGGCATTTGTGGAATTTGACCATACGTATACCCGAATGCTGTTGCATCAGCATCATGATGCAAAGTCTCTGTTCCTATGACTAGATCGCCAACTTGCAAAGCCTGGTCAACACCACCACTTGAGCCTGTATTAATCACATAATCAGGATGAAAGCGTTCATGTAAAATCGTCGTTGAAATAGCTGCATTTACTTTACCAATGCCTGATCTTAGTAGTACTACTTCATGGCCATGTAGATGGCCAATAATAAAATGGCAATGTGCAATAGTTTCTTCTCGTTCAACTGTCATTTGAGATTTTAACCAAGACACTTCTTCGTCCATTGCACCAATTAAGCCATATCGCATATTAATTCTCCTGTTCTTATTCAGTATCCTCATTTGTTTCGTCGCTATTTTCATCATAGTCAGGATGTTTATCGTTCACTTCTAATTCTTCGATCTTCTGAGGTTGCCATCCTTCACCCTCAATCCAATCTAAATATACACGATAAACCTCTTCTTGATTGCTATCTGTTACGGTACCAATAACATGATTAGCCATACCACCGCTTTCTAAGCGCCAGAAAATAATATTGTCTTCACTTAGACCTGTTGCATACTCAATCGCATCTTCCATTTCAGCACGGTCTTGAGTGCCTTCAGAGAACTCTGAGTTATGAGGTTCTTCTTGTTCAGTACCAATTGGTTCCCAATCACGTTCAATGACACGAGTAACATTTTCTTTATCAGATTCAGTTACAGTTTCATCTGTTGGCTCCTCTGGTGAATCAGATTCAGTATCTTCTTCATTATTTGATTCTGAGTTTTCTTCTGTAGAATCATCAGAATTCTCATCGCCTTCTTGTCCACCTTGTTCTTCTTCATTATTGGACTCAGTCTCATTACTCTCATCAGACTCATTGGCACCATCTGCGTTTTCATTGTTAGACTCATTATCTTCAGTTGACTCTGTAGACTGATCAGTTGTTTGATCACCTTGCTGTTCCTCTGAATCATCCCCACCAAAAAACCAGAAACCAATCAATACAATAATAAGTAGTATGACCGTCCAAATTAATACATTCATTAGTCTTGTATTTTTTCGTCTTTTTTCAAAACGTTCTGAGCGACTATGATCCATTAACAGTTCCTCCTAACCCATTATCTTAAACAGTCCTACACCGATTCGTGTAGGACCTATATATTACTTCACTTCTTTAATTTTGACTTCAAATTCGCCACCAGGTGTTTGTACCATAACTTGATCCCCAATTTTCTTACCTAGCAAACTCTGCGCCATTGGTGAATCATTTGAAATACGCCCTTCAAACGGATCCGCTTCTGCACTACCAACAATTTGATATTCTTCAACGTCTCCATCTGGGATTTCTTCAAATACAACTGTCTTCCCTAATTGTACGATTTCGTTATTATCATCATCATTTTCAATAATAACTGCGTAACGAATCATATTTTCAATTTGTGAGATGCGCGCTTCTACAAATGCTTGTTCGTCTTTAGCTGCATCATACTCTGAGTTCTCTGATAAATCACCAAAATCACGAGCAATTTTTATACGTTCAACGACTTCTGGTCGTCTTACGGTCTTTAACTCTTCTAATTCTTCTTCTAATTTGCGCTTCCCATCTTCTGTCATATAATAGCTTTGTTCTTCAGCCATGCTTGGACACTCCTTCTTAATTCATATATCTGCATTAGCGATAATCATAATGGTTAAATTTGTTTTTTGTCAATAATACTTTTAATTTTTGTTGATAATAAATCGATTGCCACGTGGTTTTCTCCACCTTCTGGAATAATAATATCAGCATAGCGCTTAGCTGGTTCGACAAATTGCAAATGCATTGGTCGAACCACGTTCATGTACTGATCCATTACTGATTCTAGAGTTCGTCCACGTTCTTTAATGTCACGCATCATACGACGAATAATCCGTATGTCTGCATCTGTATCAACAAACACTTTAATATCCATCATATTACGTAATTTTTCGTCCTCTAAGATCAAAATTCCTTCTAAAATAATCACTTCTTGAGGTTCTACTGTAATGGTTTCGTCTGATCTTGTATGCAGTTCATAATTGTATACTGGTTTTTGCACAGTTTCTCGTCTAGATAGACGATCTAAATGATCAATTAACAAATCATTATCGAAAGCTAAAGGATGGTCATAATTTGTATTCAACCGTTCTTCAAATGGTATATGTGATTGATCTTTATAATATGAATCTTGTTCTAACATAAGAATAGATGTATTTTCAAATTGGTCACAAATAGAACGCGTAACAGTCGTTTTTCCCGACCCCGTTCCGCCTGCAACACCTATGATGATTGGTTTGTCATTCAAAACCCCTAAACTCCCTTCTCCTGAAGCTCAATAAATTTATTTTTTGACGGCAATTGCTACTCCATCACCTGTTTCCACAATTGTAGTATCATAATCAACGTGATTCACAAGCCATTGATTAAAATGATTAATTTTTTCTCCAATTGTTTGCCAACGTGAGTCATCATTTACCTCTTTAGCAACATACCCCTTAAACAGAACGTTGTCAACCACAAGGATTCCACCTGATTTTAGATGAGGATTTATTTTTTCTACGAAAGCTTGATACTGTCCTTTGGCTGCATCAACAAAGATAAAATCATATTCTTGTTCATGTGGAATTTGCTCAAGCCATTCCAATGCATCTTCAAAAACGATTGATATTTGTTCGGTTAAACCTGCTTGCTCCACATAATGAAGCGCATCTTGATACCGAGTTGAATCACGTTCGATCGTTGTAATATGAACATTAGAATGAGCTTTGGCCATTTGTATAGCTGAATACCCTATGGCTGTCCCGATTTCTAACAATCGTTTAGGCTGGTAAATTCGGATTAGTTGTTTCAAAAAAGCGATTCCATCAAGCTCCATAATAGGAACTCGATGTTCTTCTGCATATTTCTCCATCTCTAATAATAATGAGTCATTGTGTTGATTCAACGATTGAATATATTGTTTCGTTTTTTCCATAATGACCTCCGTCAATACTTCAAATATTGTCTAATTATATATTTAGACAGCTATTACTATCTCTGTTAGGTAAAGAGAACGACAAAAAGAGAGGAATGCGATGGTTGTTCGCACTCCTTGTTCATCCTAATCATTAGATGGGCGATGTTCATCAATATTAGCTTCATGTTCCTCTAGCGTCTCTGCATAATGTATTTCTCCATCATCGCCATGTAAGAAATACCTATAATTGTGATACTCAGGATCGACCGCGGCTTCTAATGCATTTTCCCTATAATTAGAAATTGGTCCAGGTGGTAACCCACGGTTTTGATACGTGTTATAAGGATGCTCAATTTCTAAATCTTCGTTAAGAACCCGTTCTTGATGTTCACCTTTTGCATATAAAACTGTTGGGTCAGTTTGTAGTGGCATTTCTTCTCTGCCTTCTTCAGGTCTCAGACGATTATAAAAGACGCCTGATACCATAAATCGAGTATCTGCTTCAGGTGCTTCATTTTCAATAATTGAAGCCAAAGTTAAGGCTTCATGAATTGTTAGATCGCGACTTTCAATTTGATCAATATAATTAAATACTTGTGTTCTTGTTTCATCTAACATCATTCGTACAACTTGATCAATTGTCGGATCTTCTTCATAGAAGGAATAGGTTAAGGCATTCAGATAACCTTCTAATGGGTAACGAACGTCTTCATTTAAGATATCATCTGATAATAAATCAGGATATTCTTCCATCAGTGTTTGAATGAACTCTTCGTCAGTCATTTTATTCATAAACTCTTCAGGATCAATGGACGTTTCTTCACCATAGATTTCAGCTATCTCTTCAAGTGTTGTTCCTTCAGGAATCGTAACGGTAAATTGTGGTTCTACCATAACCTTACCTGTCTTTAATGTTTCAACAATTTCATTCATGTTTAAACTCTTTGACATTTGATAGTCACCAGCTTGAAATCCTGTTTCGTTTTTGAACGTGACGTAATAATCAAAGATTGTTGCATTACTTATTATATTATTTTCTTCTAATATATTAGCAATGTCTTCTACGCTTGAACCAAGTGGCACACTGACCTCAATTAGTTCATCATCGTCAGGGTCAACAGGGCTCAGTCCCTCTTCTATATAATTGTAAAGGAAGTAACCACCCACGATAAATATAATTAGGAGTGCTAGAATTGCAATCACTATTATTCTTCTGGCCATGCTTGCTTCCTTTATTCGTTCAGCTTTAATATCTTCTGGATTATTGGAAGATGACAAATAACTTCCCCCTAACTTTCTTTATACCAAATAAAGTATAAAATAAAATGCGTCATTTTTCTATCTTTGTTTTAAATTTGTCGAAAATTTTATCTTAAATCAAAAAACAGACCATGTGAAGTCACATGGTCTAAGTCATCATTATTCGCTTTCTTCATCTGATTCAGTAAAGGTGGCAAGCATCTCTTCGACCATATTCCATTCTTCTTCTGTTTCAATTTGGAATAATGTTAAATCGTCTGAATCACCTTCAGCTTCTTCATAACGAAAAGCAAATACTTCGACTTCCTCTTCTTCTTCTTGTTCAGCAGGTACAGCGACTAAGTAAGATTTCTCAGTATGATCCACGTCAAATGTGAATAAAACATCAAATAAATGTTCTTCACCTGATTCATCAGGTATGATAATACGTTCTTTTTCCTGCATTGTGTCCACTCCTTTTATTAGCGGTTAGCGTCAAGATAACTTTGTAAGATCATGACAGCTGCCATTTTATCAATAACTTGTTTACGTTTCTGTCGACTCATATCAGCGTCCAAAAGAACTCGTTCAGCAGCCATTGTGGTTAACCGCTCATCCCATAGAACAACTGGTAAATCAAACATATCTTCTAAATATGAAGCAAACTCTTCACTCGCTTCACCACGTTCACCAATTGATCCGTTCATATTCTTCGGTAATCCAACAACAATTCGGCTAATCTCGTGATCCTGAATAATTTGCGACATTTGATCCTTAACTGATGAGTAATCCGATTCTGTCCAGTTCAGCGTTTTAATACCTTGAGCCGTTAAATGTAAAGCATCAGAAACGGCAATACCGATTGTTTTTTCACCGACATCCAAGCCTAAAATTTTCATAACATGTCCTCAAGAGTCTTTCGTAGTTTTCAAGTAATTCTTGACCACTTCTTCAATGATCTCATCACGTTCTAATTGAGACATTAAATTACGCGCGTCATTATGACGAGGGATATAAGCCGGATCACCTGATAATAAGTAGCCTACAATTTGATTGATCGGATTATAACCTTTCTCTTCTAATGACTGATAAACTTGGTGCAGTGTTTCATTCACCTGATTAGCTTGTGAGTCATCAGAAAACTGGTACTTCATAGTATGATCGTTTGACATGTACAATCCCCCTCGTATGACTTTACCTTCATTATATACCGAAATGCTATGAAGATAAAACCGTTTTGACATAATCTTTAGCAGTAGTAAGTGCTTGTTCAATTTTTTCAGGCTGTTTACCGCCGGCTTGAGCCATATCTGGGCGACCTCCACCGCCGCCACCACACTGTGTTGCTGCTTCTTTAATTAATTGACCAGCATGGAAGCCGCGGTCAATTAAATCTTGGGAAACACCTGATGCTAATTGAACTTTACCCTCATTTTCCATTGCTAACAAAATAATGCCAGAATTAAGCTGCTGTTTCAAATCATCCACCATATTCCGAAGAGCATTCATGTCACTAACGTCTACTTTCTGAGCAAGTAGAGGAACATCATTAATGTGTTCGATTTGCTCTAAAATATTAGCTGACTCCACATTAGCTAGTTTTTGAGTTAATGATTCATTTTCACGTTGCAAATCTTTTAACTCTTGATAAAGACCATCAATTCGTTGCGGAACTTGTTCTGATTTTGTTTTTAATTTTGATGCAGCATCATTTAATAATTGTTCTCGTACTTCGTAATATTCATACGCACCTTTAGCAGTACATGCTTCGATACGACGAGTTCCTGCACCAATCCCTGTTTCTTGAGTGATCTTGAACAATCCGATTTCAGCAGTATTATTAACATGACAACCACCGCAAAGTTCGATGCTGTAATCATCAACAAACACAACTCGAACCTCTTCGCCATATTTCGCATCAAACAGAGCCATCGCACCCATTGACTTCGCTTCTTCTAACGTATGGTTTGAAATTTGTACTTGGATTGACTCCCATACCTTTTCATTAACGATTTGCTCGATACGCTGAAGCTCTTCATCTGTTACAGCATTAAAATGAGAAAAATCAAATCGTAAACGATCAGGAGCAACAAGTGAACCTGCTTGATTGACGTGGTCACCTAACACATCTTTTAAAGCTTGATGAAGTAGGTGTGTAGCCGTATGGTTTTTAACAGTTTGTTTACGCTCGTATTCATTAACCTCAGCCTTTACAACTTGATCTAGGGTTAAAGAACCTTCAACGACCTCGATTTGATGTAAATTCTGACCGTTCGGCCCTTTCTGAACGTCCTTTACTTTCGCATAACCTGTTTCAGATTGAATAAGACCTTTATCTGCGATTTGTCCACCACTTTCTGCATAAAATGGCGTTTCAGTCAGGACGACTGTTGCTAAATCACCAGCTTGTAAATCTGTTGCTTCAGCATGATCTTTTACTAAAGCTGTTAATGTGGTTGTTGTCGATAAATAATCGTATCCAATAAAATGACTTGAAACATGAATTTGTTGTAAGACTTCATCTTGAACTTGCATAGAATCAACTTTTTGACGTGCTTGGCGCGCACGCTCACGTTGTTTCGTCATTTCTTTCTCAAAACCTGCTTCATCTATTGTAAAACCTTCAGCTTGAACATACTCTTCTGTTAATTCTTTCGGAAAGCCGTAAGTATCATATAAAGTAAATACTTCTTCTCCTGGGAAAATCGTGCTTTGTTTAGATTTTTCTGTTTGCATCACTTTTTCTAAGATCGCCAGTCCATCTTGCAACGTTTCATGGAAACGTTCTTCTTCCTTCTTCATGACTTCTTGAATAAAATCCTTTTTATTATAAACTTCAGGGTAGAAGTCATACATAATGTGTGCGACCTGATCAACTAATTGATACATAAACGGCTCATTCAAATTAAGATCTTTGGAAAAACGAATCGCACGTCTTAATAAACGTCTTAAAACATAGCCTCGACCCTCATTCGAAGGTAATGCACCATCACCAATCGCAAAAGCAACAGTACGAACGTGATCGGCAATAACTTTAAAAGCTACATCTTGGCGATTATACGTACCATAAGTCATGCCTGATAATTGCTCAGTTCTCTCGATAATCGGTTTAAATAGATCTGTTTCAAAGTTCGTTCTCGTATCTTGAATCACAGATACAATACGTTCTAATCCCATTCCAGTATCAATATTTTTCTTCGGAAGTGGGGTGTAAGTATGATCTGGATTATGATTGAACTGTGAAAACACTAAGTTCCAAATCTCTAAATAACGCTCGTTTTCACCACCTGGATAAAGCTCAGGGTCTTCTGGGTCATGACCATAATCCTCGCCTCGATCATAGAAGATTTCAGTATTCGGTCCACTAGGGCCTTCTCCAATATCCCAGAAATTTTCTTCAATACGAATAATCCTTTCAACAGGTATTCCCACTATATCCTTCCATATCTCGTATGCTTCTTCGTCTTCTGGATGAACGGTTACAGATAAGCGCTCAGGATCGAAACCAATCCATTGATCACTTGTCAAAAACTCCCATGCCCATTCAATAGCTTTTTCTTTAAAATAATCACCAATTGAAAAGTTGCCAAGCATTTCAAAAAATGTATGGTGACGTGCAGTAAATCCTACATTTTCAATATCATTAGTACGGATTGATTTTTGCGCATTTACAATCCGCGGATTTTCCGGAATGATACGACCGTCAAAATACTTTTTTAACGTCGCAACACCACTGTTAATCCATAGTAGTGTCGGATCTTCTTGTGGAACAAGAGAACGACTCGGTTCAACGCCATGCCCTTTTTCTTTGAAAAAATCTAAAAACATCTGTCTCACTTCATGTGATTGTAGTCGTTGCACGCTTACTCCTCCTTTAAATTATGTACAGTCTAATCAATGACAGAAAAAACCGTCCCTACATGTAACATGTAGGGACGGTTTTCCCGCGGTACCACCCTAATTATAGGCTAATGAATGCCTATCCACTTTAGTGACACAATAACGCTGTGCAAACGTCGGGGGTTAACCGCTCTCCAGAGTAGCTTCAGTGACCCTTCACTTAGCGTTTCTTCCAGCTTACAAAACACCTCTCTGTAAGTGGCCTGTCACCTACTCGTTCCTTCATTGATTTCGTTTAGTTTATGATTACCTGTCGTAATTATAGTGAAACGGACAAGTCATGTCAACTTATAACCTATGTAGTCTAGCCACCAAAGTGATGGTGACTAGACATTTGTTAGCGAAAGCGTTTCATTAGCTTTCGACTCGATTTTCGAAGCTGCTTCATCGTTTTATTTCGTCGAAAAAATCGATTGTTACGCATAGCATAAACGACTGCAGCACCGAGAACACCAGTCGACATGACACGACCCACTGTCATCACCAACCTTATGATTAGAAGCTGTTCTATACCGTAGGGTACGAACATTTTTAGTGTTCAACAATTACATAAAATCATAAGGCGAAAATTCTTCCTTTTCATCAACTTCCATATGATCTAAATTTGTAGCATCTGTAGAAACAAGCTCAGTCGTCGTACCATGAAAAGCATGAATTCTTTCAACTAATGTCGTCTGACGTTTAAAGGCATCACCTTTTTGCAGTCCTTCTAAAAAGATATCATAGTGTCCACAAATGATCAGTGATGATTTACCACGTGTCACAGCCGTATAAATTAAGTTTTTCACAAGCATTCGTTTAAACGGCCGAACGATGGGTAAAATAACAATCGGAAATTCACTGCCTTGTGATTTATGAATAGAAATGGCATAGGCCAACATGATTTGATTAAAATCTTGTCGCGTGTACGATACTTCTAATCCTTCAAAATCGATAATTAATTCGTCTTTTTTAGACTCTGCTTCTTTCGCATATTTAACTGCAATAATTTCTCCGATATCCCCATTGAAGACATCTTTTTCAGGCTGATTAACTAACTGAATGACTTTATCGCCTGTCCGAAAGATCGATTGAAAATGCTCGATTTCCCGTTTCTTCTCCATTTTGGGGTTAAAAATATGTTGCAAGGACTGATTTAATTCATGAATCCCCACTTTTGTCCGATACATAGGGGCTAACACTTGAATATCGCGCATCGTATAACCTTTATCCAATGCCTTCGTTACAATTTGCTCAATCGTATCAATCGCATGGTCACTGGATGTATCAATGAAGTTGAAATCTGCCTTTTTCCCTACTGATTGTTCTGGTAATTGATCATGCTTAATATCATGGGCTAATTTAACAATATAGGAATCATTTTTTTGACGATAGATCTCTTGTAATCGACAAACAGGAACTGCTTCAGATGTAAGCAAATCAGCTAAGACTTGTCCTGGACCAACTGAAGGCAATTGATCTTCATCACCAACAAAAATCACTTTCATGTCAGTCGGCACAGCTTTAAGCAATCGATTGGCTAACCAAATATCCACCATCGAAAATTCATCAACAATAATCATCTTGCCGCTCAACTGATTTGAACCATTGAATTCAAATTCTTCTTCACCAGACCACCCAAGTAAACTATGTATGGTCTTTGCTTTAAGTCCTGTTGATTCTGTTAGACGCTTAGCAGCTCGTCCTGTTGGTGCAGCCAGAATAAAATCACTCTGACGTTTCGGTTTATTTTTCTGAAATAAAGTCTCATAGCAATGGAGGATTCCTTTAACAACGGTAGTTTTCCCTGTACCAGGTCCACCAGTTAATAACATCACTTTATGATCTAATGCTTTTTTGACTGCTTCATACTGCTCTTCGCCGTAAGCAATTCCTTCTTGTTCTTCAATCTCACCGATTGTTGCTAACAATTCACTCTCGTCATATGAAGTCTCTTCTTCCGTTTCAAGTAATCGAGTTAATTGTGAAGCAACACCTTCTTCAGCAAAATACAATTGAGGTAAATACAACCGCTGATTTTCCAATACAACTAAACTTTCTTCGACTAAATGATTAAGATGATCTAATAAAGATTCCTCATCTTCTATTGTTTGGCCTTGAAATAATAACTGGTTTAAACGCTCAATTAAATGAGCTAATTCCGTATAAACATGACCATTTGATGCTTCTTCATCCAAGACATGAAGAATACCAGCTTGTACTCGTGTCGGATGATCATCTTTAATGCCCAAGAATTGTGCAATTTCATCAGCTCGTTGGAAACCGAAACCATCTACATGGAAAACGAAGTCGTAAGGATTATCTTGAAGTTGTTGAATCGTTCTTTCCGCATAAGCTTCATACAATTTCCGAGCTAATTGCAAACCAACACCGTATTTTGCTAACTCGACGGTTACTTGTTCAAAACCTTGATGTAATCTTAAATCAGCAATAAACTGCTTTTTAGTTTCACTTTTTACCCCTATGACTTCATCGAGTTTTGATTCATCACGCAAAATATCATCAACCGCATTTATGCCTAATGTGTCGACTATTTTCTTTGCTGTTTTCTGACCAATACCATAAAATAAATCGCTTGATAAATACTTAACCAAACTGTCTTCTGTTTTCGGCAGTTCTTTTTCGTATGTAAAGACACTTAATTGCTCACCAAATTTAGGATGTGTTTGCATCTGACCGTAAAAAATATAGTCATTTCCATGCGTCAATGCAGGGAAATGACCTTTAACCACTAATTCTTGCTCATCTAATTCTAAATCCGTATCCTCAACAGAAATAGACGCAATCGAAAATTGCGTCTGTTGATTTTGGAAAATCATTTGATTCAGCTGTCCTTTGACAAAGTATTGTTCAGCCATATCAAGTATCTCCCTTAAGAATCATCCTGGTTCAGTAATTCTTCAACTTGCTTTTTACCATTGCTTGCTAACACGTGCTCAGGTTGAATAGCCAATGCCTGATCAAATTGTTTTAACGCTTCTTCAGGTTTCTCGTGATATAATAGACAAACGGCTTTGTTATAATGGGCATCACTATGCTCATCTGTTAATGATAAGACATGGTCCATCTGCTTTTCAGCATCGTCAATCATATTCGCATACGCTAATGTTAAACCATATTGAAATTGAATGTCGACATCTTCATGATTCAATTCACTCGCTCGTTGCATATAAGGAAGAGCAAGCTTTGATTGTTCTTGATTTAACAAAGACATACCAAGCATAAAATAAACATCTTCATCTGCTAATCCTTGCTTCATCGCTTCTTGAAATTGTTCTGTTGCATCAGCATATTGTTCTTGTTCATAGTATAAACTACCTAACCCATAATGCGCTGCTGGAATCTCTTTTTCTAACTCCAGTGCTTTTCGATAAAATCGTTCAGCTGATTCAAATTCTTGTAAATGAACAAGTAAGTTAGCGAAATTAATAAACCCTACCGGATCCTGAGGGTTTGCTTCAATATAATCATTAAATGCCTGTGCTGCTTCTTCAAATTGCTGATTTTGCATGAATTCTATGCCTTTTTGTAATTCACTCATAAATAAATCCCTTTCTTCTCCAATTACATGCATTAAAAGTGCCACCATTCATTTGATGACACTTCCTAAAAATTAATTAACCTAAATGAGCCAATGCTTCTTCATGACGATAAGCTTCTTCAATCGTGCCTCCACCAAGACAAACGTCTCCATCATAAAATACAACAGCTTGTCCAGGTGTGATCGCACGTTCTGGTTGATCAAATTTCACGTAAACAGTTCCGTCTTCATTAGGATAAACCGTCACTGGGCTATCTTGTTGACGGTAACGGAACTTCGCGGTACATGAAAATGGTTGTGATAAGTCTTGTTCGACTAACCAATTAACCTCAACAGCTAATAAAGCGTCTGAATATAAAGCATTATGATGAAACCCTTGTCCGACGTAAAGAACATTATCTTTAAGGTTTTTACCGACAACAAACCAAGGATCACCTGCTCCACCAATGCCTAGACCTTGGCGCTGACCAATTGTATAATACATTAGGCCATCGTGTTGACCTTTAACTTCTCCAGATAAAGTCTGCATTTCACCAGGTTGTGCTGGTAAATACTCGCTTAAGAATTCTTTGAAATTCCGTTCGCCAATAAAACAAATGCCCGTGCTATCTTTTTTCGTTGCTGTAGCTAAATCGTTTTCTTTCGCAATATCGCGTACTTCTTGTTTCGTCAATTCACCTAATGGAAACATAATTTTCGGCAAGATATCTTGTGAAATTTGATTTAAGAAATACGTTTGGTCTTTGTTATTGTCGATTCCACGTAACATTTCAACTTGTCCGTCACGCTCACGTACGCGAGCGTAATGACCAGTTGCTAAATAATCAGCACCAAGACCCACTGCGTGATCAAGAAAGGCTTTGAATTTGATCTCTTTATTACACATCACATCAGGATTAGGTGTTCGACCTGATTGATACTCATCTAAGAAATATTGAAAGACTTTGTCCCAATACTTTGATTCGAAATTAACTGAGTAGTATGGGATATCTAATTGGTGACACACGCGTGCGACATCTTCATAATCTTCTGTCGCCGTACAAACACCAAACTCATCGGTGTCATCCCAATTTTTCATAAAAATCCCCACCACATCATATCCTTGTTGCTTTAAAAGTAGTGCTGTCACAGAGGAGTCAACACCTCCAGACATTCCGACCACTACTCGTGTATTTGCGTTATCTGACATTTATGTCACCACCTTCTTTAACCGATCAATAATCGGCTTAATTTTTTCAGCTACAATAGCCATTTCTTCTTCTGTATTATGAATCCCGAAACTAAAACGAATCGAATTGGTTAAGCGAGGATCCTCTTCCCCGTACATGGCTTTTAATACATGGGATGGATCAATAGAACCAGCTGTACAAGCAGAACCTGAAGACACAGCTACTCCTGCTAAATCCAAGTTCGTTAAAAACATCTCAACTTCTGTATTAGGAAAGCTTATATTGATAATGTTAGGCACACGAGCATTTAAATCACCATTTATCGTAAAGGTTATACCTTGTTGCTCTAATTCCATTAACAAACGGTTTTGTAAAGCTTCATAATGACGATCACGTTCTTCTCGTTCTCTTTCTAACACTTTTATAGCCTCATCAAATCCGGCAATAGCTAATGTGTTTTCCGTACCAGATCGCCACTTTCTCTCTTGCTCTCCACCATGTAATTGTTGTTGTAAATGAAGATCTTCCTTCTTATACAAGAACCCAACTCCTTTAGGCCCATATATTTTATGGCTTGAAGCTGTTAATAAATCAACACCTAAAGATTGGACATCCAATTTATAAACACCAAATGATTGAACAGCATCTGTATGAAAGATCGCTTGATGATCGTCTAATAATGCACCAATTTCTTGGATTGGCTGAGTAACGCCAATTTCATTATTAACAGACATAATCGTTACCAAAATTGTATCGTCACGTAACGCAGCTTTCACATCTTCAACCTTAACCTTGCCCAACTCATCGACAGGTAAATAAGTGACGTCAAAGCCGTCCTTTTCTAATTGTTCACATGGATGGAGAACAGCATGATGCTCAATAGCTGTTGTTATAATGTGTTTACCTTGATTCTGGTAAGCATAAGCTGAACCAAAAATAGCTAGATTATTAGCCTCTGTCCCTCCACTAGTAAAAACAATTGTTGAAAAAGGGGCATTGATCGCCTCAGCTACTGTTGTTCGTGCTTGATCAACTAGTTTTCGCCCATCACGACCAAATGCATGGATACTAGATGGATTACCGTAATGTTGATTCATCACAGCCATCATTCTCTCTTGCACTTCTTCATGTATGGGAGTTGTTGCCGCATGATCTAAATAGATTGAAGCCAAAATCGTCACCTTCTTTGAGCTTAAATATAAAACATATACTCTTCTTGGTATAAATCTTGGTCATATTCTGCCAAGTCTTCAAGCGTTGTGTGTTCTAAAACATCTTTAACTGCATCACGAATTCGTTTCCATAACTCACGTTTTGCGGGTTCTTCATCGTCCATTTCTTCAACAGGACGTATAGGACCTTCTAGTGTTCGAATTATATCTGCAGCAGTAATTTGTTTAGGTTCGCGCGTCAATAAATAACCACCCTTAGCACCGCGAACGCTTTTCACTAATCGCTCATTTCTTAAAGGCGCAATTAATTGCTCTAAATAATGTTCTGATAATCCATAATCTGCCGCAATGGATTTTAATGGAATCGGTTTGTCACCATAATTTTTAGCTAATGCAATCATAATGGTTAATCCATAGCGACCTTTTGTTGAGATTTTCAAACAAAGCGCCTCCTATCTAATCCTTATCTAAGTTTTATTATAACACGGTCAATTTAGCTTGCCGATTAAGTCGTATAAAAACCACAGGATATTATAGCATGTTTTAAAGACTAAATGCATTTATTCTGATTGATTTTGTCGTCCTTTTTCTTTTAGAGAATTTAATTTCTCGTAAGTTTGGGCTAATCGTTTTTCTTCTCCAATTTCTTTTGGTTTATAATACTTAGCATCTTTTAGTCGCTCTGGAAGATACTCTTGATAAACCCAAGAACCTTGATAGTTATGTGGATATTTATATTCTAGACCATGCCCTAAGTCTTGGGCACCTTGGTAATGCGTATCTTTTAAATGATCTGGAATATCATCGGTGATCCCTTTTTGAACATGTGTGATTGCTTGGTCTAAGGCCTTATAAGCTGTATTAGATTTTGGTGATAAACATAATTCGACGGTTACAACAGATAAAGGAATCCTTCCTTCAGGTAAACCCAGCCTTTCTACTGATTGTATGGCTGGCAAGACACGGGCAGTAAGAGATGGATTAGCCAATCCAATATCTTCATAAGCAATTACGAGTAAACGGCGGGTGATAGCTTCTAAGTCGCCACCTTCTAATAACCTGGCTAAATAGTGTAAAGCAGCATTCACATCACTTCCACGTATACTTTTTTGAAAACTCGACAAAAGGTTATAGTATATATCACCTTTCTTATCATGTGAAAAACCTTTATTTTTGATGCAATACGAAACCGTGTCATGATGAACGATATATGTCCCATCTTCATCTTGGTCTGATGCAAATACAATATCCTCTAACAAAGTTAAAGCTGTTCTTGCATCACCCGTAACAGAAGCAATTTGTTGTAATTGTTCTTCTGAGATATTGATTGATAAATGACCAAGCCCTTTCATGTCATCATTTAAAGCTTGGTGAAGTAAAGTCATGATTGCATCTTGGTCTAATAGTGATAATTGTTTAATTTGACCACATCGTGATCGAATTGCATTGTTCACACTATGATATGGATTCTCTGTCGTAGCTCCTACTAGGGTAATAACCCCTTCTTCCAATGCTTTTAATAAATAGTCTTGTTGACTCTTATTAAAGCGATGAATCTCATCTATGAATAAAATAGCCCCGCCACTCAATTTTGCCTTGGCAATAATCTCTTCTATATCTTTTTTGCTCGCAGTCGTTGCATTAATAGCATAAAAATCTTGATTAGTCGAGCCAGCAATAGCAAAAGCTAAGGATGTCTTTCCTGTACCTGGCTGACCATAAAGAATCATTGATGGCACGTGATTTTGTTTAATCATTTTATAAAGCGGCGTGTGCTCTCCAATAACATCGTCTTGTCCTATGACATCTTCTATTTTTTCTGGTCGCATGCGATACGCTAAAGGTTCTTGTACTAACATAGCATAACTCCTTTAATCTAGCTCTAATACTATTTTACATGATTAGGACATATTGTGACGAACATTCTTTCTCAACATGTATAAAGCGTTCATATTTTGTATATGATAGATATCGAAATCTATAATCAAGTTTTAATAATGATATAAACGAAAGGATCGATTCGACTATGGTGAAAGTACGTCAAGATGCTTGGTCACATGAAGATGATCTATTACTAGCCGAAACCGTTCTCAGACACATACGCGAAGGTAGTACACAATTAAATGCTTTTGAAGAAGTCGGGGATGCGTTAAATCGGACTGCGGCAGCTTGTGGTTTTCGTTGGAATGCCGAAGTGAGGCAAAACTATGAAAAAGCAGTAGATTTAGCTAAGAGACAACGGAAAGAACGGAAGCGAGCTAAAAAACAAACTCATTCCGAGAAACTTCCTGAACAAGGTGAAAGTTCTCAACTTCCGATTACTGTTGAGTCACCTTCTGTGCAAACAACAAGTGACACAGTCAATGATTCTACACTCGATGGAATTATTCAACAATTAGAGACATTAAAGACTCAAATGCGTGATCAAAGCGATATCGATATCATCAAAACTGATAATCAGCAATTGCGTGAAGAGAATGATCTTTTGAAAGAAGAACTTCAATCTTTAAAAGCACAATACAATAGTCTACAAGAGGATTATCAGACATTTATTACAATTATGGATCGTGCTCGTAAAATGATGATTCTCGAAGATGGTCAAGAATCTCCAGCATTTCAAATGGAGAAAAACGGTAATTTACAACAAATTGCTAAATAAAGAAAAGCGGTTATTTCCTTGTTTGGAAATAACCGCTTTTCTTATATGTAACAATCCCAATTGTGCCGTCTCTCCATTTTGTTTTGAACCCGCTCAAGGCAGGTGGGTGTCTTGTTCCACGTATTTTGTAAGTCCTCGAAAGGCATTTACGCACCATGGAAACGTCAGACTCCCTTTTTATATAAGTGTTCGGTCAAAACGTATTAGGAGTAAGACGAACACATTAGGATTGTTTCAATTGATTTTGTATTTAAATCATAGCATGAACATCACTGTGTTTCAAGCTTAGAAACCGTCGTTTTTTGTAGTAATTTTTTCCGATATTTACTCTTTCGGATCTTCATTTGTTTTAGTTGTTTTTAAGTAAAGTTCATCTAGTTGGCGCTCATCTACTTCATCAGGTGCCTGCGTCAACAAGTCTGATGCAGAAGCTGTTTTCGGAAAGGCAATTGTATCACGTAAATTTGTTTTCCCAGCTAAAAGCATTACTAAACGATCAAAGCCTAATGCTATACCACCATGAGGCGGAGCACCAAACTCTAAAGCTTCAAGTAAGAAACCAAATTGCTCTTGAGCTTCTTCTTGAGTGAATCCTAACGCTTCGAACATTTTTTCTTGCATTTCCTTCTTATAAATACGTAATGAGCCTCCACCCAACTCATATCCGTTTAATACGATATCATAAGCACGCGCCTTAACGTCTGCTGGATTATTTTGAAGCTCGCTTAAGTCGTTAGTTTGAGGCATTGTAAACGGGTGATGCGCTGCATGGTAGCGTCCGTCGTCCTCATCATATTCAAATAATGGCCAATCTGTGACCCATAAGAAATTATATTGGCTATCATCAATTAAGTCTAAGTCTTTAGCTAATTTCTGACGTAAAGCACCTAAACTGTCATAGACAACTTCAGCTTGGTCTGCAACAAATAATAATAAATCATTTGTTTCGCCATTTGTTGCGTTCATAATGGCATTAGCATCTTCTTCTTCAAAGAACTTGGCGATTGGCCCAGTCAGCTGACCATCATCCACTTTCATCCAAGCTAAACCTTTAGCTCCGTATATAGCGACAAATTCCGTCAACTGATCAATATCTTTACGAGAGAATTTGTCGGCATAACCCTTAACATTGATTGCACTGACTTTACCGCCAGTTTCTATCGCTTGTCTAAATACTTTAAAGCCACTATCTTTCACAACTTCATTCAAATTAACTAGTTCTAAATCAAATCGTGTATCTGGCTTGTCCGAACCATAACGATCCATAGCTTCTTGGTAACTTAGGCGTGGGAACGGTAAAGGTACATCCACATCTTTAACCTCTTTTACGACAGACGCTAACATTTCCTCTGTCATTTCCATAATTTCCTCTTGAGACATGAATGACGTTTCAATATCTACTTGGGTAAATTCAGGTTGTCGGTCGGCACGTAAATCTTCATCACGGAAACAACGTGTAATCTGATAATACTTTTCAAACCCGGACACCATAATAAGCTGCTTAAAGATCTGAGGAGATTGTGGTAGTGCATAAAATTCTCCTGGATGAACTCGGCTTGGCACTAAATAGTCACGTGCTCCTTCAGGCGTGCTTTTTGTTAGAATCGGTGTTTCCATTTCTAAAAAGTCTTGATTATTTAAATAATGACGTATAGCTTGAGCCGTCTGATGTCTTAGTTTCAACGTGTTTTGCATCGTTTCTCGTCGTAAGTCAAGATAACGATATTTTAGTCTGGTATCTTCATTTAGATCATTTGTACCATCGACTTTAATTGGCAAAGCTTTTGAGCTATTAACAAGTGTTACCTCATCAACAAGCACTTCAACTTCACCCGTAACCATATTAGGGTTTACTGTTTGTTCGTCACGACGCTTAACAGTACCTTTAATTTCAACAACATATTCACTTCGCAAGTTTTCTGCTGTTTCAAGTGCTTCTTGATTATGTTCGGGACTGAAAACAGTCTGAACAATACCAGAACGATCACGAAGATCAATAAAAATTAATCCTCCTAGATCTCGGCGTTTCTGTACCCAGCCTTTTAACAATACAGATTCATCAACTAATGCAGTTGTTACCTGCCCACAATGCGTTCTTTTTTTCATGGTGTACCTCCTTACAATCCTTGCTCGATTTGGGCTTTGACGTCATCAATGGCTATTGTTTTCTGTTCGCCATCTTCTAATCGTTTAATATTAGCTACGCCTTGTTCAATCTCTGACTCACCAATCACGATTGCATAGGACGCTTGATATCGGTCGGCCGCTTTAAATTGTGCTTTCATTTTTTTATCTAAATAATCTTGATCAACAATGAATCCCGCTTTTCTTAATTGGTAAACAAGTTTTGAACCAGCGAATTTGGCCTCATCACCCATTGTAATCACATAACAATCTAGCTCATCTTCGCTATCTAAACTAATGCCTTCAGCTTCAAGAGCCATAATTAATCGTTCAATACTTAAAGCAAAACCTATACCCGAAATTTCCGGACCACCAATATCTTGAATAAGACCGTTGTAACGTCCACCTCCAGATAAAGTAGTGATTGAACCAAAACCATCCGCTTCACTCATAATTTCAAATGCTGTATGCGTGTAATAATCTAAGCCACGCACTAATGCATCATCAACGACATAATCGATACCCATTGCATCTAAATGCTTTTTAACGTCAATAAAATACTGTTGAGAATAATCATTTAAGTAATCCAAGATTGACGGAGCATTCTGCATGGAAGGGTGATCTTGGTCCACTTTACAATCCAATAAACGTAGTGGATTTTGCTCTAAACGCATCTGACAATCTGAGCATAATTCATCTTCGTGTGGTTTGAAATGATCAACTAATGCTTGTCTATGGGCTTCTCGACTCTCATGATCACCTAAGCTGTTCAAAACAAGTTTGAGCGATTTTAAACCAAGATCTTGGTAACAATCCATCGCAAAAGCAATAACTTCTGCATCAATTGCTGGATCAGCACTTCCAATTGCCTCAATTCCAAACTGTGTAAATTGGCGTGTTCGTCCTTGTTGTGGACGTTCGTAACGGAACATCGGCCCTAAATAATACAATTTAGTCGGCTGTTCAGGATTACCATGCATTTTATTTTGAACATAAGAGCGCGCGACTGACGCTGTCCCTTCTGGACGTAGTGTTAAACTGCGTCCTCCACGATCCGTAAACGTGTACATCTCTTTTTGCACAATATCAGTTGTATCACCAACACCGCGTTGAAATAATTCGGTTCGTTCAAACATAGGTGTACGGATTTCGTGATAATGATAACGTTCGGATAATTGTTTTAATGTATCTTCAATGATTTGCCAAGTTTTCGTTTGTTCTGGAAGTAAGTCTTCCGTCCCTCTAGGAATATGGATGTTCATATAAAGTCCCTCCTTAAGTTTTCCTTAATACGCATTAAATATAAAAGCTTTGTTAAAGTCCGTTGTTGATATTGTGCTCCGCTTTCGGTGGACGCTTTCCGCGGGCACGGCTCGAGCCTCCTCGGAAGAAAAGCGCTTCCTGCGGGGTCTCGAGACTCGTGCTATTCCCGCAGGAGTCGCCACCTTCGCTTCTCACAATTCAACAACTAAATGCTTAATACTTTGAAATCAACACTAAACTTTAACATAGCCAATATAAAAAACGTCCCTATCAAATGATTATTTGATAGGGACGAGGTTCACCCGTGTTGCCACCCTGATTAAAGCATATTATCATATGCTTTCGCTTCGTTAACATAACGCTTAATCGCGATCGTACTTACTAGACAAGTGTGGTTCAGCACGACACCTCCAGAATGTCTTTCATGAAATAAACGGATAGGTTTATTTTCAGCCACGATAAACCCTCTCTGCAATTGTTCGGTTTCCACTACTTTTTCCTTCGTCGGTTTTATTTATTAAAATGTTTTTATTATCATATCCATATTTCATACGACTGTCAAGTTTATCATTCATTGGAGTCAATAATCAATGTTACTGGCCCGTCGTTTGTTAGGGAAACTTTCATATGTTCTCCGAAAGCTCCTGTTTCTACGGGAACTCCTAATGAACGAACTTTATCATTAAATTGTTCATACAGCGTATTAGCTTGCGCAGGTTTAGCTGCTTGCATAAAGCTTGGACGTCGACCTTTCCTTGTATCACCATATAGTGTGAATTGCGAAATCGATAAAATCTTTCCGCCAACATCTTTTAATGATAAATTCATCTTACCTTCTTCATCTTCAAAGATTCGTAAATTAGTCACTTTATCGGCGATATAGTCAAGGTCTTTTTCGGTATCTTCGTGTGTGACTCCAAGCAAAACCACTAATCCAAAATCAATTTCACCTGTAATGGTTTGGTCCACTTCTACTTCTCCGTTTACAGTTCGTTGTACTACTGCTCTCATCTTTCTACAGAACTCCTTATTGAATCGTTCGTTGGACAGTAAAGACATCTCTTATGTGTTTTATTCGTTCAACAATTCGTTTTAAATGATCCACATTTTGAATTAAAATCGTTAAGTTAATAACAGCCATTTTGTTCTTATCAGATTTCCCATTCACTGCCACAATATCCGTATTAGTTTCATTTACAACTTGTAATATTTCATTTAATAAACCATTACGATCGAATCCTGAGATTTCTAAATCGACACTGTAATTTTTACGTTGACTGCTAACATCTTCCCATTCGACTTCAATCAACCTTTTTTCGTCCTCATTTTTCATGTTTGGACAGTCTTCTCGGTGTACTGAAACGCCGCGACCTTTTGTAATAAAGCCAATAATGGGATCACCTGGTACAGGGTTACAACATTTCGATAATCGAACCATAAGATTATCCATACCTTTAACATTGACACCCATGCCTGTGGTTTTTTTACGTTTTGATTCTACTTCTTGTTGAGCTTCCAAAATTGAGTTCTCTAAATCTTCAGCACGTTCTTCTTTGACGATTTTTTCAGTTAATCGATTAACAGCCTGCTGAGTGGTTATCCCTTGGTAACCAACAGCAGCATAGAGATCTTCTAGTGAATTAATGTGTAATCTATCAACAGCATTTTGAATATTATCATCGACTAATACTTCTTTAGGAGATAATCCTAAATTCTTTATCTCTTTCTCTATTAATTCTTTGCCGCGTTCAACATTTTCTTCACGACGTTGTTTTTTGAAAAACTGTTTGATTTTATTTTTAGCTTGTGTTGTTTGTGTAATTTTAAGCCAATCTTCTGATGGTCCATATGAATGTTTCGACGTTAACATTTCCACAATATCGCCTGTTTGTAGCTCATAATCTAAAGGTTCAATCTTCCCGTTCACTTTAGCCCCGACTGTTTTATTACCTACTTCAGTGTGGATGCGAAAAGCAAAGTCTAGAGGCACGGAACCACTTGGTAGTTCAATCACGTCACCGTTTGGCGTGAACACATATACCATGTCAGAGAAGAAATCAACTTTAAGAGACTCCATAAATTCTTCGGCATCATTTGTTTCATTTTGCCACTCAAGTATTTCACGGAACCAAGCCAATTGCTTTGACATATCTTCCTGTGTATTTGTTGTCCCTTCTTTATAAGCCCAATGAGCAGCGATACCATATTCAGCGATTTCATGCATTTCTTGCGTTCGAATTTGGACTTCTAGCGGATCGCCTTTTGGCCCAATCACAGTTGTATGAAGTGATTGGTAAAGGTTTGGTTTCGGCATCGCAATATAGTCTTTAAAACGTCCTGGCATTGGCTTCCAACAAGTATGAATAATCCCTAATACTGCGTAGCATTCTTTAATACTCTTCACAATGACACGTACAGCCAAAAGGTCATAAATTTCATTAAAATCTTTTTTCTGATAAGCCATTTTTTTATAAATACTATAAATATGCTTTGGTCGTCCTGAAATCTCAGCTGAAATGCTGACATCCTGCAACTGATCTTGGATGTCATCAATGACTTGATCGATGTAGTAAACACGCTCATCCCGTTTCTGTTTCATCAAATTAACTATCCGATAATATTGTTGCGGATTAAGATAACGTAATGAAACATCTTCTAATTCCCATTTAATTGTGGAAATACCAAGGCGATGAGCAAGAGGTGCAAATATCTCTAGTGTTTCATTAGCAATGCGACGTTGCTTGTCCTCTGGAAGATGATCAAGCGTCCGCATATTATGCAGGCGGTCTGCTAGTTTAATGAGGATCACACGAATATCCTTGGCCATCGCGATGAACATTTTACGATGATTCTCTGCTTGCTGTTCTTCTTTGGACTTATACTTAATCTTACCTAATTTTGTTACACCTTCAACAAGTGATGCGACTTCTTCACCAAACTCTTCTGACAAGTTTTCGTACGTTGCTTCAGTGTCTTCTAATACATCATGCAAAAATCCGCTCGCAATTGTAGAAGGATCCATTTCCAACTCAATTAGAATGCCAGCGACTTGAACAGGATGGGTAATATAAGGTTCTCCCGATTTACGAGTTTGTCCCTCATGTGCGTCTTTAGCGTATTCATAGGCAAGTCGAAGAAACGTCGTGTGTTCATCATTCAAATAACGACTCGCTTCTTCAATGACTTCATCTATTGTTTTTTCTTCATGTTTAGCCATAACATCACCTAGGTGTAAAATAATTTATCTTTATTATTTAGAATATAAGAGAAATTGTAAAGTAGAAAATCATGATCAAACGTTAACAATACCTAAAAATAATAAAACTTGGCTGCCCCAAAAGTGGGTCAGCCAATATTCCTTTAATACTCCATTAATTTAAGTATATCATAGTCTTGTAATTTTTCACGACCGTTTAAGTAAGATAATTCAATTAGGAAAGCACAACCGACTACATTTCCACCAAGTTGTTCAACAAGGTCAATTGTCGCTTGAACAGTGCCGCCTGTCGCCAGTAAATCATCGACAAATAACACGCGTTGGCCAGGTTTAATAGCGTCTTTATGAATCGTTAAGACATCTGAACCGTATTCCAAACCATAATCTACTCTTATTGTTTCGCGTGGTAATTTGCCTTCTTTACGAACAGGGGCAAATCCTACCTCAAGTGCATATGAAACGGGACAGCCCACAATAAAACCGCGTGCTTCAGGTCCAACGATGACATCAACTTCTTTTTCTTTAGCATAAGCCACGATTTCGTCGACAGCTGCTTTAAATGCTGGACCATTGTCCATTAACGTTGTAATATCCTTAAATTTAATGCCTTCCTTTGGCCAATCCTCAACAATTGTTACATAGTCTTTAAAATTCATGTACAACTTCTCCTTCCATTTCGCGAGAATGAATTTTTGAATCAATCCATTCTTTCAATTCACGATAAGTTGAATAATATAAAATCTCATCTACTTTTACTGCGTCTAGCTTACGTTGATAAGTGGTTGATTGTTCAAGTGGTCGAAATGAAACACTTTCTTGAAAGACAATCAAACCATTAGTTATTTTAACAAAATCTAAATCAAAAAACACGTCCAACATAAAATCAAGTTTGTCATTTGACCAACTTTTAGCTTGAGCAAGCTGTACTTTCTGTTCAGAAGTAATTTGTTTATGTTTTTTTAATAATCCGTATAGTTGTTTAAAGTCATCTCTTGTTGGAATGACAGATAAAAAATGTGATTGGTCTTGATGAAAACACAGATAAACAGCATCGATATAACTATGCTTCAGTATATCTTCAAAAGCTTGTAAATTTTGAGGTAAATCAAGACAGACGATGCGTTTATACTCATCATGGCTGTCATTTATTAACTGCTCATAATAGACAGCACTATCCACACTCGGCTTCATTTTATGATTGAAATAGACAAACAGTGTTTCTTGATCATTCGTTAATTGATGTTTAACTGTATCTGGTAAAACTTTACCACGATAATCAAACAATTGCCATTCTTGACAACGAACGTCTTTTAACTTGATTTGTAGTTTTCGGTGTCCATTCCATTCATTCACTTCTATTTCACCAGCTACATCAATTTCAACACCTGGTGTCAATTTCTCAGCTATATCTCCCAGTTGAAAACCAATCATTTCGATTGAAACTTGATCTTTCATGCCCATCATCTTAATATGATTCTGATTAGCTCCGATTCGCTTGATTTGAGATAAGGTGATATTAGAAACCTGAAAAATCGGCTTTTCGTTTTCCATCCCAAAAGGGGATAACAATTCAAGCTCCTTAGGAAAATTGAGATCAATTTCGGCCCAATCAACGTCATCCTCAATCGATAGGGTTGGGATATAATCTTCTGGACTCATGACTTTTTGTGCTCGTTCATTAAAGGCTTCTCTTAACTGACTAACTTGATTAAGATCCACTGTCATACCAGCTGCTTGGGCATGTCCACCGAACTGCTTGAAATGATCTCTAATCAGCATCCCTTCTTGAAACAAATCAAATGCCGGAATACTACGGCCACTTCCTTTAGCAATTCCCGATTCTGGATCCTCGCCGAGAACAAGTGTCGGTCGATAATATTTATTAACAATCCGTGATGCAACAATTCCTAAAACACCCGGATTCCAGCCTTCACCTGATACAACAATAACGGAATCATCACGATAATAGCTTTCGATTTGTTCAAAAGCCTCTTCAGCTATTGTCTTAACGAGTTGTTGCCGTTCTTGATTCAACTGATCAATTTCTTTAGCCATATCTTCTGCAAGAACAGAATCTTCTTCTAGCAGTAAATCTACCGCTAAGTCAGCATCTTGTAATCGTCCTACCGCATTTAACCTTGGCGCAATAACAAAGCCGATATTCTCAGCTGTTAAGTTGCCTTCTAGTTTTCCTAATTGTTTTAATGCTTCAATGCCAGGTTGGCACTCTTTAGATAAAATAGATAGTCCTTGCTTGACGAGCAGACGATTTTCACCTCTTAAAGGAACAAGGTCTGCAACGGTTCCTATCGCGACATAGCTTGTTAACCATGTTGGGACTTCACCGATTAACGCATGGGCCAATTTGAAAGCAACGCCTACTCCAGCCAAATCATCAAACGGGTATTGACCCGATAAATTAGGATGAATAATCGCAAATGCATCGGGCATGGTATCTTGTGGTTCATGATGATCCGTAATGATTAGGTCAATTCCTAGCTCTTTTGCGACTGTCGCTTCATGAGGTGCAGCAATCCCATTGTCCACTGTAATGATAAGCGTACAACCAGATTCACCCAACATTCGAAAAGCTTCTTCGTTGGGGCCATAGCCTTCCGAAAAGCGACTCGGAATATAATAATCAACGACAGCTCCTAACGATTGTAACGTTGACACTAAGACAGATGTTGATGTCACACCATCTGCGTCATAATCACCATAAATAACAATGTGTTCACCTGTATCAATCGCTTGTTGAATGCGTTGAACCGTTTTTTCCATATCTTCAAATAAAAATGGATTATGTAAATCATTTATGTTCGGGTATAAAAATTGCTGTGCCTGTTCATCATTATCAATCCCTCGTTTCGCTAACATTCGTTTAATAACGGGGGAAACAGATACACTTAATTGTGTTTGATTTTCAATATTATTTAATTGCCAGTTCATTTTACTCTCTAACATAACGTCACCCCTGACCCACTCATTATACAAGAGCTTGCCAGGGGTATCAATTGACGATTACGTGTCTTATTATATTTTATCTGAATTTGCACCTTTATGTTCTGATGTCTGATCATCCTCAAGGTCAGTACTTTCATTTTGAACTTGTGATGATTCGTGTTCTGAATGAGTGTTAGCATATTTGAGTTGTCTTTGTAATTGATAAATTTTTGCAAAACTACCACCAGCGACAACTAATGCACCTAAAAGAACCGATATTAAAATAACAAGAATCAGTGGTGCTTCAGTTCGTGTAAACAGAAAATCGACGGGCACTGATTCCACATTAATCACGGCAAAAATCGCTATGATCAGTGTAAAAATAAGCGATAAAATAATCATCGTTTGTTGTTTCATATAATCTCTCCCATTCCAGAATAGTCTTTGTTATTTTATACCCTATAATAATATTTCTTAATCTTCGATCAATATAAAAAGATGGCAGACTTTCGATCTGCCATCTTTTTGACCACCTTACACTTGTGGTCCTTCTTGTTTTTTCTTCTTACGGTAATCAACTGGTTTGTCTTTGATGTTACGACCACGAGATACGAGCCATAATTGGGCACCTAGGAATAGTGATGAGTACGTACCAGCAATTAGCCCTACAATCAGTGCAAATGAGAAGTAGGTAATAGCTTGTGCGCCGAATACAAATAGCATAACAGCAGCAAACACAACCGTAATAACAGTGTTAAAGCTACGTGCTAATGTCTGCATCAAGCTCTTATTAACAATGGATGCTAATTGACTGAATGATTTCACTCGTTGTTCTATCCTTAGATTCTCCCGTATTCGGTCGTAGGTCACAATCGTATCATTGACCGAATAACCCACAATGGTCAGTATCGCAGCAATAATCGTGACATCAAACTCAAATTGGAAGATGCTGAACAGTGCTAAGATAAAGAACGCATCATGTAGCAATGCTAAGATAGCAGTTATCGCAAAGAACATTTCGAATCGGAATGTGACATAGATAATAATCGCAATAGATGCATATAAAACTGCATAGATAGCATTCATTGCAAGTTCTCTTCCAATTTGTGGTGTAACCGTACTAACGCTCGGTTCATTACCATATTGCTCAGTGAAATGATTGTTAACCTCAGCAATTTGATCTTGGTCTAATACACTATTAAAACGCACCATTGCCATATCATTTTCATCACCAGCCATGACAACTTGTGTTGGATTTAAGCCGAGCGAATCAAATTCTGATTCGACCTCTTCAGTTGTTATCGTATCATCTGATAACACTTGAACGCGCGAACCGCTTTCAAAATCAATGCCTAAGTTTAATCCAGCTGTCATTAAGAAAATGGCACCTGCTATAATTAACGCAATAGATATACCGAAAAACTTCTTACGATGTTTGATGAAATCAAATGATTTACCAAACACATGTGGGTCAACTTCTTCACCTTTGGATATATCTTTGATTTCTTCTGGTTTAACCCCGAATAATTTCGGTTTATTATTAAGTGCTTTACTGTTGACCCATAGATTTAACAGGAGACGAGTTAAATAAACAGCTGTTATAAAGCTTAATATAATACTAATAATTAGCATCGTCGCAAAGCCTTTAACTGAACTCGTTCCGAAGATAAAGAGTACAGTTGCTGCAATGATGGTTGTGACGTTAGCATCTAAAATAGTGGCTAACGATCGTTTGTTTCCTGCTTTATAGGCGGATTTTAATGTTTTACCTGCTTTTAGTTCCTCTTTAATTCTCTCAAAGGTGATAATATTGGCGTCCACAGCCATACCAACACCTAACACTAAGGCCGCAATGCCTGGTAATGTTAATACACCATTAATCAAATTAAAGACTAATAAAATGAGATAAATATAAACACTTAACGTTACCGCAGAAATAATACCTGGGAAACGATAATAACCTATGATATACAGAAGGATCAATAAGACACCTAAAGCACCTGCAATAATCGTCTTATCTAAAGCTTGTTCACCAAACTGAGCACCTACAGAGACTGAATATACTTCATTTAAATCAGCCGGTAATGAGCCAGAATTTAATAAATCTGCTAACTGTTTGGCTTCTTCAATTGTGAAGTTACCCCTTATCATGACATCGTTTCCTGGGATTGGATCATCGACTGCAGGTGCTGATAAGTATTTCGGATCTTCAGATTGTCTTTGTTCTTCGAATGAATCGCCTTCTTCATAGTCTAACCAAATGACTAGTAAATTCTCTCCTCGTGGCTTGGCGGCAACTTCTTCGGTTACATCACGAAAATTTTCGTATTCACTGTCTTCGAATTGACGCTTTGTTTCTAAAGTGACAATCGGTTGATTGGTCTCATTAAAATCTTGGGCCGCACTTCCTTCAACTAACTGACTACCGTCAAAATATAATTCATCATCGACACCACGAAACGAAATGCTGGCCGTCGTCGATAATAACTCTCTCGCTTCATTTTGGTCACTTACACCTGCTAGTTGAACGCGAATCCGATTATCCCCTTCAATATTAATTGAAGGCTCATTAACACCTAATACGTCGACACGTTGGTACAAGCTCTCTACCACCGCATCGAGCATGTCATCAGTTACTTCGTCCCCCTCATTTAATGGTTCCACTTCATATAAAACTTCAAAGCCACCTTGTAAATCTAAGCCAAGGGGAATATCTTTTGTGACTGAAGTAGTCGTTGTTCCAATAATTGTTCCTAATAATATTACAATTAAAAAGAACCCGACTATTCTACCCTTCCTTTTCATTTTTCTCGTATCCTCCTTTTATCGATCCAACGCTTTCTCTTTATTTAGTTTGTTCAGGTTCTCCATTTGTTAATGCTTCTATATGTTCCATTAAATTGCCTGTATCTTGTTGAGCTTGTACAGTTAAATAACTCATAAAAAGTTGGTCACTCATATGTAAAATGTCTTGAACAACTTCATGTAACGTTAATTCCTTATTTTTACGCCAAACTTTTTGATTCAGGCAAAACCATACATCTTCATGTGTTACTTCATCATATCCTAGTAGCGTTAATTCTTCTACTTTACTTTGAATGACATGATCTAATTCAGGGCGCCACGTTTCTACGTGTTTTTTTATCGGTTCCACCAAGAACCCTCCTCAATTTCCATTAAACGTAATAAATCCCACTCATATTTTAAAGGACTGTACCAATCAATACCTAACTAATCGAAAAACTTACACACGTTTAACATGTTATACGAATAGACAAGCATATAAATTATTGTATCGGAATTTCTTATGTTTGAGAAGGTAGGTATTCAAATTGTCTAAACAGACTTTCATAAAAGGCGCTTTAATTTTAATGATAGCAGGCATGATCAGTCGATTATTAGGTTTCATCAATCGCATTGTGTTGGCACGCATGCTTGGTGATGAAGGTGTTGGCATTTATATGCTCACACTACCTGCTTTGTTTTTTGTCATTACATTATCACAAATTGGAATACCCGTTGCGGTCTCAAAATTAGTCGCTGAAGCTGAAACGAATCAACAATATGATAAGATTAGAAAAATTGTCTCTCTCTCGTTAATCATTACTGTCTCATTAAGTATTGTTCTAACACTTTTATTAGTCGCTTTTGCACCCTATATTTCAACCTACCTCATCTTGGATGAGCGCACACATCTATCACTTCTTGCGATCAGTCCTATTATTATAATTATTGCTATTTCTGCTGTATTTCGTGGCTATTTCCAAGGGTTACAAAATATGAAACCACAAGCCATAGCCCAAGTCATTGAACAAATCATAAGAATCATCTTTGTTTTTATACTCGTTAGATTGACATTGCCTTATGGATTAGAAGCCGCTTCTGCTGGAGCGATGGTTTCAGTCGTTATTGGTGAATTTGGTTCGCTGTTATACATTTATTATTGTTATAAACGAAATAAGCAGAACATTGTCGCAAAAACTGTCAACACAGCACATTATAAGATGAAACAGCTTTATAAACGGATTCTTGATATCGCTTTACCAACAGCTGGAACACGTATCATCGGGTCCATCACCTATTTCTTAGAGCCCATATTCGTGTCACACACTTTAATCATTGCAGGCTATACCATTAGCGAGAGCACCAGTTTATACGGGCAGTTAACAGGCTATATTATGCCATTATTACTATTACCGACATTTATTACGCATTCACTATCTGTTGCTTTAATCCCTTCAATTAGTGAAGCTCATGCTTTAAATCATATGCAAACCGTTCATTATCGAATTAGACAAGCTATTAGATTGTCATTCGCTTCAGGTGGTATTGCGACGGTCATTTTTGTGTTATTAGCATCCACACTACTTCATTTGATGTATGACACTGAAGCAAGTGCTGATATGTTGACTTTTATGGCGCCGTTTTTCTTATTACTATACATCCAAGCACCTCTTCAAGCCACATTACAAGCATTAGAATATGCGAAGCAAGCGATGATTAATAGTTTAATTGGCGCTGTTGTAAAGTTAAGTACGTTATGGTTACTGGCCACACAACCTTCATTTGGTATTGATGGAGTCATGCTTTCCATCATCATTGGTGTTATAGTAGTAACCTTCTTACATATCATTTCATTGTATAAACTCATACATTTTACGATTCCATTATCTTTAATCTTAAAAATGCTAGGACTTATCTCAGTGTTAATCATAATTGGTCAACCTATATTATCAATTCTAAGTTACTTACAACCATTGTGGTATGTCATCACATCGATAGGTTTTCTTGGTATCATCTACTTACTTGGATTGGTCCTGCTTCGCATTATCTCTAAAGATGAATGGGACCAACTTAGAGCTGGACGATTTTAATCAACGAATTTCAAATCAATGTGTATAGAGCCATCTTGTTGGATTTGAGCAAATGAGATTTTATCAATTTGCTCAATCCCATGATGCTCCAATTGTTTTAGGATATCTTCTTTCGTCACTTGATGTTGATCTAAAGACTTTTCTTGCCACTTTCCATCCAAGATAATGGGCTCAAAATAATTTAATGGTTGATCATCACGTGTAAACACAGAGAGCTTGCCACTTGTTTCCAAAATGGCAAGCTCTACTTCTTTTAGATTCACAACACCTTTTTCCCTTAATTGGACCATCAAGTCATCTAGATTATATCGTTGTTTTTTCATGACTTCTTCATCTATTTTGCCATGTCTAATGATAATCGATGGCTGCCCATCCAACAAAGAACGCACGCGATGGTTTTTTAATGACAACCAAGCCGTTGCTCGCTGAATGACAAATAAGACGAGCATGGGGGTTAAGAGGACTAAAAATGAATCATCAGTCCGTTCAATCGATAAAATACCGATCTCAGCAAGCATAATGAAAATGACCAGATCCATCACACTTAATTCCCCGATCTCGCGCTTACCCATAAATCTAAAAAGTAGATAAATCGCTATATAAACCCCAATCGTACGTATAACTAATAAAATAATTTCTTCTACCATAATGTTCAACTCCAAAAGCTAATCCATAGTTAGGATGAGCCTTTGGAGTTGTAATTATACGGTCTAAAAATACCGAATGTACAAATAGCCTGAGGCAATTAATAACGATAACAACACAACTGTAAAACCATAAACCATATATCTTAAAAACGGAATACGAACGCCATTCGTACTTGCAATACCTGCTACTACAACGTTTGCAGAAGCACCTAATAGCGTACTATTGCCACCTAAGCATGCCCCTAATGCCAGAGCCCACCACATTGGGTCTGTTGCTTTCATCCCGAACTCTTCTAATTCTAATAAAACTTGAATCATTGAAGCCACATAAGGGATATTATCAAGAAATCCTGATAACAATCCAGCAGACCAAAGAATCGCATAGGAAGATTTTAAACTTTCACCCTCTGTAATTGACATAAACATAACAGCTAAATGATCTATAATACCTGTCTGCTCTAGTCCTCCTACCAAAATAAATAAACCGATAAAGAAAAACAAAGTCGTCCATTCTATTTTTGAAAAAACTATATCTGTTAAACCATCCTTTTCCGATAGCAGTAACAATAATAAAGCACTAACCAATGCAATTGTTGTCAGCTCCACATGCAGAAGTCCATGGAACATAAATGCGATAATCGTTAAACATAGAATACTGACTGACTGGTATAAGAGTGGGGTGTGTTTAAGGGCAGATTTGGGATCGACATTGCGAACTGAACGATTATTTTCAGTTTCAACCTGTTTTAATGAACGGTTAAAGAAAAGAAATAAAAGACCCATTGTCATTAAAAATATAATCACAACTATTGGAGCTAAATGCACAATAAATGACATAAAGGTTAAATGTTCTACAGCTTGTCCAATCATTATATTAGGCGGATCACCAATCATAGTAGCTGTACCGCCAATATTAGAAGAAATAATCACCATAACAAGATAAGGAAAAGCTGGCAAATTCAACTCTCGGATCATATGAATTAAAATCGGTACAAATAACAAAACAGTTGTCACGTTATCTAGTAACGCTGAGCCAACTGCTGTTAGAACAGCTATCCAAAAAAATAGTGCATAAGGCCGCTCACCAATACGTTTAATTAACCATAAGGCTATAAATTCAAAGATACCTGTACGCTGTGTAATGGTTATAAGTACCATCATAGAAAACAAGAGCACAATCGTACTCCAATCAACATAACTAGTCATCGCATCGTCAATTGTGAAAATATTAAACACAATTAATAATGCCGCACCACACAATGCGACTAAAGCACGATTTATTTTCTCTAACAATAAGAATAGATAACTTATTGCAAAAATAGCGATAGCAATAATGGCTTCCACTCTGATTACCCCTTTTCTACTAACCTAATCCATTCATACGTCTTTTTTAATCTATTCATGCATAGTTTAGAGTAAGACAAGCAAAAGTTTAGAAAAGGGTGTGGTGACATTGAATCAACGTTTGAAGGCAGTGTTACTAGGTGTGTTGTCCATTTATGCATTAATGATTACGGTAAGTTTTGTTTTAGCTTTACTCATTCGATTTGATTGGCTTAATACTGATCAGCTGACTTGGTTACCATTTATTGTTAGTACACTAATTGTTATGGTAGGTGGGGGTATCAGTGGATATTTAACCGAACAAAAAGGTTGGTTATCTGGACTACTCGTCAGTAGTTTGTACATAATCAGTTTGATCGGTTATCAATTTCTAGCGCATGATACTGGTATTTATTCAGGGCAGTGGTTACATTTCGTCATATTTATTATTGCAACGATTATTGGTAGTATTTTAGGTGTACAATTACGTGGCCAATCTAATAATACTTAACCCGAAATCCATTTGTTCATATGCATACTTATAATCTAATCATCGTTTAGGTGCAGAGTTTTTAAATAATAGTTCTGTTAAAGTTTAGTGTTGATTTCAGATGATGTAGCACTGAGTTGTTGAATTGTGAGGAGCGAAGGTGGCCACTCCTGCGGGAACAGCACGAGTCTCGAGACCCCGCAGGAAGCGCTTTTCTTCCGAGGAGGCTCGAGCCGTGCCCGCGGAAAGCGTCCACCGGTAGCGGATCACAATATCAACAACGGGCATTATCAAAGCTTGAATAATAAAAGCCGCTTCGAGTTCATCGACTCAAAGCGGCTTATTATTATGCTTTCTTTTCACGAACTGCTGAACGATCATATGTAAGCTTCTGACCTTCATTAACTTCTAATACAATCGTACCTTCGTCTAAAGCGTGCACTGTAGCGTGAAGACCACCAATAGTGATAATCTCATCGCCTTTTTCTAAGTTGTTTTGCATTTCCGTTACTTGTTTTTGACGTTTTTGTTGTGGTCTAATCAAAATAAACCAAAACAAAGCAATAAACAAGACAATTGGAAGCAACGCACCAATAATATCCATTGATTCACCCCTCCTTTCTAGAAGTTTTTAGCATCTGGTTTATTAAAACCATATTGTTCAAAAAATGCATCGCGAAAATCTCCTAAGCGATCTTCTCGAATCGCATTTCTAACTTCATCCATTAATTTTACCAAAAAGTATAAGTTATGATAAGTCGTAAGCCTAATACCTAAAGTTTCATTCGTCTTAATCAAGTGTCGAATGTAAGCTCTGGTATAATTGCGACAAGTATAACAATCACAATTTTCATCAATCGGTGTGAAGTCACGGGCAAATTTCGCATTTCTAACAGTTAGTCGGCCGTTAGATGTCATGCATGTTCCATTTCGTGCAATACGAGTTGGTAAAACACAATCAAACATGTCCACACCTCGCATAGCTCCGTCCACTAAGGAATCAGGTGACCCTACACCCATTAAATAACGAGGTTTATTATTGGGTAGCAATGGTGTTGTATAATCTAGCATGCGATTCATAACATCTTTAGGCTCACCTACAGATAAACCGCCAATAGCATAGCCCGGAAAGTCTAAACTCGTTAAATCCCGAGCACTTTGTTTACGGAGTTCTTCATATTCGCCACCTTGGATGATGCCAAACAATCCTTGCTCATTAGGCTTTTGATGAGCTTCTAAACAACGTTCTGCCCAACGGCTTGTCCGTTCAACTGACGATTTCATATATTCATAGGATGCAGGGTAAGGCGGGCATTCATCAAATGCCATCATAATATCAGAACCAAGTGAATTTTGAATATGCATCGCTTTTTCAGGTGATAAGAATAACTTCGCACCACTTATGTGGTTACGAAAGTGTACACCTTCTTCTTCAATTTGACGCATATCGCTTAAACTAAACACTTGAAAACCACCAGAATCAGTTAAAATGGATCCATCCCAGTTCATGAACTGGTGTAGTCCACCTGCTTCTTCAACAATATCTTCTCCAGGTCTTAACCACAAGTGATACGTATTTGAAAGTATTATATTCGCACCAATCGATTTTAATTCTTCTGGCGCCATTGTTTTAACTGTTGCCAGAGTCCCTACAGGCATAAACGTTGGGGTGTCAAATGATCCGTGTGGTGTATGAACTCTACCTAATCTGGCACCTGTTTGTTTACACGTTTTAAACAACTCATAAGTAATGGCCATGGTCACGTCTCCTAATCTTTATAATATGATCATCGCATCGCCGAAACTAAAGAAACGATATCTTTCTCGAATCGCTTCATGATAAGCGTGCATGATAAAATTCTGATTCGCAAAAGCACTAACTAACATAATCAATGTTGATTTAGGCAAATGAAAATTTGTAATTAAGCCATCGACGGCCTGAAACTGATAAGGAGGATAGATAAAAATATCTGTCCAACCTGAAGCTTCCTTTAATTCGCCATAATCACGCATAACCGTTTCTAACGTTCTAATTGACGTCGTCCCAACAGCAATAACGCGACCACCGTTTTCCTTCGTTGCTTTTAATTGTTCAGCCGATTCACGAGACAAATGATAATACTCTGCATGCATATCATGCTCTTCTATATCATCGACCTGAACAGGCCTAAACGTTCCTAGCCCTACATGTAACGTCAGATAAACAATATTAATACCTTGCTCACGAATCTTGTTCAATAATTCTTCAGTGAAATGCAACCCTGCTGTTGGAGCTGCAGCCGAACCAGGATCTTCAGCATACACCGTCTGATAACGCTCTTGATCATCTAATTGTTCTTTAATATAAGGAGGTAAAGGCATTTCACCAAGTTCATTAAGTACTTCTAAAAAGATGCCCTCATAGTCAAATTCTACAATTTTGCCACCTTGGTCGAGTGTCTCAACACAGGTTGCTGTTAATAAGCCATCACCAAAATGAATAGTGGTGCCTTCTTTAAATTTCTTAGCTGGCTTTGCTAATACTTCCCAGCGATCCCCTTCAATTTGGTGTAACAATAATAATTCAATACTAGCACCCGTCTCTTCTTTCGTCCCTAATAAACGAGCAGGTAATACTTTTGTATTATTGAGAACTAAACTATCTCCTGGTTGTAAGTAATCCAAGAGATCTGAAAAGGTTCGATGTTCAATCGATTCATCTTCACGGTTTAACACCATCAAATTAGAAGCCGTTCGGTCCTTTAATGGGGTTTGAGCAATTAGTTCTTCAGGTAAGTCAAAATCGAAATCTTCTATCTTCATTGTTTCTACACGTCCCTTTATTTAAACCTTCCAATAATCATGAAAATCACACTTAAAATGATACTGACAACAATTGAAGTTACAATCGGAAAATAAAACGTTGTGTTGCCTGTCTTAATCGTAATGTCTCCAGGTAATTTACCGATGAAACTCCAAATCAAGCCAATCATAATAAATAGTACGCCTATTAAGATAAAGAACTTGCCAAATCCAGTCAAGTTTCATGAACCTCCCGATTAAAATGATCATATGCTTTATGCGTTGCCACTCGCCCTCTTGGTGTACGTTGAACATATCCTTGTTGAAGTAAAAATGGTTCATAGACATCTTCAATCGTTTGAGACTCTTCTCCAATAGTAGCAGACAATGTATCTAAACCAACAGGACCACCTTTGAACTGATCAATGATACTGAGTAGATATTTATGGTCGATATGGTCCAAACCTGATGCATCTACTTGTAACATATTTAACGCTTTATTAGCACTATCAATCGATATAATGGGTTCACGATTCACTTGGGCCAAATCTCGAACACGCTTTAATAAGCGATTAGCTATTCTTGGGGTCCCCCGTGAACGTGAGGCGATTTCTTCCGTTGCTTGTTGGTCAATGTCAAATTCAAACACAGATGCTGTTCGTTCGATTATCGAACAGAGATCAGTCACTTGATAAAATTCAAGACGACTAAGGACACCAAACCGGTCGCGTAGAGGTGCTGATAATAGTCCAGCCCTCGTTGTAGCTCCCACAAGGGTGAATGGAGGTAAGTCTAACCTTACCGATCTCGCTGCATCCCCTTGACCTATAACAATGTCGAGTACAAAATCCTCCATTGCAGGATATAATACTTCTTCAACTGAGCGTGGTAGACGGTGAATTTCGTCAATAAACAAGACATCCCCTGCCTCTAACGAGGATAGAATGGCAGCTAAATCACCAGCTCTTTCAATCGCTGGGCCTGATGTCGTCCGAAATTGCACACCCATTTCTTCAGCAATAATCGCAGCTAATGTCGTCTTACCAAGTCCAGGTGGGCCGTATAATAAGACATGGTCCAATGGCTCCTCGCGCATTTTAGCCGCTTCAATAAATATTTTTAAGTTTTCTTTTGTTTTATCTTGTCCTATATATTGTCTCAGTGTTGACGGACGTAAACTTTGTTCGACTTGTACATCTTCCCACTGAGCCTCACTCGACACCATTCGTTCATCCATTCAACTCACCCTTAACGCATTAATAATTGCAGACCTTGTTTCACCAGTTCATCTGTCGAATCTGCTTGATACGATTTTAATGTTGGCGCGATTTTATCAATTTCTCGTTTCGTATAACCAAGTGTCAATAACGCTTCAATAGCCTCGTCATATTGTTGATGGTTGGGTTGTGCTTCATGCTCAATCGTCAACATATCATCAACAGATGTTTGCATCCATGCATCCACTTTTCCTTTTAAGTCTAAGATCATTTGGCGGGCTGTCTTTTTACCGACACCAGGAAATTTGGTTAAGTAAGCATCATTTTCTTGTTCAATTGCTTGAGCAAAATCATGAACAGATGTTTCACTAACGATACTTAACGCATTTTTAGGACCAATTCCTGAAACGTTTAATAATTTCTTAAATAAATCTTTTTCTTCGCTCTGATAGAAACCATAAAGCATCTGAATATCTTCACGGACATAAAAATATGTAAACAATTTAACGGATTCGTCTTGTTTGGATTGGTAACAGAGAGGGTGTGGACACCATATTTCATAACCAACGCCGTCAACATCCAAAACAACATACTCTTCGGTGATCGATGTTAGTTTACCTTGTATATATGCGTACATTTTGTTCCTCCTAGTATGTCTGAACAAACGTTCTCACTCTAGTTTAACATGTCATAGCCCATTCGTCCGCAATTTATTTTGTTACGTTTTTTTAACACACTAACTCTGTTATAGCCTAAACCATAAACTCAAAAATGCCACCTCCCCGGCTGGAAAGGTGGCTCTTTGTTTATTGCATATTATGATGAACTTCTTGCACATCATCAAGATCTTCTAACATATTAATAAGATGATCCATGTCTTCTTCGTGTTCATTCGGAATCGGTGTATACGTATCAGCGACCATTGTTAGTTCAGCAGCTGCTAATGAATATTGTTCTTTCATCGTATTGCGAACCGCTTCAAAATCTTCGGGTTCAGTAAATAATTCAAACACTTCGTCACTTGTTTCAATTTCTTCACTCCCCGCTTCAATTGCTTCTAGCATAAATTCCTCTTCATCATTCTCTATCTGGTCACGTTCAATTGCAATATAACCTTTGCGGTGAAACATAAAAGAGACACAACCATTTTCACCTAAGTTACCATTATTCTTATTAAATGCATGGCGTACCTCTGAAGCTGTACGGTTTTTATTATCGGTTAGTACATCAACCATAACGGCAATTCCACCTGGGCCATATCCTTCATAAGTGAATTCTTCATAATTCGCACCATCTAGATTACCTGTTGCTTTATTAATAGCGCGTTCAATATTATCATTAGGCATATTGTTTGATTTGGCCTTATCAACCGCCAAACGAAGTGCTGAGTTTGTTTCCATATCAGCACCGCCTTCTTTTGCAGCCACATAGATTTCTTTAGCAAGTTTCATAAAAAGTTTTCCGCGCTGAGCATCTTTTGCATTCTTTTTATGCCTAATATTATGCCATTTTGAGTGTCCTGCCATGACATTCCCCTCCCTTACTGTACAAGTTACTGAATTAAATCATAAACTCGGTAAACACGACCGTTTTCTAATTGTTCTTGGTCGTTAATTAAATTTTGTAATAAGTCGGCAACCTCTTTCGGACTCCGCAATTGATTATTGTCTTTTAATTGCTTGAAATTGTCAACGTCTTTGAACTCGTCAGTAGTTGCAGAACGAATTTCACCTTGCATATCAGTGTCCATTACACCAGGGCTAAAAGCAATGTGAAGATCATTAGAGCCTAACTCATTTGCCTCTACTGCTGATGTTTCTGTATATTGATTAATAGCAGCTTTTGTAGAACTATAAGCATTCCAACCGTAGATTGCTTTTTCTGCTGCACCTGAGGTAATGTTTATAACAGCCAAACGATTTGGATTAACTTGTGCTTTTAATGTGTTAATCAAAATCATTGGTGCTGTTAGATTCAATGTGACATGTTTAGCAATCGTTTCATTCTCTAATTGACCTACGGGACCCATAGGCGTAACCATACCTGCATTGTTCACGATCAATAATTCTTCAATTGTTTGTTGTGTTAATTGTTCAGACAAAGAAGTTGCTATGTTTTCGATTTGATCTACGCTAGACAAATCACCAGAAATATGGCGGTAATTTGGTTCGTGATTTTGTGCTAGCATTTCTAATTCGTCGACTTGCTGTTGGCGAGCAACAGAAATGACATGGTAGCCACTTTGTAATAAGTTTTTCGCTACCTCTTTTCCTAACCCTTTTGACGCCCCTGTTACAATAGCATATTTCATGATATAATCCCCCAATTATTAATATGTAGGCTCTGTTAAAGTTAATTGTTGATTTTCAAATGATGTAGCACTGAGTTGTTGAATTGTGAGGAGCGAAGGCGGCGACTCCAGTGGGAACAGCGCGTGCCTCGAGACCCCCAGAGGCCCACAGGATGTGGGTCACTTCGGCGTTTGTGATTGACGTCCGGCACTTAGCCGAAGTTCCTTAAGTGGCCGAGGAGGCTCGAGCCGTGCCCCTGCATAGAAAACACTGTGAAAAACGAACGTAGTGAGATTGAACAGATGTTGCACTTGTGCCCTATGGGTAAAAGCGTCCGCCGAAAGCGGATCACAATATCAACAACGGACATTAACAAAGCTAATATGTAAGTAAACAGGGATCAACCTGTTTACTCTTTTCGGTCTTCAATACGATTATGAAATTCTCGATTGACGTAGACGCTGACATCCGTTCGATCTGTGATGTCTTCAACTACTTTTTTCACTTCCGTTACTGCCTCTTCCTCTGTTGTTCGTGATGTCAATTGAACAGATACGTATATGTGTTTCTCTTGGACCGAAATACCAGCTTGTTTTATTTCATCTAGATGCATTACTTCTTCATATAATTTTCGTTCCATCTCTTTTCGTTCTGTCACTTCTTTAGAGACATACGGGTTGCCATCCGAATTATCTAATGTATCCTCGATTTGCTTCTCATTAAAGTATTCATGAGGGTTTTCATACATATTCAAACGAATCTGCTGTTCAGGTGTTAACTCAGCGTCTTCTTGTGATTCCATTGTGTGATCATCTTGCGTCCGATTTGCCTCACGTTCTGGGTTAACAAATGTACAGCCTGAAACCAATACAAACGAAGCCAGAATGATGATTATTGACTTAAACATGCAAAACACCTCCGTTTCATTATTTTGAAATAAGAGGTGTTAAAACATACAATTATTCGAGTGTGAAATGATGGAAATCGGGTGGTGATTTAGGTAAAGCACGTTTATGTGCTGTTCGCTCATGCATCATTTCAATTTTTTCAGCATCATTGTCACTCACTGATTCTCCGTTTAAGAAGGCGTCAATGGCATCATATGAAACACCCATTTCTGACTCATCAGTTTGACCATCCCACAATCCTGCACTCGGAGCCTTATCAACTATCTTATTCGGCACACCTAATGCACGACCTAATTCACGTACTTCTTCTTTTGTATAGTGAAGTAATGGGACAATATCAACGCCACCATCGCCATGTTTAGTGAAGTAGCCTGTGTACCATTCAGCTGCGTTGTCTGTACCCACAACTAAATAATTATAGTTAGCAGCTACAGTGTATAAGGTGCTCATCCGCATGCGAGCACGTAAATTAGCATCTGCGATTTGTTCTTTATCTGAATTCCATTCCCCTTGGTTTTCAATTTGTTGCTTAATGGTCGAGAACATTGAATCATGTTGATCCGTTAAATCAATTGTCATATGTTTAATGCCTGATTCTTCTATGACTAACTCAGCATCATCACGGTCTTGATCTGCACTTTTACAAGGCATAATGAGTCCTAATGATTGCTCAGGAAATGCTTGTTTGATTAGATACGCTACAACCGTCGAATCAATACCTCCACTCAAACCGACAACTAATCCATTTGAATTCGTTTCTTTAACGGTTTCTTGTAGCCACTGTACTAACTGGTTGATATGTTGCTCCATATACTGCTCCCCTTTGCTCCACTTTGTTAAATTTATTCTATCATAAAGAAATTAAAAAGAAAATCAAGCCGACGAATGCGACTTGATCAATTTAAAACCTTTATTGACACCCACAACCATTATTCCAGCCATAGCCATTACTCCAGCCATAAACATACGGATTCTCACGATAAAAATGAGGATGCGGAAAAGGTACTGACATTGGCTGATTAACACCATAGTGTTGATAGGAACCATTATTGTAATTAGAATTATCTTGATTTTGAATGTAAGGTGCTAATTTTTTATCAAACCATTCGTCTTCTCTTATAACCGGGATTGACCGGGGCTTTGCATGATCTGGAAACGGAAATCGTTCAGTTGAATGACTTGAACTCGTTTGCTTTTGTTTAACCTCTTGACGATTAGTTACCGCCTCTTGAGGCACTTTCACTTTCATGCCTTCTAACACTTCTGTTACATCAGATAAATGTTTATTCATGTCATAAAGATTTGATTCAGAAAGGCCATATTGTTCCGCGATTGAGCCCATTGTTTCACCTTGCTTCACGATATGAAATTTCATTATAAATACCCCCTTACTGTGAATTTAGGCGTTACCCTAATTTATGCACACAGTAAAGGGATGTTGACACATAATCTTATTCAACAAATTCAAATTCGAAGTCTAATAATCGAACAGTGTCTCCTTCTTCTGCTCCACGCTTGCGAAGAGCATCATCAATACCCATATGACGCATCTGACGCGCAAATCGTCTAACCGATTGGTCACGATTAAAGTCTGTCATCTTAAATAAACGTTCAATTTTTGGTCCAGACAACACATACGCACCGTCTGGATCACGTGTAATATGGAAACTGTCGTCATCGCCTTCATATTTGTAGACAACACGTTCATCACTAGCGTCTTCATCAGTAGTCTCGAATGTATCTTTCGGTATTTCATCAAGTGTATTAGCCACTTCAAACAACAGATCTCTTAGTCCCGTTTGAGTATAAGCGGATATCGGATAAATCGGTAGATCTTCTCCTAATTGTTCTTTAAACATTTCTAGATGTGTTTCAGCATCAGGCATATCCATTTTATTCGCGACAATAATCTGAGGACGTTCAAGTAACTTCTCATCATAAGCTTCTAACTCTTTATTAATCGTAACATAATCCTCATACGGGTCACGTCCTTCAATTCCTGACATATCGATAACGTGAACAATCACACGCGTTCTCTCAATATGACGTAGAAATTGATAACCTAAACCAACACCTTCGTGAGCTCCTGCAATTAAACCAGGTAAATCGGCCATCACGAAGCTTCGCTCATCTTCAATACGAACCATACCTAAATGAGGGTTTAAGGTTGTAAAATGATAATCTGCTACCTTTGGTTTTGCTCCACTAACAACTGAAAGTAAAGTTGATTTACCCACACTTGGAAATCCTACTAATCCGACATCTGCAAGTACTTTCAACTCAAGTTCCACATTTAATTCATCACCTGGTGCGCCTTTTTCAGATAATTCTGGTGCGCGATTACGAGAATTGGCAAAACGTATATTCCCACGGCCTCCGCGGCCACCCTCAGCAATAACAGCGCGTTGACCATGATCAACTAAATCGGCGATCACTTCCTGCGTTTCAGCATTACGAACCGTAGTGCCTGGCGGTACTGGAATCACATAAGGCTCTGAGTTTTTTCCATGTTTACTTTTGCTCATACCATTTTCACCGCGATTAGCCTTAAAATGACGTTGATAGCGAAAATCCATTAAAGTGTTTAACCCTTCGTCGACTTCTAAAACTATGTCACCACCATGACCCCCGTCTCCACCGTTAGGGCCACCCATTGCTACATATTTTTCTCGTCGAAAAGACACAAGTCCGTCTCCACCATCACCAGCTTTAACAAATACTTTGACACGATCGACAAACATTTCTTTCACCTTCTTCCTGCATTCACCCTAACGATAAATTAGCGTGATTGATACTTTTTCTACGTTTTGTACAACCTGAAGACATTCACCACTAAATGACAATCTCTTAATAAAATCTGATTGATCTTCATTCGGTAAATGAATATCGTACCGTAACAATAGTTCTTCTTCGCCTTCTATAGCAACATGAACTGACACGTCAGTCCATGCAACAATACTGCTTTCAAGTTCTGATACAATTGCTTGACCATCATTTGTTAATTTTTCGTCAAATGCCGAGAGTTCTGTTAAATCAGTATTAACCGAAAAGGTGATATTTAATTCATGCTCCATTAGGGATGTAGATAACAACCAGAAAACAAACTCATCACAATTCAACGTTTGTAGTAATCGTTCTTGCTTTAAACGTTCAATTAAGTCATTGACTTTATTAAGCGATTTTTCATGCTTTCCCATACTCCCATAGCCTTGAACGATTTGCAAATCATTCATTAAATCATGTCGGTACTGACGTAACCATTGTAAAAATTGTTGGCGTTCCATGACAATCACCTACACTAAGATTTTCCTCCATAATACCATAAATTAACGCTCAACATTTGACGAAAATAATCACTATAACTGAATATTTGTATCAAATAATCACAAAAAAACCGACTCTATTAGGCTAGAGTCGGTTTTTCATCCATTACGCTTCTTGAGCTTCTGGATAAACACTAACTTTTTTACGATCGCGTCCATAACGTTCGAAACGAACAACACCGTCTACTTTAGAGAAAAGTGTGTCGTCGCCACCAATTCCTACGTTATAACCCGGGTAAACTTTCGTACCACGCTGACGGTATAGAATAGAACCGCCTGATACGAACTGACCGTCCGCACGTTTAGCGCCTAAACGTTTCGACTCTGAGTCACGACCGTTTTTCGTACTACTTACACCTTTTTTCTGAGCGAAAAACTGTAAATTTAGACGTAGCATTACCATGCACCTCCTTAAGATTTTGAAATGTGAATATATTGTCCATAGTCTCTTTCAATCGTTTCAAGTGAGACGACCATACCTTCTAACAGTAATTGCGCTTGTTTTAACACTTCAACTGTCAATTCGTCTGGTAACGTCACATTTAAAAATCCACCATTTTCACGTTGATCGATCAATGGTTCAATGTCACATATTGAAATAACCGCATTAACAGCTCCGAATGAAACAGCAGAAGCTGCTGCACAAACTAAATCATGTCCATATGGGCCACTATCTGCATGTCCCGACATTTGAAAGCCTTTAATTGTATCATCAGGATAACGGTTTACGATTACTTCAATCATGCTGACAGTCCTTACGCATTGATTTTATCAATTGTTACTTTAGTATACGGTTGACGGTGACCTTGCTTACGCTTGTAGTTCTTCTTCGGCTTATATTTGAAAACCGTGATTTTACGTCCTTTTCCGTTACGGTCAATCTTACCTGTAACAGACGCGCCATCAACGTATGGAGTTCCTGCTTTAGCAGAGTCCCCACCTACGAAAAGAACGTTGTCGAACGTCACCTCTTCGCCTGCTTCACCATCTAGCTTTTCGACGTAGATTGACTGACCTTCTTCAACTTTCACTTGCTTGCCACCAGTTTCAATAATTGCGTACATACTTGCACCTCCTCTAATTACTCAGACTCGCCATTAAAGGTACTCAAATTGAGTTTAAAAACCTTCTCTGAGCGGTTGTAGCATGCGGGTGCTACAAAAACATAACATATAGATATTACCACGTATTAAAAAACCTTGTCAATAGACAATCCTTTATCTTCATAACGTGACAATAACCAATGAACATTACCTATTTTATATAACTGATAAGGTGATTGTAAACCTTTTTTTGTACTTATATAGAGAGGAAAATGAAATTCATGCGTTTCATGCAACATCTTTAGAAATGGCTTCATCATCGAACTGTAACTAGAATCAACTTCTAAATGGATAACATCGATTGATCGATCTTCATTAAACCAACATAATTCTTCCTCTAACTGTTGTAAGTAATAATTTTCAGTCGGAGCTAAGGTCCTTTGATCGACACCGAAGAATTGATAGCTATTAGTTACTTCTCGTTTCCTAGTCAGTTCTAACATACCAAGTTTAGTAAAACCGACAATGTGTATTGAAGCTGATTGTTGTATATTTTGATGTTTTAGAGTATTTATAATCTCTTGTTGTTCTTTGTTAGACTGCATGTTTAATAAGTCAACGATGATAGCACCAAATACATTCCGCTCTTTTAGTATCTTGGCTAATTGTGTGACTGCTTCACGATTAATCACCATGTAATCTGGCTCTGTTTGTTGATGTATTCGATAAGAACCAAAGTCGACATCTACAGCTGTTAAAGCTTCAGTCTGGTCAATCGTTAATGATGCACCACTAGGTAGTGAGATCTGACGTCGCGTTAATTCATCTGCCAATGACTCATATCCATAAGGGCGGTGATGAAGATAATGACGATCCAGATTTAAGCGATCAGACACATGAGGTAGTACGGATAATATTTTTTCTTTCATATTTGGTTCGTCAACAATAATTCGGTCGACCTCACTTAAATCCGTTTGCTGAAGTGCCGTCATAAACGGATGGCTTTGGCGATAAACCAGTCCTTTTTTAACAGGCATTTCATTTATTTGTTTATACTCGATTTTTAATCGTTCCAACCCATTTATTAGAGTTGTTTGATCCTGATGATTGGCTTTCGTTCGAACAATCAACCCTTCATCAACGTATGGAGACAATAAGTCAATTAAATAATCTCTTTCTTCGTTTGTTAGTTTATGAGATACATGAATAGATGTTTCAAACGGTGAATAGACAAGCGCGTCATCCTTTATTTGCAGTTTTGTTGTAACCGTTATATATTTAGATGGAGTAGCTAATCGTTCGACTTGAACAAGCAACCAATCGCCATGACTTACCTTTTCATCAACCATATTACGATAAGGTAAATAAGCGATATCTCCCTGTCCCACATCAATAAAACAAGCCTTCAACCGATGATCGACTTGTTTAACCGTTCCATATAAAATATCCCCTGTCTGAAAATCTGTAATCCTTTGAAATAATACATCAGCCGTTTGACCATTAATTTGATCTAAGTAAAGCTGGTGTCGTGTTTTAGTTTGTATCCAAATTTGTCTCATGATCAACACCCTGGTGAATTAAATTTATTAATTATTTAGCATAACCGAATAACCCTGTTAGACAATCATCTTCACTAAGCAAATCTTCATCTTCAATATAAACGTAGTGATAATGATTACGTTTGAATTCTTTAACAATATTCGATAATGAATAATTGGTATTTGCTCGTAATATACAAATTTGATCCCGTTTAACTTGCCTTCGTAAATGGCGTGATAATAAGTGCTTTAATAAAAATCGATCTCTCTGTCTCCACAAAAACCAATTGTCTAAAATCAAAAAAATTGAGATTCCCATCAATTGTAGGGAATACAACTGATTAATCCATAGTATACCATTTAAAAACAACAAAAAAACGATCGACCAAATAGCCATCATGATAATGGTTCGATAAAATGAAAAATACCTCTGCAAAAACAACAATAATAAACGACCGCCATCCAATGGCATGACGGGAACCAAATTAAAAACTAAGATAGCTGAATTCATCCAAAGTAATAACAGACTTAAAGCATCATTCAACCATAACATGTCCAAAACAATAATGACCGCATAAAGCCATATATGCTGCAAAGGCCCAGCAATTGTTACGAGCCATTCTTCTTTTAAAGGACGATTATAATAATCCGATGTTTCCATGACACCACCAAATGGCCAAATCACTACCCGCGTAACATCCCACCCAAAGTATTTTGCAGTTAGAACATGTCCCATTTCATGAATCAACACAATGACTAATAAACATAATAACTCTAAAAACCAGCCAAACACGTAGGAAGTAGCACCGACAATTAATAATAATGGATGTAATTCTACTATTCGTATTGTCATTTTAACGACCTAAAATGACTGGTACTGGATCAACACTTTCATTTTGATTTTCAACAGCAAAATACAGTGAAGCTTCTTCACTAGCCGCTTCAGGACTGATTGAACCTAAAGTGTCTGATGGACCAACAAATTGATAGTGGAAAACATCAATAGATGATAAATGACCATACACTGTTTCACTTCCATCCTCATGTTGAACGACAATCGTTTTTCCAGTTTCTTCTTTATTACCCGCAAATAAAACCGTCCCTTTTTCTATCGGGTGAATCGTTTGTTCTTCCGTAATATCCACTAATAAGTGATCTTCCATCGAAGTAACCTGATTTTCATTTAAACCATTGACTAACATCGCTTGATTAGGTTCTGAAGGCTCATTAACTGGAGCATCAAACCCAGTTGACACAAACATCGTTGCTATATGCGAATCATACCAAGCCTGTACAGTAGCGAAAGGCAAGTCATCAGTTAATAACTGATCGACGTGAGAATCCATCTGATTAGCCCAACTCGAGTTTGACTGACTTAACAATAGGACACCTAAAAATAAAGCTAATGCTAAGACACCTTTTCTTAAAAAGGACATCACATAAGTTGTCCAATTAAAATCATCAGATTGAGGAATAGATGTCATACCGTGCATTTCTTCATTTGATGGTAACATATTAGGGTGTTGATGCAATTTCTTACGCTCTCTCAATTTACGTTTAGCAATGTCTTCTCTAATTTTTTCGACTCGTTTATTCATAGGCCACCATTCCTTTTACCATTTGTACTAATCTATTCTTAGTAAAAAGAATTATGATGACCTAGACTACTACTACACAAAAATTCCGGATAAATGCCTTACGCTTTATCCGGAAAAGTTATTACTTCATACCTAATAATTTTTTCATTTTAAGTAGGAAGCCTTTGTCTTCATCAAAAGACATTAACGGGACAGATTCCCCGAGAATTCGCCTAGCTATATTACGGTATCCAATGGAGGCTTTCGTGTCTGGTTGAAATGCTACAGGATTACCATGGTGAGAGGCACGAATGACATCTTCATCATCCATGATGACTCCTAATAAATCGATTGATAATGTTGACACGATATCATCAACCGCAAGCATATCACCACTATCCATCATATGTTTTCTAATACGATTGATGACTAGATGAGTTGATTCTAAATTCTCCTGTTCTAGTAAACCTATAATTCGGTCAGCATCTCGAACACTTGATTTCTCAGGCGTCGTAACAACGACAGCTTTATCAGCGCCTGCTACTGCATTTTTGTATCCTTGTTCGATCCCAGCTGGACAATCGATCAATATATAATCATAATCAGGTTTTAATTGCTCGACTAGTGATTGAATGCCTTCTGGTGTTACTTCATTTTTATCACTTGATTGCGCAGCAGGAAGCAAATGAAGACAATCAAATCGTTTATCTTTTACAAGAGCTGCTTGTAGTTTACATTGACCTTCAATGACGTCAACAATATCAAAAATAATACGGTTCTCTAGTCCTAATATAACATCTAGATTCCGCAAGCCTATATCTGTATCAATTAAACACACTTTTTTATCTTGTAAAGCTAAAGCTGTCCCAATATTAGCAGTGGTCGTCGTTTTTCCCACCCCACCTTTACCTGATGTGATGACGATTGATTCTCCCATTTTAAAGTCCCCTTTCTGAAATATCCGTTAGATTTGGTCGGATTTTTTGAAGGTTATGTAGATCATCGAGTTCAATTTGGCTTGTTTCTTGATTAATAAATGCAAACTCACGCTGTGATCCTTCAACCTCATAATCAGGTGCACGACTGAGTTGATCAGCTATACGAATTTGACTAGGATTCATATAAGAAGCAGCAACCACTTCATTAGCACCATCAGGAAACCCTGCATGAACTATACCACGTAATTGACCTAGTACAAAAACACTTCCTGAAGCTGTCACGGTTGCCCCTGGGTTAACATCACCAATAATAAATATATCCCCATTCTCATGTAACTCTTGTCCTGACCTTATTGTTTTGACATAAGGTTTCAATGTTAAATGATCATACCAAGATCTTGCTTCCTCTTTTGAGATCACATTCGATTCAAATGATTTAATACCAATTGAATGTTGATCATTTAAGAGGTGACGGATTTCATCTTGCTGCCAGGTATCAAGTAAACGATTTTGTGTATGCACTTTAATACTTGTTCGTTGGTGGATCGCATCAGATTCTAATTGTTTATGGAGTTCTTCTAATAATTGATCGAACGAACATTGATCATCTAAGTAAACAATAATCCCTTCAGTTGTACCTTTCATTGTAAGGTATAAGTTCGTTTCTGTCATAATGAGGACATCCTTTGAATAAAATTATTTCTCTAGTTCATATTTCCATTTCGTTAACATAGGCTTAGTTAATGGGTATAAGATGAGTAAACCGATCACATTCACAATTAAAGTAGGGACAAGGCGTGTCGTTAGATATTCTTGGAATCCTATCATGACCTGACCAATTAAGAAATAAACGCCAAAAATGATAAGATCAGCTATGGCAACACCTAATACAACAAATACTATTGAGACAAGAAAATTTTTGTGTAAGACACGTTTTAATAGGTGAATCACATATAATGACACACCATACCCCAGTAAATATACGCCTAGAATAGATGTGAAGGTTAAATCTGTTAAAATAGCAAATGCTAGACCATTCATTAAGCCAACATAACTATGTTCACGATCATAAAAAATCATGACAATAATAGAAATGACAAGTGGCCAATGTGGTATGTATAACATACCATCTAAGAAAGTTGATGGAATAACTTCTGTTAAAACGCTTTGTAGAACCAATAAGATAAGCGTTATAAGCGGAAGTAGGAATATTTTCATGACTCCTCATCCTCCTCGCTTGGTTCTACAGTCTGTAATTCACGGTCTACTACTTTGACTTGGTTAATATCATTTAAATCTGCTGCAGGTTCAACATGAGCAATGCTTGTTAACCCATACTGATCTAATTCAATTGAACTGATTTCACCAATTAAAATTCCTCGCGGGAACACACCTCCTAAGCCTGATGTGACCACTGCCTGTCCTTCTTCTAACTCACTATCATCAGATAGGTCTCGAAAAATCAATTGATCATTTTCACTGTCATAACCTTCAATCATACCAAAGATATTTTCATTTTGATCGACTATGGCTGATACTTGATGTTCTGCACCAAAACCACTCAACAATTGAACGGTTGAAGTTAATTGTGAAGCATTAATCACTTTACCTACCATGCCTTTGGCGGTTTGAACAGCCATATTTTCTTGCACACCATGTTGACTTCCTTTATTGATTGTCACTTGTTGAAACCAACGTTCAGAACTTCTAGCAATGACTGTCGCATTCAATGTTTCATAGTCACTAAGTGTTGTATCAACATCTGCCATGGCACGTAATTCTTCATTTTCTTTTTCTAGTTCATTAACTTCATATGCAAGTGATTTATAATCTTGTAACTCTTGTTTTAACACTTGATTTTGTTCATAAACTTGACGCATATCTGATACAGAGCCAGTAAAATCAGCTATTGCACCAATTGGTTTATGAAGTACACTTTGAAACAACCCGACCGTGTCATGCGCAAATTGTGCGGGTACACTAGACGAACCATCTGACCTTAATGAATAACCAATCAAACTAACAATAATAATAATACTTAATAAAAAGACAATTAACTTTCGCTTTCTTAAAAATGATGGCATATTTTGACACCTTCTCTTAATGTTACGTATTCTCTGCTGCAATATTAGTAGTGCTTCTGATGTAATCTATATGTTTAATAGCTTCGCCTGTTCCTTTAACAACAGATGTCATTGGGTCTTCCGTAATAAATACAGGAAGGTCAACTTCTTTCTTAATCATATTTGCTAATCCATCAAGAAGTGCTCCACCACCAGTTAAAATTATTCCCCGGGACATAATATCGTTTGATATTTCAGGTGGAGCGGTAGCTAACGTATCAATAACCGTACTAACAATTTGTTGAGCAGTTTTCTCTATTACTGACATAATCTCTCCACGTGTTACCGTTACGGTTTCTGGTAGACCTGTAATTAAGTCACGACCCTTAACAACCATTTTACCACGATTGTCATCCATTTTTGCAGAGGCTAGATCAATTTTTAATTTTTCTGCAGTCGAATTTCCAATAGCAAGACTATAAGTTAATCTTATATATCCTTGAATCTCTTCATTGAGATAATCTCCTGCCACTCTAATTGATTGGCTACTAACAATACCACCTAAAGAAATAATGGCAACTTCTGTTGTTCCACCACCAATATCTACAATCATATTACCAGTTGGTTCCCACACAGGCAAACCAGCACCTATAGCGGCTGCAAACGGCTCAGAGATTATATAAACTTCTTTAGCACCTGCCTGTTTTGCTGCATCCAATACAGCTCGTTTTTCTACTTTAGTTGCCCCAGATGGCACGCAAATTATGATATACGGTTTTCTGGACCAGATGGTTTCCATATTATAAACACGCCCAATAAAAGATTGAATCATCTGGGCTGTTATTTCAAAATCCGCAATAACTCCTTCTTTTAATGGTCGAATGATTTCGATATCTCGTGGCGAACGCCCAATCATACTTTTTGCTTCGTTACCAACAGCTATAATCTCATTTGAAGGCATCTGTCTTGCGACTACAGTCGGTTCGTTTAAAACAATCCCTTTCCCCTTAATATATACCAACGTATTAGCAGTCCCTAAATCAATCGCTATTTCACGATTAAACAATGTTGTTCCCAATCTTGATCGCCCCTCTAATATAAGTGTTACTATAACGTACGCTGTCAACAAACGAAACATGAATAAGCACCACAACTTTATGCATAGACCTCCGTGTGGTGCTGAAATATTAAGTATTTATATTATACGGTATAACACGATAATTAGATAGATAAAGACTTGATGAAAATGCAATATAAGGCTAATGGACTGGAGATAAGTCCTTTATAAATAACCCTTTTCTTTTAAGGAAATAAACTTTTGGTCTCCTATAACTAAGTGATCGAGCAGTTCAATTCCAATCACTTTTCCAGATTCATATAACCGACGTGTTACTTGGATATCTTCATTAGATGGAGAGGGATCACCTGAAGGGTGGTTGTGGGCACAAATAACGGAGGCAGCGGAACGTTTAATGGCTTCTTTGAACACTTCTCTTGGATGGACTATAGAAGAATTTAAGCTCCCGATAAAAATCGTTTGCCTGTGAATGATTTGGTTTTTGGTATTCAGATAAAGCGCAACAAAATGCTCTTGATGCAACCCTCTAAAGTCTTCCATCAAGAAATTCGCACCATCTTCAGGGCTTTTAACCACATATTGCTCACGGGCTTTGTAAGTTTGAATACGTTTCCCTAGTTCAAGCGCAGCCATTAATTGTATGGCTTTCGCGTTGCCAATCCCTGTGATCGTAGTTAGTTCATTTATCGTTGCATCTCTTAATAATGAAATACCTTCAAAATGCTTTAATACATTCGTCGCAAGTGACAAAGAAGAGAAACCTTTCGACCCACTCCCTAGCAAAATTGCGATTAACTCTTGGTTAGATAATGCAGGTGCTCCCACTTCCATCAGACGCTCTCGCGGCCGCTCACTTTCAGGTACATCTCGGATCATAATAGAGTGATTACTCATTGGAAAACCCCTTTCAGTTCTTAAGTTAGCTTTATTATAATGAAACTCCTCTTAAGAAACAAAAAGGGAAAAGGCTATTTTCTAGGGTGCTGATAAGGTTTTCGACAGGTAAACATGTCATCACAAAACAAATAATCCAAGATAATCGTTTTTTTATGAAATTGATTCAAATAATAGATTCAATGTTAAAAACATTGTTGCTCGATTTAGCAACGCGCCAGAATCACCATCGGACTCTCTTGTCGTTAAATTAATCAGTTCATTTACGTATTGATCATCTTCCATAGATTGCGGATAATTACCAAGCCAACTTGTTAATTCCTCTTCCCACTCAGCATTTAAATCAGAAACTTCTAACAACGATCGGCCTTCATCTAACCATGCTTCGTTATTCTCAGTAGATGAAACCGTTTTTTCTTCAAAGGTCCAGGACGTCAAATAATAGCCATCATTTTGATTCAAATCTTTTGACTCTAAATATTTCTCAATAACTGATTGATCTACAGATTCATGAAGAGCACTAGTTAATAAATAAAATTGATCTTGGCGAGGAACCACAACGGACGGTACGGTATTTAATGATGCTTGGAAAGAACTTGCATTTTCCTCCGTACTAAATACACCTAGTTGAAAGACTTCATAGTTACCACCACCATACTGAATGGATTCGCTATCAGAATTATTTTCAGTTGAGTCTTCGTCATCTGCTGTTACTGGCGTTGGATCATCTTGAGTTTGAGTTGTAGCTGGATTAGAGATATCTAAAAAGATAAGCATACCTATACCAAATACTGCACCTACAATTAAAGCAAAAAAAGCAGATTTCAAAATGGTCCAAAGAGATAGTTTTGATATAGTTTTCTTCTTTGACTTCGGTGTTAATACTTTTTCATATGGGTTCTTTTCAGATTGCTTATTATGTTGTTGAATCGCTACTTTAACTTTTTTTCGTTCTTCCATAAGCCAACCACCTTCACTAATGTTAAGACAAGCCTAGCATAGTATTAACGAAAAAATGCACATTATTTGTCAAAGCACTTCGTCAATTTTGGACAATAAAAAACTGATTAAACGAACCTTTTAAGTTCATTTAATCAGTTCATTTTAAATTGCTTGTTCAGCAGATGCGACGCAATTCTTTCCATTACGTTTTGCACCAACATACATAGAACGATCTGCTTGTCTTATTAGTTCATCTGGTGATTCGCAGTGATCTGGATAAGTTGCGACACCCACACTAGCCGTAACATAAAGGTCAATTGGTTCGTCCTGTTTAAGCATATGACTTTTGACATTAAAAGACTCTTGAGAAATCATAGAACGGATCGATTCCGCAAACATAACTGCTTCTTCATGGCTGTATCCTTTGATTAAAACAGTAAATTCTTCTCCTCCATATCTCGCAACGAGCCCTTGTTCACCTACAAATGCTTCAATTCGTTGTGCTAATTCAATTAACACTTCATTACCTGCCTCATGCCCGTAAGTATCATTTAATTTTTTAAATGAATCAAGGTCAAACAGAATGACAGATAGTTTTTCCGTAGACTCTTTCTCTTCTAAATCTAGTGCATAACTTTCTAAATGCTCAGTAAAATATCGGTAATTATATAAACCTGTCAGACGGTCACGCTGGCTTTTATTCTTTTCTGATTGATAGTGACGAGCATTTTCGATCGCTACTGAGAGGAAGTTACCTAAAATTTCTAACAACATAAGATGATATTTCTCATAAGCATGTTTCCGTTTAGACGCTATGACTAAAACGCCAACCGTTAAATTATTTCTTAAGATCGGAACGCCCACTACACTATTAACTTCATCAGGAATTTCTAAATTCGAAATCTTATCAATTTGACTACGTTTAACTAGAATATGAGGCGATTTGTCTTGATAAATCATACCAGCAAATCCTTCTCCATATTCTAAAGAAATATCTTCTAGTTGTTTGGATTCATCATCACTAACATAACGAATCATGTTCATTGAACGAGATGAATTCGTTATGTCATATACATAGATGTAGGACATAGGTATTAATTCATGCACCTTGGCCACAAAGGTATCTAATACATCTTTAACATTCAACTTCTTAGAAAGTTCGTGTCCAATATTACTCGTGTCGTGTAAATAGCGATTAATACGTCTTCCTTTATGGTGAGTCGAAATGACTACTGATAATAGAATAGCTGGGAATCCAACAATGAGTATGGCTGCAAGGCCTATTTGTAAATAAAGAATATACAAAATCAAACCTATCGGAAAAATCATGGCTGTCACGCCACTATCGACTAATAATGATCTAGGAACACCTTCGAACTTGTTCCCTTTTACATAAACATCAATAAGCGCTAACAAGATTTGATTCACTGCAATAGAACCGATTATATAACCCACTAAAGGTATGATTTGATCCATGGTATTTAATGTTAAAACGCCATGAGTTCCGCCCAATGCATAATAAACAACTGCGGCAAATATGGACGTCAAAAATAACATCGTCGAATTTGTCGCTATTCGGTAAAACTCTGTTTTCTTTAAACGAATCTTTATGAATAGAGCAATTAATGCTAATTGAGTTAGAATGATTTCAGCAAACAGGCCAAAATATAAGAACACCGCAAAACTAACACCATTTATAAAGAATATCGTAATTGAACCGACTTGAATCGGAAAAACTGCCACAGCACACATAACAATCGCAAAAGCAATAATGTCGAACCAATATCCAGTAAAATTCGGCTCAATAGTAAAATAAAGATAAATCATAGATGGCGGAAAAATGGCCAACCAAATCAGCCAAATACTAATATTTTTCTTATCAGACATATGTAGGCTCCTTTAACCCTGATTTCGACCTTACTATTAAAACATTGTACGTTTAACCTCAGATACAAAATATAACGACCCTGTAATGACTAGAGCATCAGATGACTCCATTTGATTAATTAATTGTTTATAAGCCACTTCCCAGTCTTCTATTATGATTGTTTTTCCATTTTCATACTTTTCTTTTAGTTCATAATACTCATAATTATTGTTAAAGTCAAATGTTGTCAAGAAAATTTGTGAGAATTGTTCTGAAAATAATGACATCATTTGATCGACTGGTTTTGTTTTTAGGAAAGAGCATAAAATATAAACATTATTTTTATCATATTTTTGATTAATTGTATCAATCAATGATTGAATAGCTTCAACATTATGAGCACCATCTAATATAACATCAGGATTATGTCGAACAACCTCAAAACGTCCCGGCCATCGGGTTTTTTTCAAACCCGAACGAATGATATCTGAATCTACATGTCTATTTTCAACCTTTAGTAATTGTAAGTACGCTTCAATTGCAACAGATGCATTATTAATTTGATGGGAGCCTAATAATTGGATTTTTAAATCCTTTAGGGAAATATAATGATTAGCAAAGTCAAAAACTTCAACTAGATGATCCGATGTCTTCGCTTCGGCATTAAAATCCTGATCTAACTTAAGTACATCAGCACCATTGGATTGTACATTCTGATCAATCACATTAATTGCCTCTTGTTGTGAAACACCCGTTATAACGGGAGTGTTCGACTTAATAATGCCTGCTTTTTCAAAAGCTATATCAGCTAAACTACTTCCTAATATATCGATGTGATCATATCCAATCGACGTAATAATTGAAAGGATAGGGTGGATAACATTTGTTGAATCTAGACGACCACCTAAACCTACTTCAATAACCGCGTAATCAACTTCTTTTTCTTTAAAGTATAAGTATGCCATAGCTGTAATTATTTCAAATTCAGTTGGGTGCCCTACTTCTGTCGTTGCAATCTGTTCGCATAGCGGTTTAATTCGTTCAACCAAATGCACCAGGTCACCATCACTAATGGGTTGATGATTAAGACTAATCCGTTCATTAAATGTCTCGATATAAGGTGATGTGAAAGTCCCTACATCATAGCCGTCTTCGCGTAAAATATGGCTTAAAAAAGAAGTGGTAGATCCTTTGCCATTTGTTCCTGCGACATGAATTGTTTTTATTTGATGCTGAGGGTTTCCTAATTCATCGAGTAGCATATTAATTCTTGTTAATCCTGGTTTAATTCCAAACGGCAATTGTTTATGAATCCAAGTAATTGCTTCAGTTGCTTCCATTTCCATCACCTTTTTTCAAATTATAATATGTAAAAATGAGTTGCTACTCTATAATAAGAATAGCAACTCATTTAACATTTTATCGCACATTTTCTAATTCTGCGATACGTGCTTCAACAGCTTTTTGTTTTTCTAAATAGTCTTTTTCTTTATCGCGCTCTTCTTGAACAACTGCTTCAGGTGCTTTATTAACAAAGTTCTCATTCGCTAATTTTTTCTGAACACGTTCAACTTCACTATTCCATTTGTTAAGTTCTTCTCTTAAGCGAGTGATTTCTTCATCAATGTCGATTAAACCTTCAAGTGGAAAATAGATCTCCGCACCTGTGACGACAGCACTTTTCGCTTGTTCAGGTACTTTTAAATCAGTCTTAATCGTTAATTCTTCAGGATTACAGAAACGCTCTAAATAAACTTGATTTCGTACAAGTTCCTTAACAACATCTTCAGACTGTGCTTTGATTGCAATTTTTATTTCTTTGGACATTGGCGTATCAACTTCAGCACGAACATTTCGAACCGAACGAATAATTGATACAAGGCGTTCCATTTCTGCACGTGATTGCTGATTATTATAAGTTGAATCAACTTGCGGCCACGCTTTAACCGTAATGGATTCCCCTTCATGCGGGATATGCTGCCAAATCTCTTCTGTAATAAACGGCATGAACGGATGAAGCATACGTAAAATGTCATCAAGCGTCTTAACCAACACAGACTTCGTTGTTATTTTAGCTTTCTCATCATCACCATATAGTGGTAATTTCGCCATTTCAATATACCAATCACAGAATTCATCCCAAATAAAGTTGTATAATTGACGACCCGCTTCTCCAAAATCATATCGATCGATGTTATGTGTTACTTGTTCAATCGTTTCATTTAAGCGCGTTAAAATCCATTCATCAGCAACTGATTTCTCACCTGATAAATCAATATCTTCGTATTGGAAACCGTCTAAATTCATAATGACAAATCGAGAGGCATTCCAAATCTTATTGGCAAAGTTCCACGTTGCTTCAACCTTCTCCCAGTGAAAACGTAAATCCTGACCTGGTGATGAACCAGTAGCTAGGAAATAACGAAGTGAGTCAGCCCCGTACTGATCAATCACATCCATTGGATCAACACCATTACCTAATGACTTACTCATTTTTCGTCCTTCTGCATCACGAACTAAGCCGTGGATTAAAACATCCTTAAACGGTCGACTGTCCATGAAATGTTTCGTTTGAAAGATCATTCTTGATACCCAGAAGAAAATAATATCATAACCTGTTACTAGTACATCTGTTGGGAAATAGCGATTTAAGTCATAACTTTCTTCATCTGGCCAACCCATAGTAGAAAATGGCCATAAAGCTGATGAGAACCATGTATCTAATACATCCTCATCTTGCACCCAATTCTCTTTGTCGCTTGGTTCTGCACGGCCAACGTATAATTCGCCTGTTTCCTTATGATACCAAGCCGGAATACGGTGACCCCACCATAATTGACGGGAAATACACCAATCACGAATATTTTCCATCCAATGCAGATACGTTTTTTCAAAGCGATCAGGCACAAAATCAACTTTATCTTCTGTCTCCTGGAGTGCAATGGCTTGATCAGCAAGAGGTTTCATATTAACAAACCATTGAGTTGATAAATAAGGTTCAACTACAGCATCACTACGTTCAGAATGGCCAACTTGATGTACATGCTCTTCTATATCAAACAAAACACTTTGCTCTTGTAAATCTTTCACAATTTGCTTACGGCATTCAAAACGATCCATGCCATCATATTGAGCTGCATTTTCGTTCATCGTTCCATTTTCATGCATCACAAGAACACGCTCTAAATCGTGACGTTCACCAATTTCAAAGTCATTCGGGTCATGAGCTGGTGTGATCTTAACAGCGCCTGAACCAAACTCCATATCGACGTATTCATCACCCACGATTTCCATCTCACGACCGATAATCGGTAATATCACTTTTTGACCGATCAAATGATTATAACGCTCATCTTCCGGATGCACCGCTACAGCCGTATCACCTAACATTGTTTCAGGACGTGTCGTTGCAACTTCTATATGTCCTGAACCATCTTTAAGTGGATACTTCATATGATAAAAAGCACCTTGGACTTCTTTATATATAACTTCAATGTCTGATAGAGCAGTTTGAGTACTTGGGTCCCAATTAATGATATATTGACCGCGGTAAATCAAACCTTGTTCGTATAATGAAACAAAAACTTCACGAACGGCATTAGACAAACCTTCATCTAACGTAAAACGTTCGCGTGAATAATCGACACCTAAGCCCAATTTCTCCCATTGTGAACGGATAAAAGATGCATATTCTTCTTTCCAATCCCAAGATTGTTGTAGAAAGCCTTCACGTCCTAAGTCATGTCGCGTTTTACCTTCTTCCTTAAGTTTTCCTTCTACTTTTGCTTGTGTCGCAATGCCAGCATGGTCCATCCCTGGTAACCACAAGACATCATAACCTTGCATTCGCTTATAACGAGTAATAATATCTTGTAGTGTTGTATCCCATGCATGACCTAAATGTAGGCGTCCTGTAACATTTGGAGGAGGAATAACAACTGTAAAAGGTTCTTTGGATTCATCATTTTTCGCTTCGAAAAATTTCCCATCAACCCAATACTGATAACGATCTTTTTCCACCTCTATCGGATTATACTTTGGTGCCATGTTTAATTCTTGACCTTCACTCATTACCAAATCCTCCTTTATTCACGATATGTACAGTTTTAATAAACTAAATAAACCACAAAAAAAGCTTTTCATCCTTATAAAAGGACGAAAAGCTATTACGCCGATTTCGCGGTACCACCTTAATTTATGAGGGGGTTTCCTCATACACTCAAGTAAGTTAACGGTATTCCCGGTTTCTTCTACTTTGTTTCAAAGAAACTACATAAATTTCAGAGCGACCTTCCAGCTTGCATTGCCGAGGAAACTTTCAGCCATGGCTTCCTTCTCTATAACGGATACAACACTGTACTCCTCTCTTACTTGTATTTTTCAGAGATTTAATTTGTCTATATTGTACCCAATTTTTGTTTGATTAGTCAATTACTTTTACACGAATTTGTCTCTAGCCGCATAAATTATATCTAGGAGGGATTTCTAAAATGGCGCAATTTTATCGATATCGTTTACCACCTTGGCTTAGAAAATGTATTTTCACAATCGAACGTTGCATTTTACCGATCATGATCTTTCAATTAATACGTACCTTATTATTTCCAACAACACTGGACGTATTTCTTGCTGGTGCAATCGTGGGTATATTTATTGCTTTTTACTTAGAATGGATTTAATAGGATGATGATCCAGACCGAGTTGGAACCAATAACACGTCACCCTCTTTTAATTCAAAAGATGATTCGATGTTATTTAAGCGTTCTAACTGATGAACGGACATATCATACGAAGCTGCTATTGATGATAATGTTTCATCAGCTTGAACAAAACGAACAGTCATCTTAACTTGCTGACGCTCATCATCTTCTCTGAAAAATTTCGATAAATAGTCTAGACCTTTTTTAACTGGTGATTGATGGTCATCATTGTCGCTTTTATCTTCATCATAATCACTGTCTACATCTTCTTTTGATGATTTACTTTCATCCTTTGGTTCAGCCTTTTTATCATATTCCTTTGGTGCCTCTGTTTTATTCTTAGGTTGGTTAACAAAGTCTTTTAATGACGTTGTTTGTTTCTTATGCCATAAATCGCGACCACTTTCTTTTTCATCATTTTGTTTTTCAGATACTGGTTCAGTTTCATCATGCGTTTCGTCCTCATCTTCCTCTATAACGGGAAATTGCTTTAATTCAAAATCCGTAGTTTCTTGTTCATCAAGGATTTCTGACTCTTGTCGACTTGTATCTATGACTTGAGTACCCTCTAAACGAATAGTCGTATAAACCTTGAGTGTCTTAGGCTCAGGTATTTCGTAATCAAAATAATCAACTATAACATTTACACCTTCGTCACTGTTGACCCGTTCATAAGGTATTGAAATATCAACTGGAATCGGGTACTGAAATTCCATAAATCCGTTGTCCAACGCTCGAACTTGCTGAACACTTTGTTGATCTTCATCCACCACAATCGTATCTTCCTGTTCTACTTCTCGTGCTAAATAATCACCATGCACGATTAAAACGCCTCTTATTTGCATTGTTGACTGTTGATGAATCACATTCACATCTGGGTCAATCGCAATGCTATACAAATCTTCAATTTCTTCACCTTGGCGAAACATAATATGTTCTTGCACATCAAATTGATAAGGTACACCTTCTAATGAACTCATTGTTTTCCCCCTCTACTTAATCATCCATTACTTAATACGTATTAGCATGGAAAACAAACTATGCGCTTTAAGGGGTTAATCTTTATAAATATTTTCAATTTGTAAGATTGAAGACTTCACATCAAGGAATTCCATCTGTTCATTAATCGTCCTCATCAATTATCTAAACGATAGGCACAATAAATGAATTAATTAAAGAACATTAAGCAAAGCAAACTTCCACTTGTCCTTCTTGTTCTGCAGTTTCCAAGCAATCCGTTAGAAACTTTTTAATTTGTTGATCATCTAAGTCAATGGACTGCTGGTTAAAACGTTCAAGTCGCTTTTGAAGTTGAGACAATGCTTGCTCAATTTGTTGTTTCGAGAATGTTTTCTTAGCTCCTATGCCACTAACACCTCCGTCACACTCTTTTGCGTCTAAAAGTTGATATAAGTCGTGTGCAGAATCATTAAACATGTGAAAACGTGCATAAGCGATTTGTTGTTGTGATTGATTAACACCGTATATGTCATGTCCCATCGTATAAACAAAACCCCTTCTAAATTAAATTTTTCATAAGTTAACTGAAATAAAGTCTATTGAAATGATTGGTTGAAGCGTGGTGAAGTAGGAATCTGGGGATGATGCGAAGTCTTCAAATATATTATATATCGAACTAACGTTCTGAAACAATAGCTGTTAACCTATACTAAATCGATTAATAATCGAAAAATATAAAATTCCCGAACCGATTACGTATAAATCGATTCGGGAATGCCATTTAGAATGATTTTCTTTCTATAAATTACTTTTTGTAATGTTTAAAAGCGGACTGGATTGCTTGAATCGTTTGTTCTATATCTTCATCCGAGTGTACAGTTGATAAGAACATGCCTTCAAATTGAGAAGGTGGCAAGAAAATACCTTGTTCAATCATATGACGATAATATTCAGCAAACCATTCTAGATCAGATGTCTTAGCTGAATCGAAATCAACTACATTCTCATTAGTGAAAAAGAAGCCTAACATTGAACCAGCGCGATTGACACAAAGTGGAACTTCATTGGCTTGAGCCGCTTCTTCAATTCCAGCAACTAATCGATCTGCTTTCCTGTTCATCTCATCATAAGATTCTGGTGTTAATTCACTTAACGTCGCATAGCCAGCAGCCATAGCTAATGGATTACCTGACAGTGTACCAGCTTGATAAATGTCACCCGCTGGCGCAATCATTTCCATAATATCACGACGACCACCATAAGCACCGACTGGTAATCCACCGCCGATTACTTTTGCAAGACACGTTAAATCAGGCGTCACATTAAAATGACCTTGTGCACAGTTGTAACCGACACGAAAACCTGTCATGACTTCATCAAAAATAAGCAGTGAACCGTAATCATTCGTCATATCACGTAAATACTGTAAGAAGTCATTGACTGGTGGCACGACACCCATATTCCCAGATACAGGTTCAACAATCACTGCTGCGATATCATCACCATAATGTTCAAATGCATACTTCACGCTTTCTTGATCATTGTATGGAACTGTGATCGTATTTTTCGCGATCGACTCTGGAACACCAGGACTATCAGGTAATCCTAACGTGGCAACACCAGAGCCAGCTTTAATCAAGAGTGAATCAGCGTGGCCGTGGTAATTACCTTCGAACTTCAAAATTTTGCTTCGTTTTGTAAACCCACGTGCTAAACGCAAAGCACTCATTGTTGCTTCCGTACCTGAATTCACAAAACGTACCATTTCAATCGATGGAACGCGATCAATTAACAGTTTAGCTAATTTATTCTCATACTCTACGTTCGTACCAAAGCTTGTCCCTTTTTTCATCACATGCTGTAATGTTTCCATTACTTGTTCATGGGCATGTCCTACAATTAATGGTCCCCAACTAAGCACATAATCAATGTACTCATTACCTTCAATGTCAGTTATTTTTGACCCTTTTCCTTCTTCCATGTAGATCGGGTCAACATTCACTGAATTAAATGCGCGAACTGGTGAGTTAACGCCACCTGGCATTAATTCAACTGCTTCGTCAAATAATTGTTTTGATCGATTTGTCATTTTGAACCCTCCTACTATTCATTCAACCATCTTGCGATATCTTTTGCAAAGTACGTCATAATTAAATCAGCACCAGCACGTTTCATTGAGGTGATTTTTTCAAGAACGATTTCTTGTTCATTCACCCATCCATTTTGTGCAGCTGCTTTAATTAGCGAATATTCACCACTTACATTATAGGCGACAATCGGCTGATCATAACGATCCTTCAAATCGCGCATAATGTCCAAGTAACTAAGAGCTGGTTTAACAATTAATAGATCAGCCCCTTGCTCAACGTCAGATTGAGCTTCACGATGAGCCTCTAAGCGATTGGCTGGGTCCATTTGATACGTCTTGCGATCACCAAATTGTGGAGAACTATGAGCTGCGTCTCGGAAAGGCCCATAGAAAGCTGAAGCATACTTGACTGCATAAGACATAATCGGAACATTCGTATAACCCGCTTCATCCAATCCATGACGAATCGCTGTTACAAATCCGTCCATCATATTCGAAGGCGCAATTACGTCTGCCCCTGCTTTTGCTTGTGATACAGCAGCCTTAACGAGTAAAGGTAAAGTAGCATCATTATCGACATATTCATCATGGATGACACCACAATGGCCATGATCAGTAAATTGACATAAGCAAGTGTCTGCCATTACAACCAAATGAGGAGCAATTGTTTTAATCCGCTTCGTTGCCATTTGGACAACACCCTCATCATTGTAAGCCTCAGTTCCAACGTGATCTTTATGATTAGGAACGCCAAATAAGATAATAGATTTAATCCCTAACGATACAATTTCCTCAATTTCTTCATCTAGACGATCAATCGAGACTTGATAGACACCTGGCATAGATGGAACCTCATTCTTCTTTCCTTGTTCTTCTAAAACGAATAATGGATAAATGAGGTCATCTGTATGTAAATGCGTTTCACGGACAAGATCGCGAAATGCTGACGTTTGACGTAAGCGTCGATGGCGATCAAATTGTAATTCAGTCATGTTATCACTCCTTAAAAAAGTATTGAATCGTTTCCGCAAGTCCTTCTAAGGTATAAGTATTGGGTAGTTTAACTCGTTCAAACCCTATTTGCTCTGCATAATTAGCAGTCGTCTTTCCAATAGCGAAACAAGGCGTAGAGGTCCATTTCTCTTGTAATGGACCTACCATGTCCAGAAAGGCATCTATAGTTGATGGAGATGTGAATACAAAAGCGTCGAATACTGTTGTTTCCATTAAGTATTTTATTCGCTCTTGCTCAGTCCAATTAGTCACTGTCTTATAAACAACCAATGAGCGGAAAGGAATATTAAAGTGAATTAAAGCTTCATCAATAACAGCTCTAGATTTAGTCCCTTTTATCAGCAAAGGATATTGAGCCTTATAATGGTGAATTAATTCGTGAGCCAGTGAATCAGCATCATAAATATCAGGAATAAAATCTACTTCAAATCCATAAGACGCTAATGTTTGTCTTGTTTTCTCACCAACAGTCACAATTCGTAAAGCCTTCAGAACTTGGGAAGAAATATTCATTTGTTTAAGCCACTTAAAGAAATAGTAGATCCCATTATGACTAGTTATAACAAGCCAATCATGTTCCTTGATTTGTTCCTCAGTTGATACCGAATTCACAGGCTCAACATAATCAAACGTAATTAACGGCACCCCTTCAACATAGAAATCGCCTGATTCATGAAGCGTCAAGAATGAAGAGGCATGCTCTAGAGAACGAGATAGCAGGACATGCCGCTTATGATTACCAGTTGTCACTACTCTTCAAGCTCCCGCTTCGCTTGTTCTACAAGTTCTCTAGCACCCTGTTCAATTAGAAGTTCTGCAGCTTTACGTCCTGCTTCGATTGGGTCTTGGTCTCTAACTGTTTCTTTTAATACTGTTTTACCATCAGAAGATGCAACGAGTGCTTGTAACACGACATCCTCTCCTTCTAAGACAGCATATGCCCCAATAGGTACTGAACAACTTCCTTCTAATAGGCTTAGAAATTGGCGTTCAGCAGAAACAGTTCTCGCTGTATAATTATTATTAATCTGGCTAATTAATTGGCGTAAATCTTCGTCATCTTCACGGCACTCTAGTGCTAATGCACCTTGGCCTACAGCAGGCAAGCATACATCAGGCTCTAAGAATTCTGTGACAAGTTCAGTAGACCAGCCCATTCGTTTCAACCCTGCAGCCGCTAATATAATCGCATCAAAATCTTCTTCTTGCAATTTACGCAAGCGCGTTTCAATATTACCACGAATCCATTGAACTCTTAAGTCTGGTCGATATGCTTGTAATTGTGCACCTCTACGTAAACTACTTGTTCCAATTAACGCACCTTCTTTTAAATCATCTAATTTAACATGATTTTCTGAAATAAATGCATCGCGGTGGTCTTCTCGGTCAGGTATACAGCCAATCATTAAACCTTCTGGCACTTCAGAAGGGACATCTTTCATGCTATGAACAGCCATATCGATCTCATGATTATACATAGCTTGTTCAATTTCTTTGACGAACAAGGCCTTTCCGCCAACTTTTGATAGTGTCACATCTAATATTTGGTCACCTTTCGTGACAATTCTCTTAATTTCGAAACTGTAGTCATTTGATACTTTGTTTAATTGATCGATCACCCATTCTGTTTGAGTGATTGCTAAATTACTACGTCTTGAACCAATAATAATATTACGCACTTGATAGCCTCCTTATTTATAAACCATGGAAGTTAGACAACATCGATAAAATTAAATAATTACAAAATAAAAATAAGAACGCAAAAACATTCCATTTTGCTATCTTTTTCCCGATTAATTTATGTCTAACTCTAATATAAAGAATTATTGAATAAATGCCAATCACAACAAATGACCCAACTGTTTTAGCATCAATCCAATAAAACAGATCATCTGCCGTGTATGCCCATAACACACCTAAAATGAGTGATATTAACAACAACGGCGTTGCAAACACTGTTAATAGAAAAGATATCTTTTCAAGCTGAGCTAAATTTCCAATTCGTTTAACTAATTGACGCCATCTTTTTCTTTTTAACAGGTAAAACTGAATTAAATACAGCGTAGCGAATGCGAATGATAATGTATAAAGCGTATACGCAACAAAAGCTAAAACGATATGGGAAACAAGAATTTCACTAATAATGTAATCTGTCGCGGCTGTAGCGTCACTTGAAGCTATATTTAAAATCGATAATACCATTAATGAAAAGCCGATTAAGTTAACGATAAAAACAACTAAATCAACTTTGAAGAAATAGTTTACAACAATCGATACTAACAATATTAACCAAGCGTAAAAATATAAACCCTCAACACCATTAAACATGGCAATAAATCCATTTAAATATATATTGCTAAATAAAAGACCTGTTTGCAAAATCCAAACGAATAAAAGTAACCAGAAGGCGAAACGATTCGCCTTCCGGTTCCGTTCAACAAAATCATAGAAATACAACGTTAAGCTTAGCCCGTATAATAAGACAATGATTTCATATAATCTAATTTGTTCTAAGATAGCCATGAGAGAACCCCTCTCTCATCTATTGCATTGCCTTAACAAATTGTGCAATAGGAAGTGATTGATTGACTGATTTGTGGCTTTGGTGCTTGTTACTCTGAGTTTTAATTTCCTGTTCAACTTCCTCTTCAATTCCAAACACACGAACGAATAATTTCAACATATCGTCAGCGTGTTCTTCACCAGCCATTTCTTTCGCTTGTAAGATCGGCTCTTTAAGCATTTGGTTGACAATACTTTTCGTATGTTTGTTTAATACTTTTTTCTCTCTTGCTGTTAAATCTGGCATTTTACGTTCGATTGATGCCATTGTGTCTTGTTGAATGGTTAATGCTTTTTCACGTAATGCTGAAATAATTGGTACAACACCTAATGTTTTAATCCATTCATTAAATTCATTCATTTCTGATTCAATCATTTGATGAATTTCTTGTGCCGCTTCTTGTCGTTCCGATAAATTATGATCAACAATACCTTGTAAATCATCGATATCGTATAGGAAAATGTCATCCAATTCCTCAATATCTGGATCAAGATTCCGTGGAACAGCAATATCAACCATAAACAACGGTTTACCATGACGTGACTTCAACATAGGTTTAATAAAATCTTTATTCAAAATATAATCATCTGTACCTACTGAAGTAATCATAATATCAGCATCTTTTAAAACCGTGTCCAATTCATCCATTGAACGAGCTTGTCCAGAGAATTTAGCTGCTACTTCTTCAGCTTTTTCAACAGTACGATTAACAACTGTAATGTCTTTAACACCTGAACCATATAGGTTCTGAACAGCTAACTCTCCCATTTTTCCAGCACCCAAAATAACCACATGTTGATTTTTTAGGTTGTCAAAAATCGTTTTAGATAATTCGACAGCAGCATAACTAATTGAAACAGCATTTTGTCCAATGCCTGTTTCTTTATGAGCTTGTTTAGCATTAGTAATAGCTTGTTTAAATAATTGATTAAACATCAAACCAGACGCATCATCTTGTTGCGCGCGTTTAAATGCCGTTTTGATTTGTCCTAATATTTGTGTTTCCCCTAATACCATTGAATCTAATCCCGCAGCTACCTTAAATAGGTGTTCAATGGCTTCATTGTCTTCTTTCATGTCAATGAAATTACCAATATAATCAACATCCATTGAAAACCAATCAGCTAAAAACTTCTTCACATAATAACGACCAGTATGCAACTGATCGGCAACAACGTATAATTCTGTACGATTACATGTTGATACAATCACGTTTTCTAAAATGCTTTTTTGTTCATTTAGCTGATACATGGCTTCACTGAGTTGATCATCAGGAAAAGTTAAGTTTTCCCTTATGTTAATTGGGGCTGTTCGATAATTCATTGTCAATACAAGAAAATGCATGTATGTCACCCCTTGATTCATTTCTCTACGTCTAAATACATTGTAACAACTGCTCATATCAATTAAACTAAAAGCAGATGAACAATTTATGAAATTTTGTTCTATTATTTCTTTAGAATTATTATTAATAACTATTTGTAGACTATCACATTCGACATGATGCTTCAAGCAATTTAACTATGAAGGAGACTTATATCGTGAAACAATCGCAGTCATTTTTAGCTATCACTTTAATTGGTTTCGGTTTATATTTCCTCATTCAGCAATATGATATACCTATTTTATCACAATTTGGTAATTGGCCTTCTATATTAGTGATCTTAGGTGTCGCGTTTTTATTTAGTGCATATGGCAATAATCAACATGACAATATATTGCCTGGGATAATCTTGTTCGGTTTAGGTATTCATTTTCATCTGTTACAACATCAAGTTAATTGGATTGATCACTGGGGGATGTACACCTTAATCATTGGTATTGCATTTATTTTACGAGCTCAGAAAAAGCGACAAGGCACGATTATTGGTATTATTTTTATTGTGATTTCGTTTTTAGCATTATCAGCGTTTGCTATGCCTACATGGCTTGGCTGGTTAGATGTTGTCTTTAATATGATTGAACAATTTTGGCCAATTCTTTTAATCATCATTGGATTCTTTATGTTATTTAAGAAATAAGCTTTGTTAATGTCCGTTGTTGATATTGCGATCCGCTCTCGGCGGACGCTTTTACCCATAGGGCACAAGTGCAACATCTGCTCAATCTCACTACGTTCGTTTTTCACAGTGTTTTCTATGCAGGGGCACGGCTCGAGCCTCCTCGGCAACTAAAGGAACTTCGGCTAAGTGCCGGACGTCAATCACAAACGCCGAAGTGACCCACATCCTGTGGGCCTCTGGGGGTCTCGAGACTCGTGCTATTCCCGTGACGGCCCGGACGGCCTAATGTCGACGTTGGTCACAGGACGTGACCGCTTTTAGTCGACCAGGAGTCGCCACCTTCGCTCCTCACAATTCAACAACTAAGTGCTACATCATTTAAACTCAACATTAAACTTTAACAGAACGAAACAAATTATTTTTTATTCAATTGCCGTAGGATGATTAAATTAACTATGATTAGGCCTACACAGAAGATGAAGGGTATGCCCCATGTTTGCTGTACAAAGCCTGATACACTTGATCCAGCAACAACCCCAAGTGAAAAACAGCTATAGAACAAGCCATATGCTTTTCCGCGTAAGGTTTCATCCGTACTATTGGTGATCATTTGGTTCATGGATGGAAAGATAAAGGCGAACCCTATTCCATAAACAACCATAGCCACTATAAGCATCCATAAATTAAACGCAAAGTGTAAAACCCCCATAGATAATGCAATGATGCTTAGTCCTGCGAAGACAAGGGTGAATGGGTTAAATCGAACAAATACTATATTTAACCTTGTCATAAAAATGAATAATGCTGTAATACCGAATAAACTCAATAGTAAACCAGTAACGACCGTCGTTAATTGAAATTGATCAACCAAAATTGGTAAAGCAAATGCTAGCGTCCCATTACTTAACATTAATGTGAATGCGACTGTAGATGCTTTTAAGACTCCACGATTAGTTAAGATCGCTTGTAAGGTACTGCGGTCTAAAGTCTTCCCTTCCTGAACATGGGATGATGATTTAACAAAGCGAATACTTAACACAGCTGTTATAAGAAACACAATCGCCACTAATATAAATACATAAATAATTTGACCTGCTGCTGCCAAAGCACCACCTACTGCAGGTCCAACAATCGCCGCAATCCCTATCGAACCACCAGCGAATGCCATTACTTTTTTATTTCCAGTTTCTTTTGCCCAATCACCAATTAATGCAAAAGCTGCAGGTACTAGCAAGCCTCCGAACAACCCATGAATAAAACGAATCCATAATAATTGATCACCAGTTACAGCTAAGGGATAGAAGAATAGTGTTAAACTTACCAAAACCATGCCTATGACTATAACGGGTTTTCTTCCGATCCTGTCCACCCAATAACCACCGATCATATTACCTAAAACATTTGATAAGGAATACATCGCAACAATGATACCTGCCAATGTTTCACTTGCTCCTAAACTTAATGCATAAGGTGTCATAATAGGAAGTTGAATAAAAGTATCAATAAAAGCAATCACCACAACGACATATAAAAACCTCATATAATCCAACTCCTATCCTAACAATAATTCAATCTCATACGTCTATTATAAAATCGAATGAGTCTAAATAAATTGAGCTATATCACAATTCACCATTAATTTTGTGACAATCCAATGAAGACACGAAAAGATCCCGAATCAGTCTTCGGGATCTCCACTTATAAATACTGTTTCAATGTCTGCCAAGCTTGGTCTTTTCCTTCTCCAGTTTCCGCTGAAAATGGAATCACGACATCTTCTGGTTCCAGCTCTAATTCTTCTTTTACCGTTTTAAGATGTTTATCACGCTGAGATTTCTTTACCTTATCTAATTTCGTTGCGATCACAATCACTGGTAAGTCAAAGTACTTCAAGTAATCATACATAATCAAATCATCTTCAGTAGGCGGATGACGGAAATCCACAATTAGCACGGTCGCTTGAAGCGTCTCACGCGTCTGAAAATATTCTTCCATCATACGACCCCAAGCTTCTCTTTCACGTTTAGAAACTTTGGCATAACCATAGCCAGGTACGTCTACAAAATAAAATGCATCATTAATATTATAAAAATTTAGCGTTTGCGTTTTGCCAGGTTTACCTGACGTACGAGCTAAGTTCTTACGTTGGATCATTTTATTAATAAATGAGGATTTTCCTACGTTCGACCGACCTGCTAACGCAATTTCAGGCTTTTCATCTTCAGGATATTGAGCTTTACTAGCAGCACTTATGACGATTTCTGCATGATTGACTTTCATCATATTGCCTCCTTTGCGAGTAACGCATGGTCTAAAACCTCATCTAAGTGACTCACTTGAATAAATGTCAGCTGTTCACGGACACTTTCTGGAATATCTTCTAAATCTTTATCATTTTGAGCAGGCATTATAATTGTGGTTAACCCTGCACGGTGGGCGCTTAATGATTTTTCTTTTAAACCACCAATTGGTAGAACGCGTCCTCGCAAGGTGATTTCACCTGTCATTCCTACTTCTTTTCTTACAGGGCGATTAGTCAAAGCTGACACTAAGGCAGTTGCAATCGTGATCCCTGCAGATGGCCCGTCTTTCGGCGTAGCCCCTTCTGGGATATGGATATGGACATCATACTTTTCATAAAAATCTTTTTCTAGTTCAAACTCATCCGCTCTTGCACGAACATAGCTGAATGCAGCCTGAGCTGATTCTTGCATGACATCGCCAAGTTTACCAGTTAAAGTTAATTTACCTGTTCCTTGTACAATCGACACTTCAATCGCTAATGTATCGCCACCCGCTTGGGTATAAGCTAATCCTGTCGCTGTTCCAATTTGATTTTCACGTTCAGCTTGTCCATATCGGAATTTCGGTTTGCCAAGTAATGTCTCGAGTTGATTTTCAGTTACAACCACTCGTTTCTTCTCTTCTGAAACAATTTTCTTAGCTGCTTTGCGACAAACAGAAGCTATTTCACGTTCAAGATTACGCACACCCGCTTCACGCGTATACATCCGGACAAGTTTTAAGATAGCATCATCACGGAATTGTAATTGTGACTTTGATAAACCATTTTCCTCGAGTTGTTTTATAATTAAATGTTCTTTAGCAATATGCAACTTCTCCAATTCCGTGTAACCCGCAATGGAGATCACTTCCATACGATCTAATAAGGGTGCAGGAATAGTGGATAAATTGTTTGCAGTTGCTATAAACATCACCTTCGATAGATCATAAGGTTCCTCGATAAAGTGATCGCTAAATTTATCATTTTGCTCAGGGTCTAAAACTTCTAACATTGCTGAAGATGGGTCACCACGGAAATCGCTTGCCATTTTATCGATTTCATCTAATAAAAAGACTGGATTAACGGTGCCAGCTGATTTCATGCTCTGCATAATTCGTCCTGGCATTGCTCCGACATAGGTTCTACGGTGTCCTCTTATCTCTGCTTCATCACGGACACCCCCAAGTGAAGCTCTAACAAATTCTCGACCAACTGAACGAGCGACTGACTGAGCTAGTGACGTCTTACCTACTCCTGGTGGTCCAACCAAACATAATATCGGACCACTAGCTGAATCCGTCAATTGTTGAACGGCTAAGTACTCCAGTACACGTTCCTTCACACGATCTAAACCATAATGATCTTCATCTAAAACACGCTCTGCACGTTGTACATCTAAATTATCTTCAGTTTCATTAGTCCAGGGTAATTCAACCAACCATTCAATATAATTCCGGATGACAGAACTTTCAGCTGAACTTTGAGGAACTTTCTCATAACGATTCAATTCTTTATGTGCTATTTCCTCGATACGCTCAGGCAACTCAGCTTCTTCGATTTTTTCTTTTAACTCATCAATTTCACCTGTTTTACCATCACGTTCTCCAAGCTCTTTTTGAATGGCTTTCAATTGTTCTCGCAAATAATACTCTCTTTGAGTTCGTTCCATGGATCGTTTAACACGTTGACCAATTTTCTTCTCCATCGAAAGAACTTCTTTTTCATTTTGGATGGTTTGGATAATATAGTCGAGTCGATCTGGAACATAAGCTGTCTCTAAAACGTGCTGTTTCTGTTCAATTTTAAGGGACAAATGTGAAGTCACTATATCAGCAAGACGACTCGATTCATCAATGTCTTTTACAGTGTCATATGTTTCACTTTTTGTCTTTTTAGAAACCTTTGTATACTCACTAAATTGGTTAATTAACATACGCATCTGAGCTTGTTCTTCAGTGTCATCACCATGTTCATCATGTATTGATTCATATGTCACTGTAAAGAAAGGATCTGCCTGTTTGATTTCCTTAAGCGTCGCGCGTTCTAAACCTTCAATTAATATACGGCTTGTCCCATTTGGTAATTTCACCATTTGTTTAATATAAGCGATTGTTCCAACTTCATATAGATCATCTTGATTTGGCGTTTGAACAGATGTATCGCGTTGAGCTACGAGTAATAATTTTTGATCATACATCATGGCATCTTCTAACGCTTTGACAGAATGCTCTCGACCTACATCTAAATGTTGAACCATTGAAGGATAAATAACCACACCTCTAAGTGGTAATAAAGGAATAATCGTTTCATGATCTTGATTCATTGTTTGCACCTCCGAATACGGTCGCAACTTCTATGACAGAACTTACAGAAGCCACGATTATAACAGTAGTTTACACGTTTGTTGTTCATTTCATGATAGGTCATACACAAAGAGGGTACTCTCACCTAAACGAGGAGAGTACCCTCAAGCTAGCCAACCATCATGATTCGTTTTTATGCGCTCTCTCTAGGTGTTTCTTTGTTTTGATCAACCACTGTACCGTCACTTAGGACTAACGTTGGCTTACCATTTTCGCCCTCGACTGTTTCGCGTGTGATAATACATTTCTCAATATCATCACGAGATGGTAATTCGAACATCACATCAAGCATGATGTCCTCAATAATTGAGCGTAAACCACGCGCTCCAGTGTTTCGTTCAATTGCTTTATTAGCGATCGCACGAAGCGCATCATCTTGCAATTCTAATTCAACGCCATCAATTTCGAATAGTTTTTCATATTGCTTTGACAAGGCGTTTTTCGGTTGAGTTAAGATATCCACTAAGGCATCTTCATCTAATGGCGTTAGGCTACCAATAACTGGTAGACGGCCGATGAACTCTGGAATTAATCCATAACGTAGTAAGTCTTCTGGTAATACTTGTGTCAACAGTTCTGACTCTTCAAGCTGTTCTCCAGTTGACTCTGAGCCAAACCCAATGACACGTTCACCTAGACGACGTTTAACTGTTTGGTCAATGCCATCGAATGCGCCACCTACAATAAATAACACATTTGTGGTATCGATTTGGATAAATTCTTGATGAGGATGCTTACGTCCACCTTGTGGCGGTACACTTGCTTGTGTTCCTTCTAGAATCTTAAGCAGTGCTTGCTGAACACCTTCACCTGAAACATCACGCGTAATAGAAGGATTCTCTGATTTACGAGCTACTTTATCGATCTCATCAATATAGATAATTCCTTTTTCTGCTTTCTCAACATCATAATCTGCAGCTTGGATTAGTTTAAGTAAAATATTCTCAACATCTTCACCAACATAACCAGCTTCAGTTAGTGATGTTGCATCGGCAATCGCAAAAGGCACATTCAAAATACGTGCCATTGTTTGTGCGAGTAATGTTTTACCACTACCTGTTGGACCTAGTAGTAAAATGTTACTCTTAGATAGCTCTACATCATCTTCTTTGCTGCTTGAATTTATACGCTTGTAATGGTTATAAACAGCTACAGATAAAGATTTCTTCGCTTCTTCTTGCCCAATCACATAATCATCTAAGATATCACAGATCTCTTTAGGCTTAGGAAGCTCTGTCATTTCCTCTTGTTCTGTTGAACCTAACTCTTCCTCAACAATTTCTGTACATAAATCAATGCATTCATCACATATATAAACGCCAGGTCCAGCTACTAATTTGCGGACTTGGTCTTGTGTTTTACCACAAAACGAGCATTTTAATTGGCCTTTTTCATCACTAAATTTAAACATACTTTCACCCCATAAATTATCTGTAGTTTTACATGATATGTTTTACAAAACATTCATTCATACTACTTAACATTCTAATCAAAATACTTTTTAATTCACAAATGAAGATATTAGAACCTCATTCATTTTACACATTCCATTATGTACTTCTCAGTCGTTTAAGTCAAAAGAAAAACTTATATATAACATTATGTCTATTCTTACCAAGGTGTGTTCAATTAAACCTTAATTACTACTAGCATATGTCTTAAATCAAAAGCATTATGATGATTGTAAAACAAGGCACGTTAAAAACGCGCCTTGTTTAATATTATATTTATGCCGTTTTTGCATGTTCAGCTAAGAAGTCAATTGCTTTCTTCAACTTCAAGTCTTCATTAAGTGCTTCAGTGTTGCCACCAAGCATTTGTTTTAGCTGTTCTACATCTGTTTGATACATTGAAGCCATTTCCTGTAGTTGATCTTCAATATCTTGATCTGTAACTTCTAAGTTTTCTTCTGCTGCGATTGCTTCTAACGTTAAGTTAGTGCGAACACGTTTCTGTGCATCTTCACGCATTTGCTCTTTAAGATCATCTTCACTTTGACCAGCAAATTGATAATACATATCAAGCGTCATGCCTTGCATCTGTAGGCGCTGCTCGAATTCTTGCAACATACGGTCAAGTTCAGAATCAACCATTGCATCAGGGACTTCAACAGTAGCGTTCTCAGAAGCCTTTTCGACTAATGTTTCACGCTTTTCCTGATCAGCACTTTGTTCTTTTTGTTCTTGTAAACGCTGCTTAGTATTTTCACGTAGTTCATCTAGCGTTTCAACTTCGTCTTCTACGTCTTTTGCAAATTCATCATCAAGCTCTGGTACTTCTTTTGTTTTGACTTCATGAATTTTAACTTTAAATGTTGTTTCTTTACCAGCTAATTCTTCTGCTTGATAATCTTCTGGGAATGTTACTTGAATTTCAGTTTCTTCTCCAGCCGTTTTACCAACTAATTGCTCTTCGAATCCTGGAATGAACTGGCCAGCACCTACTTCTAATGTGTGGTTTTCTGCTGAACCACCCTCGAATGCTTCACCATCTAAGAAACCTTCAAAGTCAATAACAACTGTGTCACCATTCTCAACTTGTCCTTCTTCTTTAACGACAAGTTCAGCATGTTTCTCTTGTAGTGACTTCAATTCTTCTTCAACTTCTTCATCTGTAACAGTTGTGTCTTGCTCTTCTACCTCTAAGCCTTTATATTCCCCTAGCTCAACTTCAGGTTTTACTGTAACAGTTGCTTTGAAAATAAGTGGTTGACCTTTTTCGATTTGTTCAACATCAACATCAGGACGATCAACTGGTGTGATTCCTGTTTCTTCAACTGCTTTCATATAAGCATCAGGTAATACAATATCAACTGCATCTTGATAAAGAGACTCAACACCAAAGCGTTGTTCAAAAATACCACGAGGCACCTTACCTTTACGGAACCCTGGTACTTGAACGTCTTTCACAACTTTTCTAAAGGCTTGGTCTAATGCTTGATCGAATTCTTTCGCATCCACTTCGACCGTTAAGACGCCTTCATTACCTTCTTTCTTTTCCCATTTTGCTGACATAAATCTTCCCTCCAACATCTATTCATCTACTTTATTGTCGTTTGGTTCATGCAATCACTAATCATGCATAATGCAACTCATATATTATAACATAGAAATTTAGACGTTCAACACACATGTTTAACGAATTTTATTCACCAATTTGAGAGAAATATATTTTCTCTAATTGTTCTATATCTTTCATCCATTCTTGCTGTTCAGGTGTTGCTTCTTGATGTTTATCCACACCTTCATTTAATTGTAGATACTGCTGAGCCAACAATAAAACCGCTTCACCTAAATCGGTTACATTATTTTGGGTTGGCTGAGGAACGAACGGAAACTTTATGTACAAATATCGATACAGAATTTGTTTCAGAAATTCAAACAGGGTGGGATCGTTTTGCTCAACATCATCTAAGTAATGAATCACACTTTTGGCAAATGACGTATCTAAAACATCACTTAACTCACCTGGCCTAACGTGATCAGATTCACCAAACTTTTCGACCTCAACGGCCTCTTCAACCTTTTCTTCCATAAACCATTGGAGGATGCCTGTTTTAATCACTGGATTCAACCTTGTATCACTTAGATAGGGTTTAACCATCTCTAAATAAGGATCGACTTCGTGTTTCCGATGATAAGAAAGTAACTTCCATTGTTCCTGAAAGTTTCCATTCTCCAGTGCCTCAATAAAGTGATTGATATGTTCCACCGACTCTGTCTCAGAAGCAGAAGCACGCATATCTGCACTCACATCGTATAATTGTTGAAACGCATCTTGATATTCAAACGGAACCGTTTCTGTTTCAAATATCTCATCAAGCAAATCAATTAAATCTTGGTACTGGCTCGTTTGAAATAGAATGGTTAAGTAAATATGTAAATACTTATAATAATGATCTTGATCCTCCCGCATTAACCTCCGGCACAAACTAATCGCTTCATCATATCGAGCTAACTCGACGTATGCGATTACTTTTGCTGTAATAATGTCGTGGGAGGCTTCATTGAAATCTTCTAACTTTTTAATATGTAATAATGCTTCTTCATAATATTTCTTCTGTATAGCCTCATAGGTTTTATTCTCTAATTCCTTTCGCCATCCAGGAAACATGACCACATCTTGCTTCTCATCACTCATGTTCTCACCTCCTTCTAACGTATCTATAGTTTACCCACTTTGAATATTTCAAAACATTTAAGTACACACCTAGTGTAGCAGAAATCGGTTATTTAATTAATATTATTTTTAACCTACATAATAGTTTACAATGCGATCTACAGATGATCCATACACCTCACCGAATATATTTAAATGCACAAGCAGATAAAAAAGCTGATAAATGGGCTTAACATCAGAATAATAAGGTTCTATATGATTTGTTGACCGATAACCTTCATAGAATTTATTTGAAAATCCGCCAAACAGTTCTGTAAAAGCCAGTTCAAAATGACGATCCCCATATAGAAATGATGGATCTATGACATAAGGCTCCCCATCTTTAGAAAACATCCAATTACCACTCCATAAATCACCGTGTAAATATGAAGCATCTGGTTTTTCAGGTATTAAATTCTCGATCCGTTCTAATAATTGATGTATCTTCTTTTCCCGCTCACCTTTAATCACGCCAAGAGATTCGCCAATTTGAATTTGGTTCAACAAACGTTGGTCGCGATAATATTTATTCCAAGACCCGTATAAATCGTTAGGTTGTTTAAGTGTTCCAACATATGTAAAATGTGGATACCCAAAGTGATTATGGATCCGATTATGTAATTGACCAATCTGTTCTCCAAGTTGTCGTTCATCACCATGTTTTTGTGCGTCAATCCATTCTAATATTAAATAACTTAAATCATCATGATCATTCACATCGATCATGCTCGGCACATTGATAGTATTAGTTTCATTAATTTTATTAAGTCCTTCTACTTCTCGATTAAAAAATGCTTCTGGACCTTGCTTATTCACTTTCACGAAATACTCTCGGTCCATAGTTTGAACATAATAGCTATCATTTATATCTCCACCAGAAACTGCCTTCATTCGATTAATGGATTCACCCGTTACATCTGAAATAATTTTTTCTAAACGAACTGACATAAAAACTGTCTCCCTTGCATAAGATTTAACTAGTTTTATACTAACAGCCAATGAATATAAGTCGCTAGTTTTAAAATTTTGAGTAAAAAAACCGAACTAACTGTTTATTAAACAGTTAGTTCGGGTATGTGTTAACTATCCGTATTTTATAAAGTAGAGATTAGACTTAATTTATTGTAAACGGCGAACATGACCATTAAATTTACTTGACCAGTATGAGTTATTCATACTTGCAACAGCTACACCAGTAGAATTTTGTGCGCCTAAGAATTCACCGTTACCTAAATAAATCCCAATATGGCCGTTCTTTTTATACGTGTCGAAGAATACCAAATCACCACGTTGCATCTGACTAGATGATACGCGTTGACCTACGTGAACAAAATCGGAAGTGCTTCGACCTTGTACGTTTAAACCACCTTGTCGAAACGCCCATGTTAAGAATCCTGAACAATCAAAACCTGATGCTGACGTACCTCCCCAAACATACGGGGTTCCTTGTTGAGACAAACCTGCTTGGATGACACTTTCCATGCTGCCGTTTCCGCTTGGTGCCGAGCTTGATTGATTGCTAGAGTCATTGGATTCATTCGTATTACTTGATGAGTCATTGCTATTGTTATTCGAGTTATTATTTGAGCTGTTACTAGAATTATTATTTGACGTTTCTTGTGATGCTAAAGCTACAGCTTGGTTCTGCTCTTCAATTTCTTGTTCAATATTATTTTGAATAGAAGCTAAACGGCTATCTTCAACTTGTAATTCTTCTTGTAGGGCAACTAATTCACTTTCTTTATTTTCTAAAGTCTGAGCTTTGTTTTCTGTTTCTTCTTTTTGTGTCTCAAGTAACTCATTCATGCCAACCATTTCTTCTTTTTTACTCTCAAGTTCACTCATACGATCTTTTAATGCTAGTTCTTTTTCTTCCAATTCCTTTTGGTCGGCAATATGTTGTTCAACCAACTTCTTGTCAGAATCCATTACTTTATTGACCGTTGAAACACGAGAAACAAAGTCACCAAAGCTACTTGCACCTAAAACAACTTCAATATAATCAACACTGCCACCATTTTGTTGTAGCGATGATAATCGATTTTTTAAGACATCTTTTCTTGTATCAATTCGTTCTTGAATTTTAGCAATCTCTTGTTCTAGTTTTTCCGCTTCTTCTTCTTTAGCTTGAATTTCTTCTTTTGTTTCTTCTAACTTTTCTTCATTCTTTTCAATTGCATCATTTAATCTTTCAATCTCTTGATCTAACGTTTCCAATTCCGTTACTACATCTGCTAACTCTTGCTCAGCATCTGATAATTCTTCTTGTAATTGAGACCGTTCTTCACTGACTTCATCTTCACGTTCTTCTAAACTCGGTTCAGCATATGTATTTATGGCGATCAAACTGCTGAATGAAACAAATAAAATTGTTAAAAAGATAATTTTCCTCATGGATTCAGTCACCTCTAAATTCACTCTACTTTTATACTCTATTGCTTAGTATAACACATGTGTCACCCCTATGAATTTTACAATTATATTTCAAATTATTATATTACTATTAAATTTATTGCATTCGATTTATTTCGACAAACTATTAATTACACTTTCAATTGTGTGGTTTGCTAGATTTATAACCAGTCTCCCTAGCAGAAAAGCTAGTTTGAATAATATTATTCAAACTAGCCTTATTGTTTATTAAAATATTGATTTACCTTCTTGTTCCTCGACCCCTTGCATGTACTTAATTCGATTTTGAGTCGATGCATTCACCTGTTCATCAGCATGATAAGAAGAGCGCACTAAAGGTCCCGACTCACAATGTGAGAACCCTTTTTCTAGTGCAATCTGTTTTAAATCCTCGAACTCGTCTGGGTGGTAGTAACGTTCCACATTTAAATGTTTGCGGGTTGGTTGTAAATATTGTCCAATAGTCACAATATCAACGTTATTAGCGCGTAGATCATCCATTGCTTCTATTAATTCTTCTTTTGTCTCACCCAAACCAACCATGATACTTGATTTTGTCGGTGTATTAGGTGCTATTTCTTTAACACGTCTTAATAATTCTAATGATCTTTCATAACGAGCAATAGCTCTTACCTTTTTAGTTAATCGACGAACCGTTTCAATGTTATGATTGAATATATCAGGTCCACTGTCCATTAACGTATGTAAGCTTTCGTAATCACCTTTCATATCTGAAGGTAATATTTCGATACTACACCCTGGGTTTTCACGACGAATTGCATTAACTGTCTCAGCAAAAACAGCCGCGCCGCCGTCATTTAAATCATCCCGTGCAACAGAAGTAACGACAACATGTTTTAATCCCATGACTTTAACAGAGTCTGCCACACGTTGTGGTTCATTCCAGTCCAATTCATTTGGAAGACCCGTTTTAACTGCACAAAACCTGCACCCACGCGTACAAGTATCACCTAAAATCATAAAGGTAGCCGTCTGACGCTCACTCCAGCACTCATGAATATTTGGACACTTCGCTTCTTCACATACCGTATTAAGCCGATTATCGCGCATTAATTTCTTTAAACTTTTATAAGATTTATTCGTGTTTAATCGTGTTTTAAGCCATTCAGGTTTTCTTACATAAGTCGTTTGATCTGCCATAACATTATGCCTCCTGTCTATTTCGTTTAAAATTCCAGTTATCATTTCCATATTTAAATTTTACTAACTGGTAAACTTCATCCCACTGTTCCTTCGTTAATTCATAAGGTACTAAGTTAACATCAAATGCTTCATTAAATCCTTTCTTAAGGGCATTTTTTACATCATCATAATTCAATTCATCATGATTCAACTGATTAATTGTTGTTGCTTTCTCTTTAAACGACTGGCGTCTATGGGTTTTTAATTCCTCATTCGGAAATCGAAATAGATCAAAAAGCATCGTCGTATCAAGCGTCAATGGAATTGAACCATGCTGCAATAACACTCCATTTTTTCTTATTTGAGCATTTCCTGATAACTTCTTATTGCCAGAAAGCAACTCATAATAAGCAGGTCGCTCAAAACAAACATCGCTTCGATTTGAAGTACTAGGATCAGTTGGTGTTGCATGCTCTACTTTAATTCCTAATTGCTCAAACCCTTTCACAAGACCATGAGATAACGTATAATATGCATCTTTAATAGACGATGAAACCATTTGATGGTCTTCAGGAAGAATGATACTGTAAGTCAATTCATCATCATGCAACACGGCACTCCCACCTGTTAATCGTCTTACAAATTGACAATCATAAGCTTCAACTGATTCAAAATTAATAGTCTGCTCAACAGATTGAAATTGACCGACTGACAAACTCGGGTTAGTCCAACCATAAAAGCGTAATGTTGGTAGCATTTCACCATCTTTTTGCCATTTTAATAAACATTCATCAACAGCCATATTCACATCAGCATCTAATAGTCCATGTTCAATCACAAACCATTCTTCCGCCATTTCATCACCTCAGTATGCATTCATTAAATTGTTAGTTAGCTTACGATAGTTTTTCAAATTCATATTAGTAGCAATTCATTTCCGTTGTTGGATAGACATATAAAATACTTACAAAAAATTGTAACAATTTAAAATAGTGAAGTAAATATGAGATTCTATAATCGTTTTAATTAAATTTATGGTTAGAATATTGACAACTACAGCCTTGCTTTATATAATAAAACTTGTCGCAACAAAAATGTTGCTTATTTTGATTAAAATAATTTCATATGTGTGATGCGGGTGTAGTTTAATGGTAAAACCTCAGCCTTCCAAGCTGATGTTGTGGGTTCGATTCCCATCACCCGCTCCATTTTTTTGACGTTGTCCCGGTAGCTCAGGGGATAGAGCAACAGCCTTCTAAGCTGTCGGTCGCAGGTTCGATTCCTGCTCGGGACACTCTAAACGAACACGCTCAATCCTTTGCATGACAAGGGATTGAGCGTTTTTTGTTTTTTAACACTTTTCTTTATCAAACTAAAGAGTTTGGCTTTTTGGGGCAGAATTGGGGCAGGATTTTTAATTAACATCTTTTTTCTTAAAAAACTCACTAAAATGATCCGCTGCTAATTCATCGATCTCTACTATATTATGTCCGTATATATTCATTGTTGTTCCTATATTTGTATGGCGTGCTCGATCACTAATGGTTTTAATCGGCATACCTTTATGAATTAAATAAGTAACTGACAGATGCCTTAAATCATGAAAACGTACATTTCCTAACTCATTTTTGATTCGAAACCTTCTCCACCATTGGCTAATGGAATCAGGCCGCATTGGCTTTCCAAGATCATCTGAGAATATAAACACACGCTCAGGATTGTACCATAAATTTTGTGCTTTGAATTTTTGTAGCCGCTTCATCTTAATGCGCTCTTCTAACATTTCTGCTAGATCCTTAGGAATCGCTACATAGCCTGAAACATTGTTTTTGATATTCTTAATAACCAAACCTTCGCCGTCTGCTTCTGTTATTGATTGTTCAATATGAATAGCATATTTACCATCTTTCTTAACCAAATGCTTGTCCTCTAGCGCTGATAATTCCCCTTGTCTACATCCCGTTATAAAAGCTGTCCAAAAGATTAACTGTTTATCTTTAGGTTGATGGCTGATCAACTCAATCATTTTCCAAATTAAATCAGATGAATAATCTACTTCATGTTTGTGGTTCGTTGACGGTAGCTCTACCCCTTCAGCTGGATTAGATTTAATCAATTGCCAATCATGTGCTTTTTTTAATAAAGAGTTAAAGGCTTTGTAGCAATTACGAATACTAGACGCTGACAGATTCCCCTCTTTTCCGTCTAACCGTCTCCCATTTGTTTTCAAATCATTAACAAAATCTACTATGTGAATCGTTTTAAAGTCTTGTAATTTAATGTGACCATATTTAGGTAGAATCCGAGCTTCAATAATACGAATAACATTTTGCTTAGTATCTGGTGAGTAGTAATCATGCGCATGCTTATCCAACCACATTGGATAGAAATCTTTTAATTTTAGGTCCGTTGTTTCTATCAATTGATCTTGCAAGTAATCAGATTCCAGCTGCGACAATATCTTTCTAGCTTCCGTTTTATTTTTGGCTGTAACCGTTTTTCTAGTTCTTATTGGGTTGCCTCTTTCGTTATAGCCTGTAACAATAGACAATCTGAATTTGTTTTTCCCTCGTTTTTCTACACTTCCCATATTCAACAGCCCTCCTCATAGGTAGCTTACATCATAATTACTATATAAATAGGTAGATTTTTGATTACGATAGATCTGTTCAAGTCGATCAAATACTAATGACTTCCTAATACAAAAGGATTCAGCTAATATACCGACAATGAACGGATCATTAAAATCATAGTGTTTAATCATGTGATAAGGTAATGCAGCATACATTGTGAAGGCTTGAGCATCATTTTCTTGAAGCTCACGGAATGCATTAGGCATTAATGTTTGATGGCCTGCATGTCTTAAAATGTGGCATAGTTCGTGAAAGAATTGCTCACGTTGGATAGACTCGGGCTCTCTTGAATCAATAATGATTCCTCGATAACGCACAATCACATCAAAACGAGGCAGCATAGGTTTGCGGTGAGTATGGATATAAAAAATGCGGCCGATTCGGTCTATGTTCAAATCTTGTGGTGTCATAATTTTGTGGCGTAGATAAATGTTCCTTACAAAGTCTTCAAGTGCCGTGGTCTGATAATTTATCATTTCATCACTCTCCCTTGCTCACATTATAAGAACATATGTTCGTATTTGCAAGTTGGATTATGATTTTTAGGTAATTATTGTTATTTTAATTAGCATCTTTTGTCGAAAACCGACCATTTATAACACCTTATGCTATTATATAGCAGAAAACTAAATAGGAGATGATTACTAATGCTTTATCGTTTACCAGCAGCCGAAGATTTGACCAATGGTGAATATCAATTTTTACTAAAAGCGCAACGTGCACATGTCATCAAATTGAATTCAGATAAACATAGTGATTTTGATGTGAATAATATAGTTGAAGTTACTAGAAATATGGATGAATACTGTGTTGATGTTCAGTATTTGAACGGGGAATGGTTTCATTATTATCCAGATGGATCGTGGTCTGTTCACAATAAAAAAAGCCCCCACAAAAAGTGAGGGCTTTAACTTATTCTTGCTTATCTTTTTGTTTGACTAGTTGATATCCAAAAACCGCAGCACCTGTAATTAAAACACCCTGAACTACTGCATCTACATTCAACCCAAATAAAAGTAGCGACAGGCCTAAGCCAATCGCTAGTAAAATTCCTGGTATGAATTTGTTTGGTACGATCTCCATCTGTTTAACCATTTTACCGATTATCATAAGTACTAATATAAGTGCCAGGGTATTTCAGTCAGAATAATATAACAATAGTTATATTATTTTTGTAAAATTCCAAAAATCAAAGCATATTGTCTATGAATTGGATTGAAGATTTATATTTGGCCAAAAAACTCGAAAGTGGCATTTAAAAAAATTGACTCTAAAATTGTATCATGAGTTCAATCTTACTGAGAGGAGGTTACTGTTAGTTGTCAATTAGATGGCAAGTTAAAACTATTATTATTTTATAGGAGGCTAAAAAATGAAAAAAAGGTTTTCTTTAACTCTAATTTTTACTCTGTTGTTTTCAATGATTTCATTTAGTACTATTAATGGTGACACTGTGGAGCCAAAGACTATTGACGGTCCTGACGGTTATATTGAAATTCCCTCAAGTGTTGACGGTGCAGTTGTGCAGCACGAACAAATTTTTGACCACTATTCACAGGAGATAACTACTTACTATATGAATGAAGATGATGCTGAAGATTTTGCAAGAGAACTACGTAATTCATCTTGGTCTCAGGTTGGATCTTATGTCTCCTCTGCCTTATTAGGGCACCCTAATGGTACAATACTAGGTGGTGGATTTCTAATTGATTCATTAAGAAGGAATTCTATTGCTGAGGAAATTGAAGATTATGCTGACGGAGGTGTGAAGTTTGAAATAGTAGATCATCGCTACGGTTGGGGGTTAGGAAGTGTAGAAAATTGGAGTACTGATTGGATTAATATAGGCGAGAATAGTTACACTGAGTTAATAGACTATGATTATTATTATTAGAGTTTAATATAAAAGGGGAGATAACTTTGAACATCTATATATTGATATTACTTATTTCAGCAATACTATTTGCTATAATTAGTATTTTCACTAAAAAAACCCCTTTTTTCCCTGATTTTAGTGCAGGAAAGTATAGCAAAGAGCAAAGGGTATACTCACAAAGAATAAGTGCATGTTTAACAAGTATAGCTTGTCTTATTCTAGCAACATTAATCCACTTTAACCTTTTACTTCCTACTTTCTTTTTATTAATCCCTATAATCTGGGGCTTATTAAATGCTTTATTTTTACAAATATCTAAGAAAAACCAGAAAACGATTGAATAAGGTTTTTATCATAATCCATATGAAGATAAATTAGCCACACAATCACCTGATATTGGTAGAATAAATGTATTTTATATTTAAGTAAGGAACAAACTCAAGAACTAAAAAGAGAAGGACCGAAATTAAGATTCGGTCCTTTTTTCTTACTCATCCTTCAACTGCTTTACCATCTGATTACCCAAAACTGCAGCACCAGTAACTAAAATACCCTGAATGATTGCGTTGATAACTGGTTCTACTAAAAAAACCGCCAATCCGATACTTACACCTAATAGTGCAGTCGGAATATAGCGGTCTTCTAAGTGTTTCGTTCGTTTTAAAATCATGCCTGAAATCACTAAAACTGGAATCAACACCAGTGCCTCTTCAACGATATAGTCCATAATCTCCATATTATAACTCTCCTTTATTTAATGCTTTTTGTAATGTTTCTACTACTAAACTAGGCTCGCTCAGTTTACCGTCTACGACTGTTCCTAAGTGCTGCTGTAATTTGGTGATTGTGTTAGGTCCTAAATAGCCGTCAACATTAGCACCAATCAAGCCTTGTAATGCTTTGATGACTAAACTACCTCCACTGCCAAACTTGATGCCAGAGACAATCTTTTCGGTTACATTGTTGCGTAGTTGATTACTAATCACGCCATCAACAACTGTGTCCAATTCTTTTTGTAGAGCAGTTGTCGTTTCAGAGCCCCAGTAGCCATCAACTGAGATGTTTGTAGATGGCCGATTCAATGCGCCTTTTAAATCAACCCGAAAATGATTCATGTTGATACCAGGACAAGCTGTGCTAGCCCCGCTAAATTCTTTGTGCCCTAACACATCATCAATACTTAAATTGAAACGATCTAGTGCTTTGTGAATACGATCATGTAACGTTTTAAGCTGAGCATCAGTTGGATCGCCATTACCCACATAACAAATATGAAGGGTTGTTTGGTTGTGGCCATAAATGCCATTAGTCACAACGTCACCGTCATAGCAAAGTTGAAAGTCACCATTGCGTAATACGACTTCATGATAGCCACCGGTCTGCCAACCCTTCGACTTCCAGTAGTTTTCAAATTTGAACACGTCACCGCTATCTGTTCCTGAATGGTGTAATGCTACATTTTTCACTTGTGAGCGTTTGTCATGTCCGCCCATTGTTTGACCTCTTAAATCTTGCATTAAAATCACTCCTTATATTTAGTAGGAATTTCCTCCCTTCTTGTCGAATGTGCGTGTTAGAAGGGAGGTGTTATTTATGAAAAACATTACTAGCGAAGAAATCATAAAAATGGTTAATGAAATAAACCAGGAAAAAAATCCAAATGTCGAAAAGTATATTGATGATTTATTTACAGAGTACCTTGATATTGAATACTTGAAGGATTTCAAACTAACTGGTGAAGAACAACTAAAGTTAGAAAACGCAATAACCCATTTAATTCAAGTGAACACTTTAACGTCCGTTAAAACAACTTTAGAAGTTCTTGAAAAAATGGGCATCATCAAAAGTGAAGACAATGAACAATGAACTATGATTTTGGATCGTAATAAGTTCTTAGTTTAGTTGGTTTGACCAGAAAACCTTCAGTATTAACGTACACATTTGATCTTGATCGAGTATATTTTCTTTTAGTAGGAGTGGAAGCTCCTACTAATTTTTTAATTAATTTAATCATCCTTATCACCTCTTATTTTGGTAGAAAATCATTATCCAATTTAGCCAATAGTGTTACCAGGGAATTCAAGGGAGTCAGCTTTCATAGCAACTTTGTCTGCTAAACGACGTTCTTCGTTGTTCTTTTTCAATTCACTTACTTCTCCAATTAAAATCGAAATCTTAGATTCAAGCTCCAATAATTTTAACTCTAACTCTTCATTACTCATTTTTAGCCTCCTTGTGTAATTACTAAGCTCAATAAAGCCATTAAAATAGCGCCTATAATTAGGCGCAGAATCCAAGTCGTATTACTTTCGATTTTATCGAGCTTATTTTCTAAATGATCTGTTCGTGTTTCAGTTCGTGTCTGCCGATTCTCTAAGTCACCCACACGATTATCCAGTTGCTTAAATTCCTTTCTGGTTACATAATGTTGTTCACTCATCCTCAACCTCCTAATAAGTTATTTGAAAAAGCTTACTCAACGCTAGCGCCCATCAGTGTCCTTAAATCAATAAAAAAGAGCCCTTATTTGGACTCTAAATTATATTTCTATTCCATTTGATATTAGTATGGCTTTATAAGTAGTCGACACAATATCAACAGTTATTTCTTTCCCTATTTCTTTCAGAAAAGCCAATGACTTTTCATCGCCAATTTTGGCTTTCTCTATTTGTTGTTGTATTTCCTCATTTTCTCTAATATCTCGAGCGAGTTCATATGGATCGGTGGTATTAGTATTTTCAATTGTGTTATTTAACACTTTAACATCTTCAGAATCTAAGATATCAATCCCTACATCAAAATTCTTTATATCGTTATTTTCTGCAGTTACATTTCGAGAATTCTCTATTCTTATAGCAGTACTCTTGTTTTTATTAGTCATATAATCCACTCCTTTAGTTGGATTATAACACATCAACTACTGCATATAAGTGCTCTAAAAAATGATTGTTACACCATTGTTTTCACCCACCATGACCTTCCCTAGACATAATAAAAACGCCTAATCGGCGTCATTTTTGAGTTCGTCTCGACAAACTTTACACATATTCATTTGGCCAACTTGCTTGAGCTTGCCGTTGTTATGACCACATACGTCACAATGTTTATCAGTTGAACGTATAAAAACAGCTTGTTCATTGGAAAAAACCTCAACATTTCCGTCTTCAGCTATACCTGCTGTTTTCAGTTTTTCAACTGGTATTTCAACAACGTTACCATCTAATCGCTTTAACGTACCTAAATATTGCTGCATCTAATCACCTCTTTTAATTATCTATACGTTCCCAGGCATCGCCGTTGTGAAAATACATCCCAAGACCCTGATAGCCATCAAAATAAACTAAAACACCTGATTTGTTTGATGGTAAACTTGATTGTAACGATAGTCTTAAAATGTCGGCATTGACATCACCTACATTATCAAGTTCATTACCCATCATATCAACGCTATCGTACATATGAAGAGGGCCCCAAGACTCCATTAAGTCATAAGTGCGAATACTTTTTGTGTTAATTGATTCGGCTAGTTCACGCCCTTTCGCAAAGTTGTAATGCGAATTTTCAGCGTTATAAACTGTTGGCGTATTCCCTTCTACCATTTGAACGCCATCTATTTGCACCCAATAATCATTACCACCATTAATAATAACTTCTAACGATTCATCAGGGGCAATATCGGGTGTTGAAAACGTGTGAGCGTGTCGCTGAACTGAATAATCACTAGGCACTGTTGGGAAAACCTTACTGACCAAACGTTCTATACGTTCACCAACTGCATCCATATGCCAAACTTCTAGTCTCAAAGCACCTTCGCCTGACACATTCCACTGCTTTTTGCAAAAAGCCGAAATCGTATACTGCGTATTTGGTGCTGCGCCAACAACTTGATTAAAAAATCGACCATAGTTAACAACTAAGGCTTTCTCACCAAATATAGGCAAGGCCTCTTGTGGGTCGGGTCCAAGTTGAACGGCAACTTTAGGATTGTAATTGGCATACCAATCAAGAGAACCATAATCATTGTTATTTGTTGCGTCAACCCAGTTATGCGTCGAATCAACGTCACCCGTTGTATCTACCAATTCAAAATTATGATCGCGCAATAGATTGTTTTCGGACGTTACCTTGTACGTCATGCCTGACTCTTCTTCTAAAAGAAAGTCACCGTTCCGAACCGTGACTTCTCCAAACGTACCAGTCGCGCCTTCCAATTCTCCCGCAAACTTACCAGTCTCGGCTTGGATCTCACCGCTAAAATAACCATTTTCAAAGTGTGCATTACCGTCTAAATCAATCCAACCAACCGGATTGTCATTTTCATCGTATTGTATCAAGCCATTCACGCCATCAAATTCAAGACGTGCACCATTTGGGGCCGTTCGCAATGGCACGCTATTAACATCAACAATGCCTTCTGATAGATTAGACGCATTTGATGCATAATCTTTAGCGTTTTGTTCAGCTTGATTGATTTCTTCATGAGTATCTTCAGGCGCAGGTGTCCAATCGGTCGCTTTGTTACCTTTCTCTGTTTTTAGACTAAACAGTTCAAAACTACCACTTTCAACATAGTCAAAACGTACACTTATCCTAGCCCTAGAAAGGTTGTCAGGTACTGTCTGCGTGGTTTCTACTGTGTATTCCCCATCATTGAAATCACTTTCGTTGTTGTAACTCTCTATTGTCGGATAACTGGTAGAGCCGTCTTCAAAATCGTATATCAGTTGAAACTTTAAATACAAGTCATCGGCATTAGAATAAGTTATGTCTTGTAAGGTGAACTTAAATGAGAAAGTTACGTTTTCCCCTGCTAGTTTTGAATAGTCGTTGGCGAGTTCGTACGCTGAAAAACTTTGACCTGAACTACCGTCGAAACTATTTTTAGTAACACTTTCTACTGTGTCTAAAGCATAGTTCCTTCCACCAATTTCAACTGCGTCTACTTTTGATTGAGCGCCACTAGGTGTTTCAGCACCGACTTCATTTGCTTGCGTTGGCGTCATTTTTCTCCATTCGTTACCAATAACAACATGCGGAATATCTATATCACCAGATGTATCGACCCAAATCGGATTGTTAGATTCTTGAATTTGAGGTGGCGTGTCTGATTCGATTTTTTTCGGTTCAGCATAACCATACATTTCAGTTGCTTCAATTTTTTTAGCGATTTTAGATTGCAATTCACGCCAAACATTTTGTACTTCTTCTTCAGTAAACTCTGTAAAGTCACCTAGTTTAACCTTTTTAGCCGACTTGTCGACAATGCTACGCTCTTGTTCAAAAATGCGAGCTTCTAAATATAAAGGCGGTTCGAAGTTTGTGTCTTTAATCTTAATCGTATCACCGAATCTGATTTTTTTATTTTCAAGACCTGGAACATGTTCTAAATCAATAATACCCGCTTCAAATTCAACCACTTCATTAATGCGTTTATTGAGTTCGGTTTGCGTGTATTGTTCGAGTTCGCTTTCAGTCATGTCTTGGCGTGTTGATTGAGGCTCATACGTGTCGATTAAGTGTTGTAGATTTCCTTGCTTATCATACCAACCCCACCTTTCAAGCGCATCTTGATCTTCGACAAATACTTCTAAGCGTGTACCATCTTCACGTTCGGGGCCAACTCCAACTAAAGCAGTGTAAACATTATCCGTTTTTTCTGTTCGTTTAATGCTTGCTAAGTCTTTGCCGAATGTGACTTCTCGTCCTTGCCAACGACCACGACGTTCTAACAAATCAACAAATCGTCCTGTCACGCGATTGCCATCTATTTCAACACGAAAGCGTAATTCAGCATCAAATTCGTTTGCAATTGTTTTTAAAAACGCGAAGGGATTGCGATGGTTCTCAACGTTAAACGTAAGAATGTTTGTGATTTCAATAATGCCTGGTTGCCATTCGGTTCCATCAGTAGCGTGTCCGACCATCTGTGTAGCTGTCTGTGATTCAAACGTTTGTGGATAAATGATTGCTTGTTTTTTAAGCGATTGATAGCTAGCGTTAGCAAACACTTCTGCTTGACTATTAATATCTTTGATCGCTTCATGCATGATAAATTCACGGTATTCACCATCTTCACCAGGAATAATCAACCGATTCCGTTTTTCGAGATACTGACTAAAACGCTTATCAGCAAACGTGGTAAAGTCAAACGTTTCGAGCGTATCTTTTAGCGATTGCTTATGCACATCTTCTATGATGTATTCTTGTGTTATCACGTCTAATATTTGGTCGGTTTGGCCATCTAAAATGTGAATTTGCGACATCTTATCACCTGCCTTTATTTATAAGTAGGACGATACTTAACAGAACCTTCTACATCTGATAACAACGCCAATTCATTCTCACCCGGTGGCAATTTAAAATAAGATGCGCCAAAATCTTTTAGATCCGTCGCATCTTCGCCGTTAATTAATATAGATTCGTCTTCGTGGTCAAATGTAATCTTATCGCCTTCGCCTGCAATGTAAGGAATGCCTTCCTCATGATTAATCTTGTCAATTTTAACAGTGGCTACATTGGGATCAGTTGATGATTGCGTGCCATACCTTGAAAACGCAATGACGACTTGTTCGATCGGCGCTTGATAGTTAGAACTACGATCATACCAAGCCACATAACGTCTTGTATGATAGCCTTGAGATGAATTCCCCATCAAAATTTGGGCTACAAATCGTGTTCCTTCACGTGTCAGTTTCAGAATACCTGCAAAGTTATTCCAAACACCTCGTTCGTCACCATATTCATCAATTAAATAATGTGGCTCTGTGTAACCCAAGCGCACAATCCCTTTATGCAAAGATTGTTGATTATGACTATCACGCATTGCTAATTTTGCAACTTGTGTGCCATCTGCATCCAATAAATAAATGGCCACTTCACCAACACGATCGTATCCGTTATAAGATGATAGATAGGTAGATAGTCTAAAATCTTGCAATGACTCTGATAGAGATTGCTTAATTGCAGGTCCATGCCAACCAGAATCTTGACCGTAACTAGCAGGTTTAGTCACATCTCCATCACTTTCAATTGAACCATCAATTACATGGTCGACTTCGCCTGACTGCGCTTGTGTCCAACCAACTGTCGTTGAACCTTCAAAGGATAAAATAGATTCATATTTTTCAAACGTGTAGCTATCGACGTCAACAGGTTGACCAATCATCATATACTCATCACCATTACTTACCATCGCGAATGTGATTGGAGCTAGAACATCAAATTCAAATCTAGGTTTAGCTGCTTGTGTACCTTCTACATTGATAACCGTGCCTTGTCCTGTTAGGTCTACTTCTTTCTCTGGACCGTATTTATAAGGGTCAGAACACAAAAATGTGATTGTTGCTACTAAGCTGTTGCTATCTTCTTCCGGCACTTCATTGGACTGCGTTGTAGCATAAAAAACGGCATTCTCATCTGAAAATGCCAGTTCGTTTTTAGTTCCTCGTAGTAAGTCATTTAAACGATTATACCGATCGCGGAAGCCTTCGTTTGTTTCATCCTTGATTTGATATTTAACTGTAATTTCGCGCATATCCATTGTGTAACCATCTGATTCAATCGCGCCACTCATACCCGGTACTTCCGTTGTGTTAATTCGATTGTTCACGGTGCTTCGGCCAGCAATCGTTAACGTCTGAAAACTTCCTGTATCATCAGTTAAAACATCGTCTAAATTAATACCATTGAAGGTTGTTTTTATTGACAGCGAGGTACTTGTTGTACCTCTTTCGTTTATATCCACAAACTCGTACATAAGTACCTCCTATCCTCTGAAACTCTCTTTCAGATTCGCTTCCCTTGTCTGAACTTTAGATATATCATCCACATGTGCTTTGAATGTTCTGTTACCCATTCGCAAATTAATGTTCACAGGTTGCCTTTGAGTAAAACTAACATCAGCATTAACAGCACTCTGTACTTCCGCTTTGCTGTTACGTTTCAAGTCTTTTAGGCTTGATGTAATCTGTGATGATTTTACTTGTAGGTCAGGTTTGAATGATTTTGTTACCGCGTTACCAACATTTTCAGCAGCCTTTTTGACAGAGCGAATCTTATCGAGCATACCTTCGCTCACACCTCCGGTCACCCATCGTCCGACACCTTTATTCATTAATTTGGAAGGTGAGCTTATGCCGAAGAAGTTTGTGAATCCATCTTTAACACTTCCTGCAACACCTTTGGCGGCATCTACGGCTGCGCCTGCCATATTGCCAATACCTTTGATTAAGCCGTTGATGATATCTTCACCAATACCAACTAAATCAACGCTTTCAAAGAAGCTGAGAATGTTATCCCAAATATCCTTAACCGTATCTTTAATGGATTCCCAAGCACCTTCCCAGTCGCCTGTCAAGATGCTCATGCCAGTGTTTATGATACCTGTTGCAATATCAATACCCGACTTGATAACACCTTCAATGATGCCCCACGCAATTTGAACTGCGCCAGATATGAGAGGCCATACGGTTTGGAATAGGCCTTTTATAAATTTCAATCCTGCTTTTATAAACGACTTAACCGTTCCGAAGGTTGCAATGACAACACTCTCGATATATTTCCACGCTACTTTAATGACACCCATTATAAGGTCACCATGTTGTTGCCAAATATCTTTGAAACTATTAACAATCGTTTTGACAACATTCCAAACGGTTTTTAAGATACCGACAATTGTGTTATAAACCGTGTCCCAAACACGTTTAGCTGTATCAAGAATTTGTTGTTGATTTTCTTTCCACCATGTAACTAGGGCGCCTATAACGGTTTTGACTAGGTTAGCAATGAAGTTAACAATCGTCATGAACACGGTTTTAATCATGTTCCAAGCTTTGATAACGCCTTGTCTGAACTTCTCGTTTTCATTCCACAATCGAATAAACACGGGAATTAACAGAGATAGTACGCTAATGATTACGCCAACAGGGCCAAGCAACATTGTAAAAGCTCTACCAAGTATAGGAAGTATCTTAGATGCTATAGGCATAATCACGCCTCTTATTCGCGCGAACAAAGCAGAAACAGTCTGTATTGGCGCTTTAAGGAAATTGAATGCTTTGGTAACGACTTTCATAATCACAGAACCTATAACAGAAAATGCCGTTACAATCATGGTGATAAACGGAACTAACGACAATAACGCACCGCCTAGCACCGTTCCTGCCGCAATTAGCTTACCGATGATCGGGTTTGCTTCCATCATGCTACTTATCCATTCAAACATGCTGTTTGCCACATCTAACATAGCTGAACCTAAAGGCGCGAGCGCTACCCCTATATCAATGATAAAACCTATGATATTGCCAATTAGGTCAATTATTTTCGGGCCATTTTTCTGGACGTATTGAATGAACTGCTGAAAACCGTCGGAACTCGCTACCGTAGATGACCATTTTTTAAATGAATCCATCATATCTGACAGCGCATTGAATATTACTTCACTATTACCACTAAATGCCTTAAACAAATTAACAACACCCATGAAGGCATCGCCGAATATACTCTTGATCGTTGGTAAGTTTGTTTTGATATAATCAATAAATGACTGTAAAGATTTCGATCCTTGAATGCGCTCAGTAAAGTCAGCAAACGATTCGCCCATATCTGCAAAACCTTGTGCCATAAAATCTGTTAAAGGCTTAAATGCAACTGTTAGATTCATCAATCCTTCGATAAATCCGCCGACACCATCAACAATTTGCTGTAATATAGGTGCTGCGTTTTTGTTCAAGTATCCGAAAAATGCTTGTGCTGCTGATGAGTCCATGAACGTTTTGAATTGCTTTGATATATTAACGACGGCATCAGCCACATTATCAAACATCGGAGCTAACGAATTGACGACGGTCTCTAATCCTTCCATGGCGTTGCCAAATGCCGTAGCCGCCTGTGGCGCTATGGCATCTTGTATGTCTTTCCACGCACTTTTGAGTCCATCTAACTGCTTAGCTGCTTTTATGTTCTCTTTTGTCGCTTCTGCTGTGCCATCAATAATGGATTGTATAGTAGGCGTAGCCGCCGCACCAAAAGCTACTGCTGCTCCGCCAGCTATTCCGAATGCCGCTCCTAAAGCTACAGCCCCAGATCCTACAACTCCAATAGCATTACCAACCGCCATGACAACTGGCACCATTGATGCAATGATCGGTGCTAGCGTAGATGAAAATGAGATGCCAATACCACCTATTACACTTCGGGTTACCGTTCCGAATGACCGCATAAAATTAGCCATGCGGTTTATGGTTTGTTGGAAATTCCGTACACGTGCCTCGATTGGAATAACTATCTTATCTCGTGAAAGTGCTTTGGCTTTAGCGGTTAGTTGTGCTACTTTACGCATGAATTCAGTAATGTCGGCGCCAATTTCTTTATCTGCGTCAGGTTTTAAGAAGCTTTGCATCATCTTCTTAGCTCGTTTAATATTACGCTGCAATGGCTTAATGTCAGCATCTAGTTCCGTATCTTCCACGGATTCTGATTCGCGCTTGAACTTTTGCGTAACATCCCGAGCCGTCTGAATCGCTTTCCGAAATTTACTTGTTTTCGCTTTTAATTCCGCTTCAATACTGTATTCGGCCATCAACTCACCCCTTTCTTTTACTTATTGCGTTTCATAGCCAGTTCAGCAGGTGACAACTGCCTTCTGTCCGTTGCTTTCTCTGGTTCTTGATACTGCCCCTCAACCTGTTTTATTGCCTTCTCATAATCGAAAAAGTCTTCAAACTTCTTGAAGATATATTCCTCTTTCGGATTCTTATCTGTACCTTTATTTTCTGTGGCACTTGCGTTTCTGTTTAAAAACGCAGCCAAATGCAAGCGGTACATATCATCAATTTCTTTGTATTCTTGTGCGTGTGTTTTATAGTGGAATTCCGATAATGTCATCTCTTCCACGTCACTCAATCGTTCCATGCCAAGTTTTCGCATGGCATGGATGACAATCTCGTTATAAGTTAGCCCTCGTTTTCCACTGCTTTTACTGGACTCTTTTTCTTCATGTCTTCTGGTACTAGATTTCGGGTCATAGGTCGCTTCCCCAATTCTTCAATGACTTGCTCTCCGAATGCTTCAAAGCCTTCGTTTTCTGCAATGTCGTCAAGAATAACTTCTAAATTCTCATAGGTTTTCGGACCGTTTTTTCCGGATGCAGCCTTAATGATTTTTGAAATACCGATGATGTTACCGGATTGCAGTTTCGGCACTAGCATTTCGACTCCTTCACCCAGATTAGCCCCTTCCATTTCAAACCCTAGTTCCTTGTCGATCTCCGTCAATGTTCGTAGTCCAAATGACAATTCAATTTCTTTTCCATTAAAGTTAATATGCATATATTATTCCTCCTTAAATTTAAAAGGGAGAGCCTAAAACCCTCCCTCGTTTATGCTACTGGATCCGTTTCATCCGGTTCTGCCAATCCATCATCCGCAGGGTCTTCTTGCAGTACGTCATGGAACACATACGATAGTGTTTCCAAGTCACCTTCTGGCAAAGTGGCCCGCCCTTTTTGACGTGTCCCGGATGTTAAGAAAGTGCCTTCTACTTCGGGGTTGTCCTCGGATCCATCTGTGGTTTCCCATTCCGTGATATATCCTTGTCGGTATTCAGCGCCGAATGTCGTTGTACTGTCTGTGTCATCAACTTCTTTATCAGCTAAATCCACTTCCCACATTTCGACTGCATAATCATCTACAATCGAATCCTCTAGCATCGTAAAAGTTGGGTCTTCTTCGGATTGCAATGCTGTAATAGAAACCTCGTCCTCTAGTGCAGCTGATCCTTGAACATTTCCATCTTTCGTTGGTGTAGCCTCACGATCACGTGAATAAGACTTTGAATGTTCTGTCTGAAAAACAAGTTTAGCTGCCTCGGATGCTTCTCCGAGTTTGCGAAAATATAATACTTTGTGTACGCCGTTTGCTATTTTAGCCATTTATTTGTCCTCCTTTTTATCATTAAAAAAGCACCCTAATTAGAGCGCTTAGGAAATTCTATATTCTGCCGTAATAATGCTGTGCAACAAATCGTCATCTGTGCTGTTATCGTAAATCGTGTTGGCATTAAGCGTGTTATATTTCAAATAATAGTTTTCTAGTCTTTTGAGTTTCCTCAATGCCATTTTCAACGCATAAACCATACCGGAATGTTCAGCTCGGTTGTTAGCGTATCCCCAAACATGAATTGTCTGGGCCAGCGTGCCAGTGATAACTTGTTTATTATCCACCACATCGTCTTCTGTTGTCTCTGCTACATGAACAAAAGGGTATGCTGTTTCGGCACTGGGGAGATAGTCATACGTATCGTACCCCAGTGTTAGTGATGCGCTGAAAACAGCGTTATACAACTGTATGTCGGGTGCCTTCATTTACTTCACCAACCTGTCTAGATCAGCAAGAAACTGTTTCCTTTGCTGATTATAAGCGTCAAATAAAAACAGAGTCCCACTCATAAATCTTGTTCCCCACTCGATATATCCACTGTGCTCAGATTTAGACAATGTTTTATAATGCATTTTGTCTAATCTCTGTGTTTCGATGTTCCTTACTGTATACCCAGTTGCATAGCCTTTATTGAAACGCTGTTGCCCGTTCTTTTTAGCGTCGCCAGTCATCTCAATAGTATTATTCCTAACGATCTTATCCACATCATCGTCAATCTCCTTATCCATACGTTCCAGTTTAGAAAGCAGAGCGTCTAATCCGTCTAATTCCATGCGCTAACACCTTCCAAATAAAAAACGCTCTCTGACTTGTGCGGAACATGCCTGAGAACGTTATATTTCTGATCGCCAATCATGGCTTTATCAGCAAAGTCTTTATATGGACGCTGTAACCTTGCCGTGGCGACTTTGTGATCATATGAACCGAATACCGCCGCCGTCTTATCTAAGCTGACAGCAGACACATGAGCAGGTAATGTGATACCTTCATCGACTGCTACCTCTGTTTTACCAGTCTCAGGATTGTATTGCCTGCCTGTGGTTTTATACAAAGTTACCCGCTTATCATATCTCATCAGAAGAATCTCACCTTTCCTACTTGTTCACTCTTCGGTATATAAGTCTCCAAGATCGATAGATAAGGTATGAGGTCGTCCTCAGTGAAAGAAACGGAATGCCCTTCGACTGATTCAGAGGTCATCCCTTCGCTTCCAATTCTGTTATAGCGGTTGATCGCCATTTCTTCCACAATAAAATTCAATTCGGTGGGAATATTGTCCAATTCAGCGTGTTGCTTCAACCACACTTTTAGCCGTGCTTCAACGTTAGTGATGATAACGTTCAACTGATCATCTTGTAGGTTATCTTTGATACCCAAGACGGTTTTCACATTTTCTAAAATAGCCATTTTGATCACTTCAATTCGTTTTCGGCTTCTTCTGGTTCTTTAACCTCATCAGTGCCAACTTTTTCAATAAGTGGGGCTTTAACATCGTTTTCCTTGCTTAATAATTCGTCCAAACGTTCTTGAGACACTTCTCCCTTTTCAGGGAAAGTGTCCCCCTTTCTATAATGACGTTTGTTGTCCTGCTTATCTCTAAAAGCTCTGATTACTTGATAAGCCATGGTCATTCATCCTTTCAATTAAATTTTTATTATCCTGCTGGAGCTGCATCAGGTGTTAACTTAGCAAAGGCTCCATCTTTCACAATCATCATACCTACATCCATTGTTGCGCGCAGTGCTACCATTTCTTGTTCAAACAAGTTAACAGGAGATCCGTCTTCATTTGTAATGGTGGAAAGCTGTGCTTCTTCAGAAATGTTGTATTCGATGTTGAAAGGAATACCATAGCGCAAGTGGTCAAAGTTACCTGCATACAATGTTCCTTTCGTAAGATTAGCAGATTTCAAGTTAACAGTTGGAAGCCCGTCAATTGTTCCTGCTTGACGATCGAATAAGGAATCACCTTCCGAATCAGTTGCTGTGCGCAATGCTGTGTTGTTTTGCACTTTAGAAATCCATGCGTTCGCTTCTTCATCCTCAGAATATAACGCATCTTCTACACCTAAAAGGTTCTCGTAACTGATACCGTCATAAACAATGTTACCTGCATCAACAGCTGACTGATCAATTGATTGTGGGAATGGGTTTGCCTCATTCAAGATACCTGCTTCATCGAACTTTTTGTAAAACGCTTCTGCGATTTTAGGGCGCATGAGCTCGAAAAAGTTAGAAACATTGTATTGCAAATATTCACGAGAAACCGGGAGAATAACCGCTAACTTCTTAGCTGTCATTTCCACTTGCAGCAAGGTTGGTTTTGACGTTTGAATCTTCTCAGCCTCACCTACCCAGTAGGCTCCGGGTCCTTCTGCAAAATATTCAAAGGTTTTCTTCTTGTCTGTCATTTCCTCGTAAACACCCAGTTGCATAATCTTAGAGTTTTGCATAACATCCTCTAAAATCATTGTGTTGTGCTTGTCTGGGATAGAACCGTCTTTCTTTTCATGTACCATTACATTATCTGGGTCAAACGTCTGTGCGAAAAACTGTAGATTTAATTTCAATGGTTGTTGTTGTGCCATAATTCAAATCTCTCCTTCTTATTTTATAATTCGATTTTTCTTAGCCATTTCGGCTTTCGTTTTGTTCAAGTTGTTGTTTTTAATTTTAGAATTGCTTGCTTCTGGAGGATCTTGTCTCAACTTCTCTTTGACTGCGTTGTTGACTGCATCATCAAAAGTCTTCTTTATGTTGCTGATTGACTCTTTAATCTTTTCGTTATCCTCTAAATTCACGAGTGATTCTGCGAAGTCTGCAGGCAATCCTTCCTCTTTCAAATCGCCTTCTACTTCAGCTCGTAACTGCTTGAGATTCAATTCACGTTCTCTGTCTTCGAGTTCCTTCATACGCTTTTTATAATCAGCTTCTTCTTTCTCCGATTTAGTCATTTTAGCGTAATCTTGGGCATCCTTTTTAGCATCTTCGACAGCCTTTTGCTTTTCCTTCTCAAATTCTTCTCTCTTTTTCTTTAGAGCCTTATCGACAGCTTTACTTACAGCAGAATCAACATCTGATTGTGAATAAGTGGCTTCTTTATCATCCTTGTCCGTATCCTTATCAGTGTCTGGATCATCTTTATTTTTGTCGTCATCCTTGTCGTCGTCTTTATCGTCCTTGTCATCACCTTCAGCAAAGAATTGCAGGTTTAAAGGTAAAAACTCTCTTTCAGGTTTATCTTCGTTGAAAAAATCCATGTTTAAAACAGTGTTATCGTTATTCATGTTCATTCTCCTTATCCCGTTCAGTCTTTATCGATTAACATTTCATCGCATAAAAAATAAGCCCCTCCCAGTCTATTACAGCCCGATCAGTGCTTAACTCTATGAAACTATTCAGTTAGTCTTTAAAGCCCATACAGTATAGTATTTGAGCCTGTTTAATGTCTGGTGCTCAAAGACAGAATTATTTGGTTTGTGTTTTCTTATCAGGTGGCTTCCCTTTGTACGCTTTAGGCTCCTTTGTGGGCTTCGGCTGCGTTTCGTTCATCTTGCTCAATTCTTTAGCGATAACTTTCAATGATTGGTCTATCGATTTCAGATATTCTTCTTGGTTCATGCTATCACTCCTATAAAGAATATTTTCCTTCTCTTTCAGCAAAGAAGTTTGTTCTCCAGTCACCTAAACGCAATGCGGATGAACTTCTACAAAAGGGATGCATCGGACTGGCGTTCACTCCTGGCATCATGTCTTTAACCTTGAATATCTCACCGTTTAAATCCTCACATGTTTCGGTAGTATCATCATCAATGACAGCTATAAATTCATATTCTGCCTCGTCATTATCTTCGGTTAATGCTTCGTAGGATAGCTGTTGAGCACCCGTCTGTACTCTGGCAGTTTCTGTGATTAGTAATCTTCTAGCTTCATAGGTAGTAACATCAAATCGTTCTCTTAGGTTGCTGACACCTCTGTCTGGATGAACGCCACGAACAATAGCGTTGTTAATAATCACGTCTAATTCTTCACGCAAGCCTTCCATGTCATCCCAGATGCGCTCTGACCACGTGGCTTCATAAAAAGAAGCGCCCACTAATGATTCAAGTGTAGATGTTGTTATAGTCATATTGACATCTAATATGCCTGCTTGTCTTGCTACTTCATTGATCCCTGCTTGCTCCAGGTAATCTTGAAATGTTTGAACTTGTTCGTCAGCCATAGCAACTAAGTGAGCATTTAAATACATCATCAGTAATTCTTGCCGGCTTACTCGCATTTTCGTGTTGTATGTGTAGAGTTCTTCATTCGCTTTATCGCTGAAGTTCTTCTCTTCAACATATCGTGCAGCTGTCTTTTCAAAAGATTGCACATCAAACTCAGATACACGCTTTTTAGCTTCGGCAGGTGTGATGTTATTGTTTTCAGCGTATCGCGAGTAGAATACGTCAATTTCCTTTAAAATCTCCCGTTGTGCATTCTCGATAATCTCACGTAACTTTTCAGCTACTTCTTCATCCTTCATTTGTTCCTTTTTGATGTTTTCCTTCTCACGTTTGACCCAATAGCTTTCTTCTTCGGCCATCTAATCACCTCAATTCGCCATAAATCTAGATGACTGTGATTGACGTCGCTGACTACGTTCTTCATCAATTTTCTTTTGTTCTTCTTCTGGATCTTCCACAATCATTGGAATAATTTTCAGCTTCGTTTCCTGTGAAAGCTCCCCACCTACAGCATTAAACATATCAACTGAATCTTTTGTACTCTTAGGTAAATTAGGTGTGAATTTGTAGGTTAATCCTTCAAACTCGCCGTCGCTTGCTTCGCTCGCTAAAGCCATAACGTTGTTAATCAGCTTATATCGTCGATTTAGAGAACGCTTGAACAATCGTTCTTTGTTGATTCGGATTTGTTCCAGTCCAAACAATTTATACTTCATTGCTTCTCCCGATTGTGGTACCCCAGACTGTTCGTTGATTTTACTGTCTGTTAAATCAGGTGTGTTCGTCATCTTATGAATATCAATTTGCAACCGACTTTTATAGGCTTCACTGCCAGAAACATCGTATTGCTTATAAATATAATCCGCATCCACGTTCCCTTCTTTTCCTTCGGCATTATCGCTTGCGGGCTTAAGAAAAAGAATGTTTGCTTCCTTCATTTTCTTGGCTTCCTCTGGCGTTAGTTCCAAATTACCGCTTATCTTCAACATGGCATCATTCAAGTCGGTCATATAATTGGCTGTATCAGATTGAGCCGCGTCATATAAATCGATTAGATCAAGCACGTTCTCAAAGTCACCTTGTCTAAATCGGTTGTTGCTATGTTCATTAATCGGCACAGCTCCGAATGGATGTTCAACATCATCGTCATGTTTTAGGCTGTAATCGCCAAGATTGGACGTGTAGTAAGTGTATATTCTCTTTTCTGTATAGAGCTCTACTTTGATTTTTTGATTGTCACCATACCCCACAACAAAATACCTAACAGCGGCAACGATATTCTTCTCAATAGTGTTGTCATAGATTAAGAACGTCTCTAAAGGTGATGATAAATAAACTTTCACCTCATCATCATGATTCCGATGCAACAGTTCATAAGCTCGTCCATAAATGGATAAATCCAAAATCAAGTCAGCGTTAAGCGCTGCATCTTCAATCGTCTCGTTTATTTGTTTAATTTTCGCCTGCGTAGACTCATCTTTATGGCTCATCGCTATTGGGACACCAACTAAAAATCCTTGCATAAAATTCGATACATACTTTGCATAATTATGTCGTGCCCGATGGTCAGCTTTATCATCTTCCTTACGTCTTTGTAAAACCGATATTGCTGTATTATCACCCTTGTAATAATCGTCCAGCACATCTAATCTAGGGCGCTGGTGTTCTACGTGGTGCTTAATCATTTCGGATAGATCGTCTGTGTTTTTGACCAGCTCTTCTGCTGAATCGTGCGTATATTGGATATTTGCGTACTTACTAAAGCGCCTTTTTATACCCGAGTTTCCGTCCAGTCCGTGTTCAAATTCATTCGCTTTTTGCATGATACACCTCCTAAATGCCTAATGATTGCAATGCTTTATACGTGTCGTTGTCTTTTGGTGTTTTTAAGTGGTACTGCTCTAAGCTGTACCTAAGTGCATCGATAATATGGTTGTTAGCATCTATAGGCTCATTCAACCATTTCCCTTCTTTATCTTGCTGGAAAGTGTACGTGTTAAATTCTTCAATCGTGTGTTCACATGATGGATGAATATACACTTTGAAACCTTGTATAAATAAAATACCTTGGTTGATGGACCCCTTACCTTTAACAGATGAACGCATTCGTCTGATGCCTTTATTGATTAACTCCTGGATCAGCCTCTTCTCTGCTGAATCACCAGTGATTGGAGATTCTTTCAACCCCTTTTGCTCCAACATGTTATAAATATCATCAGTCAGCATCGCTTTTTCATAATGCTCATCGTAGATCCAGAGCTCTTTGTTCTCTAAATCAACAACGGAGCTGACCTCTGTTGTGGGATCATTTGTGAAACCAAAGTCCATCCCGTGAGCTGTACGTTGTATCTCTTTTATCTTTTGCAGTGGATTGAACTCTCTTACTTCAAAGTTCTCAAATACAAGACCTTCAGAAACGCCCCATTCACCATCAGCAACGATTCTAGCGCGCCTAGGATTCGTTCTGTGTAAGTCGAGGTATCTGTTCCTATCCACGTCATCCAGCCATTCGTTAACTCGAAAGGTCGTGGTGATAGCGAAGGTGTCTTGCTCTCTCGTCTCTGGGTCGAAAAAGACCTTCTTAAGCCAGTGTCGCTCGGACCATGGGTTAAAGGTGACTGTGATTTGTTTAAAGAAGTCGGGAGCTGGATGCGACCCACGAATAGACTCAACAACTGTCCTGAAGTCATCTTCTGTTTCTATCTGATAAGCTTCCTCGAACCATGCCCAGCAAAGAATGCCAACATCAACCGTAATTGATGTGATTTTAAGTGGATCGTCCAGTCCGCGGAATAATATCTTTTGGCCAGTCGGCTTGTAGGTGATCTCTGGCATCGATTCATTGAACTTAAATAAATGAGCAACCCCTAATTGAGAGGCTGCCCATTTCAAATCTGTATAGGTTGATTGTTTGTTCGTATTGGAATAGCGTCTAACCACTAATAGGTTAGCCCAAGGGTACTTCATAATTCGATGGATAAAGTTAAGGGCCGTGTTCTTCGACTTCTTGCTACCACGCGAGCCTTTAACAACTCTATAAAACTGCTTGTTCTTCCAGAATCGGTTGTAGCCTTTACCTATTGCTTTTTTAATTGATATTCTAGGTTGTTCTTTAGTCGTCATCTTCCGGCACATCCTCAACAAACACAGGAGTGATGTTTTCGACCTGGTGCTTTTCAGTCCACATACCATATCGCTTGCCTAATAATTCAGCCGCTTTTGTTCGAGCAACGGTATCTGATCGTTTTTCTTCTTTTTCTATACTTCCACCAAAATCACCATCGCCAACAACCATAGCGACTTCATCTTTCACCTCACCCCTCATAACAGACGTTAGATACTGAAGCACTTCATCTTGCTCAGCAATCGATTCTTTTTTGAGCTGTTCCAAGCGTTCATCAATATAAGTTTTGACAGCAGGTTTAGTCATGTTCTCTTGCCCTGTCACTCTAGCTGTCTTTGTACTATAACCTGCATTAATCGCCGCTTGCGTAATTTCACCCAAGCGAATATATTCGTCTGCAAATCGCCGTTGCTTCTCTGTTAATTTAGCCATACTACATAACACCTACCTCCCTGTTTTAATCAAATAAAAAAGCACCGCTATGGGTGCTTAATCCTGAATAAAATCGTTATAAGCAAATCTAAACAATTCATTAATTACTTTATCATCTAAATATTCTCCGTAGTCTGATGATTTATTCTTGTAATATGAATAACCATTTTCAAAGTAAATTTTACCAAAAACCAATAGTTCTTCTGTTCCCGTACCAACAAGAATATGATCAGATTTGTTTTTTAAACTCAGTGAACAATTCACAATAAAAAAGTGCGCTTCATTTTCCGACTTAATTGTATTAAAAAAACTTTTATCATTTATACAAATAGGCTTGATAATTTTATTGTATACATGTTCAAAACGACTACTAACCATCAAAAAGTTCTCAATTTTTTTACTCGTTGACATACTTTCGAGCTTTTCTTGAAGCTTTTCTTCCCAAGTCATTTTTTTCACCCCCCTTAATTCCCAACATTCGACAATTAAGAGGAAAATCCTGCATTAAACATAATAAATGGTTTCTAGATCATTCTCAGTATATTCATAAACTTGAAATCGCTTATGAGCTGTTGTATAACCATGATCGTCGTGCCATTGATCTATCTTGTTACGTGTTGGCAATCGTCTAATCATCACGCCACCTTTGTCGAGTACCCATTCTGAATGCAAATGACCTACGAATACATCACGATTACTCGCTTTAGCCCATTGTTCAGCAAATTCCGTTGCGAAATTCTCGGCTAAATCCTTCTCTTTTTTCTTATCGCCGTGATTAGCGCCGACAAAGTTATTACCGAGCATGTGAACCTTACGCTCTCTAAAATCAGCATCAACTTCTAGATGCGGATATTTTGCTTCTAGGTACTTAATAAAGCCCCAGGATAGCGACTCATCATGATTACCTTTAATGTACATGGCCGTAACCTTACCTGACCGCTTAATAGCTTCTTTGATAATAGGGTCATAGAATGTGATTGCATCTTGCCAAGCTTCCACCATTTCAGCATGTTCAATCTCTCTAGTGCTTGCCGTACGATTACGGTGATCATTGTGATGAAATAGGTCACTGCCAATTAGCAGCAATACTTCTTTGTACTGGCGATTAAGTAAGCTTAATATCTTAGCTTGCGTTGATTTATAATGCTCATAATCTGAGACGCCAAAGTGCATGTCGAATAGCGGAATGTTGAGATAGTGCGGATAATGGTTTATGTACTTTGGCTTAACGGTGACTTGCGGTGTTTGCGTTACAATATCAATTAATTTATCAAAATCGAATTGCTCACGCTGCTTCTTAACAACAACTTTAGATGCATACAATGTTTTAGTGCCGTCCTGCTTATTGTGATGGTGCCACTTACTTGAAGTCGCTTTGCTGATTTGCCATTCGACTGGATCATAGCCATGTGCTTTTAGGACCGCTTCTTCGTCCTTCATGTCCATCTCGGATAGCTCGACTAATTTGTCACTTGTTTGGGTACCGTCTTGATTAATCTCAACAGTCTCTTTATAGTCAGTAGTTTCTTGCTGCTGCTTGCTTTTCTGCTGACTCGCTTGCTTCACTGGCTTGCTAGCTGACTGATTATGTTTATTTGTACGCTGATATTTACGTCTAACAGAGACTTCTGTGAACCGTCTATTATATTCTTGGCTTAGCGTTTGCGCTATCTCTGAGAAACCTTCGCCAGATTGTTTGAGTTCGAATAATCGGTCTATGGTGTCTTGGTTCCAAGGTGTTGTACTTTGATTCGCCTTTGGCATATTGTCACCTCGTATTCATATATAACAAATGCCCAGCCAACGAGTGTGCATCATTAAGGGAGAGTGAAAATCAGCACGTCGAGAGCCAGGCATGTTATGTCGCGAATATGTTTTTTAACTATCGCTTAACTCAAGTTTAACTGATGCCGACCCCCATGCACCAAATACCGTGACATTCGTGCACTATCTTGTGGATAACTAAATCTCAATGAGGTTATAAGCGATTCTTTCTAGCTTTCTAGTAACGGTTGTTCGATCAACGTTCAAAATATCAGCTACCTTCTGCATCGAGTAACCACTCAATATTAAGCTAAGGATCATGGCTTCTGTATCATCTTCAATTCGATACCAACGATCTTGAATGTATTTTAAGTCTGTACTAATTTTTGAGTAACGCTTGATAGCCTTTTCTGTTAAAATAGCCTGCTTTTCAACCGTGCCAGTATTGTCATCTGCCTTTGGCATAACTGCTTGAATTCCATACTGGCTAACACCTACACTTTTAAAGGATTGCTGTACAACCTCATTAATCAGCTTCTGATTAGCATGATAATTCTTGATGATATAAAGGACTTTTTCGACTGTATAATAGTGGTCATTTTCAATCGTTTTTAGATTCATATTGATCACCCCTAAATTTGATTTCTAGCACATGGAATCACTGGCGCGTTACCTATAACCTGAGACGGAATTCTAGTATCTAATGACGGAATATTAGGTGCTTTAATAAAAGGGTCTTTCCTATTCTCAATCTCAATCTCAACATGTTCTAAAATTTCTTGAAGCATTTGAGAAACTCCCTTGATTACTTCTCGAAGTGCCTCAGATACTTCACGAATAATTTCGCTTATTTTTTCAACCAACGCCTCTTGGTTCATACCAGTTTCATAAATAAACATGTCATTCATTTGTTGCTTTAATGGTGTTCCTGCTTTCCAAATTAGATTGTCATTATATACGCACTTCATTTTTTCTCATCCTTTCCGTTTTCAAGCTCACCCGCTAAATATTTAAAATACTTACTCGGCTTCACTGGATTCAAAGCGCCTGTACGCTTGTCTCTTCGATGCGGATGTACTTTATGCTTGATTGTGTATTTCATCTTTCGCACTGTCTTTCACCCCTTTTGAATAAAAAAGAGCGCACAATAAGGCTAAGTGCCTCATCATGCGCTCCTCGATTGTTTCGATAGAGCTTACTATTTTTAATTTAGGACTTTAATGATCATCGTGATGACTATCGTTAATATCATTAAACCGTACACCCATTTATCATGGGCCACTATAAAGTCCCATCCCTTTTCAATTCCATTTGAAATATTATGAGTAATTGCTTCAAATAACCTGATCATTTTCATCACCTACTTCAATACGGTGTTCGATAGGGTAAATGAAATCTATAAAACCTTCTTTAAGCCATTTATTAGCTTGTATAATCCCTGCGCTGTAACCCACCAAACTTCGACTGACCTCTCTATGAATAATGAAATCGCCAACTTTCAAACTCGGCTCTGTCCGACCTACCTCAAACAACTGTTTTTCAAGTTCTGTTGCTTGTCTTATGAACTCGTAATTTTCAAATATACGTGCGCCATGTTTAGTTACTAATCCCGCGCCACCTTTATTAACTGTTTCGATTTCAAATAACTCATCGCTTTCATCCTCACTGATAGCAACAACGATATCACCTTCTTCGAAAAATGGTTCAACCTCATAACCTTCAATCCATGCTCTTGCAAATGTTTCGGCTGTTAGGTCGTTTAATGGTCTGTTAAAATTATCAAACCAATCACCGCTTAGTGTTCTCGTTAGACAATACTGAAAATCACCAAAAGAACTGCCTTTTTGATGTTCAATCGCATCAGCCTGTTTTTGCGTCAATTTAACTTTACTCATTCGTTTCACTCTCCCTATTTTTGCGTATAACTAATCTCGCAATGGATTGGTTTATTATCTTGCCACGTAATTGTCTGCTTACCGAAGCCAACACCTGGCGTGTCTATCTTCTCTAGTTTGCCGTCTATCACTCTATAAACGGCATTCTCGCTTAGATCCACTTCTGCTCTCATCTCGTCGTTCATCGAATGCCCCCTATACCGCGATTGCAATAAGCGAATAAATCAATAAAGCTAGTCCAATAATCGATAACGCATAAGCGCCTAACATTAGCCATGCCCAGTTAAATTTCATGTCTATCACTCCTTTATTGTCCCCTTCAATTCTGTAATCTTTTTAATGTATCCTTTGGTTGCCAGATAGCTAATAATGAACAGCAAAAGGGTTGGTGTCGCCAAAACTATTGAAAGAAAGATAGTATATTTATTGAACCATATCGCTAGCGCCACTAATGCGATAAATGATACAAAAGTTAGTAAGAACGTCCAAATATAAACGAAACTTACAACAGTCTCTTGCTGCTTCAACTCTGAAACGTCACGTGGCTTTAATCTACTTAACTCATCATTATTAAAATACTTTTTATATGCTCGTTCTCTCATATCCTCACTCCTTTAGAAAGGCAAATCTGAATCGTCGAGATCAACAGGCTCGCCCGCTTCTTCTAACGACTGCTTAGAGCTTTCTTGTTGGCTCTGTGTGCTTTGTTTTTGTTGTTGAGGGTTATTGCCCTGATTTTGATTACTTTGCTTTGATTCAAGGAACTGTACGCTCTCTGCAACCACTTCTGTTATGAAGATACGTTTGCCCTCTTGATTGTCATAGCTGCGTGTGGCAATTCTGCCGTCTACCCCGACCATGCTACCTTTACCCATATAGTTTGCTAGATTTTCAGCAGGCTTGCGCCAAATCACGCAGTTAATGAAGTCGGCTTCTTGTTCACCGTCTTGATTTCTAAACGGTCTGTTTACTGCCAATGTGAAATTGGCTACAGCTGTACCTGATTGCGTATAGCGTAGATCGGGGTCCTTCGTTAATCTACCGACTAATACTGATCTATTTAACATGTCTATCACTTCCCACTTAAAATATAGATTCCGCCTATGAACCACACTAGGAGCAATGCCATAATGAAGTTAAGATCCATCAGCAACACCTTCTAGTAATTCTGGGTGTTGGTATATGTTGCCGATGACTTCTAAATTTCGTATAAACCCTTGCGGAACATTAAATCCTTGTTCTAACCACTTAATTACTTGTCTCTCTGTATAGTACAGCGTATCATCATCTGAAAACCCTAAGGCGAAACCTAAATTACGTCTTTCATATTGAACAATATCCCCTTCATAAATCTCTGTTCCGTTTTTGTCTTGCAACCCTGTGTACTGCATCAGAATATTTTCTCCGTATAATGCTAGAAATTTAGATGGTGTATCTATTTCAGGATGAACTCCTTGCTGTGCCATCCAATCGCCATGATTGTTTAATACCCACGCCCTAAACTTAATTGGTCGCATTGTTACCCTCCTCTAATGCTTGACGTGCTTTCTCATCATTGTCATCATCTAATAAACGACCTTCGCCTGCCAATTTGTTTACCATACCTTCATAATAATCACGTTCCTCTTTTGCATATTCAGCTATTTTTATATTTGTTTTATGTGCTTTTTCTAAGAAACTGTTGCGTTCTTCCAGTTCCTCAACACGTTCAGCTTGCTCAATGAGCCACCCTATTCGTTCTGGCCACCCTAAAGCATTGAAATCCATCGTTTCGGAAACTAGCTCTTCATCAAATGCTTTCTTAACTAACTCCAACCGTTCATCCATTCAATCAGCTCCCTTTTTATTCTCTACCGCACAACCTGGTCGGTATACGCCATTAAGACGGCTCTTCTTCATCAAGTTTCTCTAACAAATTATCTGTAAAGGTGTGCATGGATTTTACTTGTGAAATCCTTGCGTTAAGGTTGTTTTCGTAGTCATTAACAATCTTGTCAGTCATGATTAATCCTCTTAAATACTGCAATTCAGTAATATCTAATTCCATATTTACCACCCTTTCTCAGTCTTATTGGCATTAATCATCTAAACACACAGCAACCATAGCGTGATTAGAATACTGACGCTTTTCAATTCGTCTTAAATTAGCTTGTGTCGCTAACCATCGAACTGATTCAGGTTTAATATTTAATACTTGAGCGCATTCTTTAGCCGTTCCTGATACGATAATGTCTTCACCTTTGTAAACCGTGTACTCTTTCGCCATTATTCAACCTCCCATGATCAAACAAACAAGATATAATCAAACCGCTTCGGCTGACTGAAAAACGTCTCAACATCAACCAATCGCTCCCCTTCAGCATTGCGCCACTCATCTTCTCGAACATAAACCTTTGTCATGACGCTACCTCATTGGATTGAAGCTTGTTTAACACGTCTCTCTGAAACGCTGTTGGCTTTTCACGACCGTCTAAATACCTTCCAATTTGAGCAAGCACGTAAGCATCTCGAATATTGTCTGATGGATTTCTAAATCCCCAACGATCATTAATCGGCAAAATCATGTCCTCTTTTTTGGTGTTGCCTTTGCCTGTTGCGAACTTCTTAAGACCATTTGGCGTTACCTCGACGTACCGATCAATCACATCTAAGTTGCTTAATTCAACGAGTTTAGAACGTAAGAGCCAATCGATACCGTATTGCGTTGAAACCGCAGCACCTTTCGAACCGTAAGAAAAGCCTTCGATAATGACTTTGTCGCCTTGCTCGATTTCCATGCCAACCAATTCAGCTAGTTCACCGAAACGCTCAGGATCCTGTTTGCATTTTGGTTTCAGCTCATCTTGATTGATGATGTTGCCTAACTCGTCCAATACAACAATGCCTGTTTTCGTGCTTGGATCTAAACCGATGTATCGCATTTAAACAGCCCCTTTCATTCGTTGCTCTTGTTCAATGTATGCGTCCCATTTCTTGAATGTCTGCTCAATTGGTTCTTTACGCAGCTGAATGCCTTCGCAATTTTCACAGTCACATCTTTGTAAATCATAGGCGCCTGTGATCACTTCCACCCAGACAACGCCATTTCCGTTACACATATTAAAACTCCTTCCGTCGATAATCTTGGCCAAACATTTTCACTACTTCTACGTTTTCCATAACCCTTGATAAATTACGTTCGTTGATTTTTTTCACGAGTTCTTCGCTATCTAAGTTCGTCGTATAGATCGTGCTTTTGCCTGCTCGACTATCAATCACCTCAAACAGCTTTGTTTGGGTCCAGTTATCATTTTCTTTTCGTAAGTTCGTATATTCCGCTCCCAAATCGTCTAAGACAAGTAAGTCAACAGACTGAACAAACTCCATGACTTCATACTCGGAAAAATCAGAGTTGCGGTTATGCGTTTCCTTAATCTTGCTTAGCAGTTTGGGAACAGACAGAAATAAACAGCTATAACCACGTTCCATCAAACGCTTTGTCACCGCAACGGACAAATGGCTTTTACCAGTGCCATAATTGCCATTGATAATAAAACTTTGCGGATTATCTCGCGAAAACGTTTCAGCAAAATCTTGTAATCTCTCTTTCGCCTTGGCTAGATCGTCGTTAGTAGCTTCATAGTTTTCAAATGCAGCGTCCCAAAGAGACTGATTAAGCAATGACTGTTGTCTGAACATCGTTTTGTTCTTACGCTCTATCGCTTGTTCTCGGTTTTGAATAGCCTTTTTAGCCAATTCTCTATCTTCGCATCGGCAACCGTCATGAACCGTTGTTCGTTCACCTTTTTTGGGTCCAACTGGTATCACAACTGATTTCTCTTCCACTTGCTCACCGCAACCGTCGCACACATAGTCGTTCAAAATCTCAGGTTGCGTATCTACGTTTAGAATCTTTTCAGCTGACTTCATGTCTTCACCGCCTTAAAAACCGTAATTGTATTGCTTCTGATCGCTTTGTTTATCTTGCGCTTGGGATATCTGAGTGACCTTGTTGTCATTCTGCTTTTGTGTGTAATAACGCTCCAAGATAAACCCCTTGCAGTAACCAAGAGAGTTGATTTGATCACCCGGATATTTAGGCTCAAATTCATCAAAACACTGCTCTAAATATTTAACCGCCATATCAGCAGGTATGTTTTCTTGTTCGATCTCATACGCTGCTTGCATATCTTTCGGTTTAGGATGCAATGTGCTTTTGAGCTGTAAATAGCGATCCACCAAAGCCTTTGATGTCGATGCTATTTCCTCGGTTTTTGGCGCCCCGGCATCAACATTTGGATTTTCTTCACGCGTACGTGCATCACCAGCAGCATTATTAATTCTTAAATTCTTTAATTCTTGTTCTCGTTCTGGGTTCGTTTCGGGTTCGTTTCGACTTGGTGCATAATTCTGTTCCAAGTTGTCGTTTGAATTTTCGCTAAACCCTTGATATTTCTCGTAATTTAGGATTGTGAAAAGTGTTCCAAGTTCTGTTTCGTGAAAGTCAAGTATCCCTAAATCGAACAGTTTTCGAACAGACCGTTTTATTGTGCTTTTAGCTACTTTTTTATAGCCTCGCCCTTCTTTATACTCCAGGTCTTCTTGTAACTTCGAATACGATCGTAAGTACTGACCTCTTTTTAGTTCAATATGCTTAACCTTAAAGCCGTCTTTGTGTGCTGCATTTAATATAAGAAGGGTAAACAATCTAAACGTTGTAGGATCGTTCCAGATGTCGTGTTCTAAGATCCTTCTGTGCAATTTAATCCAGCCATTCAATCGCCACCCTCCTTTCTTTTAATTTCAGCCTTCATCTTATGGATCTTGACTAATTCATAACCTGGATGGTTGTGACGGACATAAGCCGCCACATACCGTTTAAATTGTTTCCCAGGTTCCTTTGATTGTTCAGCCATCCAAACGTAATCAAAGGGAATATCTATTAATCTATTCATTGCTGTCCTCGTCAGTTTGGTTTGCTTCATCTAAAGCTTGTTGCGCTTCATCTTGATCTGATTCATTGATATTTACATCAATATAGTCTTGATCGTAAACAGATTTCGCTTCGTCTGTGATGTCTTGGCGTGTTGTTTCATCTTCTGATGCTGCCTTCTGAATCTCGACTGAAATCGGTAGATACTTCCACATGTGACGAATGACCGTTTTCTTAGCCATTTCTTCGTAATCGGTAGCCCAAGGACTATACTTAGAATTAGCTGCTTTAGATCGTTGCTTACGTTTTTCAATGTCAGCTTTCGGCATGAACTCAAATTGATAACCGCCATCTTTAAAGTGAGCCACCGCATAAGCGCCAACAAAAGCGCCTTTATTGCTATCCATTGTTGGCTTGTGCTCTAATCGCGGTTCTAAACCTAGTTCATAATCGAATGTGTCATTTTCATAAACAGCGTGAGCGTAAATGTTTTGAATTTGACCAGAGCGTCGAGCTAAATCAATCATGCCTTTGTAACCTATGATGAACTGAACTTCAGTTGTGCCTTTCTTGTTGTTCTTGAATGGAAGCAAGTAGCAATGACCAATCAATCCTGGTTCAAGTCCTAATTGCGCTGCTTGCATAACCGCGCCTAGTAGACTGCCAACTTCAGCTTTTTTCAGTTCGGGGGTTGTTCGAATCGTTGTCGTTGCCAATCGCATTAAACGATCAGCATCCATGTGTTTGGGTAATGCTTGTTCCATAGCTGGAGCCATCTTTTTCAAATAATCTTCTATTGTTTTCGGGCTATTGTTTTGCCCTTCCACTTCGCTTTGTTTCTTCTGACTTAATTGGTTTTTAACCGCTTCATTTGTCGCCATATTAATTAACCTCCTTGAATGTAAAACGTCGATAACTCGACTCTTTCGTGTATTGTTCGTATAAATCTGGATAATCCTGTTTCAGTTTCTTCTTATCAAAATTCGTGGAATTTACGGTTTTCCATTTCGCCACAAAACGATTACTAGATCCTTCTTCATGTTCACCTAAATGCTCTTTGATTTTGTTTTCATATTCTTTCTTGCGCTGCGTTAAATCGTCCATTTCTGACTTAATCACTTGCAAAGCATCAAAGTAACTATTCAATTCATTCTCTAAGTCAACTTTTTCATCATTGGTTGATTCAGGGTACATCGCTTTGAGTAAGTTCGTTGATGCGTCTGTACCGTCAATTTCAGGTGGGTTGTCCGCTAAAACATGATTGTTCCAGAAGTCTTTTGCAATCTCGATGAGCTGTTCAATGAGTTCTTCGTCTCGTTCAATCTTCTTATAAACGAATTTATTACCACCGATTAAAACCGCAATCCACCATGCATCATAATTGAGCACTGCCATATACCATTGGCACTGCAATAAATAAGGTGTTGGAATCTCGTCACCTTCCCATTGATCTTTCACGTACTCACTTGCCGTTTTAGCTTCAACACCCTCATGTTTACCAACTACCAAACTGTCAACATTAGCCAACATATATGGGTATTGCGGATGTTGAATAATCGCGTTTCGCTTACGTGTCTTGATTCCACTTCGATTGGCAAACTCTTTCAAAACAACATCTTCCATCACATCGCCCCAATACATGGCCTCTTCGTTATTGGTCATTTCAGGCACTTCGTCGATTTTTTCCATATAAACTTGAGCCGGTGACTTCCATTTATTTAAGCCAGCAATGGCAGCGATATCTGAACCACCAATGCCTTTTTGACGCCAATGCAACCAATCTTCTCGACTCATATCTTTAGTACTCGTTAATACTTCGGCCATTACAATTCAACCTCCCAAAAATCAGCGTTTTCTAGTAAATGTTCAGATAAGCACTGACGATCACAGAAGTGTTCACCGTCATAAATGACTACTTCTTCATCCCCTTGGTAAAATTCCGTATGACAATTTGAGCATTCGGCAACGGGTTGTCTTGATAAATGACGTTCCATTTCGAGCACCATACGGTTTTCCATGTCGATTCCTCCTTGCCTTCATCACGCCTAAAGGGTTATACTAGACGTGATAGAAGATTTTTATCCAGTCTTTCAAATGACCGCTCTGCCAAGCGGTCTATTTTTTTGGCCAAAAAATCATTTGTGCGTTAATGCCATCGGCTTGCATTTGTTGCGCTACACTTTGCAAATGCTTCATGTAGTTAAATTCATGTTTTAATTTACGAGCACGTTTCATAGATTTGATGAGATCTTCATTAAGTGCTAATGCGTTATCGTAATTACGATGATCAAGCTCCAGGTCCATTCGACTCAATAGATAATCGATGCAACTTTCTTCTTTTCTGATTTCAGCTTCTAATTCTTGCTCTCGATCCATTAAGCTACCTCCGCTTCAATCAAGTGTTGTTCAGCCTTGCGATAGAATATAAGTTCACGATCGTTTTTAGGATCCTGAAGATCATAAGCCTTTCGAAAGTCATCTAGCAGACTATCTAATCGTTTAATCTTAAATGGACTGTTCACTGCTTCCTGTAATCGTTTCTCCCATTTCGTTAAATCACCTAAACTCATTTGAATGCCTCCTTTATTTAATGTACTGGCGTGACTTAAGACGGTTGTTGACCTCATCCCAAAGCTCCATCCAGTCAAATCGATAGTCCTTACACATGATTGCGATTTCTTGTTTGATAAATGTCATAGCTTCAGCTGACTCAACTAGTAAATCTCTTATTTCGCTTCGCTCATATTCAGCTATCGTATTTGGGTTCTTAGCAACGTTAACGTCATCTATTTTGTCTAGTGCTTCTTGAACTTCTCGTTTGGTTTGTAACAGAACTGATGCTCTGTGTTCATCAAACGCTGCGCCATCTAACCAAGGTGATCCCCAACCTGTGTATTCATAAGCTGCTTCCATGGCTACCCTTGGATCGTTGTATTCTTCAGTGAAGTATTTCGTTAGATGCGGTTGCACTCTGAACTCTTCATTTTCCTGCTTAGTAACAGATTCTCTTGATTGGTAAGTGTCTAATGATAGTTGTAATTGTGTTTGTCCTTTTGCCTTCCTTGCTTCACGTAATCGTTTTGAAGTACGTCCTCTACCGTTTGTCATAAATTTTCCTCTCCCTTTATACCTTTTTTGATTTAGTTGATTGATAAGATGAACTTAGAAAGAACTTGCTGACTTATTTGCTTCTTCTTGTTCGCGTATCCATTCTTCAATCGATGACTGTGAAAAAATAATACGTTGTCCAAGTTTGAAATGTGGAATCTCTTTACGACGTGCCATGCGGTAAATCGTTTCGCGATTCACACCAAGATACTCAGCTGTCTGTTGAGCCGTCATTCGGTCTTGCATCTTGATCACCTCCTTGATTGACCAACACTATATATAGTGATTTTTAATTGAATTTGTACTACATAATGTGTTAATATATAGTACAACACAATATATAGTGGTTCTAATTTAAAACATCGAGGTGGTATATTTGGCTAGAAAAAGAGTATCTACAACTTCAGAAAGCGGATCAGGCAGAAACCAACGCTTTCGAGATAATTACAATAGAAAAAACATGACGCGTAACCAATTTGTCTCTCAAATTCAGAACGGAAATTACAAAAACTATCATGTGAGAAATATCAACGGTGTAAAAACACCTGTTTCTAACCCTGATCGATCTAAGAATAATAATTTAGATTAATCTTCATGCGGAACCACTATCACTGTTGTGTTTTTTTCTGAAATAATATCTCGAGATGAGATCGAAGCTAGTAAATTATTATTTGAATCAGTAATTTCTATCGAAGCAATTTTTTTATCACCCATAATAATAGGTTGTGGTAGTAAGCATTGTTCATAAATAAACCCCTTAGAATTAGCTTGTTCTTTTAAACCCTCAAGTAATTTGGGACCTACACCACGACCGTTAAAAACTTCCTGTAAATGTGAGCGAGTAATGCCAATACACTTAGCCATGTCTGACTTTGATTTGTAATACGTTTTTAAAATTTCTTTTAAATATTCCAAGTCAAGTTCTATTGTCATTTTGATCACCTCCTTTCTAGTGGTAATCCACAAATAACACAGTATTTGTGCCAATGTTCTATTTGTTCGTTCTGGCAGCGTGGGCAATCAGTCATTTACGACACCTGCCTTGGCAACCAGTGCTCAATGTAGTTGAGCGCCTGTTGTAAATCTTTACGCTTAACATCTTTGTAGCTAGCAACACCAAATCGGTCTTTAACATCTCGATAGAGCTCTCTGAATAATCGGCTTGCTTCATCTTGATCAGATGTGAAGTTGTACACTCTCTTAGCAACACCTTTTTGGAACCGTCGCTGTTCGCCGTAATCAAGCGTGATTTGCTCGTCTACTTTACGTTCTAATAAAGCAACTTTTTGCTCTGTCGCTTCCTGCTTTTCAGCTGTTTCAACTGTGAGCTTCATTGATTGAATAATGGATTGACGCTCATCTAGAACATGAACATTGTTATTTAACTTCTCTCGCATATCATGAAATGCTTTAATGTATTGTTCTTTAAATCTCATGGCTTCTTTGCCTGTATAACTCATTACCAATAAGGTGAAGCCTTGCTCCGTCATGATAATTTTGGGATATTCACGACCTCTTTCGTTGGTGTAAGCTGACTCCACGAAATGGTGGAGTGAGAATTCATTGCTACAATTTAGAGTTCTAACATCTTGCATCACTCTGTCATGTCTTTTACCAAATGTTTCAGCAACCGTCAGGCTATCCGTTACAACTTGCTGGTCTTGTACAAAAACTAAATCATTCATTGAAATCGCCTCCTTTTTTAATTGCAAAACGATCTGAAAGTTCTCGATCTTTATTAATATGATCAACCAAACTATTAGCTAAGGTTTTACCATTAAGTTGAAGACTGACGGTTGTTGTTTCAGCAGAGTCCTCTTCAAGGTCCAATGTTTGCTGCAGAAAACTAATCGCTAATTTTCTTTCTTCTTTCGTTAGTCCATTTAAAGAATCTCTAGCTTTCTTGACTTTGTTGAAGAAGATTGCATGATCTACATCGTGGTCCATTTAAAAACCTCCTATTTTTTATTCCAACCTTTTCTAGTAAGCTAGTTCTAGAAAGGGGGTGATATACGTGGCAACTAAGGTTCACGCTTGTTTAGCTGGTAATTGGGTTACTCTGAATGAAGACCCAGATTGCAAAATTGGAGAACGTTTGACCAGTCCTAATACTTGGTGGGAAGAAAATGCTAAGATTTTTAGTCCCCACAAACGTGGTGAAGAAAACACCATGTATGAGTTGGATTATGTGCATATCCACTTTAAGGGAGTGGATTACCGTATCAATCCTATTTTTATTCAAATTTCGCAAGACTGAATTAAAACTTATTCACGTGTTCTTTAATTAAATCCAGTTCATGGTCATCAAGCGTGGTATCTTTCATAAGCTTGTTGGCCTTGGATTTAAACATCGAAGAAACATGTTGATTTATGATTAACCACTGAGATTCGTCTAACTTAGAAACTACTGCTAACACTTCATCTAGTGTTTTTTCATCAACTCTCATCACGACACCTCCTGTTCTTTTTGGTTTCTGGACATTTCGTCCAAGTTTTGATTAAAAAAAAGATCATCAACTGTTTGATCTAATACATCAGCAATTCTTTTCGCTAAATCAATCCCTGGTGTTCTTTTACCTTGCTCTATCTTGTAGTAATAAGATGATGATATTCCAATAGCATTAGCTAGCTTGTCAACATCCTTATAACCTTGTTTGATTCGTGTGTTCCTTAAGTTGATGCGCATGTTTACACCCCCTAACCTTTGGACGTTTTGTCCTGTTAATTAACACTATAATGGACATAACGTCCAAAGTCAATACTTTTCTACCCATTTTGTCCAAAAACATTTTAGGTGTTGGACAAATAGTGTAAAATTAGCCTTAACGGAGGCATGAAAATGAATAAATTTAGTCACAGACTAAAAAAATTAAGAGAAAAAGAAAATATGTCTAGAGAAATTTTAGCTAATAAACTCGGTGTATCTTATTCAACTATCGCTAAATATGAGAGTGGTGTTAGAGAGCCTGATTTTTCGACGTTAGAGAAATTGTCTAGTGTTTTAGATGTCACGGTCGATTACCTTTTAGGAAAAACTGATAAAGAGCAAGGTAATGACTTCGACCCCATAGCAGAACACAACCGTCTGCTTGAAAAGTATGGCATTGAGGATTCAGGCTTCTTTGATATCGAGAAGTGGAAAGAGATGACCCCTGAACAATTGAGGGAATTGGAGTCGTATTTTAATTATATATATAGCAAGTCCAAAGGAACAGATGATAGCAATTAGAGCGCACAACACTGTGCGTTTTAATTTTTAAATCTATGGCAAATTTTGTTGTTTATTGGTGATTGTACCAATTCACATAGACTAATCTATTAAAAGGGGGAGAATTAAATGAAAAGGTTTTTAATTATGTTGGGGATCGTAGCAATGATTGCTTTCTTATCAGCGTGTAGCGAAGAATCAGATGCTGATAGTGAAAGTAATGGTGAAGATTCAGAAGAACAACAAGAAGAAACGCAAAGCGATGAAGAATCTGAAGATGATTCTAGTGACGATTCTGGAAATGATGAATCATCTGATGAAGAAAGCAGTGAAGAATCAGAAGAAACCTCTGAAGGAACAACTGAAACGGAAATAGGGGAAACGACTGAAAATGAAGGTGGAACTTTTACCCTCCATTCACGCAACCAAGAAGCGCAAACATTTGAAACGGGTCCTGTTGAGCTTACAGTCGAAAAAGTCGTTGCTGCTTCAGGCGAATTGAATGCAGAATTAGCTAACATGATGGATACAGATGAAATTGATTATATTCAAGTCGATCTTGCTGTCGAAAATACATCTGAAGAAGATATCACTTTCTTTTCAGGTCAAGGTGAAATGGCAACGAGTACTGGTGAACAGTTAGAGCCTGATATGTTAATGAGTGATCATATCGATGGTGAAATGATGGGCAACACAAATGCTAGTGGTTCCTTCTTCTACGTCTTAGAAAATTCAAATGCTGAAGATATTGAATCTGCTCGCCTAGTCTTTAGTGCACCAACGAACCAAGATTTTGAGGATATCGGCGAAGAACTAGATTTCGAGATTGAACTTAAGAAAGAATAGTTTTTGAGGCACACTAGGATTAGTGTGTCTTTTATAATTATCTCCATCAAATTTTGTTACCTGTTTATGAATACATTAATTACTATTAATAATTTCACAAAGAAGGAGTATAAATATTTATGTCGAATATTAACATTAAACAAATAATAGCTCATGATATCGATACGGATAATGATCACCCGAGATTGTTTGACCAAATTTTCAACCTCACTTCAGTTCCTAATAGAATTTTGACATTTTTTAAAGACCACATAAATGTATCTCTAAATGCAAAACAAATAAAAACTAGTCAATTTAATAGTAACTCTATTGTAAATTTAAAAACATCTGAAATTGCACAGGACTTATCAAACACTGAGGTCTTTATTCAAAAAAGTAAAGAACTAACTCAAAGTTTACACGACGCTATAATTAGCTCAACTTCTAAGAGTAGTGGAACAATCTTTTTCATAGTTTATGATATTAATGAAGTCAACCATTTAGCCATATTGAAAATGGATCCAAACAGTGGGATTCAAATTGATAAGACAAGTCTAAAATTAACTGTCCAAGAAAATATGTTACCTAATCCAGGCGACAAATTACACAAATGTGCATTTATAAAACTTGAAACGAATATTAATGACAGAAGTAATATTTATGTCTTAGATAGGCAAAGAGGACCAACAGGTGTCTCAATGTTTTTTATGAAATCTTTCTTAAACGCTGAGGAAGTTGTGAACGATAAAATTATGACAGATAGAGTTATTGATAAATTATATGAGGAGGCACCAAATATTGCCCCTGATAAAGATCCAATAGAATTTCACTTAGAAGTTGATAACACCTTCTCTAATGGAAGGCATATTGATCTTGATAATGTCCTTGACGAGTTAATAAGACCGCATATGGAAAATGAGAAAGCAAGAGAAGAATATATTGAAGGATTTAAGTCTTCCTTCAGCGAGGAATATGAAGATTATCATTATATATTTACAGTGAATAAGGAGAATACTAAAGTTGTATATTATACTGAGGAAAAAGATATCAAATTTGAATTCCCTATTCGATTTTTAAATGATATAGTAACGATTGATGACTCTAATGAAGATTCAGTTCATGTTACAATCAATAAAGATATGTATATAAAATATAAATGATTTTTACAGGAGGGATAATTTGAATATAGTTAATTCTTTCATAAATGTTATAAATTTAGCACCCTCCACTTTAACTTACGAAGAAAACTCTGAAAAAGTAACGCTGAACATTAATTCGAAACTTAGCAATATAATAGAATTTTCTAATTCCAGCGAAATTGAGTTTTTAGAGAAAAGCGATAATGTGAATTTTAATGTAAAATATCGAAAGAAGAACTATTCAAGAAATGAGCTTTCACACAGCTTTAAGCATCTAAATACAAATGAAGAAGTCGAATGCAGAGTTAATCTTAATAAGAAAAGTGAATTTCTTGGGGAAATTGTCTACTTCTTTTTAGATGAGTTCTGTGAAGATCTAAAAAATGTTAATGTGAGTTTTCTTAAGTGCAATGGCTTAGAGAAAAAATTAGTTTATATACCTATATCGAATTCATACACAAGCGGATACTTAAACCTCATTCCTATCGAGGAATTCACCGATGAACAACACATAGATGAAATACCTGAAGATAACGTGTTGGCTTATCAAAATCACTGTCAGATACTCAAATATAAAAGTAATATTGAAAGATATGAATCACCTCTCCCCCTCGAAATAAACTTTAAAAACGAAATACAAGAGGAGGAACTTGATAATTCATTTAAATATTTATTATATGTACTTATAATTAAATTAATAGCTATAAAGTCAGAGAACAACTACTTTCTTATAAATGGACAATCAACCATTAAAATCTATGATGATAACTTCTTTATACCAAATAATAGTTCTATGCTTTATGAACTTTATGATTTCATTTTTGATAAAGATAAATACTATGACAAAGTTGCAATCACAAGAAATGTTATCACCCTATATGAATTCGATAACACCAATTTAAACACGCTTGACCAGAAATTAAATCGAATATACGAGACAATCAACGCTCACTTTTCTGCATATGTACAAGACTCAATAGAAAACTTCTTTAAGAGTAGAAAGGATATAGTTAAAGAGGCATACGAATCTGGTATAATCATTCAAGAACATACAGATCAAATCGTAAGACAAATTAATGTTATTATTTTAGGTTTCTTCACGGCCATACTCTCTATTATTTTATTGTATTCCAGAGGTGAAAAATGGATTTTATTCATGGTTTTATTAATTCACATCCTTTATTTTTTCATTAGTTTCTTAATAAATCGAAAAAACTATAAGTGTAGAGATGAAGAATTAGAACATGCTTTTGACGTCTATAGTTCTGAATTTACCACACTCGACGAAAATAAAATCGATAAAATTAAAGATGATCATATAAAAAAACCACTAAAAAAATTAAAAGATAATTATAAATTGTATAGCAGAATAGCTATAAGTTTAGGGATATTAATTTTATTAATTTGTATTGGATTATTTCTAAGCATGGTATCATGGAATGATATTCATGAGTTTCTAATAGATAAAGACCATTTTTAAAAATGGTCTTTTTTTGTTGAAAACAATTTTATTTGTTCGCATAATGTTCTGAAAGGAATGATCACTACCTTCATTGATTTTGTAACATCTGCCTAAATAATTGGGGCAGAATCGGGGCAGAATTTTAGCATTTCATAATATGATTAAGTATTATAATGTATCTTAATAATTCGCAAACCTGCATATAGACAAGGTTTAAGTTTAATTAAGTATTAAGCAATAACCCCTGTTAAACAGCCTTCTAAGCTGTCGGTCGCAGGTTCGATTCCTGCTCGGGACACTCTAAAAAGTAAAGCTCAACTCTTTGGAATCAAAGGGTTGAGCTTTTTTATGTTGTTTAACCTCTCTCGATAAACTTTTGTCGAAATGTGTAACAAATTGTTTAAATGTGGTAGTATTTTAATTATGGCAAACTTTACGAAAGTAAAAGACGCAAAGCCACGGATCTAAGGCGTAAGCTATGATGGCCGGGCTGCCTTTCCTAAATTGCCAATGATGCTAAAGGAGAGACTAAAAATGAATACCGTTTTAATAGCAGATGATTCAAAGTTTATGAGAAGATGGATTACTTCAATTTTAAATCAATCAAACCAATATAAAGTCGTGGCAGAAGCTTCATGTGGAGCCAGTGCTTTAAATCAATATCTACAATACTTACCTGATTTCGTTATATTAGATCTTGTTATGGATGACCTCAATGGCCTTGATGTACTTAAAGAGATCTTACAAGAAAACCCAAAAGCAAATGTTATTATTTGTAGTTCTATGGGACAAGACGATGATATAGACCTTGCTTTAAATTGTGGTGCTAAAGATTATATTGTAAAACCAAATTTTAATTCTTTGATCCCTACTCTTAACAGCCTGCCTGTTTATTAATAAATGGATCTTTTTAATCTAAATTCTATTGCAAATGGTTCGTAGCGGTTAAAATTATCTTATCTAATTGGTCAAACGAAATAGCTAATGTTAAAATCTATGTTTCTTTCAATATTCGTTTTCTTTTTCTACTAATTATGCTATATTGATGACAATAAAATCGTTTTCTTATCAAATAGGAATAAACGTCTTAATTTTTAATATAAGATCAAGTAAATTAGTTATTACATAAAACTTCGACCAATCTGTAGAGAAAAATACGCCAAAGAATAAGTAAGACACACTAACGTTACATTCAGTGTGTCTTTTTATTTATGAGGATTAGGGGGCTATTATGATGTCTAAATCAAAAGCAGTATTTAATAAAGCAAAGCAGCGATGGAAAAAGGCTAAAGAAGAGACTGATTACAAGGAAGAACAGAGACGTCAATCTAAGAAAGAAAAAAAGAAAAATTACCAGTTTTGGTTTAATGGTAAACCTAGTTTTGCGGAAAAAATGACATACTTAAACCATCAACTAACCTTTGTATATGCTGGAAACAACTTAACAGAATACGGTAAGCCTCTTTATACCATTGATTGCAAATATGAGAATGAAAAAGTTAAGGGGATTTTAATAGCATTTAAAGATTATCTAGTATTTGTCAGCGCAACCTATAATCTAACAAGATATTTCGAATATACTCAAATTAAACATTTTGACACTTTATCTCCTAATAAGAATAGAATCGAACTCAGCTTTAAATATAATGAAAACAAGCATTTTTTTAAAGGATTTATCAAGGGAGAACAAACAGATAAGATGATAAGCACCTTAAAGGGAAAGATTGATCTAAAGCCTGATAACAAACCTAAACAACAAAACAATGCCACAACTGAATCGAATTTAAAAATTAACATTGAAAATTATGATAACAAATTAGATCAATTAGAAAAGCTAGGCGAATTAAGGGACAACGGTACCCTTACTGATGAGGAGTTCCAAAAGGAGAAACAGAAATTACTAGGTTAATAAGGAGTATCAAGAATGGAATTTATAGCATTTATTTTCTTTACTTTATTTATAGAATCTCTTGTCGCCCTTTTTAGGGGGCATTTAAACTTGTTCAAAATAATACCTATAGCAAATCGTAAATCTGCAACTATATTAACATTAACGTTCTTCATTTTATTTGTTTTAGCCGTACCAGATGACGAGGATGACTCCAGCACACTGGCTAATAATCAGTCAAATGCTAATGAAGAAGAAAAATTACAAAATAAAGAAACTGATGATGGGGAAAATTCAGATACAGAAGAAGAAAACGAAAACCAGAATGATGAAAATACTAATAAAGATAATGAAAACCAAACCGATGATAACAATACTGAAAAAGAAATTGAACAATCTTCAGAAGATGATGAACCCGAGAATGATGAACAGAATAATAATAACAACAATCAACAAGCAGATCATGATGAGCAAGATCAAAGTGGAAATAAGCAAAATAATGATGATGAAAGCCAAAACGATAATCCAACAACTGAATCTAACAACAATGATCAAGAAGAAAATGATAATAGCTCATCTAAGGAATCATCAACATCAAACACGGATCATGAAACTAATTCATCAAATGACGATGACCAATCAGATCAAAACAATAATCCAAACATGGAGCCAGCAACTGTTACACGTGTTGTTGATGGGGACACAATTGAAATAGAACTAAATGGCGAAACTGAAGATGTCAGGCTATTACTAGTCGACACACCTGAAACTAAACATCCATCAAAACCTGTTCAACCCTATGGACCTGAAGCATCTGAGTTTGCGCGAAATCAACTTACAGGTAAACAAGTTCAAGTAGAATTTGATGGTCCAAAACGTGATCATTACGATCGATTATTAGCTTACCTTTGGGTAGATGGTAAGAATTTTAATCAAATGTTATTACAAAGAGGGCTTGCTCGCTTAGCATATGTCTACGATCCTCCATATACACATATGAGTGCGTTTGAACAAGCAGAAGCAAATGCTAGAAATGCAGGTCGAGGTATTTGGAGTATAAATGGTTACGTACAGTCTGATGGTTTTAATCATGATGAACAGACTAATGAGAATGAACAACAAGATGAAGATAGTCAGCAAACTGAATAAAATGATAGTTCTTCAGAAGACACCTCGAATAGCGATAGCTCTGGTTATACTGGACCGTATGATCCAAACGGGGAAGACAAAAATTGTGGAGATTTTGATACACATGATAATGCTCAAGCTTTTTTTAAAGCTGCAGGAGGTCCTGACTCCGACCCTCATGGGTTAGATCGCGACGGGAATGGTGTAGCTTGTGAAAGTTTACCATAATACTTGGTACGGACTTTAAATAATTTTCAGTCTTAATAGAAACTCAATCAAAACGCTCAACCCTAGTAAAACAAGGGATTGAGCGTTTTTTTATGATCTATTCTGAAATATAATATTTACATCAGTTAATGATCAAAACTTTATTAAGTTTTTTAACATCTAATAGAAAACATTCATACTAAATAAAATCTCTTGTCATTATTGTTTCTGAACGGTTTCTTCCTGATGTTCATGCAATTCATCTTTTTTGATGTGTGTCACAATTGTAATGTCACTAACTGACAGTCCATTAAAAGTACCAGTATAAAGGCCTTCTTCACTTTCCTCGGCATTTACCCACTCGTGGAGACTTTCATTTTCTGCAGAAGTAATTTCAAAGGTTACAGTGGCATCAGAAAATGGTTGGTTAACTTGGTCAAGTTTACTACTAATATCTAATGTTTGTTCAGACCATTGGGTGTTTAGTGTCGTTTCCACTGTGCTAGCATGATGATGGTGACCTTCTTTATCGCTATGGTTATGACTTTCATCACTTTCCTTATTCTCATTATCTTCATTCACAGTTTCCTCAGCAACTTCATCTTCAGAACCAACTGTTACTTCATGTTTCGGCATAACATGTTGGTCTTTTGCCGTTACATGATATTGAATATGATAAGATCCACTTTCCTCAAATGAATAATCTATTTGATATTTGCCATTCTCATGATGCTCTGCTGTCAACATCTCACTCTCTTCTTTTGAGGCTGTTTTCCATACTTCAAATTCCACTTTTTGAGCATTCGTAACCACTTCTTCGTTATGTGTCACCTTGGCAGAAAGCGTTTGTTCGCCAGCATCTATTTGACTTGGTGTTATAATTTCTATTTCTACTGGCTCAATAGATACTTGATCAGAAGGTGTGTTTGATCCGTTACTCTCATCTTCGCTATCATTTCCTTGTCCACAAGCCGTTAATATCACTAAAGTTATTAGCAGGATCCATATATATCTTTTCATTATTTATCACTCCATTAATCTTGGTCTCTTCCAATATTAACATTATAATCATTTGTTTATTGTGAATTGTCTATGACTTTATTCACAATAGAAGATGCATTGTTATTCATTTGTTTGTAAACTGATATATATTTATACTTTCATTCAATCTCACTATTTATACATCAATAAGATTTTAATAGTCTACGATCATTAAAATAGTTTGTGATAAATTCTAATAGATACTGTACTCCAATCAAAAAACCGTTTTGGATTGTTTAATCCAAAACGGTTTTTAATTGACCTAACATCTGATCAAGTGCATGATGTCGATGGCTTATTTGATTTTTCACTTCTGGTCCAAGCTCTGCTAGTGTTTGGTCGTGCCCATTGGGTTTAAAAATCGGATCATAACCAAAACCATGCTGACCACGTCGTTCATCTATTATGACTCCGTGACATCGCCCTTCAGTAGTTATTGTTTCTTGGCTAGGTTCTGCATAAGCTATAACACATACGAATGATGCTTCACGTGAATCATTTGTAGTCTCATTCAAGCGCGTTAGAACCTTATCTATATTAGCTTCATCATTCTTCGCTTCCCCAGCATAGCGAGCAGAATATACGCCTGGTTCACCGTTTAATGCCTTCACTTCTAAACCTGAGTCATCAGCTAAAACAGGAACTTGATGGCGTTCAGCATAAGTTTTAGCTTTCAATACTGCATTTTCCTCAAATGTCGTACCTGTCTCTTCGACATCATCCATTTCAGGAACTTCATCTTTTAAGCTTTTAACTTTCAAATTTAATTCTGCAAACATTTCATTAAATTCATTAATTTTACCTTCGTTTGTTGTTGCAACATAAATCGTCTGAGTCATCTTAATCCTATCCTTTAATTAAATTAGCGTCATCACCTAAGGCATTTCGTTGTAATTCAAAGAGTGAAGTAATGCCGTCTGTTCCAAGTTTTAACATGTCATTTAACTGATCGTGTGAAAAAGTTGCTTCTTCTCCTGTTCCTTGGATTTCTACAAATTTTCCTTCGTCTGTCATGACCATATTTAAATCAACATCAGCTTGAGAATCTTCTTCGTAACATAAGTCTAATAAAACTTGATCTTCATCATCAATACCAACTGATGTCGCTGCAAGCATGTTGGTAATAGGCATCTCATCAATTAGGTTCTCATCAATTAAACGAGCACAGGCCATTGTAGTTGCGACAAATGCTCCTGTGATGGCAGCTGTGCGTGTGCCACCATCTGCTTGAATGACATCACAATCAACCCAAATCGTACGCTCACCTAATTTTTCTAAGTCAATCACTGCTCTTAGTGCACGACCGATTAATCGTTGAATTTCCATTGTGCGACCTGCTACTTTACCTTTTGAAGATTCACGAATGTTACGTTGAGCTGTCGCGCGCGGTAACATAGCATATTCAGCTGTGATCCACCCTTTTCCTTCACCTTTTAAAAATGGCGGAACTTTCTTCTCAACACTTGCATTACAAATCACTTTCGTATCGCCAACAGTAATTAATACTGAACCTTCTGGATGCTTCGTGAAATTGGTCTCGATCGTTGTCTCACGTAGTTGATCTAATTGACGTCCGTCTTCTCGCATGATTGTCCTCCTTAACATTTATTACTGAATGGCAAAACAAGTAATACCATACTTCATTTATAAATATATTCCTTACCCAAAATTATTTTACCGTTAATTGCATCATCTTACAACGAAAACTATACATTCAAAAAATAAGGCCATACGAATCATTCGTATGCGCCTTATCATAAACTCACTCGATACACTTGACTATTATTAAAATGGAATAATTCATCCTTAATGCGTTTTAATACCGACAAGTGACCAGTCGTTAAAATCGTCGGAATTTGTTCTTCAACTTCTATATCAGTGTTTAACAACTCATAGAAAGCTAGACTCGCACTGACTTCAGCTCCAGTTTCTAAAGCGGATGATAGTACCGTTATGTGATTATTTAAGACTGTTTCGATCAATGGCTGGAGCATCGGATAATGTGTACATCCCAATATTAAGGTATCAATCGTTGGATCATTTAAAATTGGGGATAAGCTTTCCTCAATGACTGCATAAGCTTCATCACTCGTTAGATCACCAGATTCAATTAATGGGACAAAAAGTGGACACGCCACACCTAATGTTTGAATCGACGGATTAATGCTCATTAATGCTTGGTCATAAGCTTGACTTGAAATGGTATTTTCCGTCCCAATGATAGCCACACGCTCTGTTTCTGTCGATTTAATCGCAGCACGAGCACCTGGTTCAATGACACCAATAACTGGAATGGGTAATTGTTCTTTCAGTTCATCAAGTACAATAGCTGTCGCAGTATTACAAGCCACAACTAACATTTTAATATCATAATTTAATAAGTAATTAACCATTTCCCAAGTGAAATGGCGTACTTCTTCTTCTGATTTAGATCCATAGGGGCATCTCAATGTGTCACCTAGATAGATGAATCGTTCTTTAGGTAACTGTCTGTTTAGCTCGTACAAAACAGTTAAACCACCAATACCCGAATCAATCACAGCGATTGGTCTATTCACTTTTACGACTCCTTGTCTTCTTTCTGATTTTCTTCTTGTTGTTTCATTTCCTCAAACAATTGAGTCATCGAACGACGTAAAATTTCCACTTCTTCGACTGAGTAACTGTTTAACACATCTTTTAAATATTGTTGTCGTTTATCAATGACTTCATCAATAATGTCTTTTCCTTTACTTAGTAAATGAATTCGCACGACACGGCGATCTTTAGGGTCACGAATTCGTTCGATAAGTTCGTTTTTCTCCATTCGATCGACTAAGTCCGTTGTTGTACTAAATGCTAAATACATTTTTTTCGATAGTTCACCAATTGTAAGATCCCCAGAATCTAAAAGCCATTGTAAGGCAATAAATTGAGGAGGTGTGATTGGATAATGATTTAAAATTTCACGTCCTCGTTGTTTAACCATATTAGATATGTAACGAACGTCTTTTTCGAGTTCTGCAATCACTTTAGAATCGATCGTTGAATGCAATGGGTTTCCTCCTTAAAATTTAAATATAAACTTTCTCAATCATTTTTATTAATAAACTATTTAATCTTCTCATCATAGTATAACAAAAAATCTGCTTTCAATGGTGTTAAAAGTCTAGAAGTGTTTTTTACCAATACAACCCAACATATAAATAAAAAACCGGCTAATAAATAGCCGGCCAATTACAACTGTATTTCACCAAGCCGAATTAACTCAACAACAGCTTGGGAACGCCCCTTCACTTGTAATTTTTGAATGGTATTGGAAATATGATTTCTGACTGTTTTTTCAGAAATAAACAATTCATTTGCAATGTCCCTAGTCGTTTTGTCTTCTACAAGTAATTCGAACACTTCTCTTTCTCGTTTCGTTAATAAATTACTAGGTTGATATGGTCTTGTGTCCAAGTGGTAACCCCTCCTCCATACAGAAGTGAGCTACTTCTAGCATGAGGAAATGTTTAGTCACCATAGTTTATGACAGATTAAAGCGACGCGTTCGCAACATTTGTCATGGTTTTATTAATTTGTTATTTGATCAGTATTCTGCAAGCGTTCTAATTGATCTTCCGAAAAAGGTTCTGGCTTTTGTTTCTCCGCATGAATTTGTACAACACGACCTCTGCCGGCTAAACAGATATCACCTTTTTCATTTGTCGCCATATAATGAATATCAATCGACGTGTTACCAATATGTGCTGTTTTAACAAAAACGTTAATCTGTTCTCCGAAGTAAATTTGGCTGAGATAATCGCACTGAAGATCACTTACGACAGGTATTTTTGTCGTGTTTTCGTCTAAATCGCCAAACAGTCCAATTTTATTCATATACTCAATACGTGCTTGTTCAAAATATATAAACGGAGACACATTATTGACATGCCCAAACATATCTGTTTCTGAAAAACGAATATCAATTGGTATGTAAAATGAGAAGCTTTCTTTCCATCGCTTAAACTCTTCAATATAATTAGGTGTTTTCATAAAATCCTCCATATTTACTTTAAAATTCTGACAATATTGGTTTTAAAAAAGGGCTGACCTGTGTCAGCCCTAGGAAATCTTAAACGTGATAGTCACTACCGAAGAAGCTCTTAAATGAATGCACAGTTGCTTCACGGTTTAACGCAGCAATTGATGTTGTCAAAGGAATACCTTTAGGACAAGATTGCACACAGTTTTGCGAGTTACCACAATTCTGTAGGCCACCCTCGTCTAAAAGAGCTTCCATACGTTCTGCTTTGTGGTATTCACCTGTTGGGTGTGAATTATGCAGACGAACTTGAGAAAGTGCTGCTGGTCCAATGAAGTCTGAGTTATCATTCACATTTGGACAAGCCTCTAAACAAACACCACATGTCATACATTTAGATAGTTCATAAGCCCATTGACGTTTACTTTCAGGCATACGTTGACCTTCGCCTAAGTCGTACGTGCCATCAATTGGAACCCATGCTTTCACTTGCTTAAGTGAATCGAACATTTGACTACGGTCTACCGCTAAATCACGCGTGACCGGGAATGTTCTCATTGGTTCTAAACGCACAGGTTGCTCTAATTGATCAATTAAAGCTGTACAAGACTGCATCGCTTTTCCATTAATCACCATGGAACAAGCACCACACACTTCTTCTAAACAACCCATATCCCAATAAACTGGAGTTGTTTCTTCTCCTTTAGCATTTACTGGGTTACGGCGGATTTCCATAAGTGCGGAAATTACGTTCATATTATCACGGTAAGGAATATCAAATTCCTCTTCATACGGCTGTGCTTCAGGTTCATCCTGACGCTGAATGATCATCTTAATCATTTTTTGATCTTCCGCCATACATTTTACCCCCTAAGCTTATTTTGATTTTGAATAGTCACGTTTACGTGGTGGGATTAATGAGGTATCCACATCTACATAATCAAAATCTGGTCCATTCTTATCTGAATTATAAGTCGCTTTCGTTGTTTTCAACCATTCTTCGTCATTACGTTCAGGATATTCTGGTTTGTAATGAGCACCGCGACTTTCATTTCGGTTATAAGCACCTTGTGTAATTACACGTGCTAAGTTCAACATACCTTCTAATTGACGAACAAACATAGCTGTTTGGTTAGCCCATCTTGATGTATCATGAATGTTAATATCTTTCGCGCGTTCCATTAGCTCGCCAATTTTCTCATCTGTTTTGAGTAAACTTTCATTTTCACGAACAACTGTTACGTTATCCGTCATCCACTCACCTAATTCACGGTGAATTTGGTAAGCATTTTCAGAACCAGATGTCATACCTAAAATACGTTCAAAGTTTTCTTCTTCAGCTTTAACTTTCTCATCGAACAATTCTTGTGATTGATCTTCAGCTAATTCATCTAATCCATCAATATACTTAACAGCGTTAGGGCCTGCGACCATTCCGCCATGAATACAAGATAATAATGAGTTAGCACCCAGACGGTTACCACCATGAATTGTATAGTCACACTCACCAGCTGCAAATAGACCTGGAATGTTAGTCATTTGATCATAATCGACCCATAATCCACCCATTGAATAGTGAACAGCAGGGAATATTTTCATTGGTACTTTACGAGGATCATCACCTACGAATTTCTCGTAAATTTCCATAATACCGCCTAGCTTAACATCTAATTCTTCTGGATCTTTATGTGATAAATCTAAGTAGACCATGTTTTCGCCGTTAATACCAAGTTTTTGGTTTACACAAACGTCGAAAATTTCACGCGTTGCGATGTCACGTGGAACAAGGTTACCATAAGCAGGATATTTCTCTTCTAAGAAATACCATGGTTTACCATCTTTATAAGTCCAAACACGTCCACCTTCACCACGTGCTGATTCTGACATCAGGCGTAATTTATCATCACCCGGAATTGCTGTTGGGTGAATTTGAATAAACTCACCATTTGCATAAACAGCGCCTTGGCGATATAAGTTAGCCGCCGCTGAACCCGTATTAATAACTGAGTTCGTTGATTTACCAAAGATGATACCAGGACCACCAGTCGCCATAATGGTAGCATCTGCTTTAAATGCACGAATTTCATGTGATTGGATGTTTTGTGAAATAACACCACGAGCCACACCATCTTCATCAATAATGGCTTCTAAAAAGTCCCAACCTTCATATTTTGTAACAAGTCCATTTGTTTCATGACGACGAACTTGTTCATCGAGTGCGTATAATAATTGTTGTCCTGTTGTTGCTCCAGCGAAAGCAGTACGGTGATGTTGCGTACCACCGAAACGACGGAAATCCAATAGACCTTCAGGTGTACGGTTAAACATAACACCCATACGGTCTAACATATGAATTATACTTGGAGCTGCCTCACACATATCTCGAACAGGTGGTTGATTAGCTAAGAAGTCACCACCATAAACTGTGTCATCAAAGTGTTCCCAAGGTGAATCACCTTCACCTTTCGTATTAACAGCACCGTTAATACCACCTTGCGCACAAACTGAGTGGGAGCGTTTAACAGGAACAAGTGAAATCAAATCGACGTGAACGCCTGCTTCAGCTGCTTTAATGGTAGCCATTAGACCAGCCAAACCGCCGCCAACTACTACGATATTTTTATTACTCATATTGAAGTTTCACTCCCTTTTCTACGTTTACTAAAATAAACTAGATCTGTTACTTAAAAAGCAAAAGAAATAAGTGATGCGATTCCCATGTAAGAGAAAATAACGAACACGCCTAATGTGACGTATGTGACAAACTTCTGTGATTTCGGTGTTACCGTTAGACCCCAAGTAACACAGAATGACCATAAACCGTTTGCAAAGTGGAAAACGGCTGAAATAACACCAATAATATAGAACCAGAACATAAATGGTGAACTTAGAATATCGGCCATTAAGTCAAAGTTGATCTCTGTTCCATAAATCGCATAAGCTAATCGTGTTTCCCATACGTGCCATACCACGAAGATTAACGTGAGTACACCTGTTACACGTTGCAACATAAACATCCAGTTACGGAAATAACCATAACGCTTCAAGTTGCTTTTAGCAGTGAAGGCTATATAAATACCATAAATCGCGTGGAATAGTAATGGTATATAAATCAAACCAAACTCAAGTAGTATTCTCAGTGGCAAATTTTCCATGAAATGAGCAGCATTGTTAAACGCTTCTGGACTATATGTAGCAAAGTGGTTAACAACTAAGTGCTGCATCAAAAATAGACCAATTGGAAAAACACCTAAGAAAGAATGAAGCCTGCGATTAAAGAACTCCTTGTTATCCGCCATGTGTGACCCCCCTCATTTGTTGTAAAATGTGACTGTAAATGCATTCAAATACTTTATGCAAAATTTAGTATACATGACATGTTCATTGTACTTCTATCGCGCAAAAGCGTCAAGAAAGTTATGGCTGAATTTGCCACCTTTTGTACGTTAGATTAAACCTTATACCCCTAATGTGTACTAGGTTCGTCAGAATTATGATAAAAGTATTGTTGAATACTTTCTCTAACAGTCTGGGGGATCCCTAACTTACGAAAGTCTTCTTCACTCGCCTCTTTTATGGCGTCAATGGACCTAAAATGTTCCATTAACAATTGCTTACGTTTTGGACCAATTCCTTCAATTTCATCCAACGTTGATTGAATGGCTCCTTTACCTCGTATTTGCCTATGGAACGTAATCGCAAAGCGGTGAACTTCTTCTTGAATACGTTGGATGAAGTAAAATGGCTGACTTTGGCGATCAAGTAAAACGGGCTCAGGTGGTTCGCCATATAATAATTCACTTGTTTTGTGTTTGTCATTTTTAGCAAGACCACACAGCGGAATATCTAGACCCAATTCATTTTCTAAGACATCTTTAGCTGCTGACATTTGTCCTTTCGCTCCATCAACTAATAATAAATCAGGTAAAGGTAAATTTTCTTTTAATACTCGCTTATAACGACGTCGAATCACTTCACGCATCATTTCATAGTCATCCGGTTGATCGACTGTTTTTATTTTAAATTTCCGATAATCGTTCTTTTTCGGTTTACCATCTTCAAAAACAACTAAAGCCGAAACTGGATAAGCTCCTTGAATATTAGAGTTATCAATGGCTTCAATACGATGAGGTGTTTCAATATCTAATATTTCACCCAAATACTCAACGGCTTGAATCGTTCGTTCTTCATTTTTTTCAATTAAGGAAAACTTCTCATTAAGCGCGATCTGAGCATTTTCTTGGGCTAAGTCAATTAATTTTTTCTTTTGACCTCGATAAGGGGTTTTTACTTTAATATCTAAATAGTCTTGAATCAATTCATAATCTGTACCGACTGGCACATTAACTTCCTTCGGTTTAATATGATTAGAATGAGTATAGAAACTTGCCATAAAGCTAATAAAAGCTTCCGAAGGTTCGTTATAAAATGGAAAAATCGAAACATCCCGTTCAATTAATTTACCTTGTCTCACAAAGAAAACTTGAACGCACATAAAGCCTTTATCATACGTATAACCGAATATGTCGCGATCAGTTAAATCGGTTAAATCCATTGTTTGCTTTTCCATAACGGCTTCAATATGCTCAATTAAATCTCGATATTCTTTGGCCTTCTCAAAGTCTAGTTGCTCTGAGGCTGTTTCCATTTTCCGCTTAATATCATTTTTAATTTCCTTATGTCCACCATTAAGAAAACTAGCGATTTCCTGGACTAATTCTTGATTCGTTTCCTTACTAACAGGATGTTCACAAGGGCCTAAACACTGACCAATATGATAATACAGGCAGACACGCTTTGGCATCACATTACATTTTCTGAGTGGGTACAAACGGTCTAATAACTTTTTCGTTTCACGGGCAGCCGATACATTCGTATACGGACCGAAATATCGTCCTTGGTCCTTCTTAACATTTCTTGTAACGATCAGACGTGGATGACGTTCGTTAGTGATTTTTAGAAATGGATAGCTTTTGTCATCTTTCAGCATAATGTTGTATTTAGGATCATGCTTTTTGACTAAATTCATTTCAAGTATTAAAGCTTCCATTTCTGAACCTGTTACAATATACTCAAAATCAACAATTTCATTAACTAAACGTTGTGTTTTAAGATCATTTGCGCTCGTAAAATAAGATCTAACTCGGTTCTTTAAAATTTTGGATTTGCCTACGTAAATGACTTCATCCTTATGGTTCTTCATTAAATAACAGCCAGGTTTGTCGGGCAAAATTTTTAATTTTTCTTTTATTTGTTCATTCATTGTTACACCTCAAGGTTGATTCTCAAAGGTTTGTTTTAAATTGAAGGAATGAGCGCTTAAGAGATCGTTGTGGTGAAAATAAAGAGCTAACTCACACGGAGTCAGCCCTTTCTTTATTTAAAAGTTATGCGTTTTTCTCTACAAGTTCTTCAAGTGCTTCTTTTGGTTGGAATCCGTGAGCTTGATCAACTTGTTCGCCATCTTTAAACATAATTAGTGTTGGAATGCTCATAACACCATATTTTTGAGCTGTTTCTTGGTTTTCATCAACATCTAATTTAACGATTTTCACTTCATCATTTTTTTCTGAATCAAGTTCTTCTAGTACTGGGGCGATCATTTTACAAGGGCCACACCAAGCTGCCCAAAAGTCAACCAATACTAAACCTTCTGAAGTTTCTTCAGCAAACGTTTGATCCGTAGCGTTTACAATTGCCATATATAATTCCTCCTATAAACTATCAATTTCAAACATAGTATAGCATGTTCTGAGTCACAGTTGCCAATACTTTGTTTGTTCAAAGATCATGAACCTTTCAATTATTATTACAACATAAAAACCCCCCATGCAAAAAATATTCTGCTTCATGCAATAAGGGGGGTAGCTTAATCAGTCTATATTTATAAAGCTTTTACTTCTTCAGTTAATTTAGGGATCACATCAAATAAGTCACCAACAATACCATAGTCAGCCACGTTAAAAATGTTAGCTTCAGGGTCTTTGTTAATCGCCACAATAACTTTAGAGTTAGACATACCTGCTAAGTGTTGAATGGCACCTGAAATGCCTACAGCAATGTAAAGATCAGGTGTTACAACTTTACCAGTTTGTCCAATTTGTAGTGAATAGTCACAGTACCCAGCATCACAAGCGCCACGTGATGCACCAACTGCCGCACCAAGCTCATCGGCTAGTTCATAAAGTGGTTCAAAACCTTCTTCGCTTTTCACACCACGTCCACCTGCAACGATGATATTCGCTTCTGATAAGTCGACACCTTCAGATGCTTTACGTACCACATCTTTAATAATCGTACGTAAATCCTTAATATCAACTTCTATCGCGTTAACGTCACCAGAACGACTTTCATCTTTCTCTAATGGTGGAATGTTATTTGGACGAATCGTAACAAATGTTAAACCGTCTTTTACTGTTTTCTTCTCAAATGCCTTACCTGAATAAATTGGACGTACGAACTCTCCACCATCAACATTTGTAATATCTGAGACAAGTCCAGAGTCTAATTTATTCGCTAAACGAGGTGATAAGTCTTTCCCTGCCGAAGTATGACCCATGACAATCCCGTCTGGATCTTCCTCCTCAATTACCGCCATCGCTGCTTGTGTGTAGGCGTCAGATGTGTATTCTTTTAAATTGTCGTGTTCAACAACCACTGCACGGTCCGCCCCATATTGAATCATTTCATTTGCTAAACTTTCTGTATTTTGATCGGCTAGTACGACACCGACAACTTCTGCATTCTCATCAATTTGTTTTGCAGCTGCAATCGTTTCATATGAAAGAATACGTAATTCGCCATCTCTTGCTTCGCCAAACGCTAAAAATGTAGTCATAATTATATTCTCCTTTCAACACCTGTTTGATTAAAGTACTTTTGCTTCTGAACGTAATAACGACACGAGTTCTTTAACTTGGTCGTCTGTTTCACCTTCTAACACTTTGCCTGCTTCTTTTTCAGGTGGAAGGAAAACGTCCGTTGTTTCTGTTTTCGCTTCAACGTCATCTTCATCAAGGTCTAAATCGTCTAACTCTAACTCTTCAAGAGGTTTCTTCTTGGCTTTCATAATTCCTGGTAGTGATGGGTAACGCGGTTCGTTTAAACCTTGTTGACATGTAACGAGTAATGGAAGTGAAGTTTGTACTTTCTCCTCATCACCTTCAACATCACGTACAATATTGACCTCTTCACCATCAATAGAGATCTCTGTAATAGTTGTTACATACGGCATGTCTAGTTGATCAGCCACACGCGGACCTACTTGGCCACTTGCTTGGTCAATCGCAACATTACCAGCTAGAATTAAGTCAACTTCTTTATCTTTCAAATATGTTGAGATAATCGTTGACGTTGTATATTGATCACCGTCTTCTACGTCATCTTCAATATTAATTAACACAGCTTGATCTGCACCCATAGCAAGAGCGGTACGTAATTGTTGCTCTGAGTCTTCATCACCTACAGTTACGACTGTTACTTCACCGCCGTGTTCGTCTCGTAGATTAATAGCTTCTTCAATCGCATATTCATCATAAGGGTTAATAATAAATTCAGCACCCTCTTCTTCAATGGCACCGCCACTAATTTGAATTTTCTCTTCTGTATCAAATGTTTTCTTCATCAGAACATAAATGTTCATACAATGACCTCCCTTAATCTATTGATCTTTAAAGTTTGGTTGACGCTTGTTAATAAAGGCATCTACACCCTCTTGAGCATCTTCATTACCAAACACATTACCAAATTCTTTCGCTTCTTGATCTACACCTCTATTAAATTGAGATGTATGGGCATAAGGTAATAGTTTCATAACTGCATGAATCGAAGGGCCGCTCTTGGCTACAATTTTATCTGCTAATTGATCAGTTGCTGATTGTAGCTCAACATCTTCAACAACACGATTAACTAAGCCATAATGAGCTGCTTCGTCTGCAGATATTGGTTCTCCTGTTAAGATCATTTCATATGCTTTAGGTGTCCCAACATATCTCGGTAAGCGTTGTGAACCTGCGAAACCTGGAATAATCCCTAAGTTCAATTCAGGTAGCCCGAGTTTCGTTTCTTTAGTAGCAATGCGCATATGACATGCCATCGCCAGCTCTAAGCCACCACCTAAAGCAGCGCCATGGATTGAGGCTATGACAGGGATATGAAATTGTTCAATACGATTAAAGAGTGCTTGGCCTTTCTCAGCTAAGCTTTGGTAATCATCTTGTTTCTGAAAAGAAGTGAACTCTTTAATATCAGCTCCTGCTGAGAAGAATTTCCCTTCACCTTGTAAAACGATTAGTTTAATCGATGAATCCGCTTCCACATCATTCAAGACTTGTTCTAAGTCTTTTAAAATCCCTGATGATAAAGCGTTAGCAGGAGGACTTTGAATTGTAACATAAGCTTTTTGTCCTTGTTTTTCCCAAGATAAGTGCTCCATCCTATCAGCTCCCTTTAACTATGATCTCTTAGTCCATTATAAATTAAATAATGCACTTCTTCAGCTTGATCCACTAACGAATAGCGTTGCTCCTTCATCACCCAATTGGTGACGACCTCGTCTAAAGTTCCAAACAATACTTGTCGTACTAATTTCACATTCAATTGGTTTTGAAAAGTGCCATCTTCCATTCCTTCTTGTAAAATCGTATCCATTAGTGCTAGATAACCTTTAAGGACATCGTTAATTTTTAACCGTAAGTCTTTGTTAGATTGTCTTAATTCTAATTGCGTGACAATAGCTAAACTCGGATCTTCGGACAGTTGAGAAAAATGCATTTCGATTAATTTATATAATTTTTGATCAGCTTGTTCGGTTTGGTCAATTTCGTGTTTGATTTTTGATACAAACTGTCCCATTTTCTCTTCAAACAAAGAAACTAATATGTCTTCTTTGTTTTTAAAATAAAGATAAATGGTCCCATCAGCGACACCTGCTTTTTTCGCAATTTTGGATACTTGTGAATGATGATAACCGTTTTCCGCAATTACTTCAACAGCAGCATCAAGAATCAGCTTGTATTTTGGCTTTGATTTACTTTCCATAGTCAACTGCTCCTATCACGCATAAAAATAAAACAAAAAATAGGTGAATGAATGGTCATTCACCTATTATAATATAGTCAATTTTTAATTGTGTCAACTACTGATTCATTCTGCATGTTCAGCCTGCATTTTTTCTTTTTCCTCATCAACTAACTTACGGCGTAGTATTTTACCGACAGCTGTCTTAGGTAATTCATCTCTGAATTCATAAAGCTTTGGCACTTTAAAAGCCGCTAAATTTTTGCGACAGAACTGATCCAGATCATCTTCTGTAAGTTCAGCACCATCTTTTAAGACAATGTAAGCTTTCACTGTCTCACCACGATAAGGATCTGGAATACCAGCCACCACAGCCTCTTGAATACTTTCATGTTCATATAGAATTTCTTCTACTTCACGTGGGTAAATGTTAAAGCCACCGGCAATAATCATATCTTTCTTGCGATCTACGATATAGAAAAATCCTTCTTCATCCATATAACCCATATCGCCTGTAAAAAACCAGCCATCTTGTAAGACTTGATCTGTTTCTTCCGGTCGTTTCCAGTAACCTTTCATCACTTGTGGCCCTTTGACACCAATTTCACCAACTTCTCCTATTTCCAACTCATCATGGGTGTTAGGATCAAAAACAGATGCATCTGTATCTGGCCATGGGACACCGATTGTGCCACTTCGACGATTTTGCCAAACAAAATTTGAATGCGTGACAGGAGATGTTTCTGTTAAGCCATAGCCTTCAACTAGCCGACCACCCGTTACAGATTCAAATTGTTCCTGAACTTCAACAGGTAATGGAGCCGATCCACTAATACAAGCCTCAATCGATGATAAATCATATTTATTTAATTTCGGATGATTTAATAAACCAATATAAATCGTCGGCGCACCTGGGAATAATGTTGGCCTTTGTGAATCAATTGCTTTTAACACATTATCCACATCAAATTTCGGTATCAAAATCATTTTCTGCGCCATCATAATCGACATATTCATCACAGTTGTCATACCGTATACGTGGAAAAATGGCAGAATACCTAATATTGTTTCTTTACCAAACTCTGTTTTATACAACCATTTTTCGCTCATTTGCGTATTAGAAACAAGATTAAAATGCGTTAACATGACCCCTTTAGGATAACCAGTTGTTCCTCCAGTGTATTGTAACAACGCTAAATCTTCTTCAGGGTCAATATTATGTTCAACATATTCATCAGAAGCTTCTTCTAACATAGTGGTCCAAACGTGAGTATCACCGCCATGTTCTGGTTTAACAACCATTCCATATTCGCGTTTTTGAAGCATCGGTTGAATCATGTTTTTCGGAAATGGCAAGTAATCTTTAATACGCGTTGTAACGACATGGTTAAGGTTGGTTTCCTCTTTGATAGCGTTTACACGCGGAAGTAAAATATCTAAACAAACGAGTACTTTAGCTCCTGAATCCTTCATTTGATATGACAATTCGCGTTCAGTATACAAAGGATTCGTTTGAACAACAATACCTCCAGCTAATAATGTTCCGTAATACGCTATAACTGACTGTGGGGTGTTCGGCAACATAATGCCAACACGGTCATCCTTTTCAATACCTAATTCTTGCAAATAACTTGCAAATCGTTTCGCTGAATCAGCCACTTCTGAAAAAGTTATATCTTTCCCCATAAAATGAATAGCTACTTTATCAGGAAAGTTTTCTGCATTTTCAACTAAAAAGCTTTGTAATGTCCGTTTGTCATAATCAATGGTCGTCGGTACTTCCTCAGGATAATGTTTCAGCCAAGGCTTTTTCAATTCAACCCCCATAATTAACATCCTCCTTTAAACATCTATTTATAACTATTATAAACACAAGTTGACACAAAATTAAAACATTATTTATTATTTTGTGAAATTTCTGAAATAATATATTCTAAAAAATGACTATGATCACCTGCAAGATCATCATAGTCACTTAATATAGTATATTAGTTCATCACGACAAATAGAATACCGACAATCACAAAAAGTGCTGCAACCACCCATAAAACTTTCGCTAGTGTTTCCATACTATTCTCGCATCCTCTCTTTAACCATTGGCTCTGTTAAAGGCCGTTGTTGAATTGTGTTCCGCTTTCGGTGGACGCTTTCCGCGGGCACGGCTCAAGCCTCCTCGGCAACTGAAGGAACTTCGGCTAAATGCCGGACGTCCTGTCCGAACGCCGAAGTGACCCACATCCTGTGGCCCTCTGGGGGTCTCGAGACTCGTGCTATTCCCGCAGGAGTCGCCACCTTCGCTCCTCACAATTCAACAACTAAGTGCTACATCATTAAAAATCAACACTAAATTTTAACAGAAACTTAAACCATTAAGCTAATTTTAAGATCGTCACACCTGTTCCACCTTCGTTGGCATGTCCAAATTCACTGCCTTTAATCGAACGATGCTCTTTAGCAAACTGTTGAACACCTTTCATTAAGGCCCCAGTTCCTTTACCATGGATGATTGAAACTTTATGATAACCAGCTAATAAAGCTTCATCAACATACTTTTCAAGTTGTTGTATAGCATCTTCGTAACGTTGACCACGAAGATCTAATTCAGGTTTAACATGAACTTGTCTTCCTTTAACAACTGGTGACGGCTTCGTTTTCTCTGGCTCTGGTCGATTGACAAACTCTAATTGTTCTTTAGCGACTTTCATTTTCAAGACGCCAAGCTGAACTTCATATTCCTTATCATTCACTTGTTGGACAATCGTACCTGCCTGATTAAACGTTTTAACATGAACTTCATCTCCAGGCTCCAATGATTGTATGGATTTAGCCGATTCAACCTGTTCTTCTTGCTTATCGGAACCTTTTAAAGCCGCTTTTTGTTGATCTAGCTTCGTTCGTGCTTCGATGAAATGATGATCTTTCACTGAATGCTCATCACGTAGCTGTTTTAGATCATCTAAAATTTCCTCAGCTTCCTCACGAGCCTGATCCAATACTTTTTCAGCTTTTTCTTTCGCTTTCACTTCATATTGCTCTTTCTTATTCAAGTATTGATTGTATTCATGCTTTAAACTACGATAAAAGTTTTCAGCTTCTTCTAAAATTTCGGCTGCTTGTTCATAATCACGTTCTGCCTCGTGTCTAGATTGTTCAAGAGAAGCGATCATATTCTCGACTGATCGAGAATCATCACTCACCATCGACTGGGCTTTTTCAATAACGGTTTCACTTAAGCCAAGCCGGCGCGAAATATCAAATGCATTACTACGACCTGGTACGCCTATTAGTAAACGATAAGTCGGTTGTAACGTCTCAACATCAAATTCAACAGAAGCATTGGTCACTTCGTCACGATTATAGCCATAAGCTTTTAACTCTGGATAGTGTGTCGTAGCAATAACACGTGCTTTTTGTTCAATAACATAATCAAGAATAGACATCGCAAGTCCTGCACCTTCTTGTGGATCAGTTCCTGCGCCTAATTCGTCAAAAAGCACTAAACTGCTCTCAGTCACTTGATTGAGTATATCAACAATATTTGTCATATGAGAAGAGAACGTACTTAAACTCTGTTCGATCGATTGTTCATCACCAATATCAGCAAAGACATGATCAAAAACAGCCAATTCACAACCATCTAATGCTGGAACCTGTAAGCCTGTCTGTGCCATAAGCGTACAAAGTCCGACCATTTTTAATGCTACTGTTTTACCACCTGTATTGGGTCCTGTAATAACGATGGCTGTGTAGGTGTCTCCTATCTCGATATCATTACTCACAACATCTTCGTCTTCTAATAATGGGTGACGTGCTTGGCGCATATTAATATATCCAGCCTCATTCACAGTCGGCTTAGCTGCTTTCATATGGCGCGCTAGTTTCGCTTTAGCAAACATAAAATCAATCTGTTGCAAGGCATTAACATTTTCACGAAGAAATTCACCATCCGCTTGAATGCGTTCGGATAAAGCTTTTAATATCCGTTCAATTTCATGTTGTTCTTCTACACGAGCTTCTTGTAATTTATTATTCATCTCAACGACTGACTGTGGCTCAATGAACAGCGTTTGGCCAGATGAAGACTGATCATGAACCATCCCACCAAAGTGACTACGATATTCTGACTTCACAGGTAGGACATAACGATTATTACGAATGGTTACAATCGCATCAGACAACATCTGACTTTTGGATTTCGTAAACCCTTCTAATCGATCACGTACACGACTTTCATACGACCTTATCTGACTACGGATTGTACGAAGCTGACTTGAAGCCCCGTCCATCACATGGCCATAATCGTCAATACAACTTCTAATCGATCGCTCTAATTGATGAAGATTCGAAATTGATTCTGTTCGTTCAGTTAAGATGGGAATTTGGAGTTCTTCTTCCTCATCAAAATTAGCCACAAATTGTTTAAGCTGTTGTCCACCATAAATGGTGCTAGCAACATCTAACACTTCTTGAGCAGATAATAGACCACCAATTTCAGCACGTTTAACCTGAGGTCGAATATCACGAATTCCACCTAAAGGAATATGACCCTTTAACCGTAAAATTTGTACCGCTTCATCTGTTTCACGTTGCCAAAATTGAATCTCAGACAATTCTGTTGAGGGTTTCATTTGATTAACTTGTTCTTGTCCTAAGCTGGTTTCAGCTTGGGCACTTAATTGTTCTATAATTTTAGGATACTCTAATTGTTTCAAAATTTTATTGTTCACTTGACTCACCTTTTTTCTTCATCAAAAAACGTTGAACATGTTCAAGCGGCCATGTATTAATGACCGTTTCTGGTTTAATCCAACCTTTTCGGGCTGCCTGTACACCTGTACTCATATCATCTAACATACGATAATTGTGCGCGTCAGTATTAATCGCAATAGTTGCGCCACGGTCTTGAGCAATTTGCAAATAAGACCACGCTAAATCCAGGCGATTCGGATTAGCATTAAGTTCAATAATGGTATTATGTTCAACTGCTAAATCAATAAACCGTTCTATATTAACCGGATAACCGTTTCGCCTGCCAATTAATCGCCCAGTTGGATGTGCAATCATATGAACATACGGATTTTTGATTGCTTGTTCTAATCGCTTCATAATCGTTTCTTCATCCTGATTGAAGTTCGAATGAATCGAAGCAATGACGAAATCAAGTTCTGGTAAGAAATCATCATCAAAATCAAGTGTGCCATCTGGTAAAATATCCATTTCGACTCCAGCAAACACATGAATATCGTCATACTTTTGATTGATTTCGTCAATTAACTGACGTTGTTGACGCAATCGCTTCTCATTTAATCCATTAGCCACTTGTAAGTACTTAGAGTGATCGGTGATTGCGATAAATTGATAGCCGTAACTTCTTGCTCGGTTCACCATTTCATCAAGTGATTGCGCCCCATCACTCCAAGTCGTGTGCATGTGCAAATCACCTTGGATATCATTAATCGAAACAAGTGCAGGAATAGAGCTGTCTACTTCTTCACCCGTTTCACGAATTTCAGGTGGGATATAATCGACTCCGAGATAGTTGAAAAATGATGTTTCATCATCAAATGTTTTCACGTCTCCTGTTTCAACGTTTTCAATTCCGTATTCGCTGATTTTATAGCCTTGTTCTTTCGCTAAACGGCGCATTTCAACATTATGGTCTTTTGAACCTGTAAAATGGTGCAATGTCGTAATAAATGCTTCAGGCTCTACCAGACGGAAGTCTACTGATAAACCCCATTCACTTTCTACTACTACCGTAACTTTAGTTGACCCCTTAGCTTCAACCGCTTTTACAATCGATAGCTGAACTAATTGCTCAGCCACATTTTCTGGTTGGTTCGTCGCAATAATAAAGTCTAAATCTTTCACATCTTCACGTAATCTTCTGAAACTACCTGCAATAGCATAGCGTTCAATCGAAGCAATCTGATCCAATTCAATTACAAGAGCTTCATACGTTGGAATAACACTTGAAAGCGGTAGTCGCTCTGGGCGTGTTCCCTGTTCATCCAATGCTTTAAGAATTTTTTCAACGGACTTCTTACCGAAACCACTTAAAGCTTCAATATCACCACGATCAGCCGCTTCTCGTAAAGTCGTTTCATCTTGCACATTAAGTTCATGATAGAGTCTTGAGAGTTTCTTACCTCCTAGACCTTGTACATTTAATAAAGGAATTAAACCTTCAGGCACTTCTTTTTGTAATTGCATAAGGGTTTCTGTTTCACCATTAGTAATATATTCTTCAATAACCGCTTTTGTTCCTTTGCCCACTCCTGATAAAGATCCAATATCCTCAATCTCATCTAGTGAACGTTCATCACGTTCAAGCGTTTGTGCCGCTTTTCGATATGCGGAAATTTTAAATGCATTCTCACCTTTTAGTTCTAAATAGACAGCAATTGTTTCTAGATGCTTAATCACTTGTTTTTTATCCATTTCATCTACCACCTTTATAAACAATCTCACAAAGAAAAGAGGTTGTCACTCATGACGAACCTCTTTTAAGCGTCTTGTTCAAACCACGCATTCTTAAGTGCTTCAGTTAAAACAGGTGTATGTTCAATCATAAACGACGCTATTATTGAATCTTGAATAATACTTTGCACGAAATCTACTGATAACAAAGAAATACCAAATAGTAAGATGAAGATAATAATATACGTTTCAATAAAGCCTAGGATGGCCCCTAATAAATTATTCACACTATTTAATATAGGCATATTAGCTACGAAATCAAGCATATTCGCAAGAACCTGCATCAAGATCTTTACAATAATAAATATAAGTATGAAAGCAACACTGTTATAAAAAGCATCAGAAATGCCGTTTACAGACAATGCTTCCGCCCAGAAGTGGCCTTCATCCGCCTCAGGGTTCGGAACCCATAATTCAAGCATGCCAGCTAAATCGCGGTAATAAAGATAAGCGACAATAAAGGCTACCATGAAACCTGTTAGATGTAGTATTTGTAAGACGAAGCCACGTTTTAATCCAATTAAAAAGCCTAATATAAAAATAATAATTAAAATTAAATCAATCATTTCTTGCGATCCTCATTCCTATGGTTTTGTATAAGTGCATCATAATCTTGTTTTAATTTAAGATAATCATTCATTGTATTTAGTGCTGTCAAAACGGCGAGCTGTGTCGTATCATAAGACGGATTAGCGAATTGTATTTCATCCATCTTCTGATCAACTAAGCTTGCGACCATTTTAATTTGTGAAGGTGATTCCTCACCAACAACTGTATATTTACGATTATGAATATCAACTGTAATTCTATTTTTTTCATAATCCGACATCAGGAAGGCCTCCTCACCGTTATTCTAAACCATATCGTAACACGATTTAATCTATTTAGGAAAGTACTCAAAAGATGTGAATACCTATTAATCACATGATATACTATAGCCATTGAATCATAAAGGAGTTAAACCATGGGACAAACCGTTATTAAGGCAGATCAACAAACACTCGATAAAATGGATAAACACTATGAAAACACCAAAGTTAAAAAACAACCTCCACACACCGTTTTTGTTGCAAAGCAAACTAATGTGACCATAACAGCCTATCAATCAGGTAAGGTGTTATTTCAAGGTGGCCATCACGCTGAAGAAGCTTCTAAGTGGGACACCAACCCTCAGACGCAGAAAAAACAGCATAATGTTGAAAGTCATTCAAAGGCTATTTTAAACCAAGATCACATTGGCTCTGATGAAGCGGGGACAGGCGATTATTTCGGTCCAATTACAGTAGCCGCTGTTTATGCAGACGAAAGACAACAGGCTCTATTAAAAGAATTGGGCGTTAAAGATTCTAAGTCCATGAATGACAGCACGATTTCATCTATCGTGAAAAATATTCTTGAAACAGATATTATTTATAGCACCGTGACTTTAAACAATGAAAAGTATAATCAACTTAAGAAACAAAACTGGTCACAAACGCGGATGAAAGCTTGGATGCATCATAATGCGATTGAGCATGTGATGAATAAGTTAGACCAAATCACCCCAAGCGGTATTGTGATTGACCAATTTTGTGAACCTGGCATTTACTACAATAAAATTAAAGCGTCGGATGCTACGCCACACAGTAATATTACCTTTTTAACGAAAGCAGAAAGTCAATCAACATGTGTAGCAGCGGCTTCTATGCTGGCTCGTTATCGTTTCGTCCAAGAAATGGATCGACTTTCTAAAAAAGCTGGATTCACGTTACAAAAAGGGGCTTCACAAAAAGTGGATCAACAAATTAAACGATTAATGGATTCGAAAGGTGAAGCGTTTTTAAGTCAAATTGGTAAAGTCCATTTTGGTAATACTCAAAAAGCAAAAAAACTATAAAAAACGGGCGGCTTCAACGAAAGAAGCCGTCCGTTTTTCGTTTAATATACTACTAGTTGATCAGCGTCTTAGCTTCTAATCCCAACGCAATAAAGGATTTATCATCGAGTTATATCACTGTATCATCGAGTGATGACGATTTTCCATCGAGTTCAGTCGCTATATCATCGAATGATGACGATTTTCCATCGAGATTGAATCAAATATCAGCGATTTAGCTTCGAATACGAGCGCCATAGTTAAATTGTTAGTCAAGTCCATAATTATGTGTAAAATACATGGCAATGAAATTCAACTCTTGTCATTGATTATTTATGTGTTATCGCGATGAAGTGGGGATGGCGAGGGACGAGCCATCCCCACCTCATCGCGTCATTTCATTTGTTTTCCCAGATCCTAAATTTTTTAGGATTATGTTTGATGATTT
>NZ_JAUSTQ010000003.1 GCF_030812915.1 Alkalibacillus salilacus
TGGACACTAAAAAAGATGACCCCGAATCAATATCGAGGTCACCTTTTAGCCGCCTAGTTTTTTATTAAATTGTCCACTTTTAAGGGTACAGTTCATTAATAAGAGGAAATGGCTTTTTAATTTGACCAATATTCTTGGATGAATTCATCCCGACCTGATTTCACGCGATCGGCTTCATATTCTTCTGGATTTTTTTCATGAAAATGTTGGTGATATTCTTCAGCTGGATAGAAGGTTTCAGCTGGCTTAATTTCAGTTACAATTGGTTTATTAAATTTTCCTGATGCTTCAAGTTGTTGTCGACTAGCTTCTGCTATTTCTTTTTGTTCATTAGTATGATAAAAAATAGCCGTACGATACTGAGGACCTCTGTCGTGAAATTGTCCGTCTGGGTCAGTAGGGTCGATTTGTTTCCAATATAAGTCTAAAATTGTGTTATAATCTATTTTGTCAGGGTCATATGTAATTTGTACGGATTCAAAGTGACCGCTTTGACCAGATTTTACCTGCTTATAAGTTGGATTTTCGATGTGGCCACCAGTATAACCAGAGATGACACTGTCAACTCCATCCCATTGATCGAAGGGTTTTACCATACACCAAAAACAACCACCAGCAAATGTTGCGTATGCTTTTTGTTTGCTCATATTAATCACTCCTTAAATCGTCTATTGATTATAGCAATTTTTTTCATAAGACGAAAGACAACCGCCTTAAAAAAAGCTGCCAATCATGTGATTAGCAGCTACAAACTTCGTTTTCCTGTAATTAGTTGATAAATAAATACAATGCCTGCTACAACGAGTAGGAGATGGATGAGTCCACCCGCTATTTCTAATACAAAACCAATCAGCCATAATGCTAAAATGATAATAATAATAGTCCAAAGCATTTTAATCACCTCAATTATAGGATTACCCTAATTTCAAATCTTTCAATCAAATTATCACTATTTTTCAATATTTTTTGCTAAAATGTTGTTAGACTGTTTAGATTAATGGAGGTACATAATGAAAAAAACATTTGTTTTAATTCCCATTCTTATATTCGTCTTAGTAGCTTGTTCGGATGAAGAAGTCGTGATTCCTCATGATAGCATGGGAGATTACATTGCCCTATGGGAAGAGAATTCATTTCAAGAGATGTATGATCAATATTTAACTTCAGATGCTACAGAGTCATTTGGAGAAGAAAATTTTGTTGAGCGTTATAATGATTTGTATAACGATTTAGAAATAAGTAACCTGTCAGTAGAAATGACTAATAATAATGAAGAACATTTAACAGAGCTTCGAGAAAATATTGAAGATCGTGACGAATATGAAATGCCTCTTAAAATTTCATTCTCTACATTAGCGGGCGATGTTGAATATGAAGTTGACGTTAATATGACTAAACAGGCAGCTGACGATCATGAGGATTTAGAAGAAGATCGTTGGTTAATTAATTGGAAGCCAGAATTAATTTTACCTGGATTAGAAAAGAATGAAAAAGTTTCTCTAGAGCGGAATGAGGGAAGAAGAGGAGATATCTTAGACCGAAATGGTAATGCTCTTGCAACATTGGGTGAGGTGTATGAAGTTGGCATTACACCTGAGCAATTTGATGAGTCTAATTTAGATGAACTAAGTGAATCATTAACAGTATCTAATGAGTACATCCAAAATAAATTAAACCAAAGTTGGGTTGAACCGAATTATTTTGTTCCAATTCGAAATATTGGGATTAACGAAGAGGATGTAGTAGAAGATGCGACAAGCGTTTCGGGTGTCACAACAAGAGTTAAAACAGATCGGGTTTATCCTTATGGAAAAGCTGCTGCTCATCTAACTGGGTATATTGGGCCGATTACAGCAAGTGAACTTGAAGAAAGAGAATCAGAAAGTTATAGTTCAAATGATGTTATTGGTAAACGTGGTCTAGAACAATTGTTTGAGGATCAACTACGCGCTGAAGATGGTGTAGCAATCGTTATTGAAAAAAATAATGGATCTAATACGACTGTAGTTGAGAAAGAACCTGTGGACGGTGAAACAGTAGAAACAACTATAGATATGAATGTACAAGAGACATTATATGATATTGTAAAAGAAGAAGCGGGTACAGCTACAGTCATGCACCCACAAACTGGTGAAGTGTTAAGTTTATTAAGTTTTCCAACTTTTGATCCGAATCAATTTGTCATGGGTATGTCAAATGCTGAATACGACGAAGTTACATCAAATGAAAACAACCCAACACTTAACCGATTTGCATCTAACTATTCACCAGGATCTACGATGAAGTTGTTAACTAGCCTTGTTGGGTTTAAACAAGATGAATTAAGCCCTGAAGAAGTCGAACAAATCGAAGGCTTACGTTGGCAAAAAGATTCTAGCTGGGGAGACTATTACGTGACTCGAGTGAGTTCGAATTATTCAGAAGTCGATTTTGATACTGCTATGACTCATTCTGACAACATTTATTTCGCTCGACTAGGGTTGGATATAGGTGCAGATCCTTTAGCAAGCGGATTGCAATCATTAGGTTTTGGTGAACCTTTACCGTTCACTTACCCTTTACCAGCGTCTCAAGTATCGAATTCAGGTGAAATTACATCAGAAGGTATGTTAGCTGATACATCGTTTGGTCAAGGTGAAGTTCTCATTAACAACACACATTTGGCCTCTATTTATAGCGGTGTAGCAAATGATGGCGAATATATGAAACCTAAGTTGTTGTTAAATGAGCAAGATGAGGTTTGGTTAGAGGATGTTGTAACAAACGAGGAAAATCAAATTTTACAAGATGCATTAAGAAGTGTTGTAACAGATGGATCAGCTACACAAATTGATCTTGATGGCAAAGCAATGGCAGGTAAAACAGGAACAGCAGAACTAAAATCAAGTCATGAAGAGAACGACGGTAAACAAAACGGACTCTTTGTCAGTTATGACCAAAATAATCCTGATTTATTATTAAGTTTGTTAGTTGAAGGGGTACAAGATCGAGGTGGAAGTGGCGCTGCTGTCGATTTGAGCAAACAATTCTTTGAAACTTATGAATAAAAAATGAGTGGTCAGATTTTTGACCACTCATTTTTTATTTTCAATATCTTGCATAACATCTATTAATAAATCCGGTCTGTCAGTAATAATACCGTCTGCACCAGAATTTAATAGTTGACGCATGGTTTCTTCATCATTGATTGTCCAATAAAAAACGTTAAGACCTAATCGTTCAGCACCGTCTATCAGGGAAGTGGATGTCAAATCAAAACCGCTTTCTGAGGTAGGTATTAATGTAGCATCAATACTCGGATTATACAAATTTCTCATCAATAGTTTATGAGTAAGCACAAAATTGCGAATTTCTTGACGACCTCCAGAAGTCGCGACATTAAAGGGGTCTCTACGTTGAAACTGTTTAATAATATTATGATCAAATGATCCGATTAAAACTCTGTCTTGCATATTATATTGATCAATTAAATTAATTAATCTAGTAATCATTTCATCAATACGATGGTCCGGGTTTGTCACTTTTATTTCTAAAATAAATTTTTGATTTGGAAACGCTTGAAACAGTTCCTGTAAGGTGATCAATTCTAGACCTTTCCCACGATAAGCATAATGACCGTCACGATCTTTGAAATAATAACCCGCGTCTAATTGTTTTAATTCTTCAAGTGTGAAATCAGCCACATGTCCTGTTCCATCAGTTGTACGATCAACTGTTGCATCATGTATGTTCATTAAATAACCATCTTCACTTATATGTAAATCAGTCTCTAAAGCATCCACCCCTAATTGATCAGCATATTTGAAAGCTGCCATTGTTGAAGAAGGTCTTAATTCTTCACCTCCTTGATGAGCAATCACCATAGGCTTGTCTTGTTCAAAAAAAGGCTTTGATTCAACAGAATGAAACACAATCTCATTAAAAACAATATACAATAGCACCACTGTTACTAAACTAACTATGGTTACTTTACTTAGCTTAAAATTGAAAATCATCACCTCAGTCAAAGATATAATTGCGTTTTTCATAACCTTTTTAGTTAAGTGAAATATTAGATAACCATAATAATATTATGTAAACATACTTTGAGAATTATATTGATAATGGTATAATATATGAAAGAAGGGAGGGGTAGTATGAATGATGAAAAGCCTATTGTTCAAATAAGAGATAATGGATCTATCTTAGTAAAAGGTGATGTTACATTATTGGATGCTGAAGGTAATGAATATCAAACAAAACCAGCATTTTCGCTTTGCCGTTGTGGCGCTTCTCAAAATAAACCGTTTTGTGATGGGTCACATAAACAGATTAATTTTCAAGATGTTTCACGGGCATAATTACATATTAAATCCCCTTTGTGTTCATTTTACACAAAGGGGATTTTACTATTTTTCTTGAAAATGAAGGAATGCGTCATGAGCGAATGTCACACCTTGACTCCAAGCTGCGCCTCCACCTAAAGCAATCGCTACACCAATTGCTTCTAATACTTCTTGTTCTTCCGCCTGATGTTCAGCAGCCCCTTTGGCATGATACACCATGCAATAGTGGTCTTTCGTATAGACAGCAATGCTTAAGGCGATTAATTGTTTTGTTTTCTTGTCTAAGGATCCCTCTTTAAAGGCTGAATCGGTAAACCGAAAATACTGTTCAGTCAATTCCGGTAAGTTTTTCTCTACTTCGCTTGTTTTTTCTTTTACATAAAGCAGTACATCATTGAAATTATCATGATTCTCATGATTCATAGTTATCACACCTTTCTTTATTAATGTGATTTAATAACGTTAGGTTATTCATTTTATTTCCGGAGTTGCTCTAATTTTGAACCGATCATGACAAATATCGATTAAATAACTTGTCAAAATTATAAACATTTTGACCTGAATTGTTTGATTTATATAGTATTTGCGCTTGCCCGGGAAATAATTCTTTAGATTTATATTTACAAAGTTGTTGTAAAATTGGTACAATTTAAGACATATCATTAAGTCGAGAAATGTCGAGGGGGAATACATATGAAATCAATTAAATTTAAGCTAACAGCCATTATGTTAGCACTATTAATCATTCCACTAGTGATTATTGGCTATATTTCTTATAGTCAAACGTCATTTTTGGAAAACACAATCATTCCTAAAAACGTGATTGAATCAGAAACGAGTGAGGCAACAGAAGTCTTTAATGAGTACGAAGAATTACTGACGTCAATAACTGAGGAAAATGAGATCAACTATAACAACACAGATATTCCGAGTGCGAGCACAAACTATGATAATATGCCTACAACAAATGACGAAGACTTAACCGACTATTATCAGTCATTTTTTGAAGAACGAAGTGGTGGCCACGAATATATCTTGAATTTATATATGGGTACACCTGATGGGAGCTTGTATTTAGATAACATCCCAGATGCAGATTTAACTGGGTATGACGCGACAGAGCGTGAATGGTATCAATTAGCTTCTGAGCAACAAGGCGAAGTTGTTTGGACAGAACCTTATATTGATGCAGCAACAAATCAATCGATTATTACATTAGCTAAAACCGTAACAAATGACCAAGGGGAAGTAATTTCGGTGGCAGCAATCGATTTCGAGATGTCTAAATTAGCCACATTAGTACGTAATGAGAATGCTCAAACTATATTTATCATTGGCTTAATTGCTGTCATATTCGGTGGCGTGGCTGTTTATTTATTTATTCGTTACATGAATAGACAAATGACTCAATTAGAAACAGGCCTTAAAAATGTCGCGAACGGAGATTTGACTCAGCCAATTGACGTAACTTCAGAAGATGAATTTGGTCGTTTGGCAGAAGAATATAACCAAATGATTGATCAAATGCACGCTTTAATTAAAAAAGTTGTCGAATCATCTGAACAAGTTGCTGCATCTTCTCAACAACTCAATGCAAATGCAGATGAAACTTCTAAAGCTGCCGAACAAATTGCTCATTCAATTCAACAAGTATCAGAAGGGCATGAACATCAATCACGTCAAGTGCATGAATCAACTGAATATGTATCAGAAATTTCCAACGATATTCAAGAAATTTCTTCTCGTGCTGAACGCGTTAATGAATCATCAGAAGAGACGTCTAAACAAGCTGCGGATGGAGAACAGGTTGTCCAGCAAGCCGTCCAACAAATGGATGAAATTAGCGATAATACATCTTCAACACGAGACATTATTCAGAACTTAAATGAACGTTCAAAAGAAGTCGAGAAGATTTTAACCATTATTAATGATATATCAGAACAAACGAATTTACTGGCATTAAATGCAGCTATAGAAGCTGCTCGTGCAGGAGAACATGGTAAAGGCTTTGCTGTTGTTGCGGATGAAGTAAGAAAATTAGCCGAGCAATCAACAGAATCAACAAGTCAAATTTCTTCAATTATCAATGAGATTCAAGAGCAAACAAAAGAAGCAGTCGACTCTATGGAAAATGGTGTTGAAAACGTAGATCAAGGGAAAGAGCTTGTTCATAAAGCTGGTGAATCCTTTGAGGATATCGCTCAAGCTGTTAATTCGGTTTCAGATCGAATGAAAGAAGTATCTGATTCCATACAGCAGATTGATGAACGGAGTGGTAAATTAGTTCAATCGATGGAAGCTGTTTCTGAACAAACTGAAAAATCCTCTGGACTAGCTGAAGAAGTTGCGAGTGCAGCTGAAGAACAATCAGCAAGTGTTGAAGAAGTGACTTCAGCAACTGATGCGCTATCCCATATGGCCGAAGAACTACAAAAAGCTGCTAATCAATTTAAAGTGAAATAATCAAAAAAGCTGTCACATTTGTGGCAGCTTTTTTTTATAGAAAATTGTTATGTTAATAAAGCAAATTAATTTCATTCCATCACAGATATTGATAGGATATGAAGTGACATAAACAATTGAAAGGAAAATCTTTATGACAAATTTAAATATACCATTATCCGTACTAAATTTAGCACCTGTTCGCGAAGGTGGCGATCAAAAGCAAGCAATTGATGATCTTGTCGATTTAGCTCAAGCGACTGAAGAAATGGGTTATGAACGTTATTGGATCGCTGAACATCACAATACACCAACCCTAGTCAGTTCAGCTACATCAATGTTAATCAAGCATACATTGGAAAATACAAACTCTATTCGAGTTGGTTCTGGTGGCGTGATGTTACCGAATCATTCTCCGCTAATCGTAGCTGAACAATTTGGCACGATGGAAACATTATATCCAAACCGTGTTGATCTAGGTCTAGGGAGAGCACCTGGTACTGATCAATTAACTGCTAGTGCCATTAGACGGTCAAACCATGATGCTGTTCATGATTTTCCTTCTGACATTAAAGATTTATTGCAATACTTTGGACCAGAGAATAAACAGGGTTATGTTAAAGCATTCCCAGGTGTCGGCAAAGACGTTCCCTTATATATATTAGGTTCGTCGACTGATTCAGCACGATTGGCTGCTAATCTTGGCCTGCCATATGCTTTTGCAGCTCATTTCGCTCCACATCAAATGGATGCTGCTATTGATCTATATCGTCGAAACTTCCAACCATCTGAGTATTTAAGTGAACCTTATATGATGATTTGCTTAAACGTCATTGCAGCTGAGACGGATGAGGAAGCTAAATTTGAAAAGACGACGTTAGATCAGTTCTTTTTAAATGTAGTGCGAGGAACAAGCAATCCACTAAGCCCTCCAGATGAAGATGTCATCAATCAATTTAGAGATGCAGAATGGCAAATGGTTCATAATATGTCTAAAACCTCACTGGTTGGAAGTCCTGAAACGATTAAAGAACAATTAACGCAGTTTCAATCACGATATGACATTGATGAATTAATGGCCGTGACCTATATTTATGATCGCGATAAACAAAAACGTTCCTATCAGATATTAAAAGATGTCGTAGATGGTAACGTTTAATCAACTAACTGCTTTAAGCTGAATAGCATTAATATCACTTGCATCAGCAATAAGGAGTTGGCGGTCAGCATCAACGAAGGTAGCGAGGTTTGTGTCTTGATTTATATGCACGAAAAGCCGAACGGAAATCGAATCACCGTTAACAGTAACCGTTGTTAACGGTGTACCTGGATTCAATTTTTGTAGTAAATAAATGAGTGACGTTTGATTGGAATCAATTAAACGATTTAACTGTTCGATGACTTGATGATAGTAAGTCTTGATGGTGTAATTTGTTTGATCTTGTTCATCTAATAATATTCGTTGCAAGTACTCAAGATCTTTAATATGGTTATCCATCTCAATTTGAACTTGCGAAGTTTTGTTTAGTTGATTAGCTGCGCAATCGATTTTGTGTAAAACTTCATCAAGTTGGTTATTGATTAGATTATCTTGATCAATGAGTGTATTAGTTACACTATCAAGCTTGTGAATAGCTTCATTTTGCTTTGCCATCAGAGTTTCAAGTTGATTATTGATCTGATTTTCTTGTTTAATGAGCTGATTAGTTAACCCACTTAATTTATCTAACTTCGCGTCATGACGCATTAATTGGTGACTAATATGGCCGAAATGATTACTGGATTTGAGGTCAATTTGTTTTGTTTTTTCTATTAACTGGAGTATATTTTGTTGCAGTTGATCTTGGTTAGCATCGGATCGAATTGCATGTTCATTTAGTGCGAAAAGCTGCTGAAATACTGATTGCATAAGTAATAGTAATCGATTTATTTTAAGTTGATTTGTATGACTGTGTTCTTTTTGAGTATCTGTTTTTACAAAAGAATGCTGTTGTGAAGGATTAAAATTTTGGTTTAAATAAAGCTTTGCGACCATACACTACGACCCCTATAATCTTAGTTATATTATCATATGTAATAAAGCCCAAATGGTTAATAAAAGAAGGGAGCCAATATGAATGACTCCCTTCTAGAACTGATTTATTTAAGTGTCAATTTCAATCATGTCGATTCGGTTACAGTCAGCAACTAATAAATCGTCGTCATCTTGAACGAAATAGGCTAAATTTGAATCGGAATCAAGTGATGCGAAATATTGTGCTGGTTCAGATTCACCGTTTACAAAGACTTCATTAACAGGTGTACCTGGGTTAAGTGTTTCGAGTAATTGACATACAGCAGATTGGCTATTTTGACTCATAGTTAACACCCCCCGTTAAATAGATTTTCCTGATCAGGATACTATATCTTATGGTGGTTCAAGCTAAACTACTTGTTCTAATAACCAAATTAATAAAAAATGAGTAGTTTATAAGAGGTTTAATAGTCTATAGACGAAATAGATGAAAGGTGATCATAAATGGAACAATATCGGATTGACCCGAGTAAAGGATTAGAATTTGGTTTATATACATTAGGCGATCATTTGCCAGATCCTCATACTGGTGAAAGAATTTCTGCTCAAACCCGTTTAAATGAAATCATTGAATTATCACAGCTTGCTGAACAAGCAGGATTGGACTTTTTTAGCGTTGGAGAAAGTCATCAAGAATATTTCACAACACAAGCACATTCTGTCGTACTTAGTGCAATCGCCCAAGCAACTGAAAAAATAAAGATAGCCAGTTCATCGACGATTATTAGTACACTCGATCCTGTACGCGTTTTTGAAGATTTTGCAACGGTGGATCTAATATCTGATGGGCGTACTGAAATTGTCGCAGGTCGTGCATCACGCGTTGGTAACTTTGAATTACTTGGCTATCCTTTACGCGATTATGAAGAGTTGTATGAAGAGAAATTTGAACTGCTTAATTTAATCAATCAACAAGAAGAAGTCACTTGGCAAGGGAAGCACCGCGCGCCACTTAATCAGGCGCGTGTGATTCCTCGACCTAAACATGGCTCATTACCGATTTGGCGAGCAGTTGGTGGATCACCATCAAGTGCTGTGAAGGCGGGCTATGCTGGTGTACCCATGTTTATGGCTCATTTAGGAGGGCCAGCATCAGTATTTAAGCGAACCGTTGATGCTTATCGCGATGCAGCAAAACAGGCAGGACATAATCCAGATGAGTTACCCGTTGCAACAGCTGGCTTTTTCTATGCAGCTGAGTCATCTCAAAAAGCATTACAAGACTTATATCCGCATATTAATGAAGGAATGAAGAAAACGAACGGTCAAGGCTTTCCGAAGCAAAACTTTGCTCAAGGCGCTGATCCTCACAATGTTATGAATATCGGTAGCCCACAACAAATTATTGAAAAGATTTTATATCAACATGAACTATATGGCCATCAGCGTTATATTGCTCAAATGGATTTTGGCGGGATGCCGTTTGATAAACTAAAACGTAATATTGATTTAATCGGCTCAGAGATTTTACCAGTAATTAGGAAATACACAAAACAGTAGAGGAGGGGGAAGAGTATGAAAGTTGTTGTTTTGTCAGGCTCTATTGTTGGTTCGAAAACACGAACAGCAATGGATTATACAATGGCATCTTTAGAAAAACAATACCCTGAAATCGAAACCACCTTAATTGATTTAAAAGATTATGACATCCAATTTAGCGATGGTAGAAATTATTTAGATTATCCTGGTGACACAAACTATGTCACACAAACCATTATGGAAGCTGATGCGATCATCATCGGAACACCAATTTTTCAGGCATCGATTCCAGCAACATTAAAGAACATTTTCGATTTATTACCAGTTGATGCATTTCGCGATAAAGTTGTTGGCATGTTAGCAACAGCCGGATCAGCTAAGCATTATTTAATATTAGAACAACAACTTAAATCTATCTTAGGTTATATGAAAGCGCAAATTGTGCAGTCATATGTATTTATTGAAGAGATAGATTTTGATCAGAAACAGATTGTAAACGATGACGTATTAGCGCGAATTGATCGCTTAGTTGAAGATACAATTATACTAAGTGAGACGTATCAACAAATTAAGCAAGCGAAAGAGGATCAATACGATTTTTAACGAGAAATCCTGATGTTAAATCAATAATTTAGCATCAGGATTTCTTATATTTAACGATGTAGGTTTGGATTCGGACTAATTAAATTCATTTTTAGGTTTACATAACATTGATTATACCAAGTTAATGATATAGTTTAACAGGCGCTTAACACCGTCAAACCGAGTGTTTTACGCCTGTTCATACTAGTTATACAATTATTATACGAAACTTATATAAAAGTTGCACAATTATTATACTTGTTGTTGATCTTCCCTGATTTGCTCATGAGTAACTGTTTGTTTTGGTCCAATCAATATAGCAATTAATCCAATCATGCCAGAGATTATAAACGTTACGCTATAACTCCATAAACTAATCCACGTCCCTGCTAACGTTGAACCGAACACTTGGCCTAGCGCTAGTAATAAAAACGGAATCCCAATCCCTAGTGATGCATTGGTTATGAATACTTTAATTCCCCATACAAGTAATACACCTGAAATAAATATATAAGCAGCACCGAAAATCCCCGCTGAGGCAATCGCCATTACACCGTTCGTCGGGAATAACGCTAAAATAATGGACCCGCTTGCTAAAACGACTCCCCCTACCTTATATGCTGTCGGTAAACCTATTGTTTCAATCATTGAACCTGAAAATCCTCCTAGAATTCCAAAAATTCCAATCATCACCCAAAAAAGTGATAATTGCCAATCAGGATAATTACCCGCTATTTCTATAAATGTACGAGAGAAAGTCCAAAATGCTGCTGTAGATACACCTAGAATAAGTGATGCAATGATGAGTGGTATAGCACCTTTCACACCTTTGATTGAAAGTTCACCTATTTGGAAGAAAGATGTTCGCTCTGTTTTTGGAATCACACGATAATTCCAAATCAGGACTAACAACGTTAAAATAGCATAGATTAGATAAGTTATACGCCAATTTGGTGATAAAACAATCGCACCTAATCCTGATAGTATAATCCCTAGACTTGTACCTGAATTAATCCAGGTGTTTGCTTTACCTTGCTCAGCACGATTAATCCATAATGAAATAGCAGCTCCGTATGGTGGTGAGATTAACCCTGTACTACTGCCCGCAAGTAATACGCCGAAGCCTAAAACCCAAGCATTCGGAGTCATAGTAATAATCATTAGTCCTACTACGGCTGCGGCACCTGCTAATAGGATCATCTTTCTTGGCCCATCTCGTGTAGTTAAAACAGTTGAATAAATAATAGTAAAACAATAAGCTAAATAAAATAATGATGAAATCAACCCTGATGTAAACTCAGACATATTTAAAGTGCTGTTGATGTCCGGAAGTAATAATCCGAAACTAAAACGAGCTAAGCCATATGTGACAGCAATCATCGTAACTCCTGGTAAAACGAGTTGAGAAAATCTCAATTCAACTCCCTCTCTTTCTTAGTTTAGATAGAACGTCCTTTCTATTAATGAGTATAGAAATTATGACGCATGCCCTACTAGAATGCGTGCCATTGCAACAGAATGCTCAGTTGCTTGTTCAGCTCCAATTAATGTTGTCATAGAGGTTGTCCCTTCTAATAATAGAGTCATCTGATGTGCTAGGTCATGATCTTGATCCTTCCCTTTTGCTTGGGCAAGTTTCTTGAAATACTGCAATAGTTTTGCTTTATGGCCCCTCGCGATGGCTTCGATTTCGTTATCTTCACCAGAATAATCTTCAATTGCTCTAAGGAACATATCGCCTTGATAAGACTCTTCTTTCAGCCATTTTCCGTGCGCTTCTACCGCAAGAATAAATGGTGAATCAGCATCCGACTCAATATATGAATCAAGATACGTCCAATACCTGCTTTCGCGTTGTCTTAATACTTCTTCAACGAGATTATCTTTAGAATTAAAATGATTATACAACGTCATCGTTGCCACATTTGCTTCTTGAATAATTTGTTTTAAGCCAACACCACGAAACCCATATTGATAAAATAAATCTTCAGCTACACGGAGTAATTGTTCTCGTTTAACAGAATAGCTCATTAAAATGCCACCTTCATTATATATTAGATAGAACGGTCATTCTACCCTTACTCTAGCAACCTATCTAAATTGGTGTCAATTCCAAAGACTTATGCAGAAAAATTCAAATGTAACCGCTTTTATTCATAACCTTCTCACAATTCATAATCTAAGTTATAATAAGTGTCAGATTAATAACTTAACAGAAACGGAGTGAATAGTTGTTATGACAAGAGCAGTATGGCATCCAAGTGAAAGCGATTTAACGAATACCCGTCTTTATCAGATGATGAATTGTCTTGGTTTCGAAGATTATGATCGATTTCATCAATACTCTGTTCAAGATATTGCGACTTTTTGGCACGAAGCAGAACAAGAACTTGGAATTAATTGGTTTGAACCATATGACCAGGCATTAGATTTAACAAATGGTGTGATGTATCCTGAGTGGTATGTTAATGGAAAAATGAATGTTGCCTATAATGCAGTGGAAAAATGGGCACATAATCCAGATTATCAAAAACAACATGCTTTGATTTGGGAGAGTGATGCTGGAGATACACGCAAATTCACGTTTAAAGAGTTAGATGAAGAAGTGAATCGTGTGGCTAATGGTTTACTAGATCAAGGTGCACAAAAAGGTGATATTTTTACGATTTATATGCCAATGATCCCTGAAACGACGATTGCTATGCTCGCCATCTCCAAAATTGGCGCGATCTTCTCACCCGCCTTTTCTGGTTATAAAGCAGAAGCTGTCGCCACACGAATTAATGCTGCTGAAGCCAAATATTTAATAACAGTCGATGGCTTTCATCGTGGTGGTAAAACCGTTAATTTAAAAGATGATGCTTCGGAGGCTGTTCAAGCAACTTCATCCATAGAAAAAGTCTTTGTTGTTGAACATGCACAAAATGATGTGAGTTGGAATAATGAAGTTGATATTCGTTGGCAAGATGTTCGTTCTTCCAATGATTCATTTAAATCAGTCCATACGAACGGCAATGACCCTTATATGATTATTTATACGTCTGGTACCACTGGTAAACCGAAAGGTGCGCTACATACGCATAATGGTTTTCCGATCAAATCAGCGTTTGATGCCGGAATTGCGATGGATGTCTCAGCTGGTGACACGCTTTTCTGGTTTACTGATATGGGTTGGATGATGGGCCCATTCTTGGTTTACGGCGGTTTATTAAACGGTGCTACGATTTTAATGTTCGAAGGGACTCCTACCTACCCTGAACCTGATCGGATCTGGGATATTGTCGAACGACATAATGTCACCCATCTTGGTATTGCACCAACACTGATTCGAACACTCATGACGTTAGACGAATCTTATGTAACGAAACATGACCTATCTTCACTTAAATTAATTGGTTCAACAGGTGAGCCATGGAATGAAGAACCATGGATGTGGCTATTCGATAAAGTATGCGGAGGTCGAATTCCGATTTTTAATTATTCGGGTGGTACGGAAATTTCAGGCGGTATTTTTGGAAATGTACTGGTAAAACCGATAGCACCAGTTGGGTTCAATGCTGCCTTGCCAGGTATGGATGTTGACGTTTATGATCAAGATGGTGAGCGTGTCGAAAACGAGGTTGGTGAACTTGTCATTAAGCAGCCTTGGGTTGGTATGACAAATGGTTTTTACAAAGAAAATGAGCGCTATGAAAACACATACTGGAATCGATTTAAAGATACGTGGGTTCATGGTGACTGGGTGATTCATGATGACGAAGGATTTTATACCATCACTGGACGCTCAGACGATACGTTAAATGTGGCAGGGAAACGATTAGGTCCTGCAGAATTAGAATCGATATTTGTTGAACATGATGACGTCGTAGAAGCTGGCGTGATCGGTATCCCAGATGATGTTAAAGGTGAGAAACCAATTGCCTTTGTTGTACCTAAAGGCGAAGATTATGATGAAGGAAAGTTAAAAGATGAGCTAATCAATCATGCGATTGACCGTTTAGGTAAAGCAATTGCACCAAGAACATGTCATATAGTCGATGATCTACCAAAAACTCGAAATGCAAAAGTGATGCGCCGTGCGATTAAATCAGCTTATTTAAATAAAGACGCTGGTGACTTATCGGCATTAGAAAACCCTCATGTCGTCGATCAAATTCGCGAAATAGGTAAGCAAAAAACTTAATCACCAAACAAAACCGCTCAGACTATAATCTGAGCGGTTTTAATAATTGGTATTATCATTTAGTTTTCACTAATTCCGTAAGCAAATATTAATAAAATAACAAAATACAAAACGAAGCCATTAAGAACAGAACCTATTATAATATACCATATCCTCTTCGAAGCAATTGCTAGAATGATACCAATGATCGATAGTCCTGTAAATACACTAATTCCTAACTGAATATTCACGTTTGGTCCTCTGGTGAGTAAAAAAAAGACAATACTGATAATTACCATGGTGATCGATAAAACTCCAAACACGTGTTTTCTCACCAAGCTCCTCCCTTCTATTATAAAATTCATACAAACCCAGATTATAGTTTACATAATATCGTTATAGTTAACTATTGCCGATTGTTTTTCCGACGATGCGTCCTGTAAATAAACATCCTCCTAAGAATGTGCCTTCTAAAGCTCGATAACCATGTATACCTCCGCCACCGAAGCCTGATGCTTCACCAGCTGCATAAAGTCCTGTGATTGGTTTTCGTTGTTGGTTTAACACCTGTCCAGACAAATTGGTTTGTAAGCCTCCAAGTGTCTTTCGACTTAAAATATTCAACCGAACCGCAATTAACGGGCCATGTTTAGAGTCTAGGAGTTTATGTGGTTTGGCCGTACGAATGAGTTTATCCCCTTTGTAAAACCGCGATCCACGTAAAGCTGTAATTTGTAAGTCTTTCGTAAATTGATTATCCATTTCACGATCTCGTGCTTCTATTTGTGATAAGATATGCTGTTCGTCTAGCAAATTTTCGCCACTCAGTTGATTCATTTCAGTTACTAATTCTGTTAGATTATCAGCGACAACAAAGTCCTCACCTTGTTCTTTAAAAGCTTCCACTGGTCCTGGAGCTCCGGGTAAAGCACGCTTTAACACTTTCTTAATACTCTTTCCGGTTAAATCAGGATTTTGTTCAGAACCGGACAATGCAAATTCCTTTTCGATAATGCTCTGTGTCAAAATAAACCAGGAGTAATCATATCCCGTTTTCATAATGCTCTCTAATGTTCCGAGAGTATCAAAGCCTGGAAAATTAGGAGACGGTAAACGATTACCTTCAGCATCAAGCCATAAAGATGACGGTCCTGGTAATATCCGAATTCCGTGATCGGACCATACAGGATTATAATTTTTAATTCCTTCTGTGTAATGCCACATACGATCTTTATTAACGACGTTAGCACCACTTTCTTCTGCTTTTTGAATCATCTTGCCATCGACATGATCTGGGACACCTGAAATCATCTGTTTCGGAGGTGGCCCTAGACGTTCAGGCCAATTTTCTCTTATTAGTTTAAAATTAGCTCCGATTCCTCCTGTTGCAATCACGACATGGTCAGCCTTATAGTGAAATGAATCTTTTACTTCTCGACTGCTTTTTTCACCGCGCTCGCTTTCGTCATCGACTAACACAGATCCTTCTACACCTACAACAGCATTATTTTCTTTAAGTAGTGAATTAACTTGATGACGCGGTAGATAAGTCACTAAGCCGCCGTCAATGTATTTTGATACAAGCTTTTTAAAAGGATCTAGTATCCCAGGGCCTGTTCCCCATACAATATGAAATCGAGGAACTGAATTGCCGTGGCCATCAGCTAAATATCCTCCACGTTCAGCCCAGCCAATGACAGGGAAGAAACTAATGCCTAAATTCTTGAGCCATTGTCGTTTCTCATTTGCTGCAAAGTCCAAATAAGCTTCAGCCCATTGTTTTCCCCAATCATCATGTTCACCTTGATCAAATGCCGCCGAGCCAAACCAATCTTGTCTAGCTAAATCATATGAATCTCGAATCCCCATTCTACGTTGTTCTGGACTATCAATTAAAAATAAACCTCCAAATGACCACCAGGCTTGGCCTCCAAACGATGATTCTGGTTCTTGATCAAGTAATAAAACATGTTTACCATAAGCAGCAATTCCTGAAGTTGCAACAAGGCCGGATAAACCAGCACCGATTACAATCGCATCGTACTTCATTTAATCACACCCTCATAAGTTTGATCATCTAATCAATAAAAAACAGCATAGCTAAACCTATATTAGGTCTATGCCATGCTGCTTAAAATCATTATACTGGATAAACACCGTGCTTACGTTCTGTGAATTGTACGTTCTTCGATTGATAAACATCAAGTCGTTGCGTTAAAGCACCTCGTAAATTATTTGGTTCAACAATGTCATCAACAATCATTTCGGATGCCAAACGATAAATGTCGATATTTTCTTTGTATTCTTCATGTTTCTCTTTAATAAATTCTTGTCTCTCTTCTTCTGGTAATACGGCTATTTTATTCGCATACACTGCATTAACAGCTGCCTCTGGTCCCATGACAGCAATTTGTGCAGTTGGAAGTGCAATGGTGACGTCTGGATCAAACGCTGGTCCTGCCATGGCATATAAGCCAGCTCCATATGCTTTTCGTACAACAACACAAATTTTAGGTACGGTAACCTCACTCATAGCTGAGATCATTTTAGCCCCATGGCGAATAATGCCTGCTCTTTCTACCTTCGTTCCAATCATGAACCCAGGGATATCGGCTAAGAAAACAAGTGGAATATTAAAGGCATCACATAATTGAATAAATTTAGCGGCTTTATCAGCTGAATCATGGAACAACACGCCACCTTTTTGACGTGGTTGATTAGCAATAATACCGACTGATTTACCGTCGATTCGAGCTAATCCCGTAATTAACTCTTTAGCGAATTCGCGCTTAATTTCGCAGAAACTGTCGTTATCAATTAAACGATTGATTAACTCGTACATATCGAATGGAGCGTTCTGATTTTCTGGGATTAAATCGCTAATGGTTTTGTCGAATTGTCCTGGTTCAACTGGATCGTGTTCATTCGGCTGTGTTCTAAAGTTTTGCGGAAAATAAGTTAAATACTTTTGCACATAATCAATTGCTTCTTGTTCGCTTTCGACTAGCACGTCACCAACACCAGAAACAGAACAGTGCATTTTGGCTCCGCCCATTTCTTCAAGTGATACCTGTTCTCCAATGACTTTTTCAGCCATTCGTGGTGAGCCTAAATACATCGAAGCATTGCCCTCAACCATGACGACAATGTCACAAAAGGCAGGTATGTACGCTCCGCCGGCCGCAGATGGTCCAAATAATAAGCATACTTGCGGGACTCGTCCGGACATTTTTACTTGATTATGAAAGATACGACCTGCGCCGCGCCGATTCGGGAACATTTCAATCTGATCAGTAATTCTTGCACCAGCAGAGTCCACTAAATATAACATAGGAACTTCTAATTTCATGGCGGTTTCTTGTATACGAATGATTTTCTCTACTGTGCGCGCTCCCCAAGAACCCGCTTTAACTGTTGAATCATTCGCCATCACAGCGACTGTTTCGCCGTTTAACTTGCCTAAGCCTGTCACGACACCATCTGCTGGAAGAGATTCATCAACGCAATTAGCAAAAAAGGCATCTTCTACATTTAAATCATCGTCTAAAAGCATGTTAAGTCTGTCACGGACAAACATTTTACCTTTTTCAGCGTTTTTTTCGTGGTATTTTTCTGCTCCACCTTTTTCGATTCGTTCGCGCATCGCTTGGTGCTGTTCTTCAAATGCCACCTTAATCACCCTTTCTGTCTATTTCCCTTTAAATTGTGGTTGTCTTTTGTCTTTAAACGCTTGTAAGGCTTCCAAACGATCTTCAGTTGGGATCGTCGTTAAATAATAATGACGTTCGATTTCAAGACCTGTTGCTATATCACGTTCATAACCGCGTTCAATCGCTTGTTTAGCAGCACGAACACCAATTGGTCCATTGGCTGAAATTTGATTAGCTAAAGTTATAGCTTGGTTCAATAATTCATCTGGACTTACACTTTCTTCAATTAAACCGATTGATTGCGCTTCTTCACTACCGAAGCGTTTCGCTGTTAATATATAATACTTTGCCTTAGCAAGCCCGATTAACTTAGCTAAACGTTGGGTTCCTCCAGCTCCTGGTATAATGGCTAATGATGTCTCAGTAAGACCCATTTTCGCTTTATCACTTGCTATACGAATATCACAAGCTAGTGATAACTCTAAACCACCACCGAAAGCGGCACCATTAATGGCTGCGATCGTTGGTACTGATAACTGTTCGACACGACGTACAAGGCCACCAATAGAACGAACTGTTTTAACAACTTCTTCTTCTGTCATCGTTTGACGTTCTTTTAAATCAGCACCTGCACAAAATGCCTTCTCACCTTTTCCAGTTATTATTAAGGCTCGTAAATCTTCATGAGATTCGATTTTATCTAGTGCATGATGAAAATCCTCTATAAGCTGTGTTGAAAAAGCATTCGCTGCATATGGACGATTTAAGTATAAAATACCGACATGGTCCGTTTGCATCTGCCATATTACTGTACTCATCGCATCACATCCTTCTAGCTAGTTCCATTTGTTTACTGGGTAAAGGCTTATCTAAATGCTTCTCGATTGCTAATCCTGTATTCGTTAACTTATCCAAATTCACACCTGTCTCGATCCCCATTTCAGTGAGCATATGAACTAAATCATCTGTTGCGACGTTGCCTGAAGCGCCTTTAGCGTACGGGCAACCACCTAAGCCACCTAAAGAGCCATCAAATGTACGGAAGCCGTGTTCTAACGCGACATACGTATTAGCAAGTGCCATCCCACGTGTGTCATGAAAATGTAAGGCTAAATGATTTTGATCAAAACGCTCTTTCATCGATGATAAAACGTTGTGAACTTGGACGGGATTAGCGACACCAATTGTGTCACCAATAGATAATTCATCAATGCCCATTGAAAACAGATTGTCACATACTGACATCACTTGATTAACGTCAATTTTCCCTTCATATGGGCAACCAAAAACAGTGGAAATATAACCTCGAACTGATTTTCCTTCCTGTTTAGCACCATCAACGACTTCTTGTAGGACAGGATAAGTTTCATCAATCGATTTATTGATGTTCTTTTGATTATGCGTCTCACTCGCTGACATGAAGATCGACACCTCATCAACATCAGCTTCAATAGCTCGTTCTAATCCTTTTAAATTAGGAACAAGCGCCGCATAAGTCAAATCATTCTTTCGATCAATCCCTTTAGCAACCTCGACCGCATCTTTTAATTGTGGAATCCATTTAGGATGAACAAACGATGTTAACTCGATATAAGATAAGCCGCTTTCAGATAATTGATTAATTAAACTAATTTTAGCCTCAGTATCAATAAGTGTTTTTTCATTTTGTAGACCATCACGTGGTCCCACTTCTTTAATCGTCACATCTTGTGGTAGACTAACCATAACTGAAACTCCTTTTAGGGTGGATTATTCAATAATTGCGATAACGTCCCCTTCGTTAACGAAATCTTCTTCTTTTACTTTCAATTCTTTAACAGTACCAGTGACTTCTGCCGCAATCGGAATCTCCATTTTCATAGATTCTAAGATGACGACATCCTGACTAGAATCGACCGAATCTCCTTCTGAAATCATCACTTTCCAAACGTTACCTGCCATACTTGCTTTTACTTCTGCCATAAGTGTTACCTCCTATTGTTTGACCATAAATTCATTAATAAATGATGTTCGCGTTTCAGCTCGTTTAAAGGCTGGAGCTTTTGCTACATCAATTAAGAACGGGATGTTTGTTTTGATACCTTCTACTTTGTATTGAGATAAAGCTTGTTCAAGCTTTTCGATCGCTTCATCTCTTGTTTCACCATATACGATTAATTTTGCTAGCATTGGATCGTAATAAGGTGTGACTTGGTATTGTCCATGAACACCGACATCATTTCGAATTCCTTCTCCTTCAGGTGGTTCAAAAGCCGTTAATTGTCCTGGAGATGGGAAAAATGTTTTCGGATCTTCTGCATAAATACGTGCTTCAATCGCATGTCCTTTTAACTTAACATCTGATTGCTGGATATCTAGCGATTCACCATAAGCAATCTTCAACTGTTGTTCTACTAAATCAATACCTGTTACAAGTTCCGTGATGGGATGTTCAACTTGTAATCTCGTATTCATCTCGAGAAAATAAAAGTTTTCATTTTCATCAACTAAAAATTCAATGGTTCCTGCATTTACATAATTAATCGCTTCTGCTGCCCTAACAGCTGCTTGCCCCATTTTGTCACGCGTCCTATTGCTGATTAATGGCGAAGGTGCTTCTTCAATCACTTTTTGGTGACGACGTTGAATGGAACACTCACGATCATTTAAATGAATCGTGTAGCCTTGCTGGTCAGCTAATACTTGAATTTCAACATGGTGAGCATCTTCAATGACTTTTTCGATAAACATGGTGCCATTACCGAAAAATTGTTCAGCTCGGCGCGCATTACTTTCAAAGGCTTTGGCCAGTTCTTGTTCATCATAAACAATCTGCATACCAATGCCTCCTCCACCATGAGCAGCCTTAACCATCACAGGATAGCCGATTTCAGCCGCGAACGACCGGGCATCATCGACAGATTCAATTGGGTCATTTGTTCCTGGAATGATAGGAACATCTGCGTTTTCCATTGTTTGTCTAGCTGTTAATTTACTTCCCATGCGATTGATCGACTCAGACGATGGCCCAATAAATGTAATGCCGGCATCTTCAATTTGTTTGGCAAAATCAGTATTTTCACTTAATAAGCCATATCCAGGATGAATGGCTTCAACTTTTGTTTGCTTAGCTATATCGATGATTTTTTCGATATTCAAATAACTCTCATTTACTTTCGGCCCACCAAGCAAATAAGCTTCATCTGCTTCCGTAACAAAAGGGGCATCAGCGTCTGCTTCTGAGTAAACAGCGACTGTTTTCACATTTAATTGCTGACAAGTCTTAATAATACGTAAAGCAATTTCTCCGCGATTGGCGATTAAGATTTTGTTAAACATGATATCGCTCCCTTTATTCAAATTGTATTCCTAATTGTTCTTGAGCTACTTCTTTAAGTCGAATTTTTTGGATTTTACCGCTTGGTGTGGTTGGGAATTCGTCAGTAAATAAAACATAATCGGGTTTGTCATGATCTTCTCTTAGTTCACAATAAGCTCTTATTGATTGTTCTGTAATCAAATTATCATTTGGAATCACCCAAGCAATAACCAGTTCACCCTGCTTAGCATCAGGTATGAAAACAACCTTCGCATCCTCAACTTGTTCATGCGATGCGATAAATTGTTCTAATTGATATGATTCAGGAATTTGTTCATGTTGCATCTTATCACCTTCACTTTAATCTTTTGCTATTAAATCTTCAGCCTGTTGACGAAGTTTGAACTTCTGAACCTTGCCACTCGCTGTCATTGGATACTCATCGGTGAATTGAATATATCTCGGTACTTTATGATAAGCAATATGACCTCGACAATAGTCTTTTAATCCATCTTCTGTTAACGTTGAATCTTCTTTAAGGATGGTCCAAGCCATCAATTCTTCTCCATATTTGGCATCTGGAACTCCCACAACTTGAACATCTAAGACATCATCGTGCTGGATTAAAAATTCTTCAATTTCACGTGGATAAATATTTTCTCCCCCGCGAATGACCATGTCTTTCATACGACCGGTAATTTTCACATAGCCTTCATCATCTATTTCTGCTATATCACCCGTGTGTAACCAACCATCACTGTCGATTGCGTTACGTGTCTCTTCCTCATTATTGTAATAACCTTGCATCACATGATAACCTCTAGTGCATAATTCTCCAGGTTCATTGGTTTTTACTTCTTGGTTTGTACCAGGCTCTACTATCTTAACTTCGACATTAGGATGTTGTTTTCCTACCGTACTGACTTTTCTTTCGATCGGGTCATCAGTCGTTGTCTGAGTGATAGCAGGTGATGACTCTGTCTGTCCATACGTAATCGTAATTTCAGATGCTCCCATATTCTCCATCACATCTTTCATCACATCAATCGGACAATTTGAACCTGCCATAATTCCAGTTCTTAAATGAGGAAATTCATAGTCATTGAAGTTAGGATGATTAAGCTCAGCAATAAACATGGTAGGCACACCATGAAGGGCTGTGCATTGTTCTTCAGACACAGCAGCTAACACTTTCTCAGGATCAAACTGTTCAACTACCACCATTGTCGCTGCTTTCGAAACGGCAGCTAGTGTACCTAAGACACAACCAAAACAATGGAAAAATGGAACAGGGATACACAGACGATCTTGTTCCGTAAAGCTCATGCATTCCGCAATTTGTTTTCCGTTATTGACAATATTGTAATGAGAAAGCATAACCCCTTTAGGGAACCCTGTTGTACCTGAGGTGTATTGCATATTAATCACATCATGTTCATTAAGTGACGATAACCTTTGAGTCAGTTCCTCATCTGATATATGATCGCTTGCCTGAACCACATCATGCCATGTATAGCAGCCTACATAGGATTTGTCGCTAAGTACGATGATATTTTTTAAATGTGGAAATTTATCAGATTGTATGTTTCCTTTTTCTTGATTAGCTAAATCTGGAATCAATTCTTTAACAATATCAATATAAGACGTACCTTTAAAAGATTCCGCAAGTATAAGTGTAGAAGACTCAGATTGTTTTAATAGATATTCTAATTCTTGCGCTTGATAGCTTGTGTTAACGGTAACTAGTACTGCACCCATTTTTCCTGTTGCGAATTGTGAAGTTAGCCATTCGGGTTTATTATCAGCCCAAATCGCAACGTGATCGCCTTTATCAATTCCAAAAGCCATAAACCCTTTTGCAACGCGATTAACTTCTTCGTTAAATTGCTTATACGTCCACCGAATTCCTTTTTCAGGATAGACAGCTGCTTCGTAGTCTGGGAAGTTGTTTGCCTGCTGTTCAATTAATTCACCAATCGTTAGATTTGTAAGTGGCATGAGGCATCCCCCTATATAATTTAAATATTTAGCAACCTAATTGACGTGCAATAACGAGACGTTGAATCTCAGAAGTTCCTTCACCAATTTCGAGTAATTTAGCATCACGTAAGTAACGTTCAACTTCATATTCACGCATATAACCATATCCACCATGAATTTGAATAGCCTGATTAGCAGCTCTAAAAGCGGTTTCAGTTGCAGTTAATTTAGCCATAGCAGCTTCTTTAGAGAACGGCTTGCCTTGGTCTTTTAACCAAGCAGCTTTTAACACAATGTTACGTGCAAGTTCGATTTCTGTTGCCATATCAGCTAACTTAAATTGAATCGCCTGAAAAGAAGAAATAGGCTGGCCAAATTGTTGGCGTTCTTGCGCATAGGCTAGCGCACGGTCTAATGATGCTTGAGCAATGCCAAGGCCTAAAGCTCCAATCGAGATTCGCCCACCATCTAAAGTCTGTAAAAACTGTTTGAAGCCTTTTTCAGGGTCACCTAGTAGATTTTCACGTGGTACACGCACATCTTCTAAGACAATTTCGGCCGTATTGGAACCACGAACACCCATTTTGTCGTAATTGTCCGTAATCGTAAGACCATCAGTATCAGTAGGCACGACGATCGCAGAAATAATGTTTTTACCTCGTTCATCTTTTCCTGTGACAGCGGTTACAATTATCTGTTTAGCATACGATGCATTGGTGATATAGCATTTCTCACCATTAATAATAAAATCATCACCATCAACCTTGGCTGTTGTTTTGGTACCCCCTGCATCTGAACCTGCGTTTGGCTCAGTTAAACCAAAAGATCCTAATGCCTCGCCTTTAGCTAATGGAACTAAAAATTTCTGTTTCTGTTCTTCGGTTCCGAATTGATATATTGGTGATGAACCAAGCGAAACAGAAGCGGCATAGCTTAATCCTGTACTACCACAAACACGCCCGATTTCTTCAACTGAAAGTGCGTAAGTGATCGTATCGCCACCAGATCCTCCGTACTCATCAGGATACGGAATCCCGAGGAGGCCTAATTCACCCATTTCTTTAAATAAATCTTCTGGAAATTCTGCGTTGACATCGATATCAATTGCTCGAGGTTGGATTTTGGCTTCTGCAAAATCACGAACCATTTTGCGGGTCATTTCTTGCTCTTCGGTTAATGTGAAGTCCATTTAAATTTCCCCTTTTATCAGACCGACTAGTTGGTCTGTTATTAGTATAAATAAAAAGCTTATTTATTTAAGCCTTTATAAACTACTCATTTGCAGATATTCTTTTAACACTTGATCCGTTAATACCCCTCGAAATAAAATGTCAATGTAAATTTCTGCGATGTCATCTATGTTCAATTCTCCATCGCGTTGATACCACATATAAGTCCAGTTAACCATACCGAGAATGGACATGCTTGTAATCGTGGTTGGTAAATTGTCACGAAACTCTCCTCTTCTCTGACCTTCTTCGATGACTTCTATAACGATCCGTTTGAATTGATCACGCTTTTGTTTAATTAGCTCTTCATATTCAGGTTTTAGGTATTTGTTTTCTTGATAGAAAACAACAATATGTTCCTGGTATAAATCAAAAACACGTACAAACGAATATAAAATGCCATGTAGTTGTTGGACTGGTCGTTCATGTTGCAGTTTCGCTCGGTGCGCTTCGTTCAAGACATACGAGATAAATAAGTCGTGAATGACATAAAGCAATTCATCTTTTGATTGAAAATAGTGATAAAAACCACCTTTAGATGTTTGGCAGTCTTCCACTATGTCTTTAACTGATACACCGTGAAATCCGTTCTCTGAAAACAAGTTCAAAGACGATTGAATAATTCTTTCTTTTAACTGTGTCATAATCTTCCTACCTTTTGTCAATATTTTAACACAATTTTGACAAGTATCAATGGGTAAATTTAAAGAGGTAGTCTTATTAATGACTACCTCTTGTTTAATTACTCTTCACCTTCATGATTGAACCATTTCGTATATTCAGGTTGGACATAGGTGTTAATAACTTCACCTTTTTGGTCAGTATCAATCATAAAGGAACCATTGTTTTGTCTCGTTTGTTCTTTAACTTCGATTGGTAATACGGTGTGAACTTCATTGTTTTCTGTATGGATGACAACTGAATGATCATCTTTAACAACATGGAAGCCGACGATATGATGTGGTTTCTGTTTAAGTTCTTTAAGCATAACTAAACCACGTTGTGCTCGAGATCCTTGTTCGAATTGGTCAATGGACATACGCTTACATGCACCACGCTGCGTGACGACAAAAAGTTGCGGATTGGTTAATTCATCGAACACTTCCCCATTAACGATCCATTCTTGTTCTTTTAGATTCATAGCTTTGACGCCTGCTGCCTTAACACCAACAGCTTTCACATCTGCTTCATGATACCATAATCCATATCCAGTCTGTGAGGTCACGAAAATTTCTTGATGACCATTAGTTAAATGAACATTAACGACTTCATCATCACCCTTCAGTTTCATACCAACAATTGGTCGATTATAGCGCTGTACTTTAAAATCAGACAATAGAGATTTTTTAATCATGCCTTCACGCGAGATCGAAAGAATATAATGATGTTCATCAAATTCTCTAACAGGAATGGCCTTAATAACACGCTCTGATGAATCAATAGGTATTAAATTGGCAATATGTTGCCCCATATCTTTCCACTTAATATCAGGCAATTCATGAACAGGCATATATAAATAATGACCTTTATTTGTAAACAGCAGTAATGTATCAGTTGTATTCACTTCAAAGAGATGGGTTAAATAATCTTCATCTTTTTTCTGGAGGTCATCGATATTAGAAGCTCCAAATGAACGTAAACTTGTCCGCTTAATATAGCCTTCACGTGTTAAGGAAACAACAATATCTTCTGAAGGTACCATAACTTCTAAGTTTATTTGTAAATCTTCTACTTCATCTTGGATTTGTGTCTGTCGTTTTTCTTTATATGATTTTTTAACGCGTTTTAAATCAGTCTTAATCACGTCTAGAAGTTTATTTTCATCGGATAAGATCGTTTGTAAGTAAGCGATTCGTTCATTTAATTCTTTAGCTTCTTCCTCTAACTGTGTCACATCTGTGTTGGTTAAACGATAAAGTTGTAACATAACAATTGCTTCTGCCTGTTTCTCAGAGAATTGATATTGATTTTGTAATTGAATTTTTGCATCTTTTTTATCATTGGCTTGCCTAATTGTTGCAATGACGTCGTCTAATATCGAAACGGCATAAATTAAACCTTCAACAATATGAGCGCGATCTTGTGCTTTTCTTAAATCGTGTTCTGACTGACGTTTTATAACTTCTCGTTGATGGCTTATATAAGCATCAAGGATACCGTGAAGGGTCATAACTGTCGGTGTTTTATCGGAAATGGCTACCATATTAAAGTTAAACGATACTTGCAGATCAGTATTCTTGTATAGATAGTTTAAGACACTTTGACTGTCGATGTCCTTTTTCATTTCAATGACAATTCTAAGTCCAGTACGATCACTTTCATCCCGAACTTCAGAAATGCCTTCAACTTTACGTTCTAAACGAAGCTCGTCCATTTTTTTGACAAGTGTCGCTTTATTGACATCGAAAGGCAACTCATTAATGGCAATCTGTTCACGACCACCTTTAAGTGTTTCGATTTCGGCTTGACCACGTACGACTATTTTACCTTTACCTGTTTCATAAGCCTTTCGGATACCATCCTTGCCTTGAATGATCCCGCCAGTTGGAAAATCAGGACCAGGTAACTTCTTCATCAATTGATCAATTGATGCATCAGGGTGTTCAATCTTGTAAATTACTGCATCAATAACTTCAGCTAGGTTATGTGGTGGTATGTCTGTTGCATAACCAGAAGAAATCCCTGTTGAACCGTTAACGAGAAGATTGGGATATTTCGCAGGTAAAACAATGGGTTCATAATCAGTGTCATCAAAATTAGGGATAAAATCGACTGTTTCTTTGTCGATATCCTGCATTAATTCTGAAGCAATTCCTGAAAGTCTTGCTTCAGTGTAACGCATAGCTGCAGGGGGATCTCCGTCAACACTTCCGTTATTTCCGTGCATCTCAACTAATTCTTTTTTAACTTTCCAGGATTGACTCATTCTAACAAGTGCTTCGTAAACAGACGAGTCCCCATGAGGGTGGTAGTTACCAATCACGGTTCCGACTGTTTTGGCCGATTTACGAAACGGCTTATCATGTGTATTTTTCTCTTGGTGCATAGCATATAAGATACGGCGTTGCACGGGTTTTAAGCCGTCTCTTACATCCGGAAGAGCACGGTCTTGAATAATGTATTTACTATAACGACCAAAACGGTCACCTATTACTTCTTCTAATGGTAAATCTAAATACTTTGCTTCTTCAGCCAAATTTTTCACTCCTAGTTAAGCAATCGATCGTTGTCTAAAATTGTATCGTCTTCTTCCATTCCAAATGCAACATTAGATTCAATCCACTTACGTCGAGGCTCTACTTTATCGCCCATAAGCGTAGTCACTCGTCGTTCCGCACGTGCCACATCATCAATCGTCACTCGAATTAATGTACGGGTTTCTGGATTCATCGTTGTTTCCCATAATTGTTCAGCATCCATTTCACCTAAACCTTTATAACGCTGAACGGTGTAACCATTCTTATATTCTTTTAATAGTTTCTCCATCTCATCATCGTCCCAAGCATAGGATTCCTTATATTGCTTTCCTTTACCTTTTGAGACTTTGAACAGTGGTGGTAAAGCAATGTAAACTTTACCTTGTTCGATGAGTGGTTTCATATAACGGTAAAAGAATGTCAGTAATAACACTTGAATGTGCGCTCCATCGGTATCAGCATCTGTCATGATAATGACTTTATCGTATTGTGCATCATCAATATTGAAATCCGGGCCTACACCTGCATTAATGGTATGAACGATCGTTGATATTTCTTCGTTTTTGAAAATGTCATCAATCTTGGCTTTTTCGGTATTAACGACTTTTCCTCGAAGGGGTAATACCGCTTGGAAACGACGGTCACGACCTTGTTTGGCAGAACCTCCTGCTGAATCACCCTCAACTAAAAACAATTCATTTTTAGCTGCATTTTTTGACTGAGCAGGGGTTAATTTACCGCTTAAAATAGAATCACGACGTTTACGTTTTTTGCCGTTACGAGCCTCTTCACGTGCTTTACGAGCAGCTTCACGAGCATCACGTGCTTTGATTGCTTTTTTAATCAGCATTTTAGAGGTGTTTGGATTTTCTTCTAAGAAGTAAGCTAATTTCTCTGCAATCACGCTATCAACAGCGCTTCTCGCTTCTGGCGTCCCTAGTTTGCTTTTCGTTTGGCCTTCAAACTGCAGTAATTGTTCAGGGATTCTTACAGAAATAATCGCTGTTAAGCCTTCTCGAATATCATTACCATCTAAATTTTTATCTTTTTCTCTTAATAGCTGCATTTTTCGAGCATACTCATTAAATGCGCGTGTTAAGGCTGTTTTTGCTCCTGATTCGTGCGTTCCGCCATCTTTTGTTCGAACATTATTAACAAACGATAAGATGCTTTCTGAATATCCGTCATTAAACTGCATCGCAAAGTCTACTTCAATTTCCTTCACTTCACCTTCAAGTGAAACAACTTCATGTAAAGCATCTTTTTCTTCGTTTAAATAATGCACAAATGATTGTAAGCCATCTGGATACACATAAGATTCTTCAGCGCCTTCACGTTCATCTTTTAAGACGAGTTTGATCCCTTTTAATAAGAAAGCAGCCTCTCGTAATCGTTCAGAGAGTGTTTCAAACTGATAATGCGTTGTCGAAAACATTGATTCATCTGGTTTGAAGTGAATGGTAGTGCCTGACTTTCGAGTATTGCCCACTTCTGTTAAAGGTTGTTTCACCTTTCCGCCATTAGCAAATACAATGTCATGGCGTTTACCATCACGGCAAATCGTTACCTTCATCCATTCAGATAAAGCATTCACGACAGACGCACCAACACCATGTAGACCGCCACTTGTTTTATAGCCGCCTTGACCAAATTTTCCTCCAGCGTGAAGTATGGTAAAAATTATTTCTGGAGTTGGTTTACCCATTTTATGCATGCCGGTTGGCATACCACGTCCAAAGTCAGTCACAGAGATTGATTCGTCTTTATGTATGGTGACGGTGATCGTATCACCATAACCCGCAAGCGCTTCATCAACCGCATTATCTACTATTTCAAAAACGAGATGGTGAAGCCCACGGTGGTCTGTACTACCAATGTACATACCTGGACGTTTTCGGACGGCGTCTAAACCTTCTAGAACTTGAATTGAGTCATCGTTGTATTGTTCAAATGAATGCGTCACTTATAATTGTCCCCTTTCTAATTCGCTAAACAAGTGCTGTCTTTATTTATTCGGGAAAACATGAGAAATCCCTGCTATTTAGCAGAGATTCCTCAATCCATATTAACTGCCAATTGTGACAGCATGAACGACTTTTATGCAAGCATCCATAATCACAGTAAAATCATTTTCTTGAAGAAGTTCATGAGCTTCTTCATTCACGATACCTAGTTGTGCCCAAAACACACGACAATCAGTAGTCAATGCGTCATGTGCTACATCAACAAGGTGTTCAGGTCTACGAAAAACGTTAATAATATCAATTGATTCTTCTACTTCACTAAGTGATGAATAACTTTTTTCGCCAAGAACTTCAGTGGCATTAGGATTGATTGGGATAATCTTATAACCACGATCTTGCATGATTTTTGCAATTTGATGTGAAGTGCGATCAGGCTTGTCCGATAATCCTACGACCGCAATCGTATTGGCATTGATTAATATTTCGCGCATTTTTTCTTGTGTTGGGTTTTCCATAATATCGCTCCTAAAAAAATGTGATAATACTAGGATAGCGTGTTTAGCAATATTTCTCAACTTTCGTTTTACTCATTCTTAAAATTTAACATCTTCTTTCTTCTCCATACATTTGATAAAATAAAGTGTATTATAAGAAGCCAATAAAGGAGGGATTAAATGTTTTATCTTTTATTTAGTGTGATTGCTTATCTATTTGGTTCTTTTCCATCTGCACTTATAATCGGTAAATTATTTTATCAAATTGATATAAGAGAACACGGTAGCGGCAATCTTGGTGCAACAAACGCCTTTAGAGTTTTAGGAGTCAAAGTAGGTTTAATTGTTACAATCCTTGATATATTGAAAGGTACGGTACCAGTTGTCATGGTGGTTATACTAGCCCCTGAATTGCAACCACTTATTGTTGGTGGTTTCGCAGTGATTGGCCACATATTTCCGATTTTCGCTAAGTTCAAAGGTGGTAAGGCAGTAGCTACTTCGGGCGGTGTTGTACTCGGGGTGAGCCCTGTGTTATTCGCTATTCTTATTGGGTCATTTTTTGTTTTCTTAAAATTATTCAAGTATGTATCATTAGCGTCTATTCTTGTAGGGCTTACGGCTGTAGTGACATCAATTATCATGCAAGATATTCCTTTAATCATTGTGACTTGTTTTCTAGCGTTCTTTGTTATTTATCGTCACACAGATAATTTAAAACGTATTAAAAATAAAACTGAGCCTAAAATAACGTGGTTTTAAATAAGGTGATTAAGTGAAAAAACAAATTGGATTAGTCATAACAGGTTTCATCATAGTTGTAATGGGCATAACCTTTATCTTACAGGAACAATCGAATCAGTCGACTTATACGGCGGATAAACTAACGAGTATGACACACGATCTTTCTAATAAAGAATCACGAAAGTCAATCACATTAAATGCTGTTGGGGATATTTTAATTCATGATCGTGTCTATAGTGGCGCTAAGGAAGGACAAACCTATGATTTTAAACCGATGTTATCCATGATTAAGCCACAACTTGAATCAGCTGACCTTCTATTTGCTAACCAAGAAACAATGTTAGCTGGTGAGGAACTGGGTTTATCAGGATATCCTCAATTTAATGCGCCTAAATCCGTCGCAGATGCTTTAAAATACGTATCTACTGATATTGTATCGTTGGCAAACAACCATACATTAGATTATGGACAAGAGGCTATAGAAAAAACAACTAATCATCTAAATGATTTATCAATCGATTATATTGGATCTTACCATAGTGAATCTGATCAACAAGAAGCTCGAATTTTAGAAAAGAACGGTATATCAGTCGGTTTTACTGCTTATACTTATGGAACTAATGGCATTCCTCGCCCAGAAGATAAAGACTATTTAGTTCAATATATAAATGATGGAAACATCAAGGAAGATATTAATGAAATTGAGGATCAAGCAGATTTCACCGTCGTTAGCCTTCATTTTGGTAACCAATATGAACCGTTACCAACTGAGGATCAAAAAGAGTTGGTTCGAGAGTTAACTGAAGCGGGAGCAGATATCATTCTCGGGCATCATCCTCATGTTCTTCAACCATTCGAACAGGTAAAAACTGAAAATCATCAATCAGTTGTTATCTATTCTTTGGGTAATTTTTTGTCAGGTCAACGTGAATTTGACCGACGAATAGGTGGAATCCTGCAGCTTCAACTAGATAAAGGATTATTCAATCAAACAAGTGAGACATCTGTTTCAAATATACGATTTATGCCTACATATGTAGAATTTGATGATCAAGGTGACATCATGCATGATGTAGAAGTTGTTCCGCTCATTGACAGTTCTATAACTGATCTTGATACAAATTATAACGATGTTGAAAACCACATGAAACATTACTCAGAGCAAATACAAGTCGTGCCACACCTTGAGCAAGTTCAATAAATTGAATCCAACAATTTCAATCATGTATAATATATATTGTGCTTATGCTCTTCTCAAGAACTGAAAGGAGTCCTCGATATGAACGAAGCAGTTAAAAAACAGTTACCTACGAAATCTGAGCGACATAAATTATTTGGATCTGTTGAGCCAGGTCCTAAAACAAAACCAATGGAAAAGAATAAAATGAAAGATTTACAGAATACAAAAAAAGATTTTCTGTTTGAATTAGATGCTGTTGGTGTGAGTAATGTTAAACATCCAGTTACGCTAAAAAGTCAATTAGAACCCAAGACACAAACAACCGTCGCACAATTTCACTTTGCCTCTTCTATTTCCCAAGATTCTAAGGGTACGAATATGAGTCGGTTTACAGAGCAACTTCATTCTTATTATCAAAATGGCTTCACTTTGGATTTTGCGACACTTAAATCATTTGTATTTGATCTTCAACAACGTCTTGAACAAAAAGATGCGGAGTTAACGGTATCTTTCCCTTGGTTTTTTGAACGTAAAGCCCCTTATTCTGAGCAAGCAGGTTTAAATCATGCAGATGCTTGGATGCGTGTCCGTTATCACGAAGAATTTGGATATGACCTTAAAGTCGGTTTAACAGGTACGATTACAACGCTTTGCCCTTGTTCAAAAGAGATCAGCGAATATAGTGCCCATAACCAACGAGGTAATATTGAAATGGAAGTTACTTTACAGCCTGAGTTTGATGATACACTTTACGATTGGAAACACATGCTATTAGAAGCAGCTGAATCTAACGCAAGCGCTCGAATTCATCCAGTTCTTAAACGACCAGATGAAAAAATGGTCACCGAACAAGCTTATGAAAATCCGCGTTTTGTAGAAGATATGGTTCGACTTGTTGCGAGCGACTTGTATGAATATGAAACAGTCGAGCAATTTTCGGTTAAGTGTGTGAACGAGGAATCAATCCACTTACATGATGCGATTGCATCCATTAGTTATGATAAACGCGAAGAGTAGTGTGATAGGATGAAACATCTTTTTATATGGCTTATAAAAGGTTATCAACAATTTATTTCACCCTTGTTAGGGCCTACATGTCGGTTTCATCCGACATGTTCGTCCTATAGCCTAACAGCGTTTGAACGGTTTGGTTTCTTTAAGGGGTTTTATTTATCGATAAAACGCATTTTAAAGTGTCACCCATTTAATGCTGGTGGTTTTGATCCGGTACCAGAAAAACAGGATCAAAAAAGCCGTGGTTAATTAACTACGGCTTTTTAAATAGAACGAAAGCGTCTTAATTGTTCAAGTTTTCCTTCCGCTCGTAATATATCCTCTTCAAATTGACCGATTAAGTCAAAATGCGGGTATACTTCATCAGCATGGATCCATTCAGGTTTTAATCCATAGCGACGTCCCCATGCTTTTAAATGTTCAATATTTTGACAACCTACTTTAGTTACTGTTTTATGACCAGGAAAACGATCATCTGCCCAGTAATGCGTTAAAAATGCGATTTCTCCAGCTTCAACCTGACGCTTCCAACGTCTTAACTCTTCTCGTTTAATCCCGAACGCCATTAGTTTCACCTATTGCTTCCAAATAAGCATTGTGCCAATTTGGATAATGTTTACGGATGGAGATCGGTTTAAAGTTTTGTTTTTTAACACAAACGTGCGAAGACGAACCTGTTACAGCTAAATCACCATTTCCAGTGTATACTTCATAACCATAGATGATTCGAAATCCATCATACGAACTGATATATGTTTTAACAGAAGCGGTTTCCCCATATGTTAAAGGGTCCTTGTATTGTGCATTAATATCGACTACTGGAGACACAATACCATCACGTTCCATATCGGCATAATTAAATCCTAGTTGCTCAATTAAATGAGTTCGACCAATTTCAAACCAAACTAAATAATTAGCGTGATAAACAACGCCCATTTGATCCGTTTCCTGGTAACGTACTTTTATATCGGTTACATTTATGACCATTTTGTCTTCTCTCCCTCTTACATCAACTTAAATATTATTTTAAAATAAAAAGGCTAGCTGTGGCTAGCCTTTCGATTATTATTTTTGCCGTTTTTGATGAGCATGTTCATCCCGTAATTCATCGCGCATACCGTCGACAGCTTCTCTTCTTCTTGCATTCTTTTTCTTAATTTCTTCCTCTTGAAATTCAGACGCTGTTTCCATTGAATCTTCAGCTTCTTGCATATTTTCTAAAGTATTATTCAGGTTTTCCTGAATCTTTTTCAAATTATCTCGACGTTCATCAGGATTTGGTTTCTTTTGATGTTGACTCATCGTTACGCCTCCTTAAAATTGTTACAGTCGTTAGTATAAGCAAATTACTTTTAGCTATACACGAGACTGTTTAGAAGGCGTTATTCCTAATCTGGAATCTAACTTATCATAAATTTTGTCTAGTTCTTGTGGGTTGTTCAAAATTTTTTCTTTTTCAGATTGAATGAGCCGTTGAAACGTTAAATGGTCTTTCTTTCGCATAATGGCTGATTCTCCTTTTTGCTCTTTAGGATAGCCATTATGCTAGAAGAATATACTTAATCTAGTTCTTTTATTTTTTGTTCCATATCGTCATACGAAAGTGGTCCAACATGCCGAGGTATTTGGACTTCACCCTCAGTATTGATGAAATACGTTGTTGGTAAGCTTAAGACTTGATAACGTACATTCACTTCTCCAGTCTTGTCCATTAAAATTGGAAATGATAAATCAAGCTCATTCACAAATGATGACACCTTATCTGTGTTGGTTTCCTGTGATGTTGCATTAACCCCTAAAATCACAACATCTTCGCCATATTCATCAGATATTTCTTGCATATGAGGCATCTCAGCTCTACAAGGTGGACACCATGTAGCCCAAAAGTTTATAAATACTTTCTGACCACGATAGTCAGCTAATTCAACTTCTTCCCCGTCTAATGTCTCAAGTTTAAAATTTGGCGCCTGCTCTCCTACTTCAATTTCATCTGTCTCTATATCAACACCTTCTGGTTGTACAAAAATCCCTTCACCTGATGTCTCATTATTTTCATCAGAATTAGAAAACCAAGTATTATAGACCACAACCCCAACTAATATACCAATCAGAGTTAATCCAATGATGCGTTTTGTTAATTTCACTTACGCAACGCTCCCCTCTTATGACGTACATCTATAATCCACTCAGTGATATAAGTTACAACAGCAATAGCAAGAACTGTCATGACCTCAAAGATCAATATATCCAAAGAGTTGTCCAACACTCTAAATAGCACCCAATTGATCCCAACCCAACGAATTGTCCCTAATATTTGGGACCAATCTAATGGATTTGAATTGAAGCAATATATAGCCACAATTACCATATAAACAATGATTTCTAAAAGCGCTAGAATGGAATAACCATAAATCAGTGAAATGATTTGTTCTATGCCCAACAATATAATTATAGCTAGTAACCACCATGCGATTTGCCATTGATAAGATAAACGAAAATAACGTTTTTGCCTAATACTATATAATAACAAAGCTATAATACCGAATAATAACCCGAGATTACCTCCATCAAAGTATATGATGGTAATTGGATTCTCAATTAAATCTGCAGGTTTTTTCAAAAAATAGCTTAATTTCCAAATAACGATGAAAACAAACCAATATTCGAAGATGACATCGGCTGGCTTTTTGTCAATTGGTTGTGTACTTTTTCGCTTAAACATGAAATAACCTAATATGCCAGATAAAATTATACCACCAATGTAAAATAATAAAGGTAAATATAAATTGAGTGGTCCAATTTGGATGATGTCATTCATAGTCTTTCACTCCTATCACCTATTCTATCAAACAGGAACAAATTATCATCTAGACACGATTTACGATTCCATGACAATTATGAATCATATGAATAAACTTGGATTTATTTAACAAACTAATGATTGTCTGAGGAGGTTATATTTATGAATCGTAAACAACGTGATGCAAAACAAGAACAGTTGAAAGCTTTCAAAAATTCTAATGAAAGCCAGTCATTATCAACTGACCAAGGGACGAAATTACCCAATACATCGGAATCTCTTACTGCTGGTGAACGTGGGCCTACTTTAATGGAAGACTTTCATTTTCGCGAAAAAATGACTCACTTTGATCATGAACGAATACCTGAACGTGTCGTACACGCAAGGGGGTTTGGAGTACATGGCGTATTTAAACCCTACGAATCATTATCCTCTTTAACAAGTGCTTCGTTTTTACAAGATCCGAATGTAGAAACACCTGTATTTGTGAGGTTTTCAACAGTTGTAGGTTCGCGTGGTTCAGCTGATACTGTACGTGATGTACGGGGGTTTGCGACTAAGTTTTTCACTGAAGATGGTAACTTTGATTTAGTGGGAAACAATATGCCGGTCTTTTTTATCCAAGACGCTATTAAATTTCCGGATGTTGTCCATGCCATCAAACCAGAACCTGATAATGAAATCCCACAAGCTTCAGCAGCTCACGATACATTTTGGGATTGGGTTGTTCATAACCAAGAATCAGCACATATGATTATGTGGTTGCTGTCAGATCGCGGAATCCCTCGAAGTTTTCGTATGATGGAAGGTTTTGGCGTCCATTCATTTAGACTTGTTAATCAACAAGGCCAAGCACATTTCGTGAAATTTCATTGGAAGCCGTTGCTTGGTGTGCACTCTTTGACTTGGGATGAAGCACAGAAAATTGCTGGTAAGAATCCGGATTTTCACCGCCAAGACCTCTGGGATGCCATCAATAACGGTGAATACCCAGAATTTGAACTAGGCATTCAGGTTATTGAAGAAGGGCAAGAACATCAATTCGATTTTGATATTTTAGATCCAACCAAAATTTGGCCAGAAGAGCAAGTACCAGTTCAAAAGGTTGGAAAAATGACACTGAACCGAAACCAAGATAATTTCTTTGCTGAAACTGAGCAGGCCGCATTTCACATCGGAAATATTGTGCCAGGAATTGATTTTACTAATGATCCGTTATTACAAGGTCGCTTGTTTTCATATTTAGACACACAGTTATTACGTTTAGGTGGCCCTAATTTTCATGAAATTCCAATCAATCGGCCGATAACACCTGTTCACAATAATCAACGAGACGGTTTTCATCGCATGACAATTAATCAAGGGAAAGTCGCTTATAGCCCGAATGGCATAGCTCATAATAATCCGCAACCTGTGTCTAAAGAGCAACAAGGTTTCGAACATTATGAAGAAAAAGTTGAAGGAAAAAAAGTTCGGAAACGTAGTGCTAGTTTTAATGATCATTTTTCCCAAGCAACACTTTTTTACAATAGTCTATCTGAGCATGAAAAACGTCACTTGTTCAAAGCATTTCATTTTGAAGTCGGAAATGTTAAGGACCCTGCGATTAAGCAGCATGTCGTTGAAATGTTTAACCATGTGAGTCATGAGCTAGCCAAGAAAATCGCTGATGGTGTTGGTGTCAAAGCTCCACAGCCACTCAATGAAGAAATGACTCAACAAAAATCAAACGCCTTAAGTCAAGCTCAAACGGTATTCACGCCGAAAACGCGTAAAATAGCGATTTTACTAGCAGAAGGTTTTAAATCAGAGGATGTTAAATCATTTATGTCGATGATGGAACAACAAGGTGTCCATGTCGAAATAGTAAACCGTAATTTGGGTCAGGTTAAAAGCATGAATCAAGAACCCATTCAAGTTAATCAAAATTACTCAACGACCTATCCAGTTTTATATGATGGCTTATTTATTCCTGGTGGTGCCCAACACATACAAGAACTACTTAAACATCATGAGGGCAAAAGTTTTGTTAAAGAAATGTTCACCCATGCTAAAACAATTGGAGTGAGTCAAGAAGCAGTTGATTTATTGACTCAGGTATTACCTTCATCAATTCAAAATATTTCACCAAAATCATCGAGTGAAGTCTTTAATGATCACGGCATACTCTCAACATGGTCTGACGATCTCACTCGCTTCAACGAACTGTTTATCCAAGCTTTATCCCAACATCGCCATTGGGAACGCGAATACATGGATGAGAAACAAGCATAAAATTCTAATGCAAAACAAAAACAATGGAAACAAAGTTGTAGAACAACAAAATATCAGAGTTAAAAGTATGAAACTAAACCTTATAATGCAAAGTAAAACCCGGACGATTTTTATGAAAAATAAATCGTTCGGGTCTTCTAATTAAATGACGCTCCATCAAAACACTTCGCTTGGTTCTACGTGACATAAGCTCAACATCAGCTCTGCTAAGGCAATCGGTGTGTTTCCTTTACCGGGGCACGGCTCGAGCCAGGCAGCTACATCGAATAAGCTTCTTTGCTACTTGCACCGAGGAAGCCTACTTCGAAGCATTGACTAGCAGACGCAGGTGCATCCCTCAGCCCCAAAATGGGGCTTCCGGGCTCTCGAGGACACGTGCTGTTCCCGCAGGCGTCTACGTGTTTTGATTCCGCTTTATTACTGTTCACCCATTCTTACTTCAAACATTCGTCTTTGTTAATTTAAGTGTAATAATTCACAAATATCACTTAGTATTTAAAGGCGTTGGAATTACAACTGCATTACACGCCTTTTCATAATATTCAATTGGTCCTGCTTCTCCAATCACAGCATATTCATAACCTATTCCATCCATTTCATTTAAACATAAATGTAGCAGTGTATAGCCTATACCTTGCCCTCTTTTTGAAAAACTAGTTCCCATCGGTCCAAATAATCTTTTTTTATTTCGCACAACATCAAAGCAAGCAAATCCAACAATTTCCTCATCATCTAAAGCAATAAAAATAGGCACATTTTTATTTAGAAGTCCGCTTTCAATAGAATCTAGCCAACCATTTCCAAATTCTTTTTCGACAAAGTTTTTTAACGCTTTCGCATCATATTTCTCTACTTTTCTAAAAGTTATATTGGATATCAGTATATCTGGGAACGAATAATCCTTTAAAGAAACAGCCATATCTCTCGGGTGAGACACTATTTCAAGAATACTTGACGTATTTATTCCATCAAATATTAAACTTGTTGAATAGTCATTGATTCTAAAAATTGTATCGACTAAGTGTCCTTCATTTAAAAAATCTGATTGAATCGTTCCTTTCTATTATTTGCAATTTCTAGTACCTGTTCAGTGGACAAGGAAATATTTATTTTAAAAGGTTTATAATTAATCCCATTTTCAGCCTTATCAAAATATATTTTATTAACTCGTTCATTTAAAGTATTCCAAAGTTTTGGGTAACTAATATTTAGCTCAGCGCACACAGAAGTTCTTTCGAGCAAGATACCTAATAGTAAATGAACTGGATAAACAATCTTATTAGCTCTTTCAGCTTCCTTTTCTGCATTCTTAAGAACTCTTAAAGTACGCTCAGTAAATTTCAAGAACATCGCTCCCTTTTTCCAATCGTTTAATAACTGTATAAAACGGATGAGAATTCTTATTATAACAAGGAAAATTTTTATAGGTTCTATTCAACTAATTCGCTAGATCATTTTAAGGTATTTACACAATCTTTCTAAATATTTTAACATAAAAGATCAATTCATCTTCAAACCGTAATTGTATCTTAAATACTTTAGAGAACTCTTAGAAGCACTTCTTTTTCATCGCTTTTCGTCTTATATATACATATAGATGGAACAATAAAACTTTTCAATGGTATGTTTAGATTAACTTCTTTTGTTTTAATAGTATAAAACAAGAATGACAAACAAGGATCTTGCATGCTTTTTTGTTTCATCAAACTTCTAAGTTGGCGTCAGGTGAGGAGCGTAGGTGGTGACGCCTGCGGGAACAGCACGCGACTCGAGACCCCGCAGGCCATGCTTTTCGGCCGAGGGATGCACCTGCGTCTGCAAGTCAACGCTTCGAAGTAGGCTTCCTCGGTGCAAGTAGCAAAGAAGCTTATTCGATGTAGTTGCCTGGCTCGAGCCGTGCCCGCGGCAAGCATCCACCGTAAGCGGATCACATGATGCCAACGGCCACCATCAAACATTCACGATAAATTGTGTATCTACCCCAACAAATATTTTAGTGCCAGAAACGAAAAAACCAGCCAATATAGAATTGGCTGGTTTTTCACTATTTTATACTGTTTCTAATTTTTGACGTAGAACCATTTGTAGAATTCCACCGTGACGGTAGTAATCAACCTCTACATCACTGTCGAAACGAGCTGTTACTTCAAATTCTTTCTTATCTCCATTAGGACTTGTCGCTGTTACTTTGACGAGATCATGTGGTTTAACGTCTTCTGTCACATGAACATCAAAGTGTTCCTCACCTGTTAAGCCTAAGGATTCGATGCTGTCCCCTTCTTGGAATTGCAGTGGTAGGACACCCATCATAACTAAGTTTGAACGGTGAATACGCTCAAAGCTTTGAGCTATCACTGTTTCAATACCTAGTAAGTCTGTACCTTTCGCTGCCCAGTCACGAGAACTACCCATTCCGTAGTCATGACCAGCAATGACACATAGGCCAGTGCCATCTTCTTTATATTTCATTGCAGCATCATAAATTGGCATAACATCTCCTGTTGGCCAATACGTTGTGAAACCACCTTCTTTGCCACCACCGATTTCATTACGAATTCGAATGTTAGCAAATGTACCACGCATCATCACTTCATGGTTACCACGACGTGAACCATAAGAGTTGAAGTTACGCGGTGAAACGCCATTGTCGATTAAATAGCGACCTGCTGGCATATCTTTTGGAATGGCACCAGCTGGTGAAATGTGGTCCGTTGTAACTGAATCACCGAACTTACCAATCACACGAAGATCTTCAAGTGGTTTGACTTCTTTCGGATCTTTTGACATTTCTTCGAAGAATGGTGGGTTTTGAATATAAGTTGAGTTTTCATCGAACTCATATAATGGTTCATCTGTAGTTTGGATCTTGTTCCATTCTTCATTTGAGTTGAACACTTCTTCGTATTCTTTACGGAAGATTTCAGGTGTAACAACTTCAGCAATCTGAGCTTTGATCTCATCTGATGAAGGCCAAAGATCTTTGAAGTAAACATCTTCACCATTATGGTCTTGGCCAATTGGTTCATTTAAGATATCAATATCTACAGTACCAGCTAATGCGTAAGCAACTACTAGTGGTGGTGATGCTAAATAGTTTGCGCGCACTAATGGGTGAATACGACCTTCGAAGTTACGGTTACCAGATAGAACAGATGATACCGTTAAATCTTCATTCGCAATCGCTTCTTCGATTTCAGGAAGTAATGGGCCCGAATTACCAATACAAGTTGTACAACCATAACCAACTAGGTTAAAGCCTAGGTGATCAAGGTATTCCATTAATCCAGAGTTTTCTAGATAGTTTGTAACAACTTTTGAACCTGGTGCTAATGATGTCTTAACGTAATCTGGCACCTCTAGTCCTTTTTCTACTGCGTTCTTAGCAAGAAGACCCGCACCTAACATAACGTGTGGGTTAGATGTGTTTGTACAAGACGTGATGGCGGCAATCGCTAGAGCACCTGTCTTCATTGTCGTTTCACTACCGTTGTTAAATTTAACGACAGCTTCTTTATCTTTGTCTTTCGCATCAAGTCCAAAGCCATGATTACCAGCTGGGGCTGTTAAGGCTTCGTTAAATGACTCTTTCATTTGAGAAAGAGGAATTAAGTCTTGAGGTCGTTTAGGACCTGATAAGTTTGGTTCTAGTTCTGATAGATCAATTTCTACAAGCTCTGAAAACTCAGGATCCTCTTGATCAGGTGTATAGAATAAATCGTTATTCTGAAGATATTCTTTAACCATTTGTACATGGTCTTCCGTACGACCAGTTAAGCGCATATAATCAAGTGTTTCATTATCTACTGGGAAGAAACCACATGTTGCACCATATTCAGGAGCCATGTTTGAGATTGTTGCACGGTCTGCAAGTGGCATTTCTGTTAGACCAGGACCGAAGAACTCAACAAATTTACCAACAACATTCTTCTCACGTAACACTTGTGTAACTTTTAATGCTAAGTCCGTCGCAGTTGTTGCTTCTGGGAAGCTTCCTACTAATTTAACTCCAATAACATCAGGTGTTGGAACATACGATGGTTGACCAAGCATACCTGCTTCGGCTTCGATACCACCAACACCCCAACCTAGAACGCCTAGGCCGTTAATCATTGTTGTATGTGAGTCTGTACCAAATAATGTATCTGGGAATGCATCATAAGAACCATCATCTTGTTCTTGTTCATGGACAACATTTGCAATGTACTCAAGGTTAACTTGGTGTACAATTCCTGTTGCCGGTGGAACAGCACGATAGTTATTAAATGCTTTTTGTGCCCAGTGTAAGAATTCGTAACGTTCTTTGTTACGATCGAACTCCATTTCCATATTGACACGTAAGGCATCTGGAGTACCGTAACGGTCAACTTGTACGGAGTGGTCGATAACAAGGTCCACTGGTACTTCAGGATTGATTTGGTCTGGACTTCCACCCATATCAACCATTGCTTTACGTAGTGACGCTAAGTCAACGACAGCTGGAACACCTGTAAAGTCCTGTAGAATAACACGAGAAGGTTTGAATGGAACATCTACCTTTGCCCCTTCTGCCCACTGTGCTAATTTTTCCACGTGTTCATTTTGAATAACATGTCCGTCTTGTTGACGAAGAATTGATTCTAGAAGCACACGAATTGAATAAGGTAGTTTTGAAATTTTTCCATAACCTTGTTCTTCAAGTGCTTTGAGATGGTAATAGTTATACGTTTTACCATTCAGTTCAAACTGCTTTTTCGCTTTGGCAGCATGACTTTCTACCATGTTACTTACCCCCTTAACATATGTAATGTCTCATTTCATCAGTTTATAAGCGTATTCTACAGAAAACACATTATTTCTGCACGTATTCATTTTATATTAAAACGGTATAGAAGTAAAACGATAAAAACAAATTTTATAGTTTCATTGCTAGATTAATTGATCAATCTTTGAAATCGCCAAAATAATAGAATCATGTTCGTTTGAATCGATTGTTCGAAAATCAAAATAGACCTTTTCGTTTTCAACTCTAGCAATAATCGCAGGTTGATTGAGTCGCAATAATTCTGTTACATGTTCAGCTTTTGCCTCATCAAAAGTCATGACAAGACTGTGTGATGGCAACGTAACTTCAGGCAATGTTCCACCACCGACTTGTGCCGTTGTCTGCTCAATCGATACATTAATATTTTCTAAGACTGGTAACCTGTTGATAAAAGACTGTACTGATTGCTTGATTTGTTCATCCTTTTTTAAAACAGCTTCTAAAGTTGGGATCTCTTCATAAGAACCCGCTTCAAACAGTCGAAGTGTTTCGTCAAGAGCTGCATAGGTCATCTTATCAACTCGTAAAACACGATTAAGTGAATGAGATCTTATCTGTTCTATATAGTCTTTCTTACCTGCAATGATACCTGCTTGCGGGCCTCCTAGTAGTTTATCAACACTAAATGACACAAGGTCGACTCCATAGGCAATGACTTCTTGGACAGTTGGTTCATCACTGATTCCATTTTCGCTCAAATTATATAATAACCCACTTCCTAAATCCTCATATAACACCACACCATGCTGTGTCGTTAATGGTTTAAGTTCTTGTCGATTAACACTTGCTGTAAAACCTTCCATATAAAAATTACTCTGATGGACCTTCATAATCATCTTTGTCTCTTCGCAGATCGCCTTTTGATAATCACTTAAGTGTGTTTTGTTCGTGGTTCCTACTTCATGAAGAATCGCCCCACTTTCTTCCATGATTTCAGAAACTCTGAAACTACCACCGATTTCGACTAACTCACCACGTGATACGATAACTTCTTCCCCTTGGGCCAAAGCACTCAATACTAAAAACACAGCAGCAGCGTTATTGTTAACAACGATTGCTGCTTCAGCACCTATCAATGTTTTAATACGTTCTTCAACTAAATCGTGACGAGATCCTCTTCTCCCTGTTGTTAAGTCATACTCTAATGTAGAATAGCTCTTGGCTACTTCTGTGACGCGGTTTGCGGCAGTATCGGCTAATCGAGATCGGCCCAGGTTGGTGTGAATGATCGTCCCAGTAGCATTAATAACAGATTGCAATGCTTTTCTTTGCCTTGCCTCTAATAGTTTAAACGCATACGATAAAGTAACTTCATATAAATTACCCTCATTCCAAGATGAAGGGGCCTGATTATTTAATATAGTTGAACGAATGTCGCTAGTGACTTCTTGAAAGACAGATTTCAACGAATCGAAGGGAACCCCTTCTTGATTGATCATCGTTTGACTTTGATCATCATTTAATAATTGATCTATGGCCGGAATTGATCTTAGCAATGTCATGTTAATCGCCTCATTTACTTTATATACTCGGATAACAGTCGTAACCTCCATTAGCACTAGCTAATGGAGGTTCATCATGATTTCATATCATTAATGATAGCATTAATGTCTGGAAACTCACCTGTATCTAGTTTTGAATAGATTTTCTGATCATTTACTGATATTTCAAATGCGCCGCCTGAAGATGGAATTAGTTTCATTTCTACAATCTCATGGCGAAATTCTGTAAATAATTGATCTGCGAAACTCGCAGCTTTAGGAGCATAGTTTCACTGCATACAAAATTCAATTGATACTCGATAACTCATAACTTGTCCCTCCTCTAGTGTTTGACTATTAGATTAGTAAAAATACAGACTTTTTGCAACAATCTAGATTGGAATGATAGTCTTTTTTTGAAACATGTAATAAGCTGGTATCAGGGGGTGAACCTATGAGTCGTGATCGAGAAGAAATTGTTCGGTTAACATCTTTATCAACAAAAGCTGGTTGAGGATGCAAACTCGCACCAAGCGAGCTGACTCAAGTGTTGGGTCAAGTAGAATCAAAAACAAATAATCAAAACGTTTTATATAGTCAAAATAGTGCTGATGATGCTGGTGTTTACTATATTGATGATCAACTTGCTATGGTACAATCAGTTGATTATTTCACACCTATTGTGGATGATCCTTATCAATTTGGCCAAATTGCCGTTGCCAATGCAGTAAGTGATATCTACGCGATGGGAGGCGATGTTAAAACAGCTCTAAATATCGTCGGTTTCTCTGTTGAAAAATATGGATCAGATATATTAGCTTCTATTTTACAAGGTGCTGAGGATAAGATGGCTGAAACAGGTGGTGCCATTATTGGAGGTCACTCCATTGATGATGATGAACCTAAATTCGGTTTAGCTGTCACTGGATTCGCTCATCCCAATCATATATGGACAAACGGAAATGCTAAGCCTGGTGATCAATTGATTCTAACCAAACCAATCGGAACAGGTATTGCAACGACTGCCATTAAAAAAGGTTTAGCTGATGAATCCCTTCAAACAACAACCATTAATTGGATGGGTCAGTTAAATAAACGAGCGAAGTCGATTTTACAACAATACCGACCTAATGCTGTGACTGATGTTACAGGGTTTGGTTTACTAGGGCATGCTTATGAGATTGCTGAAAACAGCCACGTTCTTCTTTCAATTAATTATGATTCGGTTCCTGTAATTGAAGGTGTTGATAATTATCTTAAACAAGGTGCTGTACCTGGTGGATCTAAAGCCAACTTATCATGGCTTAAAGACTATGTTACATTCGATTCTAATTTAAACCGTGATGACCAATTGTTATTAACGGATGCTGTAACATCTGGTGGGTTGCTGATATCATTGAATCCTCAGGACGCAGAACAATTCATACAAGAGATGAATGAATCACCTGACCATTTAGCGGTAACAATTGGTGAAGTGGTTAATCATCAAACGCCACATATAATGGTGTCATATTAGCACGAGTTTTTGATTGTAAAACTAGACAAATCCGGACGGAGCAATTCCCGTCCGGATTTATTTTAAGTCCAATATCGATATTGCTCCTCTCGTCTTGTCTTCTCTAATTGGTCACAAGTTTCTAAGAAAGGAATTATATATTTCCTTGAAATTTGTAATTGCTCCTTGGCTTCCTTTAAAGAAAACTGCTTAGGACACGCATGGTAAAGTGATTGAACAGCATGATAAAAACAATCATAATGAACAACTAATTCTTCAGTTAATTGAATAATGAGTTGCTTAGATAAACAATAATCTTTTAATGATTCAACTGTTGCTGCCTCTAACTCAGGGAAATACGTCCTCCATTCTTTTACTGTTAATCCATCTTCATATAAGTGATTTAAACCTCTGTTAACAGTTTCTCTGATTTCACTAGGAATATAAGGTTCAAATTCAGGGAGTTTAACTAAGTGTTGCTCTTGAATCATACAATGACTGTTTACCCATTCATTTAGGATTTTCTTTTGGGTTTTATCAGGTGCATCAATGGTTTGCATGACAATCGATTTATCTAGACCAGTTTCCATAGGATATTGATTATGGAAGTTCTGCAATTGATTAAAAACCTGATGATATTGACTTTCTAACCACGCTTTCGATGCAAATGATTGATCGATTTGAATAAGTGATTGCGTCTTTAGTAATTGTTCTAATAATGCAGTAACTTCGGCTTCTTGTAAGTTTAAGACGTTTGCAATTTCGCCTTCAGTTAAAAGTGGTTCTTCTTGATGCAAATAATCTATTAATTGTTCACTTGGTGATTGTACCGATGACCTTTTAATTGTATCCACTGTTTGTTTTCCAAATTTGTGTTTCCTAGCAGGAGCGTGCACCACTTTACCCCCACCAATTGTTTCTTTAGGGCTAGCACGTCTTAATACAAATAAATCATGCCTAAATGCATACACTGATTCCTCAAGTTCAAGTTGCGCGTAAACTGTTTCTTCAGCTTCATGAATTTCATTGCGATCAAATAAAATTATTCGTCCGTACACTTCACTCGTTCCAATATGTAATTTAATCGGGCTTCGCTGTTTAATGGTTTGTTGTAAATACCGAGAAGTCTGAATTTCAACATCTAGACGATATGCTTCTACTTGATTAGGGTGATTAGTTAACACATCTCCTCGTTTAATAGTATCAGATTCAAGCCCTTTAATCGCTAAGGCAGCCCGGCTACCAAGTGATGCTGATTCTACCGTTCGACCAAACTGTTCAATACTTTTTACACTCACCGAACGATTGCTAGGCTGAACATATAATTGGTCACGGTTATACACCACTCCATCTAACACCGTGCCACGAACGACCGTACCAATCCCGTGAATTTGAAAGGCTTGGTCAATGGGCATACGAAAGTAACCCATCGAATTACGGTATGGCGAAACTTCAAGAAGCTGCAATAAAGCATGCTTTAAATCGGCAATTCCTTTCTCTGATTGCGAATCGACTAAATGAATTGGAGCTTGTTCAAATACTGTATCATGAGTGTATCGATTTAATTCTTCTAATACGAGTTGTAACCATTCATCATCCACTAACTCTATTTTCGTAATTACAATCATCGTATTTTGGATCTTTAAATAATTTAAAATTTCGAGATGTTCAACAGTTTGTGGCATTACCCCATCATCTGCAGCCACAACTAACACTGTTTTATCAACACCTGAGACTCCTGCAATCATTTGTCTTATAAACCGTTCATGTCCTGGTACATCAATAATTGATAAAGTCATCCCGTCATCTTCATACAATGGAGCATAACCTAATTCAATTGAAATGTTTCGCTCCTGCTCTTCTTGTAATCTATCTGTGTTAATTCCTGTTAAAGCTTCAGTTAATTTGGTTTTTCCGTGGTCTATATGGCCGGCCATACCTATTGTGTATTGTTTCATGTCTATTATGTCACCATCTAAACTTATTTAAAATCGATCTTGAAGATACTCCCTTGAGGTTCGCGGTCTAAAATACTTAATTCAGCATGATGATTCTGCAATATATCTAACGTAACCATTAAGCCTAGTCCGGTACCTTTATCTTTTGTCGTAAAAAACGGTTGCCCTAATTTCTCCTTTAATGAATCAGGCACACCAGGACCTTCATCTATTACTTCTATAGTTAATATTTCATTCGTATTAATCCGTATTGTTATAATGCCTGGGTTTTCCATTGCTTCGATTGCATTTTTTATTAGATTAATGAATACCTGCTTCAGTTGCATCGGATCACAGTAGATTTCATGTATTTCAACGTCAGTTTCTAACACGAGATCGATATCATTCATTCTAGCTTGCGAACGCATAAGCATACAAATATCTTCAAGTATTGAAATGATATTTGCTTGTTCAAACTCGTTCGGAGAAGGTTTTGCAATATACAACATTTCTGTTGAAATAGCTTCTATTTTTTCAATTTCATCTTTCATAATGGCTAGATACTCTTCCTTACCTTCGATGCCTGTTTCGAGAAGTTGGAGGAAACCTTTTAAAGATGTTATTGGATTTCGAATCTCATGAGCAATACTAGCTGCTAATTGTCCAGCTGTTGAAAGCTTTTCTGAACTAATTAACATTTGTTGAGCTTGTTTATGCTCCATAATATCTTGAATAACTGATACATAAAATGGTTTGTTTGTATCAGGATCCACAATCTGTCCAGAGTTTGCAAGACAATCAATATACTCACCATCTGAATTTAATAGACGAAATTCATGGCTCTTTTTATCATCAATTGGTAACGTTTTAACTAAGTCTCGTAACGAATCACGGTGCTCAGGGTGAATATATTGTAAAATCGATTGTTTCATTAATTCATCTCGTTCATAACCAAACACATGGTAGACTGATTTACTAACGAACGCTATTTCGAGAGATTCATCATATATAATTTTAACTGCCATAGAATGCTCATCACACCAATAATGTGAAGCTTCTATTAAGCTACTGTTAGGAACATCATTCTGTATGGCATTCATATCTAAAAAGGTTAACGGTTCGTGCAACATTGCAAATGTCCTCCTCAATCAGGCGAATTTATTACAAACTATGAATGATGATATCAAAATATTACAACAAATATTATTTTACCGAAATTTTTGTCAATTGTCTAAAATTTATCAAAATGATTCTGTATTAAGAACAATTATACTAAATAATGAATTTAATTCAATATTTTCAAAAAACGTTTAAGTTGCGCATAGTTTAATCAACTTGTATAATCTTATTTGGATATTATGGGGCTGGTTACAGTGCTGGTGCTTGTCACGGTCTTCAAAACCGTTCGGGAGGCGCGTGCCGTCTCTGGTGGGTTCGATTCCCACACAGTCCCGCCAATGCAAATTATGAAGCGAGTGAGGTCTATGTCAACTACGATTGGAATTCTATTACTGATATGGTCGTTTATCATGCTTGTTTTACTAGTAATCGGTGGCTATTTCATGTTTCGCAAGTTTTTGAAAAAGCTACCTAAAGAAGATGGTAAATCAATTATTGATTGGGAAGAATACTATGTTAATCAGACAATTGACCTGTGGAGTGAAGACCAAAAAGCTTTACTTAATGAATTAGTTGAGCCAGTTCCTGATATATTTCAAGATGTGGCGAAACAGAAAATTGGTGCTAAAATTGGCCAACTGGCACTTGAGCGCCGGGCAAATAGCATAACATTAGACCTGCTTATTGAAGGTTATATACTAGCAACCCCTAAACGAGATCATAAATTCTTAATCAAACGTTTAGAAGAAAAAGAAATCGATTTTTCGCCCTATGAACATTTGCTAGAACGAAATTATAAAAGCGGAAGCCAAGGAACATAACCTTGACTTCCGCTTTTTTTATGATAATGTCGCTTTTAATTTCATGAATTTAACTAGCATGCCAATCCGCCAAGTTACTAGCATAGCAAATGCTAATAAATAAAACATAGAGCTGGTCTCACCTACTGAGATGGATTCGCCTACTGCTAATTTCCAAGCTACTCGAATGACCAGCAAACCAATTAAAACAATACCTAATGCTTTAGACGGTTTTAAATAAATATCCTGATCGTATATTTCAAATTTAGACGTAAGAATAAGCACTATTGAAAATAGTAGTCCAACCGTTATGGCTTCTAAAACTAAAAGCCATTCAATTCGAAAATATGGAAATGCAAACATCAGTGCGCCCGTGCTCATAAACAAAGGGGGTAATAAGATTTTTTTAATACTTGCTGGTTTTTTCGAAGCCCTCTGTCGGACCACAATCATACCACTAGCCATGATCATAGCCATAATCGTTATGGCCGTTGCAACAAGTGGATGATCCAAGAATGAAAACATGATTATTCAACCTCTTCTTCTTTTGAATCAGTCGCAATTGTTAAAATGATGGTCATGCTTACGCCAATCACAGCCAAATATATTCCAAAATCAAAAATTAGAGCTGTTGACAGGTGGGTCTTGCCTAAGATTGGTAACTGAAAATACGCCGCATTTTGTGATAAAAATGGCTCGCCGAAGATAAAACTTCCGACACCGAACAAAGCAGCAATACCAACACCGACAATAAATAGGGTTGTGAAATTGATCGGCAATATTTTCGTTATTTTTTCATAACCGTAAGTCATATACATTAGAATAATTGCAGCAGCTGTCATGAGGCCTCCAATAAAGCCTCCTCCAGGTGCATTGTGACCAGCAAAAAATAAATAAATTGAGAAACCGAGTAGAATAAATGTGATCAGCTGTGTCATTGTTTTTAAGATAATATCATTTTGATTAACCATATACGTCTGTTTCTCCTTTAATCTAGACCTTGTATGTTAATTATAGGTGATTCGATACATCCATTCAATCTTTAAAAGCCTTGGAATCCAAATAAATTGGCTAAATATGATGTGATGATTTTTAACCAGTCAAAAAATAGAACAAAACCTAATACAATTAAGACATAACCTCCAATTGTCATGACTTTTTGTGCATATTTTTTAATCCAATTCATCTTGCCAATAAAGAATGACATGATGAAGAACGGAATTGAAAAGCCAAGTGAATAGGCTGACATCATCACGACACCTGATTCAGGATTTGTGGCAGCAAGCGATAGAATCGCTGCTAGGATAGGACCGGTGCATGGTGTCCAACTCATTGAAAAAGCTGCACCAATTAATAATGTACCTAAATAACCCACTGGTCGATTTTTAAACGTGACTTTTCTCTCCTTCATTAGGAAATCAAAGTTGAAAAAGCCAATCATTACTAAACCAAAGAAAATAATTAATATAGCGCCGATTTGTCGAATTAAATCACTGTAAGCATATAGAGTTCCGCCTATAAATGATGCAGTAAAGCCAAGCATAATAAACACAGAAGAAAAGCCGATTAAGAAAAATAAGGTATGTAACATACTTCGTTTTCTTAACATGGCTTTATCATTTTTAAGCTCTTCTACACTCATTCCTGTCACGTAAGACAAAAAGACAGGATATAAAGGTAAAACACAAGGTGATATGAACGTGAGAATTCCTGCTCCAAATGCAAGAAAAATATTTAAATCCGTCATGGTATACGCTCCTAATCCTATTCTTACATTTATATACTACCATCGTATCAAACATTACGCTCGTTTGTAGGCTTATTCATTGACGGTTTTATGAAAATCACTAATAAAAAAGAATGGGCATCGCACCCATTCTTTTTTATTACTTATCTTTTTTCTTTTTCTTATCGTCATTGTCCATCTGTTGTGTCATGGACTTCATCATTTGGTTGATTTTCTTCTGCGATGGCTTTTGTCCCATCTGCATCATCATCGTACGTAACATTTGCTCATTGATTGGTGGGTTCTTCTTCAAATAACTCATCATTGTCTTACGAGCAATAAAAAAGCCTGCAAGAAGGCCAAGAATCAATGTGGCAATAGCAATTAATACAACCCATAGTATATCCATTGCTTCATTTTCCTCCTATCTCGTTGTCTTTATACAGTATAGTAAAACTTATCTACTATGACAATAGCTTTTCAGGAAGTCTTGTCGAATTCCTGAAATAGTACCTATACATGGTCAAATTAGATCGTAATATCAAAGGCGCGATTGGTTAACGGAAGGATCCAACCACACTCTATGGTATCGTAATTGACGATAAACGTTCGCGGGTTCCACTGTTTTAACCAAGGAAATAAAACATATTCGAGTTGTGAAAATGACTGAGTATAAACATTAATCGCTTCGTTAGTTCCTGTTACGACTATTTGTTCCTGTCCTTTATGTAACACAACTTTTTGTTGATCTAATTGAGCTAGGTATTGATGACTTTGATCATAATAAGCCCATGCTTGAATAAAATGCATAAATGAAGGCTGGTCTAAAACAGTACTAACTAATTGTTCATCTAAAATCTTGTCATGACATTGCTTCAAAAAACGATATAATACATCAACTTTATAATAAAAATCATTCACATAGTCTGGTTTTACAAAATATAAGGAATATTGATACATGAATTGCCCTCCTTTTGGACAAGCGTATCAATATTCCTAATCAAAATTTGTCGTTTTCACACTATACGCTGATGAAAACTTGATCGAAAGCTAGTATTATTTGTTTAATGCTGCTTTTGCACGTTTTACTACATTTTCAACATTAAAGCCATAATTTTCTACAACTTCTCCACCAGGTGCTGATGCGCCGAATGTATCAATGCCAAGAATATCACCATTGATACCTACATAACGCTCCCAACCAAATGGTGAAGCCATTTCAACAGCTAAGCGATTAGTTACATTAGGTGGAAGAACTGTTTCTTTGTATTCTTCAGACTGTTCTTCAAAGCGTGCCCATGATGGCATACTCACAACTTGCGCATCGATTCCTTCTTCTTTCAGTTGTTCACTTGCTTTATAAACAAGCTGCACTTCTGAACCTGTTGCTAAAAGAATTAGATCTGGTTGTTCTTTGTCTGCGTGTTTTAATACGTATGCACCTTTACGCACACCTTCACGTGCTAACTCATCTGTTTCAGGTAACACTGGTAAGCCTTGTCGTGTTAACACTAAAGCAGTCGGATGATCTGTCGATTCAACTGATAATTCCCATGCCATTTTCGTTTCATTAGCATCTGCTGGGCGAATCACGTCGAGATGTGGCATTGCGCGTAATGATGGTAACTGTTCAACTGGCTCGTGTGTAGGACCATCTTCACCAACCGCAATAGAATCATGTGTTAACACATATGTGACTGGTGCGCCCATTAATGCTGAAAGACGTAGAGCTGGGCGTAAGTAATCACTAAAGACAAAGAATGTACCACCATAAACTTCTACACCACCGTGTAAAGCCATACCGTTCAAGGCAGCTGCCATCGCAAATTCACGGACACCAAACCAAATATTACGACCACTATAGTCAGCAGGTTTAAAGTCGTCCTCGCCTTTTAATGTTGTTTTATTTGATCCAGCTAAATCAGCACTACCGCCGATTAAATTAGGAATGTTTGCAGCTAATCCATTTAATACTTCACCTGAAGCGGCACGTGTTGCTAAAGCTTTAGAATTCTCATCATAATCTGGTAAGTCAGCGTTCCATCCTGCCGGTAGGTCGCCGTTAATTGCACGTTCAAAATCTTTTGCTAGTTCAGGATGTGCTTGTTTATAAGATTCTAGAAGCTCATTCCATTTCGCTTCTACTTGAGCACCGCGATCTTGTACTTTCTCTTTGAAGTCGGCTTTTACTTCATCTGGGATGTAAAATGATTCTTCATAATCCCAACCATAATGCTCTTTGGCTAATTTCAGTTCGTCTTCACCAAGTGGAGCGCCATGTGCGTCTGCTTTACCTGATTTATTAGGTGCACCATAACCGATTACTGTTTTTACTTCGATCATTGTTGGTTGTTCAGTATTTGCTTTCGCTTCTTTTAACGCCTTTTCAATCGCGTCAGTATCATTACCGTCTTCTACAACAATGACATGCCAACCGTATGCTTTATAGCGGTCTTCAATACTTTCAGAGAATGAACGGTTTAGGTCACCATCAAGTGAAATATCATTTGAATCATACATCACAATTAGTTTTCCAAGTTTTAAATGACCTGCTAATGATGCGGTTTCTTGAGAGACACCTTCCATTAAGTCACCATCGCCACATATAGCATACGTGTAATGATCAACAACTTGATGATCTTCCGTATTATATTTTGCAGCCAAGAAGCGTTCAGCCATCGCTTTACCTGTAGCCATTGCCAAACCTTGTCCAAGTGGGCCAGTTGTTGCTTCTACGCCGTCCGTATGCCCGTATTCTGGATGACCTGGTGTTTTAGAACCCCACTGACGAAACGATTTTAAATCATCTAACGTAACATTATATCCAGACAAATGAAGCAATGAATATAAAAGCATTGAGCCGTGCCCAGCTGATAAAACAAAGCGATCACGATCAAACCATGTTGAATGATTCGGATTGTGATTCATTATTTTAGTCCATAGTGTATAGGCCATTGGTGCAGCACCCATTGGCATTCCTGGGTGACCTGAACTTGCATTTTCAACTGCATCAATAGTTAGTGTTCTAATCGTATTAATTGATAATTGTTCTGTCGTTTGACTCATAACTAAATTCTCCCTTCAATATTGCGATTCTGTTAGATTTATCAACATTTCTATTCTAACAAAAAACACCAACAAATATCGTCATAAATTTAATGTTTTTTATTATTTTCTTGCTCTTGCTTTAATTTATCAGGTGTTACATCCTGTCCTTCTGGGTCCACGACTTTCATGGACTGTAATTGGCCTTTAAATGATGAACGGAATGCTTTTAAGTATTCTTGGCGTAGTTCCTGTTGTTCCTTCTCTTCTTTCTTATTTAATCCTTTGGTCTTCTTTTTGTTTGCCAGTTCATTAATCCGGTCAAGTTTATTTTGAGATAACATTATGATACTCCTTTTGCCTTTATCCTTTTATATTGCCTTAAATTTTCTATTCCAAACTTTATTTTAAATCGTACACCATGTAAAAACAAGAATTGTGTTCAAAACACGAACGAACGTTTGTTTTTTGTGTGAATAGTTGGTATAATGTAACTATTATTAGGAAGCTATTCTATCATGGGATATGGTGATGAGGTGAGCGGAATGACAAAATTATCAAAACGACAAAAACAAATTTATGAGTTTATTTCGGAAGAAGTCCGAGCGAAAGGGTATCCACCATCTGTTCGTGAAATTGCTGAAGCTGTTGGTTTAGCATCCAGTTCAACAGTTCATGGACATTTATCACGATTAGAAGAGAAAGGTTATATCCGACGTGATCCAACCAAGCCACGTGCAATCGAAATCACACATGAAGATCAACAAACCGTACAAGAGCGCCATGCTATGTACGCACCACTGATTGGTAAAGTAACAGCGGGTGAACCTATTACAGCTATAGAGAATATCGAGGAATATATTCCTTTACCTAATACTCAAGCAACAGTTGATGATGATGTGTTCATTTTATCAATTCAAGGTGACAGTATGATTGAAGCCGGTATTCTGAATGATGACTTAGTTATCGTACGTAAGCAAGCCACAGCAGCAAATGGTGATATTGTTGTTGCTATGACTGAACAAGATGAAGCTACGGTCAAGCGTTTTTTCCAAGACAGCCATCAATATCGCCTTGAACCAGAAAATACATCCATGGAACCCATCATTTTAGATCACGTCACTATTTTAGGCAAAGTGATTGGCGTTTACCGTGATATTCATTAATAAAACCCGCGTATGTTAAAACATACGCGGGTTTATTCGTAATGCCCACCAATCTTTTGACCACGATCGAGTGCGATTCCTCCCGATGTATAACTGCTAGCTCGCAATATAGCAGTCGAACCAAATCGCTCGCGGATATGATCGACCGCTTCATTTAGCTGTTTCCTATCAGCACGATTATCAAATAAACTGAGTTGTGTCCCAATATCATCCGTTAAATTGGTTAAAGTAACGGATGCTTTACGAATATGAGCGCCATCAGTATGAAACTCTTCAAACAATTGCATACACACATCATACATTTCCATCGTGTCATTTGTCGGAACATCAATCGACCGAGAACGACTAAAATGTTGCCCTATTTCATCTGTATAACGAATCGCCAAATGTATTGTACGTCCTGCACGGTCATCACGCCTCGCTCTCCGGCATGCTTCATCACATAAATCAAGGAGACAGGCTTTGATTTCATCCTCAGTATAATCCCGAAGTAGCGTGATGCCATGACCGTACCCTTTTTGTTCTGTCTTGGTGAATTGGCCAATCACAGGACTTAAGTCAATTCCCCATGCATGCCAGTACAATTGTTCGCCCATAATGCCGAAGCGTTTTTTTAAATGTGATTGCGAAAATTGAGCTAAGTCCCCTAAGGTCACGATCCCCATACGATTAAGATGACCTTTCATTTTAGAACCAATTCCCCAAATGTTTTCGATTTCAATCGGCCACAGTTTGTCTGCGACCTGTTCATAACGACATTCACTGATCCCATTCGGTGATTTTTTCGCATGTAAGTCCATCACTACTTTCGCCAGAAACTTATTATCACCAATGCCAATGACCGAATCAATCCCAAATTGTTCGTGAATACTCGATTTAACTTTTTCTGCGATCGTGTGAGTTGATCCATATAAAGGTTCTAAACCATCGACTGTTAACCATAATTCGTCAACAGAATAGACATGAATCGCTTCTTTTGGAACAAAGTGCATCATTAATTTTGTAATCTCTAAGGATACTGTTAAATAATCACCCATATGAGCTGGGGCAATCACGATATTAGAGTCTTCAGGCAGCTCAAAATAACGACTCACATTGCTGATACCGTGTTTCTTTTTCAAAGCAGGAGATGCAGCCAACACAATACTGCCACGTCGATTCGGATCACCAACAACAGCTAATAGTGCTGTTTGCGGATTGAGTCCTCTTTTCATGCATTCAACACTCGCATAAAATGAACGCATATCAATACAAAGAACATCATGCCTCGGGTATAAACGATAATCCATTATAGCGACACCTTTATTCCATCATATCTTTAATATGTCTGAGGGGAATCCATTCACGTTCATCATCCATCGTTTGAATTCGCACGGCTTGATCCTGTTTACTCCAGTCTAGAACCCATCCGTTCATCTCTCGAAATTCATTAGCTTTATAATAAACAATATGAATAGGTTGCCCCGTTTGATAAGCCTCGGTTAACACATGAATATAATAACTAAGCTGTTGGTCGTCTAACATTGGTGGTTGTCGATCGTTTTGTACTTGCCATATATCTTGAAGTGCATCAACATGCTCTGGAAGCATGAGTGACGTCCATTTAATACTGCCGCGATCATGGTGCATCATGAGTTTAAGCCTCCATTTGTTTACTTTGATTGTGATCAATCGGATAAATAGCTAAGATATTAGCTTTTTGAAAGGAACGAACAGCCTGCCGTGTAAAACAATAAGCAAGAATTCGATGATCTTCCATTTTAATAATCGTCACCGTTCGTTGCGTCATATTATTGTGATGATCAATGTAGACCATTTCTAATTTCTTATTGTAACGAAGTGATGATGGTAATAACTGTCCCATAATTGATAACCTCCTCGATATAAGAACGTTTGTTCGTATTATAGCATCCCCTCCTTCTTAAAAGCAATACATTTTATACCCTTCCACTAAATAACAATTAAATGGTCATAAATTCTTTACAAGGATCTTAATACAGTTTTTACTTTTCGAGCTAGGGAATTTATAATATATGTGAGGAAATAGGATGTTTACTCGTAAGTTAGCCAATGGGGTGACAGTCAATTTTATTTAAAATTATTATTTAAGGAGTTGATTGGTATTGGAACACTTCAAAAATATGTTTAACCATTTGTACTGGTCTAATAACAAGATTCTAGAGTGCTTACACAATAATGACAATAAAAACGCTAGGAGGTTATTCGCACATATTTTGTATGCTGAACAAGTATGGTTTGCAAGATTGAAAAAGGAGACCTCTCCACTTTCATCGTTATGGGTGGAGGATATCAATGTTGCGGAATGTGCAAAACTTGCCTACGAAAACGAGTTGAGTTATACAACATATATAAATCAGTTAAATAACTCTGATTTAGAGCAGTCAATAACATATCAAAATAGCCAAGGATTAGAATTTGAAACTCCAATTAAAGAAGTTCTCACCCATGTTGTTCTCCATGGTCAATATCATCGCGGACAAATCAATTTACATTTACGTATAAATGGTGACAAACCAGTTAATGTCGATTATATTACCTATAATAGAAATAGGTAACTTAATTAAAGTCGAGCTGGTGCAGCACCAGCTCGGCCCCCTACTGGGTATTAAGGCTAAATTAAATAAACTAATTTTTAAATATTCACCTATGCTAAAATAACTTTGATTGAGGTTCTTGCAATTGATGTAAAGCGTTCTACAAGCGAAGCTCTTTTGCATAAATCATAACAACATCAACATCCACCCCGTTTGATTAATTCCACAATTTTTTGCTTTAAGGATTCATCTACACACATCTTTTTTTATACCTTTCCGTAGTATCTACTTTATAATAAGTTCATTTCTTTTCCGTATATTTCTACTCTTAATATAAACACTATTATTGCCAGTAATTTAATTAAGGAGTGGTTATTTGTTTTATCACGTAAAGGAACTTCAATACAACGCGAAACCATCAAAACCAGACGCTGTTTATGCCAAGAAACTACAAGAAATACTAGGTGGACAGTATGGTGAAATGACGGTTATGATGCAGTATCTATTTCAAGGATGGAACTGTCGAGCAGAAAACAAATATAAAGATATGATTATGGATATCGCAACGGAAGAAATTGCCCACGTAGAAATGATCGCTAACATGATTGCACAACTTCTAGATGGCGCTCCAGCAAATGATCAAGAACAAGCTGCGAAAGATCCTGCAGTCGAAGCCGTATTAGGCGGTATGAACCCTCAACATGCTATCGTCAACGGCTTAGGTGCCCAACCGAACGATAGCGTCGGTTACCCTTGGTCAGCTCGCTATACGGTAGGTAGCGGAAATTTACTTGCTGATTTCCGTGCTAATTTAAACGCCGAGTCACAAGGAAGACTACAAGTATGCCGACTTTATGAAATGACGACAGACCCTGGTGTTAGAGATATGCTTTCCTTCCTCATTGCTCGTGACAAGATGCACCAAAATCAATGGATGGCAGCTATTGAAGAATTAGAAAGAACTCAGGATGCTGTCGTACCAAGTACATTCAATCCACAACATGAAAAACAAGAAGTAGCTTATACTTTCTATAGCTTCTCTGAAGGCACAGAGAGTCAACAAGGAAGCTGGGCAAACGGTCCTACAATGGATGGAAAAGGAACATTTGAATATATCCAAAACCCAGAACCAATGGGACAAATTCCAAACCTTAAACCTGGACCACCTTTCATTCACGGGACTCCACCGACAAACTTGAAAAACGGTGAGCAATCCCCTCCTCAATAATTTAATAACAACACCCAGAGTTTTTGCACTTTGGGTGTTGTTTCTAATGCTACAGAATAAGTCGGTAGCAATTCGTTTGGGTTTATTAAAATGCTTTCCCCTTTAGTCCCAACAACTGATTCTTGCTATTTAGTTTCTAATGATATTAAACAAAACTTAAAGGAGATCTATATATGCCTATAATAGAATTGATATCTAGGCTAGCTATTGCGTTCATTACCTTGTTAGTCCTAACAAGGCTAATGGGAAGAAAAGAAATCGCACAATTGACCTTTTTTAATTTTGTATCAGCAATATCGATCGGTACTATAGGTGCTTCTCTTGCGATTGACTCATCATTTAGCGTTACAAATGGAATAATAGCATTATTAACTTGGAGTGCCTTTACAATTTTTATTGGCTTTTTGGATTTAAAATCCCCACTATTTCGAAATACCGTTGAAGGGCAACCGGTAATCCTTATACAAAAAGGTGAGATTATGGATAAAGCTCTTCAAAAAGTACGATTAGACCTCGATGCTTTAAACACGTTATTACGCAAAAAGAATGTCTTTGAAATATCCGATGTAGATTATGCAATTTTTGAAACAGACGGAACGCTTTCAGTTATGAAAAAAGAAACCAAGCAACCTTTAACTAAAGGGAATATGAACATTACACAAGCAACTGATATGACATTCCCTACCTCTGCATCTGTAATTTCAGATGGTAAGATTCAAGAAAAAAACCTTAAAAAGTTGAATATTGATAATGAATGGGTAGAGCAACAATTAAGACTATCAGGGATCAATTCCATTTCAGATGTGTTCTATGCTGAAGTTCAGAAAGATGGAACGTTATATATTGATACCAATAATGACAGTTCACTCTAGCTCATTGCTATTAGATCACAGCAGATGTTTATTCATACACTTAAAAGCAGGAATATTTAAGTGTATGGACAATTTTATGGAAAACAATAGTTCCTAACGACTTTTTCAAAATTTACCGTAGAACAACCCCCCTTAAACTTTGATATGGTAAGGCGTCCCACACTTAAAAAAACTCTTAGCAACAAGGGTTGCTAAGAGTGAGAATGAGTTAAACTGATTCAAAAGAATTTTCCTCTTTTCTGTATATTACTACCTTTTATTTAAATATTACTAAGGAGTGATTCAAAATGCCATACAAAGAACAAATCCCAATTGATAAAGGCATAGATAATAGCTTAGCCATGATGAGAGAAGGCTATTTATACATATCAAATCGACGGAAGCGTTTTGGAAAAGATATTTTTGAAACTCGGTTGTTAGGCGGACAAAAAGCGGTTTGTATTGCAGGAGAAGAAGCTGTTAAAGTTTTTTATGATGAGTCAAAAATTAAGAGACAAGGTGCAGCACCAAAAAGAATTAGACAAACTTTATTCGGCGAAAAGGCGATACAAACAATAGATGATACTAGTCACAAACATCGAAAACAATTATTTATGTCGTTGATGACGGAAAAACAGCTACAAGATGTTGTAAATATCTTCAAGAAAGAATGGGCATCAGCTATTGATAAATGGGAAAGTGAGAATGAAGTCATTTTATACCATGAGGTAACTAAAATATTAGCTATTACAGCTTGTAAATGGGCAGGTGTACCGTTATCTCAAAGTGATGCGAGCCTAAGAGCCAGTCAATTAGAGAAGTTATTCGATTCCGCTGCAGCCATTGGTCCAAGACATTGGAAGGGAAGACAAGCTCGTAATGCTTTAGAATTGTGGCTTCAAAAAATAATTAAGGATGTTCGCAATAGTAAACTTGAAACACCGGAAGAAACAGCATTACACCGTATGGCTTGGTATCGCGATACGAATGGAAAACTTTTAAATACCGAGGTAACCGCAGTAGAGGTCCTCAATATTTTACGTCCTATTGTAGCCATATCAGTATATATTGTATTTGCCGCATTAGCATTATTTGAAAACCCAGAGGAGAAGGAAAAGCTTTTAAATGGCGATGAGGATGTCTTTGAATTGTTTATTCAAGAAGTTCGTCGGTATTATCCTTTTTTCCCTTTTACCACAGGAAGGGTACGTGAAAATTTTCTTTGGAAGGGCCATGATTTTAAAAAAGAGAGCCTTGTGTTATTAGATATTTATGGGACAAATCACCATCCTAATTTATGGGATAACCCTGAACAATTTACACCTGACCGTTTTAAAGAAAGAGAAGAAAGTCCATACGATCTTATTCCTCAAGGGGGCGGGGATTATTATAAGGGGCATCGATGTCCTGGAGAATGGCTAACTGTTGAAGTAATGAAATCCAGTTTAGATTTGCTCGTTAATCATATGGAATATAACGTACCTAAACAGCAGAATTTACGTTATAGCATGATGCGAATACCAAGCTTGCCTAAAGACAGATTTATAATGGATCGAGTGAAGAAAGTCTAAGAGATGCATGGAATAAATAATACACACGTTAATTAATTGTTGGAATTAGCGTGTATATGTCTTATTGTATCAAGTTTACTGACAAACAAACCTAAAGATAATGAAAAGCATGATATCATCTATTTCAGATAATATCATGCTTTTGCCGTTCGTGCATGAGCGATTAAGTTTTTATGTTTGAGTAAAAGCATTGAGAAAATATATAGAGTTTACAAATAATAATCTAATAAACCTCCCGCAATTATTAACGCGACTCCCGAAATCAAATGCACCTTCTTCTCACTAACTTCAGTATACTCAAACATTATAAAGAAAACTAAAACTGTCCCTAGAAATTGAATTGGCGATAACAAATAATTTCCATTTTGAAGATATAAAAAATCAAGCCTTTAATAAATACCCGAAACCAAGCCTAAGGCAAATATGTATATAGGGATTCTAAGATTAATCATCAAGCTCCCTCAATAAATTGGTTATTTATCCTTAATAAAAAATTGCTTGGCAAATCCATTTATCTAAATTATGCTTTGCTAGTATTCATATTTTTTTATCATTTATAGTATACACTCATTATTTGTAACCAACATACTGTGAAGATCAATCGATAAATATTTCATCGTATTGAGATATTTTATGAAAAGCCGTATCATTAAATTAGTTTGATATGGAGGTTTCTGAGGAGGTCAAATATGCTTTTACTACTTGTTTACCTAATGTGGTTATTTATGCCTTTCGTTTTTGGGTTATTAATTTACATCATATATCATAATCTTCGCAGACCAAAAAATACAACTTCTTGGATTCTTATATGTTCAACTTCTATCATACTAACTTTCTTGGTATGGCAGTCATTGGGTGAACTTAATTTAATATAATATCTTTAAATATTTCTTGATTCGTATAGGTGGATTGATTTAAAAATCTAGTCCTCATGCGTTTGTCGAATGAATTGTTTAATTCACATTATGATTGAAGTCTCATGAACTAATCTTAAAAACATTTACTGCTACGCTAAAATAATTTCGGAGGGATAAAATGACTTACAATCTATTTCTTTTACTAATAGTCGGTGGTTTCTTAGGTTTTCTGATATATGGGTTCTTGGGTGCTCTGCTAGGTTTAATCCTTGGCACACTCATAAATATTTCAATGGAATTCCGAGAACTTAACGAGAAATTTAATAATAGAACGGAGTCATAGAGTGGCTACCTTCTAAAATTACAAAACCCCTTACCAACTAAATGGCAAGGGGCAACACACTTTAGTAAGTGCTTAAATATTGTTCTCTCTCCCATGGGTGAACTTGTGTGCGGAACGTGTTCTAACTAAATAAACTTAATTTTATCTGCTTTAAACAGTTGTTAAATCAAGGTTTATGAAAATCGCATATCTTAAACTAAATAAAGTTATATTAATTTTTGTGGGAAATCTGTGGGAAACTTGTGGGAAGATTGAATTTTAAAAACTGTGGTTTGATACCGGTGGCCAGTATCGAACTTGGGCGTTTAAATACTGAGATGTAGGCATAGTTGAAATGGTATGTGTAGTTTTTGTGTAGTAAATATTTATTAACGTTTAATCACGTTGTATTTCACATCAAATAGATTTATTTAGCATCTTTTGTCGAAAATCAGCCATTTATAAAACCTTATGCTATTATATAGCAGAAAACTAAATAGGAGATGATGGCATGAAGTACAGTAATGATCAGAAGATGGACCAGTATATTGAGAGTGGGATTAAGAATAAACAAGTAACCTTTGAATTTGAAGGCGTAATCTTTTGGCACATGTATAAATTTTATGATTTTATGAATTCTACTAATGCAAAGGAACCATTCAGTCAGTATTTAACAAGTTTAATAGAAGGATATATCGAGGAAAATCCAGGGGAATATAAATTTGAGTTTGGTGAACAAAGCATACCTTTTTCGACTGAGAAGCATGGAGAGACTTATCTAGATATTAAAGATACTGCTATACATTTTTAAAATAGTATAAGAAATAATAAAAAGCCCCCGCAATAGCGAGGGCTTTAACTTATTCTTCCTTATCTTTTTGTTTAATGACCTGATGCACATAAACAGATGCGCCTGTAACCAATACACCTTGCACCACAGCATCAACATTCAAACCAAATAAAAGTAGCGACAGGCCTAAGCCGATCGCTAAAAGTATTGCAGGAATAAATTTGTTTGGTACGATCTCCATTTGCTTAATCATTTTTCCGATTATCATAAGCACTGGAATCAAAATCAGCGCTTTTTCTACTACATAATCCATAATCTCCATTTTTAAAAACTCCCTTCGTTTAATGCTCTTTGTAGCGTTTCTACTACTAAACTTGGATCACTTAGCTTACCATCTACTACAGTTCCTAGATATTGTTGCAATGCCTCAATAGTTTTAGGTCCTAAATAGCCATCTTCTTTGGCTCCGATTAACTTTTGAAGCGCTCTGATGACTAAGCTTCCACCATCACCGAACGTAATACCAGATACAATTTGGGCCGTAACATGATTGCGTACTTGATTACTAATGACGCTATCAATTGGTGTACCTAAATAACGCTGCAATGCTCTTGTTGTCAGCTTGCCCCATTTACCATCAATTTTCAGATTAGCTTTGGGTTTCTCATCAACTTGTTCGTCACTACTGTTTGGCAGTTTAACCACGTCACCAACTTTCAATTGCGTTGGTTTGATGTCAGCATTTACTTTCTTCAAATCATCTACATCGAAGTCTTTACCCTTCGCAATCGACCAGAGCGTATCACCTTCTTGAATTTCATGTTTACCAGCAGGTACTGGTGCTTTCGGTTCACCTTGATTCAATACAGCCTTGTAATCAAACATTGGACACTGTTTCCACTCATAACCACTAAACTCGTTATGGCCTTTTACGTATTTGATATGCGGATATTGACTTTGCAAAGCACTCACTAAATGACGCAAGCTTTCTTTTTGTGCATCGGTGGGTTCTTCTGATCGGAAGTCACCAGTTAAACATACACCGACTGCATAGTTATTGTGATTACCAACATGATAGGTGCGTAGTTCGATGTCATTCACCCACTTAATCGTGCCATCTTCTTCTATGACATAAGAATAACCAATACTTGGCCAACCGTGAGTATCGACATGGTATCGCGCATAATCTTCTGCGTTTGAGCCATCTTTACCTTGCTTAGTTAAGCTATGATGAATCGCAATCGTTGTTTTGTCCTTTACATCTAATACTGGAAACGTTTTGTTAGAATGGCGCTTAACTTCATTCCGATAGTCTACAAACTTCGGAATATCTAATTGTCCTGCCATTTAAATCACTCCTTATTTTTGTTTGAAAAAATTAATAGACTTTCTTAACGGCGGTGGCACTGGCACATTTAATCTCCCTAAGTTCTCACTGACACTAATGAACTCAGTTACTAGATAATAAAAAATCGTCGCAGCCATGACGCTTAATTCCATTTGGCCAACAACGATTGGATTTCCGATTTGAAACAAATAAACTTGGTCAATGATTTGCGCAGCTGCAACCAAACCAAAGATCATAATCTTCTTAGGAATCCCCCAAAACGCAACATCCGCTTTCAACTTGCCTTCATAACCCGATGCCAAGATGCCTGTTAGAAAATCAAATGATACAAAAAAGATGAGCGCGCCTAACAAAATGGACCACTCACCAAACAACCAACTTAACACTACTGCTATTCCTGCAGTCATCATTTTTGCATTGTTTACAACATCCACAATTTACCCCCTAAAACATAATAAAAGCGCCCGTTCGGCGCTATTGCTGATATCTTATACCCGTATCGATAAGCTTCATTTTGTATATTCAGTCATTTTCTCACCAACTTTCAAAAAAATCCTTTATGTCATCTATTTAAAGGTTTTATTTGTTATATTGTAGTTAAGGAGGTGATTATATGAAAACTCTAAAGTCAACTTTGTACTATTTAGCTTTGGCAATGGTATTTGTTTTCATGGTGCTATGTGTTTACTTAACCATAAACTCAAGCAATCAAGCTCTTACCAATAGCTATGCAAGTCTCACTCTAGGTTCTCTCAGTCTGTTCCTAGCAATCAGGAACGGTTCAAACAGCAACGAATAGTAGCAAACTAAATCGAAGTACATAATGAAGAGAGGAGTTTAATAACCCCTCTCTTTTTTTACTACAAATGAATGTTCTTATTGGTTTTACCAAATCGAATAAGTCGCAAAACCAGCAATTAACGCTGTTGAACTGATATCACTTGCTGTTACTTTTTGGTTATATTGATTGTCACCTAAAAAATAAAGTCTAATATAATTCGAATTTCACCTGAAATCGTGGTCATATTGCTAGCTAAAGATATTCTTGCGAATCGTTCAAGTGACACAGCGTTCAATTCCTCTTCAAGATACGATTCCATAAAGCGGCATGCGTCATCACTATCATTATTCAAGATTGTTAATAGGTTGTCGTCTCGATCGAACACATAATGGATGGGCTTTCTGTCATTCAATCACCTGTCTTTGAGCATAAAAAACAGGTGTTATCTACTGCGCATAAGTGTCCTTATATCAATAAAAAAGAGCCCTTATTAGGACTCTATATTATATTTCTATTCCATTTGATATTAGTATGGCTTTATAAGTAGTTGATACAATTTCAACAGTTATTTTTTCTGCTATTGCTTTCAGAAATGCGATTGACTTTTCATCGCCACTTTTAGCTTTCTCAATTTGTTGTTGAATTTCTTCATTTTCTCTAATATCTCGAGCGAGTTCGTATGGATCGGTAATATTAAAATTTTCAATCACGTTATTTAGTACTTCAACATCTTCGGAGTTTGAAATATCAACACCTAAATCAAATCCTTTTAGATTGTTATTATCTATAGTTACGTTTGTTGATTTGTCTATTCTTATACCAGTACTCTCATTATTATTAGCCATATTCTCCACTCCTTTAGGAGTATTATAGCATACTAACTATCGAAGATAATTATCCTTGTTAAAGCTTGTGAATTTTGACTCACTCAAAATAACTTTTTATTTTATCGGGGTTATTAGTAAAAGCTCCTGTAGCTCCGCGTTCCTTTAACATTTCTAAATCATTAGTATTATTTACTGTAAATGGATGTACTTCAAACCCCTTATTGCTTAAAGCACGTATATATTCCTTATTAACATTTTCGTAATTAAATCCAACCCCTGTTGCATACTCTTTTAACTCGTCCATTTTCTGTTTTGTCAATGGATCTTTACGTGGCTCGTTATACCAATAAAGCTTGACTAAAGGAATATTTGGTTGAATTTCGTTAATTTTCAATAGACTCTTGCTGTAATAGGATTGGATTATTACATTATCTTGTAACTCACAATTACTTATAACGTCCAACAATTGCTTTTCCATGGCCAAATCATCCGGGTTCTTTGTTTCAATATAATAGTCTATATCGTCACCAAATCTATTAAAGATATCTTTTAAGGATAAGACTGATAATCCTTCATATTCTTCTTTAGCCTTATCAGGATACTTTTGATTAAACCACGAACCGGCATCTAGCTCCTTTAATTCTTTTAAGGTATATTCACTGACTGCTCCTTTTTCGTTTGTTGTACGATTAACCGTTTCATCATGAATAGCGACTAAATGTTTATCTTTTGTTAATCGTAAATCAATCTCAAGATAATCAGCCCCCGTTTCTTTTGCCATTTCATATGACGGCATCGTATGTTCTGGAGCATATTCAGATGCCCCGCGATGGGAAATAATAGTAAAATCATCCTCCACCGCTAAATTGGAACAACCTATTAATAATATTAACGACAATAAAAGTAGTATTCTCATAAACAAAATCTACCATAACAACTTATGAAATGACAATATTCTCAAATGTTCCGGCAGACCATTTCCGACCCAAATGAAGATATCCGTTTCTATAATTTACATCTGAAGCGGTAAATGTATCAGATGTATCAAGACGTTTAACAGTGATGTCTGTTGAAGTTATATCTATTTGAATAGATATTTTATTATTCTCACCAATCGACGTTGTGCTCATTTCTTCTATTTTTGTAGCTGTCCCTTGATCTGCTCGATAAAGATCAAAATCACCATTTTGACCCAGTATCAAATTGTAACCACTGCTGAATGACCCTGAATCATCAAATTCATCATTTTCGCTACAAAAAACAAGTGAAAGCCATCCCTCAGTTTTATGATTGGTGTATTCAAAATCAAGATTTATAGTAACTGTGTCATTTAACTCACCTACCCATCCTTGCAAAACAAAATCTCTACCATCATTAGGATAAGTATCATCAAGCGTTTCGGTAAAACCAAATTTATTACCATCTATAAAGCTACCTCGACTGGTTAGTGCTTTAAGCATTCCATGGAAATACATCTTTTGGTTAAACGGGGCGTTTTGTAATATAGGGGCGCTTCCATTAATCCATAGAGGATCGTCTGTAATAAACCCTTGAACACCTAAACCTAACAAATTGTCATGCTCATACCTTCTATTAACAGTAAAAATTAAAACGTTTAAATCAGCATTAATACAGTCAGTTATATATGCGTTAGACACATCTCTTTGAATGCCAACATAGTCAACACCCATGTCAACTAATTCATTAGACGTATGAGTTGTATCATCATCAGTTAACACGCAAGCAGTAATATTATTATCAAGAAACTGTTGAATATCTGTTAAATTATAAGACTGTAATAAGCAATACTCTTCTAAGCCATATTGATGTACTAATTCTACAATTTTAGCAGCACTATCTCTTGTCTTCGATTCAATAACATAAATCAAGCTTTTTCCAAATTCCTTAAAGACATCATCTAAAGTAGGGTGATAGGTACTTTTAAAGCCATCCAGACAATCAACTTCAGCATTCTTAAAAGCTTGTGTAGTATATTCAGTTACACTACCAATATTTTTCGTTGTACGATCCACAGTATCATCATGAATAACCGCCAAACCTCCATCAGCTGTTAATCTGACGTCTAACTCTATTAATTCAATACCTAAAGATTGACACCCTCTGAATGCTTCTAATGTATTTTCAGGAAAAATATTAGCGGCGCCTCGATGCCCAATGTACATCGGCTGTTGAATCTCAGATAATTTTTTTGACTGATAAGTGTTTGTTGTTTTTGCCCTATGTTCATCGAATTCCGATTTGGTTGCTTGCTCATTATTCGTCACATTTCCTAATCCGACTTGTGATTTGGTAACACTGTGCGGATTAGATGTGTTGTCCTTGTGATTCGTGAATTCTTCTCGGACACGCGGCAAGTAAACATCAGGTGCGGTTGAGCCTTCGGTTATGGTTAGGTTTTCAAAAGAACTTGAAACGCTAGAATCTTCAGAACGTATATATAAACCTAAGATACAATACGAAGTTTCTGAATTGGTCGTAAATGTTTGCGTATTGTTGTAATATTGTACATCATTTACTTCATTATCTGAACCATCGAACTCTTGTAACCTAATATATCCCCCCGTCAAATCACTACTGTCATCTCTTGGATTACTCATTTTAATTCCTAAAGTATAAGTTTGAGAAGGTTTAACACTACTTAATGTAATACGTGAAGATTCGTATGTTGTACCTTCTGACGTGTGCGTAATCTTACTCGGACTATTCACCGTCACATTCTCGTGTAAATCCCATGCTTCGTTATCAAATAATGGAATTAAGTTCTTGGATTCTACTAAATTATCCACTTTTTGATCCAAAGTGCTAACGTCAGTACTTTCCAAACGATCAGCTTCTGATTTAGCGTAGTCTCCTTGATTATTTGCATAGGTAGCTGCATCGTTCGCATTAGTGACAGCATCATCAACCTTTTGCTCAAACTCGCTTAAGACAATTGTGTTAACCACTGTTCCTACTTGATCTAATGACTTACTGACTTTCAACTGAAAATGCCCTTGCGATGGTGCTACGATCACATCACCATTCGATTCATTGAGATGGATTTCTAGTAAATAATCGCCTGCAGGTAATAGGTTATTGTCGTCAAAATCGAACGATAACTCGCCTTGATTGTTTTCTAGTGTTGCTGGCAAACTAAGCAATCGCCCTGTTTTATTACCAATCACGACTTCCACACTGTCATATTGATCAAAGTTAACAAGCGTGCCATCGTGATTAAACACATTAAGCGTAATCGTTGAGCCTGTATCAATTGACTTGATGTAGTGCGTATTATTCTTAGCCCTCACTCTCATCTGCATCCCTCGCTTTCATAATAAAAAACGCCTGATTGGCGTTATTGTTGATACCCTATGATTGTTACGACTGTTCTTAAAAACCCTGTGTTTTCATCCGGAGCATTACTTCCCGTCGATTCAATTTTAATATGATAGTCCTTCCCAGCTTCGACTATATCTTTAATATCAGCTGAAATCATTTCAATTTCTGGATTGTTTGATGATGGTCTAGGCGGTGTCCATCTATTGATACCAAACAAATCATTGGTATCCCATTCTGTTTCCATCGTCACAAAACCAAGTCCAGCATCGCTTTCTTCCGCATAATCATAATAGCCTTGGCCAAACTCAAACAACAAAATATTGGCTTGATCAACGTTTGTCCAACTAACTTGTTCTGAATACTGATAACGCACAGGAAGTGCGCTAATTGCCAACTCTGCACTAACAATCGTAAAGTTATCCGGTATGCTAAAACTAGCGTTTGCTATTGGTTTTGCACCAACATGTTGCGCTCCCACATGTTGATATTGAGGCATTTGCGTTACAAACTTGGATAGTACGCCTTCACCACCTGCCAACTGGGAGCCATTCGAAGCTGTTTTCAATGGAACGGTATTAGCATTAATAGAGCCTGTCTGTAATCGGTTGGCATCTTTCGTAATGTTATCTGTTTCTGGTTTACTGTAAGCGTATTCTTCTAATCTGCTTTCAGGTATTTTTTGATTAATCTGTTGCTGTAATTCCTTCCAAACATTCTGCGCTTCTTCTTCCGTAAATTCTGTGAAGTCACCTAACTTAACTTTTTTAGCTGATCGATCAACAATGCTACGCTCTTGTTCGAATATGCGCGCTTCTAAGTAGAGAGGTGGTTCAAATCCTGTATATTTCATTTTGATCGTATCGCCAAAACGAAAACGCTTGTTTTCTAAGCCAGGTACATGTTCTAAGTCGACAATATCAGCTTCAAATTCAATAACTGCATTAATGCGTTTGTTTAGTTCGGTTTGTGTGTATTGCTTTAATTCTGATTCAGTCATGTCTTGACTTGTTGATTGCGGCTCATACGTACCGATTAGATGCTGTAATTCGTCATTCTCATCACGTCTACCCCATCGTTCAAGCGCGTCTTGATCTTCAACTAGCACTTCTAAATGACTTCCGTCTTCGCGCTCTGGGCCAATACCGACTAACGCTGTAAAAATGTTATCCGTTTTTTCTGTACGCTTAATGCTTGCTAAATCTTTGCCAAAAGTCGCCTCACGGCCTCGCCAACGTCCACGTCTTTCAAGCAAGTCAACAAAACGACCTATGATCCGATTGCCATCCGTTTCAACTCTGAACCTTAATTCAGCGTCAATTTCTTTTGCAATAGTTTTCAAAAATGCGAACGGATTACGATGGCTGTCTACTTCAAATGTTCTATACTTATCTATTTCAACAATGCCTGGGCGCCATTCTGTATTATTTGTGGCATGGCCAATCATCTGTGATGCTGTCTGTCCGGTGAATGCTTGCGGATAGATGATCGCTTGTTTTTTGATTTCTAAATAACTCGCTTTCGCATAAACTTCGGCTTGATGATTTAAATTTTTGATGGTTTCTTCGATAATGAATTCACGATACTCACCGTCTTCGCCTGGAATAATGAGACGATTGCGCTTCTCTAAAAACTGACTGAATTGTTTATTAGTAAACGTTGTGAAATTATACGTCTCAAGCGTGTCCTTTAAAGACTGTTTATGCACATCTTCCAAAATGTGCTTTTCAGTTATGACGTCTAGAATGCGGTCATTTTGTTGGTCTAAAATGTGGATTTGCGACATGTTTTCACCTGCCTTTATTTATAAGTTGGTCTGTAATGGACCGCACCCTTCAATTTATTGTTGCCAGGCAAAACAGCCAGGTTATTATTACCTAGTGGCAATTCAAAATATGATGCGCCAAAATCTTTTAGATAAGTCGCGTCTTCACCATTAATTAAGATTGCTTCATTTTCATGATCGAACGTAACTTGATCGCCTTCATAAGCAATATAAGGCGTCTCATCTTCAAGTTCTTCCGATAACTCATAGGCTTTAATCGAATTAATTCTAGGTACGTTCGGAACGCCTATACTGCCATAAGTGCCCATATGAACTTGGACATATTTCAGGCGTCCTTGATATTCGTTCTCTGCATCTAAAAACCAACTGGTAAGGCTGTCATAATGGTTTTCTGTTATGCCTGTTCCAACCTGTGCCACATAAAATTTAAACGTTTGGCCTTCGCGTCTAAATCGCAACACGCCATGAAAGTGATTATCAAACCGCCAGTAGTTTTCAGAGTTGATTTTGTAATTTGTTCCCCACCCAAAAAACTCACCGTATCTTGCTTCAGCTGAATAACGTGATAAAGATGCTGTACTGTCCATAATCGCCATCTTTCCTAAAACATTATTATTTTCATCAAATAAATAAAATTCAATTCGATAAGTGGCGTCAGGATCATCTGCATCAACTCGACAATACATTTCAACTTCAAAATCCTGTGCTGGATCAACTTCTTTCATCATGGCGGGACCATGCCAACCATCACCAGAACCGTAACTAGCGATGGTTATGCCTGTTCCATCCACACCCATCTCACCCGACACATCACCATCAACTGATGTTCCGGTAGATGACCATGTATCTAAACTTTCACCATATTCTTCTAACAAAAGAATTCTCGTATCAACAACAGTTTGGTCAACTTCAACAGGTCGCCCAATCATCATATACTCATCGCCATCACTGACCATTGCGAATGTGATTGGGGCTAGTACATCAAGCGTGAAGGTTGGCTTTGCAGCTTGGGTGCCTTCCACATTAATCATAGTGGCTTGGTCGGATAATTTCGCTTCGATTTCCGGACCATATTTATAAGACTCACATAAAAACGTGATCGTGCCTTTGCGTAATGTAGGTGCAGGACGTGAATAATCACTTATACTCCCTGTCACTCGACCAATATAGGTTTTACCAGGAACGTTATCAAATTGAATTTCGGCATTTTCTTGCGTTAATAAAAAAGCGTTCAATTCATCAAGTAATTCCTGCTCATGTTCTTCATCGCGTACAGTAAAGCCAATCGGTTGGTCAATCCGTTTTAATTCAACATTGGTTTTACCTAAGTGAGCACCATCTTTGCCTGGTGCACTGACCGTTTCAATTTCATGTGGCGCGAATGGTGCTTCTTTTCTACCACGCAACAAATACAACCACTCTTTACGCTCACCATTGATAGATAAAGTTTTAGGCAAATTCACCCCTCACTCTCTGTTCGCGGTTTTGGAACTCGGTGATGTGTTTGTGTGTCTGTCTACCGACTTCGCGACCGTCTATTTGGTTGATAACGGTTGTATAAACAACTGCCTCACCTTGCATTGATTGGTTGTTTAATTGATTAACCACACGGTTAGCTTCACCTGGAGCGCTTGCGCCTGAAGCATAAGCAGGAAAGTTATTCATAGCATCAATCATGCGTTTGGATTCTTGATGTGTGAAGACTTCTGTACCCCGTGGCAAATCATAAACACCAGCATTCAAAGCCGACCATTGATTACCAACACGTGTCAATTCCCAACCCTCTTCACCGACTAAAGCAGGGCCACCCGGATGACTATCTGTTCCTTCTGCGTATGACAATCCGTTATACGTAGGTTGAATAGGTGTTTTTAGTGGTAACGTTAATCGTTGTCTGAACTCCCAAAGCCCTTTTATTTGCGGTTCAATATTAACTCCTAATGGCAATGTTAATCTACTTCTAAATTTGTGGATGGATGGGTTAATAGCTAAATTGACGTTAGGTTCATAAGGTGTGTTAGATGCTAAATCGTTCATATCTTTTAAGTGACCTTTAGCCGTTTGCAAGTTGCCAATTTGATCGTTGATTTTATCGACTTGGTTTTGATAGTCATCAGTTAGTTTGTAACTTGCTGATGCGTTTTTTGACAGTTCGTCACGTTGTGTTTTTAACCTGCCGATTTCATCTTCAATCTTCTGTAACCCTTCGCCTTTAGCAGCGTTAATATCAAAGTTTGATAAGACGATTTGTTCATATTCATTTTTCAGCCGATCGATCTTATCTAATTGTTTATTGGTTTCCTCTAAATCACCTTGTTTTGTTTCAATAATATCTTCTTGCGCATTCAACTGATCTTTAAGACTCTGCTCTTTGTCACGTTCTTTGTTCAAGTTCTCCTGCGTTTTATCAAGTTCAGCCACGACTTGATCGAATCGTTTATCGCCAGTCGATAAACCATCTTTTTCTAATTCTCTTAAATCTGCATAAAGATCTCGTTTATCGCTTTCGAGATCATTAACCACTTTAATCTGATCAACATAATCTTGTTGTAACCTTTTGCGTTCTTGACTTGCGCTTTTGATTTCTTCTTCAAGTTCTTGTTGTTCTTCTTTTAATCGATTTTCTTCTTGTAACGCTTCAGCCAATTCACGTTGCGTTTCCATACGTAATTCTTCACGTTTCGCATCGTTCAATTCTTTTAATGTTTCTAAGTTATCAGCATAAGCATTACCTTCTTCACTAATTGCGCCTGCTGCATCAGGGGCTTGGTCAATAATGTTATCGTTTAACTCAATGAATTCTTCCATCTCACCATTCGTTAGTGTTGATTTTTCGAGCAATTCACTTTGACGATCACGTAATTCGGCAATTTTATCTTCAGACTTCGCATCTTTTATTTGATCTAAGATGTCCATGTACTCAACCATTTCATCTTTCGATAAGCGGTTAGCACGTTCAAGTTCTTCAAATCGGCTGATTAAATCTTCAGTTTGATTAACTTCTTCTTTCATCGATTCGATATAATCAAAATTAATATCAAGAGCCTTTTCTTTATCGCGTGTTAAAGCGTAAACCGCTGTGCCTAATGCGGTAACACCACCAACAGCTAAGCCGACAGGGCCACCCATGCCCATCATGCCAATACGTGCAATCAAACCTCTTCCGCCTGCTTTACCTAAAAGCGATAGCAAGCCTCCGCCTACACGCATAATGCCACCGACTGCGGTTGTAATACCGCCCAAAGCAACACTTGCAGGGCCAACTGCGGCTGCAATACCTGCCCATTTCAAGATTTGTTTTTGTTGCTCTTCATCTAACTCGCCAAACTTATGAATCATTTCGGTAGTATAATCAACAATGTCATTAAAAACAGGTAACAAATGATCAGCAGCTGCTATGCCTGCACTTTCAAGTGATGAACGAAATTCGCGCATACTACCATTCGTGTTGTCGTTCATGGTGTCAGCCATTTCTCTAGCAGAACCTTCTGAATTCTCAAGTTCTTTGGTGAATTCACCTAAATCATCCGATCCTCGATTCATAACTGCTAGCCAACCCGCTGATGCTTCTTGACCAAAGATATTAGAGAGGGCCACATTCTTAGCTTCTTCGTCGTAATCTTTCATAGAGCCTTGTAATTCTGATATGACTTCATCTAAAGACTTCATGTTGCCTTCTGAATTAAACAACTCAACGCCTAATTCTTCCATGGTACTTTTAGCTCGACCAGTTGGGTTCATAAGTCGTGTTAAACCACCACGCAACGCTGTACCTGCTTTGGATCCTTGAATACCTGCGTCACTCATAAAGCCGATTGCCGCTGCAGTTTCTTCAACGGAAACACCTAAGTTATTCGCGATAGGTGCAGCATAAGCCATAGCCTGCCCCATCTGATTGACATCGGTATTCGCATTAGAAGATGAGTAAGCTAACACGTCAGACACTTCTGATGCTTTGCTCGCTTCAATCTCAAAACCACTCATGATATTGGATGTAATATCCGACGCTGTGGCTAAATCCATTTGCGCAGCACTCGCTAAGTCAAGTAAACCAGGCATGGCGCCTAAGACTTCATTAACTTCAAAGCCTGCGCGCGCTAAGTATTCTTGAGCACCTGCAGTTTCACGCGCACTAAAACGTGTGGATTCACCCATATCGCGCGCTTGCGATTCGAGTTTTTCCATTTCTTCGCCAGTCGCACCACTGACAGCTTGCACTTTGGACATGGACTCTTCAAAGTCTGATGCAACTTTGATCGCTGCACCTGCTATTCCTGCGATTGGTGTGGTAACCCCCATCGTAGCCGAACGTCCGAACGTCATCATACCTTGTCCAACGCTTTGGAACTTTTGTCCTGTTGCATCTAAGTTATTACCTAATCGTTTCATTGGATTCGTTTGATTCTCAATTGACTTGGTTAAATCTTCTAACTGTTGTTCGGTTCGATTCATTGAAGCGCGCGCTTTGTTGTATTCTTCGGCTAAATACTTTGTTCGTGCCGCGTTTTCACCTTTTGTTTTTCTTGTTTCGTCATATCGTTTCTTGAGCGTTTTTAAATGTTCTTCTTGTGTTTTATGTTTTCGATTAAGAATGTCTTGTTGCTGACGTAACCCTTTAAGGCTTGATGCGTACTTCTCACCACGCGATCGGACTTCACTCATTTCCGATTTCAAACCACGCAAATCGCGACTAAAATCTTTTATCGAACGTGAAGCACCATCATCTTCCCACGACAATCGGGTGCGCAAATTACCAACGTCTTTGCTTGCCATCTATCTCACCTGCCTTCTTAGAAAACATCGTTAATGTACTTTTGCACTTTCGGTTTTTCTTGGTCTAAAGTCGCAATACTATAAAAAAAGTGGACATCTAACTGATCAATTTCAGTCAATGTCCACTTCTGTGCTTGTGGATTTTGAGGGAACATCATGCTTTTATAAAAATGTTGGAGGGAAGTGTAAGCCTCCTGTGCTGTTACTTCCCCTCCTCGTTTCCCTCATCATCCTGCTTAATGCCATAAATTGCTTCTAACAGTTTACGGTCAACGTATTCACGACTTGCACCCTCATAAAGCTGATCGATGGTGAATTGTTTATCGAAAATAATATCAGTCAAAATCGACATAATCTCATCATCTTCAGCTAATAAGTCTTTGGCAGATGGATCTTGTTCTCGTTCCTCAGCATTTGCTTGTACCTCTAAGAATTTGCGCTTGGCTAACATCGGTACATAAGGTGCGCTGAATGTTTGTTTGTTACCATCTATTACAAGTTCGATTTGCATACGTTACCTCCTAAGCTGCTGGTGCCCAGCTTTCATCAATGACTTCATTGAACCATTCATCAAAGATTGTTTCGTCTGTGACATTTTCATCGCCATCCCACAGCACCGCTTCACGTTTTCCGTTGTCTAAACGTGCAATGCTTTCACCTTCAATGGTTGGTGTTTGGAATGTTGGCGTTTCTTGTTTTGTTTCGAACGTTGATTCACCAACGCCAAACTTAATACGGTAAACCCACACGAATTTATGGCCACCACGTGCATCATCGGCTTTGAATCCGATTGCTACATATGGCGCTTTGTCTTCGTCACCTTCTAACAAAACACCGTTATCAGCTACTTCTTTACCTAACAACTCTGCTTCAACCTCTTTTGGTAAATCGGTTGTATTGATTGAAACTGTTGCAGGACCTTTTGCTGATTCACTAAATAACACTTGGTTGTCACCACGTAAGTTAGCACGGTTGACCGAACGTGAAATCGTCACGTTAATAGCAGGTGCAATCTTTTTCGGTTCTGTGTACGTTGTTGATGAATCATCTTCACTTTCAATCACTGCATAGTGTAAATCTTTTAATCCGTATGTCGGCATTAAGATCACTCCTCATTTTTTGTTATACTGTACCGCAATGTTTTGCGGAATTTATTTAAGTCCTCATCAAAACCATGATTTTCTGTAATAAACATAAAGCCATCACCCGTCATGTGTTGGTGAATTTGATCGGCATAGTTGATGAAGTTTCCTTTTGTGAAAAGGTCAACTTGCACCGTGATGTTTTTACTCATCATCACATTGTCAGCGTTTTGAAGTGGTGTGCTCCAGTAGTTGAAGATAATGTACGCATCACTTACGTCACCTGACGTTATAAAGGCAACAGGCAACCCAATCGGTTCTAGTAAACTCCTAATCCGAACATTCACATCCTCAACTCCCTTCGAAGCACCTTCACATAAGCATCTAAGATTTTATCGACTGACTTTTCGTAAGCAATGCTGGCAAATGGTTTTGGTTCTATAAAACGATCGGCTATGACGTTGAAATAACCATGTTCATGCATGTATAGGTAGAAACCAGGTTGTTTTTTACCACCTTCTGTACCAACAAAAACAACACAATTTTCAGGTTCAGTGCGTGTTAATGATTCCCTAGCTTCACCTGATCGTTCAGTTAACTCGTGTGCATATACTTCCTCTTGCATTGCTTCTAATAGAATGTCGCCACCTTCACGTAACGCTTCATCTTTGGCTTTAGAATCAATCGTTTGTGCCATCCGATCATATTCTTGGATCAATTCATCTAAACCTCTAAAGTCAAGCTTCATATTGATCACCTTGCTTCTTCAAAACAAGCTCTATAAACTCACCTTTTTCATACGTGCGCTCGACATCATATTCTTTATCGTTGTATCTGACTAACGTTTCAAAATCATACTCAATCGATCGCACTTCAAACATGTGTTGCAGTTCCACGCCGTGTTGTTTAGCCATGTGGAATTCATTTGAGCGCACTGACATACGATTAGCATAAATAAGACGCGATTCCCCTCTTTGTTCAGTGGGAAAACCCGCGTCATCTGTGCCTGTTGTCATTGGAATTAAATATAAAACATCACCCCAGTTAGCCATTGTAATCACCGACTAAACTTAAGTGATGTTTAAGACTGTTATATGCTTTTTCAAACCTTTCACCTTGTGGGTTGTCGATCCCGAAGTGGGCTTTACAGTACGTCACAATGGCTCGTTTAATTAACGGATCTATGTTATCGTCATCAGCTTGTGCCATATCAGACGTAACGCCTGCTGTAATTAAATCTTGACGTGCTGAATCAATCAAATCCTGTACTTCTTGAGTAATTGGAGCGTGACTACTTGCAACACGTATTTGATGTTTTACATCGTCAACTAACATTTAATCACCACGCATTTCTTTAAGCGCCTTTTCAGCTTTTTCTTTTCCGCGAACTCGGTCACCATTCGGCAACTCATAATAACCACCACCGACATGTTTTGGTTCATTCGGTGGTTGCTTGCTTTTAGCTTCTAGAAAACCAGTATCATCCTCTAATAAACCACGATTGACAGCTGATTGAACACGATCTTTGTCGTTCCAATCAACTGTGTCGCCTGGTCCAAAACGTTCACCTGTGTGCTTATCCTTAAATCGTTTTAAGACTTTCATCAGTTAAGCCTCCTTTATGCTGGAACTACTTTCTTAACACGCAAGAAACCGTTATGAGCAACAACGTTACCACCAGCCATAACAGAAGCACGGTGTGCAATCATACCTTCTTTGAACTTGAAGTCATCAGAACGCTTAACATCTAATTGAGAGAATACAGCCATTTCATAGTTTGATAGTGGACCATAAGCCATAACAAAATCACCATCTGCTGCTGTTTCTGTACCTGTTGCAGCACTATTGATAACATATTGAACACCGTTAATTGTGCCTGTGTTACCGTTATTAACCACTTCATAAACTTTTCTTTCATTCACATCTCGTAACATTGCAAACTTACGCACATCATCTTTAGATAGGATAAGAACTGCTTCATCTTCTACGTCCTCATCGCCACCATAAGAGTAAATGATGTTATCAAGCGTTGTTTCGTCAACATCCTCAACTTCGATGTCAGTTGCAGGGTTAATCGCATCCGCAGCAGTCGAGAAGATACCTGCAAATTCATTTGTTCCACCTTGTCCAACCAAGATCTCTTTTGTGGCTTTCTTACGAACAGCTTTACGAACACCATTTAGAACACGTTGAGCATAATCGGCGCGTGGTAGTTTTTCTACTTCTTCTGTAACTTCTGAATAAGCAGTCACTTTCGCTTTGTTGATATCTGCATAACCAAATTCATGTGTTACATCGAAGTACGGATCACCTTCAGCTGTATAGTTACCTTCACCGTGTTGAATTTCGAACGGCACTTGATACGATTCGCCGCCATCTAATGGTGTTGACTGCACACGATCAATTAATGTCGATACTTGATTGAAGCTATCATTAATCGATGGTTTATCGTGATCTGGTGTTACAAGATTACCAGACGATACAGTCACAGCACGTTTTTCGAGTAAGGCTTTTCCGTGACGTTCATATACATCCGATTCATCTTCTTCATCTTCTTCAAAGTCATCCACAGATAAATTGAACGTTTCCACTGTGCGTTTCTCTTGTTTGCCTTCCTTGATATCTTTCAATTCGTCTTTGATGCGTTGGCGTTTTTCGTATTCTTCTTTTTCCTCTTTCAATTCACGTAGTTCTTTTTCAATCGCATCCACATCAGCATCATCTTTATCAAGTTCATCTGATAGTTCTAACTGACGTTCCTCGATTTCCTTTAAACGACTTTTTTGCTCACCATTAAAATACTGTAAATTCAGCGATAACTGTTTCTTCTTTTCCATTGTAAAACCTCCAAAATTATTGTTTTGCTAATTCTTTTAGGATATCCTTCTTCAACTCTTTCCGCTTTTCAGCACTATCCAGCGCCTTTTTCTCTTTCTCAGCCTCCGCCTCGAAATAGCTTCTAGCAGATAGAGATGTCGTATCATACGCGGGAATGTCCACCGCGCTTACATCATATAACTTCTTCACTTTACGGATTGTGCGCGTGTGATTATCACGATCAAAACTTGCTTCAGCTACGGTAAACGCAAAACTCATGCGATCAATATAGCCACCTTGGATTTCTTCATACAAATTGCGACCTTCTGAAGTACCATCCAGTCGCGCTCGAACATAAAGCCCTTTATCATCAACGGATAATTGCAATGTTTTGTTACGCGTGCGCGCCATCACTTTCCCTGAATGATTATAGTTAAAAATCACATCACTCATATCCGCTTCTTCAAAGGCTTTATCATCGATTTGCTCTTTAAATTCCGTGTCACCAATCGTCATTAAGACAGTTGGTTCATCAAATGTTGCAGCATAACCCTCAACATATAACTGTTCATCCTCATCCGATTCACCTTCTAAAACTCGAATTTGAAATTCAGCAAAATGACGAAATTCACGATCTTTACGTGTTAGCTTGTTCGTTGGATTCTGTTCCGTCATCATTCTCACCTCCTGCACCTATTTCACTTTCATTAACCTCTTGTGTATCTAATCGGCGAATAGGTTTATCGCCATTTTCCACTGGTCCTAAATTTAAAATTCGGCGCCATTCATTTGGTGTCATAGCACCTCTATCCACCATCTGTAATAAGCTCATTTTTGTACGCATCGAAGCGTATTGAAGGGCGCTCGATTCAAATATAATGCGGTTGCCATGCGATCGCTCAGTACGCGTGAATATTTTCCGCGTAAATTCATCAGCGAGTTGCATCGCAATAGGTTGAATAACCGATTCATAATAAGCATTCCATTGATCTTCATCGTAATCGCTCGTGATGATATCCTCGTTTGTGTTGAAAAAGTGCATTATGCGTTTGGTTGCATTATTATTTTGTTTATCTTCAGGCACGTAATTTTGTGGTTTAACCTGTTCCAAATCATAACTTGGATCCGTTGGAACAGCCCCGCCACCATTTTTTTCAATATCCAAATAGTTTTGTGTAAATCTTTCGAGCTGATCGTCCACATCTTCTGGTCGCAATTTGGACTTAAACATCATAATCCAACGAATGACTGCACTTTGTTTAATAGCTTTCATAATGCCCTGGTCAATCGTATTGACGACTTCCATTAATTGATTAATTGCTGCTTCTGGCCGATCGCCAAACAACTGATGTTCGTTAAAATCTTGACGCAAATGAATGACATCAGAATACGGAACCGTCATGCGTTGACCATTCTCAAAATAAAAACGAAGATAAATATCTTCGCGTCCTTCTAACATATCCACTTGCATCGCAGGAATCGGGTAAACTTCTTTTGCTAAACCAAAATCATCACGTTTGATCAGTGCGAATGCGTTGTTGTTTAGCTCTAATTGTGTGGCTAACTTCTCTTGCAACATCTGTCCAGACATAAGCGGATTCGGTTCTTCTAACATGAATTTGAGTGATCGACTTGGATTGGTTTCAAATTCACGCTCATTTTCTCGAATATGTTTAGCGACCAACTTGCCGATGGCCCTAGCTTTCGGTCGAATAGCGGCTCGAATGAGATCAGATTGATACATCTTGCCATTCCATTTATAAAAACCACCGCCACCATCCGTAATCATTTTCATCGATGTGTTTCCTTGTGGTTGTTGGTCGACCTTCTTTCCAAACATCCAATCAAATAACCCGATGATCATCACCCCCCTTTTTTCTTGTGTGTCAGAAACTAATCAAATTACTTCATATTCTGTTTGTTCACTATCATTTACTTTTTGTATTACTTCTTCAAATGCACTTTCGGTCATGTTGTTTGGAACGAATCTTTCTACAATTTCTTCAAAGGGGAACAGATAATTTTTAAGCACCTCTCCCCCTTCTTCTCTACTTGACACAGTTCCAGTTACATTGTTTAAATAATCTTCTTTTGTCATGTTGATGTGTGTAGGACAATCGACTGCTGTACTAAAACGACAATATAACCCATTAGGTTGTTTAGCTATAAAACCACTCATTTATAACCACCTCAAATCATGTTTTGATAATCTTGATATTTGTCTTGATAAATCACGTAAGCGTTAAGCATGGCTGCCACACCATCAATTCGCTTAGTTTGCTGATTACCTTTAGCTGGTTGGATATTATCGTTTTTATCAATATCCACAGACACGTTTGATAAATTCCATTTCGTGATTTGATTGTTGTCATAATTAACACGCTTTGCTTGTAAGTCAGCGCCCAAGTTTTTCATGGGACCACTCAACGTCTTTTTACCTTGAATAACAGGAATCATGGCATCTTCACCAAAGTAACCCTGCATTTCTTCAACAAAATACGTTGCTGACCAACTATCGTAACCGATGAATGGTAGATATAAATCGTATTCTTCTTGTAATTCTAAGAACCAATCGGTCACAAATTTATAGTGAACTTTATTGCCTGGCGTTGTGCGCAAATAACCTTGTTTTTCCCAAACGTCGTAAGGTACATTATCTTGATTAACACGTTTTTCGAGCAACGCTTCAGGCAACCAATACATGTGCTTGTAATAAAGCGTATCGTCACCAGGTACTTGGAATAAAACGCATGCTGCAGTTAAGTCAACGGAACTTGATAAGTCAACACCACCAATGCCATATTTCGGCTGCAACTCATTTAAGTCATACGTTGCTTTGTTATCGATATCTTCAAACGGTAACCAAGCCTCGTCAGACGTTTCGCGAATATTAAAATCCTTTGTCAGTAAATTCTTCACCAACAAAGGATTTGCTTTTGCTTTATTCACTTTTCGTTCTAATTCATCGACTTTCTTAATCGTGCCAAGACCAGGATTGGCTTTGGGCCATTTCTCTGGATCAGTCCACTCATTACGTTTGTCCAATTCATAAACAATCGGTAGCACATGATCATCATGATAACCGTTTGGATCATCGTAACCATTAATGATCCGTTCAGCTTCATCGTATTTAATATCGAATATACCTTCACGCAATGAACCAGCGGTTGATGTAATAATCGAAATAGGTTGTCGTCTGGCTGACATACCGTCAACAATAACGTCATATAAATTCTTATCTTTAATTGCGTGTAGCTCGTCTATAAAACTACCATGTAAGTTCAAACCATCTAATGTATTGCTATCGCTTGAAAGAGGACGATAACTACCATCGTTATAATCGGTTAATAATTCCGATACTAATGATCGTACACGCTTTTTTAAGGATGGTGATTTTTTAACCATCTTTTTCGATTCCAACCAAATGATTTTACTTTGGTCTTTTTTCGTTGCAGCACTTATAATTTCTGGACCTGGCTCACCATCTGCCATTAATAGATAGAGAGCGATTGCGCTACTCCATGCCGATTTTCCATTTTTACGTGCGACAATCAATATAAATTCACGATATTTTCGTGTGCCATCTATGCGATGAACAAAACCAAATATCGCTGCGGTCATTGCTTGTTGCCATAACTCTAATATAAAAGGTTTACCACCCATTTCACCTTTTGAGTGCTTACAAAACTTTTCTGAAAAGTTAATTGCGTGATTCGCTTTTGCTTCATCATACTCATAAATCGAATCTGGATCGTCTATATCTTGAACTAGCTTCCGATAAACACGCTCAACCTTTTTGCTAACAGTAACTTCACCATTTTGTATCTTCTCATAATAGGCTTTAATCGGATTCATATGATCACTTTCCATCTACGAAGTCATCAAAACCATCGTCTGGATCCTTTGGCGGTTCATCGGGGAGCAAATCAAATAATTTATTATAGGCTGCTGTATAACGGTTAATCATCGTGTTGTAACTTTTTTGAGCTGGGTTCTCCACAAACATTTTCTGATTCCCTTGCTCAAGCTTATAAGTCGGTCCTTTGGTTTTAATATTATCTTCTAGTATTTGAAGCGTGATCGTCATGAAAGCAATTCGTTCGATTAACGGTTTCGCAATTTTCTTCTTTTCTTCCGATATTTCTTCCAAGTTCTCATGAATTTTGTCTATTTCTTCAGCAATTAACTCATCTTGCTTCTTTTGTGATAATTTAGCCATTTTATTGTTCACCCCCCCCCTTATGGAAAAATGACCTGTGTGTTCGTTGATGGTATGCGCTCGCTTGTTAGAGCCTCCCCCATTCCCAAATTTTCAGGGGGGAGTTCACTAAAACTCTCTCGTTTCAATCAGATTTCCAAACTTATCGAATGAAAATCCATCACGAACAGGTAAATGAATCTTGTTATGTTCTTGGTTATGACATGCATGACACAGTAGCTCAAGGTTATCCCACCCAAACGTAACGAACGGATCATTAACGTTGTCAGCAGTGATTGGTTCGATGTGGTGAACAACATCACCTGGATAACCACACCGCTCACACAACCCATGTTGACTAGCCATATAAGCCTGTCTTAACTTTCGCCAACTTGAACTGTCGTATATTTTTTGTCCAATACGCTCCATAATCATTTCCCCTATATAAAAAGACACCCTGCTTTAGCAGAGTGCCTAGTGTTATAAGAATAGTAGTAATAAAATTGGAATGGTGATGAGAATGGTTAGTAAGCAACCACATCCCATCATGTTATTGCCTGCCCCTTGCATTTCCTTACCCGCGTTTTGCATCGAATCGCCTATTTGTTCAAGCTTATTCTTCTCGGACATGTTCCGTTCTCCCCTATTACATAACGTTTCCGTCATTGTAACATATTCTTCCTTTTTAAACGTTATGTATAAAGCAGTCTTATTTTTCTTCAATGACTATTTCTGGACCTTTGACGCTTCTGATATAAAATTCACCTTCAAATGAATAATCATTTTCGTTTGGTTCATCTATAAAATTCAGACTACCGAGAACAGTTTCATTGCGAAGTGAACTTATGAACCATCCAGTTATTTCACCACTATCGCTATTAATGTATAGCGTTTTATCTTCTTTAGTTACTTCGCCTGTTCCTTCTATAACCGAACCGTCTACAATCATTCTTGTAAAACGTCCCAATCTAAACACCTCCCTTTATCGAACCATTTCGACAAAAGGAGATATTTTCCTGCATCAAATTTCCATATAAGAGTTAGTCTTCTTTTATTCGTTCTAGTTTCTTTCCAACCTTTTTTATTTCTTTGGGAATTTTCTGAAGTTCAAAATGAGTTTTAATAGATTCTTCATCATGCCAAAAAGATCCATCCTGTCCTTCGATATTAAAAATGAAAGGGTTTTTGTATTTTTTATTCCCTATATTTGTATAATGTATTGTTCCATGTGAATTGTATTCAGCACTTTTATCACTATACTCAGCTATTGGCAGTAAAGGATATTTAATTGAATGCTGAGATGGTATTACAACACTTTGTAATTCTATAAATAAACTTTGTCCATGCAGTAGGTTCAGCTCAACACTTGATTCAACACTTTTAATGATTGCTGTTTCAGTACCATCATTTCTAACTTCTATTTGTATAAACCCATATCTATCATAATTAGGTTCGATTGATATATAAGGTCTTTCCTTATCTTTGTGCTGTTTTAATAGAATAGTGGCTACTAAACCAGATATAGTTGCTGCTATTACTGATAAGGATGAAATCACTAGAGTAATTTCCATAAGTATTATCCCATAGATAGCTAGACATAAACTAAATATCAGCAAACTAGTTGTCAGCACTATTAAGAAGATATACATTTAGAACCCTCCTTCATCGAACCATTTCGACAAAAGAAGATATTTTCCTGCGAACAATTTAAAGACACCTCATTGTGAGGTGCCTTTAATTATTCGTCTTTTTCTAATATATGTCTACAATGAGCACAATAACCATCTTCTAAAGCTGATATCATTTCTGTCCATGGTATTGGCATAGAACAGAACTTGCAGCTTTCTACATAATACGGTTTCATTACATAGTCTCTAAAAACATACACTTGACTAGGACTTAAATCATTTAAATTAGCAGGGACTTGATTAGTTATTTTTTTAGTTATGCCTATAGCCCTTTCATCTTCAATATAATCTAAGGCTAATAGGTCATCCAAGTAATTTTTTAAGCTTTGATCTTCATCGTGATCCTCAGTAAAAATTCTCTTCACATCATCTAAATTGTATTTTTGCAAATTTCTCTCTCCTTTCATCAAACCATTTCGACAAAAGGGGATATTTTCCTGCAATAAATTGAAAGACCCCACTTAATAATTTCTTATAAAGAATTATTAATCTATTTGAGCCCATAATTCCTTTCGCATTAAACCATCTGGAAAATATATTATTCTACCAGTTGGTAATATAACAATCTGTTCGTTATCAGGTTCTTCATCTTCAAGGAATTCCATTGACTCCCAATCTTCTAATTCAAGCTTGCTGATAAATAGAGATTCAATAAAGCTAATCTCTTCCTTAGTAAACCCTAATTCCACAATATCTTCTAAGAAATACATCCCTTCACCCCATTGCAAGAATATTATGTAAAAAATTTGTATAATACTATTAAAATTGACGAGTATTTTTCAATAGCTTCTGGTATTTCAGGCACTGTGACGAAGAGTGTAACTGATTTGCTTAATTTACCAAGGCGATCATCACTTGCCTCTTCACCTTTAGACGCTTCACTTACTACTTCATAAAATATTTTTCTAACTTCTTCCCTTTGAGTATCATTAAGAGATTCGATGGATGATTCAATATCTGGCATTGTTCTAAACTCATTCTTTAGTTCACGCAACTCAACTGTACTAGTTTTGTCTTCTGAATCACTAAGATTATTTAATAGTGTTTTTGTTTGATTATACGATTCAATGTATTTACTTAATTCCAAGCCTCGGTTCTTAATAGCATTAATTGAGTCAATTTTATTTTGGATCTGTTTTATCTGATTCAAAACTGGAGGTTGTGTTGATTTAATCATTCTATTCTTAATTTCCTCTTGCCTTGCAATTGTTTTCTGTATATTTTTATATGGAGCAAGCATTCTATCCATGTTAGCCTGCATTTCCTGTATCCTTTTTATGTGAATATCATACATCAAAATCATCCCCCTTTTTAAAATACTTATTCGACAAAAGGAGATATTTTCCTGCAAACAAATTAAAGACACCACTCAAATGAGTGATGCCTTTAATTTTATTTATCTTCTTTCTTTTTCACTTCTATAGACTTTTTATATCCGTCTTCGTATTCAACATGCAATTTCACTTCTTCAACATCTTTTCTATTTGCAATTTTCTCAACATCATTAATTTCTTTTTCAATAGCTTTTTTTCTAGTGTTCCTTCTCCCAGCGTAAGATTTCCTGTTTTTATCAGATGATCTAGCCAAAATAAAGGGATAGGGATGAGGTTTCCATTCACCTTTGGGATTATCTGCTATTAGCTCAAAAAACTCAACTATAGTTACAAAGTCACCAAGCATGTCTATGATGATTGAACCTTTGCTAATTGATCTAATCTTTAAATCCTCAGAAGGTCTTCTTCTATTTCTAATAGAAGATAATTTCCTATAACCTAAATGCAATCTCAATAATAACATTGAAAAAGATAGTACAGAGATATTATCAGAATAATTAATATCTAACTTTACATTGGAAATACTTGTGCTATCTACTTTTTTTGCTTCAATCATTAAAATCCTCCTTTTACCAAGTTAATTCGACAAAAGGAGATATTTTCCTGCAAACAATTTAAAGACACCACCCAAAATGAGTGATGCCTTAAAAGTAGGAGAATAACGAAACAAAAGACGTCGTAGCCAGACTAGATTTTACGATTTGTATATTTTAGTTTATTGGCTACACTATCATAATAACAGGGTTTTAAGCGTTATGTGGTTTGATTTTGGTTTGATTTTGGTGCTAATTTGTTCAGATATTCAAACATTCAGCCACAATGTTCATTAATTCCTTCTTCTCTTCATAGTAAGTTGTTTTGGTGAAGTCGTTATCGTAATCATAATAGACTTTGAAGTCTGCCTCGCCATTAATGAAATGCTCATCCCATATTAGTTTATGAAGTGGTTTAACGCGATTATAAACAATATCAAGTTTTTGTTTGGTTTTGATTAATTCATCAATCTCAAATGACTTTTTTAAGTAAACATCAGCTTCGGTTTGATCACTGCTTGATTCTTGTACTGGCTCGTCTTTAATCGTGCTTGTTTTACTTGGCATAGCTTCTAATTGTTTTGCTTTAATAATGGCATCTAAGTGATTGTATTGAGCCATATATTGCGCTACTTCTCGACGTTGAGCTTTCGTTAAATTGCGTTCTAAGTAATCTAGCATAATGTCACTCCTAACTATTACCCGCTTCATGCTGGTAAAACTCTATAAGCTCTTGTCGTTTCCTTTTGCGCCATTCTCGGCCTTCTTTAGTAGAGTCTGCGAAATCATGACATGTTCCCGTGTTAACAGATGGCCCACATAACAGAACAATATTAGTTGGATCGTCACCTGGTCCAACGTGGCTCGCTTGTTCTAAATGAGCCATTTGAAACATCCAAGGATTCGTAATGCCGCATCTTTCGCACCTTCCACCTGAACGACGTTTCACTTCTTTTCTCACTTTAGCTGTGATGCGTGTTTTGTCTTTTTGTTTCCTACTTTTACGTTTTCCCAGCTGTTGTTCTTTCGTGTACACCGCTTCACCACCCTACATCAACTTAATTAATTCAATAGCATGATAGGCTTTAGACTCTGCTTGTCTCTGTTGTTTAGATAGTGTCTTGTATCTTTCATACGCATTGTCTGCTTCATGTTGATACCATTCTCTATCAGCCTCTAATTCTTTGATGTCTGTTTTGAGCTTATCGATCTGTACTCGTAAGTCATTTATAATGTTTTCCTGATTTGACTGGTCCTCATTTTCCGCTTCTTCCTGTTGGTGTTCCATGAACTTGACGTGTTCATTGCATCCGTTAAGTGTTTTTTGAGTCTGTTTTAAATCGGTCGTTAAACGGTCAACTTCACCCTGTAATCTCTCAATCTCGTTATCTTTAGCCTCTATCTTCTGCTTGAGGTCGTTTTTAAGGGTTTCGAATGAATGTTCGGTTCCCGTTGATTCTTGATTAACGTCCTCTTGATCGTCTATTGGTTCTTCAATGTCACTCTCATTATCTTCAACGTCTGAAGCAGGTTCAGGACTAGGTTTTTTATTACTCGATTTGCGTTTCATCTTATTATGCTGCTTTATGATTTCGTCGAACGTCAGGCCAACAAAGCCCCAGCCGTTCTTCAATGTGCTCAACTTTGATTGTGGAATACCCATGAATTCAGCTATGTCCTTATCCTTATAACCCTCTTCCCGCTTCTTAACGTAGAAGTCAGGTGTTTGTTTCTTTATCTTGGCATGTTCCGCTTCATTAAGTTGATATGTCTTCACGTCACTATGTGGTGATGATTTAGTCATATGAATCACTCCTCATTTTTAGGATCGTACACATACCGTCTGCCACTGATATAAACGACAGTTGGTATGGCCTTTTTAACTTTGGCAACTTTAACGACTGGTCTATATTTATCGCCTTTCTGCTTCACGTTAAATCACTTTCCTTCACAAACACACCATTCACCATTTGCCCTTTACGGTCCTTAATCTCGTTATAAGCTTGTCGAGCGCATAATTGAATATCTAAATCTAGCTGCAAAGATAGAATGGTTAAGACCACGTAAATATCGCCAATTGAATCAACAATCTGCTCTTGATTATCTTTTGCTAATCCTTGCGATAATTCACCGACCTCTTCCATAAGTTTCAGCATTTGCTTACTGGGATCTGCTGTGTGTAAGTTACGATCTTTAGCCCATTGTTGGATGTTAAATGTTGATATGTTTAAATCGTTGTGTTTTTCAGTCATTGTTATCCTCCACTAAAGCTTGACCTGCAATTTCAGATAATTGAGTTATGTGAATACCATCAGTAAACGTTTTGCCTCTCGTTGAAGCTATTTTCTCTAATACTTTACGTAGCTTTCGATGTCGTTTATATAAATTTTTGAAATTCTCATGACAATCCTCTAGCCCTTTTGTATTTTGTTCACTTAATTTAGCTTGTTCAGTTATTACGCTTAAATCATCTAAGAACTGCTTTCCGCCATACATCATCCCGCCTTGTTCAATCACGTTATTGATTCTCTTGATAGATTCTTCTAACTGTTCACTCATTCAATCAACCTCCACCTGCTTCAAAATAGCTATTAAACTAATAGCGTCATATCCTCTTACACAATCGCCATTCCAAAATTGTAAATATGCCTCGTTCGTTTGACCATGTCCACAGCAAGCGTTCATAATACCTGGTAATGTTCCTAAGCAACCGTCGTGTCCTTTAAGCGTATTTTCTAGTCCACAATAGTTACAATCACGTTCGTTATTAACGGTCGGTTCGCTTAAGTCTGAATAGATCCACTGACCTTCAACACATTCGATATCGTGTCCTCTTAACTTCGCTCGAGCTGTCATTCAATCACCGCCTTTCAAACCAAGTAACGTGTCTTTAAATATTGTTTATGAAGTATCTGGAAACGGTCAGATAGTGTGCTCTCAAGCGTATTAACGAATGGCTCTTCTTTTTCTTTTTCATAAAAGCTACCGGTTTCTAAATCGACATATCGAATGAGATAGACTCTAAATTTTATTGGCATATTCATTCCCCCGCTTCAGTAATGACTTCTCTTTCCTGGTACCAACAGTTATCGTGAGAATCCGCTTCTGGAATCAAGTCTCGTTCATAACCAACTCGTCTATTTGCTTTTTCTTCATTTGTGTAGACATCTAATACGTCTACTTCCTGCTTTTCATGGTCATAATAAAGAACAATAAATACGTTCATAATATGCTCCTTTCTATTGCACAACCTGGTCGGTCTCATTCTCCATAACCTGCATGGCCTAAAACGTGGCGACAACAATGAAAACACATTTTCCAATTTTCCATGCTATATTCATGGTCTAAATAAAAGAAATCACTTTGTTTGTATTCCTTCTTGCATTGTGGACATATTAACACCAATGATTTATTTTCCAACGTACTCACTCCCTCACTCGCTTTCTCAGTCTTATTGGCATCTATTTTGCCTGTTTATATTCATAAGGCTTCACACACATTTCCGGTAGATTTGCTCTTACCAGCTTTTCAGCAAACTGTGGTGGTACTGAATTGCCTACTCTTGCCACCTGTTGTGATTTAGGATACTTCTTACCTTTATAGTCACGATCAATTTGATACTCTTTTGGAAATCCTTGAGCCTTAAATAATTCATGTGGTTGCAACATTCTCATTCCGATATCGGTTATTTGATAAGACTCACCTCTAACAGTAATCAAACCGAAACGGTCCTTGGTTGAAATGGTGTGCAATGGCTCATTAATACTCTGGCCAATCCCTTGACCGTAATATTTAGTTAAAAATGCACTGACTAACCCAAATCTGTTTGCTGTAGGAATTGTGGGAACTGGTTGCCTCATATCACTCGCCCTAGTCTCTGTTCCTTGATGCGTGTAATAGTGTTGTAGAAAATGGGCTTTCTCTTGAAAAATGTAAGGACGATCAGATTCTAAAACAAATTTCTTAATGCCCCTCTTAATTCGCAACATGGTGTTATGGCTTAGAGGCTTCTGACGATCATAGATGCTTGGAGCTGGTAACGACCAATCTATAATTTCACTAGCTGTTCGATACGGCTCTTTAAGTCCCATTTGTACATTAATATCTGACGGGGCACCGTGTGTTGGTTCTGGCCATTCAATTGGACTTCCGTCGCATCGAGCAATCAGAAAAAGCCGTTTTCTAGTTGTTGGTGCTCCATAGTCACAGGCTTGAAGCTCTTTTGTTTCAACTTTGTATCCTAGTGCTTTCAATGATTTTACATAGGATTTGAATGTGAGTCCTTTCTTGTCAGGATCAGGCTTGTTATCTTTCAAAGGCCCCCATGTTTTAAACTCTTCTACGTTCTCTAAAATAATGACTCTTGGGCGAACTTTAATAGCCCACTCAACAGCTATCCACGCAAGACCTCTTACCGTTTTATTGACTGGTTTACCACCTTTAGCTTTGCTGAAATGCTTACAATCTGGGGATAGCCAACAAAGACCAACTTTTCTTCCTTGAGCAACTTCTAGTGGATCCACTTCCCATACCGACTCGCAATAATGCTCAGTATCTGGGTGATTGGCTTTATGCATCGCGATAGCTGCAGGGTCATGATTAATGGCGACATCCACGGATAACCCCGTAGCAAGTTCTATTCCGGTTGAAGCTCCGCCACCACCAGCGAAGTTATCGACTATAATCTCTCTAAATAGATCAACCTGTTTCTCCACTGTTTTTCACCTTCATTCAGTCTTAGGTACGTTAATATGTCTTACCAATCTGTTGATGAAATAATATAAGGCGCTTCTTGGTTCTTTCTTTGCATAACTTCTTTGTATGTCATAGGTGTTAACATTTCACCTTCAAAATTAATCCACTCTCTAGCTTGTGTTTTTTCTTCTTCCGTCAGCATCTCTAAACCTACATACATTCTTTTTTCTAGCGACACTTCTCCGACAAAGTCTTCATGTAATTCTTCTTCATTTACGTCTACAAAGTCTTTATAAAACGCTTTAGCTTCTTCTTCTGAATTAGCAACCACCGTATCAATTTCGTTCATTTTAAAAACAGTCATCTATAAACCTCCTAATTACGTTTTATCTCTCAAGAATTTCTTAAAGCACGTCTCACACAAATAACTTCCCCAGTACCTTGCAGCACGTTTTTTACACTCAACACATTGGTTCATGTTTTCACCTCTCATTGATTAGTCCTCATCATCTAATAGAACACCGACCGTGCATTTTTCTGGGTTTTTCCGTTTGGCCAAACGTCTTTTAGCAGTTGGCATTGTTAGCCAACGGATATATTCAGGTTTCACACCAAGCTCTTCCGCACATTCTTTATCCGTACCTATGACCAATAAATCTTCACCTTTATAAACAGCGTATTCTTTTGGCATATTGGTTCCTCCTTACTGCTTTATGTTTTCCGCTTCACTTTCCGGAATCGATAACTCTATCGCTCCCTCGTGAATCATAACGGGCTGAAAACCTAGTAATACTGATTCTTTTACGATCGTTAACGTTTTATGATCTAAGTGTTTTTGACAGATTGGACCAACACCACGATCAATAGATTCGTTATCTTTTAACTTTCGATTGCATACAGCACACCGAAGTAATATCTTCTCCATTAAACACACCTACCTTTAAACAAACACAATATAGTCAAAATCTTTAGGTTTACTCTTATACACGTTGACGGTCGTTAGGAGTTCTCCGTCCTGGTTTCGGTTCTTATCTTCTTTCACATATCGCTTATTCGTTGATTTCGCCATGTTACCGCCACCTTTATGCTCAATCTTTCCGCATGAAGCGGGTATTAGTTTGATTTGTGGGTTTGAGATTTTTCGTCTTTTGGCTTATGCCAGCGCCAGTCTTTGACATGAAAGGGTTTGTTCTTGGGTGGGTTCGTTCTATGCAGCTTTGCTAATTCGTCATCCGACAATCGATAAGTTTTAACTTCCGAGCTCATCTTGCCACCGCCTAACTTGGTCAAGTTTTGTTTGAAAATCAGAAAACATGCTGTCGTATAACCGCTTAACTTCTTTTGTGCGTACTTCGTGATGGTAGCTAACTTTTTGCTTGGATTCGTGATGTAGATAGCACTCGATCAATGCTTGTTTAACACCTTCTATTTGCTTTTGCCTGTCCATCCGCTTCACCTACTAGAACCAAGGATGTTCTCGAATATCTTTTGCGCGTTCAACACTTAATTTGCTTGCTAATCTGTTATAACTTAAATGCTCTAAAATAGAAGCATCATGACCATAAGAGACGAGTTCTTCAATCATATCCTCACGTGTTAACGTTGATGGTTCTCTCATCCGCTTCATCACTCCTAACTAAGATGGTTAATGCTCTGGGGCTGAATTCTTTACGCTTAATAAATCCCTTTTCTTCCAAGTTGTTTAAATGGCTATTAACTGTTGAAGCGGATTTGAGGTTAATACCTGATGTGATTTCACGTTGGGTTGGTGCAAAGCCGTGCTTATCTTGGAACCGTTCAATGTAGGTTAAGACCGCTTTCTGCATCATAGTTAAGTGCATGTGTCTGCCTCCCATTCTCGAATTTCGACTTCAACACGTGGTTGATCGTCGTAGTATTTTTCAATATGAACGTTAACGACTTGGCTATCGTCGTGCCATATAATGCCGTTAAGTGCGTCCTTAATTGCTTTCAGGTAATTATCAACGTCTGGTTTAGTTGTTGGTCTAAGTTGGCCATCATCAATCAGCTTGCGTTTGTATTTCGGCATAGATTTCGGAATGGGTCGATAAACCCTAACCGTTAAATCAATAGGCCCTTTTAATAGATTGCTAGGTTTATGTTGTGCAGCACTCAATTGCACGTAATGTTTGTAGTGTTTTGATTTAGCTGGATCGTACATGCGCGCTTGACCTTTAAATGTGGTGGCTCTTGCTCGTCCTTGCGCAACAGGTTGTCCATGTATCGTAAATGCAATCATGCGCTCATAACCCTCTTTCGTTCCGCAAATACACGAATATTACGTCCTTTAATAGCCAAGTGGCAAAGGACAAATAGTACTTCCCATTCGTCTCGTTTTAATTCCTTAGCAATTACTTCAGGTTCGTGTCCGTCGTTGTACTGCTGTTCGATGTATGTCAGATCTCGCTTTCTGAACGCGAATTCTTTGTCTTCGAGGATAATCACCCAATCTTCTTCAGGATCCAATGTGTGATAGGTGCCTTTAACGTCTGTTCTGAATTCGCCTTTGTGCCGTGTCATATGCTCACCCTTTCTATTAATCTATCGTGTGCCATGAAAGAACGCTTCTAATTCCGTCACGTTAGTATGGTCTTCCGTTTCATTCGATTGTGCCGACTCTTGTTGCTCTTGTTGTCTTTGTTCTTTGTGCTTAGCAAACCACTTCGGTATAACATCTGATGATTGTTTAGGAGACGATCGTGACTGCTTCGTTTTTTGCTTATTTTCACGGAACTGCTGTTGGTAACGTCTAGCGTCATCAATTGACTGAACACCTGCGCTCTTCCAGTTGTCTAAAACGCTCTCGATAAAGCGCGTACCCTTCGCTTCTTTTTGTGCAGCCACTTGCATAGATGCCATTAGGAGATCGTAGCCCCATTCGTCAAATAGTTGGCTAATGATTTCGTAGTTGTAAGGTGATTCGCTTATGCCTTGCTGGCAGTTCGTCTTGTAGAATTCAATGATTTCGGAAAACGCTTCTCGATCACGCGCGTTATTATTATTAGATAGTTCTTCCTCATTCTTTACATTCTTCTCATTCTTGTTTATATCCGCAACCTGTTTCTCATCTGGGTTACGCTCTGTTTCTTTTGTGTTACTTGAAACAGATTGGGATTGATATGTTTCCCAATTTAACAACGTTATAAGTGTATATTGTCTGTTACCTTTGCCATGCTCTACTGTTATCATTGATTGTTTCTCTAACCATTTAAGAATCGATTGGACGGTTTTAGGTTCGGTTCTTTCCACGTGACACCTTCGTAAAAACCGACACCCTTAGCGATGTTACGGGTGGATGTTAAATGTTGCCCTGGTTTAACCGTTATAACGCTACCGTCTTTAAAGGGAACTTTTCTCTCTTCGTGGTTCACCATATATTTAAGGTACTGCCATACACGATGGTACATAGGCGGCATGGACCATATGAGACTGTCTAATTCTTGTCGATAATCTTTGATGAAGCCTTTCATCATCTGCACCTCCTTTTTAATAGAGATAGACGTGACAAACGTTGCTCATTGGTGTACAATAAAATTGTTGAGCTTGGTTTGATCACGATCTATCGTGATGAATCATTTAAAAGATTCATAGGTTTCTAATAATTCCTGAGCGATGCGCACTTGACCTTTCCCAGTTATAAGTGCCGTCGCTTTTTCTATGTCTTGGTCTGTCTTGCTAATCACTGTCACTTTTGTATCAAACAGACCTTGTTCAATATACTTTTGCTTCGGCACGTTCTTCTCACGCCCACTCTTGATTAAATAGCCATTATCGCGTAACCAGCTGAATAAACGATTGCGACCAATGACAATGCCATGCTCGTCGTACAACATTTTCGCAAACGCACCAATACTCACTGTTGCATTAGAGTTAGACACAATACGCCCAAAGTTCGTATAAGGCTTGTCTGCTTCAATTTGGCTTTCCGCTTTTGCACGCTTTGATTTTTCCTCTTTTAGATCAGTAGCTATCTTGATGATCGTGTCTGGATCCGTTAGGGCTTGTTCTATCGTTTCTGGAGTCATATAAGTTCCATGTTTTCTAATAGATGGGATGACCTCAGAAGTTACCCATTTTCTAAATTGCTTGGCTTCAGGTTTACGACTATCGAGGATAACGTCATACAATCCATCCTCGTTTACAATTGTGGCTTGTTGCGTTCTACCCATTGAATCTGAGATGGGGTAAGTTGTACTTACGTCATCCCCTAGTCTTTTTTTAACCATCCGGCTGTTACTCAGTTCTAAAATGTTAACTAAGTCATAGAGGACAAACCACGGCTCATTATCCATTTCAATAATCCGCAATTCTTGTCCGTCGAAAATCTTTGTTAATTCATTCATATAAATTCTCACTCCTTTGTAGGAATTTTAGTCTTCCTGTCGAATGTTTAAATTAGGAAGGTGATATATTTGACTGAAATTATAAATAACGGTACTTTTATCGTCGTTGTGATCACGTTTTTAATCACATTAAACAACGCTTACAATAACCGAGCTTCAATCGAAATTAGACAACTTCCTGGAAGTAAGTCTGCTTTAATTCAACCTGATTTTATTGACACCGATACACCTGATGTTTATTGGCAAGACAAGTATAGAGTTCTTATTGATGTTGTGATTATTAATCAAAGTGCACAGCCTATATCGATCATTGAATTTGTACTGAATGACAAGGTGAACTTCAATTCGTATTCTCTTCCAGGATCACAGTACACAGTTACAGTAAGTCCAGAGAAAGAGACTGAGAATGGACTTACATTCCACGGATCTAAAAGATCAAAGACTTATTTAATTAATGATTCGTGGCTTCAACCTTTGTTTGATATTCCACCGTATACATCAACGAGAGGCTTTTTGTTTTTCCATTTACCTAAAGAAGACCTAGTTGACATTGGGCACAACAAACTTCAAATATTCACTTCTCGCAAAACATTTATTAAAGATTTAGAGATATACGAACTTGAAAAGAGTCGGCTTCAGCTACCAGATGATATCCATAAGGCTCATGCCCTTTTTGATTCACAAAATCCTTTCTAAGTTCAGCTACATATTCCATGACATCTTTTTGCCTTTTGTCATTTAAGACAATTTGAGTAGAAGCTATTTCATCTGCAATCGTTTTAGCTTCTCTCATTTTGTCTAATAACTCATTGACCTTTTCAGTTGTTTCTTCCATACCTTCAATCAGAAATTCTGAATCTTTCATTTAATACACACCCAATCATCGACTTGATTTTCTAAACATCACATGGTTTAATATAGTTACTCCGTGTTATGTGAACATCGGAATATACCAGTCTTTCAGATTTAACCGCTTTGCCGAGCGGTTATTTTTTTGTGCTATAAGTTACATCAGATTCGATCCCGTCGTTTTCCATTTGCTTGACTATCCCTTCCAGATAATCAACATACTCCCATTCATCCTTTAGCTTTTGCAGCCGCTTCAACGAACGTTCAATATCTTGATTAACTCTAAGCGCTTGTTCATATTGCTTTTTTCGAGTGTACTGATTTAGTAATTTGAGTAAGTCATTGACACAACGTTCTTCGACTTCAATAGCCCAATCAAATTCTTGCTTTTTAGCGCTACTCATTTTGATACCTCCGCTTCATTGCTATATAAATTATGGTGTTTTTTCTTTAATAAACGGATAGCCCTTTCATTTCCTTATAAATAACTAACAATCAAAACCAGTAACGCTAATGCTAAAGCACTCGTAACACCTTCAATTGCGTACTTCATAATCGACCTTCCTTTCTTAACCGATCTAATTCAGCTTGGTTATTCTTGAATTGTTGAAACGCTTGACGCTTACCTTCATTACGTTTGTAGATGAAGTTGGGCTGCATGTTTCATCACTCCTTCCATTCGGAATGTGCTACCGATGATATAACAGTCATCGTTTAAGCAGCGTGTCTTGAAAAATGTGCTATTGTTGTTTTCGCGTGATTCTTTAATGTGGAGTTCATTCCCGCAATTTTCACACGTTAGTTCCGTCACACCCGTCGATCGGATTACCTTTTCCATTCAGCTCACCTTCCTCTCCCTCATTGGCTTCAATTGCCTTCTGGTACTCTTCATTAAGTTTGTTCATGAATTCTTCTGCAATTTCGTTGTCTACACCAACCATTACTTTATTTAATTTGTGATCAGTAATATAGAAAACAAGACGATTACGTTCTGCTTCAATTTCAACCTCTTTTGCCTCGCTTAGAAATGACACAATCATGTTCAATCCTCCTTTTGTTCTTCAACCCACTTCAAAAGAAAATCTTTCATTTCCTCAGCTTTGAAGTACCATTTACCGCCGAGCTTCACTTTCGGACAATCTGGATGATAAAAGAAGGTCTTTTGAATTGTAGACCAACTCATGCAAGTTCGACGTGTTAACTCATGCTTATCCCATAAGACCAAATCGAAGTCGGCTTCACTAAGCCGCTTCTGTATTTCGTCTTTTGTCAACTTCTCAACAGTGTCTTGATCAACATTAACTTCAATCATTCATTACCACCTCTTTTTCGGTTTTTCTGAAATTCACCCTAAAAAAATATCATCAACTTTAACACCTAAAGCGTTGGCTATTTTTTCAAGAGTTGAGTAATGTGCTTTTCGTAAGTTATTGACGTTCATTTCATACAGAATGATACTTCTAGCTGATACGCCAGACTTACTCGCAAGCTGTTCTTGCGTCATTTCCGCTTTAACTCGTAACACTTTTAACTTCTCTCTGGTCTTAGTTGTCACCAAAAAACACCTCCGTTCAACAATTTATACTCCAATCTTACACTTCGGTTTTTCTGAAGTCAAGTAATATTTTCAGATAATCTGAAATAAATTTATAAACTCACTTCACATTTTATGAAATTAGTTGTATAATTCAGTTAAAATAAATTCATGGAGGAAGTATTAATGAGTAATGTATTCAGCAAAAATCTTAGGTACCTTAGAAACAAGAAAGATATGGATCAAGATGAACTAGCAAAACTTTTAGGAAGAAAAAGCTCTTCTTCTATTAGCGAATGGGAAAAAGGAACTTATACACCAAAGTCAGGAGTTTTATCTGATATAGCAAAAATTTTCAATGTTAATTTAGAAGATCTAATGAATGAAGATTTAACAAAAGAGACATCAAATATTAAAAATATAACTAAAATAACGCCAATTCCTATTCTGGGTAAAGTATCTTGTGGAGATCCAATAGATGCTGAGGAAAATATAAAAGGTTATACTTATGAACTTCCAGATACGTTGCCTGTAGGTGAGTTTATATGTTTAGAAACAGTTGGAGATTCAATGCACCCAACGATACCAGAAGGGTCTAATGTAATTATTAGAAAGCAACCTGATGTAGAAAGTGGTGAAATTGCAGCGGTTTTATTAAATGGCGATTTGGAGGCAACTCTAAAGCGGGTAAAGAAACAGAAAAATAATATAGTATTGATTCCAGATAATTCGGATCACGATCCAATCATTGTTAACGAAGAGTATCCAGCTAAAATTATCGGTAAAGCTGTTAAATTTACTCAAAATCTTTAGGAGGTGTGATGAATGGGTATATCACTAAATGAGTACAAAGAGGGCTTGTGGGAATTTAGATTAACCTATTATGACCCTATAACTGATCAACGAAAGGAGCGATCTAAAAGAGGATTTAAACGTAAGAAAGATGCGAGAATAGAAGCTCAACAATTAGAAGAGCAGTTATTGAATAATTTTGACACGGCTAATCATAACATGTTGCTTAAAGAATACATGCAACATTGGTTAGTCGAATACAAAAAGGATGTCGTTCGTAAAAATACTTATAAACTACATCAAACTAACATCAATAAACACATTATACCTTATTTCCAAAATATAAAAATAAAGAACCTTAAACCAACTATGTATCAAAAATTCCTAAACCATTTATATAATGAAGGGTATGCAAAACGAACTGTAGAGATTGTCCACGGTACACTACGTAATGGTTTAGAGAAGGCGAAGCAACTAAATATTATTGATCGAAATCCTGCTGAAGGAGCTACGATAAAGGGTAAGAGTAAGAAACAAACCATCAAATTTATTGATTCATCAGATATATCAAATTTCCTAAAAGAAGCTCGTCAGTACGGCTATATTTATTGGATGTTCTATTACTTCTTGATTGAAACAGGTATGCGCAAAGGTGAAGCTGCAGCTATTCAATGGTCCGATATTAATTTCAAAGAGAAGACAGTTCGAATCAACAAATCCTTAGACTTTCAAGCGTCCACTAATGATGAGCTGTTTGGCGATACCAAAACATATCGGTCAACCAGGACTATCACATTAAGAGATCCCTTAATCGATAAATTAAAGTTCCATCTGAAATGGCAAAATGAAAATAAAAAGACGTTTGGTGACTTGTATCATCACGATCTCAATTTAGTCTTATGTCGTGATGATGGTAACTACATGCCTAAAAGCTCACTATTTAATTCATTTGAACGCATATTAAAAAGAGCTGGACTACCTAAGTTACCTATTCACTCTTTGCGTCATACCCATGTTGTTATTTTAATGGAATCTGGCTGGAGTGACTACAAACAAATTCAAGAACGATTAGGACATGGTAGTTACCAAATCACAGCAGATGTTTATGCTCATATTTCTGACCGAATAAATCAGGAAGGTATGCAGAAATATGATGATTATATGAAAAAAATCCTAAACGAATGATTTTTGTGGGAAATCTGTGGGAATACTCCTCAATCCACCACCCCCTCAAAAACTTCCCACAAAACAAAAATCCCCTTAACCATTTTCATGGCAAGGGAATTCGAAAATTAGTAAGTGCTTAAATATTGTTCTCTCTCCCATGGGTGAACTTGTGTGCGGAACATATCCCATTCGATTTCTTTTGCTTCTAAGAAGTGCTCAGTTAAGTGCTCACCAAGAGCTTCTTTAATCACATTGTCTGATTTTAAGTATTGTAAAGCATCATATAGCGTTGCTGGTAGATCTTGGACACCATTTGCTTCGCGTTCTGCCTTATCCATTACATAAATGTTACGGTCAACTGGATCTGGAGCTGTAAGTTTGTTTTCAACACCATCTAAACCTGCCGCTAACATAACAGACATAGCCATGTATGGATTAGCTGCTGGGTCAACACTACGTACTTCAATACGGGTGCTTAAACCACGAGATGAAGGAACACGAACTAATGGGCTACGGTTTTGACCAGACCAAGCAACATAGCAAGGCGCTTCGTAACCTGGAACCAAACGCTTATATGAGTTAACAGTTGGGTTTGTCACAGCTGTAAAGTTAACCGCGTGTTTGATGATACCTGCTGTAAACTGGTGTGCAACTTCACTTAACTGTTCATCCGCATTTTCATCATAAAAGGCGTTTTCTTTGCCTGCAAATAGTGACATGTTTGCGTGCATGCCTGAACCGTTTACGCCGAATAACGGCTTAGGCATAAATGTTGCATGTAGGCCGTGTTTACGTGCGATCGTTTTAACTACAAGCTTGAATGTTTGGATATCGTCACAATGTTTAATAGCATCAGAATACTTGAAGTCAATTTCGTGTTGTCCTGGTGCTACTTCGTGGTGAGAAGCTTCAATTTCAAAGCCCATTTCTTCTAATTCTAATACGATATCGCGACGGCAGTTTTCACCTAAATCTGTCGGAGCTAAGTCAAAATAACCACCTTTATCGTTAAGTTCCATTGTCGGCTCACCACGTTCATCTAATTTGAATAAGAAGAACTCTGGCTCTGTACCAATATTAAAGGCTGTATAACCGAGTTTTTCCATGCGCTCTAAATTACGCTTTAAGTTATAACGTGGGCAACCTTCAAATGGTGTGCCATCTGGATTATAAATATCACAAATGAAACGTGCTACTTTACCTTTTTCTGATGTCCATGGAAAGACAACGAACGAATCTAAATCTGGATGTAGTAACATATCTGATTCTTCAATACGTACAAATCCTTCAATCGAAGAACCGTCGAACATCATTTGATTATCAAGTGCTTTATCTAGCTGACTGAGTGGAATTTCAACGTTCTTGATTGTGCCTAATAAATCCGTGAATTGTAAACGAATAAATCGAACGTTTTCCTCCTCTATGCGTTTGTAAATCTCTTCTTTTGTAAATTTAGCCATAATAAACGCCTCCTCAAATTTATTAAGTTAATGGTAGAACCGCGAAAGTTCTCCCTTAACAAGTGATGATTGATTCATATAACCTGACTCCATCAACTCACGACGTAACATTTTGTGTAAGTCTTTTTCTGACATTTTCTCAGTCTCTTCTGGAACCGGTTCCTTCTGGTTATTTTGCTCTTGTTGTTCTGTTTTAACTTTCAAGACTTGTTTGATGCCGGCAAGATTGACACCTTGGTCAATTAATTCTTTAATTTCGAGTAAACGATCGACATCATAAAAGGAAAATAGTCGTCTATTTCCTTTTGACCGAACAGGCATGACCAGTCCCTTATCTTCGTAATATCGAACTTGACGAGCGCTAAGCTCAGTTAAATCTGTTACAACGCTGATAGGGAATAACGGTAAAGCCTTACGATCTTGATTAGCCATCACCAACACCTCCAATATATATAATATTATATGCAAAGTTATAAGATGTGTCAACACATGTTAAGAAAGTTAACATAAAAAAGAAGAAGTACGAAAATCGTACCTCTTATAAATAGTTAAGTTGTTTTAAAGCTGAAATAATAGCTAGTTTAACATGTTCATATGTTAAACCACCTTGAACATACAACGTATAAGGGTCACGGATTGGTCCATCAGCTGTTAACTCCAAGCTAGCTCCTTGAATAAACGTCCCTGCTGCCATAATGACTTCATGATCATATCCAGGCATAGCACTTGGTTGTGGTGTTACATAGGCATTAACTGGCGATTGCTGTTGAATAATTTGAGCAAATTCAACCATATCATCTTTAGACTGAAACGTAATGGATTGAATTAAATCAGTACGTGGTTCATCTTGATTAGGATTTGTTGTGAACCCAAGTTTACATAATAATGTTGCGGTAAAGTAAGAACCTTTTAGTGCTTCACCAACTGTATGCGGAGCTAAAAACAATCCTTGGAACATTTCTTGCAAACTATTTAATGATGCTCCTGTTTCTTTACCTAATCCAGGTGCTGTTAAACGATTCGCACATTTTTCAATTAAATATTGTCGTCCAGCTATGTATCCTCCAGTGCGCACAATGCCCGCTCCAGGATTTTTAATTAATGAGCCAGCTATTAGATCTGCACCTACTTCTGTTGGTTCTGCAGTTTCAACAAATTCTCCGTAGCAATTATCGACAAAAACAATGACATTCGGGTTAATTGATTTTACAAATTCAATCATTTTTTTGATACCTTCAATCATAAACGAAGGCCTGTCTGCGTATCCTTTTGAGCGTTGAATCATAACCATTTTAGTCCGCTCATTCAGAGATTGACTAATCGATTCAAAGTCTACTTCCCCATTTTTGGTCAGTTCCACTTCTTTATAATGAATCCCGAAATCCGTTAAAGAACCATCTGCTTCACCCGTTGCACCAATAACACCTTGTAATGTGTCATAAGGCGCTCCTGTAATACTTAATAATTCATCACCTGGGCGTAATACGCCGAATAACGTCGTCGAAATAGCGTGTGTACCCGATACGATTTGAGGACGTACTAAAGCATCTTCCGTCTGAAATACTGAGGCATAAAGCGCTTCAAGCTTCTCACGTCCCAAATCATCATATCCATACCCTGTTGTTGGGTTAAAATGAATATCAGCAATGTGTTGCTCTTGAAAGGCTTGGAGCACTTTAGCCTGATTGTGCGTCACAGATTGTCCTATTTGTTTAAATTGATCTTCTAATTTCGTTTCAACTTCATGTATAGTTTGCCAATCTTGTTCGTTCATATTTCCTCACCTTTTTGTTAATATTGTATGGATTGGGGAACCTTCTGGAACATATCCTTCTAATTCAAATTGTTCTTGGCCTTCATTGAACTGTTCGTATTTGACAATTGTTTCTCGTTTTAATTGATTCAGCAGTTTCCCCTCACTACTTGAAAGAGAAACACGATAATGCTTCCAGTTATTAAGTAGTGCCTGTTCAATTGCTTGTTTTAAATAATCATAGTCAGATGATTCTAGCGCAGACATTTTAACGCTTGGGGTCGAGTATGGGATAACCTCATCTGAGACTAAATCCACTTTGTTATAAACCGTTAACATCGGTATATCACCAGCACCCAATTCATCAAGGATATTAAAAACAGTCTTTTCTTGTTCAACTGATTCCTCATTGGAAGCATCAACGACATGCAAAATAAAATCTGCTTCTACAACTTCTTCGAGCGTGGAACGAAATGCTGCAATTAATGTCGTAGGTAGATCTTGAATAAATCCAACAGTATCAGATATTAAGAGTTCAAAACCACTTGGCAGCGTGATTTGGCGTGTTAAAGGATCTAATGTTGCAAAAAGTTTATCTTCTTCCAATGAACCTGTTTCACTTAATCGGTTGAAAATGGTTGATTTACCTGCATTCGTATAGCCGACAATCGCCATTTGGAAGGCTGAATTTTTCTTGCGGCGCTGACGATACTGATCTCGTTGTTTAGCTACTTGTTCTAACGCACGCTTAATTTCTGTAATCCGTCTGCGAATATGACGCTGGTCTGTTTCTAGTTTCGTCTCACCAGGTCCTCTTGTCCCAATTCCACCACCAAGTCGAGAAAGAGAGGTACCTTGTCCATGTAATCGAGGTAATAAATATTGAAGTTGAGCTAATTCGACTTGTAATTTACCTTCTTTAGTTCGTGCTCGCATCGCAAATATATCTAAAATCAACTGGGTGCGATCTAGAATTTTAATTTCCCACTTGTCTTCTAAGTTTCTAGATTGTGATGGCGTTAACTCCTGATTGATAATAACGACATCAATCTCATATTGATCAATGTATTGCTTGATTTCTTCTACTTTCCCTGTCCCAATATATAAAGCTGAATGAACTTTATCCCGCTTTTGAATAAAGATTTCATTCACATCGACATCGACTGTATAAGCTAAGGCTTCTAATTCTTCTACAGATGATTCAAATAAATGCTCAGGTGTATCAGGTGTGTGACATCCGACTATAATCGCTTGCTCTTTCATAAATGGACTCCTTTATCTTCGTATAAGTTTATTGTTAACGAAAACATGTTTTCCGTCAAACAACATGAAATAAGCCTACCACTCATTTTGTGATAGGCTTAATGAATTACATTATTATTATGAGTCCAAATCAATATTTTTAACCGGTGCAAACGTTGAAATGGCATGTTTGAAAATTAACTGTTGGCGCCCTTCTGTTTCAATTAAAACGGTGAAATTGTCGAATGATTGAATGATTCCTCTTAGTTGGAAACCATTCGTTAAGAATACCGTTAACTGAACCTTCTCTTTACGTAATTTGTTTAAGAATGCATCTTGAATGTTCGCTGAATTCGCCATAATTCTTCCTCCTCTATCTATCTCTTAATTATTATTATTCTGCTTGTGCTTTAAAAATCCTGCTAAATCTGAAAAAATTGTCTCGAAAGTTTTTTCGTAACGATCAGGATCAATTGTGTACCAATGAACATCAGGAAGTTTGTTGCGATAGTAAGTTAGTTGACGCTTCGCAAATCTTCTGGTGTTTTGCTTAATTTGACTAATAACGTCATCGTACATCACTTCGTTTCGGAAATATGGAAGCCATTCTTTGTAACCAATCCCTTGCATTGCTTGAATAGTTGATCCATACGCCTGGTATAACGCATATACTTCATCATATAGTCCTTCTTCAATCATGTCATCAACACGACGATTAATTCGGTCATACAGTTGTTCCCGTGGCATATCTAATCCAATAATATACGGTTGGTAAGGAGATACATTAGATTGTACTTGTTCAAGTTGCGACATCGTTTTCCCTGTTCGCTCATAAACTTCTAATGCACGAACGACTCTTCTAATATTATGAGGATGAATCCTGTTTGCTTGATCAGGATCAACCTGTTTCAATTTCTCGAAATAAGGTTCGATTCCATTCTGTTCGATTCCTTGCATCATTGAGTCTACATAACCTTCGTTACGGTCAACCTCTGAAAAATTAAAATCATAAAGCGCAGAATGAATATAAAAACCTGTACCACCAACGACAACTGGCAATCGATCTCTCGCAGTAATTTCATCTACTAATGACTTCAAATCCGATTGAAAATGAGCAGCGGAATATTGACCATCTTCTGGTAAAAAATCGATCAAATGATGAGCAACACCATCCGCTTCTTCTTTCGTTACTTTAGCTGTCCCAATATTAAATCCCCGATAAAACTGCATGGAATCGCCATTAATAACTTCTCCATCAAATCGCTTACTAATTTCTATGCCTAATTTACTTTTACCAACAGCTGTTGGGCCGATAACGCTGACAACAATCGGTTTCATACTGCCCCTCATTTCTACTACATAATTCGTTTGAACATCCGTTGAATTTCATAATCACTAAAGTGTACAATGATTGGTCGACCATGTGGGCATGTATAAGGGTCTTGGCACGACCGTAATTCATCAATCAAATAGTTCATTTCTTGATGGCTCAAGTAATGGTTAGCTTTAATCGAACGTTTACAAGACATTAAAATTGCTGCTTCTTCTCGAATTTTCTCAATGCTTATGCCTTTTTCTTGTGCTAAGTCATCGACCATATCACGAATGGTTAATTCTTCAGCTCCTACTGGGAACCAAGTAGGATAGGCTCTTACTAGATAACTCTGATCTCCGAATGGTTCCAAGTATAAGCCAATTGATTCCAACTGTGAACGATTTTCTTCTATCGTTATGGCTTCTTGTGCTGTGAAATCGAACGTCAACGGAACGGATAAAGTCTGTAATTCATGATCAGGTTTACCTAATTTCTTTTTGAAATACTCATATTTAATCCGTTCTTGAGCAGCATGTTGATCCATTAGATATAAGCCTTGTTCATTTTGAGCTAAAATATAAGTACCATGTAATTGCCCGATCGGACTTAAAAAGGGAATCCGTTCACTCTCTGTTTCAGTCGAATCATTTGGTAACATTTCTGGTTCTTCTTGTTTTGGCGACGGCCGTTCCTCAGTTGTTGAAACTGGGTGACTCACTTGTTGGTTTATTTTCGATTGAAATTTAGATAAAGATTCAGCAATGTGGTGATTGTTAGTTTGAGAATCTTGACCGACCGTTTCTTGTTCCGATGTTTCATCCCTATTTGGTTGTGTGAAATCTAGTGCTGTTTGTTCTGATGGTTCTTGTTTTCGTTGTTTCCCTTCTGGTATCAGCTTTTGTTCATGTAAGACGTCATAGATTGTATCTTTAACTAATTCAAATAAAGCATTTTCTTTACTGAAACGAACTTCCGTTTTAGCTGGGTGAACGTTTACATCGACTAAATAAGGGTCCATTTCAATTTGTAAGACCACCACAGGATAGCGACCGATTGGTAAGAATGTATGGTAACCATCTAGTATAGCCTTATTGATTTTAGGGTTTTTAATATAGCGACCATTAACGATTAACGAAATGTAATGGCGATTAGCACGGGTGATTTCAGGTTTTCCAATATAACCCGTTAAATGATAGTCTAGAGAATGATTTTCCACTTTGAGCATATTTTTCGCGATATTTGAACCGTAGATTTGTTGAATAGTCTGTAATAATTGGCCATTCCCAGGTGTGAAAAATAGTTTTTTCCCATTATGCTCACATTCAAATCGAATATCTGGGTGCGATAACGCCATACGGTTAATGACATCTGTTAAATGTCCAAGTTCAGTGTGGACGGTTTTTAAATATTTTAACCGTGCAGGCGTATTATAAAACAGATGTTCAACAATGATTTCAGTACCTTGTCGTTTCGTATGTTTTTGATGTTCTACAACTTCTCCTCCATGAACCACAAGCTCTGTTCCTGTTTCTTCACCTGTAGACGTTCTTAATGTCAATTGACTAACGGCCGCGATACTAGCTAATGCTTCACCACGAAATCCTAAAGTTTCAACACGAAACAAATCTTTTTCATGAGCGATTTTACTCGTAGCATGACGACCAAATGCTTTAGGTGCATCAGTTTGCGTCATACCACGCCCATTATCGATCACTTTAATTGAGCGAAGACCAGCTTCTTCAAGCTCTATTTTGATCCACGTACTTCCTGCATCTATACTATTCTCTAATAATTCTTTAATGACCGAAGCGGGACGTTCAACGACTTCACCCGCTGCTATTTTATTAGAAAGGGTGCTCGGTAGTTCGATGATTGAGTTCATTTATACCGTCCCTCCTCTCGCTATTATTCCTTCAAACGCTTTTGGAGTGAATGAAGTGTATTCATGGCTTCCATTGGCGTCATTTCCATCAAGTTCAGGTTTTGAATATCCTTATAGACTTCTAACTCTTGGTGTGTTGATTCACTAGCCGTTTCTTCAAATAGAGTTAATTGCTGCTCTTGTACTAAATCGTCTTTAATCGATTGAGTACTCTCAAATGTTTGTAACAGATAATTAGCTCGGTCAATAATTTCATGAGGAAGATCCGCTAATTTAGCTACATGTACACCGTAACTTTTATCTGCCTTACCAGGTTTAATATGATGTAAGAATACAACTTCCCCATCTTGTTCATCGACTTCGACGTGAACATTTTGTAAATGCGTTAAGTTATCCTCCAGTGTCGTAAGCTCATGATAATGCGTGGCAAATAAGGTTTTAGCGCCAACATGATCATGCAAATACTCAACAATGGATTGAGCTAAAGCCATCCCGTCGTAAGTGCTTGTCCCACGACCAATTTCGTCAAATAATATCAAACTATTATTGGATGCGTTCGTAACAGCATATTGAGCTTCTAACATCTCGACCATAAACGTACTTTGACCAGATACAAGATCATCCGCGGCACCAATACGCGTGAAAATTTGATCAAAAATCGGTAAGTTCGCCCGGCTCGCTGGTACAAAACAACCAATTTGCGCCATTATGGCTAGCAAACCAAGTTGCCGCATATACGTACTTTTACCAGCCATATTAGGTCCTGTAATAAGCAAGATATCTGTATCTTCTTCCATAAAGAAGTCGTTAGGTACAAATTCTTCTTGCATCACATGTTCAACAACAGGATGACGAGCACCTTGGACAGCTAAGACCTGCGTATCATTCATGACAGGCTTTAAATAATTATTTTCTTCACTAACAAATGCAAAACTTACTAATACATCGATTTCACTAATTTGTTCAGCAAGACGTTGTAATAAAGGAATATACTGTTTCATTTCCTCGCGAATCTCAACAAAGAGATCGTATTCTAAAGCGACACTCTTGTCTTTCGCTTCTAATATTAATTTCTCTTTTTCTTTTAATTCTGGCGTAATAAAACGTTCAGCATTAGCAAGTGTTTGTTTTCGCTCGTATCGTTCATCATCAATAGCATATAAGTTTGCTTTCGTTACTTCAATGTAATAGCCGAACACTTTGTTATAACCTACTTTGAGTGACTTAACGCCTGTTCGTTCACGTTCTGAAGCTTCTAATTCTGCCACCCACTGTCGACCATTACGGGATGCCTCTCGATATTCATCTAATTGTGCATGATAGCCATCTTTTATAATGCCACCTTCTGTAATAAGAATGGGCGGTTCCTCATGTATGCTAGAGTCTAATAGCTGATACATCGCGTCATATGGTGAAATATCGCCCAATAAATCCGTGATTAAATCATCATCAAATTGATTAAGCGTCGCTTTTATATCCGGCACTTTTGCTAATGACTTCTTAAGTTGGAGTAAATCACGCGCATTGACATTCCCATATGAAACTCGTCCAGCTAATCGTTCAAGATCATAGACATGTTTAAGTTGATCTCGTAGTGCTTCTCTTTCAAAGAACATGGTCATAAGTGACTCCACTTGAGCATGCCTTTTTTCGATCGTTTCTTTCGATAATAGAGGGCGATCAATCCATTTCTTTAATCGACGAGCCCCCATTGCTGTAGAAGTTCGGTCTAATACAGACAGAAGCGTTCCTTTTTGGCTCTTATCTCGAATTGACTCCATGAGTTCTAAATTACGTTTAGAATAAAGATCTAGTTTCATATATTGTTCAACTGGAACGTATTCCACAGCTTGAAGATGACTTAAAAAACGTTTTTGAGAATGATGAATGTACTGGAATAAGCGGCCAAATCCATTAATCAGCTCTTTGCTCTCTAATCCTTCAACTAGGTAATCAAAATGATCCGGAATGGATGTTTCATCTTGGTATGATAGCGTTACATTTAAATAAGCACTCAAAGAAGATTGTTCTTCTTCTGGAAAACTCGTTGGGAGCACAATTTCTTTAACAGGACGATTATAAAGTTCGCTGATAACATCTTGAATGGTCGCCTTCATTTTACTGATGAACGTTTCGCCTGTCGTTAAATCAGCATATGCTATGACATAACCATCAGTATGTTGATCGATCGATGTTATGTAATTATTCTCAGATTCATCTAACATGTTTCCTTCCATAACAGTGCCTGGTGTTACGATTTGTACGACTTCTCGCTTAACCACACCCTTCGCTGTTTGCGGGTCTTCTACTTGCTCACATATTGCAACTTTATAGCCTTTATCAATCAACGTTTTAATGTAATTTTCTGCAGAGTGGAAAGGGACCCCGCACATTGGGATTTTTTCATCGCCTCCATCCCGCTGTGTTAATGTAATTTCAAGTTCCTTTGCAGCTTTTAAAGCATCATCAAAAAATAACTCATAAAAGTCACCTAAACGAAAAAATAAAAAGGCGTCTTTATTTTCATCTTTTACTTTCATATATTGTTCAATCATCGGCGTATATCTTGCCATGTTGGTTCCTCCAATTGTCATGCTCTATCCGACATTATAGCACAAATAATAACTAAAATTAAAAACCATACAGTTGCAGATAACAACTGTATGGTTCAAGCTTATTCGCGGTCAATTTCGATATCTGCTAATTCTGAATCCAATCCACTAATATCGACTTCATCTTCATCAAAGCCATTCGGTTCAATTTTAGCCCAAACTTTAGTTTCGCCAATCAGATCCACAACAAACTCACGCTCTAAATCAACGCGTATTTGCTTTTGCTTCTCATCAATTTCGCATTCAAGTGTATTAGGTTGTTGCGTTGCACGAGCCACAACATCAAATTGATTGGTTAAACTTTTCTGGTCTTTCATGGCAATTGGGACTTGATCACTGTACTGTTTGCGTTCTGAGATAACTTCTGTTTTAGTATTATCGGAATAAGAGTACCAAATATTAATATCGTAAGTACCTGTGATATCAACGACATGACCACGTTTTTTCGCTTCATACTGATGATTAATTACCCAACACCCTAATATACTAGATGGTTTGTAGTTGGGTGAAACATGGTGATGATCCTCTGTATACTTTTTCCCCTTTCCACAAACTGCTTTCGTAATAATCTCTCGATAGTCTCGACCTGACATATCACGTTCCTCCTTTTTCATTTCGCCACTATATTCTTATGTTAATTGGGCGTTTGATGTGAATCATCTTGTGACGATTAGAAACGTTATAGTGTCATTCATATGCGTTTGCCTAATTGAGTGTTAATAATGAAAACAAAAATTTTTAGCTTTGTTAAAGTCTGTTGTTGATCCACACTAACTCTTAATAGAGACAAAATTAAAATCCCTCCGAAAGCGCATTTGCTTTCGGAGGGATTTTGTTTAATATTTTAATTCTTTTCCTGTTTCACCTTTTAAAACATTGCCGCCTGTTGCACGAATAATTTCGTTCGTGACTTCTTCAGCAATCGTTTTTGATACGCGTTGTAGAATATCATTCACAACAACTTGTGTTTCTTTAAATTCCTGAACAACAGGGATTTCATCAAGTTCTTGTTGTAGACGGTCAAGTTCTTCTTCCACTCGTTTTTGAGCTTCAGACTTTTCATAATGCTGTAAGTTAACCGCTTGTTTTTGTAAAGCTTTAATCTTTTTAATATAGGATTGGACTTTATTGTTTTGATTCAATTTCACTTCAAGTTGCTTAAAGCGTTCAATCTCTTCTATTTTCGATAACTTTACAGCTAAATCTTTCGCTTCTTGGATTACTTCTTGTCTTGAGTATTGTGCCATTTAATTCACCTCTACAGCTTCTTCAACCATAACGCCGTCTAATGACCACGTTTTAGCTTGAGTAATTTCAACTTCAACAATGTCACCAATCGCTGACTTAGGACCTGTGAAGTTCACTAACTTACTATGCTCTGTATAACCAGCTAAAACGTCAGGGTTGTTTTTACTTTCACCCTCAACTAAGACGTTAACTGTTTGACCTTCGTATTTCTTCATTGCTTCTTTCGCATAAGCATTTACTTTATCATTCAAACGATAAAGACGTTGTTTCTTCTCATCTTCGGTAACCTCATCTTTAAACTTATCAGCTGGCGTACCATCACGTGGTGAGAAGATGAAAGTATAAGCATGTTCAAAACCAACTTCATCATATAATGTCATGGTATCTTCAAATTGCTCTTCCGTTTCATTTGGGAAACCAACGATGATATCTGTTGAGAACGTTGCGTGCGGAATAGCTTCTTTTATTTTGCCGACGAGTTCTAAGTACTGCTCGCGTGTATATTTACGTCCCATAAGTTTTAACACATCGGAATTACCTGATTGAACGGGTAAATGAATATGCGGCATTAAGTTATCGCCTTTACCTAATACTTCAATTAAGCGATCGTCAAAATCACGCGGGTGTGATGTCGTGAACCGAACCCGTGGGATATCGATTTTACGAACTTCATCCATTAAATCGCCTAAGCCGAAATCTATGTCTAAGTCTTTACCATAAGCATTAACGTTCTGACCAAGAAAGGTTACTTCTTTATAACCTTGGGCAGCTAAATGGCGTAATTCTTGGATAATGTCTTCTGGACGACGACTACGTTCTTTACCGCGCGTATATGGAACAATGCAATAAGTACAGAATTTATCGCAACCATACATGATATTAACCCATGCTTTAATTTGGCCTTTACGCCGTTTAGGAAGATTTTCAATGACGTCACCTTCTTTAGACCATACTTCAACAACGCGTTCTTTACTAAGATAAGCGTTTTGAACTAGCTGAGGTAGACGGTGGATATTATGTGTACCAAAAATCAAGTCAACATGATGATGTTTCGCTAAAATACGGTTAACGACTGACTCTTCCTGTGACATACAACCACAAACACCAACAATTAGGTCAGGATTTTCGACCTTCAATGATTTTAAGTGGCCAAGTTCACCAAATACTTTGTTTTCCGCATTTTCACGAATCGCACAAGTATTAAGTAAAATCATGTCGGCTTCTTTTTGATCAGTTGTGGCTTCATAACCCATCTCTTCTAAAATACCAGACATCACTTCTGTATCATGTTCGTTCATCTGGCACCCATAAGTACGAATTAAGTATTTCTTACCAACTCCTAAGTTGCGGAATTGCTCTTCAATCTCAAAATCATCATGGTATTTAATGTCTTGTTTACCACGTTTTTGAGCTTTTCTTAAGTTAGGTGGTTCGTACGTCGCTTCAAAATATTTAATAAAATCATCTGAAGTTTTTTCCTTCAGACGGTTTAAATTTTTCTCCTCGCTTGCCTGATTAGACGCATGACTTTGTATTATTTGATTCTGTTCATGTCGTTGTTTTTCGTTCATGACAAGACTCCTTTCCTCTAATACCGAAAACCAGTTCCATACCTATACTCAGTATAAGTGCTAAAACGGATTTTAACAATAATTAGCCGGTAAATACAACCTAAAAAGATTAAAGATGTCATGAATCATTCATAAATTCTATTATAAAAATCGAACAGCATTATCATAACGCATGCGATAAACATCATCACTGGAATAATGATGAGCTAGTTTATGATAAAGATTACGTACAGCTTCGATATCTTCTAAACCTTGAATGGTTTCAGACATACCATCGAAATCAGAACCGAAACTGATTGAATCTCGTCCACCTAATTCATACATATGATTTATATGATTCAGTAAATCCTCAATATTCACGCCATCTTTCGCTGTAAAATAAGGAACAAATGTTATTCCGACAGGGGCTTTTTGCTCAAAAAATTGCTTTAATTGTTGATCCGAAATGTTGCGCTCATGTTGATAGATCGCCTTTGCATTCGAATGGGAAATCATAGGGCGATCGGCAAGCTCTAAAACATCATCAATACCTGCTGGTGATAGATGAGAACAATCCACAAAAGCATTATACTCATTAATCGTCTTAACAGCTGCTTTCCCTAAAGTAGTTAACCCTAACTCTTCATCCTCCACACAAGTTCCTGAAAGGGCATTGACGTTATTCCAAGTGAGACCAACAGCCCGTACGCCGAGCCGTAGTAATGTTCTTAACTTCATTAAATCTTCACCAATAACATGGCATCCTTCTAACGTTAAAACAGCCCCTTTTTCATGTGGGCTTAAGGCCTCGACTTCTTCTTTAGTTTGAACCCATTTAATTCCAGGGTATGGTTTAATAATTTTTTCATGAAAAAGGTCAATCATTTCAAGTGCACTCTGAAAGTAATCTTGACTCGTTTCGGGTGGAACAAATATCGCAAAGTATTGTACTTGGACCGGGCTGTTGAGCCATTTGTTGTAGGATATATGTAAATCATCATCGCTAAAAGATTTATGTGGCTCCTCCCATAGTTTCATTAAAACGTCGCAGTGCATATCAATCATATTAGTCCTCTCCTTATATATAGTCTATACGCGCAAGCATACACGATTTCGCTGCCACTATGCACTAACAATATCTGGACAAAAATAAAAGTACAAAGCTTTGAAAGCCTTGTACTTTTTGTTGAGTCCATTATCTTGGTTCAACAATTAATTTAATTGCTGTGCGTTCTTCCTGTTCGATCGTAATGTCTGTAAATGCTGGAATACAAATTAAGTCTACACCACTAGGAGCAACAAATCCTCGTGCGATGGCGACAGCTTTCACTGCTTGGTTAAGAGCACCAGCCCCTATAGCTTGAATTTCTGCAGAACCTCTTTCACGTAACACATTTGCTAAAGCACCTGCAACTGAGTTCGGATTTGACTTTGATGATACTTTGAGTATTTCCATTCCTAGTTCCTCCTTCAATTACTATAATGATCTCATCATTAATCTATTCAGCATTTTTACGACCTATTCCTTTTATTATGAATGAATTGTCGGAAAAATTCAAATAATCCACTCATTCAAAATTTAAATGATCGTCATTCACTAGGATTCGTTCAATCTTTTTAGCTTCACCTGTGTTTTGATCTACATCAATCACAACACCACTTAATACCGTTTGATCTGTTTCTGGTACATCAAACTTAACTGGAAGCCCAGTTTTAAACTTACGAATAACAGCATTTTTATCTACACCTAGGATGCTATTATAAGGGCCTGTCATTCCGACATCTGTAATATAAGCTGTTCGATTAGGTAGAATGCGATTATCTGACGTTTGAATATGTGTATGTGTTCCAACGACAGCACTTGCACGACCATCGAGATACCAACCCATGGCTTGTTTTTCACTAGTTGCTTCAGCATGAAAATCCACAAAGATAATATGTGCATTTCGTTTAGCTTGTTCAATTAACCCATCAACGACTGTAAATGGATCATCAATCGGATTCATAAACGTACGCCCCTGTGCATTAATGATGGCTATTTTAGTTTTCCCAATTGTAGCGTATTGCATTCCTTTTCCAGGTGTTCCTTCAGGAAAATTTGCAGGTCGAACTAACTGATCCGTGTCATCTATGAAATCAAATATTTCTTTTTTATCCCAAGCGTGATTACCTAAAGTGACCATATCAGCTCCCCACTCGAGAATTTGATGATAAATCTTTTTCGTGATCCCTTTTCCATGTGCAGCATTTTCACCATTCACAATCGTGAAATCAGCACGATGTTGTCTTTTTAACTGTGTTAATTGTTGTTGTAGTGCGTCGCGCCCAGGTTTTCCAACAATATCTCCAATAAATAAAATTTTCATAATTTTATCCTTTCCTTATCTTCTCTAGTAAATCGTTACATACTTTCAAGTCATAGTCAAAATAAAAAAGACGGCCGTTAAGCCGTCTTTTTACTTCGCATAGTCAACTGCTCGCGTTTCGCGAACGACTGTTACTTTAATGTGACCAGGATAATCTAAACCTTCTTCGATCTTATGACGAATGTCACGCGCTAACGTAACAGCCTTTGCATCATCAATAGCGTCTGGACGAACCATAATTCTCACTTCACGTCCAGCTTGAATCGCAAATGATTTCTCAACACCTTCGTATGAGTCCGCAATTTCTTCTAGTTTTTCGAGTCGTTTAATATAATTTTCTAATGACTCACTTCTAGCTCCAGGTCGTGCAGCTGATAAGGCGTCAGCCGCAGCTACAATAACAGAAATAACGCTTGTTGCTTCCTCATCACCATGGTGTGAGGCAACAGAATTGATAACTGTTTCATTTTCCTTGTATTTCTGTGCTAGTTCTTTACCAATTTCAACGTGACTTCCTTCGACCTCGTGGTCTACGGCTTTACCAATATCGTGTAGTAAACCTGCACGTCTAGCAAGCTGCTCATCTTCACCTAACTCAGCTGCTAAGAGACCTGATAAGTAGGCTACTTCTAATGAGTGTTTCAACACGTTTTGACCATAGCTTGTACGATATTTCAAACGACCAAGAATCTTAACCAAATCAGGATGAATACCATGAGCACCAATATCGAAGGTTGCTTCTTCACCCACTTCGCGAATGTATTCATCTACTTCACGACGAGATTTCTCAACCATCTCTTCAATTCGAGCTGGATGGATACGACCATCTTGTACTAGATTTTCTAATGCAATTCGAGCAATTTCGCGTCGAATTGGGTCAAAACCAGATAAAATAACGGCTTCAGGTGTATCATCAATAATTAAATCAATACCTGTTAATGTTTCAAGTGTACGGATATTACGACCTTCACGACCGATTATCCGTCCTTTCATCTCATCGTTCGGTAAATTCACAACAGAGACTGTCGTTTCAGAAACATGTTCTGCTGCAAGACGTTGAATGGCAAGAGATAGAATATTTTTCGCTTTCTTATCTGCTTCTTCTTTCGCCTTGGTTTCTTCACGTTTAATGATCATAGCTGTTTCATGAGACATATCATTTTCCACACGGTCTATAATCACTTGCTTCGCTTGTTCTTCAGTTAATCCAGAAATACGTTCAAGCTCAGCCTGTTGTGTAGTCATCATTTCTTCCACTTTGCTTTCAGCTTCATTAAGTTGTTGTTGCTTTTCATTTAATGAATTCTCTTTGTTTTCTAACGTAAGCTCACGTTTATCTAACGTTTCACTCTTACGATCGAGAGTTTCCTCCTTTTGCATCAGCCGATTCTCTTGTTTTTGCACTTCATTACGACGTTCGCGTAGCTCTTGTTCTTGTTCTTGCCGCAAGCGATTTGTTTCATCCTGCGCTTCTAACAGTGCTTCTTTTTTCGCTGCTTCAGCATTTCGACGACCTTCATCTTCAAGTTTTCGAGCAAATTCTTCAGCACTCGAAATCTTCGCTTCAGCTATTGAACGACGAATAAAATAACCAACAACAGTACCGACAACCAAAGCTAGCAAAATGGAGATGATTAACGTTACCATACTATCCATACTTTCACCTCCTCTTGCTATAAAATTGTTTCACTCTTTCATTTCATTTCAGTCGGTAATGTACAATCATTCATCATAAGCATTAAAGTATAAAATGAAAATTATACATATTAATTTTAAGCTTGTCTAGTACTCATGTCAAGGAATTGTCAAACAATTTATAAATTTGTCTCTTGCTGTTCCCCATAAATAAAGCTGCTCAACACCATCTCAATCGATTGTTGAACAGCTTATTCATATAACCTACTCTAAGTCTAATTTTTCTTGATTTTCGGCTTCTTCCTCTTCCGCTGTTTCGTTTTCATCAATGCTGTAATGAGCTCGAATTTCGTTATAAATTTGATCATATACCGCTGGATTGTCTTTTAAATATTGCTTCGCGTTTTCTCGGCCTTGGCCTAACTTATCACCATTGTAAGAGAACCAAGCACCGCTCTTTTGGACAATATCAAGATTTGCTCCGATATCGACTAATTCGCCTTCTCTTGAAATTCCTTCACCGTACATAATATCAACTTCAGCCTGTCTGAACGGTGGAGCCACTTTGTTTTTCACAACTTTAAGTCGGGTCTTATTCCCGATCATTTCATTACCTTGCTTTAATGTCTCTGCACGGCGTACTTCTAAGCGTACAGAAGAATAGAATTTCAATGCACGACCACCTGTAGTCGTTTCAGGATTACCAAACATAACGCCAACTTTTTCACGAATTTGATTAATGAAAACAGCTGTCGTATTTGATTTATTAATAGCACCAGAAAGCTTACGAAGGGCTTGCGACATTAAACGCGCTTGTAAACCAACGTGTGCATCTCCCATTTCGCCTTCGATCTCAGCTTTTGGAACTAGTGCAGCTACAGAGTCAACGATAATGATATCGACTGCACCACTACGTACAAGCGCCTCTGCAATTTCTAACGCTTGTTCACCTGTATCAGGTTGTGAAAGCAATAATTCATCTATATTAACCCCTAATTTACGTGCATAGACAGGGTCTAACGCATGTTCAGCATCAATAAATGCTGCCTGGCCGCCTGCGCGTTGTGCTTCAGCGATTGCGTGTAATGCGACAGTTGTTTTACCAGATGATTCTGGGCCATAAATTTCAACAATTCGTCCTCTCGGATAGCCTCCAACACCTAAGGCAACATCTAAACCAAGCGAACCACTTGAAACAGTTGAAATCGCTTGCCCTTCTTGTTCACCCAATTTCATAATGGATCCTTTACCAAATTGTTTCTCTATCTGCTTTAATGCCATATCTAACGCTTGTTGACGATCACTCATTTTCTTATTCCCCTTTCTTATCACTATATCTATCATACTACGATTTTAATGTTTTGCCAAGAAAAAAGCGAATATTTGTTCTGTTTTTTATTGTCGTACAAACTGATCATATAAATATTTCATACCGGCATCTGTTGCTGCTTGCCTCACATCTTCTCGGGACCCTGTGAATTGAAACAACTTTGAATAAACGTTTCCATAAACTGATAGTCCAATATAAACTGTACCCGGTGAAATGGCATCCTCATCATTAGGACCTGCCACACCAGTAAAACTTATCGCAACGTCAGTATTTAATTTATTTGCAGCACCTGATGCCATAGCTTTTGCACAGGCGTGACTCACTGCCCCTTCTTCATCTAAAATATTAGCTGGAACGTCAGCGACAACATGTTTGGCTTGATTGTTATATGTAATCAAACTACCATAATAAAACGATGAAACCCCTGCATGATCTACAATCGTAGATGAAAATAATCCGCCAGTTAAACTCTCACAAGAAGCTAATGAAATCTTTTGATCTTTGAAGTGTTCAATAACTTGCTCCGTTTTAGATCGAGGTTGATTAACAATGTATTCACCAACGCGAAAACGAATGAGCTCTTCTAATTCATCGAACCAATCAGCTGCTTCATCTTTTCGATTAGCTTTCGCAGCTAATCTAACCATCACATATCCATCTCCCGCTAAAGGGGCGATTGTTGGGTTAGTCTGTGACTGGATTAAGTCAAGTAGTTCAGTTTCTAAAATGGATTCACCTATCCCTTGAAAATATAAAGTACGATAATACAGTTTACCATCTGTTAAACCAAGCTGATGTAGGTAAGGAATAATACCATTCGACATAATATCTTTCATTTCTTTTGGCACCCCTGGTAAGAAGAACCAGTAAACACCCTGATGTTTAAATGCTAAACCTGGTGCCATCCCAACATAATTTTCAAAAGTTTGACCACCGTTAAAATGTAAAGCTTGCTTTCTGTTATTCTCAGTCATTGAAATGTTACGATCACCAAAAAATTGTTCAATTTGGTTCATGACTTGCTTATCCATCAGCAGAGATGTATCAAATAATTCAGCTGCCACTTCCCGCGTTAAATCATCTTCTGTTGGTCCAAGACCTCCAGTTACAATGACGAGATCAGACCGATTTTGAGCTTGCTGAAAAACAGCCTTCATTCGATTAGCATTATCTCCAACCGTCTGATGATGAAGCACATTTAATCCAACATCATTTAATTTTTTAGATAACCAACTCGCGTTTGTATCAACGATTTGACCAAGCAAAAGTTCTGTACCTACTGAAATGACTTCACAACGTAACGTCATTTTGAACCCCTCATAACATGCCAGTTTTTCTTAAAGTATTCTACACCAGAAATAACTGTCACTAAGGCTGCGAGATATAACAAAATTGAGCCGATTGGTAATTCTAAATAGGAAAAAGGGAAATGATGCAAGATGAGAAATGCAGCTGAACCAATTTGTAAAGTTGTTTTAAGTTTGCCCATTTGGCTTGCAGCAAGAACAATCCCTTCACCAGCAGCTACTAACCTCAACCCGGTAACAGCAAATTCACGGCTTACGATGATAATCACAATCCATGCAGGAGCCATTTGTAGTTCAACTAAGCATATCAGGGCTCCTGAAACTAACAATTTATCTGCTAAAGGATCCAAAAACTTACCTAAATTAGTCACCAAATTATATTTACGCGCATAGTAACCATCTAACCAGTCTGTTAAGGATGCTAAAATAAATAATATTCCAGCTAACAAGTGGGCTATAGGTAACTCATAAGCACCAATATTGAGCTCCCCCCAATTTAAGGGAGTTACGAGAAGGATTATAAAAATGGGAATTAAAAACAATCTGGAAAGTGTGATTTTATTTGGTACATTCATACATAAACCTCCAAAGCTATAGTGTTTCAAAAAATAATCCTTTGCTAACTGCAAAGGATTTATGATTCTTCATTTTGCCATTGAATGATTACGTTTTGACGAACCGTGTCATTTGGGTCAATTTCATATTCAATCGGCTGACCGTTCACTTCAACAGTAAATGCACTAGCTAAGCCAATGACTAGCTCCATTTCACCACTACTATTTTCGTAAGTATATGTTTCTGGAGCATTTTCAGTGTTGAACATACCTGATATAGGTTGAGAAGTATTGCCATTTTCAGAAACATTAACTTGTAGCCACGTCTCACTATCCGTATTCAAGGTGATTTCAACAGGTCCATTGTGTGAAACTTCATAAGTTGTCGTTGGTGTCCCACTCTCATCAACGTTTGCCACACTAATTTGAGGTTCACTTGATTCTTCTGATTCTTGATCTGATTCCTCATCTCCATTGTTACTATTATTATCTTGAGATGAATCATTATTGCCCTCTTCATTTGATGAGTTCTCTTCTTGATTATTATTTTCATCATTATTGTTCTCTTCTTGATTATTCTCATCTTCTTCAGGAGCGCTAATAATTTCTTCTGAATCATTATTATTCGAATCCTCAGTCATGGCAGGTTGTATAAAGTTGACCACTGAATACCATATAGCAAAACCGACTCCAATTAATAAGATAAAAACAAGTAATTTCGGGATCACAGAAAACATCTGCTTATTCTTTTTACCTGATTTACCCGCAGAACGCGATGGAGTCATATATTGATAACTTGCTGGTTCGCTTACAGTAGGTAATTCGTTAGCATGTTCATGTAATAGTTCTTCACCATTTAAACCTACAGCATTCGCGTATTCTCGAACAAAAGCCCGTATATAAAAATTCCCAGGTAAAGTTGACCAGTCATGCGTTTCAATTGCATCTAAATAACGTTTTTGAATTTTAGTTTCTTGAGCTAACTGTTCGACCGTGAGACCTTTGGCTTCTCTAGCTTCTTTTAGTCTTTCTCCTACTTCCATTGATTAACACCGTCCATTTAAAAATCAAACATTGAAAATCCATCTTGTTCTTCGAATTCTGGTTTTTGAATATGTTCATACTCAATTTCTTCATCTACACTATTACGTAATTCAATAAAATAATCAAAGTCATCCAGACTATACTCTGAATTTTGTACAAATGCTTCAGGGTGTTCAACTACTTTAATAGCAGGGATTCCCATTACTTCCCGAATAAGCCGCCAATGACTTTCCGTTGACCGTTTCACTGAGACCATTCCATCAATTATAAATAAATTATTTTTCGCATACTCATCTTTAATTAATTGGCTACGTACTGTTTGTTTTAATAAAGTGCTTGATAAAAACAGCCATCGCTTATTAGCACAAACACTTGCTGCCACAATCGATTCAGTTTTACCAACCCGTGGCATACCTCGAATACCGATTAATAAGTGACCTTCCTTTTTAAATAACTCTGCCATAAAATCAACAAGTAAACCAAGTTCATCTCGAACGAAACGAAATGTTTTCTTATCATCTGAGTCACTTTTAATATATCGACCATGCATCACAGCGAGGCGATCACGTAGTTTAGGTCGTCTAATTTTCGTCACACGAATGGTTTCCATTGTATTTAAAATGCTGATTAAACGATCGATTTGGCGATCATCTTTACTTAACAAGAGCATACCTCTTCGTTGATTTTCAACACCATTAATCATAATAATATTAATGGATAGCATGCCGAGTAAAGAGGATATATCACCAAGTAAACCAGGCCGATTATGTTTAATTTCATACTCTAAGTACCAATCTTTTCGATCATCCATCTAATCAGCCTTTCTATAATAAATGTTAACATAATATTCATACATGCTATGTCTATCATAAATTATTTTCGTAACAATGAAAAGATAGAATGCAATAAATTATAAATAAAATCCTTTCTTTGGAATCCATTACATAAAAAACTGGATCGAGTTGAATCACCCGACCCAGTTTTTTAATTGAACCTAAAGTTATTCATGAGTTCCCTCATTTTGGACTACTTTGACCATCATATTAGCGATTGTATGTCGCTCTTCATCCGAAGCAACATTCCATAAGTCGCGTAGCATCGCTTCTTCATTATTCTTCGCATCAACTTTCGTTGCTAAGTGTTCTCCGACTTGATAAGCCATTTCATTAATGGTTTCTTGATTAACACCCTGATCTTGTGCTTGGTGAAGTCGATCACCTAGGAAATCTTTCCATTGTTCAAAATTATCTAAGACGGACATCGCAAAGCCTCCTTTAATTTGTTCACTAGTAGTGTGAACGAAATAGAGACATTTATACACGAGGTTATATTTAGTTTATGCCACCATTCAAACGTAATAACTGACCATTAAAGTAACTGGATTGAGGGGAGCATAAGAACTGCACGGCATCAGCAACTTCCTCTGGTTGGCCCATCCGTTGCAAAGGGACATCTTCTAACCAATTTTCTACTTCTTCATCTGATAAATGTTGATTCATCTTCGTTGCTATTATACCTGGTGCGACACCATTCACTCGTATATTAGATGTACCGACTTCTTTTGATAATGATTTAACGAACTGATTTTGAGCACTTTTCATCATGGAATACCACACTTCATTGCTGACTCCGATTTCACCCCAAATAGAAGAAATTACAACAATCGTCCCTTGTTGGTTTCGAATCATTGATGGCAAGAAGTGTTTTGTAATACGTGTCATCGACTTCACATGAACATGATATAAGTCATCCATTATCTGATCAGAAGTGTCAGTGATTAAACCGGAATAACTCTGTCCTTGAGCAAAAACAAGTGTATCGATGTTAAATGGAATTGACTTCAATAACTGATCTGTTTCCTGATCTGATCGTAAATCAGCCTGTACTGTCAGTAAAACAGTGTCGTTGCGTAAATCGTGTTGGATATGTTTAATCACGTCTTTGTTTTTATTGTAATGCAAAATAAATTGTCTATTCGGATTAGTTGAAGCTAATTTATTAACAACAGCATATCCAATATCACTACTCGCTCCAATGATCAATATTGTTTCTGTCTGCACATTACTCACCTTCTGGGACAATCGAGCAAACAGTTATTTGATCCTCATCAATCCAAGATTGGAGCTTTTCCTGGAAACGATCAACCGTTAATTGTTCTAATGTCGGAAACACATCGCGAAAATCAAGACCAAGTTGATGGTATTGGATAATGTTACTAGCAACAGTTTCTAAGTTGTTATATTCACGCAGCAATTCACCATATTTCTTTTTCTTCACTCGTTCAAATGCATCTTGGTCTATTTGATCTGTTTTGATTGAGTGGAGCATTTCTTTTACACGTTGACCGAATTTTTCGGGCTCCATTGTGCTAGCACCAATGGCAGTGAATCCAAATGATTTCTCCAACATGTATTCTAAACGTAATGAATCGATAACTAATCCCTCTTGATATAACGATTCATAATGCAAACCACTTTTTGAGAAATATATATCCAGAGCTAAATCACGAATTAAATCGTTTTCTAATAGAACGTTTGGCTCAAGCGCTTCTGGTTTTTCTTTAATACCAACCATACATTTTGGTGTGTTGATCGGCATTTTAATGGTCTTCTCACTCTGGTCAACAACAATCGGTTCGTCGCCGTAATCACGATCAATCTCAGGTGGGATATCAAATGACTTCTCATTTTGATTTTGTTCGATTAGGCGCATCATTTGTTGAGGATCAAATTGTCCAGCAATCACTAATTGCATATTGCCAGGATGATAAAAGGTGTTGTAACACGTATATAAATCATCAGCTGTGATGTCGTTAATGGATTCAACTGTTCCAGCAATATCAATTCTTACAGGATGATGACGATACATTGAATCAATCGTTCCAAAAAATAATCGCCAGTCAGCTTGGTCATCGTACATTCGAATTTCTTGCTCGATAATCCCTTTTTCTTTTTCAACGCTTTCTTCAGTGAAATAAGGATTTTGGACAAAATCTAACAACGTTTCCACATTAGCTTCAATTTCAGTTGTACTCGAGAATAGATAAGCCGTCTCAGTAAATGAAGTGAAAGCGTTGGCTGAAGCACCTCGTTCAGAAAATTGTTGGAAGACATCACCATCTTCCTTTTCAAACATTTTATGCTCTAGAAAATGGGCGATTCCATCAGGTACTGTTACCATTTCTTTTTGATTAATCGGACTAAATGATTGATCGATGGAACCATAATTGGTTGAAAAGATCGCAAACGTCTTTTCCACATCTTGCTTAGGATATAAGTAAATATCTAATCCATTATCTAATTGTTTATGATAAACGGTTTCATAAACTTTAGGTATATCAATCTCATGCATCTTGAGCACCTCCATCTTCGCTTGTTAACAAGTAAATTGTATCAAGTGCAACGAGGTTAGCCACTTTTATCACGTCGTCTTTCGTTACTGCTTGAATAGCATCAATAACATCTTGGTTTGTTTCTTGTTTTCCACCAATCACTTGCTGATAGTGCCAGTCAATAATCCCTCGTGATCGATCAAGCGTTTCTTTTAGACTATGGATGATTGCTTTTTTCGTTTGCTCTAATTCATCATCTGAAATATTGCCCTCTTGGATACTTTCATGTTGTTTCATAATAATATCTTTTGCTTCTTCATACTTTTCAGGGGCAATACCACTGAATACAAATAGTAAGCCTTTGTGACTTTCGAAACGTGAAGCTGCATAATAAGCAAGTGAATGTTTTTCTCGCACATTCAGGAATAATTTAGAATGTGGAAATCCACCGAAAATTCCATTAAACACTTGAAGTGCTGGATAATTCTCATCACGATAAGTAATCTTTGTACGATATCCGAAATGCAGTTTAGCTTGTTGAACTTTTTGAGCTTCTGAAATAGTACTCACTTGATCTGCATCAGCTTGATCAGCTTCTTTAATCTCTACTGGATTTTGACGCGCTAATTGAAATTCAGATTCAAATAGTTGCTTAACCACTTCATCCTCTACATCACCAACCACATAAATATCTAAACGGTCATGTTTAATCATGTCTTGATATGTGTCATATAAAGTCGTTCCATCTATGGAATCTAAGTCATCAATATAGCCGTGTGAACGAATGCCAAATGATTCGTCTTGGCACATTTCATCAACTAACCGCATATTCGCATATTGCATCTTTTCATCTACAATTGAGTTAATTTTATTCTCTAATGTTTCTTTTTCTTTTGCCACTAAATCCGGGTCAAACGCCTGATCGATCAATTTAGGGTTAGCAACTACTTCTTGGAGAAATTGAACCCCTTGTTTAAGCAAATCATTTTCTGCATCAATGAACTTTTCGTTTGGTAAATCTAAAGTTAAAGTAATAATATGATTTTCGCCTTTTTTAGCACCATTGATGGAAAACTTAGCCCCATATAAACGATCTAATTCTAAACGCAGTTCACGTTCAGACGGGAAGTTCTTCGTCCCTTTTTGTAATACAAAAGGTAACAATGCACGATTCGTAATGGTGTCCCGTTCGATTGGTCGTGCAAATTTTAATGCAATCGTATTTGTTTTGAATTTAGTCGTTGGGATCATGTGCAATTGATAATCTTGATGGTCAATTTGATTGTCAACGAGTGTATTCATGTTCGTCCTCCTAACATATTCTTTACTGTAGCATTTCCGTACTGATTGAATTCATACGAAATTCAATTAAGACGGTGATTGTTCTTCTTGCTGTGTCGATGTTTGTAAGACTTTTCTTGGTTTACTACCTTCATAAGGTCCTACAACGCCACGTTCTTCCATTGCATCAATTAACCTAGCCGCACGCGTATAGCCGATTCTGAATTTTCTTTGTAGCATTGATACACTAGCACTTTGCATATCAACAATCAATTGAACTGCTTGATCATATAGTTCATCATCTACTTCTTCATGTTGTTCAGGTGTCTCTGATGGAATCATATCATCTTGATACTGCGCCTTTTGTTGTTCAACGCAATAATCTGCAATCGATTCTACTTCAGAATCATCAAGGAAAGCGCCTTGAATACGTGTTGGTTTTGAAGCACCAACAGGTAAGAAAAGCATGTCCCCTTTACCAAGTAACTTCTCAGCACCACCACTATCTAAAATTGTCCGTGAATCTGTTTGAGAAGAAACACTGAACGCAATACGTGACGGAATGTTAGCTTTAATCACTCCGGTAATGACATCAACAGATGGTCTTTGCGTAGCAATGATTAAGTGAATACCTGCAGCACGAGCCATTTGTGCCAAACGGGTTATGGCATCTTCCACTTCATTCGATGCCACCATCATTAAGTCAGCTAATTCATCAATAAGAACAACGATATATGGTAACGTTGGGTGGTTTTCATGCTCTTCTTCATTAACACGCTTAATATACTCGTTATAACCTTCGATGTTACGAGTACCTGTTTCAGAAAACAACTCATAACGGCGCTCCATCTCTGAAACGATTTTCTTAAGCGCTTGTGAGGCCTTTTTCGGATCAGTTACAACTGGTGCTAATAAATGAGGGATCCCATTATAAGCATTCAGTTCAACTTTTTTCGGGTCAATCATCATCATCTTAACTTCATGTGGCTTAGCTCTTAGTAAAATACTCGTGATAATACCGTTAACACAAACACTTTTACCACTACCTGTGGCACCAGCAATAAGCATGTGCGGCATTTTATTTAATTCTGCTGTAATCGCCTCTCCAGCAATGTCTCGACCTAATCCAAACAATAACTTCGCAGGGTTTTGTTGGATAGGTTGCATGACTTCTTTCATAGATACTTGAGCCACTTCGTTATTAGGCACTTCAATGCCTATAGCTGATTTACCTGGGATTGGAGCCTCAATTCGGATATCTCTTGCAGCTAAAGCAAGGGCTAAATCATCATGTAAGTTAACAATCTTGCTAACCTTCACTCCGACATCAGGATAGACTTCATACTTTGTAACTGCTGGTCCAACATGAACTTTTGTAACTTTGGCTTTTACACCAAAGCTATGAAATGTCTGTTCAAGCTTCTTAACAGTGGACTGTATTTGTGATTTTTCCTGTTGTTGAGAATGAGCTACAGGATTTGATAACAAGTTTAAGGGTGGTAAAGAATAATCTTCGTTTTCTAGTTCTGTTAACGGTAATGATTCATCGACTTGTTCGCTCTCCTGGTCCACTCGTTCTGTCCATTCATTTGTTTCGATTTCATTAGTGCTTGCGTTTTGTTCAGCTGGTGGTTCCACATCAGACTCAAAACTCTCTATAACTGGTTGATGTTCAGTATGTTCTTGATTCTCAGCAAACGTCACATCAACTTCTGGTTCTTCAGAAGCTGGTGCATCTTTAGCTCGCTCTGCTTTTTCGTCCTTCTTAGTTTGACGCTTTGCTTTTATGTTTTCCCAAAAGGATTGAAATGACGATAAGATGTTTGCCAGCACATCTGACAATGATTTTTCTAATAGAAACATAATGCCAATGACAAGTCCAAAAAATGCTAACACCTTTGCACCTGGACCTGATAATAAATAAAAAGTTAATAAGAACAAAGTTGCTCCGGACATACCAGAACCAATATTGGCATAAGCTATAGAGCCATTTTGATAAGCATCAAAATAATCCCATGTCACTGTGAAAATTGATGAATTGGTTTGCGTAATGACATCATCAAAAGCTTGTAAATGCGTGAATAAGATAAGCGATGCCATAAAGATATAAAATCCGATCCAACGATTAGTCGTAAAGGATGGCCATGAGCGTTTAAATACGATATAAACACCTAATCCAAGCATAAAAATACTTGCAATTGCATACCAAAAACCAAATAGCCATTGTAAAACACTTGTTAGAAGATTCGGTATAACCCCTTCATGAATAGGTTCTATACCACTTGAAAAGATTGCGATTAAAATCAATAATAATCCAATTAATTCAAATTTCAAAAACGGTGGGCGTTTATTACGTTTTGTTTTTCGTTTCTTTTTTGCCATGTCTATCACCTCAAAAAGCGTAAAGCAGCCTTAAAAACAGGCTGCTTTCATCAACTCAATTATATCATAGACATGACGCTTTTTGGGATAGTTATAAATAATAAATTGAACCAGGTTCCAGTCGTTTGTTGAGATAGTCTTGAGGATTCGTCGAAGTCATGTGCACAATCTCATAACCATGTGAACTAGGGTCTCGTTTTAATTTAAGAGTTGCATGATTAATATTAACCCATTGATAGGCTTCATGTTCCTCTTCATCCGTTTCAAATATTTCATCTTCACGTAAAGGTGTATAAATAATCATGATTCAGATTCTCCTTGAGGTTTTTGCTCTTCTATTAAAGAGTTCAAAGTACTCATTGCTTCTTGAACGCCACCAATCGAGTCAATTAAACCATGGTCAACCGCATCTTGGCCGACTACATTTGTACCAATATCACGTGTTAAATTCCCTTTAGCAAACATCAATTCTTTGAATGTGTCTTCATCTATTTTGGCATGATGTGTTACAAAATTAATGACACGATCCTGCATTTTATCTAAATATTCAAAGGTTTGTGGAACCCCTACAACTAAACCAGTCATCCGAATGGGATGGATGGTCATGGTTGCTGTTTCAGTGATAAATGATTTTGTAGCAGCCGTTGCAATAGGAACACCAATCGAATGACCACCACCTAGAACGATCGAAACAGTTGGTTTAGATAACGATGAAATCATTTCAGAAATGGCTAAACCTGCTTCAACATCACCACCAACTGTGTTAAGTAAAATAATAACCCCTTCTATTTTAGGATTTTGCTCAATCGCAACAATTTGGGGAATTAAGTGTTCATATTTGGTTGTCTTATTTTTAGCTGGTAGTTGTAAATGGCCTTCTATTTGACCAATAATCGGTAAAACATGGATATTGGAATCTGAAGTTTGTGGAACATTTGTCGTACCTAATTGTTTGATCTTTTCCATTAAATTATCTTTTTGTTGATTTTGATCTTCTTGGTTATCACTCAACGTAAACACCACCTTCTAGCTAATAGTGTTTACGGTTTCAATATTATCATTCATCACTTGTGATGGTTTTTATTAAAAATAAAGACAATATAAAAAGAGGATAGTTAAAATAATTACTAATACACAAAACCCGAACGAAGTCATAATTTGACTTCGTTCGGGTTCAAATTGTATCACCGCTCCATCAAAATGCTTCGCTTTCCCTAGGCGGCCGGCGAGCCTCCTCGTGCTTCGCACTGCGGGGTCTCACCTTGGCCTTAGATCCCATGACGACCTGGATGGTCTAATGTCAATGTTGGTCACAAAAGCTGATTTCATAAGCTTCTTTGCCTAATTATGCGCCGAGTACTCGCAGGCGCAGGACGTGACCGATTTTAATCGACCAGGAGTCTACGCATTTTGATTCCGCTAAGTAATTGCTCACCAAACATGAACGATTAAAATTTCATGTTCTTCAACAATTCTTTTATTTTGTACTAACTTTCGCTCATTTTACTGTTATTAAGTATCTAAAATTGTTTTTAATTGATTAAACTCTTCAAGTGATAGATCGACTAATGGTCCACGTACAGAGCCGACATCAATCCCTTGATAATTTAATGCTGCTTTTACTGGTGCTGGTGATGGTGCCATGAAACATGCACGCATAGTTGGTAGCCATTTGCGGTGTAATGAGGCAGCCTTTGTAACCTCACCTTCGAGGTATGCTTGCGTCATTTCCTGCATCTGATTACCAATAATATGAGAGGCAACAGAAACAACCCCGTGACTGCCAATTGCAAGTGAAGGCAGTGTCAGGTGATCTTCTCCTGAATATAAGGAAAAATCATCACTAGTTTGCTCAATAATGTCACTCATCATGTGTAAATCGCCACTAGCATCCTTAATCGAAACAATGTTATCAATCTTTGATAATTCAACGGTCGTGTCGACGGGCATATTAATTACGGATCGCCCCGGTATATTATAGAGCATGATTGGCAATGTTGTTTCCCTTGCGATTGTAGAGAAATGATAATATAAACCAGCAGGGTTCGGTTTATTATAGTATGGTGTAACAAGCATAATACCATCTAATCCTGTGTTTGCAGCTGCTTTGGTGAACTCAGCTGAGGCAGAGGTATCATTATATCCAGCACCACCTATCACACTGATCTCTTGGTCAACTAAACCGACAACATATTCAAAAAGCTGCAATTTCTCATCATGGGTAAGTGTTGGAGATTCTCCTGTCGTTCCTCCTAAGACTAACCCTTCTGAACCGTTATCAATCAAATGAGTCACTAACTTCTCTGTTTTTTTTAAATCTAGACGTCCCATTGAATCAAACGGTGTTACCATTGCAGTTAAGACACGGCCAAAATCCATCAGCACACCCCTCCTATGTTAACGCTCTTCTAAAAACGCTTGGTGTAAAGCATTAACCGCATTTTCTAAATCTTGCTCTTTAACTAACACCCAAATCGTCGTATGGCTGTCAGCAGATTGTAAAATCGGAATATTATAACGCGTTAAAGCTTTCACGACTTTCGAAGCTACACCAGGGACACCTTGTATTCCAGCACCAACAGTCGAGACTTTCGCGCACTTTTCTACAATTTGATAGCGATATTGAAATGCTTCGATAATCGTTGTGGTTTGAGTGAGTCGATCAGTCGGTACAGTGAAAGTAATGCCGTCCATTGATATGTTAAAGAAATCAACAGATATTTGAGCATCTGCTAATGCTGTTAACACATCATTGTGTAGTGTCACCGGATCATCTTCTGATAATACTTTAATTTGTGTAATACCAGATACATGCGCTATTCCCGTTACAAGACGGTCTTTAAACCCTTGGTCAACGGTATGGTCTTTTTTCGCAGTTACAAGTGTACCAGCATCTTGTGAGTACGTTGATCTCACACGAATTGGGATTTTCTCTTGCATCGCAATTTCAACAGCACGTGGATGGATCACCTTCGAACCTTGATACGCTAAATGTACAATTTCATTATAAGTCATAACTTGCAATGTGCGTGCATTCTCGACAATGCGTGGATCAGCTGTTTTTATACCATCAACATCGGTGAAAATATCGACATAATCAGATTGTAACGCACCCCCTAAAGCAACAGCGGATGTATCAGAACCGCCACGACCTAATGTCGTCACGTTGCCATCTTCATCCTGCCCCTGGAAGCCCGCTACAACCACTACATCGTTTGTTTTTAAATATTTGAAGATGTCAGTTGGATCGACTTTATTAATACGAGCATCTGAGAAGTCATTTGTTGTTAAAAATCCAGCTCTTGCTCCTGTTAGTGATGTGGCAGTAACGCCTTGTTGTTGTAATTCGTGCGTCATCACAACTGAAGAAATCGTTTCACCACATGACATTAATAAATCTGTCTCACGTTTCGTAATATGAGTCTCAGGATAATCAATTAACCCTAATAGAGAGTCAGTCGCATATGGGTCCCCTTCACGACCCATTGCAGAAACGACTACAACCACTTGATAGCCTTCTGCTAATGCATCTTTGATATGTTGAATGGCACGCTCTCGCGATTCAGAATCTCTTACCGACGTACCACCAAACTTTTGTACTAATGTCTTCATCTTTGCACCTCATCTTATTGTTCTGTTGTCATTTCAATTAATGTCTGCGCAATTTGTACTGAATTCCATGCTGCGCCTTTTAGCAAGTTATCTGAAACAACCCAGAGGTGAAAGCCGTTTTGCACATCTAAATCTTTACGAACACGCCCAACAAAAATTTCTAGCTTACCTTCAGCGGACAATGGTGTAGGGTAACCTTGATTCATAATATCGTCTTCAAGGACAACACCTTGCCCTTCCTTAATAGTTCCTTGCATTTGTGGAACCGTGACTTGATCATCATCAATCTCGATGTAAACACTTTCTGCATGAGAATAAAAGAATGGTAAACGTACACATGTTGCAGCTACACTTAATTCAGGGGCTTCCATAATTTTTTTCGTTTCATTAATCATTTTCATTTCTTCAAACGTATAATGATTATCTTCAAACGTATCAATTTGAGGTAATGCGTTAAATGCGATTGGATAATGCTTAGGTTCTGATTTTACTGGCATAATTTCTGTATTAACTGTAGTTCCGTCTAACATAGCTTGCGATTGGTCTTTTAACTCTTCAACAGCATCCAATCCTGAACCTGAGACAGATTGATAAGTGGATACAATCACACGGTTAAGTCCATATTTTTGGCGGACTGGTTCTAAAGCGCCAACCATTTGGATTGTCGAGCAGTTTGGATTCGCAATAATTCCTTTATGATTTCTGAGTGCTTCACGGTTAACTTCTGGAACAACAAGAGGCACTTCATCATTCATACGAAATGCACTCGTGTTATCAACAACAACAGCACCACGTTCAACCGCTTCATTTGCTAGTTGTTTTGAAATTGATCCGCCAGCAGAAAATAATGCAATATCTATCCCTTCAAATGCTTCAGGCGTAGCTTCTTGAATCGTAATATTTCTACCACTATATTGAATAAGTTTGCCGACTGATCGTTTCGACGCTAATGGTCTCAACTCTTCAATAGGAAATTCAACCATTTCCAACATTTCGATCATTTTTTGGCCTACTGCTCCTGTTGCTCCGACGATTGCTACATTGTATCTGCTTTTAGCTTCCATGATTCTAATAACCTCCATAATAACGTTTTTATTTTCTAACTCACAGTTTATCATATTTTATGAGAATTAACACTATTGGTCAAAAGGCTGTAATAACGGCTGTAATTGTTCACCATCTAAAGCTTTCTCAACTGTTTGAGGTAATAGAGACATATGAGCGACTAAAGAAGTTGGTTTTTTAATAGGATTATCTTGACCATATGGCACGAAATAAATATGCTTTGCTGGTAGTAATTTTGCTAGATTTTGCGCGTTAAATCCAAGTGCATCATTTGTTGAAATAGCTAAGACAACTGGACTTCTATTACGCAATGTTGCTTTAGCCGCCATTAAAACTGGGCTATCAGTTATGGCATTCGCAAATCGACTAATCGATGCACCCGTCATAGGTGCCACTACCATACAATCAAGTGGTTCTTGGGGACCTAAAGGCTCTGCCCCAGGTATTGAATCTATAATTGGTCGATCGGTAATCGATTGGATTGTTTCAAGATGTTGCTTCGCTTCACCAAATTTCGTATCCGTCGTTTTAACCGTACTAGATATAATCGGAACAACATCTGCCCCTAAGTTAACCAGCTCTTCAATAACTGGAAATGTTTCATCATAAGTGCAATGTGACCCAGTCAAACCAAACCCTATTCTTTTTCCTTTTAATTCCACAGTAAAAACTCTCCTTTACTCATGATCTTGAATAATCATTTGAATAACATGAGCAAGCATTTTACCTGCCGTTTTTGGAGCAACTAATCCTGGCAAACTCGGAGCCAGCATCGTTTCAATTCCTCTCTTCTTGGCAAATCTAAAATCAACACCACCTGGTTTCGACGCTAAATCAAGTATAAAACAAGACGTTGGTAGCTTTTGGATGACTTCTGGTGTTACAACCAATTTTGGAATTGTGTTAATCATTAGATGTGCTGTTGAAGCGGTAGTTAGTAATTCATCATAAGTTATTGGCGTGGCGTGTGTTTCATAAATACGAGCTAAATCAGCATCACTTCTTGCATAAACCGATACGTGAGCACCTAATCCTTGGAAAGACTTTGCAATTGTTTTACCGACGCGCCCATATCCTAAAACTACCACATTGGCATCATGCAAAGTGACATCAGTATGTTGAATCCCTAACATGATTGCTCCTTCTGCAGTCGGTATTGAATTATAAATAGCTAAATCATCTCGGCTCATTAGTGCAGTAATAGTCACTGAAGATTCACTCAGTTGATTTAAATATGGCGTCATAATACCCGTAAAAATTGTGCAATCATCCGAAAATGAAGTGAACCATTCCTCAGATAATTGGATTGATGGACGTCTAAAGTGGGTATCAACAAACCCTTCTTCATCAACTCCTGAAATCGGTAAAACAACGAAATCAATTTTCGCATGATCAACCTGTTGTTCTGTTATGGAAATAACACCCGTTAATTCTTCTTCAGCATCATCAAAACCAATAGCATAAACACTAGCATCATATAATAATAATTGCCTCATTAACTCAAGATACCGGGCGTCACCACCAACAATTAAAGCTGTTTTGCCTGTTAACATCTCATCACCTGCCCATGTTCATTCGGTCCATATTATCCTATGTATAATCAATCAAAACGTGAAAAAGCTGGTTCCTTATTAAAAGAAACCAGCTTAGCATGATAAATATGTTATTAATCTCTCTTGATCACAATCATGTCTTCTCCAATGACTTCGATATCTTTCCATTGAATTGATGTGGATGCTTCACCTTTTTTAAATCCAAGCATGGCATAATCCTGAATAACAATTTCTTCAATTTGTCCAGTCTCACCATTAATTGCAAGATCCGTATGACCTAGTACACCCAGCCGTTCACCTTTGTCTGCGTCAATTAATTCCTTTCCCGTTAAGTCATGATATCGCACCTACAATCACCTCACTATATAGCTGTTAAACTATTATATGCTCTTAGGCACAATCCATGCACGGGCAGGTTCTTTAGAAAATATATCTTCAGCTACTAATTGGATATCTTGGTGAGTGACGTTCTCTAATTTAGTAATGACTTCATCAACAGGCATATGTGGTTCATTTAATAACTCATTTCTACCATTCCGTTGCATACGGCTACTTGTATGTTCTAACCCTAATACAAGTTGCCCTTTCAATTGTTGTATCGTATCGAATCGTTCTTGTTCTTTAATCCCGTTTTGGCGAATATCAGATATAATGTCAAACATAATCGACTCTACATCGTCTAGCCGTTCATATGAAGTTGCACTATAAATCGTTAAAATACCATTATCTCTAAATGGATTATGGTAAGAGAAGATATCATAAGCTAATCCATGGTCTTCCCTCACTTGTTGAAATAAACGAGAACTCATCGCTCCTCCTAATACATTATTCAAAATTGTTAAAGGATACATCGCCTGATCACCAATTGGATATCCATCGAATCCTAAACAGACATGAGCCTGACTAATATCTTCTGTTAATTCTAATTTTCTATGATTAAACGTATGAGATAGAAAGTCTTGTTTAGCGTCACCAGATGTTAGCTCACTAAAATACTTATCTACTAACTTATGAAATTGGTCTGGTACCTGCCCAGCCACAGATAAAACGACACGATCTCCGGTGAAAAAACGCTCTTTAAACTTTATAACATCTTCACGTGAGAGCGATGACAGTGAATCACGGGTACCTAAAATGGACTGTCCTAATGGATGACCTTGGTAACTAGTCTCTTGTAAATAATCATGTATCACATCATCTGGTGTATCTTCTGTCATAGCAATTTCTTCAAAAATTACATCCTTTTCACGTTCAAGTTCATCTTTGTCAATCGATGAATGTAAGACCATATCTGACAACAGTTCAAGCGCCTCTTCAACATGTTCATCCATCACTTTGGCATAGACACATGTATACTCTTTGGAAGTAAAGGCATTTACATGACCACCTATTCGGTCAAAGGCTTCAGCAATTTGTTTAGCCGTTCTTCGGTCAGTCCCTTTAAATAACATATGCTCAATTAAATGGGCCATTCCATTTTCATTCGTTGATTCATAACGAGTTCCAGAAAGAATCCATAATCCTACTGTGACAGAACGGACATGTTCCATTGGTTCTTCAACAACTCGTAGTCCATTACTTAATTGATATCGCTCTAGCATACTTATCGCTCCTATATGTAAAAAAAGAACTGGTTAAAACCAGCTCTTTGGTTCAACTTATGATGTTGATTGTTCTGTCGCTTCTTCTTTAAGCGCTGCCTTGCGTGATAAATTAACGCGTCCTTGTTGATCGATTTCTTTAACTTTAACAAGCATTTCATCACCAACATCAGCAATGTCAGTTACATTCTTAACATGAGATTCGTCTAGTTCACTAATATGCACTAATCCGTCTTTACCGCTAAATAATTCAACAAACGCACCGAATTTCTCAACACGTTTCACTTTGCCAAGGTAAATTTGACCAACTTCTACTTCACGAACTAAGTCTTCTATAATCTGTTTTGCGTGATTAATCTTATCACGATCAGGTGATGAAATAAAGATACGTCCATCTTGTTCAATATCGATTTTCACATCTGTTTCTTCAATAATCTTATTGATTTGTTTACCACTCGGACCAATTACATCTCGAATCTTATCAGGGTTAATTGATAACGATTCGATCTTAGGTGCATATTCAGACAGTTCTTGACGAGGTTCAGAAATAGTATCATTCATATGAGCTAAAATATCCATGCGGCCATTTTTAGCTTGTGTGAGTGCTTCTTCTAGAATGTCGCGTGATAAACCATCGACTTTAATATCCATTTGTAGGGCTGTTACACCTTCTGTCGTACCAGCTACTTTAAAGTCCATGTCACCTAATGCATCTTCCATACCTTGAATATCCGTTAAAACTGTGTAATTTTCCCCAGATTTCACAAGCCCCATTGCAATACCTGCAACTGGCTGTTTAAGCGGTACACCAGCTTGCATCATAGCCATAGTCCCTGCACAAATACTTGCTTGTGACGTAGAACCATTTGACTCTAATATCTCTGATACAACTCGAATCGTGTATGGGAATGTTTCTGAATCAGGAATAACAGCTTCTAATGCACGTTCACCTAATGCACCATGACCAATTTCTCGACGTCCAGGACCACGAACAGGGCCTGTTTCACCCACGCTGTACTGCGGGAAGTTATAATGGTGCATGAAACGTTTTTCTTCTTCTAAATCTAATCCATCTAAAATTTGCACATCACCTAATGGCCCTAATGTACATACACTTAAAGCTTGCGTTTGCCCACGTGTGAACATAGCTGAACCATGAGTACGCGGTAAAACGTCAGTACGAGATGATAGTGGACGAATCTCGTCTAAACCACGCCCATCAGGCCGCACTTTATCAACAGTGATTAATCGACGTACTTCCTCTTTAACAATGGAATCTAACACTGATTTCACTTGAGATAAGACGTCACTTTCCACTTCTGCTTCTTCATATTGTGCGACAATATCAGCTTTTGCCGCATCAATTGCTTCTTCGCGAGCCTGCTTCTCTTCAGTTTGGATAGCTTGGACAATTTTATCTTTAGCTAAATTTGTGACTTCTGTTTCTAGATCTGCTTCAGGTTGGAATAACTCAACTTCCATGTTTTCTTTACCAACTTCAGCCATGATTTCTTCTTGGAATGCGACTAATCGTTTAATTTCTTCATGACCAAACATAATCGCTTCTAACATAATATCCTCTGGTACTTCTTGTGCACCAGCTTCCACCATGTTAATCGCATCTTTGGTTCCTGCAACAGTCAATTCAATATCACTTTCTTTAGATTGTTCGACGGTTGGATTGATGATGAATTCACCGTTAACTCGGCCTACATGCACGCCAGCAATAGGTCCATCAAACGGAATGTCAGAAACGCATAGTGCTAATGAAGAGCCAATCATAGCAGCAATTTCTGAAGAACAGTCTTGATCGAGACTCATAACAGTACTCATAACTTGTACTTCATTACGAAAACCATCAGCAAATAATGGTCGTATAGGACGATCAATTAAACGAGATGTTAGAACGGCTTTATCACTAGGTCTACCTTCTCGTTTAATAAAACCTCCTGGTATTTTACCCACAGCATATAGTTTTTCTTCATAATTAATAGTGAGTGGGAAAAATGGTAAATCTTTCGGTTCATTTGATGCTGTTGCTGCGACTAATACGGAAGTATCTCCGTAACGGACCATAGCTGCACCATTAGCTTGTTTCGCAACTTCGCCTACTTCAAATGTCAGTTGGCGCCCAGCGACATCAATTGAATATGACTTCATTTCATTCGTCATAATATTTACGACTCCTTCCAAACTGTTGCTTATGTAGCCACAAGAAACACGTTTTACTTTCTATTTTATTATTATCATTTTAACATGACAAAATACGAATAGCTTCTTTAAATCAATATTAAACTTGAGTGTTTTAAGAATAAAAGAAAAAGCGGGTACTACCCCGCTTTTTCTAAACTATAGCTTATCGACGTAAACCTAATTTGTTAATTAGATTACGGTAACGTTGGATATCTTTGTTACGTAAATAATTTAACAAATGACGACGACGACCAACCATCTTCATTAAGCCACGACGAGAATGGTGATCATTCTTGTGCTCGCGTAAGTGCGTATTTAGTGTTGTGATTTGTTCAGTTAAAATCGCAACTTGCACTTCTGGAGAACCAGTATCGTTCTCGTGTGTCTTAAATTCGTTGATTAATTCGCTTTTGCGTTCTTGTGATAGGGACATCCTATCCACCTCCTAAATTAGTTTAATCCCCTTCTTCCTCGCATTCGGCGGAGTGACGTAATGCCAAGAAAAAGGTTATAGATCATACATTGATTACAATACATGTTATAAAGCGATAATGCAAGTGCTAGCTAGGATGAGAACGAAGAAAATTTTTCGCTTCTACTTCATCTTGCTCAATACGCTTTATTAGATCTGTCACTTCTGAAAATGCTTCTTCATCACGTATGTAATGTAAAAATAAGACTTCTATGCTACTCTCATAAAGATTATCGTCAAAATCGAACATATGGGCTTCAATAATTGGTTGATCATGTTGATCATCAAATGTTGGATTAAAGCCGACATTTGCCATCCCATCATAACAATTTTCTCCCACATAGACTTGAATAGCATAAACGCCAACACGTGGAATAATATGTTCCTGAGTAACATCTAAATTAGCTGTTGGATAACCAATCTCTCGACCTCTTTGATAACCATATGCGACATTCGCTTCAATCGAAAATGGTCGACCTAATAACCGTTTAGTTTCAGTCAGGTCACCTTCTTTTATAAGATCACGAATCCTCGATGAACTAATTTTTTCACCATCAGAAGAAACTTCATCTACAACTGAATAAGTTAATGCGTTTTTAGCGTATTCATTCATTTGTTGTATTTTACCTGCACCTTTATGGCCGAAAGAAAAGTCAAACCCACCGACTACATGCTTCACATTAAGCGCGATAAAAAATTGATCAACAAACGCTTGAGGTGATAATTGAGCTAAATCATTATTAAAAGTTACGACCACAATATAATCTAAGTTAAATTTGCTAAATTCGTGCATCTTTTCATCATGTGTGGTAATCAAATAGTCGATTAATGGTTGATTTTTAATAACAGTCAATGGATGAGGGCTGAACGTCATCACCCCTGACTTTATTCCTTGTCTTTCAGCCTCATCTATAGCCGTTTGAATAACCTTTTGATGCCCAGTATGTACACCATCAAAATATCCTACTGCAAGACTAACATCATCTAGTACGGGCATTGGTTCAGTTTGCTTTAGACTTAATTCAATTACTTCCATGTCTATCACCTTCTTTACGTTTGCAAAACTTTATATGGTTTCATTAATTCTGACTTGGTCGGATGGGGTTGATATAAAGCGATTAATTCACCATATTCCGTTTCAACTCGAAACAAATCAGTTTCTTTCAGTTTATCGGGAATTGATAGGACTTGTCCATGCTTAAAGCGAATTATTTCATCATCTTCAACGACATAAACAGGTAATTTTGTCAAAGCACGTCCTGGATCTTGTATAAAAGATTCTAACCCTTCAGTTTCTTTTGCTGCCTCAAGTTCAGCAAATGTTACCGTTTCATCTCGATGAAACGTTCCAGCTTCTTCACGAATTAAATGCGTCATATGAGCTGGATAGCCAATCTCGGATCCAATATCAACACATAAGGTTCTGACATACGTTCCACTTGAGCAATTAATTCGAAATGAAAAACGAACATCATTAGTTGAATACTGTGCAAATTGTTCAGTAGCTAGCTCAATAGAATGGATCGTAACATCTCTTACAGGCCTTTCAACTTCTAACCCTTCTCGAGCATATTCATATAGCTTCATACCATCTACTTTAACCGCAGAATACATCGGTGGGATTTGCCTTATTTCACCTTTAAACTTATCTATTGCATGCTTGCAGTCTTCTAAAGTCAAAGATGGGTCCACTTCCTTAGAACTTACAGTGTCACCCGTATTATCTTCTGTCGTCGTTTGCTGCCCTAAAGAAATCTCAGCTACATAAGTTTTAGTGTGATCGGTAATAAAGCTAGTTAATTTAGTAGCTTTTCCTACAGTCATCGGTAATACACCTTCAACATTCGGATCTAGTGTACCTGTGTGACCAATCCTTTTGGTTTGCAGTATGCCTCGCAATTTATTAACACAATCATGCGATGTCATACCTTTTGGTTTCCATAATGGGATGATTCCATTCATGATAACACCTCATTTTACAATCAAACAGATTAAAGGATAGACCTAGTGTCTATCCTTTAGTCATTGATTCTTTATTCTTCATTCAAATCCTTCAAAATTCGTTCAATACGATTACCGTACTCAATCGCTTCATCGATTTCAAACGATATTTCTGGTGTCTTTCGCAAACGAATTCGTTGACCAATCTCGGACCGAATGAAACCTTTTGATTTTGTTAGACCAACGAGTGTTTCTTCTTGTTGAGCATCATCACCATATATAGAAATAAACACTTTTGCCTGTTGTAGATCACCAGTCACTTGGACATCAGTAACTGTTACAAAACCTACACGAGGATCTTTTATCTTACGTGATAAGATATCGCCCATTTCTTTTTTCATTTGTTCGGCGACACGATTAGCTCGTAAATCACTCATTTTCATTCACCTCTTACTATTCCATTTACAACCATTCATATTGAACAGCTGTAATATCTAGATCTGCACGTTTGTCAATTCGATTGACTGCGTTTTGCAGGATCTGTTCCGCAATGACTTGATTTTTGGCTACACAAGCTATTTCAAATGCAGTCCGTTGCCACAAATCGTGATAATCGATTTCAGCAATGCTAACATTTAAATTCTTACTAGCTTGATGCATTGTTTGCTTGATAATTGAACGTTTTGCTTTTAATGACTGGACATCATAAATTAAGCATTCAACATAAGCATAACCAATCATTTAGCGCTCAACTTCCTCCATGATGAAGGCTTCGATTATATCGCCTTCTCTAATATCATTGTAATTCTTAACCGTGATACCACATTCGTAGTTTTGTTGTACTTCTTTGACGTCGTCTTTGAAACGTTTTAGTGAATCGATTTCTCCTTCAAATTGTACAACGCTATCGCGAATAACACGAACACCAGAATTACGGGTGATCTTACCATCCGTTACATAAGAACCTGCGATTGTACCAATTTTCGATACTTTGAAAGTTTCTCGAACTTCAGCTTGACCGATAATTTTCTCTTCGTAAACAGGATCTAGCATACCTTTCATGGCTGCTTCCATTTCTTCAATCACTTTGTAAATAATACGGTGTAAACGAATATCGACGCCTTCATTTTCAGCTGCTCGTTTCGCATTATTATCTGGACGAACGTTAAAGCCAATCACAATACCGTTTGAAGCTGAAGCTAAAATGATATCTGATTCGGTGATCGCACCAACACCAGTATGAATAATGTTAATTTTTGCACCTTCAACTTCAATTTTACGTAATGATGATGCTACAGCTTCCGCTGAACCTTGCACATCAGCTTTGACAATCGCATTGATTTCCTTTAAGTCACCTTGTTTGATTTGATCAAATAGCTCATCAAGGTTTAGCTTGCCTGTTGATTCACGTTGCTCTTGAATTTGTTTTTGTTCACGCATTTGAGCAACTTGTTTGGCTTGCTTATCATCTTTAAAAACTAAGAATTGGTCGCCTGCTTGAGGCACACCATTCAAACCAATCACCTCGACAGGCATAGATGGACTAGCTTTGGATACGGATTTACCAAGATGATTACTCATCGCACGGACTTTTCCGTAATGATTACCTACAACAAGTGAATCACCTTTGTTTAATGTTCCGTTTTGTACGAGTAGCGTTGCGACACTTCCTCGACCTTTTTCAAGTTGTGCTTCAATAACGGTACCATTTGCTACTTTAGCTGGATTAGCTTTTAACTCTTCAACTTCAGCGACAAGGTTAATCATTTCAACTAAATCATCAATACCTTCACCTTGAAGAGCAGATAGTGGAACATAAATTGTGTTACCGCCCCAGTCTTCAGGAACAAGATCATAAGCCATCAGTTCTTGCATAACTCGGTTAGGATCCGAACCTTCTTTGTCCACTTTGTTGACCGCAACAATAATCGGTACTTCTGCTGCTTTAGCGTGGTTAATAGCCTCGATTGTTTGTGGCATAACACCATCATCAGCAGCAACAACTAATATTGCGATATCAGTTATTTGAGCACCTCGAGAACGCATGCTAGTGAATGCTGCGTGTCCTGGTGTATCTAAGAACGTAATCTTCTTATCGTCCTGTTCAATTTGATAGGCACCAATATGCTGTGTAATCCCGCCAGCTTCACCTTCCGTTACCTTTGTCTCACGAATGGAGTCAAGTAGTGTTGTTTTACCATGGTCAACGTGTCCCATAATCGTGACAATAGCTGGACGTACACTTAAGTCTTCTTCAGCATCTTCAGTGATATAGTTATTGATGTCTGTTTGATCAACGACAACTTCTTCTTCAACTTCAACACCATAATCATCACAAATCAGTTCTATTGTTTCGGAATCTAATTGTTGATTAATTGTTGCCATAACACCGAGCATCATTAACTTCTTAATGATTTCTGAAGAGTCTTTATTTAATTTGTCAGCTAATTCTCCGACTGTTAATGAACCTTGATAAGTAACTTTTTCTGGTTGTTCCTGTTTAGTTGATTGCTTATGCTGTTTTTGGTTACCCTTCTGATTCTTGGAGTTATTCTGTTTAGTCTTCTTATTGTTCTGTTTATTCTGGTTTTGAGACTGGTTAGATTTATTTTGCTGCTTATTCTGTTGTTTATTCTGCGATTGATTCTGGTTTTGTTGTTTACTGTTTTGATTTTGGTTATTAGAAGATTTGTTCTCTTGTTTTTGTTGCTGGCTTTGCTTCTGTTTTGAATCCTGTTGCTGTTGAGTTTGTTGTTTTGGTTCTTCTTTTTGAGCACCTTTAGATGTTGTTTGTGCTTGTTCTGGTTGATAGATTTCATCTAATTGACGAATCGTATTATCAGTGATCGTTGACATATGATTTGAAATCTCAACATCAAGTTCTTTTAATTTATTAATGACTTCTTTACTTGATACGTTTTGTTGTTTGGCATATTCGTATACGCGCATTTTTTTCATACATTCACCCCCGAATATTATTCCGATAACTTTTCTAGGAGTTTGTTAGCAAACCCTTTATCTGTTACCGCAATGGCAACACGCCCATCTTTCCCGATTGATTGCGATAATGTTTGCCGATCGCTCACAATAACGTATGGTACGTGATAACTTTGACACTTATCTGTTAATTTTTTCGTCGTATTTTGCGAAGCATCATTTGCAATTAAAACAAGTTGAGCTTCGTTATGACGAATACTTTCAACAATATTTTCTTCTCCTAAAATCAACTTCCGAGCGCGATTGGCTAAACCGAGCATGTTCAAGTAAGATTGGTTCATGATGATTCACTCACATGTTGCAATAATTCATCATATAACGTTTCATCAACATCAGCATTTAAATGACGGTTTAACGCTTTTGTTTGTTTTGCTTTTTCAATCGTGGAAACATCCCTACTTAAATATGCACCTCGACCATTTTGTTTGCCCGTTTCGTCAATGAATACGTCTCCCTCTTTATTTCGCACAACACGAATTAATTCCTTTTTGGGAAACATTTCTTGAGTTATGACACATTTACGCAATGGTTGCTTCTTTTGTTTAGCCAATACTCTCTCCCCCTTTTACACTTCCTCGTCTTCTTCGACTTGATCAGCTAATTCAGATTCAGCTTCATCAGAAGTACCTTCTTCATTTGCTTCAGATTCACTCTTGATATCAATTTTCCAACCAGTCAAACGGGCAGCCAACCTAGCATTCTGTCCTTTTTTACCGATTGCTAATGACAACTGGTCATCTGGAACAATAACTGTTGTTGCATGTTCTTCTTCATCAACTAATACATCAATCACTTTGGAAGGACTTAATGCATTGGATATATATACAACAGGATCCTCTGAATAATGGACGATATCAATCTTCTCTCCATTTAACTCATCAACGACTGTTTGCACACGCTGTCCGCGTTGACCAACACAAGAGCCAACAGGGTCGATTTCTGGATCATCAGCATGCACGCTGATTTTAGAGCGGTCTCCCGCTTCACGAGATACGGACATAATGTCTACAATACCTTCATAGATCTCAGGTACTTCGATTTCAAACAAACGTTTGAGTAAACCTGGATGTGTACGAGAAACATATACCTGAGGCCCTTTACTCGTATTCTCAACCTTCGTTACATAAACTTTAATGCGGTCATGCACTTGATATGACTCGCCTGGCATGACTTCATTCGTTGGTAATTTACCTTCAACTTTTCCTAAATGGATGTATAAATAACGATTATCCATTCGTTGCACAGTGCCAATTATAATATCATCTAAACGGTCAACAAAATCATTGTAAATCACACCGCGTTCTGCTTCACGAACACGCTGTGTGACAACTTGCTTAGCTGCTTGAGCAGCAATTCGACCGAAATCTTGAGGTGTCACTTCATGTTCCACAACATCTTCTAATTCATAAGAAGGGTCAATCTGTTGGGCGTCCTCTAGTGATACTTCTAAATCCTCATCCTCAACTTCATCTACGACCACTCGACGTGAAAATACTTTCATTGTGTTATCGTCAGAATCTAATTCAACACGTACATTCGTTTTTGAATTGAAGTTTTTCTTATAAGCAGAAACGAGTGCAGCGTCTAATGCTTCATACAATACTTCACGATCAATTCCTTTTTCATCCGCTAACGTTTCCATCGCTTCAAACAATTCTCTATTCAACTGTTAAACCTCCCCAATTTAAAACTGAACAGCCAAATGTGCATTGGCTACTTTTTCATATGGAATTGTCACTTGTTTCGTTTGTGTTTTTACTTTTATTTCAAGTGTCAATTGATCATTAACAAACTCTTTTAAATCACCGAAAAATTCTTTATCACCATCAATTGGCTCATAAGTTTTGACGTAAATATAAGAACCTTCAAACCGTTCAAAGTCTTCTCTTTTCTTTAATTTACGTTCTACTCCTGGTGATGATACCTCTAGAAAATACGCTTGCTCTATAGGATCACGGTGATCTAACTCTTCACTTAGTTTTTCACTAACGCGCTCGCAATCTTCGATATCTACACCGCCTTCTTTATCGACATAGACACGGAGAAAATGATTTTTTCCTTCTTTTACAAATTCAACATCAACCAGTTCTAAGTTCATGTCTTCAACAATTGGTTGTGCAATCTCTTCTGTTAATGAAATGATCTTCTTACTCACATAATACCCTCCTTCGTCATGTTTCTATCAACATATCGTCATCAGATGTAAGTTATCTGTTGCTGTTACAAAAATTTGCCCTGCTGTATAAGGTGAAGCGAGCAGCAGGGTAGACAAAACGAAAGAGTGGGAAGAACCCACTCTTTCATCGTAGACGTATCTTTTGCTAATCTGTCAATTAATATACCATAAATAGGTATATCATGCAACCACGTGCTGATTTAACACCTTTAATTGATCAAAACAGTGATAATTGATTTTGATCAGGTAACTCACCTAAACAACCGTGGTGATCTAAATACTCCAATACCGTTTTAGATATACGCGAGCGCTCTCGTAAATCTTCTTTCGAAAGAAATTCCCCATCTTCTCTAGATTTTACAATATTAATTGCCGCATTTGTTCCTAAACCATCGATCGCGTTAAACGGTGGAATTAAAGTGTCGCCGTCAACGATAAACCGCTGACTATCAGAACGATATAAATCAACCGATTGGAATTGATAACCTCGCATCGTCATTTCAAGAGCAAGTTCTAGAACAGTCAGCAAACTTTTTTCTTTCGGCGATGCTTCATTCCCTTTTTCTAATATATCTTCAACCCGTCGTTTAATGGCTTCAGGTCCTTTAACCATCGTGTCAATGTCAAAATCGTCAGCTCTAACTGAAAAATAGGCCGCATAAAATTCAATTGGATAATGCACCTTGAAATAAGCAATTCGTACAGCCATTAATACATAAGCTGCTGCGTGTGCTTTCGGGAACATATATTTAATCTTCTTACAAGATTCAATATACCAATCAGGCACGCCATGGTTTTTCATTTCTTCAATCCATTCGTCTTTCAAACCACGACCTTTACGGACATATTCCATAATGGTAAAAGCTAAAGATGACTCCAAGCCTTTCTGTAATAAATAAACCATAATATCATCTCGGCAACCAATAACATCGCCAATTTCGCAAATTCCGTCATTAATTAATTCCTGAGCGTTACCTAACCATACGTCAGTACCATGAGATAAACCAGAAATAATAACTAATTCAGCAAAACTTGAAGGCTTTGTATCTTCAAGCATTTGGCGAACAAATCGCGTACCAAACTCTGGCACTCCTAATGTCCCTGTTTTACAAAGAATATCTTCTTCATTAACCCCTAACACCTCAGGGCCACTAAATATTTTCATCATTTCAGGGTCATTGGTTGGCACCGTTTCTGGGTCTATTCCCGTTAAGTCTTGTAACATTCTAATAACAGTCGGGTCATCATGTCCAAGTATATCTAGTTTTAATAAGTTATCATGAATCGAATGGAAATCAAAATGTGTTGTTAACCATTCCGAACTAGAGTCATCAGCTGGATACTGAATAGGTGAAAAATCATATATTTCATAATCATCTGGAACGACAATAATTCCGCCTGGATGCTGACCTGTCGTCCGTTTAACTCCTGTACACCCTTGTACAAGTCGATCAACTTCAGCCTGACGATACATGAGTTGATGGTCTTGAGCATAGCCTTTCACAAATCCATAAGCCGTTTTCTCAGCTACAGTACCAATTGTTCCTGCACGATAAACTTTATCATCACCAAATAACACTTTCGTATAATGGTGAGCAACTGGTTGATACTCGCCAGAGAAGTTCAAATCAATATCCGGAACTTTATCACCTTTAAACCCTAAAAATGTTTCAAACGGAATATCTTGCCCGTCTCGGCGATAGGCAGTTCCACACTGTTCGCAATCCTTTTTCGATAAATCAAAGCCTGAGCCGACACTACCGTCAGTATAAAATTCATGGTGCTGACAGTTTGGACAAACATAATGTGGTGGTAATGGATTCACTTCTGTAATTTCCATCATGGTTGCTACAAATGATGATCCAACAGAACCACGCGAGCCAACAAGATAACCATCGTCTAATGATTTTTTTACAATCTTTTGAGAGATTAAATAAATAACCGAGAATCCATTTTTAATAATACTGGTTAATTCAGTATCTAAACGCTTGGATACGAGATCTGGTAACTCATCTCCATAAATCGACTTGGCCCGTGTATAACACATGTCACGAATTTCATCATCTGCACCTTCAATGTTAGGTGTATATAATTCATCTTTAATTGGTTTGATATCTTCAATCTGATCAGTCACCCAGTTTGTATTCGTTACCACGATTTCTTTTGCCACATCATCGCCTAAGAAAGCAAAGTCTTCTAACATGTCTGCAGTCGTTTTAAAATAGACATCTGGAATCGTTTGTCGATTTAATGGGTTCCCGCTTTGTGATGCAATTAATATTTGGCGATATATTTTCTCATGTGAATGCAAATGATGTACGTTACCTGTTGCGACAACAGGTATATCTAGTTTCTTACCAATCGCTACAAGTTTCTTAATCAATTGCTTAATGTGCTCAACTGATTGAACGTTTTCCTTCTCAATCAAATGATAGTAATTCATTGGCGGTTGGACTTCTATATAATCATAAAATTCGGCAACCTCTTCTGCCTCTTCTTCTGACTTGAGTGCAATCGTATCAAACAGTTCACCTTGGTCGCAGGCAGATCCAATAAATAGTCCATCACGATGTTTCTTAAGTTGTGAGCGAGGAATTCTTGGAACACGATAAAAATAATCAATATGTGACATCGATACAAGTTTAAATAAGTTTTTTAATCCTTCGTCAGTTTGTGCAATGATCGTAGCATGGTTTGGGCGTGAACGTTTGTAAGCATCGCCTTGTCCCACGTAATTATTTAAGTCCGCATGTGTTTCTATGTCTTTTTCCTTCGCCGATTTAACTAAACTCCACAACAAATAACCTGTCGCTTCAGCGTCATAAATAGCGCGGTGATGTTGAGTTAAATCAATATTGAGATGTTTACAAAGCGTATTTAAACGATGATTTTTTAAGTTTGGATACAATAGCCTTGCTAATTCTAATGTATCGATGACTGGATTGGTCACTTTTGGCAAGTTGACCTGCTTATAAGCTGCGTTAATAAAGCCAATATCAAAGCTAGCATTATGAGCAACTAATATGTCTTCACCACACCACTCATAAAAATCGCGAGTTACCTCTTCGATCTCAGGTGCGTCTTTTACCATGTCATCAGTAATGCCGGTTAAATCTATTGTTGTTTGACTTAACTTTTGGTGTGGATTGGCAAATCGTTCAAACCGATCGATAATTTCTCCGTCATGAACTTTTACAGCTGCGAGTTCTATGATCTTATCATAAGCAGCGGATAAGCCTGTTGTTTCAACGTCAAATACGATATAAGTAGCATCGTGTAAGGTCTGGTTTGCCTCGTTATAAGCAATTGGCACACCATCATCAACTAAGTTCGCTTCGATTCCATATAGCACTTTCACACCATGCTTTTGACTCGCATTATAGGCTTCAGGAAAAGCTTGTACGACACCATGATCTGTTATAGCAACAGCTTCGTGCCCCCATTTAGCTGCTTGTTCGACTAAACTTTCAGCAGATACAGTCGCATCCATTTGACTCATCGTTGTATGCGCATGAAGCTCAACTCGTTTTTCGCCATCAATACCTGGATCTTGACGCGTTTTAGCTTTTACTTCATTTAAATCTTGACCCATCATCATTAATTCATTTGTATAGGTGTCAGTCTGTATACTACCTCTAGCTTTTAACCACATACCTGCTTTGACTTGTGCAAATAATGTTTTTTGTTCATCACCTTTAGAAAACATCTTAATTTGGATTGAATCTGTATAGTCCGTGATACTAATAATGAGTAGATCTCGCCCAGAACGAAGGTTACGAATATCTACATCAAAAACATAGCCTTGAATGACCATCCGTCGCTCTTCTTCTAGAATATGGTGCATTTCTATAGCATCTTCTTTGATCTCATAGCCAATTTGAAGAGGACCTTCTGTTTCACTTTCAGAAGACTCAGCTTCTTCTTTAGCTTTTTGTCTTTCAGCCTGTTCTTGCATCGCCTTTTGAACCAACGTACGTTCTTCTTCAAGCTTTTGTTGTTGAAAAGCTTGAATAGCTTCTTCGTTTTGGCTTACTTCGAGTTGAATATGACAAGCTTTTAGACCATGTTTATGACAATAGCTTTGAAATAATGGATCGAGCTTTTTCTTAACCATATTAGCTTCAGCGTCATTCCGAGCATTTAAGATGACACTTGACCCTTCTAGCCTAGGTGTCTGATTACAAATGAATTCTTTATAAGCTGGAAACAAATCATGAACAGAATGGATGAAATCAAACCAATACGCTTGGAAAATGCTCTCACTTACTGTCGATTCGTCTGTTGTAATCTGTACATCAACAGATGCCACATGGTGAAAAGCTGTTTGTAAATTCGCTTTGAATAATGAAATGACGTCATAATCAAATGGATGTGGGTTATGTAAATGAAAGATCCACTGTTTCGTCGATTTATAAACCGTTAGTTTCTCTAAGATGGTCTGATCAAAATGATTATTCACCACGTCATCAGGCATATTTATTTGTTCTAGTAATAACTCTAATTTTTCGCGTTTATTTAAATCCATACTCGATTCCTCACTTAAAAGGTGGACTTATCATGATTTTAGAAACCCTTGCCTATTCATAGACAAGGGTTTTGATTGTAATCATAACGTTTTTAAAAATGAAACAAGTTCATCTACATGGATATCTTGTTGTTCGCCAGTTTTTCTATTCTTGTATTCTACATAACCTTCATTTGCGCGTTTACCAATCGTCACGCGATGCGTAATTCCAATTAAATCACTATCATTAAATTTGACACCAGCTCGTTCTTGACGATCATCGTATAACACATCAAAGGCTTGATCTTGTAAGTTTGTATAAACTGTTTCTGCTAATTCAACTTGTTCATCTTTCTTCATATTAAGATTGATCATATGAACATCAAACGGAACGAGAGAATCTGGCCAAAACATGCCTTGTTCGTCATGGAACTGCTCAACTACAGAAGCTAATGTACGTGATACCCCTATTCCATAGCAACCCATAATATAAGTTTGAGCTCGTCCCTCTTGGTTTAAAAATGAAGCGTTTAACTTGTCCGCATAAAGTGACCCGAGTTTAAATACATGGCCCACTTCAATACCTTTTGCAAACTGGATGGTACCATGACCATCTGGAGAAGGGTCTCCTTCTTCAATAAAACGAACATCAGCGTATTGTGTTACCTCAAAATCATGATCTGGTGTGACATTGCGGAAATGGTAACCATTTTCATTGGCACCGCAAGAGGCATTAACTAAGGGTTGCACACCATAGTCAGCAATAACCTCTACATCTTCAGGAACATTAATCGGGCCTAAAGAGCCAAATCCAGCACCAACCACATCAATCGTTTCTTGTTCTGTTGCCAATTCAATAAACTTAGCATCGAATAAATTTTTGAGTTTAACATCGTTGACTTCATGATCCCCACGCGTGACAACCATAACAAAACGATCATCTACTTTAAACATGATAGCTTTCATGCCTTCTTGTAAGGAATGCCCTAAAAAGTCAGCTACTTCTTGCATCGTTTTCGCATTTGGTGTTTCAATTTTTTCAAGTGATTTATTAGGTTCCGTCTTTGGCTTCTCTTCTGTTGGTAGTACGGGAGCCATCTCTACGTTGGCGGCGTAATCAGATTGATCTGAATACGCTATTGTATCTTCACCAATATCTGATAAAACCATAAATTCATGCGTGTCTTTACCACCCATAGCACCTGAGTCAGCGATAACGGCTCGGAAATTCAATCCACATCGTTCAAACACTCGTTTATAAGCTTCAAACAAACGATTATAAGCTTCATCAAGCGATTCATAAGTTTCATGGAAAGAATAAGCATCTTTCATTAAAAACTCACGACCGCGTAACAATCCAAACCGAGGTCTCTTTTCATCACGGAATTTATTTTGGATTTGATAAACGGTTAACGGTAATTTTTTATATGAATTGATTTCATCCCCTATTAGAGATGTCACAACTTCTTCATGCGTTGCCCCTAATGCAAATTTTCGTTCATGGCGATCATTTAGTCGCATTAATTCAAGCCCCATCGTCTCCCAGCGTCCTGAAGCTTCCCACAGTTCAGCCGGTTGTAGACTTGGCATCTGAATTTCTTGTGCGCCAGTACGGTCCATTTCTTCACGAATAATCGTTTCTAACTTACGTAAGACACGCTTACCTAATGGCAAAAAGTTATATACACCAGATGCTAGTTTACGAATATAACCAGCTTTTAATAACAACTGATGGCTTGGAATGTCTGCTTCTTTAGGTACCTCTCGTAAAGTTGGAATTAGCATATTACTTTGTCTCATACAATTTCACCTCATTTATTATATTCCCTGACCGAATATGAACAACCAAGATTAATCGTTTAATCTAATCATGTAAAACCAATTACATAAATAGTCGTTCAATGTCATTCCACGTAACAGCAATCATTAATAACATGAGTAATGTAAACCCGATAAAGTGAACAATTCCTTCTTTCTGGGGGTCAAGCGGCTTACCTCGAATCGCTTCAAGTCCAATGAATATTAAGCGTCCACCATCTAATGCGGGTAAAGGTAATAAGTTTACTATACCTAAATTAATGCTAAGCATCGCTGTCCACATGATATAGTTGAAAAAACCAGTTTGAACAACGTCATCAGTTGCTGAATAGATACCGACTGGTCCTGCTAATGCATCTAATGATAATTGACCTGTCACAAGTTGGCCAAGAGCATCTAATATAAGAATCGTCATATCATAAGTCTGGGTAAAACCATAAGCGATCACATCACCTGGTGCATCTTCGAAGTGTCTTCGAACACCTAATTGGCCGATAGATTGTCCTTGTTCTGTGATTTCAGCAGGAGCGACTGAAGTAGTAACAAGTTCATCCCCTCTTTCCATCGTTAATTCTACTGTTTCCCCAGGTCTTTCTTGTACATATCTCACAAAATCCGTCCATGTATTAATCGACTGATTATCTATAGACACAACTTGGTCGCCTGCTTCAATGTCGACTGCTGCAGCAGGTGAATCCTCTTGTACTTCTCCTATAATTGCTTGTTCAGCCGGAACACCTTGGGCAAAACCAAGTGCAATGAACAAAGCAATTGCTAGTGCAAAGTTCATAAATGGCCCTGCAAATACTTGTAGTCCTTTTTGGATTGTATTCTTACTTGAGAACTGTCGATCATATGGAGCAATTAATGTTTCTTTTTCATCCATCACGAATAAGGCTTGTCGGTTAACACTATATTTATGGAAAGTTTCAGTGTCCAAATCATTAGCCTCAATAGTTAATTCATGATCTAGATCAATTCTAGATACTTCAACAACTTTTGCATCAGGGTGATTTGACTTATTATTGACGATGATTTTATTGACTTCACCTAAGTCATTAAACTCTAAACCTATATGATGACCTGGTTTTAAGTCGATAATTTCTGGATCTTCACCAGCAACCCTTACATAACCACCAATCGGTAATAACCTAATCGTATATAATGTTTCGTGTTTACGGTAGGAAAAAATTTTCGGACCGAAACCAATGGCAAATTCTCGTGCAAGCATTCCTGCCCTTTTCGCTAAAATCAAATGGCCTAGTTCATGAATAAACACGAGTAAGCCAAACATAAATATAAATGCTATTATTGTGTTCAATCCAAGCACCTTCCTTTAGTGACGGCGTCTTACACGTTTGCGTGTTTCCTGATCAATCTCTAAAATTGTATCTAAATTTGGCGATTCAATTCTTTGATGTTCAGCTAATTCATCATATATAGCCTTCTCAATACCTAAAAAATCAATCTGATCGTTTAAAAACAACTGTACTGCTTCTTCATTTGCTGCATTTAATACAGTTGGCATAGATCCACCTTCTCGTCCAGCCTGATAAGCCATATCTAAACAAGGGAAACGATCAAAACTTAAGTCTTGAAAGTGAAGCGTACCGAACGATGTTAAATCAAGTCCTGATGACAAATTATAAGTTGTTCGATCAGGGTAGGTTAGAGCATATTGAATGGGGATTCTCATATCTGGTGTACCAAGTTGCGCCATTACATTCTGATCAACAAATTCAACCATACTATGAATAACACTTTCTTTATGCATTAATACGTCTATTTGAGCATATGGAACATCAAAAAGCCAGTGTGCTTCAATGACTTCTAAACCTTTATTCATCATAGTCGCAGAGTCTATTGTTATTTTCGCACCCATACTCCAATTAGGATGTTTTAAAGCATCTTCCTTAGTAACACCAACTAGCTCATCTCGTGTGTAGTCACGAAAACTACCTCCTGAAGCTGTGATAACCATTCGCTTAATTTCACTCGGACTCTCTCCTCGTAAACATTGATGAATAGCAGCGTGTTCACTATCAACAGGTAATAAATCAACTCCGTATCGATCAGCTTCAGCTTTTACAAGATGGCCTGCCGTAACAAGTGTTTCTTTATTTGCAAATGCAATTTGTTTTTGGGCACGAATAGCCGCCAATGTAGGCTTTAACCCAACACTACCTAATAATGCATTAACCACTAAATCCACATCAGGTTGTGTAACCAATTCATTTAAAGCGTCTAACCCAGAGTAAATTGAAATGTTGCCATCAATTTGATGAATTAGTTGTTCCTTGACTAAGTCATCTTTCACTACAACTATTGAAGGTTTCAAACACTCTATAATAGGTTTAGCTACATCTATTCGTGTCCCAAATGCCATCGCATAAAGATTGAATTCGGATGGATTTGCTTCAATAATATCTGATGTTTGTACACCAATAGATCCTGTTGCCCCTAATAAGACTATATTTTTCATTGTCTACCCTCATTCATGATTAAATTAAAGGAACTGTAAAAAGTGTAGAAAAGGTAACATAAAAATTAAACTATCAAACCGATCTAATATGCCACCATGACCTGGTAATATTCGACCAGAATCTTTCACTCCGTAAGTACGTTTTAATGCTGATTCAACTAAATCCCCTAGTTGTGCCAAGATTGAACCTAAAATGGCAATCATAATCACTATGACTATATTATCATACAACGGATTAATCATTTCAAATATTAAAGCGATGAGGACAGCACTTGCAATTCCTCCATTAAATCCTGCGATTGTCTTTTTAGGGCTAATCTCAGGCCATAATTTACGTTTGCCAATCGAACGACCAATCAAGTATGCCCCTGTATCCGTAAACCAGATGATTAAAAATGCAAACAATATATAATCTAAGCCTAGTAATCGCGTTTCAATTACAGTTGCAAATCCAACGCCAACATAAATGAATGATAAAAGTATAAAAGCCATGTCGCTATACGTCACATGGTTTTTTACAAGCACAATAAAAGCTAATAAAGTAAACGCTGCTAATAATGCCAATTCGGTCAGATTAATTGGTAAGTTTGCTAAAAATGAATAAATAAATAAATCAATAAATCCAATCCATAATAGCACAAAACTTAATATAGCAGGAAAACTAAACAACGTGATATTTTTCATTTGGAATAACTCACTAAGCCCGACGGTTGCTAATAGCCCTATAATTAATATAAAAGGCCAATCCCCATAAACAATAAATGGTAAAAATATAATTAGCCCAATTACAGCTGTTAAAACGCGTTGTTTCAATACATCACATCCCTACAATCCACCGAATCGTCTCTTTCGATGTTGATATTCCTTAATGGCTTCATCTAATGCATTTTCGTCAAATTCAGGCCATAACTGATCGGTAAAATAAAATTCAGCATAAGCTAATTGCCATAATAAATAATTGCTTAATCGTTTTTCACCGCTCGTTCTAATTAATAAATCAGGATCGGGAACCGTATAAGTTAATAAATGTTGCTCGATGACATTCTCATCAATTTCATCAATTTGAAGCGAATTTTCTTGAACATCTTGAGCGATTTGTTTTGTCGCTTCTACTAGCTCTTTACGACTACCATAATTCAAAGCCAAAATTAATGACATACCATCGTTATCTTTTGTTTCCTCAATCGCTTGGTTTACTGCTTTCTGGGTAAAATCAGGAAGAGAATCAAAATCTCCAATTGTCGTGATTTTAACATTATTTTCTTTTAATCCTGGTAAATATGTATTAAGAAATTGAGATGGTAACTTCAAGATAAATTCAACCTCTGAATGAGGTCGTTTCCAATTTTCAGTAGAAAAAGCATAAAGCGTTAAAGCTTTAACACCTAGGTTAGAGGCGCGTTTTACTACTTTTTCAATTGATTTCATTCCTTCACGATGGCCAGCTACTCTTGGTAATGCACGTTTTTTTGCCCATCGACCATTCCCATCCATAATAATTGCAATATGTTGTGGGATATTATCTGAACTTATTTGTTGTTTTTCATCTTTTTCATTTTGACGAAAAAGCATATTGATCCCTCTCCAATATAACATTTAAGAAAAATTCAGCTTTCGCCGCTAAAGCGAAAGCTGTCAGAAACACTTATGATGTCTTATACTTCAGTCATTTCTTTTTCTTTAGCTTCTAGCATTTGATCGATTTGATCAATGTGCTTATCTGTTTCTTTTTGAACATCATCTGTATAAGAACGTAACTCATCTTCAGTGATTACACTATCTTTTTCTAACTTTTTCAATTGATCGTTAGCTTCACGACGAATGTTACGAACTTGCACCCGAGCTTCCTCAGCGTATTTTCTAGTAATCTTCACAAGTTCCTTACGTCGCTCTTCCGTTAGTGCTGGAATGTTAATGCGTATAAGTTTTCCGTCATTATTAGGTGTTAAACCTAAATCCGCTTTCTGGATCGCTTTCTCCATATCACCAATTGCAGACTTATCAAATGGTGTAATGACAAGCAAACGCGCTTCAGGTGCAGAAATGTTAGCTAACTGATTTAGAGGTGTTTGTGCACCATAATACTCTACATAAACCGTATCTAGGATAGCTGGATTTGCACGGCCAGCTCGTACTGTTGCTAATTGTTTCGAAAAAGCATCAACAGCACCTTTCATTTTGTCACGGCAATCTTTAATCACTTCGTCACTCATCACTATTTCCTCCTAATTATTGTTCCAATTTCTTCGCCAGTAACAACCCGTTTGATGTTACCTTCCTCCATAATCGAGAATACTATTAATGCTATGTTATTGTCCATACATAATGAAGATGCAGTGGAATCCATAACACCTAACCCACCATTCAATACTTCCATAAAACTTAATTCATGGTATTTAACCGCATTATTATTTATGGTTGGGTCATCTGAATAAACACCATCCACATTATTCTTAGCCATTAGTATAACATCCGCCTCGATTTCTGCGGCACGCAAGGCAGCTGTCGTATCAGTAGAAAAATAAGGATTTCCAGTACCTCCAGCAAAAATGACAACACGTTGTTTCTCTAAATGGCGCATGGCTTTCCGACGAATATAAGGTTCCGCTACCTGACGCATCTCGATTGATGTTTGAACACGAGTCTCTACACCATAATTTTCTAAACTATCTTGTAAAGCGAGCGAATTCATAACCGTGGCAAGCATTCCCATATAATCGGCATTAGCACGGTCCATGCCGACTTCACTACCAACCTTACCACGCCAGATATTGCCACCCCCAACAACGATTGCAATTTCTAACCCTAGTTCGTGTATTTCTTTAATTTGTTTAGCAATTGACTTAATGAATCGTGGATCAATTCCATTACCTTGTTCCCCACTTAAGGCTTCTCCACTCAATTTAAGGACAACTCGTTTGAAATCAGCTTTAGACATATTTACCTCCGTCATTATGTAAATATTAAAAACTTGTTTTAAAATAGGGAACACAATGTGTCCCCTATTTTAAACAATTCTTTACTTCTTAACTTGGCTCATGACTTCATCAGCAAAGTTTTCTTCACGTTTTTCCATGCCTTCGCCGACTTCATAACGAACGAAAGTTTTGATTGTTGCACCTTTTGATTCTACATATTGTTTTACAGTCTGGTCAGAATCTTTAACAAAGGCCTGATCTAAAAGACAAATTTCTTCAAAGAACTTGCCTAAACGACCTTCTACCATTTTCTCTACAATATGCTCAGGTTTGCCTTCTTCAAGTGCTTGTTGTTTTAGACGTTCACGTTCTTTATCAACGATCTCTTGATCAACTTCATCACGAGATAAATACTGAGGATTGATCGCTGCGATATGCATGGCAATATCTTTTGCTACAGCTTCATCATTTGTTCCTTCTAAATGCGTTAGCACGCCAATTTTACCACCCATATGAATGTAGTTTCCAATAGCACTGTTCTCGCCTTGTTCAAATACTTGGAAACGACGAAGTGAAATTTTCTCACCAATTGTTGCGATAGCTGATGTGATATACTCACTTACTGTTTGGTCAGTACCATTAATTTTTTGTTCAAATGCTTCTTCAACCGTAGTTGGACGATGGTTAAGAATATGACTTGCTAAATCATTTAAAAGTTGCTTGAATTGATCGTTTTTAGCAACGAAATCCGTCTCAGCATTAACTTCAATCATAGCAGCTGCTTGATCGTTTGCAACGATATGTGTAGAGCCTTCTGCTGCGATACGATCCGCTTTCTTCGCTGCTTTTGACATACCTTTTTCGCGTAGGTATTCAACAGCTTTGTCTAAGTCACCGTCAGTTTCTTGTAATGCTTTTTTACAATCCATCATGCCTGCGCCTGTTTTTTCACGCAGCTCTTTTACTAAATTCGCTGTAATTGCCATTAAAATGTCCTCCTTAGGGAATAGTTAATTTATAAAAGTTCATAGATATTCAGTGTAAAAAAGGTGATAAAAGGTCCTACCTCTTATCACCTCAACCTTTTACTCTTGAACGGCTTCTTTTTCTTCTTCGTCTTCAGAAGTTACTTCTTCAGCAACATCTTCTGTTGCTTCACCTTGTTTCATTTCTAAAATCGCGTCAGCCATTCTTGATGTGATTAATTTAACCGCACGGATAGCGTCATCGTTTGCTGGAATAACATAATCGATTTCATCCGGATCGCAGTTTGTATCAACCATAGCTACAATAGGAATATTTAACTTATGCGCTTCTTTTACAGCGATACGCTCTTTGCGTGGGTCAACGATAAATAATGCATCAGGAATGCCTTCCATATTTTTAATACCGCCTAAGAATTTCTCAAGACGTTCTTTTTCTTTAAGAATCATCACGACTTCTTTCTTAGGAAGAACATCGAAAGTACCGTCTTCTTCCATGCCTTCAATTTCTTTAAGACGATTAACACGTTTTTCAATAGTTTGGAAGTTTGTTAATGTGCCGCCTAACCAACGTTGGTTAATATAATGCATACCAGCACGAGTTGCTTCTTCCTTCACTGTATCTTGTGCTTGTTTTTTCGTTCCAACGAAAAGAATTGTGCCTCCGTCTTGTGCAACATCCTTAACGAAGTTGAACGCTTCATCGACCTTCTTAACTGTTTTTTGTAGGTCAATGATGTAAATGCCGTTACGTTCCGTGAAAATATAACGTTTCATTTTCGGGTTCCAACGGCGTGTTTGGTGACCGAAATGGACACCTGCTTCTAGCAATTGTTTCATTGAAATTGCTGCCATAATAAAATCCTCCTAATTGGTTTTGTTTTCCTCCGACTGCTTCATACGAAAGCGAAACTCAATTAACGAGCACCTTCACTTACGTCCACAGACGTGTGTATTAACACCAAAAGTAAATATATCACATTACTATTGGGTAGGCAAGTCTTAATGCGACATTTTATAATGAAATTTCACCATCAATTCAACCTCAGTATAGCCCATTTCCAAGTGTTTGGCTATTGCTTCAATGGAATAACCTTGATCATACATTTGAAAAGCTTTTTGCTGGGGTGTTGAATGATTCGTTGTCCTTTGAGAACTAATTTCTACTTTATCTTCTTTGTGTTCAATCATGTCACTAATATCAAACGGTTGTGTTGTTTCTGTTTTTTGTACCATAGATGATTCTTCAGATTGTTGGTTATCTTCTTCGCTTACATTTAATGTAGCCTCTACTGGATCATTATTAGTCCCAACATTATTGTACGAAGTTTCTCTTGTTTGACTTACTTGAGATTGCCGTTCAAATTTCGACATTTCCTCAAGTAATTTACGATTCTCATCTTTAAGTTCCAACAGATAAGAATTAAATAAATCTTCAATTTCCCGAACACGTTTTTCCGGATCAGAATTAGATTCATCTAAATGTCTTAGTCTTTGATATAAATATATAATAGCGATAAATGAAACACCGTGTAAGATAAGACTAAATATTTCCACTAATTATACCACCTAAACCTTGTATCTCATCTAGATAAGTCCACTCGATTACCTAGATAAGGATGAGGAATTTGTTGATTTGGTTCTTTTCTAGATTGTTGCCTAGTATCTTGTGACCAGACATGCTCTGAATGATCGTCATCTTCATTGCGAGCTGGTTCAGATTCGTTCGATTCTAAGACCGCTTTTCTTTTGCGCTCTAATTCCTTTAATTGTTCTTCACTTAATACATCTTGCATAACTTGGGCTCTTTGTTGTAATTGATCTTGAAGTTGACCAGCATCTTGTGTTCTTGGAAGTGCAACCTGCAGTTCGACAGCTTTCCAACTCATGTGATCACCTCTTCATTATCAGTTACTAACAAATTAATCATCATCAGCAACTATTTGTGATTTAAGATACTTAAACTAAAGGGTTAATAGAAAAATCTAAGTCCTGAAATATGACGGATACTTTAGACGCTTCTTTATTAATCACTTTAGCGTATTTACCAACATTAATTTCAACATTCGGATATATTGTATCATGAATTACTACTTTTATTAATTGATTTGATTCCTCTTCTGGTTGGCTTTTAGCATAGACTTTGTATTCATCATTAAGTTCATTCAACTCTAATCTAGCTTTTTCATAAGAATGTTGTTGTCTTAATAAGGTCACACGTTCTTTGCTGGTTAAATCACGAACAGCTTTTATTTGTTCAAACTTATCTCCAATGGTCCTTAATTTTTTGAGCTGATCGACGAGTTCTTTCATTCGACTTTCTATATATGATTTCTTTTCGACTGCCTTTTTGTTTTCACTTAGGTATAGTTGAGTTTTAGTACTCATTCGATTACCGACATCTCTTGCTTCAATATAATTTCCACTTGAAACAGAACCACCAATAATATGCCCCTTTTGGCAAATAACTTGTTCTCTTGAAGTTACATGACTATGCAAAATTGAATTATTTACTTGAATTTTTCTGCCTGCTTCAAGATTAGCTTGATTGACATTACCTGCAAAAATATCTAATGTCGCTTTAACAAAGCCCTTCCCTAATGCAGAGATCCCTTCTTTAATAAAAACTGATCCACCTGCCTCAATCTTAGAAGCTTCAACAATTCCTTGTATCGTAATATCACCACGAGCTTTCAAAGCAAAACCTTCAGGGACATCTCCTTTAATAACAATCGAACCATTGAAATCGATGTTACCCACATTCAGATCAAGATCACTAGACACTTGATAGACGGGTAACACTTGGATTTCTTTCTCAGTAAAATGTACTTGACCGCTATTTGTTGCATAAATGGTTAGTTGCTTGTCATTGATTTTCGTATTTTCACCAGCTTTGATTTGGACATCTTTACCTGGCTTAGGAGCGATTAGTTCACCATATACATCTTGGCCTGATTCACCTTCTGTCGGCTTAATGATCGTAATTAATGGATCATCAATTTCCACAACGGGAATTTTCATCATTTCTTTAAAATCAACTTTATGGGCAGCTTCATCAACTTTAGTTTGAGTCATCAAGCTAATATGGTAGTCAATCGATCCGTCCTCGCCATTGATAGGTGCATCACCAGTAGCAACGACTTGCGTGTATGTGTTCTCTTCATCATATTCACCATTAACTATTACTTCACAAAACGATTGGATTGCCATATCATCCAATCCATATTGAATATTTTCTTGGGTGAGAAGTTTGCGGATTGCTTCAGCAGTCACTAATTCTTCAATCTTGAACGATTTATCCGTTAATTGAACTGCTTCCACTTCCAGTTCATCTGTTGGATGATCTGCATGACCATCTTGATCATCTTCTTGATGATCTAATTCTGCCTGCAAACTTTCTAAATAGTCAACGTTAGCTTCTAAAGACGCTTCGAGACGATCATTTGATACTTTAACCTTTATAAAGTCTTTCAATTCCATTCTGAATCCCCCTTTTTTTCACTAAGCGGATAATAAATGATAGAGCTTGGCGATTGCCTTAGTGTGAATTTGTGAGATTCTTGATGTAGAAAGGTCTAAAACTTCACCAATTTCAGTTAAAGTTAATTCTTCTTTATAAAATAAACTCAAAACCATTTGTTCATTTTCATTAAGTTCTTGCATTTTTTGAATCAGCTCATGGATGTTTTCTTGTTTGACTAATTGTTGGTCGGGTTGAATTTCGTATGTATCAGGGATTGTATTTCTTAAATTCTCTCGTGGTTCATCATTTTGTTCGTCTGTTTTATCTTCAATTGACAGTACGTGGGCAAACAGCGTATCCTTTAATACTTCTGCCACTTCATCTTCCGGCATTTTTAAGTAATTCGCAAGTTCTTCTACAGTAGGTTCCCTTTGTAGTGTTTGTTCTAGTGTTTCATATCCTTGTTCGATTTCTTTCGATTTCTCTCGAACAGAACGGGGAAGCCAATCCTCTTTGCGTAATCCATCAATGATTGCGCCTCGGATTCTAAAGGAAGCATAAGTATCAAATTTTAAGTCTCGGTTTGTATCAAATTTCTCTAACGCATCAACCAATCCCATAAACGCTAAGCTTTTAACGTCCTGGCGGTCAACATTTCTTGGTAGGTGGGAGTGAATACGATTGACTTGATAATCTACCAAGGGCATGTAATGTTCAACCAGTAAATTACCCGCTTCTTGGTCTTTTGTTTCCTGCCATTTATTCCATAAGGCAGTCATAGACGTTGTTGATTTATTCAATGGCATGCACCCCCAAGCTTAAGTTTCACGTTGTTCTTCCTGCAATAATGTCCGAACCTGCTCTGCGGCTTGACCATGATCAATTTCCTCCTGATTCTGATAGGATTGACCATCTTGATAATTCGTTTCCGAATATGTTTCAACAGTTAAAGTCTCTCTATTGGTTTTGGTAACAAAGAATAACGCCTTGCGAATCAAGTAAACGATCAAGAATGTTAGAATAAATATGATTATGCTACGAAATAAAGCGTGTTCTGGAGTATTATTCCTGATCGCTAGAATAAATGTATAAACCGATACAATTGTTGACGTAAGAATATTATATAAAATAGATCCAACCATTAGATATAAGTCACACCTTCATGAATCGTTCTAATTTTTAATAGTGAATCATCAATCATAAATTCGATCGTTCGCCCTTTATTGCCACCACAATCTTCAGCAACAATTGGAATGTTTTGTTCTTTTAATAACGCACGTACTGCCTCAGCATTTCGATACCCAATTCGCATCATTTCACTACTATTAGTTGAATTGAACATTTGAGCACCCCCAGCCATTTTTGCTTTTAATCGCGACTTTCTAACACCTTGGGACTCCAGTAATTTAAGTAGAGCTAGTAGACCAGTATCCGCAAATTTTGCTTCCTTAAATGTTTGGTTACGACTCATCGAAGAATCAGGTAACATAATATGAACTAACCCAGCGATCTTGTTCGTTTCATCGTATAAGACTAAACCAATACAAGATCCTAAACCTGCTGTCATAATGGTTTGTGGGTGCTGGGAGATATTCAAATCAGCAATTCCAACTTTAACGGCTTCTGAAACTTGTGTCATGACGAGTGAACTCCTAGAACTTGAAAAATTGTTGCATAGGCATCGGGATTCGGCAATAGGAAGAAATGACCTTTAATGGCTTGGTCAAACCCTTCTATATCATGCAAGATCGTTTCAATCATAATGGCTTGATCAGATACTGTTGAAATCTCCAATAGTCCTTGAGTTAACATAGCGCCCACCATATCTATGGCTACATGTGGCACAGATTGATTAATATCTAATTGCGTAAAATCAGAGAAGGCTCTCAAATAAGATCCAGTTAAAATATTTCCAAGCTCAAGAAATGCTGACGTTGCTATTTCATCACCTTCAGAGACTTTTTCTGATGGGTCACCAATCATCAATTGAGCAAATAAATCCGCTTCATCTGGCGGAATCATAAAAAACATATTCCCCGAAATATCCCCATTCGCCTGAACAAATACAGTTGCTTGTACTTCATCCTTGCCGCCTATTTCCATCATCATTTCATCAAAAGTCACTACATTTATAACAGGTACGTCCATAGATACCGAACGATTGATTAAATGAGATAATGAAGTGGCCGCATTCCCGGCACCTATATTACCGATTTCTTTTAAAACATCTAGATGAATTTGTTTAAAATTAAAGTAATCACTCATCATGAATTCCTCATTTTTGTATAATAATTAGTCAATAGTTGATAGCTCATCAAATTCTTCAACTGAAAGAACTTTTTCTAAGTTTAATAGAATCAGTAAGCGATGATCAATTTTAGCTACACCTCTAATGTAATCGGCGTTTACTGCTCCGACCACTTCAGGTGATGGCTCAACTTTTTCTTGTGGTACGTCCACAACATCGTTAGCAGCATCCACTATGACGCCAATACTCTTATCATCCACATGAATAATGATAATACGCGTACTTTCCGTTTGTTCCAACGTTTCTAACCCAAATCGTTCCCGCAAGTCAATAATCGGTGTAATCACACCTCTCAAATTCATCACACCTTTTACAAATTTAGGCGCGCGGGGGACACGGGTGATATTAAAAATTCTTTCAATCGAACCAACATGTTCAATTGGAATTCCGTATTCTTCATCTTTTAATTTGAAAACAATGACCTTATCATCTTGAATCACTTCACTCATAGAAATACCTCCTTACTTAATTAGTGCATTACTATCAACGATTAATGCTACTTCACCATTACCTAAAATTGTTGCACCAGAAATAGCAAATACATTTGATAGATAATCACCAAGACCCTTCAAGACTATTTCCTGTTGACCAATAAATGAGTCTACTACTAATCCTGCCATTTGGTCACCTTTACGAACGACAACAACAGAATAGTAGCTTTCTTCCTCAACTTTAGCACTTGGCACTTCGAATACCTGGCGTAAATCAACAAGCGGAACGATATGACCTCTAAAATCGATCACTTCTTTATTATGTGCTTTCATTACATCAGTGCGCTTAATAACGGCGGTTTCTATAATCGATGATAACGGGATTGCATATGTCTCTTCTTCAATCATAACCAACATGACAGATATAATGGATAAAGTAAGAGGTAATTGGATAGAAAAGGTTGTTCCTTTTCCATATTCAGAATCGATTTCGATTGAACCACCTAAAGACTCAATCGTGCTCTTAACAACATCTAAGCCAACACCACGGCCGGATATATCTGAAATTTCTTGTGCTGTAGAAAAACCACTAGCTAAGATCAACTCATTAATTTGCTTATCTGTAAGACTGGATGCTTGATCACTACTAACAACGCCATTTTCTATGGCTTTATTGAGGACTTTTTCCTTATTAATGCCTTGACCATCATCACGAATTTCGACAAAAACGTGGTTTCCACTATGAAAGGCTTTTAATAACATGTTACCTTGAGCTGGCTTACCTTTTTGTTTCCGTTCTTCTGGCATTTCCACTCCGTGATCAACCGCATTTCGAATTAAGTGAACAAGCGGATCTCCAATTTCATCAATCACTGTACGGTCAAGTTCTGTTTCAGCACCTTCAATTTGCATATCGATATCTTTTCCGAGTTCGCGTGTTAGCTGACGCACCATACGAGGGAAGCGGTTAAAGACCTGTTCTATAGGTACCATGCGCATGGTTAAGATAATATTTTGTAAATCACCAGAAATACGCGAAATTCTTTCAACCGTACCTTTTAAATCGTTGTGGTTTAATTCTTCTGAAATTTGTTCAAGTCTCCCTCGGTCAATTACCATTTCTTCAAATAGATTCATTAGAGCATCTAAGCGTTCGATGTTAACACGGATTGTTTTATTACCTGCTGCTTTCTTTTGTTGATCGGTTGATTGATCGTTCGTTTGATTATTCGATATTTCAGTCTGCTCATTAGAATCATTTGAAACAGTTTGGTTTTCTTCAGTTATTTGCTTGTCACCAGAAGACTGCTCCGCTTCAAGCTCAAAAGGTTTAATGCTCACTTCACGAACTTCTGAGACCTTCATGATTTTAGCTTTTAATTCTTCATCTTGTTCTGTTGTTACAAGTATGAGATCAAAATGATTTTCAAACTCCTCATTTTCTAAAGCATCAACAGTCGGGACTGATTTAATCACTTCACCGCTTTGTTCGAGAACTTCAAACACCATATATACGCGTGCGACTTTTAACAAACAGTCCTCAGAGAGTGAAACAGTAATATGGTAAACATTTTGACCGTCTGTTTGGGCTTGTTCTAAGACAGTTTGTTCAAATTGATCTACCGTTAATCCTTCAACTGAAGAGGTTGAAGACTCAGATTCATCACCTTTTACTGCGGATGTTGCTTCCGTCTGTGATAAATCTTCACCCTTTTCAATCGCTTTTAACTGGGTCACAACGGTTTCAACATTCATCGATCCCGCCCCGCCTTCAGCGATGTCAGCTGTCATATTCTCGAGATATTCTAATGAATCTAGTAATACGTCCATCACACTCGAGTTAACAGTGATTTTTTCATTGCGAATGGCATCTAATACGTTTTCCATTTTGTGTGTTAAATCTGACAAATCCTCATATCCCATTGTCGCAGACATTCCTTTTAAGGTATGGGCTGCACGAAAGATTTCATCAACAATAGATAAGCTAGATGGGTCTTTCTCTAATTCTAGTAATCCATCATTAACAACTTGTAAATTCTCTTTACTTTCATCAATAAATACGTCTAAGTATTGGTTCGATTCCATACGTGACCTCCTTATTGTTTCACGATTTCAACTATGGCATCCGCCATTTCATTAATCGGTTTAATTAAATTAGGGTTGGCTTGTTCAACGATTGATTTAGGCATTCCGTAAATTACAGCAGTTTCCTTCGATTCAGCAATTAAATATGTAGAAGCATCTTGCTCTTTAAGGAACTTAGCACCCTCTGTTCCGTCATTACCCATTCCAGTCAGGACAACTGCTACCTTATTCATGTGGGATATACTAGCAACTGACTGGAATAATCTATTTACACTCGGACGATGACCATTAACAGCTGGTGTCTGTTCTATTATGGCTGCCAATGACCTACCAATAGATTTAACTTCAAAATGGTAATCGCCTGGTGCTATATAAGCGTGCCCTTTTTTTAATAGTTCTCCATGGCGGACTTCCTTAACAGAAATTTCAGACAATCGATCTAATCGCTCTGCTAAGGAACGAGTGAATTGAGCTGGCATATGTTGGACAATTAAAATAGGACAGCTAAACGATGAAGGTATTCTCGATAATAACTCCTGCAAAGCTTTAGGCCCTCCAGTCGACACACCAACTACTACTAACGTTTGCTCATGCTGAAAGTTTTTGGACGATTGGTTTCTATTAATTGTCAGTTCACCCGGTGTCGCTTCAGGCGAAAGGTCAATCGATTTGTGTAATTTAGCATTTGCTGCATCTTTTACTTTCTCGCAAATTTCAGCACTTTTTTGCGACAAATCAAGTGAAATGGAGCCAGATGTTTTATTAATAAAGTCAACCGCTCCATATTGTAAGGCTGTTATTGTGCTCTCTGCCCCTTCATAAGTTAAGCTTGACAACATAATAACGGGTGTAGGATGGTTATCCATAATATGTTTAAGTGCTGTTAAACCATCCATGACAGGCATTTCAATATCTAATGTCACAACATCTGGTTTAAGCTGTTTGACCTTTTTCAGACCATCTTCACCGTTTCGAGCAGTGCCTATAGCTTCTAAACTACTATCATTATTAATAATGTCTGAAATAACTTTTCGCATAAAGGCAGAATCATCGATGACTAACACCTTTTTCTTATCCATAGTTCAATCTACCTTTCGTGAGAAAAATGAACGGAGTCGTTTAACAAATTTACGATCTGGTTCAATTGTTTCATCCTGATTCAAGTAATTTTCAACTAATTTTCTCATTTGTTTACTAGCCTTGCTTTTAGGTAAAACCAAATAATAAGGTTGTTGTTGCTTGACTGCTTGAACAACAGCTGAATCATCTGGGATGTAACCTTGGTAGGACAAGCTTTGGTTTAAAAATTTCATCACAACAGCATTTAATTTTGTGTAAGCAAATTCTCCTTCATCACGATCACTTGCACGATTGACTAATAAAGATAGTTGCAAATCTTGACGCTTACTATGTGCAACCAATTGCTTTATGGCTGCGTAAGCATCCGTAATTGATGTTGGCTCTGTTGTTGTCACGACAATACTTTCATCAGCTGCTTGAATAAATGCTAAATGTTCTTCAGACATACCTGCACCGAGGTCAAAAATGATATAATCATAGGCTGTCGTTACATGTTGGAGTTGTCTGATGAAATAATCGTACTTAGAACGGTCAAGATGAAAAAAATCTGATAAACCAGTTCCAGCTGCAATATAGGACAAACGTTGTGGACCTGCTTCTATAATATCAGAAATTTGTAACTTTTTCTCTAGCATTGTCGATAAATTTTGCCTAGGTTGTAAGCCTAGCAAGATATCAATATTTCCCATACCAATATCTAGATCAAATATCAAGACGCTTTTACCTTGTTCTGATAATGCCATGCTAAAATTTAGAGCGAAATTAGACTTACCAACCCCTCCTTTACCACTAAAAACAGCAATAGTACGCGCTTGGTTTTGCTCGTATTGCAATACTCGTTGCCTTAATTCATGGGCTTGATCTGTCAAGACTGATCACCTACTATCAAATCCGTCATTCGCTGTGGAGATGGTGGTTCAATATCATCCGGAACGTCTTGACCAGTTGTTAAATAAGCAATTTTAAATTGATGTTGTTGCCAAAGATTTAAGATTGAACCTAAATGACTTGTTTCGTCTAACTTCGTTAATATCACTTGATTAATCGATAAACCATTAAATTTAGAATATATATCATCTATGTCCTCTTCTTTTGAAGTAAGGGATAAGACGCAAAATAATTCATCGTGATCTTCAAATTCAACAAATTGTTTCATTTCCTCAATATAACGATCTTCTCTGAAATTCCTACCCGGTGTGTCAACAAAGACGATTTCCTTATCAGTGAATTTTTCTTTAGCCTGGAGGAAGTCTTCATGATTATAAGCCACTTCAACAGGTAAGTTAAGTATTTTAGCATACGTTTTCAGTTGATCAACCGCAGCAATCCTAAATGTATCTAATGTGATAAGACCAACATCTAATCCTTGATTAATAGAAGCATCAGCTGCTAGTTTTGCTAATGTCGTAGTTTTTCCTACCCCAGTAGGTCCGAATAAAAAGATATGCTTGGACCTAGCATCTTGTTCGTATTGAGTCGCACTTTCCATTTTGTGAAAAATTTGATCTTTTACGATTTGCCAATAGGCAGAAGTATCTTGTGATTTCCTGTTTGTATAGTACTCTGTTAAAACTGGCTCCATCAACTCTTGAATAGTATCCTGATCAATTCCTAGATGCTTCAAATTATAAGCAATTGAATCAATTGGTTTAGGATAATAATTAGAGTTTTGACTAGAATCCTTTAAAGATTCACGAAGTTCTTTGATCTCCTTGATTAAATCTTGATCATGTGATGATGGCTCCTGTGTTGGTTGTTTGAGATTTAATGATGGCTGATGATCCAATTGAAAATTAACATTTGGTTCTTTTACACGATTCGATTTTGTTTGTTGCATAGGTGAAGGGTCCACAGCGGCTACTACTTCTATATTTTTCTTTTTAAATAAGCCGAGAAATCCTTTTGTGTTTTTCTCTTTAGAATTTAATATAACCGCTGAATCACCAAGTTCTTTACGTACATGTTTCATCGCTTCTGGCATTGTCGGTGCCGTATATTTTTTCACTCTCATGCTATGTTCACCACCCCAGCACTTTCGACTTCTAGATCTGGTTCAAGTTCGTTATATGATAATACAACCACATCGGTTAAATATCGACCAATCATTTGTTTGACGTAACGTCTAATCGCTGGTGAGCAAAGTAAGACAGGCGTTGCATCATCCATAAATGCTTGACTTGTTTGTTGATGAATGGACTCGATAATCTTTTGTTGCGTTTCAGGATCCATCGATAAGAAATTACCATGCTCTGTTTGTTGAATATGCTCAGCGATTTTCTTCTCAACTTGTGGTGACAATGTGATGACTTTCATCTGATAGTCAGCTGTTGCAAACGTCTGTGTAATTTGCATGGATAGTGATTGTCTACAATATTCTGCTAGTAAATCTGTATCATTAGTCATCTTCCCATAATCAGCTAGAGTTTCGAATATAACTGGCAAATTACGAACCGAGATTTGTTCTTCTAATAGTTTTGATAATACCTTTTGAATTTCGCCTACAGATAAAGGTTCAGGTGTCACTTCATCGACTAATGTTGGATAGCTTTGTTTTAAATGATCAATTAACTGCTGCGTTTCTTCACGCCCCAACAATTGATGTGCATATCGTTTAATAACTTCGGTAATATGGGTCGAGACAACTGAAGGTGGATCGACAATTGTATAACCTGATAACTCTGCTTCATCTTTCATATCTTCAGAAATCCACTTAGCAGGTAAACCAAATGCAGGTTCTACAGTATCAATACCTTCTATTGAATCATCCTCCATACCTGGAGACATGGCGAGATAATGATCCAAGTAAAGTTCACCTTTTGCGACTTCATTTCCTTTTACTTTTAGTTGATATTCGTTCGGGTTTAATTGGATATTGTCTCGTATACGAACAACAGGAATGACAATACCCAATTCTAACGCCAACTGACGCCTAATCATCACGACACGATCAAGTAAGTCGCCTCCTTGATTAGCATCAGCAATTGGAATTAACGCATAACCAAATTCGAATTCTATTGGATCCATATTGAGAAGATCGACGACATTATCAGGTTGAGCCACTTCTTGTTCCTCCGATTGATCCTCATGTTCTTTTTCTTCATATTGCTTTTGTCTTTCTTGAGCGCGTGATAAATACCAACCACCAACAGCAAGGATCGCAGCAATGAATGTTGTTAGGAAGAAATTAATGGGTGTTAAGCCAAGCATAAATATCGTTCCAGCTGCCACATATAATAGACTTGGATAACGGAATAATTGACCCGTTACATCATGTGATAAATTCCCTTCAGCTGCAACTCTTGTCACCACAATACCAGTGGCTGTTGCAATTAATAAGGCGGGTATTTGAGATGTTAAACCATCCCCAACAGTTAAACGAAGGAAGGTATTAACCGTTTCATTGAATGATAGACCCCACTGTGTCATACCGATAATAAAACCGAAAATAATATTGACGAGAACAATCACAATACCAGCAATAGCATCACCTTTTACGAATTTACTGGCACCATCCATAGCACCATAAAAATCCGCTTCATTTTCAATTTTTTCACGGCGTGCTTTAGCCTGTTGTTCAGTAATCATACCAGCGTTCAAGTCCGCATCAATACTCATTTGCTTACCAGGCATCGCATCTAAGGTGAAGCGGGCTGCCACTTCTGATACACGTTCTGCCCCTTTAGTAATGACAATAAATTGAATAATAACAAGGATTAAGAAGATTACAAAACCTACGAATGGATTACCACCCGTTACAAAGTTTCCGAACGTATCCACAACATTACCAGCGTCAGCTTCTGATAAGATTGAACGTGTTGTTGATACGTTAAGCCCTAATCGAAATAGCGTTAATAGTAATAATAATGATGGAAATATAGCAAAATCTAGAGCTTCCTGTGTATTCATCGTGACAAGAATAACGATTAAAGCTAATGATATATTCGTCAAAATTAAAATGCTTAATAACCATCCCGGAAGCGGAATGACTAACATGACGATAATTAATATAACTCCTAATAATACTGATAAATCTCTTGCTGACATGCTTCAAAATCCTCTCTTCATACTTACTTAGCTTGTTTTTCCATTTTATAAACGTAAGCTAATACTTCTGCAACTTGTTGGAAAAAATCCTCTGGAATTGTTTCGTCGATTTCTACAGAATGATATAGACCTCGTGCAAGTTGACGGTTTTCAATCCTGACAACACCATTCGCTTCTGCAACTTCTCTAATTTTAAGGGCAACATAATCCACCCCTTTAGCAATAACAAAGGGAGCTTCTGCTCTCTCTTCATCATACTTTAATGCAATCGAATAGTGTGTTGGGTTCGTAATGACAACATCTGCTTCAGGCACCTCGCTCATCATACGTTGCTGTGCCATTGAACGTTGACGTTCTTTCATTCGAGACTTGATCAACGGGTCACCTTCCATATTCTTGTTTTCGTCTTTAATATCTTGTTTTGACATCCGGATATTTTTTTCGTGGTCATAACGTTGATAAATATAGTCTATGACAGCAATGATCAATAACATAAGTGTCGCTGCTACACCCATAATAAGTGTCAACTGACCAAAAAACGCAATCGCATTGGAAATTGATTTTTGTGATAACGTCATCAGATCAGAACGATTAACCCATAGAATTGCAAAACAAACAATAGCAATAGAACTAACTTTTAACATTGATTTTAAAAATTCTACAATTGCTCTTGCTGAAAAGATTCGCTTAATCCCATTAATAGGATTCACTTTGTTTAAATCAAATTTAAGTGGTTCCCCTGTTAGTAAAAAACCAATTTGAAGGTAATTAGCTACTAACGCTGCTACAATTGCAACGGCCATGATAGGTAAGACAACTTTCACAGCTTCAACAGAAACTTGAAATAAAGCACTCTCGACATTTTCAGGTGTGACTTCATAATGAATCAGTTCAGTAAATGTAAACACGAATACACTTGATAAGGTATCGCCAAGAGTAGAACCAAAGGTAACCATAAAAACAAAAACAGCAAATAATAAAATCGCCGTCGTAATATCCTGACTTTTTGCCACTTGTCCTTTTTTACGGGAATCTTGACGCTTTTTGGGTGTCGCTTGTTCAGTTTTTTCTTGGTTAAAATATTGTAAATCTAAACGAAGTAACGACACATTATGCGCCCCCAATCAGTTCCATTAACTGCCGCATTGTTTCAAACATATATTCAAACAGTTGCGAGACTAGTAATCCAAAGAAACCGAATCCAATAAATATTGTGAAGAAACTAACCAAAATTTTAAGTGGTAGACCAATAATGAAAACGTTCATTTGTGGAACTGTACGAGCAATCATACCTAAAGCCACGTCTACCAAAAACAACGTGCCAACGATCGGGATCGCCATTTGAAACGCTAATAAAAACATTTGTGACATCGTCGTAATGATAAATTCAGCAAAAGACTCTGTATGAATCGGAATCATTTCTTGAAAACCAATAAATTCATAACTATAAAAAATGCCATCGATTAAGAGATGGTGTGCATTAGTTGCGACTAATAATAGCGTTGCAATAATATAGTAGTATTGGCCGATAATTGGACTCTGCGCCCCCGTTTGAGGATCGACTACGTTTGCAATCGCAAAACCCATCTGAAAATCGATAAAGCCACCAGCAATTTGGACAGCCGTAAAAATGATATACGCGACAAGTGCAATCATAATTCCAATAGTTAGTTCTTTTAAAAGTAATAATATGTATTGGCCATCTACAACTAATGCTGGGCTGTCTAACGTAAGATACATAATCCACGACAGAATAATAATTAAGCTGATTTTAACTCGGTTAGGGATTGTTGTATAAGCAAATAAGGGAACAAACAATATAAACCCTGTTAATCTAGCTAAAATTAAAAAGAAAGCTGGAATTCTAGTAATGTCTAATAATTCAATCATATCAACCAACTATATTAGGAATTTCATTGAATATACTTGTCGTGAATTCAATCATACGTTGTAACATCCAGGGGCCTAAAATGACGATGGCTACAAACACAGCAATAATCTTAGGGATGAATGCTAATGTTTGTTCTTGGATTTGTGTCGTCGCTTGGAAAATCGCCACTGCTAAACCAACAAATAATGCAATTATCAATAGTGGCCCTACCACGATTAAGATGGTATAAACGCCTCGCTCTGCTAATGCAACAACCATATCTGGTGTCATATTGATTCCTACTTCCTATCACTATATATAACTTTCTAAGACCGAGTGGGTGATTAAATACCAACCATCCACAATAACAAATAACAGGACTTTAAACGGCAATGAGATCATAACTGGAGGTAACATCATCATTCCCATCGACATCAGAACACTGGCTACAGCCATGTCAATGACAAGAAATGGTATAAAAATCATAAAGCCCATTTGAAAAGCTGTCTTTAACTCACTAATCACGAAAGCAGGCACCAAAGTGGTTAATGGAATATCTTGGACAGATTCAGGTGTCTCTGCATCCGTATAATCCATAAACAAAGCCAAATCCTGTTGTCTCGTATGTTCAGACATAAAATCTTTGAATGGAATACTTGCTTCATCATAGGCTTCTTCTAAAGTGATTTCATCGTTGAATAACGGTTGTAAAGCCTCTTCATTCACTTCATATAATGTAGGAGCCATGATGAAAAATGTTAGAAACAATGCTAGTCCAATCAACACTTGATTTGGAGGCATTTGTTGCGTTGCCAGTGCTGTTCGAACAAATGATAGTACGATGACAATTCGAGTAAAACTAGTCATTAACACAAGAATACTCGGAGAGAGTGTTAATACGGTTAAGAGTAATAATAATTGAACAGCTGTTGAAATTGTTCCAGGGTCATTCTCTGCAAATAGATTCATAAATTCATTCATTGCTATCGTCGTCCTTATCTTGATAACGTTTCCTCATACGTTGTCTAGAGTTTTTCATGGTTTCTAACTCTGTTTTAAATTGGTTTTTAGTTTCAGCTTCTTGATAAGTATTCTTCCGTTTGTTTTGAAAGCTTTGGAAGATGGATTGAAATGACTTATCACTTGAAACTTCTTCAGGCGTCGTCATTAATTGGTCAATTGTCGCTTGATCTTCAATTTTCGTTAAATAATTAACGTCATCTCCCACACCAATTAAGTAAAATTCATGTCCAACTCGAACAATCTGAGCAGATTTGTTATGCCCCAATGAAACGCCACCTATATTTTCGAGTGCTCGCGTCTGTTGATAGTTTCTAGTTCGCTTTTGAATGAATTTCAATACAATATATATTAAAGCTAATACGAGAACTAAAGCTGCAATCATTCGTAGAAAGTCTAAAAATAGCGACTGATTCGACGAACCAATAGCTTCCTCGTTTTCTGAGTTATCTTCAGTCGGTTCTTCTGCAATTGGTTCGTCCGCCTCGTCATTTTCATTTGGACTGTTATTTGACTCTGATTCTAAACAATCAGCTACACTACCATCACACTCTTCATCAGCTACTACCATGACTGGGCTAACTATTAACATCATAAATGCTATGATCCCAATCCAAAAAACACGTTTATTCATCGTCTTCCTACCCCACAACAATTTAACTTAGTGCTTTTCCAATTGCTTCTAGTACACGATCCGCCTGAAACGGTTTAACAATAAAGTCTTTTGCTCCGGATTGGATCGCATCGATTACCATAGCTTGTTGACCCATCGCTGAACACATAACAATTTTTGCATTACTGTCTTGACTCATAATTTCTTTCAGTGCTTCAATTCCGTCTTTTTCTGGCATCGTAATATCCAGCGTTACTAAGTCAGGATTTAACTCTTTATATTGTTCAACTGCCGCTTCACCGTTCTCCGCTTCCCCAACTACTTCATAACCATTCTTCTCTAAAATATCCTTGATCATCATACGCATGAATGCTGCATCATCTACGACTAAAATTTGTTGTGCCATAATTTAATCCCCCTAATTTAATTATCGTAATTTTTGAATACGTTCTGCTTGACTTAAAATATCTGATACTCTAACACCAAAGTTTTCATCAATAACGACAACCTCACCTTTGGCAATCAACTTATTGTTAACAAGAATATCAACAGGTTCTCCAGCAAGTTTATCAAGTTCGACAATGGAACCTGTGTTGAGTTCTAATATTTCTTTAATACTCTTGCTTGAACGCCCTAGTTCAACCGATACATTCAACGGAATATCCATTAATAAATCTAAATTTCGTTGTTCATCTTGACCAAGCTGAGGCTGTTTTCCAAACTCTTCAAATTGCGCTTGGTCAACACGATAATCCTCTCCTTGCTGAAAAGCTTTTTGCCCTAATTGTTGCGAATTCGGCTGTGCTTGTGTTGACTGTTGGCTCGTGTCAAGTTGTGCTTCTGGTTGTTTTTGCTGAGCTTCTTGTTTGGGTTGTACAGGTTCTTCTTGTTTAACTGATTCTGTATCAACAGAATCTTCCACATTCAGTAAACTATCGACGAATTCTTTTGCAAATTCAACAGGTAATAGTTGCATGATATTAGAATCAATCAACTCACCTACTTGCAATTGAAAAGATACATTCACAAAATTCTCTTCTTGCGGAATGTAATCTGTCCCTTCACCTTTTTCAACATCTAATACCGTTATATCAGGTGGTGTAATGTCAACGCGTTTATTAAATACTGAAGACATACTAGTTGCAGCAGAACCCATCATTTGGTTCATTGCCTCTTGAACAGCACTTAATTGAATTTCCCCTAATTCATCAGATGGATTGGTACCATCACCACCTAGCATAAGGTCTGCGATAATCGCAGCATCTTGACTCTTGATCACAAATAAGTTCATCCCTCTAAAACCGTCTGTATAGTCTACTTTGACTGCTACATGTGGGGTAGGAAATTCGTCGACAAGTGATTCACTGTCGATTGCCGAAACAACAGGTGTTGTAATCTCTACTTTCTGATTTAATAGAGAAGATAATGCCGTGGCTGAACTACCAAATGAAATATTACCAATTTCGCCAATGGCATCAATCTCAATATCCGTAAGAAAATCTTGCAATCGATTTGATGCTTGTCCACCTTGATTTGAATCATCTTCTGTCTGTTCGTTACTTTGTTCACCGCCTGATTTCTCTTCATCGCTTGAACTATTCAACAGGGCATCAATTTCTTCTTGTGATAGCATATTATCATTATTATTCATGGTTATCTTCACCCCTTAATTCACCTAGAATTTGAACAGCCATATGGCGCTTTTGCTTACCGGGCTGAACATTAAATTTAGGCTCATCATTTACATATAACGTTAGTGGATCATCAATAGCTTGATCCAACATTATGACATCATTATGGTTTAAATTTAAAAATTCTTCTATCGAGATTGCTGACTCCCCGAGTATAGCTTTTGCTTCTACATCGACATGCGTTAAACTTTTCGATAGATGCTCGTAATCTTCTGGATTACTTTGTGATTTCTCATTTTGCATCCAATAATGGACTGAGAGCTTAGAAATAATCGGTTCTAAAACCATGTGTGGTATGCAAATATTCATGACACCAGTGCTTTCACCAATCGTTGTATTTAAAGAAACGACAACGACGGTTTCATTGGGAGAAACCATCTGAATAAATTGAGGGTTCGTTTCGAATTCTTCCAATGTTAAATCGATATCAACCATTGACCCCCATGCTTCTTCTAATGATTCGAACGCTCTTTCAAACAAACGCGACATAATTCTGCTTTCAATTTCAGTTAAATTCTCAACCTTGTTTGTGCCAATACCTTCACCACCTAGAACTCGATCAATTATAGCATAAGCAATATTTGGGTTAACTTCATATAATAAGCGTCCTTCAAGTGGATCTACCGAGAAAATATTTAATACGGTTCGTTGCGGCATTGAGCGAATAAATTCTTCATATGGTACCTGGTCTACAGATGCTACAGTTACTTCAGCATATGACCTTAATTGCGCTGCAAAAAATGAGGTCAGAAGCCGTGCAAAGTTTTCATGAATTCGTGTTAATCCACGGATCTGGTCTTTTGAAAAACGTAAGGCTCGCTTGAAATCATAATCTCGAATTTTACGTTCATCTGTTTGTTGTTCTTTCAATTCTTCTGCGTCCATTTCGCCAGTAGAAATAGCCGACAAAAGGGCGTCAATTTCACCTTGGGACAGAACATCATCCGCCACTATCATCACCTCCAATGTGGAGTGTTTTCATTTATTGTACTGCCTTCTGGGTAATAAAGACGTCAGTAACTTCACCTTCATCTAAGCGATCATTAATCGCACCTTTAACATCTTCTCTAACGGATGTTAATTCATTACGAAAATCACTACCCTCAAGAACTGTAAGCTCTTCGATAATCGCGTCATTAATAACGAAATGATCACCTGATTTTAACTGTTCGCTCGTGTTTTGATTATCTGTTACTATGCGAAACTGCACACGTATAAATTGTCCATCTGCTAAATCAGTGGTGATCTCATCAGTGACAAACGAACTTTCAGCCATATCGCTGATTGTCGGTTCATTATCACTTTCATCAAAATCGACATAGATTAATAGAATAATGGCAACAATACCAACAATCGTTAATGTAATGATGGTTGTTAGCATGATTTTAATCGGTTTCGACATCTTCATCAACTACCTTTGCTTGGAGATCGATTAAACCTACTTGTTGATAGAATTCAACTGTTCTTTGAATAATTTCGTCTCTTGATTCTTTTACGAAATAGGTTTTTCCATTTGATAATGTGATTGTCGTATCAGGTAATGCTTGGACCTTTTCTATGTACAATGCATTGACGACGAATTCTTCACCGTTTAAACGGGTTACATCAATCATAAATGATAAGTGGGGCTAAGCGACGTTAGCCCCTTTCCTCCTTATCGTTTTAAGTTTACAAGTTCTTGTAGAATTTCATCTGATGTTGTAATCACACGCGTATTGGCCTGGAAACCACGCTGTGCTGTAATCATCTCGGTGAATTCTTCAGATAAGTCAACGTTCGACATCTCTAAAGCACCAGCGTAAAGGTTACCAGTTCCTCCTTCACCCGGTGCATTAAGAAAGTCTATTTCTCCATCTTCCATAAGGCCAGCATTATCACTCAAGTTGAAATTGTTATTACCAGCTTTTTCAAGCCCTTCTGCATTGGAGAAGTTCGCTAACATAGCACGACCAGCCGTACGGGCTTGACCGTTCTCGTTCACAAAACTTACTGTGCCGTCTGCTGCAATATCAAAACTTTGAGCACCTTCAGGGACTTGAATGCGACCAGCCATGTCTTCCATTTCTTCACTATATTGATCATCACCGTCACCTTCGTCAGCATTTAGATTAGTATTTGTATTACCAACTAGGTACTGACCGTTCGAATTAACAACATAACCGTCTTCATCAAGATAAAAGTTTCCTGCCCGTGAAAATTGAATGCTATCTTGTTCTGTAGAGATATATTTTTCAACTTGATCTTCTGTTACGTCATCCGCATCTATACCAAGTTCAGCAGCTATTTCTTCTTCCACATCATTTCCATCATCACTCGACCACGTTCTCTCCGCTACTGCAAACATGCCATCGCCCTCGATCGCCAAGTCAAGTGGACGATCTGTTGTTTGTCGATTACCCTGTGTATGAATATTGTCAATACTACCTGTATTTGACCCCAAACCAACCTGCATCGGATTTTGACCTCCTAATTGGCCATCACCTGCAGGTGCAGTTGCACCTTGTGTTGTTTGACTCATAATATCTGAAAATGTTTGACGACCTTTCTTAAAGCCGAATGTATTCACGTTTGCGATATTGTTTGACGTCACGTCTAACTTTTCTTGGAAACCACTCATTCCGGAAATACCTGTGTACATGGAACGTAACATAAATGATTCATCCTTTCTTAATCTTTTAATTTGATCACTGCTTCTATCGGTCAGCAGTGTGTCGGCTTCCTTTCGGTCCAGCCGTTAATCGTCTTGCAGGACAATCGTCCCGTTAATATTCGTTAGTAATTGATCTGATGCTTCCGATCGGTCCATTGCAGTTACAATGGTGTCATTTTTCGTACTTGCGACTAGAACAGCGTCACGCGTCACTATCGCTGAATCTGTTACACCTTTCTGCTTTGCTTCACTCATTTTGTTCTCAATTTGTGACCACTGTTGATCACTAATGTGAATCCCACGTTCGTCCAAACGTTTTTGGGCATGTTTACTGACCTTAATACCTTCACCAGCAACTTGTTGTAAAACTGATTTAAATGATTGGTTTTGTGTTGACTCTGTTTTCGGTTTATTTGGTAAAGGTAATGGTTGATGATAAACTTGGTTAATCTTATTCATTGGTGCCACCATCACTTTCTTGGCTTGATTGACCAATTTGAATAATTTCAGATGCGCTAAGCTCATCACCATTTTCAAGTGTTAAAGCTAATCCATTATCACCTTTTCTTACCGATTGAACGACATCAGACTGTTCAACAACGTCGCCTTCTTCATTCTTTTGTTCATAATGAACAGATTGACCAATTAAATTAGACATTTGCAAGAAGTCTGAGTATCCTTGATTTTGAGTCATTTGTTCAATACTTTCAGCCATCTTTGTTGACTGTTCTAACTCAGAAAAGGTTGCCATTTGTGCTACGAAATCTTTATCCTTCATTGGATCTAATGGGTTTTGATTTTTTAATTGTGTCATTAAAATTTCTAAAAACGCATCTCGACCTAAATCCTGCTCGCCTTCTTGTTTTACAGGTTGCTGATTTTGAGATTGTAGCATTAAAGATTCATCAATTTTCATCATTACACCTCCTCACTGACTAAATAGTCTTGGAATGACAGAGGTTGTTCATTTTCTTCTTCCTCTATGTCACCTAACTGTTCTTCTTCAAATAGTTGTCCTTCTTGTCCCTCTTGTTCAGCCTGCTCATCATTCATATGTTGTTTCGTGAAATCTGTATTAGCTTGATCAACACTTCGTTGTTCAATCACAACTTGATTGGGCTGGAACATATGTCGTAATTGATTAATGTTACTTTCTAACATGTCCCGAGCTGCTTGTGACATCACTGAGATTTTAACGCCCATTTGACCATCCATTTGCATAAACTGCAAGGTCATTTGACCTAAGTTTGCTGGTTTCAATTGGATCGTTAAATTTTGTGCACCATTCGCTCTACCAAAATTAGTAGATTGAATAATTTTTTGTAACTGCTCAATCATCTGTTGCTGACCACTCATATTACTCGTCGATTGCTGACCATTCGCACGCGCTAGATGAATCGTAAACTGTTCTAATTTAGACATTTGATTTTGATCGCCAAATAATTGATCTAATCTTGCTGTTGGCATCGTTTGGTCACCCGAATGATTATTCAATAATTGATTAAGTGATTGTCTAATCGCTGCAACGTCCTGTTTATGTTGAACAGATGGCTGATTCAAGTTTTGTTGATTCAATTGCTGTTGTAATTGTTGTAATAATTGTTGCCATTTATTAGATGATCCTGATTGTTGATTGAACGTCATATTCTGTTGTTGGCCAAATAATGATGCAATCACACGAGCCAATGCTTGTTCAGTTTGTTGTACTTGATTTTGATTGCCCGTCGTTAAAGAATCAATTTGTTGTAAATTAATACTTGGCGTATTGATTAATAACTGACTAACTTCTTGTTGTTGTATGGATTCAAGGATTTGTTGAAGCGAATCTTCATTTAAAGATTCCAAATTCACTTGATCAAGCTCATTTAACAAGGATTTAAATTCATCTAATGATAGACCTAATTCTTCTAAGCTCAGATTGTCGATTGATTCAATTAGATTTGACAGGTCCTTTTCGGTTAATTGACTTAAGTCAACATCTGATTTTGACTGTATTTGTTTTATTGAACCTAGTATTTTTTCTAATGGTAATGATTGATTACTAGTGTCAGAACTAGTCATTTGATTATGGGTTTCTAATAATAGCTTTCCTAATGCATTTAAATCATCGACATTTAATTGATTCATAAAGGAATTAGATTGTCCCATAAGCTGATTAATTGTGTTCAATAACTTGGTTGTGTCTTCATCAGAAAGACTTTCAACTACCTTGGTGATATCCCCATCTTCAGACTCTAATTCTTTTTGAACTTTTTCAACTAGTGATTTCACCTCACTTTCAGACATAGTTTGACCACTATTTTCAACGCTTTGAGAACTATGTCTGCTCGATGCGCTGTCATAAGCATTTTTAAATCCTTGTCCATTCGGAGATTTTACATTAGCATTATTCATTATTGGTTGGCTTTGAGCAGTTGGCATCATAGCCACGAGTCCATTCATTTTCTCACCCCCTTTCAAAAGGTTAGAATTTATCATTTACCATTTGATCTTTGAACTAGTGCATTGGACAATGTCGCTGCTAATTCCGCGTCCATCTCTGCTAGGATTGTTCCCCGCTCACCGTCATTCATGCCTTCTAAAATATCAAGCACAACAGATTGTTCCATATTGGCCATAACACTTGCTGCATTTTCTTCATTCATCTCAGTAAAAGAGCGGGCTAATTGTGATATTGATTCTTCTCGGGTTGCTTGAGCTTCCTCTTGAGACTCTAATTGCTCAGTTAGTTGAGTGATTTCATTCGACAATTCTTCTATTTCTTGATCTTTTGTACTAATCGTTGCTTCTAACTCATCAATAGTCGCCTTTTGATCTTGAATGGTTGCTTCATGATTAGCAATCTGTTGTTCTTGTGTTTCTTCTTCAGACGTTGTAATAAAAGAACCAACAACTGGCATTTGACTACCATACTCTTGAGCTTTTTCAATCGGATTAACACCTGCAAATGTTGAAACAATTAAGACCAAGGTTATCGCAAAGATAACGGGAATAATAATAACAAATAAGAACCACTGAAATTTACTTGTATTTGCTTCTTTGTTTTGCTCCATAGCCATACGATCACCTTTTATTTCGCTCTAGAATAATGCTGTACTGCAATTTCATCCAAGAATTCTGACTCTGCTTGTTTATTTAATTGGTGTTGTTTTTCTTTTTTATTATCAATAATTTTATTAATTTTCTTTAATTCTTGATGAGCAGTCTGTACAGCATCCTGTTTCTTATACATGTTCAACCTTGCTTGATGAACTTTCTTCTGAAGATCACTTTCTTGGTCTTGAAGTAAATTGAAATAATTATAATAACTCGTCATCCAATCGATTTTAATTCCTGATGTCATCTGGTTATCTAGTTGTGTTTCTAAACCCTCTTTTGATTTGAGTAATTCATACAACTTATTAGCTTCAGTCTCAAAGTGATCTACAGCGCGGTTATAATTCGATCGTGCATCATCTAATTCTTGTTCACGAACTTGATAAAGTTTTTGAAACGTATTTAGATCATTCATGAATTATCACCATTTTTAAATAAGTTTTGTAATTGTTGATAACTTTCTTCAGCCGTTACTGCTTCATTCATTGATTGGGCTAGAAATTTCATGATTCTCGGGTAATAAAAAATAGCTTCATCCACTTCAGATGATGATCCTTTTTTATATGCACCTATTTGAATCAGTTCACGATTTTCTTCGTATGTAGCTAATAACGATTTAACACGGTGAGCAAGCTGTTGATGCTCTTGATGAACGATTTTAGACATGAGACGGCTTATCGATTTCATAATATTAATCGCAGGATATTGTCCTTGTTCAGCAAGCTGACGGTCTAAAACTAGATGGCCATCTAACAATCCTCTTACAGCATCAGAAATAGGTTCATCTAAATCGTCTCCATCGACTAAAACAGTATAAAATGCCGTGATACTTCCTCGCTGATCAGGCCCCGTTCGTTCTAATAGTTGTGGAAGTAAAGCAAAAACACTTGGCGTATACCCTTTTGTTGTAGGTGGTTCACCACTAGCTAAGCCAAGTTCACGTTGTGCCATCGCAATTCGTGTAATCGAATCCATCATCAAGTTGACATGATAGCCTTGGTCACGAAAGTATTCAGCAATTGCCGTGGCAGTACTAGCTCCCTTTATACGTTGTAATGCTGGCTGGTCTGAAGTGGCGACAACAACAATTGATCGTTTTAAGCCTTCAGGTCCCAAGTCATGTTCGATAAACTCTCGAACTTCACGACCACGTTCACCTAATAAAGCAAAAACGTTAATTTCTGCGTCACTATTTTTAGCTAACATTCCTAGCAAGGTGCTCTTACCAACACCACTACCTGCAAAAATACCTATACGTTGCCCTTTACCTACAGTTAAACAACTATCAATGGCTTTAACCCCAGTTGAAACAACCTGATCAATTGGCGCTCTAGAAAGAGGATTAGGTGGTTTTTGTTCTATATCAAACGATGTAAGATTACCTGATAAGGATTGTTCATCTAGTGGTTCACCTAATCCGTTTAATACTCTACCAATCAATTCTTCTCCAACTTGAATATGAGGTGTACGATGAGTGGATTCTACTAAACTATCAGGTCCGATTTTATTCGTTTGCTCATATGGCATAAGCAAAACATGTTGATCTTGAAACCCTACTACTTCTGCCTTGATCGCATCGCCTTGCTGACCGGTATAAATAAAACAAACATCACCAATATTTGTCTCCGGCCCTTTCGATTCAATCAGCAAACCAACACTTCTGTTTACTCTTCCATACCGTTTAACTGTGCTAGTTTGTTCAATTTGATTCAAGATACTTTCAACGACCATAGTAAGATTACCTCTCCACTTCATTAAGTAAAGTCCGTTTCAACTCATTTAGTTGAGTATCAATCGATATATCAATTTGACCCTGTTCTGTTTCAATAACACAACCAAATTCTTCAATTGATTTCTTAGGATAGATTGATAGAGTTGAATAATTATTAAGCATTTCTTGTAGTGATTCTTTATGATCTAACACCATTTGGTATTGGGTTGCATGGACATATACTTTGATTTCTGGCTGGTCTGACACTTCTTCTATCGCCTCTTGAATGATTGGCATCAACCTTGATTCATCTTCTTGCAAATACTGGCGGACAATTTTTTCTGCTGCTTTCATGGCAATCAATAAAATTGAATCTTCTGCAGATTTAACTTGTTCGTGATAATCAAGGTTCGCCTTTTCTAGAACTGAATTGGCTTTCTCAATTAACTCATTATACTGAGCTTCACCTTGCTCTTCACCTTTTTGAAACCCTTCTTGATAGCCTTGTTCATGAGCCTGTTTATAAGCTGTCTCTTTCTCTTGTTCGAATTGCTCTCGTTCTTGATTAATTTGACTTTGTGCGTCGTTGATGATCTGTTCCGCCTGTTGTTTCGCTTCAGCTAGTTTATTCTCTGCTTCTTCTAACTTTTCATTAATAATCGATTCTGTATCAACTTCATGATCATTATGTATTTCAGGCTCCTCTTGAACCTGAATGGGTTTTAATTGAATCGTTTTATGTTCATCACTCTTTGAAAAACGGTAAAGATTAGACAATGATATCGTCACCTCCACCACGTGCGATGACGATCTCACCCATCTCCTCTAAGCGACGGATCGTACCAACGATACGTGTCTGAGCCTCTTCTACATCCTTCAAGCGAACAGGTCCCATGATTTCAATTTCTTCTTTCATTGTTTCAGCCATTCGATTAGACATATTATTAAATAATGTTTCTTTTACTTCATCACTTGCTACTTTAAGTGATAACATTAAATCTTCATTCTCAGTATCACGAATTACGCGCTGAATAGCACGATTATCTAACGTCACAATATCTTCAAAGACAAACATACGTTTCTTGATATCTTCTGCTAACTCAGGATCTTGTACTTCTAAGTCATCTAAAATCGTACGTTCAGTTGTACGGTCAACGCTATTTAAGATGTTAACAATTGACTCAATTCCACCTGCTTCGGCATAATCATCCGTTACAGTCGTAGATAGCTTCTTCTCTAATAAATGCTCAACCTCATTAACGATCTCAGGAGATGTTGATTGCATGACAGCTATTCGTCTTGCAATATCTGACTGAGATTCCTCTGGTAAATTGGATAAGATTTGAGATGATTGTTCGGCCTCTAAATACGATAAGACTAAAGCAATTGTTTGAGGATGTTCATTTTGAATAAAATTATAGATTTGACCAGCATCTGCTTTACGTGCGAAATCAAACGGTTTTACTTGAAGTGACGTGGTCAAACGATCAATGATCTTACCAGCTTTATCATCCCCTAAAGCCTTTTCGAGTACTGTTTTAGCATAATTAATACCGCCTTGAGCAATGTAATCTTGAGCGACAGCTATTTGATGAAATTCATCCATAATGTCGTCTTTTTGTTCTGAATCCACTTTCTTTACAGATGAGATTTCAAGCGTTAATTGCTCAATCTCTTCTTCGGTTAAATGTTTATAAACTTCCGCAGACACATCTGGCCCTAAAGAAATGAGGAGTGCTGCCGCTTTTTGTTTTCCAGATAAATCTTTCTTCTGAGCAGTCATATGACTCCTACTCCCCCTTTAATCATCAATCCATGAGCGAAGTAACTTAGCGAAATCTTCTGGTTTATCTTTCGCCATTTGTTCAAGTTGTTTTCGTCTAACATCAGATTCTGTTTCTTCTCTTTCTAGTGTGTAATCTCGTTCTTCTTGGGTGACGCGTTGTTCAACAACTTCATCGACTTCTTCTTTTTGATTGCGTCTTCTTAATAGAATGAATAATAGAATGACGACGGATAAAATTAATAAAGCGCCGGCTATATACATCCAAGTTGGAATCCCTACGCCTCCTGATTCGAAATCAGGTGCACCAGAAAATTCTTGAAATACAATTGAATACTTATCTGCAGGGTCAAACGTATCTTCTTCACCTGGGATCGAAGTTTCAACAACTGTTGATAGAATCGATTGAACATCTTCTTCAACAGCCATCTGTTCTTCTTCAGTTAATTGCACCGTTTCCCCTGTTTCATTTTCAATAGTATTATCAACTGCGACTTGAATACCTAAATCTCGTATTTCATAAGGACTCTCTACAATCTCATTACGGACACGATTGAACTCATTGTTAATCGTTTCTCGAACATTTTCATAATCGGAAACTTCTTCTCCGTCTTCTGTGACAGCAGGCAATTCAGGTATATCACCTTCACCATCAACCATGTCTCCACCGTCATAACCTGTATAAGTTTCAGTTACGCGTTCAACACTGACAGGTAATCCTTCCATTGTTTCCATATCAACTGGTTCGACCAGTTGCTCAACTGTATTCTCTTGGGAGAAATCTATATCAGATGAAACAGAAACAACAACTTTATTTTGTCCCATCATCGTTCCTAACATTTTCTGGACTTCACGTTGAATATCTTGTTCAATATCATCTTTGATTTGTTTATTTTCGGCATATGTACTACTTGTACCAGTTCCAGAACCTTCTAAGTCATAATAATTAAAATTTTGATCCATAATAGCAATATTTTCGGGTTGTAGGTTTGGTACAGCTTTTGAAACCATGTGATACAAACTTTGTACTTGACTTTGGTCAAATGAGTTTCCGTATCCCGTATTAATGGTTACTGAAGCTGATGCTTCACCTGTTTGATCAGCAACAAATACAGATTCTTCTGCTTCATTAATTAAAACATTCGCATCTGAAATTCCTGAAATACTGGTGATCAAATTGGATAACTCCGTTTGCAAAGCATCTCTTTCAATAATTTGTCTTTCTTCATCTGTCATTCCCCAAGAGACATTATCACTAAAAAATGAGTAGTCAATATTTCCACTGTCTGGAATCCCTTGGGCTGCTAAATCGACAACCAACTCATCAGATTGTTCTTCAGGGACAAGGATTGTTGTCCCGCCATCCTCTAGTTCATGTGGTACACCTTGAGATTGTAATTCTTCTCGCAGACTCCCTGCTTCCTCTACCGTTAAATTGCTGTATAGAGGAACCATATTCGGTGAACTTGCAAATAGAGTTAAAGAAATTATCAGCATGATAATCCCCAAAGTACCTGCAAGGATGAGTGATTTCTGAGGAGTTGTTCTTGTTTTCCAAAACTCTGTTACTTTATTTCTATATGTTTTTACTGTTTCGTTCATTGTAGTCCTCCGACTCTCAGAAAATCTTCATCAATTGGTTATTTTAAAGTTGCATACGCATAACTTTGTTATAAGCTTCGACAGCTTTATTTTGTACTTCTGTAGCTGTTTGCAAAGTCACACTAGCCTTTTCCGCCGCGATCATGACATTATGTAAATTATCAGCTTCTCCATTAACAAGAGCATTTGTTTGCTGATTGGATGCTTGTTGTGTTTCATTTACTTGGCTAATCGCGTTTTTCAACTCTTTTGCAAAGTTTTGTTGGACATCACTCGCACTAGCTGGGTTGTTTTGTTGAGTTTGCTGCTTAGCCACCTCGCCAGCTGCTTGAGTGAAAAATTGTGGGTCTATTGGTTTCATTCAAGTCACCTTACCTTCCAATTTCTAACGATTTCATCATCATTCCTTTTGATGCATTTAAAGCTGTTACGTTCGCTTCATACGAACGAGAAGTCGACATGAGCTCCAGCATTTCTTCAAGAGGGTTAACATTAGGTTTTTGAACATAACCGTCTTCATTCGAATCAGGATGTGAAGGGTTGTATACTTCTTGGAAAGGAGAAGGATCTTCTTCAACCGAATTAATGCGCACCCCTCCACCAGGGTTGTCACTTTGATTTAATGATTTTTGTAAGAATGAATCAAAACTTGCGCCTCTTGATTCTTGAGAAACAATCTTACGACGATACGGTTCCCATTCGCCATCTTCGTTCAATTCAGCACGTGTCGTATCAGCGTTAGCAATGTTCGAGGATACGACATCCATTTTAAAACGATTAGCTGTTAAAGCACTTGCGTTCGTATTCATACCTGAAAAGATACTCATGATTTACCTACCTCCTACGACAGACTTAAGCGAACTGAATTTACCGTTAATTCGTTCTGTTAATGCCTCATAATACAGTTGATTTTGTGCTAATTCATTCATTTCTTTATCAATATCGACACTGTTCCCATTATGGTTATATGTCGTATTTTGTCTGGAAGTTACATTAAATGATGATTCTTGATCAGAAAAGGGAATATGCTGTTGATCAGTACGCTTTGCTTCAAAACTCGCAGCATTTAAATGATCCTTGAATGATACATGCTTAGCTTTATAACCTGGGGTATCAACATTTGCGATATTATTCCCAATGGTTTGATTCCTAGCTGAAGAATAATTAAGCCCTTGTTCCAAATTACTAATTGTTTGACCAAACAAACTCAATCGACCCCCACCTTTCTTTTGAAATTTTCGAATCTATATGTATTATCGTATTTCCTTATATTATTACATAAATCCGCAAAAAATAACACAGAGTTTTGCTCAAAAATTTTTATATTTTGTCGATATTAATAGATAAGGTTCTATAGAACTAGTAAAAACATACTATATTTTGATCAAAAAAAGGCTAGCTGATTATAACCAGCTAGCCTTTAGTCTTAGTTTATAGCATATTGACTTTTTCTAATTCTACTAAGAATTTGTCATTTAATACTTTAATATACGTTCCTTTCATTCCTAATGACCGTGATTCAATGACGCCTGCACTTTCTAGTTTACGTAGAGCGTTTACAATCACTGATCGTGTGATACCTACACGATCCGCTACTTTACTAGCTACAAGCAGCCCTTCGTTTCCTTCTAATTCATTAAAGATATGTTCAATCGCTTCAAGCTCACTATATGATAATGAATTGATCGCCATTTGAACAACAGCTTTACTGCGAGCTTCTTCTTCAATTTGTTCAGATTTTTGATGCAAGATTTCCATACCTACAACAGTAGCACCATATTCAGCTAATAAAAGATCATCTTCATTAAATGATTCTTCAATTCGACTTAGAATTAGAGTGCCTAGTCGTTCGCCACCACCAATAATTGGAGTGATTGTCGTTAAACCATTTTGAAATAATTCTTTGTTTTCAACTGGGAATGCTGTGTACTCACTGTCAATATCAATATTTGCTGTTGTTTCTTGAATACTAAATAAATTGTTTGTATATTCTTCTGGGAATTGACGTTCTTCTAACATCGTTTTCATTCGTTCGTTTTCAATCTCTTGTTTAATGGCAAAACCTAATAATTTACCTTTACGACTCAATACAAAAATGTTCGCACCTATCACATCACGTAATGTAGCAGACATGTCGTTGAAGTTAACGGCTTTTCCTTGGGTTTTTTGAAGCATTGCGTTAATCACGCGTGCTTTTTCTAATAAATTCATTTTTCATTCCTCCTAGATTATAAGATATATTCAGATAGATCTTTATTTTTAACGATGGAAGATAACTTGTCATCTACGTAAGGGGCTGTAATCTCAATTTTTTCCATCGTAATATCTGGTGCTTCAAATGATAAGTCTTCTAATAATTTTTCCATTATAGTGTGCAAACGTCTTGCACCTATATTATCTGTTTCCTGGTTCACTTCGAAAGCAATTTCAGCGATGCGTTCAATCGCTTCTTCTGTAAACTCAACACGAATACCTTCTGTTTCAAGAAGCGCAGTATATTGTTTGATAATCGCATTAGAAGGTTCAGTTAAGATGTTAATAAAATCTTGAACAATTAGCTTATTCAATTCAACACGAATCGGGAAACGCCCTTGTAATTCAGGAATTAAATCAGACGGTTTCGCCGTATGAAATGCTCCTGCTGCAATAAATAGCATGTAATCCGTTTTAATTGCTCCATACTTTGTCATAATCGTTGAACCTTCAACGATTGGTAATATGTCACGCTGAACACCTTCTCGCGAGACATTCGCTTGTTTGTTATCTTGACCACAAACCTTGTCAATTTCATCAATGAAGATAATTCCTGATTGTTCAGCTTGCTCAATAGCCTTCTGGTGAACTTCATCCATATCGATTAATTTTTCTGCTTCAGTTTGAGTTAAGACTTCACGCGCATCTTTAACAGGTAGTTTTCGCTTTTTGGTTTTATTCGGCATGAACTGGTTGAGTGCATCTTGCATGTTCATACCCATTTGTTCCATACCCGAACCTTGTAACATATCAAACATTGATGACTGTTGTTCTTCGACCTCAATGGTTACTGTTTCATTCTCTAGTTGTCCTTGGTCAAGCTGCGTTTTTACATGGCGGCGTTTGTTCGCGTAATTTTCTTGTTCTTCAGCGTCTTCTTCTGGCTGTTGCTGCTGCTGATTAAACAACATTTCTAAAGGATTCTTAGAAGCCTGATTTGATTGCTTTTTCTTTCCGCCAACAAGTAAGTCTACTAATTGTTCATTAGCAGCCTCACGCGCTCTTGTCTGAACTTCAAGCATCTTTTCTTCTCTTACCATGCGGACGCTAGTTTCAACAAGATCACGCACCATTGATTCGACATCACGGCCAACATAGCCAACTTCTGTGAATTTAGTGGCTTCTACTTTAGAAAAAGGTGCTCCAACTAACTTTGCTAAACGACGTGCTAATTCTGTTTTACCAACACCTGTTGGGCCAATCATTAAAATGTTTTTCGGGACAATTTCATCTCGCATCTCTTCAGATAAATTCATCCTACGATACCGGTTTCTTAGCGCAACGGCTAAAGCTCGTTTAGCATCTGTTTGACCGATAATATATTGATCCAGTTGGTCTACAATTTGTTTAGGTGTTGCTTTTGTACTCATTAATGAGAATCTCCTTTATCGTCTAGTGTCTCTAAAATAATTTCGTCATTGGTATAGACACAAACTTCACTTGCAATTTGCAGAGCGGCCTGCGCAATATTAGCTGCGGATTGATCTTCAGAATAGCGTTTTAATGCGCGCCCTGCACTCAAAGCATAATGCCCTCCTGAGCCAATAGCTAAAATATCATCATCTGGTTCAATTACTTCACCAGTACCTGATACTAGCAGCATTTGATCTTCATTCATGACGATCAACATCGCTTCAAGACGGCGTAACACTTTATCGCTTCGCCACTCTTTGGCTAATTCAACTGCAGAGCGACTTAGATTACCATTATACTGTTCTAACTTAGCTTCAAACTTTTCGGATAACGTAAAAGCATCAGCAACTGATCCAGCAAAACCAGCTAGAACCTGACCATGATATAATTTTCTTACTTTTTTAGCTTTATGTTTCATAACGACAGCATTACCAAATGTAACTTGTCCGTCGCCTGACATTGCAGCTTCACCCTTGTGGCGTACTGCAAAAATCGTTGTAGCATGAAACGATTGTTCCATTTTATCCCTCTTTCACTACGCTCGTGGATGAGCATTGTTATAAATATTTTGTAGATAGTCCTTAGTAACATGGGTGTAAATTTGTGTTGAAGACAAACTTTCGTGCCCGAGTAATTCTTGGACTGAACGCATATCTGCACCTTGATTTAGTAAATGCGTTGCAAAAGTATGCCTTAACTTATGGGGATGAATAGTACTTGTTATCGCGGCACGTTTCATCATTTCATTTAAAATATAGCGTACACCTTCGTCAGTTAAAGGATCACCACGATGATTTAAAAATACATAATCAGATGCCTCATTTGTTTTATGAGCTAGTTCCACCCGACCATCATGTAAGTATGTAACTAAAGCATCTTCAGCATACGCTCCAAATGGAACATAACGCTGCTTCTTCCCCTTCCCTTGTACCAGAACTGTTTTCAAGGAAAAGTCGAAATTGTCTTGTTTCATTTGAACAAGTTCACTCACACGAACACCTGTCGCATAGAGCATTTCTACAATGGCTTGATTTCGCTGACCAAGTGGTGTACTTACATCTTCAGTTTCAAACAACTTAGCTAATTCTTCCTCATAAAAAAATTGAGGTATTTTCCGGTCACGCTTAGGTGACGAGACATACTCGATCGGATTAACACTGACAAAGCCTTCCTTCTCTAAAAACGTATAAAAAGACCTCAGGCTCGATAATTTACGTGAAACCGATACTCGAGACAGACCTTCTTCGTATAGTTCCGTCAAATAGATACGAAGATCGGACTGTTTAATCTCAGAAAATCCATCAATCTGTTCTTTCGTGATAAAGCGAGAGAATTGATCTAAATCAGTCATATATTGATCAACCGTATACGAAGATGCGTGACGTTCTACCACCAGAAATTGTTTGAAATCATGCAATAGTTTTTCTGAGGTCATAGAACCCCCTCCTCTTAGCTTTACCATTTAAAATTTTATCAAACTTTTCAAAATAATACAACAATTTTCACATTTTTGTCACTTTTTGCTGATCACCGTCATTTCAATTATGAAGCTTCCTCACCAATAGCAAATTTTAAACGAAGTGAAATTGTGTGTCAATTTAAAATACTTAACTATTTTCATCTTTCACAATTTGTTTGAAAAATATACAAAAAAGAGCTAACGAATAATCGTTAGCTCTTCAAATCATGATTGTTCTGTTTCGCTATAATCACATTCTGTACATTTAACTTGTGTGCTTTTCTTTTGTTTCTTCTCAACCATTAACGATGCACATTTTGGACATGGTCTTTGAATCGGTTTATCCCAAGAGATGAATTCGCATTCAGGATACTGATCACAACCGTAAAACGTACGGTTTTTCTTACTCTTACGTTCTACTATACTTCCTTTTTTACATCGCGGACAATCAACACCAATCTCTTTTAAGATTGGCTTAGTATTTCGGCAATCCGGGAAGTTCGAACATGCCATGAACTTACCGTATCGTCCCATCTTATAAACCATTTCGTGGCCACATTTTTCACAGTTTTCACCAGCAGGCTCATCACGAACCTCGATTTTTTCGATTTCTTCTTCTGCCTTTTCTAAGCGCTTTTCAAAATCTTGATAGAAATCGTCAATGATTTTACGCCACTCTTTATCACCATCTTCTACACTGTCTAAATTATTTTCCATGTCTACCGTGAATTGAACATTAATAATTTCAGGGAAATATTGTTCTAATAGATCAATTACGATCGTGCCAAGCTCAGTTGGAACAAAACGCCGATTATCTAAGGCAACATAACCTCTGCGTTGTATGGTGTCTAAAGTTGGTGCATAGGTCGATGGTCTTCCGATACCTTTCTCCTCAAGTGTCCGAACTAAGCGAGCCTCCGTATAGCGTGGAGGTGGTTGTGTAAAGTGCTGATTAGGTGTAATATCCTGCGCTGTTACCTGATCCCCTTCTTCTAAAGGCGGCAACATTTTCCGTTCATCTTTCTTTTTATCATCTTGACCTTCGACGTAAACTTCCATAAAACCTTTAAATTTAACTTGAGATCCTGTCGCGCGGAATTCTACCCCGTTATTCATAAGGTGAGCTGTCACGGTATCAAGCACGGCTGGTGCCATCTGACTAGCAACAAACCGTTCCCAAATCAATTTATACAACTTATATTGATCATTAGATAACTTGGGCTTTATCGTTGTTGGCTCTTTATGAATAGCCGTTGGTCTAATGGCTTCGTGCGCATCTTGAGAGCGTTCATCATTCTTAGCTTGTTTTTGTTTACCCAAATGAGACTGACCGAATTTCGCTTCGATTAATTCAGCAGCTTCATTTTTAGCTGTATTAGATACACGAGTTGAGTCTGTACGCATATAGGTGATTAAACCAGTCGTTCCATCTTTCCCACCTAAATTTATTCCTTCGTATAATTGTTGAGCAATCATCATCGTCTTTTTAGCTCTGAAATTCAATTTCCGGAAAGCTTCCTGTTGTAATGAGGAAGTAGTAAAAGGAGAAGATGGATTTCGTTTACGCTCACGTTTGTTTACGCTTTGAACGTCAAAAGTCTCTCCTTCTAGTCGATTCAATATTTTTTGTACATCTTCTTCATTTTTTAGATCTGTTTTTTCACCGTCAATTCCATGAAATTTAGCTTCGAATTTTTTCTTTTTGTGAGTAAACTCCGAAGTAATTGACCAATATTCTTCTGGCACGAAATTATTAATTTCATTTTCGCGGTCAATAATCAGTTTAACAGCAACAGATTGAACACGACCTGCGCTCAAACCTTTTTTGATTTTCTTCCATAATAATGGGCTAATATTGTAACCAACGAGACGATCTAATACTCGACGAGCTTGCTGAGCATTGACTAAGTCCATGTCAACCTCTCGCGGTTCTTTAAACGATTCTTTAATGGCATCTTTCGTTATTTCATTAAAAACGACTCGACATTTAGCACCTTCTTCAATGCCTAAACTGTGAGCGAGATGCCATGCAATAGCTTCACCTTCGCGGTCAGGGTCGGCTGCGAGATAAACTTTTTTAGCTTTTTTAGCTGATTTTTTTAGATCATCTAAGACGGGCCCTTTTCCTCTGATTGTAATATATTTCGGATCATAATCATTTTCTACATCGACTCCCATTTTACTTTTGGGTAAATCGATGACATGTCCCATTGATGCTTTAACTTTGTATTTTTTGCCTAGATAACGTTCAATTGTTTTGGCCTTTGCGGGCGATTCTACAATAACTAGATAATCTGACATGTTTGATGCCTCCTACGAGGTTATTTCGTGTGTTTACGCCATATTATAGTTGTCAAAATGGTATTTGTATTAATCGCTTATACTACAAATTCACCTTGCATTATAATCTCATTCATTATTAAATAACTTATATGCATTTGTCAAACGGTTAAACGAAAAAATGTTCGACAATGACTAATTATACGCTGTCGAAAAACACGATTTTTATTAAATTTTATAATTTTTCGCTCTCTCATAGTCCGTTGTTAATATTGTGATCCGCTACCGGTGGACGCTTTCCGCGGGCACGGCTCGAGCCTCCTCGGAAGCTAAAGGAACTTCGGCTAAGTGCCGGACGTCAATCACAAACGCCGAAGTGACCCACATCCTGTGGGCCTCTGGAGGTCTCGAGACTCGTGCTATTCCCGTGACGGCCCGGACGGCCTAATGTCGACGTTGGTCACAGGACGTGACCGAACTTAGTCGACCAGGAGTCGCCACCTTCGCTCCTCACAATTCAACAACTCTATGCGCTTAAAAACATAATAAAAAACAATATTAATAATGATAAGTAAAGTTTTCTTAAACATACTTATTTAATTTGAGGGTGTGGATGATTCTCATTCATCCATGATCCTGAAGATAAATATGAATGGAGTTGTTCGGGTGTTGTCACGGGGACAGCGCCCTCGTTCAATAAATGATGGCAACCTTGAGCTTGTTGTAAAAAGATGCTATCTGGGATAACATATACTTCTTTCCCTTGTTCCAAAGCTTGATCTGCTGTAATCATCGTACCACTTCGCTCTGTTGCTTCAACAATTAACGTAGCAGTGGACAAACCACTTATCAAACGATTTCGTTCAGGGAAATGCCATTTTTGGGGTTTTGTATCAGGTGAATACTCTGAAAGGATTAAGCCATTTCTAGCAATTTGTTCATATAATGGACGGTTTGATGCCGGATAAATATAATTAAAACCGAATCCTAGTATGGCGATTGTATTGCCTTTTTGATCCATCGCATATTGATGACTCAAACTATCCACGCCCTTTGCCATTCCACTAACAATTGACCACGTTTCGGTTATAAGAGGCTTAAGCATATAGGAAATTTTTCGTTCGGCATATTGGGAGGGTTTTCTTGAACCAATAACACTCAATTTAGGTGTGTTTAATAAAGAGAGATCACCTTGATAATACAAAATTAATGGAGGATCTGGAATATGGCGAAGAGACTCGGGGTATGTTTGATCAAACCAGTTAATGATTGGCGAAGAGCAAAATTGTTGCCATAACTTTCGTTTAAAGGGCTTACTATGGATTAATTGTTGTAATTGGGTTGAATGATCGTGAGGGATTGACAATACTCGTGAGAGCTCTTTAGAGGGAGCTATTAATAATGAATCAAGTTCATTGTTGTCGAGGAGATAGCGCGATAGGTTTTGCCGTTTAACGAGGCGAGTTTGTAAAATAAGATAAAGTAAAAAAGCTTGTTTTTTAGTCACATAACAACACTCCTAACCGTTGATAAAAATCGAGTTGGGCAACACCATCATGCGCCCAACTCGTACATTACAAATTAATGAGTTTTACATTTGTCATAAAGGTTGTTTTCTTTTAATGTATCGATCATTGTTTCGCCAATCACAGCTGGAGTTGACGCAACACTAATGCCACATTCATTCATGACACGAATCTTCTCTTCAGCAGTTCCTTTACCACCTGAGATAATCGCACCTGCGTGACCCATACGTTTTCCTGGAGGCGCTGTTGCACCACCGATGAAGCCTACAACAGGCTTGTCCATATTAGCTTTGATCCACTCTGCAGCTTCTTCCTCAGCTGTACCACCGATTTCACCAATCATGATCACAGCTTCTGTGTCAGGATCTTCATTGAATGCTTTTAATGTGTCGATGAAATCTGTACCATTCACAGGATCGCCACCAATCCCAACAGCTGTTGATTGACCAAAGCCATTTTCAGATAATTGATGAACCGCTTCATAAGTTAGTGTACCTGAACGGGATACAACACCAATGTGACCTTTTTTGTGGATGTAACCAGGCATAATACCAATCTTACATTCTTCTGGTGTAATCACACCTGGGCAGTTTGGTCCTACTAAGCGCGTTTTCTTACCTTCCATATAACGCTTCACTTTGACCATGTCTTGTACTGGAATATGCTCAGTGATACAAATGACTAAATCTAACTCTGCATCAACTGCTTCCATAATCGCATCTGCAGCAAATGGCGCTGGTACATATACAACAGAAGCATTGGCGCCAGTTTCCTCAACAGCATTTTCTACTGTATTGAAAACAGGGACACCTTCTACTTCAGTACCACCTTTTTTCGGTGTTACACCACCGACGATTTGTGTACCATAGTCAAGCATTTGTTTTGTGTGGAAAAGCGCTGTTCCACCAGTAATACCTTGAACAATAACTTTTGTGTCTTTATTAATAAAAACGCTCATTTTCGTCCGTCCTTTCTTATTTTACTAGAGATACAATTTTCTCAGCACCATCAGCCATTGAATCTGCTGATGTGATATTTAAGCCTGATTCGTCTAGAATCTTCTTACCTTGTTCAACATTCGTACCTTCTAAACGAACGACTAATGGAATCTCTAAACCGATTTGCTTCGTAGCTTCAACAACACCTTCAGCAATCACGTCACACTTCATAATACCACCGAAGATATTGACGAGAATTCCTTTAACGTTGTCATCGGACAAAATGATCTTAAATGCTTCTGTAACTTTTTCGGCAGTGGCACCACCACCAACGTCTAAGAAGTTTGCTGGCTCGCCGCCATGGTGTTTAATGATGTCCATTGTAGCCATTGCAAGACCTGCACCGTTAACCATGCAACCAATATTACCATCTAGGGCAATATAGCTTAAGTCATGTTTAGATGCTTCAATTTCTTTATCATCTTCTTCGTCTAAGTCACGGTAATCAACGAGGTCTTTTTGACGGAATAATGCGTTATCATCAAAGTTTAATTTCGCATCAAGTGCTAATACTTCACCATCACCTGTCGTTACAAGAGGGTTGATCTCCGCAACTGAACAGTCTTTTTGAACAAAAACGTCATATAAGCTCATCATGAACTTAACGGCTTTGCCTAAGTACTCTTCAGGAATATTAATATTAAACGCTAAACGGCGTGCCTGATAAGGCATAAGTCCTGTTACTGGATCGATTACTTCTTTGAAGATTTTCTCAGGTGTCTCTGCCGCTACTTCTTCAATCTCAGTACCGCCTTCTTCTGAGCCCATCATAACAACACTTGATGTTGCACGGTCCATGACAACTCCGATATAGTATTCGTTTTGAATGTCACAGCCTTCTTCGATGAGTAATCGTTTAACTTCTTTACCCTCAGGGCCTGTTTGGTGTGTTACTAATGTACTACCTAGAATTTCATTCGCGTATTCACGAACGTCATCTAAGCTTTTAGCGATTTTTACACCGCCTGCTTTGCCACGTCCACCAGCGTGAATTTGTGCCTTTACAACAGTAACATCAGAGCCTAACTCTTTAGCGGCTTCAACAGCTTCATCAACTGAAAAAGCAACTTTGCTGTTAGGTACTGCAACGTTGTAAGAACGGAAAATTTCCTTCGCTTGGTACTCATGAATGTTCATGTTACATCCTCCCATCAAAAGTCACTACAATATACTTAATTAATTAAAACCACACTTCTATCATTATACATGAAATGTGTCGTAATCAAAAGAATCTGTCACATTTTTATATGTGTTTTTAGTATTTTTTGTCTAATTGATAAATGAATACAAATACTTCGGCAACAGCCTGGTATAAATCTTCTGGAATTTTCTCATTTATATTAAGTTCACTCATTAAATTCATTAGCGCTGGATCTTCGTATACAGGGACGTTATGATCTGTAGCGCGTTCCAATATTTCTTCTGCTACTAACCCTTTACCTTTTGCAACGATCTCTGGTGCATCGTCTGCCACTTCATTATAGCGTAATGCCATAGCTTCCTTCCGTTTATAGTGTTCAGTCATACGCGAAAATCCACCCCTTTATAAGACGAGTAAACGGATTCTTCTTGTTGAATATCTGGACTTTGATGCTGTTGCTCGATCGGTTTTACTTGTATTTGATTGAGTTCATACTGCTTATCTCTTAAATTCAATTTAAGTGTTTCGGCGAATCCATTAACTAAAGGTTCCAATTGACTAGGGTCTTCATGATAAATATCTAGTGAAACATCTCCCTGTTTAACCCGCATATCTAAAACCGTTTGTTCAAGATTTGGTAAATTTAAATAAAACATAATCCGACAGTTCTGAGGGTGAATTGATCCATCAGCTTGGCGTTGACCTTCAAAATCCATCCATAAATCTTCGTTCAAACCTAACATTTCCTTCGGTAACTGAGCGGAAAATTGCATCCAATCTTTCGCTGTATCTTGCATAGATAGATGCATCGCTTGTAGAACTTGATTCATTTGCCCGAATGATTCTTGTCCTGTTTGTGCGAAGGTTGTTTGTAGTAATTGACCCATACCTGGATAGTCCTGACGCAACATTTGAGCTTGCACCATGTCTTGCTGATTGAACATAGCTTGTAACTGTTGCATAACTTGATTAAACGTCGAGGATTGTTGGGGTTGAGTCAACAATTGCTGCATCATGTTATTTACAATTTGCATGGCACGCGCATCTTGTTGGGTCATAGCTTGAGCATTAAATTGCGCTAGTTGCTGCATTAATTGTTGTCCGTTCTCACTACTCAGTAGTTGCTGTACTTGAGCGGGCTGGTTTTGATTAACAGCTTGCAGAACTTGTTGCAGCATCTGTTGATTAGGTTGAGATAATTGGTTTTGCACTTGTGCTAACGCTTGTTGCATTCGATTGGTGGCTTGATGATCTTGTTGTGTCATATTAAAAAATGTTTGAAACTGTTGCATCATTTGTTGCATATTAGTTGGCTGTGATGATTGCATAACATTTTGCCAGATTTGAAGCCCTCGACTTTGTTCAGCGGTTAATTGATTACCTAACAATTGGTTTAAGTTTTGCATTAACTGTTGACCAGAATCACTAATTAATAATTGCTGAGCTTGCGTGCCTTGATTTTGATTTAAAAACTGGACCAATTGTTGCATCGTTTGTTGGTTGGTAGATGATAAGTTTGATTGCACTTGATTGAATGCAGGTAACTGTGTCACGTTTTGCAGGAAATTCAATCGTTCTGTCCCACCCTGTTGAAGTTGACTCAACTGATTCATAAACGATTGCATTAACTGCTGTGTTTTTAAACCACCTGGTAACTGTTGGTTCGCTAATTGCTGAAAACCGGATTGCACTTGTTCTGCTGTTAAATTGTAAGGTAATGCCATATTAGTTGATGTCGTTGCACCACTCGAATTGATATTAAATGTGATTTGATTGTTCTCAGCCCACCTAGACCATGTACTAGACCATTGAGAAAATGTCGTTTGTTGCCCAATGACACCAGCTTTTTGCAACATTTGAAATGTTGTCTCAGAACCACGTCCAATTTCAGATAAAATTTGATGAGTTAATTGTGTCATCATTTGTTGATTTGATAACTGGTTACCACTAAGTACTTGTATGTATAAGCTCAACTGCATTTGAGCATTCGTCAATTGGTTAGATCCGGCCAATTGACCTTGCATTTGTGACAATGATTGTTGGATAGAAAAAGGATTATTAATTCGCTGATCCACCGCTTTAAATGTCTGCTCCGTTAAAGGGAACTGTCTGGTGAGCATTTCACGCAATACAGTTTGGGCATCATGACTATCACTTCGGGCTAAAGATAATAATGTTCCTACATTTTGTTGGCTGACAGGAAGTTGTTCCCGCAACATTTGGGCAAGCATCGTGGTTTCTTGCCGACTTGCTTGTTGATTACTTGCATTTAATAATGTTCTAGCAGCATCCATGGGGGATCGGACTGGCTCTTCACTAACCACTTGTAAGTGAAGAGTAGGATTTGTGCGGTTTACTTGTAATAAATAGTTTTGATTCGACTGTAAATTAGCATTTAATTGAGCGACTACTTGTTGCTGTCCTAATTGAACGGCTGCCTTGTTATCAGGGAAAAACTTCATCACACGTCCAGACACAACTTGACCTTCACGTAAATTGACCTGATTTGAACTTGCTTGTCCCGTTCGAATTGATTGAAACACTTTATTTACTTCAGCCATTAATATTCACGCCTTATATATTCATTGTTAACGCCAAGGTTTATACATATGACGTTACCGGATTAAATGATCGTCGGTGAAGTGGTGTGGGCCCGTGTTCAGATAATGCTTGTAAATGATTGGTGGTTCCATACCCCATATTACGGTCAAATTCAAAATCAGGATATGTGTGAGCTGCTTCAACCATCATGTTGTCACGCGTCACTTTAGCTATAACACTCGCAGCGGCAATCGATATGCTTCTTTGGTCACCTTTCACGAGTGATTGCTGCGGACACGACAATTCCTCAAGTGTCATCGCATCTAACAGGCAATAATCAGGTTCTTGATGCATATCATTGATCGCTTCTGCCATAGCTTGTTTTGCTGCTTGATAGATATTAATTTGATCGATTCTATTCGCATTGACTATACCAACTCCAACAGCAATAGCATTGTCCATAATTGTTTCATAATATTGCTCTCGTTTCGTCTCAGAAAGCTGCTTTGAATCATCAATTCCGATTAGTGTGGAATCAAACGGATCTAAGATGACAGAAGCGGCTACTACTGGACCAGCAAGTGGCCCACGCCCTACTTCGTCAACACCTGCTATGAACCTGTAACCATCTGAATACTGTGCATCCTCGAACTCCTTCATCTTCTCGAACTTAACCTTTAATTGCTCTTGCTTTTCAACTCGCTTATCATATTGATTGATCAGTTTCTGTACACCAGACCGTGCATCTTTCCTTAATAATGCTAATTGATCACTTGTTACCTCATCTGATTCAACCATTGTCTTAATATAACGAATTGTTAGTTGACTCACATCCACCTCAATCGTCTCCTTTATTTCTATATCGGCATATTTCAATAAATTATAAACTTAAAGCTGGTCAAATGTAATACGACCTAGATGACCTTGTCGTAAATCCTTAATGATGACGTCTGCGACTTGGTCATAATCAATATTCCCCCCTGACATTAAACAGCCACGGTTTTTTCCAATCGTATCAAACCATTCAACTATATCTTCACTTTCTAGATTTAGATTTGGATAACGTTGGGTTAACGCGTTAGGATAATGCTCTTTCATCGTATTTAAAATATAGACAGCAATATCATCTAGATACAGGATTTGATCTTTAATCGTACCAATGGCTGCTAATTTATAACCCACTTCTTGTTCTTCAAACTTCGGCCATAAAATCCCTGGTGTATCTAATAATTCGAATTCACCTTGAATCTTAATCCATTGTTGCTTTTTGGTAACACCTGGTTTGTCACCCGTTTGAGCTTGCTTTTTACTAGCTAAGCGGTTAATAAGCGTTGATTTACCAACATTAGGGATCCCAATGATCATAGCTCGTAATGAACGGGGATTGATGCCTTTATTGCGTCTTCTTTCATTGATTTGCTCACTAATTTGTTTGGTTTGCTTCACAATTTGTTTAATATCATCTTGGTTATTAACGTCAACAGCCAATGCATAATGACCTTGTTGTTGAAAATAACTAATCCAGCTTATCGTTAACTCATGATCAGCCAAATCTTTTTTCATCAATAATATCAACTTTTGTTTCTCTTGAATGACATCTTGAAGCATAGGATTTTGACTCGAATATGGTACGCGAGCATCGACCAATTCAATCACAAGATCTACGAGTGATAGTTGTTCTTCTACCTCCCGTTTTGCTTTCGCCATATGTCCTGGAAACCATTGAATCGCCATACCATCACCTCATTAATTAATCTTATACTTAGTATAACCATTGCGCGTAAGGTTGTCTTTTAATTTGATGTAAAAAAATAGAGCTTGACGACGTAAGCGCCAAGCTCTTTTTGGTTCTTCTTATACCTATCGTCTTTCTGGGATACGCGCTGCTTTACCACGTAGATTACGTAGGTAATAAAGCTTCGCACGACGTACGCGACCACGACGAGATACTTCGATTTTGTCAACACGAGGTGAATGGATTGGGAATGTACGCTCAACGCCTACACCGTAAGAAATCTTACGTACTGTAAACGATTCGTTAATTCCACCACCACGACGTTTGATGACAACACCTTCAAACACCTGAATACGTTCGCGGTTACCCTCGACAACTTTAACGTGTACTTTAACTGAGTCACCAGCACGGAATTCAGGTACGTCTGTACGTAGTTGGTCCTGTACGACTTGGTCTAAAATCTGTTGCATATTCGTTCACTCCTTCCAACTAATGCTCTTACTTATCCAAGTAGCGGAACATCGTTTTCGACTTAAGAAGACTTAAGCACTAAAATAATATATCATACACCTTAATCTCTTTCAACACCTAGCTCGATTTTTATTTGGTTTAATAGTTTCTTCTCTCGCTCAGTTAATCGTGATTCATCAATCAGATCAGGTCGTCTTTCATACGTTCGTTTCATTGATTCATATTCTCGCCAGTCATCAATTTTTTGATGATTACCTGACAACAAGACATCTGGTACTTGATGACCTCGAAAATCTTGCGGACGTGTGTATTGTGGGTGTTCTAACCAAGGCGTAGAAAAAGAATCCCGTTCTGCAGATTCTTCGTTCCCTAATACTTCGGGCAATAAACGAATCACACTATCGGTCACAACCATAGCCCCCAGTTCACCGCCAGTTAATACGTAATCACCAATTGATATTTCGTCTGTTGCTAACTCAGTACGAATTCGTTCATCGTAACCCTCATAGTGACCGCAGATCATAATCAAATGGTCTTCCTCAGCTAGTTCTTCAGCTTTTTGTTGAGTATAAGGTTCGCCTTGAGGACAAAGTAAAACAACCCTTGGTTCAGATTCACGTTGTTTTTGTAAGTCTTCTACAGCATCAAAAATCGGTTGTGGCGTAAGTACCATACCAGCACCACCACCATATGGGTAATCATCTACTTTGTTATGTTTATTCGTAGTATAGGTCCGAAAATCAATAAGGTTATATTCAAAGGCACCTTTATCCTTTGCTTTCTTCAAAATTGACGATTCAAAAACACCATGGAACATTTCAGGGAATAGGGTTAATATATCCAACTTCATCATGGGAGTAATCCTTCCATGTAATCAATCGTAATCAGTCCATTTTCAATGTCTACATCTTTCACGATCTCATCAATAAATGGTATTAGCGCATCCTTTGCACCAGGTTCAGGACGATCAACTACCCATACATCATTTGCGCCAGGTTGCATGACTTCTTTAATTCGACCAAGATGTTCCCCTGTAGTGAAATAAACCTCACAACCAATAATTTCGAAATAATAGAATTCATCGTCATCCAATTCATGTAGATCTTCAATACTAACATAAAGTGTTGTTTGCTTTAGTGGTTCAACAGATTCGATGGTGTCATAACCTTCAAACGTTAAGAGATCAAACTGTTTATGCTCGCGGTGAGACTTTACGGTGACCTCTACCATCTGATCATTCCACTCCAAAAACAATCGACTCCCAGGTTCATAACGTTCATTAAAATCGGTCACCGACATGACACGAACTTCACCTTGAACACCATGTGTATTAACAATAGTTCCTACTTTTAAATAATTTTGGTCCATGTATATCACCTATTTATTTTAACAATTTTTCCATCTTGAACAACAATCTCTCTTGCACCCATCAGTTCTTCCCAGTTATCACCGATTGAAACCTCAACGATTTCTTCTACTTCACGCTCGGTAATTTCACTACCCAATGGTAATTGCTTTAATTGTTCAAGTTGAAATTCATACCACTCGATTGACTGTTGACGCTTCAACTCTTCTTTAGCAAATTTTGCTTCAACTTTTTGAGAGTCAAATTGTTGTTTAAGAAGTTTTTTCTTTTCAAACACGAGTTGATCAATTTCTTTGCGTTTTGCAGAAATTTCATTCTCAAAATGATATTGTAATTTTTCTTTACTCGTCTCAGTTAATACTTGCTTCACTTTGGTTTGACGGATGATTTTCATGAAGATCACCTATAGTTTGTGACTTAAATCCTTGGGCATGCAAAAAAAGGGAAAGGTTTTGAAACCCTCTCCCCCTTTACATAATATCAACATAAACCTTTTTATGCGTGTCCGAATTAGCGGCATGAACCACTGTTCGAACCGCTTTTGCGATACGACCGTTTTTGCCAATCACTTTCCCAACGTCATCTTCATGTACGGTTAAATGATAACGGATTTTTTCATCCGTTTCTTCAACATTAACATGAATCTGTTCAGGATGATCAACTAACGGTGTCACAATCGTTTCAATTAAGGGTTTCATGATATCACAAATCCTTATCCGTTATTTTTTGACTCGTGAAACTTCTTCATGATGCCCTTCTCTGAGAACAAGTTACGTACTGTATCGCTTGGTTGAGCACCTTTAGTCATCCAGTCAAGTGCTTTCTCTTCATTGATTGAAACTTCTGGTGTTTCAGATACTGGATTATATGTGCCAATTTGCTCGATGATACGGCCATCACGTGGCGCGCGTGAATCTGCGACAACGACACGATAAAACGGATTACGTTTAGAACCCATACGTTTTAGACGAATTTTAGTTGCCATGTCTTACACCTCCATTAATTAACTTATCACAAGTACAGATTGTAGCAGACAGTTTAAAGCGTGTAAAGTATTTTTGCATGACATATTAAAAATCTTTATTCTTTTCATAAAAAATGACCATACTAGTCTAGCAGGAATTTTACTATCTTCGTCTAATTATTAAAGTGTAGGCTGAATTTAAGGAGGATTCTAAATGGGATTATTTGATGGCTTAATGGGAAATGCCTCAACCGCTAAAGCAGATGAAGTCGAAAAAGAATTAGGTGATTTATTAGTTGATGGCGAAAACGTTGACGTGGCCTTTAAATTGGTTCGTGACTTAATCGTTTTTACAGATCGCCGACTAATTATGGTAGATAAACAAGGAATGACAGGTAAAAAGACAGATTATCATTCCGTCCCTTATAACAGTATCTCACATTTTAGCATTGAAACAGCAGGCACTTTCGACCTCGATGCCGAACTAAAGATCTGGATTTCAAGCGGTTCCCAACCAACCATTAGTAAACAATTCAAGAAGGATAACAGCATCTATGACATTCAGAAAGTATTAGCTTCGAAGTGTACTTAATTAACATCAGACCCTAAAACAAACACCACACTATCACAGAATAACGAAAGTGATAGTGTGGTGTTTATATTTTTACATAAATGGTAAGTTCATGCCGCCTTTTTTACCTTTTTTAGAACTCGTCATTTGCTTCATCATTTTCTTCATTTCTTCAAATTGCTTTAATAAGCGATTCACTTGAGCAACAGACGTTCCTGAACCTTGAGCAATCCGTTTCTTACGGCTTGCATTAATAATGTTAGGTTCAATACGTTCTTTTTTGGTCATCGATTGGATAATAGCTTCAATATGGGATAATTGTTTATCATCCATTTGCATGTTCTTCATGCCTTTCATTTTGTTCGCACCAGGCATCATATTAACTAATTCATCAAGTGGCCCCATGTTTTTCACTTGATCCATTTGTTCTAAAAAGTCTTCAAAAGTGAATGATGCAGATTTCATTTTGTCCTGCATCTCTTTCGCTTTCTTCTCATCAACTTCGGTCTCAGCCTTTTCAATCAGACTAAAGACATCGCCCATCCCTAAAATTCGTGAAGCCATACGATCAGGGTGGAAAGGTTCAAGTTGATCTAACTTCTCGCCCATACCAGCGAATTTTATCGGTTTACCAGTGACAGAACGAATTGAAAGAGCAGCACCACCACGCGTATCCCCGTCAAGTTTCGTCAAGATTACACCACTTATGTCGAGCTGACTATCAAAACTCTCAGCAACATTGACGGCGTCCTGACCAGTCATTGAATCCACTACTAAGAAGATTTCATCAGGATTCATGTTTGTTTTAACCTGTTGTAATTCGTCCATGAGATCTTCATCAACATGCAAACGACCCGCTGTATCAATGATGACATAATCATGATGCTCCGCTTTCGCCTTCTCAATCGCTTCATTAGCAATATCAACTGGATTCGCTTCCGTTCCTTTTGAATAGACAGGCAAATCAAGTTGTTCACCAAGAGTTTCGAGTTGATCAATAGCAGCTGGTCGATAGACGTCCGCGGCAACAAGTAGGGGGTTACGATTAGAATTTTTTCGTAAATGGTTCGCTAATTTACCTGTTGTCGTCGTTTTACCAGCACCTTGCAAACCAACCATCATAATAACAGTTGGCGGTTTATTAGCAACCGCAATTTTACTTTGTTCCCCGCCCATAAGTTCAGTCAGTTCGTCACGAACCACTTTGATAACTTGTTGGCCAGGTGTTAAGCTCTCCATTACTTCTTGACCTACAGCTCGTTCTTTAATTCGTTTAATTAAATCTTTTACAACTTTATAGTTAACGTCCGCTTCAAGTAATGCCAAACGGACTTCACGTGTCATTTCTTTAACGTCTGCTTCACTAACCTTACCTTTACCCGTAATCTTCTTCATCGTTTCTTGCAGACGTTCGGATAATCCTTCGAATGCCATATGGCTGACCCCCTAGTCTAGGTTTTCCAATTGTTCTAATAATGCTTGAATATCATTATAATTCTGATGTGATAGCTTTTGTTTCATCGCTTGAATCAGTTCATGTCGCTTTTCAAAATAACGGTATAAACCGAGATGGTCTTCATACTCTTCAAGCATGAGCTCTGTACGTCTTATGTTATCATATACAGCTTGTCTACTGACATAATAAGTTTCGGAAATTTCACCTAGAGAATAATCTTCTAAATAATATAATTCCATATAATTGCGTTGTTTCTCTGTTAGCAACTTCTGATAAAAATCAAATAAATAATTCATGCGTGTTGTTTTTTCTAACATGATGACACTCCTCAGTTATTTTTTGTCATCCGAATCGTCTCCATCATTTTCAACACGTGTCATCAGATCACCAAATAAGCCATAAACAAATTGATGAGCATTAAACGGTTGTAAATCAGTGATTTGCTCGCCTAGACCAACGTATTTGACAGGTATATTAAGTTCATTTCGAATAGCAAGCACAATACCACCTCGTGCTGTACCATCCAATTTTGTTAGAACGATACCAGATACATCTGTCGCTTCTTTAAATGTTTTAGCTTGACTCAAGGCATTTTGACCAGTTGTCGCGTCTAACACGAGTAATGTCTCATGAGGTGCATCGGGGAGTTCTCGCTCGATCACTTTATGAACTTTAGACAATTCTTTCATTAAATTTACTTTATTTTGTAAACGACCGGCTGTATCACAAAGTAAAACGTCTGCACCACGAGATTTGGCTGCTTGAATACCGTCGTAAATGACTGCTGCAGGGTCAGCCCCTTCGCTATGCTTAATAACATTAACACCTGCGCGTTGTCCCCAGATATCCAGTTGGTCGATGGCACCAGCACGGAATGTATCGCCAGCAGCCATTACCACTGATTTTCCTTCTTGTTGCAACTGATAACCCAGTTTTCCTATTGAAGTTGTCTTACCTACACCATTAACACCTACAACTAATATAACGGTTAGATCACCTTCTTGAATATTTAACGCTTCAAGTGATTCATCATCGTCACCATAGTAAATTTCGACCAATTTTTCAGAGATGACTTCCTTTACTTGCTCTGTATCTTTAATATTACGACGTTTTACTTCCATTTCTAGCTCTTCTATAAACTCCATGACTGTATTAACGCCAACATCTGCTGAAATTAGAATTTCTTCTAGTTCTTCAAAGAATTCCTCATCAACTTGACGATAACGTGCCACTAGGTCATTAACTTTAGTCGTAAATGAGTCTCGTGTCTTACTTAAACCATCTTTAAATTTATCAGTCACTTCTTCTGTTTGCTTACTTACTTTATCTTTTAATTTTTTAAAGAAACTCATCGTACCTTCCTTTCTACTACATCCATTACACTCTAATTATATATCATCTCTTCAGTCTCTTCCAATTTAACTGACACCATCTTCGATACACCTGACTCTTGCATCGTGACCCCATAAAGAACATCTGCATATTCCATTGTCCCTTTACGGTGTGTAATTACGATGAATTGTGTTTGTGCAGAAAATTCCTTTAGATATTGAGCAAAACGAATAACGTTTGCTTCATCTAAAGCAGCTTCAACTTCATCTAATACACAGAACGGAACGGGTCTAACACGTAAGATCGCAAATAATAATGCAATTGCGGTCAGAGCACGCTCTCCACCTGATAAAAGACCAAGTTGTTGTAGCTTTTTGCCTGGTGGTTGAGCGATAATATCGACACCCGTTTCTAATAAATTCTCCGGATCTGTCAGTTTCAGTTCAGCATGTCCACCACCAAATAATGATTTGAATACTTTTGTAAATTGTTCTTGAATCTGGCTAAACGTCTCACTAAATTTACGCACCATTTCTTCGTCCATCTCGCCAATAATACCATTTAAAGTTTCTTTAGCTTCTAGTAAATCATTTCGTTGATCAGTCAAGAAAGTATAACGTTCTTGAATGCGATCATATTCTTCTATCGCACCGAGATTGACATGACCTAAGGCTTTAATATCTTGTTTAATCGTCTGTACCGATTGCTTTGCTTCTTCGAGATTATCTGATGGACCATATTCTGATTTTGCCCGTTCAAATGTCATAGCGTATTCATCTTGCAATTGTTGCAGACGATTTTCAAGTTCAACATCTAAACGATTCGCCTGAACTTCTTGTTTCTGTAATTGCTGAGTTTTTTCATCATATAAACGATTTTTCTCTTTTACTTCACGTTCAAGGTCATCTTTCAATTGACGTTGTTGCTCACGTTGCTCCTTGGCATCATCTAGTTGAGTATTAACTTTCACTAGGCGTTCACGATGGTTACTTAGAGAGTCCGATAACCCTTCGACCGTTTCAGCTTTTTCGTGTGATGTTTGTAATTCATGTAATTCTTGTTCTAATTGTTCTTTTTGTTGTTTTTCTTCTTCTAAAGAACCTTTCAATTGCTCCAATCGTTCTTCTTGGTTACGAACATCACTGTCTTGTTCAGCTAATTTGATTTGCAAATGGTTAAGTTGATCTTGCTGTTCATCTTGTTCTGCCTTATAAGATGATTGATTTTCAGTTAAATCGTCAATTCGTTGTTTTAACGCTGTTGCTTGCTCATCTTGATTCGAAAGCGTTTCATTTAATTGTTTCAATTGTATCTGAAATTGACTTTTATCGTCTTCATATTGTTTCGTTTCTTGATCATATACTTCTAATTGGTTATTAATATGATCTAACTGAATACGATTCGATTGTTTAGCTTGTTCGACTTCTTGTAATGATTGATTCAAGGTGTCACATTGTTTTTCAGCATCAAAACATTCTTGTTTGATTGATTCTAATTGCTTGCGTTTAGATGATAAATCTGAATTAAATTGTTCTGTTTTTATTTCATATTGTTTCAACTTTGTCTGAACATCTTCTAACTCGCGCTCACGAGTAAATAACGAAGCTTGTTGATTTTGTTTCTTAGCACCACCGCTCATAGAACCACCTGGATTGACCACATCTCCTTCTAATGTCACCAGTCGGTGGCGATGATTAATAGCTTTAGCCATAGCGTTAGCATCTTTAAGTGTTTCAGCAACGATAATATTACCTAATAAATTATCGGCGATCGAACGATAGGTTTCCTCTACTGTCACAAGTTCTGAAGCAACACCAATAAAGCCATCTAACTGCTTTATAGTATTGTAGACTTGCTCACCTACCCAGCGCGATTTCATTGTAGTTAAAGGTAGTAACGTCGCACGCCCACTTTTAGCTTGTTTTAAATAGTGAATCGCATCACGAGCGTTTTTATCGTTTTCGACAACAATATGCTGTGCCTGTCCACCTAAAGCCGTCTCAAGGGCAGTCACATAATTTTGATCCACATCAATTAATTGGGCAACTGCACCATGAATCCCTGACAATTTTCCTTTTTCTTTGGCTTGTAAAATCGATTTAACCCCGTAATAAAACCCGCTATAAGATTCTTTCATATCTTCTAACATATCTTTTTTCGAACGTAATTGTTCGATCATTCGATAGGCTTGGTTAAGTTTATCATCATCAGCTTGAATCTCTTCTTGCAAAGTATCACGTTTAGATTTTTGATCCTCAAAAATATCACGTTTCGTTTGCAATTCCTTATTTAGTTCTGTTTCTTTTTGTTCATTGTCTGCTAAAGTTTGCTCAAGCTGTTCACGTTCACTTAACATTTCGTTGAAGCGTGCATCTAGCCGTTCTTTTCGTGATTCTAACTGTTCTAATTGCTTATCAATAGAATGTTTCTCATTTCGATTAGCTGCTTGATCATTCAAAAGATCAATATACTCAGCCTTCAATTGTTCGATGGTGTCTTCGATATTTTCATCTCCAGACGCCATAGCTCGCTTAAGTTCGTTGATTTGATCTTTTGTTTCTTGACGCGACGATTTCAGTACGTTAAGTCTAGATTGATAATCATCAAAATCAAGTTGAAGTTGATCAATTTGATTTTGGTGTGATTGAATGGATTGTTCGAGCTTTTCCTTGCTTTCGTCATAATGTTTAAGCCGTTCAACTAAAACATTCTTCTGTCCTTCAAGTTGTTCAATCTCTTGTGTTAGTGACAGTTTTTCATCTTGTAATTTGTTAATTTGTTGTTCTAAATGATTAATGGTATTGGTCTTGTCTTCTAAGTTTGCTTCATCCTGTTGTATCACCGTTTTTTCTTCGGTCAATGCCGATTTAAGTTGTTCAATGGAATTTAATAATTGTTCCCAATCTTGATGAATGGTTTCTATTTCAGCTACAAGTAATGAGACTTCTACTTGTTCTAACTCATCACGCTTAGTCATGTATTGTCTTGCGATATCAGCCTGCTCTTGAAGCGGTTCTAACTGACCTTCAATTTCATGAATGATATCTTCAACACGACTTAAATTATCTTCTGTTTCATCAAGTTTCTTTTGGGCGTTTAATTTACGTTTTTTATATTTTAATACACCTGCTGCTTCTTCAAAAATGCTACGACGTTCTTCTGATTTAGAGGATAGAATTTCTTCAACTTTTCCTTGGCTAATGATTGAAAAAGCTTCCTTACCTAAGCCAGAATCCATAAATAAATCTGTAATATCTTTTAAGCGGCAAGGTTGCTTGTTTAATAAGTATTCGCTATCGCCTGAACGGTACACACGTCTTGTGACCGCAACTTCATCATAATCAATTGGTAATTGATGATCATGATTATCTAAAACAAGTGTTACATCTGCAACGTTTAGCCCCTTTCGAGTATCGCTACCCGAAAAAATGACATCTTCCATTTTCGAACCGCGTAGGGATTTAGCTGATTGTTCACCTAGCACCCAGCGGATGGCATCAGTAATATTCGATTTGCCACTTCCATTGGGACCAACAACTGCTGTCACTCCTGGAACGAAATCGACTGATACACGTTCTGCAAATGATTTAAATCCGACTGTTTCAAGTTTTTTTAGGAACATGACTTTATACACCTACTCATTTCATGCTACACTTTAATTTATGTATACGTTAATTAATCTCTTTAAAAGAGGTAAAGTCTGTTGTTGAATTGTGATCCGTTCTCGGTGGACGCTTTCCGCGGGCACGGCTCGAGCCAGGCAACTTCATCGAATAAGCTTCTTTGTTACTTGCACCGAGGAAGCCTACTTCGAAGCTTTGCTAGAAGACGCAGGTGCATCCCTCGGCCGAAAAGCGTGGCCTGCGGGGTCTCGAGACACGTGCTGTTCCCGTGACGGCCCGGACGGCCTAATGTCAACGTTGGTCACAAAAGCTGATTTCATAAGCTTCTTCGACTATTCTGCGCCGAGTACTCGCAGGCGCAGGACGTGACCGAACTTAGTTGACCAGGAGTCGCCACCTTCGCTTCTCACAATTCAACAACCTGGTAATTACACATTTTCAAATTAACACTGACTTTAACAGTACTATTACCTACACTGATGTAAAATCAACGCTATGATTGTCAACCTTTACATTTTATCATAAATCAGGAGTTCACAGAAGGCTCATTACAACGAATAGGAGAAGTGATTTTATGAATTTAAATGAAGCAACAGAAGAAAACCTAACATACATCATTGAAGACTTAGCTCAAGAACTGCAGGTATTAAATGCTGCCCTATTAAAACCAGGAGATTATGATCTTGATCATTACTACGATATAAAGGACATTTACGATATGGTTAAAGCCCAAGGACAGGTAAGTGTTGCAGAAATCAATGCAATTATCAATGAACTAAGTAAATATCGTAAGTAAAAAATGACCAGCCTTTTAAAGGTTGGTCATTTTTTATCATTAATCTGTTTGTTGTAATGCTTCTTTCGCTGCTTCTTGTTCTGCTTCTTTTTTCGAACGACCGCGTCCCTCACCAATTTTATTATGATTTAAGAAAACGCCTGCAATAAATTCGCGATTATGATCAGGTCCTTGCTCATCAATTATCTGATAGGAGACGTTTTGACCTTTCTTCTGCATTTTTTCTTGTAACTTGCTCTTATAATCCATCACATGCGAAAAAGCACCAGGTTCAATACTTGGGAAAATATTTTCTTCTAGAAACGCTAAGGCTGTTGTAAAACCTTTGTCCAAATAAATCGCACCCATTAAAGCTTCGAAAGCATCTGCCAAGATAGCTGAACGCTCTCTGCCACCAGATACCTCTTCACCTTTCCCAAGTAACAAATATTGCCCTAAAGATAATTGTCGATTAAATTGTTCAAGCGATGGTTCGCAAACGATATTCGCACGAAACTTAGTCAATTCACCTTCGCTCATGTGAGGGTATTGTCTAAACAAATATTGAGAGACTGCCAACTCTAATACAGCATCCCCTAAAAATTCTAATCGTTCATTATCTTCTAGTGATTGATCTCGATGCTCATTAACATATGATGTATGCATAAAAGCTTGTTTTAATAATGATTCGTTTTCAAAATAAAGATTAAAACGTTCTTGAAATTGTTTGATATCCATACTGTCACCTTTTTCTAATAGCTTTTACTAAAGTCCATTGTTGATTTTGTGATCCGCTATCGGTGGAAGCTTTCCGCAGGCACGAGTCGCCACCTTCGCTTCTCACAATTCAACAACTCAGTGCTACATCATTTAAAAATCAACACTATACTTTAACAGAGGCTTTCTAATAGAAAATGAGGATGACATCATGAGCCATCCTCTACTTTCTCAGTTACTGACTGCTGTTTATGTAATTAACAGCATCACCTACTGTATTAATTTTTTCTGCATCTTCATCAGAAATTTCTAAATCAAACTCATCTTCAAGCTCCATTACAAGCTCTACAACGTCTAATGAGTCTGCTTCTAAGTCATCTTTAAATGAAGCATTTTCAACTACCTTTGATTCGTCTACGTCTAAACGTTCAACGATGATTTTTTTGACACGATCAAATACGTCTGCCATGTCGTTCACCTCCCTTCAAAGAACCATAATAACTTTACTATTACATGACCATACCACCATCAACATGTAAGGTCTGGCCAGTCATGTACTTCGCATCATCAGTAGCTAAAAAGCGAACTACGCGCGCGACATCTTCTGGATCACCTAGACGATTAAGCGGAATCATATCATACATTTGTTGCTTCTGCTCATCTGTTAAATCCTCAGTCATATCTGTTGCAATAAAGCCAGGAGCAACAGCATTAACATTAACATCTCGTGCCGCTAATTCTTTTGCTACTGATTTTGTCATACCAATCACACCAGATTTAGCTGCTACATAATTAACTTGTCCAGGGTTACCCATGACACCAACAATTGAAGCAACATTAACAATCTTACCGCCACGTTGCTTCATCATTTGTCGTGTCAAGCCTTTAATACAATTGAACACACCTTTAAGATTCGTGTCAATAACTTCGTCAAATTCTTCTTCTTTCATACGCATTAACAGATTATCTCTTGTAATTCCTGCATTATTCACTAAAATATCGACAGAACCAAATTGGTCCACCGTTTGTTTGATCATGGCGGTAACCTCTTCAGAATTTGAAACATTTGCTTGATATGCTATAGCTTCTTGTCCAAACTCTTTAATCTCCTCAACGACTTCATCTGCTCTCGCTTGATTACCAGCATAGTTAACGACAACATTCGCACCATTTTTGGCTAATTCTAAAGCAATCGCTCGGCCAATACCACGTGAGGCACCTGTTACAAGAGCTGTTTGACCCTCTAGCATTATGATTCCTCCTTTAAGTCAGCAATAAACGCGTTCAATTGCTCAACGTCTTGAATATTATATATTGTAGCCCGTCGATGCACTTTTTTAACCAGACCGGCTAACACTTTACCTTGTCCTATTTCCACAAAAGCATCAACGTCTTGTTCGACCATGTTTTCAAGTGTTTGCTTGAATTTCACAGGGGAATATAGTTGTTCGATTAAAAGAGAACGTATAGCTTGCTCATCTTGTGTCGGTTCTGCTGTCACATTGGCATAAACAGGAATAGCTGCTGACTGAATTGGAATTTCTTCTAAAATCGCCTTAAATTGATCGCTCGCTGGTCGCATTAAATCTGAATGAAACGGTCCACTCACATTTAATGGTAGCGCGCGTTTTGCACCAGCTTCTTTTAACTTCTCAATCGCTTGATTGACACCTGACACTGTACCAGAAATAACCGTTTGGCCAGGGCAATTATAATTGGCTACATTAACTGTTTCACCAGAATCAGTTATAGCTTTCGTGATCTCATGAGTGGTCTCATCATCTAAACCTAGGACGGCTGCCATTGTACCTTGACCACTCGGCACTGCTTCCTCCATCAATTTACCACGTTCGTTAACAACTTTAATAGCATCTTCAAAAGAAATTGACCCAGCAGCATATAAAGCTGTATATTCTCCTAAACTATGTCCTGCTACCATGTCTGGTTCAATACCTGCTTGACGAATATGCTCTAAGATCGCAACACTATTTAATAATAAAGCTGGTTGTGCATTCTCTGTTTTTGTTAATGTTTCTTCTGGCCCGTTTAACATTAAATCAGATAACTGATAACCTAAAACATCATCCGCGCGCTGAAATAATGCTTGTACATCATCAAATTGATCATAAAATGCTTGGCCCATCCCAACTTCCTGAGATCCTTGTCCAGGAAATAAAAAGGCTAGTTTAGTCATTTTGTGACTCCTTCCCTTCATTCATTGCTTCGACATCTTGTTGAATTAAATAACTAACATCTTGTTCAACAATACTATATGTTTGTTTAATCGCACTAAAAATTGCTCTTCCATTTGATGACCCATGAGCTTTAATGACTGGTGCTGCTAGGCCGAAAAGTGCCGCACCACCATACTCTGAATAATCTAATTGATCTTTAATACCTCTTAAATCTGATTTAACCATACCAGCTGCTAATTTGGATTTAAGGTTTTTCGAAAAAACAGATTTAATCATTGAAAACATCGACATAGCCGTACCCTCTATTGACTTCAAGGCAACATTACCTGAAAAACCGTCAGTCACGACTACATCGGCGACACCTTCTAATAAATCTCGGGCTTCAACGTTGCCTACAAAGTTAATTGGGGCTTCTTCCAACATTTCAAAAGCTTGTTTCGTTAATTCAGTGCCTTTACCATCTTCTGTTCCGACATTTAATAAGCCTACACGTGGTGCTTTTATTTGTCTAACATTTTCAACGTAGACTGAACCCATGATGCCGTATTGCATTAAATGTTGAGCTTTCGCTTCTACATTAGCTCCCACATCTAGTAGAAGAAATCCACTTCCATCAATGGTTGGTAACGTTGGACTTAAAGCTGGTCGCTCAATTCCTTTAATCCGACCGACTTTAAATAATCCCGCGCTCATTAAAGCACCCGTATTACCTGCTGAAATACAAGCATCAGCATCACCATTTTTTACTGCTTCAGCCATTAAAACCATTGAGGCGTTCTTTTTTTTCTTGACGACTCGGGCAGGTTCATCATCATTTTCGACTTTTTCTGTTGTATGGTGAATCGAGATTCGTTCAGATGACTCATTTAAGAGAGGCTTGATTTGTTCTTCATCACCAAACAAAATAAATTCTACTCCATCGTAATGACTAATAGCTTCCTTTACACCCTCAACAACAGCATTTGGAGCGTTGTCACCGCCCATGGCATCTATTGCAATTTTCATATCGGTTAACTCCTTTTATTAATCAGTTGATCGATACATATGAAAACGACCATGAAAGACAACTTCTTCATCAACGTAACTCGTAACGTCCACAATCGTATGGCCTTTATCATCATCACCTTGTACTTTCGCCTTCGCAATCACTCGCTCGTGCAATTTTACAGGACGAGTGAATCGTATATCGGATTGCGCCGTTAAAGCTAATTCATCATCTATAACAGCAACAGCTAGAGAATTAGCTTGAGCAAATAAATGATGACCTCTGGCGATTTGATTCCGGGAAAATACATGTTCAGAACTTATATCAATAAGTGATATGGCGGATTCATCTAATTCTAAATGAACGACTTCACCAATCACTTCATCCAATGGTAGTGCTTTAACTGTTTCATCCCATTGTTTTTCGGCAACATACTTAATTCGTTCACGTAATTCTGGAATTGATAATTCTAACCGATCTAGACGGATAGTTTGAATACTGACACCGAATTTGTTAGCTAATGCTTCATCTGTGATAAATGGTGTTTCATCAATCAGTTGAGTTAACTGTTCTTGTCGTTCTTTTTTCTTTTGTTTCATGTCATACACCGTCCATTTTATGACTAGGTCCTAATAGTAATATATAATACGTCACCGTTAGATGCAAACATTAATCAAAAATTCGTTCTTTGATTAATGGATCGGATTCAATCAATTGTTTTAATTTAACATAATCAGGATCATTCTCTAATCTATCCTCTTGCATGACACGTACTGCGTCTTGCCTTGCGACTTCTAAAGCACGGTAATCATCTACAATATTCGCAACTTTAAATTCTGGAAGGCCACTCTGCCTTTTGCCAAAAAAGTCACCAGGCCCACGAATTTGTAAATCATGCTCTGATAGCTCAAACCCATCAGTCGTTTCGCTCATGACACGCATACGTTCTTGTCCGTTTTCAGTTTTAGGATCTGCCATCAAAATGCAATAACTTTGATCACTACCACGGCCTACTCGCCCTCTTAATTGATGTAATTGTGCAAGCCCAAATCGTTCAGCGTCATAAATAACCATCGTCGTTGCGTTAGGGACATTCACGCCGACTTCAATTACAGTGGTTGAGACAAGCAATTGAATTTCATTAGCTGCAAATTGTCGCATGATATCCTCTTTCTCTTGAGCACTCAGACGACCATGCATAAGACCTACATGAATAGAGTCTGGCATTACTTGATTTAATGTTTCATAAATTTCAACTGCATTTTGAATATCTAATTGATCAGATTCTTCTATTAAGGGACAAATCACATAAGCTTGTTGTCCTTTACCAATCTGGTCAATCAAAAACTGGTGAATTCGTTCTGTCATATGATGTTTAACCCAATATGTTTCTACAGGTAACCGCCCTTCTGGTAACTCATCAATGACAGATACATCCATGTCTCCAAATGAAGTAATCGATAGCGTTCTTGGAATCGGCGTTGCTGTCATAAATAACACATCAGGGGTTAACCCTTTATCACGCAGTGTTTTACGTTGTTCAACTCCAAAACGATGTTGTTCATCAATAATGACTAATCCTAATTCTTTAAAGATCGTATCATCTTGAATTAGGGCATGCGTCCCCACTAATAGATCGACTTCACCATTAGCCAATTCTTCTAGGATTGCCTCTCGTTTTTTACCTTTTATCGATCCTGTTAATAAACGAATCTTAAGCTGATCGCCAAATAAGTCATTAAGAGAGTCCTCATGTTGTTCAGCTAGTATTTCGGTTGGAACCATTAAAGCTCCCTGTTGACCTGATTGCGTTGTTGCATATAGTGCAATGGCTGCAATCACTGTTTTTCCAGAACCAACATCACCTTGTAAAAGACGGTTCATGCGCGTCTCATACTTTAAATCATTCAGAATTTCATCTAAGACTCTCAATTGACTCTGAGTTAATTGGAAAGGTAAAGCGTCGATAAACGTTTGAACTTGTTCTTCACTATAACTCTTTTGAGTTCCAATTGATTGTGCTTTATTCTCTTTTCTAATATATTGCATTTTTAATTGAAATAGAAATAATTCTTCGTAAATAAACCGGCGCCTTGCATGTTTTAAAGAGGTTTGTGAATCAGGTTGATGCAAATGACGAATAGCTTCTTGGCGTACTGGTAATTTATAATCTTGTAGATATGGTTCAGGCAATATTTCCTCAACTTCTTGTAAAGAAGATTTTAAAGCATACTTAATCAATTTTTTAAGTTGATAAACTTTCAAATTTCCTTTTGTATGATAAACGGGTTCAATCGATTCTGCTTCATCGAACGACTTAGGATGATACTTATGTACGGTTAACTGTAGACGGTGCATATCCCATTTACCTGTGAGTGTCACGGTTTCGCCTGGGATTAACTTATCCTTTAAGAAATTTTGATTAAAAAACACGGCCTTCACTGCAACGACACCAACTTGAATTGTACAAGTTAGTCGTGATTTCTTCTTACCAAAAAACGACACATTTGGTTGTGAAACAACCTCTCCTTCAATCGTCGCTACTTCTTCATGCTCAATATCTTCTAAATTCTTCAGTTCTAAGAAGTCATAACGAAAAGGAAAGTGGAAGAGTAAATCTCCCACTTTCTTAATATCAAGCATTTCTAACTGTTCCTTTGTTTTATCTCCCACATTGGGGATGATTTCAACTGACTCTTCTAACAATGTTAATCACTCGCTTCCCATAGCAGGACCAAACACTTTTTTCGCCAGCTCTCGTCCTGTAGGCGTTGCAGCTAAACCACCTTCTGCTGTTTCTTTTAAAGCTGGTGACATGCTCTCGCCAATACGGAACATAGCTCCAATCACTTCATCTGTTGGAATCCGACTAGTTACACCAGCCAATGCTAAATCAGCTGACACAATCGCTTGGGATGATCCCATCGCATTTCGTTTAACACATGGAACTTCAACCAAACCTGCCACAGGGTCACAAACTAACCCGAGCATATTTTTTAGTGTAATCGCCATAGCTTCAGCAGATTGTTGGGGTGTTCCACCAGCCATTTCGACTGCTGCCGCACTTGCCATACCTGCTGCTGAACCGACTTCCGCCTGACAACCACCTGCTGCACCAGAGATTGAGGCGTTATTGGCAACAACCTGACCAAAGGCACCTGATGTAAATAAAAATCGTACCATTTGTTCACGAGTAGGATTTAACCGAGGTTTTAATCCAAATAATACGCCTGGAACGCAACCTGCACTTCCTGCTGTAGGGGTTGCACAAATCGTTCCCATAGCCGCATTCACTTCATTCGTTGCCACCGCTTTACTGACAACATCTAATAGCATATTTCCTGACAATGTTTCTTGTTCAGCCATATACTTTTGGATTAATACGGCGTCACCACCCGTTAAGCCTGATTTAGACTGAACACCTTCTAATCCATCTTCTACGGATTTTTCCATAATATCTAAATTGCGTCCCATTTCAGCAAAAATCTCTTCACGAGGCTTCCCTGTTTCTTCAACTTCCTGTCGAATCATAACTTCAGATAATGAAATCCCATCCTCTTCAGCTTTTTGGACGAGCTCACTGACATTTTGAAACATCATGCTGTCTCACTCCTTCCCTATTCAGAAATTGTTACTACTTGTAAAATGTGATCGCAATCATTTAATTGATCCATCACATCATTAGGAATCTTCTCATCAGTCTCAATAACCATCATGGCTTCTTTTCCTTCTTCTCGTCTTGATACTTCCATATGGCCAATATTAATCTTATAATCAGCTAAAACATTTGTGACTGATGCGATAGCACCAAATCGGTCATTATGCATCACCAAAATCGCTGGTGAGCTGCCAGATAAACGTAATTCAAAACCGTTTAATTCCGTAATCTCTGCTTTGCCCCCACCAATTGAAATGCCAACTAATTCGAAGGTGCTTTCTTCATCACCCAATTCAATTCGAGCTGTATTCGGGTGTTCTGATGAACCATCTTCTTCAATAATTTCTATGTCAACGTTTTCATCTTGTGCTAATGTTCTAGCATCACGTATCCGTTCGTCATACGTATCAAAGCCTAATATTCCACCGATTAACGCCACGTCTGTTCCGTGACCCTGATAAGTTTTGGCAAACGAACCGTATAAATGAATTTTAGCCCATTCTGGTTTACGACCAAATAATTCTCGTGCCATTTTACCGATCCGAGCTGCACCTGCTGTATGCGAACTCGATGGACCAATCATGACAGGCCCAATAACATCGAAAACCGATCTGAATTTCATGCTTGGCACTCTCCTTTTCCCTTTCCATTATACTTCTATTCTATCGTTATTTGTCCAAAATTCCAACCGTTATTCTCCTTGGATACGCTGATTCAGTTGATATTTTAATATACAGTGCTTATAATATTGTTTGGGTTTTACAACCTGGGAGGGTGAGGGCTCACAAAAAAAGAAGGAGTCAACATGAATAATTGGCCAAATAAAAATTGGTTAAATGAAATCATCGCTGGCCTTATTGGTTATTTAACGACGGTTTACATTGTTGTGGTTAACAGCTCCATTCTAAGTGATGCTGGCATTAACCGTGAAGATGCTATGATTGCGACGATTTTAGCCAGTGCTATCGGCTGTTTACTTGTCGGTATTTGGGCTCGAGTTCCAATTATTATCATACCAGGAATGGGCGTAAATGCACTGTTCGCTTACTCAATCGTTGAACAGTATCAATTTAGTTACGCACAAGGATTGGGTGTCGTTGTTGTTGCTGGTTTAATTTTTCTGATTACAGCCATCACACCTTTAGGTGAAGCATTTAAACAAGCTATACCAGATGCATTAAAGCATGGTATAACAATTGGGCTCGGCTTATTTCTAGTCCTGATTGGTTTAGAAAACGGTGGTTTAATTGTAAGTGGTGAACATTCGATTATTTCACTAGGTGACTTTTCTTCACCGTCTGTAATCGTTAGTTTATTGTCTCTTCTTGTTGGTGTCATATTGTTTGTTAAGAATGTACCAGCTAACTTTTTACTAACCATGGTCATTGGAACTGGTATTGCCTATGTTTTCGGCACACTCGATACTGAACAGACATCCATCACAGCAGAGAATGTTGCCAACTTCCTTGTATTGCCTACTTTTGGACATATGGTTGATTTCACATTCTGGATTGCTGTCTTACCTTTAGCCATAGTGCTCATTTTTGAAAGTATGGGATTATTACATGGTCAATTGGATATGATCAATCGCCATGAATCGTTTCACCGTGCTAACAAAAGTAGTGCCATCACAGCTATGTTGAGTGGATTCCTAGGAACTTCACCTACAATCCCAGCTGCTGAAACAGCTGCTGTGACTGCAGCCAAAGGACGAACAGGTTTAGCGAGTATTGTGATTGGATTATTGTTCTTATCAACGTTCTTTCTAATTCCTTATATCTCGCTCGTACCAGCGAATGCGATTAGTCCCATTTTAATCATTGTTGGTGTCTTGATGATGCAATCAATCAAACACATTAATATTGATGATATGACTGAGGCATTTCCAACATTTTTAATTATGTTTATGATTCCGTTCACGTATAGTATTGCTGATGGGATGGCATTTGGTTTTATCGCCTATCCCATTGTCAAAATGGTATCAGGACGTAAACATGAACTAAAACCACTCATGATTTTAATTTCAATATTATTCTTAATTGAATTTATTTTAAAAGGAATTATGTAAGAAAAAAGCTGTTTTAAGTTGATTTTATTTGCAACTTAAAACAGCTTTTTTAATTATTGACTCCGTTAAAGTCCGTTGTTGAAATTGTGATCCGCTCTCGGTGGACGCTTTCCGCGGGCACGGCTCGAGCCTCCTCGGCCCAAATGCGTGGCCTGCGGGGTCTCGAGACTCGTGCTATTCCCGTGACGGCCCGGACGGTCTAATGTCGACGTTGGTCACAGGACGTGACCGAACTTAGTCGACCAGGAGTCGCCACCTCCGCTCCTCACAATTCAACAACTCAGTGCTTAACTATTCAAATCAACACTAAAATCTAACAGAGCGTAATTTATAAGTCAGTATCATTTTCTATATTATTCGACAGATAAAATATATGAATAAATAGGTTGTTGACCTTTGTGAATTTCAACTTCTATTTCCTCAAAATGCTCTTCAATATATTCTTCCATACGTTGAACTTCTTCATCTGTTCCTTCTTCACCTTGTAAAATCGTTACAATCTCGTCTTCTTCATCATTTATAAGATTATTTAATAGTTCAAAAATCGCTTCGAGTTTGTCACGATTCACAGCACTTATTGACCCATCGATAATACCCATGAAGTTACCTTCTTGAATCTCACGACCATCAATCTGTGTATCTCGTACAGCATATGTTAGTTGGCCTGTTTTAACATGTTGCATAGCTTCACTCATCGATGTCACATTATCATCAATAGTAGCTTCTAAGTTTAACGCTAGCATGGCACTCATACCTTGAGGGACTGTTTTAGTCGGCACAACGTGAACTTCAGATTCAACTAATTCATTAACTTGTTCAGCTGCCATGACAATGTTTTTGTTATTTGGTAAAACAAGTACTTTCTCGGCATTAGCTTGTTCAACAGCTGTAGCGATGTCTTGTGTACTAGGGTTCATCGTTTGACCACCCTCGATTACAATCGTCGCCCCTAAACTTTCAAACATTTCTTTAATTCCTTGACCCATGCCAACGGTAACAACAGCTAATGGTTGTTTTGGTGATTTCTTTTGCTCTTTAGGTTGTTCACCAACAATTGATGTATGTTGTTCACGCATGTTTTCGATTTTAATATTAATTAAACTTCCGTATTTTTGAGCAAGGTTCATAACCTCTCCTGGATGCTCTGCGTGAATATGTACTTTGACGACTTCATCATCAGCAACAACAAGTAATGAATCGCCATATTCACTTAGTTCATGACGATAGGCATCTTCATCAAATGGATTATTTTGCAATTTGTCCTCTTCAAACTTCACCATAAATTCTGTACAGTAACCGAATTCAATGTCTTCAGTTTCCATGAAATCTTGATGCATTTTATGGTGTTCAGCACTAACCATATCATCAAGAGAAGGCTGAGATTGGGTTTCTGGGATTTCCTCACCTTTAAGCGAAGCTAGAAATCCTTCATAAACTGTTACTAAGCCTTGTCCACCACTATCAACAACGCCAACTTCTTTTAACACTGGTAATAGATCAGGTGTGCGTTCAAGTGAAGCTTTAGCTTCCTCTAATACAGCTGTAAAAAACTTAACTAGATCTTGATCGTCATTGGCGATGTTCTTAGCATGATTAGCTGCATCTTTTGCCACAGTTAAAAGCGTTCCTTCAACTGGTTTCATAACAGCTTTATATGCCGTCTCAACACCTGCTTCTAAAGCATCAGCTAAGTCTTCAACTGTTAATGTTTCTTTCTCTTTAACACTTTTAGAAAAACCACGGAATAACTGAGATAAAATGACACCTGAGTTACCACGAGCTCCCATTAGAAGCCCTTTTGCCAAAGAATTAGCCACTTCTCCAATATGATTAGAGGTGACTTTTTCTACCTCTGATGCACCTGAAGTCATCGTTAAATTCATATTTGTTCCGGTATCTCCATCAGGAACCGGAAATACGTTCAATGAGTCAATCATTTGTGATTGATTTGATAAGTGGTTCGCTCCTAATAATACCATTTGAGCGAACTTCTCACCTGTTAATGTATGATTTGACACAACATTTCCTCCTTCATCCACAACAATCCTCTAAGTCGTTACGCGAACGCCATGAATATAAATATTGACTGATACGACATCTAGTCCAACCATTCGTTTTAAAGCGTATTTAACTTGGTTTTGGACATTATGAGCAACTTCTGAAACTTTCGTACCGTAGCTTACAATAATATACATATCAATATTTAGTTTGTCATCATCTTGACGTACGACAACACCTTTAGTGAAATTCTCTTTACCTAAAATTTCTGACAAGCCGTCTTTTAATTGCTTTTTAGAAGCCATACCAACTATACCATAGCATTCCATTGCGGCGCCACCAGCAATTGTCGAGACAACTTCATTCGTGATCGATACTTGTCCATATTCATTATTAAATTCGATTGACATAACCATCCTCCTTGGTTGATGACGATAACTAACGTCATTTTACTATATAAGGTTTAATTTTAAAAGCTCTGTTACCCCTTTCCGTCTGTCAAGTATATAAACTTGATAAGCTAAAATTCCATCGTTGAAATCAGCCAGACCATATGATAAAGTATATAAAGTGAAAGATAGAGAAGTAGGAGGGATTTTAGATGGCTCGTAAATGCAAAATTACCGGACGTAAAACGTCAACTGGTAATCACCGTTCACACGCAATGAATGCCAATAAACGTAAATGGAAATCAAACGTTCAAAAAGTACGGATCATGGTAGACGGTAAACCACAAAAGGTTTATGTTTCAGCACGTGCTTTGAAATCTGGTAAAGTTCAGCGTGTATAATATTATCCGATAAAAAACTCGCTTACAATCATACATTGTAAGCGAGTTTTTTTGGTTAATCCTTCTTCACTAATCCTAACATCGATTTAACAAGACCACCTAAAAATCTGGGTAATTTAATCGTATGAAACGTCATCTTCCCCCTCCTATACCAAACGCTTCTTATTCATCACGGCTCTTTATCACTATTAATATGCCACGAGTAAAAAAATAAGTACCGATTTTTTCATTCCATTCATTAGATACAGTCAAAGAGGAGCCACTTTTGATGGATTGACAGTCTAAAGGATACTTAAAACCGTGTAATGTTAAATTTTCAACGGTTTCTGTCATAGCAAGAAAAGAGATATATGGAAATGTATGATCTCTATTAATAGAATATGTCCCCGGTTTTTTAAGTGTTATTTCATTTTGCTTATCACACAACCAAGCATCGATTTGATGCGGTATAAAAGATTGAAGTAACATTAAATTAACCCATTCATGGTCTCGTCTTCCACCCATTGCACCGAAAATTAAGACTTGGTCAGGATTTAAGGAAATCGCTAAATTAATCGCTATTTCTAAATCTGTATCATCTTTTTCAGAAGGATGAATTCGAACATCATGACACAAATCTTGAATAACAGCAAATTCTTCGGAAGTTACAGAATCGAAATCACCCACTGCATAATCAAATTCGTTTAATGAATGACTTAGAATTTTAGCTCCTGAATCGACTCCAATCCAAGTCGTAATCGATGGGTATTGTTGAAATGATGGTATTTCATCTGGTGGTCCACCTGCTACTATTGCCACTTTTTCCATGGCATGATCCTCCTAAACTTATTCATAACTTGATCGAATAGCCTCTATTGCTGCCTGACGATCATCCTGTTTGAACACAGCGCTACCAGCGACTAATACGTCAGCTCCAGCTTCAACACATGTTTTAGCTGTTTCTGGTTTAACACCACCATCAACTTCAATTTCATAATCAAAACCGTAATCTGCTTTAAGTTTAGCTAGATCTTCAATTTTACCAACAGTCGAATCAATAAATGATTGACCGCCAAACCCAGGATTAACGGTCATCACTAACACTAAATCAACTTCTTGCAAGATCGGTTCAATCGCTGATACAGGTGTCGCTGGGTTAATGACGACTCCAGGTTTTACATCATGCTGTCTAATTTGTTGAATAACTCGATGTAAATGGGGACATGCTTCTTCGTGTACAGAAATGATGTCAGCTCCTGCTTCTGCAAAAGCGTCAATATACTGATCAGGATTTTCAATCATAAGATGGACGTCCAATGGTAATTCTGTTACCGGACGAATCGCCTCTACAATCATGGGCCCAATTGTTATATTAGGCACAAAATGACCGTCCATGACATCAACATGAATATAATCCGCTTGTACTTCTACTGATTTAATTTCATCTTTTAATGTTGCAAAATTTGCAGATAATATAGATGGAGCAACCTTCGTCATATTTAATACCTCGGCTTTCTTTGATTTATTTCTTCAAAAAACTGTTGATAGTGTTGATAACGAAATTCTTCAATATGACCTTCAGATACAGCTTGTTTCACTGCACATTTAGGCTCATTAATGTGATAGCACCCTCGAAACTTACATGCATCTTCATAATCTAGAAATTCAGGGAAACTGTGACGTAAATCACCAAGTGATAACTCATCAAAATCTAACGCACTAAAACCTGGTGTATCAGCCACTAGTCCATCACCTAATGAATAAAGCTCGACATGACGTGTCGTATGTTTCCCTCGACCAAGACTTTGAGAGATATCGTTTGTTTCGATGTTTAAGGACTCATCCATTTGATTTAATAAAGTTGATTTTCCTACACCAGATTGACCAGCAATAACAGACGTTTTATTGCTTAGATAAGGCTTAAGTTGGTTTGTTAATTTAGTCGGTTTATTAGATGTTTGTACAATCGGATAACCAATTTGTTCATAAGCTTGACGGTAGTATTCGATTGTTTGACGATCCTCGTCTGTTAACAAATCATCTTTTGTGAAAACGACCACGGCATCAAGCTGTTTATGTTCAATTAACACTAAAAATCGATCCAGTAACAAGGGGTTAAAATCGGGATCTACCGTTGACGTTACAACAATAGCTTGGTCGACATTTGCGATAGGCGGACGAACTAACTCATGTTGGCGTTTCTCTATATCGATAATGGTGCCTGTTCCGTCCTCTTCCAATGTGATATCAACATCATCACCAACTAAAGGTGTTATTTTTTGTTTGCGAAATAAACCGCGACCTTTACAACGATACACATGATCGTCCACCATCACATCATAAAAACCGCTTAATGCTCTCATTATTTTACCTTGAACCATTTACTCACTCTCTCCTGAATCATATGGGATCGTTTCTTGATAAACTTGCTCTCCCTCTTTAATAACCAACACTTCACCTGTTGAATCTGGCGCAATCGTTAAATCCACTTCATACGTTGTATCTTCATGGATGACATCTTCTTCATAAACATCTTCAATACTATTATCTTGGTCTTCGATATAAATACTGACTTCTTGACCTTGGGGCTCTTCATTTTCTTGATTTGGCTGATTAGCTTGTTCATCATTATTAGATGAATCTCCACCGTTATTACCTTGATTATTCTCAGATTGCGAACCATCATATTCAACTGTGAATGATACGGTTTCAGTAATAGGTTTTGGTTCTGGACCTTCCGAGACGAAAACCTTCACCTCATCGCCTTCTTCTAGCTCGCTTTCAGGACTTGGCTCTTGACGAATAACCCGTCCTTCAGAAAACTCTTCTGAGTGTTCTTCTTCAGTCAATAATGTTAAATTATGTTCGCCTGCATAATCTTGAACTTCTTCTAACGTCCAATTCGTAAACGATGGAATTTCTGTCGATGGCGGTCCTTGACTAACATCAAAAATGACACGCGTCTCTTCTGGAATGATTTCTTGCCCTGGTTCGGGTTGAATTTGATTGATGATTTCGCCTTCTGGTTGTTCCGAAGCTTGTTCATAGTAAATAACTTCTTGATAACCATTCGCTTCTAAATAACGTTTTACATCATCAAATTCATCCCCCACATAATCAGGGAATTCTAGCTTTTCTTGACCTAAACTTGTGTAAAGCGTTACAGTCGAACCTTCCTTAACCGTTGAGTTCGCATTAGGCTCAGACCGAACAACTAAACCTTCATCTATTTCTTCTGAAAAGACTGATTCTCGTTCGACATCCAGATCTAAGTTTGATAGTTCTGTGACTGCATCTTCATAGGTCTCTTCTCGAACGTCCGGAATTGTAACATCTTTGGGCATAAAAATACCCGGTAAAACAAATAACGCGATGACAATGGCTGCAATCACAATGAATAGTCCTACTGTTATCCATATACCCCATTTTTTCGAACGTTTATCAGAGCTATTTTGATTGCCAGGTACAATAGTTTCTGATTGATTACTATTTGCTACTGAATGGGAATTCTGTTCCTCATTAATAGCCGGAATAGCCTTAGTATCTTCACCTTCTTCTACAGGCGGAACATACCTTGCTTCATTAAGCCTTGACGGATCAAAAACAGTTTCTAAACTTTGTCTTAACTCTTCAACCGTTTCATATCGCTCTAATGGATTTTTGACCGTTGCTTTTAATACTACATTTTCTAAACTTTGAGGAATGTTTGGATTAAAACTTCGAACAAAAGGTGGTTCAGTTTGCATATGTTTTAAAGCAATTGATACGGCAGATTCTCCTGAAAACGGAAGCCTTCCTGTTAACAATTCATATAAAACAATACCCAATGAATATATATCAGACTTATTTGTAGCTAAACCACCTCTTGCTTGTTCAGGTGATAAGTAATGAACAGAGCCCATAACATCATTGGTTTTAGTTAATGACGTTGTGCTTAAAGCGCGGGCAATTCCGAAATCAGTAATTTTTATATGTCCAGACTGATCAATCAGTATATTCTGTGGCTTGATATCTCGATGGACAATGCCATTTTGGTGGGCATGTTCCACCGCATTTGTAAGTTGAAGCATGATATGCACAGATTCTTCCATTGAGACATGGCCTTGTGATTGAATATATTGTTTTAATGTCATGCCATCAATATATTCCATCACCATATAATGAATATCATCTTCTTGCCCTACATCATATATGCTAACAATGTGTTCATTAGATAAACTAATAGCCGCTTCAGCTTCACGATTAAAGCGTTCGATAAATTCTTGATTGTCGGCATATTCAAGTCTTAAGATCTTTATGGCGACTTCACGGTTTAAAATTAAATCTTGGCCTAAGTAAACATTAGCCATACCCCCGCCGCCTATGTATTGAATAATTTGATAACGATCATTTAATACATTACCTAAGACCACGAAGAATCACCCGACTCATTAAACGATAGCTCCACTAATATTGCTGTAATATTATCTTCGCCACCGAGTTCATTTGCTCGTACAATTAATTGTTCAACACTAGTATCAATCGTTTCGTTAGTCTGAACGATGTGTAACAATTCATCATTTGAGAGCTTATTTGTTAAGCCATCTGTACAAAGTAAAGAATAAGCAGGGCTCTGTACAGAATAGCTTATAATGTCCACGACAATTTCTTCTGCTGTTCCTAAGGCACGTGTTAAGATATTCTTTTTAGGATGACTTTCGGCCTCTTCTTCAGTAATATGACCTTGATGCACTAACTCATTAACAAAGGAATGGTCTTGAGTCTTTTGCTCAATCGTGTTAGGCGTGATTTGATATAAACGGCTATCACCAACATTAGCGGCCACAACTGTTTGACCAATGAAGGCGACAGCGACAAGAGTAGTCCCCATTCCAGAGCATTTTAAATCGCTAGCAGCATGATCGACTAACACATCATTAACCTCCTGTACGACTGCATCAAGCCATACCTCTAACTCTTGAACATCATAGAATGGTTCTGTATCTTCCCAGTAAGATTGCATATATTTAGTAGCCATACTACTGGCAACATCACCTGCTTGATGTCCTCCCATTCCATCAGCAACAACAGCTAACAGTTGATTTCCATGGTTATAAAATAAACCACCACTATCTTCATTAGCTTGTCTCACTTTGCCTTGATCTGATTTAAACACTGCATGCATAGGTGTATTGCACCTCATTTCACTTCAAATTACTTTTTAATTGTAAACGCGTTATAAAAAATCCGTCTGCCGCAAAGTCATGCGGAAACAATTGTAATCCAAACTCACTCAAGCCTGATAATGACTGACAAGACTCAGGAAGTTCATCGAAGAAACTCGGGTCCACTTCTAACTGAGGCACTCGTTCTAATAATGCCTTGATCTGATGCTCATTTTCTTCTTGGTCTACCGTACAAGTACTATAAACGAATTTACCATCTTCTTTTAGTAACGGAATAAGTGCATCAAGAAGTTGTCGTTGTACATCAGCTAGTTCTGAAATATTTTGTTCAGACTTTTGATACTTAATATCTGGCTTACTTCTTAAAACACCTAAGCCTGTACATGGTGCATCAAGTAAAATGCGATCAAACGATCCATTTTCGTGCTGTTTATGCAAATGTCGGCTATCAGAAGGATTTGTAATGATGTTATTTAACCCTAATGTTTCAGCCTTGTCTTTTATGAGTTTAATTTTAGATTCATGTAAGTCATAAGCATATAGCGTTCCTTCTCCAGCCATTTTTTCAGCCATATGCGTTACTTTTCCGCCAGGTGCACTACAAGCATCAAGCACAGTCATTTCAGAGGACGGATCAACCATTTCTGAAACAAGCATTGAGGTTTCATCCTGAATAGTTAACTGATCAGGAAAGAGACTGCTTTCTAACACATTTCCTTCTATTACGATTAATCCTTGTGACGATAAACGAGATGGCATGGTTTTGATTCCTTCTTGTTCTAAATGTGATATGGCTTCATCTCGCTCGATTCTTAATGGTTGAACTCGCACTGATACACGTTTTGATTCAATATTGGATTCACACATTTTTCTCGTTGTCTCAAAACCATATTGTTCAACCCAGCGCTTCACCATCCATGTTGGGTGGCTGGTACTGACCGCAAGTTTTTTGATAGGGTCGTCAATTGTATCGAGTGACGGGATTCCTTCTCGTTGAACTTGACGCAAAACACCATTAACGAATCCGCTAATCCCTTTATGGCCTCTTTTTTTGGCAATGGTTACAGCTTCATTGATGACTGCATGATCAGGAATTCGAGATAAATAAATCGTTTGATAAAGAGATAATCTGAGTAAGATTCTGACCCAAGAATCAAGTTTTTTCTTACCAACGAAGTGTTTTAAGTAATAATCTAGTGTCATTTGACGTTGTAAGGTGCCATAAACAATTTCAGTTAATAATCCACGGTCTTCTCGTTTTAAATCATGCTTTGAGATTGTTTGATTAATTAAAATATGGCTAAAACTTCCGTCTTGATTCACTCTTTCTAGTAAATTTAATGCGATTTCGCGTACTGTTTTCGTCTCTGCCATCCTATCACCCTAATTGATCGCCAACAGTAAAGAAGTCTGCTGAACCTCTTAGAAAGTCGACAGTTTTCATGCGTTTCTTACCTGCTGGTTGAATTTCAGTTAATCTAAGTATGCCACCATCACCCGTTGCAATATCGACACCTTTATCAACGTCTACAGCAACTATGGTGCCTGGTTTTTGATTCGATTTATCGTTTATTTTTTCAGCAGACCATATTTTAATTGTTTGGTCATGGTATGTCGTAAAAGCAACAGGCCAAGGATTCAAACCTCGTACTTGATTGTATATATTCTGTTGTGTATCTGCGAAATCGATACGTTCAACTTCACGTGTGATGTTCGGTGCATAAGTTGCGTCTTCGTGATTTTGTTCGGTCGGTTCAAGAGATCCTTCAAATAATTGTGGAATCGTTCGCATCAATAATTGGCTACCTACTTCAGCCAATCGATCATGTAAATCACCGACAGTATCATGATCGTGAATAGAAACTTTTTCTTGCGATAACATTGCACCTGCATCCAATGCTTTCACCATATACATAATGGTAATGCCTGTCTCTTTTTCGCCATTTAAAATGGCATAATGAATAGGGGCACCACCTCGTAATTTTGGTAATAGTGACGCATGGACATTTATACAGCCATATGGAGGGCTTTCTAATAATGGTTCGGGTAGGATTTGCCCATAAGCAGCTGTAACGATTAAATCAGGATGATAGTCAAGAATCGTTTGATAATCATGTTTAATTTTTTCAGGTTGTAGTACTGGAATTTCATGTGATTGAGCAAACGCTTTAACTGGTGATGGCGTTAACTTTTTCTTTCTTCCTTTAGGACGGTCAGGTTGTGTGACTACAGCTACCACATCATAACTAGATTCGATTAGTTGTTCTAATACTGGAACACTGAAATCAGGTGTCCCCATAAATACAATTCGTTTCGTCATAGCAAACTCCTTTATATATGCTATTGATTACATAAAATTATAAGGTTCAAAATCAACCGTTAATTGTAAATCATCTTGGTTCATTTCTTTTTGAAAATGGTTGAGAACATTTGATAACGCTGCCTCTACATCTTCTCTTTCTCTATATTTTATCATGCATTGGTATCGATAGCGATCTTTAATCCTTAACATCGGTGATTGTGTTGGTCCTAACATTTCTGTCGTATCACCTAAATCACGACCAAGGATTTGAGCCACTCGTTTTGAAGCATCGACTGCTTTCACATGGTTAGTATGAGATAAATTAATTAAAACTAGATAATAATATGGTGGATATCCAAACCGTTTACGCACTTGCATCTCGCGTAAATAAAATGATTGATAATCATAATCCGCCGCCATTTCAACTGTATAATGCTCTGGTGTATAAGTTTGTACCACAACTTCACCTGTTAATTCATGTCTCCCTGCACGACCACTTACTTGAGTTAATAATTGAAATGACTTTTCGGCAGCACGGAAATCTGGCAAATGAAGTAATGCATCAGCTGCAATCACACCAACAAGTGTTACATTTTCAAAATCCAAGCCTTTTGCAATCATCTGCGTCCCAAGCAATATATCTGCTTCCCTGTTAGCAAATTGATTTAACAAGCGCTCATGTGCACCTTTGCGACTTGTTGTATCAACATCCATACGAATGATACTGGCGTTTTGAAACTGTTCTTGCAAGGCCTCTTCGACTTTTTGGGTTCCCGTACCAAAAAAACGAATGGCATCACTTTCACAACTCGGACAAATATTTGGCATCGGCCGTTCATCGCTACAATAATGACATTTCAACTTATTTTGAGTTCTGTGATAAGTCATGGAAATATCACAATGCTCACATTGGATCGTCTCACCACATTCTCGGCACATCACAAACGTGGCATACCCTCGTCGGTTGAGTAATAAAACGACTTGTTCACGGCGTTCAATTCTCGCATTGATTTTATCAACTAACGTATCAGAAAACATCGTGCGGTTCCCTTTTGCTAGTTCTTCGCGCATATCTACTATATCCATTTCTGGCATAGCCTGCTGATTCACGCGTTCTGTCAACTCAAGCAGACGGTACACACCTTTTTGAGCCCTCGCATAACTTTCTAATGTTGGCGTTGCACTTCCCAAAACGACTGGGCATTGATGAAATTCACCACGGTATTTAGCTACTTCACGTGCATGATACTTTGGATAGTCCTCTTGCTTATAAGTGTTTTCATGCTCCTCATCAATAATAATGATTCCTAGGTTATCAAAAGGCGCAAAAATAGCAGATCGTGCTCCTACTACTACTTTAACTTCTCTCCGATGAATTTTTCGCCATTCATCATATTTCTCACCAGTTGATAAGCCACTATGGAGCACTGCAACGTCATCACCGAATCTAGACTTGAACCGTTCAACCATTTGAGGCGTTAAAGAAATTTCCGGTACAAGCACAATCGCTTCTTCCCCTTTATTTAATACTGCTTCTATTGATTGTAAGTACACCTCTGTCTTCCCACTACCCGTAATACCGTGTAATAGAAAAACATCATGTTTGGTTTCGTGAATATTATTTAGCACAGGATCTATGACATTTTGTTGTTGATCGGTTAAAGGCAAAGATTCTGTCGCCTCAAATGACCGTGAATGAGGATTTCGATAAATCTCCTTTTGAACAAGATTTAATAACCCTTTTTGTTCTAGTGATTTTACTGGACTTCTTGTAACACTTAATGTTTCTTGTAATTGTTTTAATCGTACAGGTTGCTCTTGATCCAGTAACCATTCTAGTATATCGTGTTGTTTCTTAGCCTGATTGGTGAATTCAGTTAATTTTTCTAGAGTGTCAGGTTCACTTAAAGCTAGTTCAACATATGTATCCTTTTTTACTCGATTTTTCCCTTTAACGACATAATTAATTTCAATAAGGCCTTCTTCGATTTGGCGTCGAATCTGAGAATCGGGAATTTTAGCATCAATTAAGTCTTGAAATGGAAATACTTCACGCCCTTGGGAAATAGCTCGCCAATTTTCTGGCAATAATGTTTCTTCAGTCTGTAACCAAACTTCCTTACTATATTTTGCTTTAAAAACGGCCGGCAACATAGCTTGTAAAGCAGAAATTCGAAAACAAAGCGTTTCATGTTGTAACCATCTCGATAATTGGATTAACTCAGATGTCAGAATCGGTTTGTAATCCATCACTTGTTGGATAACTTTCAAGTTTTCAAACTCACTCTCACTTGTTAAATCTACAACAAACCCCATAATTTGCCTTGGCCCAAATGGCACAATGACACGAATTCCAGGTTCTACGATTGTTTGTAAGTCATCTGGAATTTGATAATCAAACAGAGCGTCAGTTGCAGAGACTGGGACGTCAACAACTACTTTTGCGATGTTCACCCTTTTCACCTACATTTCTTTCGTTAAGGTCGACCACAATTGTTGTGCAACTTTTTCTTTAGATTGAAGCGGAATTGATTGATGCTCACCTTTATTTGTTAGGACTTCAACAGCGTTCGTGTCCGTCTTAAACCCTTGTTCATCTTGGCTAATATCATTAACGACAATCGCATCTAAATTTTTACGGGCCATCTTATCACGACCGTTCTTGATCGCATCATCTGTTTCTGCTGCAAACCCAACGAGGTATTGAGTTGATTTCGCTTTACCTAGAGCTTGTAAAATATCTCGTGTTCTTGTTAATTCAAGTGTTAAGTCACCTGACTGTTTTTTCATCTTACGGTCATACTGATTGGTTGGCTTATAATCAGCAACAGCTGCGGCACTTACCACAATATCTTGATCATTAAAACGAGACATGACCGCATCATACATGTCTTCTGCAGTTGTCACATCCACTCGCTCAATATTAGGAGGCGTTTCCAGTTCGACTGGACCACTGACTAATGTGACATTTGCACCTAAGTCACATGCTACTTTAGCAATGGCAAAACCCATCTTACCTGAAGAATGATTGGTAAAATAACGAACAACGTCAACTGCTTCAATTGTCGGCCCTGCTGTGACTAGTACTTGTTTTCCAGCTAAAGGTTGATAAGAGTTTTGTTTTTCAGTTTGTTCTACCACATCAATTATTCGCTCCGGCTCTTCTAATCGACCTTTACCTACGTAACCGCAAGCTAAATAACCATCACCTGGTTCAATAAAGCGGTAGCCGTATGCCTCAAGTGTCGTTAAATTATGTTTGACGGCTGGATGGTCATACATATGAACATTCATTGCCGGGGCCACATAAACAGGACTTGTCGTTGCAAGTAATGTTGTTGTTAACATATCATCTGCTAGACCGTTGGCAACTCGCCCTAATAGGTGTGCTGTTGCTGGAGCTAAAATAGTTAGATCTGCCCAGTCAGCTAAATCGATATGAGCGATTTTTTCTGGATTTTTTTCATCAAAGGCATCTGTGTAAACGGGATTTCGAGATAGAGCTTGGAATGTTAATGGGTTAACAAATTCCGTAGCTCCTTCTGTCATGATTACCTTGACATCATAACCCCGTTGAACTAACTTGCTTGTTAGTGCACATGCTTTATATGCAGCAATGCCCCCTGATACTCCTAGTAATACATGTTTTTGTTGTTCCATGGGTTTCGCCTCCATCTTTAACATGACGTTTAATTCATTACTTTCTACTAAAATCTGTTAAATCTTAGTGTTGATTTTCAATTGATGTAGCACTGAGTTGTTGAATTGTGAGGAGCGAAGGTGGCGACTCCTGCGGGAAAAGCACGAGTCTCGAGACCCCGCAGGAAGCGCTTTTCTTCCGAGGAGGCTCGAGCCGTGCCCGCGGAAAGCGTCCACCGAAAGCGGATCACAATATCAACAATGGACTTTAACAAAGCTCACTACTAAAAAAGAACAACCTGATTATAAGCAGGTTGTTCCTTGATTGGGCCATCATGTTTTGCGCTAGGTGGTGCATAGCTTAATGCCATCTCATCACCAACCTGCATACGCTAAGATACCTATTATTTATAGTCTTCGATCGTTAGCTTATCTTCGATGATTTCTTCTAATGCCTGACCAACATACTTCGGTGACTTATGGTCATCAAGCATATAATTCTGTTCATCATGCAATTCACGTGCACGACTTGAAGCTGCAATCACGATTGCATATTTTGAGTCAATCTTTTCTAGCAAATTGTCTACTGACGGCTCTAAAATCATAGATCAACACTCCCTAAAGCTTTTTTATATTGTGAAGCGATACGCTCTCGCTTACAGTGTTCACTTTCAACAATGGATTCAATACGTCTGACTGCTGAATTGATATCATCATTTACGACAACATAATCGTATGCATCCATCATTTCAATTTCTTTTTTCGCTTCATATAATCGATTACGAACAATCGATTGATCTTCAGTGCCTCGATTTATGATGCGATTTTTCAATTCTTCTAAACTTGGTGGGAATAAAAAGATAAACACACCTTCTGGGAAGTTTTCTTTAACTTGCAAAGCACCTTGGACTTCTATCTCTAAAAACACATCACGTCCTTGTGCTAATGTCTCTTCAACATATGTCTTAGGTGTTCCATAATAATTCCCTACATACTCAGCATACTCAATTAATTCATTATGTTCAATCATCTTTTTCACTTCTTCTTTAGTTTTAAAGAAGTAATCGACGCCGTCTTCTTCGCCTTCGCGAGGATGACGTGTCGTAACAGAAATTGAGTAAGCTAATGCTGGATCTTGATCGAAAAGAGCTTTTCGAACGGTTCCTTTCCCGACACCTGAGGGTCCAGAAAGGATAAACAGAATTCCTTTTTCATCTTTCACAAAACTTCCTCCTAGTTGTCGATGTTCATATCTTCATTAACGACACGTTGTCCAACTGTTTCCGGTTGTACAGCAGATAAAATAACGTGGTCACTATCAGTTACGATTACAGCACGTGTACGTCTTCCATATGTAGCATCTACTAACTTATTACTATCACGCGCAACAGTAATAATTCGTTTAATCGGGGCTGATTCGGGTGATACAATCGAGATAATGCGATTGGCAGACACAACATTACCAAACCCGATATTAATTAATTTCAAATTCATTCTTGTCTCCCCTAACTTATTTCTTTATAGATTACTTCTATTATAGACTAAATAAAAGCAAAAACTCAAATATTATTCTATATTTTGGACTTGTTCTTTGATTTTCTCAATAACACTCTTTAATGCGATCGCTTGCTTACTTAAGGCAATATCATTCGCTTTCGATCCAATTGTATTCGCTTCACGATGCAATTCTTGAGACAAAAAGTCCAACTGTCGTCCAACGGCTTGATTAGAAGACAGCAATTCATCTATTTGTTCAGTGTGCGACAAAAGACGTGTCACTTCTTCCGTTATATCTCCCTTATCGGCCAACATTGCCACTTCTTGAACTAAGCGCTGATGATCAATGTCTACTTCCTTCAATGTATCCTGCAGTCGGACTAACACACGATCATAGTAATGTTGTTTAAGCGTCTCACGGTTATCGTTTAATTCATTTGCTAGCTTTTTAATCTCTTCATTATACTGTAACACATCTTGCCTTAATGTCTCACCTTCATCGATTCTCATTTGATAAGCATTGGCGAGCGCTTTTTCCAAAGTAGACCTTATCACTTGTTCTAACGCTTCGTCTACTTGGTTGGATTCATCTTTTTCAAGTAGACCTTCAAGTTGCAGTAAGTGATTAATCGTTATATCGCCCGGTATCCCTGTTTCGTCTTTAATTTCATGTACTTTAGCTAAATATTGGTTCAATAAAGGCCAATTAACATTTATTGTAGGCTCACTCAATGGTTCTCCATTCATTTGAATCCATATGTCTATTCGGCCACGATTAAACCAACTTCGACATTGTGTTTTCATCTGATCCTCTAAAGCCGTTAATTCTCTTGGCAATTTAAAAGAAAAATCTAAAAAGCGATGGTTCACTGTTTTAATTTCTACAGAAACTTGTCGATCATGATATGTATCAACAGCTTGACCATATCCCGTCATACTTTTTATCACTTTAATCACCAACTTTTATTTAGTTGTAACATATTCTCGCATTATTACTAATAACATTTCAACTAATTAATGGTATAAAATCCGTAATTGTTCATGCTATACTGAAAACCTATGAGGTGATAAATATGCCATTTGATGGAATTGTAACCCGTGCGATCACAAACGAATTATCTAATTTACAAGGTGGTCGCATTCAAAAAATATACCAACCAACTGATAGCGAGCTCATTTTAACTGTTCGAAGCGGTGGGAAGAATCATAGCCTACTGATCTCAACGCATTCGAGCTATGCACGCATTCATTTAACGAATGAAAAATATACAAACCCGAAAGAACCACCTATGTTCTGTATGGTCTTACGCAAATACTTAGGTGCTGGGTTTATCGAATCGGTTGAACAAGTTGAATTAGAACGCATTATTCATATTAAGGTTCGTAGCAAAGACGAAATCGGAGATGAACAATCCAAAACCTTAATCATCGAATTAATGGGCAAACACAGCAACGTTATGGTCGTCGATCCTGAGCGAAACGTCATTTTAGACAGTCTAAAACATATCAGTCCAGCACAAAACCGTCACAGAACGATTTTACCTGGTCAGACGTATATTGCTCCGCCCGAACAAGGCAAACTTAACCCGCTTCAACTAGACGGTGACACATTTGTCCGTAAGCTCGATTTCCTCCAAGGAAAAATCGATCGACAAATGTTGAATCTGTTAATGGGATGTTCACCACTTGTTACGAAAGCATTAGCTAGCAAGGCTTACTTGGGCGATAATCAAGCATATGCCGACGTGTTTGAAACATTTAAGGATCATTTGATTAATCATCACTATGAACCTAAACGTGCGATCGGACAACAGGAAGATTTTCATGTCTTACCAGAAGTCACATTTGATCAAGAGACTAAAACGTTCGATTCGGTCAGTGGCATGCTAGACAATTATTATGCAGGCAAAGCTGAACGTGACCGAATAAAGAATCAAACACATGATTTAATGCGCTTCTTAAAAAACGAAAAAGCGAAAAATGAACGCAAAATCAAAAAACAAGAAAAAACGTTAGCCAAAGCTGAGCAGGCTGAAGACTATCAAAAATACGGCGAACTATTAACGGCTCACTTACACCTTGTGAAATTAGGTGATGAGACGGTCGATGTTATGGATTATTATGACCCAGAACAAAAAACGATCACGCTTGAGTTGGATCCAAACAAGTCGCCAAGTGATAATGCACAATATTATTTTAAACAGTATCAAAAGTTGAAGAAATCAAAAGAAGTCGTCCTCGTAGAAATCGAGAAAGCCAAACAAGAAATCGACTATTTCGAACGCTTAATTCAACAACTTGAACAAGCAAGACAAGATGATGTGCAAGATATTCGCGATGAATTAGAAGAAGAAGGTTATTTGAAAGCAAAGCAACAAAAGTCGAAGAAGAAAAAGCAAAAATGGTTACAACCTGACCATTACCAAGCTTCTGATGGAACAGAACTCATTGTGGGTCGTAACAATAAACAAAACGAATTCGTGACGAATCGGATGGCAAATAAGAATGATATCTGGTTGCACACTAAAGATATTCCAGGCTCACACGTCATCATTCGTCATAGCGATCCAAGTGATGAAACTATTTTAGAAGCGGCAATGATCGCAGCCTACTACAGTAAAGCGAAACATTCATCTTCTGTGCCAGTCGATTATACAGCGATTAAGCATGTCCGTAAGCCAAACGGCGCGAAACCAGGCTATGTAACATATGACAACCAACAGACTGTCTATGTGACACCTGATGAAAGACAGATTGAGCAGATGAAAGTAACGGAAAACAAGCCGACATAATACCGTTTCATTAAATAATAATTAATCAAAATAACACCCGAAAGATTGATTTTATCAATCTTACGGGTGTTTCCTTTTAAATGAAGTACAATAATTATATAGAGAATTTCATGTCATATAAAGTATATAAATGATGCTAGCAGTTTTCTTAAGTAGGTTGGCTCATACCAGAAACAACTATAATTAAAAATATAAATGCTCCAACACCGATGCTTACAATTAACGACATAATTGGGATTATATTTTTCTCATTTTTACGCGTGATCCCAATTAGGGCCAAAGTTATAGCGATTACTAAAGGTAAAAATAACATTACTTCAGAAATGTCTCTACCTCCCAGCATAGCTATAAAAATGAAAATAGGTATGATACTAAATACTAATGACAACCAACTTACTATAGTCGTCTTTTTCATCTCTAACCCCCTTCATTGAACGTTCTTTAGTTTAAAGCCATCTTCAATGTGGTTCATTTTATGTAAAAAGATTTATGTTACCCCTAATAGCTAGTAACTATTTATACCTTCTCCGTTTATTATACTCCAACAACTCTTAATCAACTGATCGATATACTATTAGTTACCCCACTGCTAAACGAACTATAATTAAAATCGGGTATGCTAAAATTCCAGAACTTATAATAAAGGCTATTAAAGGAATGATATTCTTTTCATTCTGCTTATAGAGGGCTATGATTGAAAATCCTATAGATACAAATAAAAAGAAACCTATTACTAATAGCGAAATTTCATAACCTCTTATTAGCATGAATATAGCAAAAGCAGGTAACATACTTAAAGCTAAAGATACCCAACTGACTGTACCAATCTTTTTCATCTCATATACTCCTAAATTAAATCTAATAAATGATATAAACGTCACTATACCATAAAAAACCTTTATTGAGAATATTATGGAAAACTTTATCAGAGAAAAAATAGTGAATTGTAAGAGATTTAACTGAATAGTTCTTATAAGTTGGTTAACCTAATTAAACTTTAAGATTCAGAGCTTGTTAATATAAGATTATAACGCCACTCTAGTAATGCATGATAGTCATTTTGGTTTATTTCACCTTTATCAACCAATAAGTTGGCGATCTGATCAAATGTCACTAGGCTAGTATTAATAATCCCCTTTTGATTGAACTGTTCTTCTGCCACGTCTAATCCATAAGTGAAGATCGATAACACATATAACACTTCACAACCCTTTTCCCTCAAGGCTTCGACGACCTTTGTTGCACTTTGTCCTGTCGAAATCAAATCTTCAATCACAACAACACGATCACCTAAATCGACGCGGCCTTCGATCATGTTTTCTAACCCGTGCCCTTTCGGTTTACTACGAACATAAATCATTGGTAAATCTAGCAACTCCGCCGTAAATGCCGCATGAGGAATCCCTGCTGTGGCACATCCAGCAATTACATCAACTTGTGATCTATCGATTTGGTTAGCTAACTTTCTCGCAATTTGTCGGCGAACTTCTGGATAAGACATCGTTAAACGATTATCACAATAAACAGGTGACGTAATACCTGATGACCAAGTAAACGGTTCGTTCATATTAATTTTTAATGCTTCGATCTCAATTAATTGTTCAGCTATTGTTTGCTGATGCATAGGACCACTCCTTTACGATTGATTGATAGATTTGTTTTGGCTCGTCAGCTTGTGTGACAGCACGACCAACCACAATCATGTCACTTCCTACTTCATTTGCCTTACGAGGTGTCGCTACACGGGTTTGATCGTGATGTGCACCATTTGCAAGACGAATCCCTGGGGTTAATGTTTTAAAATCTAAACCACAATATTGTTTGATCAAAGGTACTTCATGAACCGAGCAGACAACTCCATCAGCCCCGCTTTCTTGACTGATATGTGCGTAATGTTGCACTGTTTCTGCCATACTTTTTTGAATTAATAACTCCGATTCAAGCATTGTCTCATCTGTTGATGTTAATTGAGTGACGGCTAATAATTGAGATTGACTGTTTTCTGCAATCAAAGCTTCTTTAGCCGCTTCAATCATACGACTTCCACCTGCTGCATGAATGTTTACGATGGATGGCTCATATAGTGCTAATTGTCGCATCGCTTCATAGACGGTATTAGGAATATCATGTAACTTTAAATCTAAAAAGATCGGATGATGCTTCCTTTTTAAATAATCGATAATACGATGCCCTTCACTATAAAAGAGTTGCATGCCAACTTTGACTGGAACGCCTTCTAAATGATGGTTTTCTAAAAAATATCTTGCTTCCTCAACGCTTCGAACATCTAAAGCGAGGTAGATTGATGGCTGCATCGTGCGTCCCTCACTTCTTTTACAGAATTAAATCCATAAGCTTGTAATGTTTCAGGTAAGTCTTGAACTAAACGTTCGCAAATAAACGGATTTTGAAAATTTGCTGTTCCAACCGCGACTGCATCAGCACCAGCTAGTAAGAATTCGAGTACATCTTCCGTTGATTGAATGCCTCCCATTCCAATAATAGGCAGATCTGTTTTTTGTCGAACTTGATGAATCATATGGATTGCAATTGGTTTAATCGCAGGTCCTGATAGACCACCTGACCCATTGGCAATAATCGGCGCTTGTTGATGTAAATCAATACGTCTTCCGGTTAAGGTATTAACCATAGATAGGCCGTCTGCTCCAGCTTTTTCGACAGCCGTTGCAATATCCGTAATATCTGTTACGTTAGGCGAAAGTTTAACAAAGACTGGCTTTGAAGAAACGGATTTAACAGCTTCCGTGACGCGATAAGCTAAGGTTGCATCCGTCCCGAACTGCACGCCACCTTCTTTTACATTGGGACATGAAATATTTAATTCTAATGCTTTAACCGCGGCCTGTTCAGACATTTTTCTAGCAACATCGACGTATTCCTCAAGTGTACTTCCTGCAATATTGGCGATCACAGGTACATCATACTGTCTTAAGAATGGGAGCTCTTGTTCAATAATTCCATCAACACCAGGATTCTGTAATCCAATCGCATTTAGCATCCCTGATGATGTCTCAGCGACTCGAGGTGTTTGATTACCGAATCTCGCTTCTCCCGTAGCTGCTTTAATCGCAATCGCTCCTAATTGGTTCAAATCGTAAAACGCGCTAAATTCACGACCAAAGCCGAAACACCCTGATGCTGGCATGATAGGATTGTTTAAATGTAAATCACCTAATGTGACTTCTAAACTCATAGAATCACCTCACTTGCTTGTAATACAGGGCCATCTTGACAAATTTTCACATAGCCATTGTCATTCTTAGCTTCACAAACACATGCAAAACAAGCACCGATTCCACATCCCATGCGTTCTTCAAACGATAATTGACCAGGTGTATCTATCATTTGTTCTTGTACAGCTTGTAACATCGGCATTGGTCCACAAGCGTAATAATGTTGAAAATTCAGGTCTAGTTGACTAACAACGTCCGTCACAAAACCTTTATGCCCATAAGTCCCGTCATCAGTAGAAATATATGTTTTAGTTAATTCTCGAAATTCATCTTCATAGAAAACGGCTTCACGTGTCGCAAATCCTAACACGACTGTCACTTGATAGTGTCTCACTAATTGTTTTGTTAAATGATAGAGCGGTGGAACGCCAACGCCACCTCCAACAACTAAAATTTGATTACCTTCTGAATGTTTAATTTCAAAACCATTACCGAGTGGGCCAAGTACATTTAAGATGGTTCCTTCTGTAAGAGTAGATAACCATTTAGTCCCATCACCTGTCACATGATAGATGAGCGTAATAGTTTGTGAGATACGGTTAATATCTGCAATCGATAATGGTCGACGAAGCATATTTAACTTTCCGTCACCAATTTGTATATGAACAAACTGCCCAGATTGAATATGAAGCGGAATCTCTTCACCTGATATCACCATTTCAAAAGTGTTTAACGCAATGCATTCATTTTTCTGTATCGTCATATCTTCAACGATCATACATTCACAACCTCTTGCTTTGGCATTGGACTCGCTGCAAAACTCATTGACTCAATCACGCTTACCATCGCCTCAGCTGTATCTAATGATGTTAAACACGCAATCCCGTGTTCCACGGCACTACGGCGAATACGAAAGCCATCTGTTTCTGTCTGTTTGCCTCTTGATAAAGTATTGACGACTAAATGAACATAGCCTTCTTCGATGACATGTAAGATGTGACACTGATCATCCTTAATCTTGTTCACTTCTTCAACCGCTAACCCAGCCTCTCGAATCGCTTGTGCCGAACCAGTTGTTGCATACAATTGAAAACCTAAAGCAGTCAATCTTCTGGCCAATTCAACCATTTCTGATTTGTCTTGGTCTGCTACCGTTAATAAGACACTGCCTCCTGTTGGAACTTTTAAACCTGACGCTAATATCCCTTTATACAGCGCTTTTTCCAATGTCTGATCACGACCAATCACTTCACCCGTAGATTTCATTTCTGGGCCAAGTGTAATCTCGACCTGACGTAGTTTCTCAAATGAAAAGACAGGGACTTTAACTGATATCGTATTGTCTTCTTCACATAAACCACCCTCATATCCGAGCTCATTTAACGTTTCGCCTAACATGATGCGGGTTGCAATATTAGCCATCTTAACGCTAGTCACTTTGCTTAAAAACGGTACAGTACGACTTGAGCGTGGATTGACTTCTAACACATAAACATCGCCATCATGATAAACAAATTGAATATTGAGTAATCCTTTTACATTTAACGCCCTAGCAATTGCAGTCGTGATCTCGGTACACTGTGCTTTGACTGAATCCGGAATATGTTGAGTTGGATAAACAGCCATAGAATCACCAGAATGAACACCTGCCCGTTCAATATGTTCCATGATACCTGGAATGACCACCGTCTCTCCGTCACTAATAGCGTCAACTTCTAACTCCTGACCAATTAAATATCGATCGATTAAAACAGGCCGTTCAGGATGGACACTGACTGCTTCACTCATATATCTCATCAATTCAAATTCTTCATGAACAATCTCCATCGCCCGTCCGCCTAAGACATAAGATGGCCGTACTAAAACTGGGTATCCGATTTCTCGTGCGAGTTCTTTCGCCTCTTCTTCTGTTGTTGCCATACCTGCTTTAGGTCTTGCAATTTGGCTGTCTTCTAATAACTGATCGAACTGGTCTCGGTCTTCTGCTCGATCGATTGATGATTTCGACGTCCCTAAAATCGCTACCCCTCGCTTCTCTAACTCATCGACGAGTGATATCGCAGTTTGGCCCCCGAACTGGACAATCACGCCTTCAGGTTGTTCATGATCAATGACGTGCATGACATCTTCAATCGTTAACGGTTCAAAATATAATTTATCGGATATTTGAAAATCAGTTGATACTGTCTCAGGGTTATTATTAATCACAATCGCTTCATATCCCGCTTCTTTAAGTGCTAATACAGAATGAACCGTAGCATAGTCGAACTCAATCCCCTGCCCTATTCGAATGGGTCCTGAGCCAAGAACGACAACTTTTGGCCGAGTTGTGCGAATTGATTCGGTCTCTTCTTCATACGTGCTATAAAAATACGGTGTTTCTGATGCAAATTCTGCTGCACACGTATCCACCATTTTATATACAGGGATAACGTCATGAGCACGACGCCATTCATATACTGTTTGTTCTCTAGTTTCCCAAAAACGAGCTATGGCTTGATCAGAAAAGCCTAACTCTTTAGCCTCAATTAAAGGGTCAACTTGCCAGGGTTGATTAGCTAATTGTAGTTCTATTGTGATGAGATGATTAAATTTGTGTAAAAACCACGGATCAATTTGGGTTATGGCGTGAATGGTATCTACTGAATACCCACGACGAAATGCTTCACCTAACACGAATAACCGTTCATCATCTGGTTTCGCTAAACGTCTTTCTAATTCAGTTTTTTCTACCTGTTTTAAAGCGGGTAAATGCCATTCTTCTGTCCCGATTTCAAGTGAGCGAACCGCTTTATGTAGCGACTCTTCGAAATTGCGCCCAATCGCCATCACTTCACCAGTTGCTTTCATTTGCGTTCCAAGCTGACGATTAGCAGCCTGAAACTTATCAAACGGCCAACGTGGAATTTTCGTGACCACATAATCTAAAGCAGGTTCAAAATGCGAATACGTTCGACCTGTGACAGGGTTTTGCATCTCATCTAACGTTAACCCGACAGCAATCTTAGCGGCTAATTTTGCAATCGGATATCCCGTTGCTTTCGACGCGAGCGCACTTGAACGACTGACGCGTGGATTAACTTCTATGACATAATACTGAAAACTATTAGGATCTAACGCCAGCTGGACATTACAGCCTCCTTCAATATTTAACTCGCGAATTAATTTTAGCGACACATCACGTAGCAGTTGATACTCACGGTCACTTAATGTTTGGGAAGGGGCCACAACAATCGAGTCTCCCGTATGCACCCCAACTGGATCAATATTTTCCATATTACAAACGACAATGGCATGATCTTCGCCATCACGCATGACTTCATATTCGATTTCTTTAAACCCTGCGATATTACGCTCGATCAAACATTGACTCACAGGTGAGACAGCTAAACCATTTTGAACGGTTTCGATTAACGTCGCTTCATCTTCACACATGCCACCACCTGTGCCACCTAATGTATAGGCTGGTCGTACTATCGTCGGATAACCAATTTGACCAGCAAACTTAACCGCTTCATCTACTGAACTGACAATTGTACTTTCAGGAATCGGTTCGTTAAGCTCGAGCATTAATTGCCGAAAGAGATCACGATCTTCAGCCTTTTCAATCGCTTCTAAATTCGTTCCTAATAATTCAATATCATAAGCCTCTAAAACACCACGTTGATGTAATTCAGTCGCCATATTCAGACCTGTTTGACCACCTAAGGTCGGAAGCAAGGCATCTGGTCGTTCCTGGCGAATTATTTTAGCTAAAAAATCACCCGTTAATGGTTCCATATAAACGACATCTGCTACCGTTTCATCGGTCATAATCGTTGCTGGGTTTGAATTGGCTAATATAACTTCATAGCCTTCTTCTTTTAAGGCCTGACAAGCTTGTGTCCCTGAATAGTCAAATTCCGCGGCTTGCCCAATGATAATCGGTCCTGAGCCAATCACTAGGATTCGTTTAAGATCAGTTCGTTTTGGCATAAGGTAACGCCTCCTTCTTTAGTCTGTTGCATCATGGCTAAGAATTGATCAAATAACCCGTTCGCATCATGTGGTCCTGGTGCGCTTTCTGGATGAAATTGCACAGAAAAGACCGGATACTCTTGATGACTTAATCCCTCGATCGTCCCGTCATTTATCGCGCGATAAGTCACACGGAGCGACGTATTTAATAGTGATGATTCTGACACTGTATACCCATGATTTTGTGAAGTCATCCAAGCCTCACCTGTATCAACGACTTTTACTGGATGATTCGCACCACGGTGCCCAAAGTTCAGCGGTTCAGTGTCAGAACCTGCTGCTAATGCGACTAGTTGATGACCGAGACAAATACCGAAGATCGGAACATAACCCATTAACCCTTGCACAAGGTCAATTCCTTCTTGAACGTCTTTCGGGTCGCCTGGTCCGTTTGATAGCATCACACCATCTGGCTCAAGCTGGAGCACCTCTTGGGCCGTGACATCATATGGTACAACCGTCACATGACAGCCTCTTTCTGTTAATTCGCGTAACATTCCGTGTTTCATCCCGTAGTCGACTAAGACGACACGATAACCTCTACCTGGGACCACATATGGTTTAGCGGCTGACACACGTTTGACTTGGTCATTTGACAGAGATGTTTCGTTTATTGTTTCTAAAAAGGAGTCCATTTCATCTAAGTTATCTAGTAAAACACCTTTCATCGTCCCTTTTTGCCGAATTTTTTTAACAAGTCGTCTTGTATCAATCCCTTTTAACCCTGGAATTTCTTTTTGTGTTAAATACTCATCTAATGACATCGTGCTTCTAAAATGTGAAGGGTGGGTTGCGACTTCTTTGACGATTAACGCTGATAACGCAGGTCTTACCGTTTCAAAGTCATCTCGGTTAATCCCGTAATTACCGATCAGAGGATACGTCATGACGATTAGTTGATCGCAATAAGATGGATCAGACAAAGTTTCTTGATAACCTGTCATTCCTGTTTGAAACACAACTTCTCCGATTCGATGATTTAATTCGGCTCCAAACGCTTGCCCTTTAAATATCGAGCCATCTTCTAATAACAAATAACGTTTATGCATATGCCTCCTCCTTTTGCCAAACAATCTCTCCATTAATCATCGTTAACGTTGGAATACCTTTAACTTGATAACCGTTGAACGGTGTATTACGTCCTTTTGATAAAAACTCACCTGAATCAATGGCGGTTTCATTTGTTATGTTAATAAGCACTAAGTCAGCAGGAGCGCCCATTTTTAATCGACCATACGGTAAGTGAAATATTGTGGCTGGTTTAACGGCTAGCCAATCGATCAGTTGTTCAATTGACCAATGACCTGTTTCAACAAAGTGAGTGTATAAAAGAGGAAAAGCCGTTTCTAACCCGACTATTCCAAACGGTGAAGTTAAAAATCCGTTCGTTTTTTCATCTTTGGTGTGAGGGGCGTGATCGGTTGCGATGCAATCGATTGTTCCATCTTCTAGGCCCTCAATTAACGCTTGACGGTCTACTTCGCTTCGAAGAGGTGGGTTCATTTTGTAATGAGCATCGTCTGATGGAATATCATCTTCTGATAGTAGTAAATGGTGGGGGGTGACTTCGGCTGTCACATGGATGCCAGCTTGTTTTGCATCGCGGATGACGCGAACGGATTCTTTCGTACTGACATGACAAACGTGGTAATGGCAATGTGCAGCTTCTGCTAAAAGGACATCACGTGCAATTTGAACGGATTCACTAAGCGATGGAATCCCCGGTAAATTTAATGACTTGTTTCGTTCACCATCATGCATAACACCACCATATACAAGGGAATTATCCTCACAATGAGCGACGACTGGCTGCCCAACTTGTGCCGCCTGTTGCATGGCTTCAAACATGGTGCCAGCTGATTGTACACCTACTCCATCATCTGTGAAGGCAACAGCACCTTGTTTAGTTAATTGCTTCATGTCTACTAAAGATTCACCAGATTGCCCAGATGTAATGGCTGCGTAAGGTAGCACACGTACAAAAGCATCACGTTTAATCAAATCTTGAATAAAGGCAAGATTAACTTCCTCGTCCGGCATAGGATTCGTATTCGGCATTGCACAAATTGTTGTAAAACCACCACGCGCAGCAGCTTGTGTCCCCGTAGCAATCGTTTCTTTTTGTTCTCCACCCGGTTCACGTAAATGCACATGTAAATCGACGAACCCAGGTGCAACTTGTTGGCCCTGCCCGTCAATCACATAATCGGCTTCATTAGGATCCATATTGCCAATACTTGCGATTTGACCTTGATCAATTAAAACATGCGTCAGTTCCCCTTGATAAATCACATCTTTAATCAGTTTTCTCATTATGTATTCCTCCTTGATTAAGTAATAAATCGATCACTGCTTGCCTCACATAAACACCGTTTTCCATTTGTTTAAAAATGAATGACTTTTCACTTTCAATTAAATTAGAATCAATTTCAACTCCTCGATTAACTGGGGCTGGATGCATAACCATGCTATTAGTTCGCATACGCTTAGCACGCTCAATCGTTAAACCATATGATGTTAAATAGTGTTCTAAACTGACTGGACTGTCATGACGTTCAGTTTGAACACGCAGAAGCATGATCACATCAGAATCTCTTACAGCGTCATCGATTGATAGATACGGAAATGGCAATGTATCATCTTGCCACGCCTCTGGAGCAGATAGCTTTACGTGAACGCCAAGTCTATTTAACGTAAACGCATTCGACCTAGCAACACGACTATGACGAATATCACCGCATATCGTCACTGTTAACCCTGCGAATTCTTGGAACTGTTCTTTGATCGTCATTAAGTCAAGCAAACATTGAGTCGGATGCTCGCCTGTCCCATCACCCCCATTTATAACCGGGATGTTTATGTCAGTTAATTGAGCGAAATAATTTGCATCAGGATGGCGAATGACAACAAAGTCAGCGCCAATCGCTTCTATCGTTTTCACCGTATCGTACAAAGACTCACCTTTTGTGACACTCGAAGTTGCCTCGGAGAATGGCAAGACTGGTATATTAAGTTTTTGACAAGCCATATCAAAGCTCATCTTCGTTCGTGTCGATGGTTCATAAAACAATAATGTGCCTGTTCTCCCGTCGAATGATTGATTCCGCTCCCCTCGTTTGTACTGTTCAGCTACCTGAAGAACGTTATGAATATCTTCATTTGATAAATCATCCATTTGATATAAATTCATGGTATACTCCCCCTTTATGATTCATCCTCAAATAACTGACCGTTTCCTCTAGCGTTTTCTCCTCCTGGTAAAATCGAGTTCAATATAATTCCGACAATCGTAGCAACCGCCAGTCCAGGAATCTCTACTTGTTCGCTAACTGGAATGGCAACTCCACCAATTCCGATGACTAGAATAACCGAAGTAATGATTAGATTTCTTTTAACCCCGAGGTCGACATGATTATCAATTAACATCCGCATACCACTTGATGCGATCACACCGAATAATAGAATGGAAACACCACCCATTACCGCTTCAGGTATAGATTCAATTAGGACGGCTATGATGTCGATAAATCCAAATAAAATCGCTAGGACAGCTGCACCAGCTATGACAAACACGCTGAAAACTCTCGTAATCGCAAGTACCCCAATATTTTCGCCATATGTCGTATTCGGAGGTCCACCTAAAACTGATGCAATCATCGTCGCAACACCGTCACCTAAGATCGAACTACCTAAACCAGGTGATTTGAGAAAATTACGTTCGGCCACTTTCGATAACACCATTTGATCGCCAATATGCTCTGTGATCGTCACTAGAGCGACAGGTACCATGATAAAGACAACTGATAAACTTAGCACATCGAGCGGTTGATAATCGACAAATGGGATGATGAAATCTGGCACCACAAACACTGCATTCAGCATTTCCCCGAATGAACTACTGGACGTTAACGCTTGAAAGCTTGATTGAATGCCATCTGTTTGAACAATGCCTACAATTAAAGCTGTAAGATAACCACCCACAATTCCAAGTAAGATTGGAATGACATTAAAGAATCCTTTGAAATAAACAGACCCAATCACCGTGATGAGTAATGTAATCAGTGCTACGAGCATGTATGTAAAATGAATATTCCCATCACTGTTATACATCGCCATATCAATCGCTGTTGGTGCTAAACCTAAACCAATCACCATAATCACAGGGCCAACTACGACAGGTGGTAGTAATTTCAGTAACCAATTGACACCACTTACTTTAATCAGCATCGCAACCAGACCATAAACGAGTCCAGCTAAGAATGCACCTACCATTGCACCAGGCAAACCGTCAGCTACACTTGCAGCTTGAATTGGTGCAATAAATGCAAAACTTGATCCGAGATAAGCCGGTATTTGACCTCGTGTAATGACTAGATAAGCTAATGTCCCGATACCACTTGTCACAAGCGCTACATTTGCTGGCATTTCAACTAAAAACGGTACTAAAATCGTCGCTCCAAACATGGCGAATAAATGTTGTAAACTGAGCCAAAACCATTTTGCTTTATTCGGTACATCTCTTACGTCTAATACTTTTTCTTGTTCACTCATTTGCTCCCACTCCTTTTTGTGCTATAAAAAAAGCCTCTTTACGATAAGATCGCAAAGAGGCATACGTACACTTTTCTCCATGCACGCAACTTCACGACCTTATAAGCCTCGCTGGACTTCCTTAAAGGTCCTCTATTTAATTATTCGTATATGCTGACTTGTTCTTGCTCATCTGTTTCATTTAAATGTACTTTGATGACTTCTTCTTGAGAGGTCGGGATATTCTTCCCTACGTAATCAGCCCGAATTGGCAATTCACGGTGACCACGATCAACTAAGACAGCGAGTTGAATTTGTTTAGGTCTATCAATATCAACAATCGCGTCCATTGCTGCGCGAACTGTTCGTCCTGTGTATAACACATCATCAACTAAAATGACTGTTTTTCCTTCTAGTGTTTCGCTAATGTTCGTTTGATTTAACTGGGCTTCATCATGGTTATCAATTTCAGTTAAATCATCACGGTAGAGCGAAATGTCCAACTCGCCAGTTGGAACGGTGACCGATTCAATTTGCTCGATCGTTTGTTGAATCCGATTAGCAATAGGTGTTCCTCTTGTTTTAATGCCTACTAATACCAAGTCTTCAGTTCCTTTGTTACGCTCAATAATCTCATGCGATATGCGTTTAATCGCACGTCCAATCGCTGCTTCATCTAATAACTGTGTTTTTTCTTCCACATGATCACCTCCGATTGTCACTAAAAAACCCCTTCCCCGCTACTCCAGGTAACGAGAAAGGGGTTATAGATACACGAATCCCTAACTATGTTTATAACGTTACCTTACTAGCCTCACGGGACTACGTTTAAAGGTTCTAATTTAACTTCACTATCACATATTTTAACGTGTTGTAGAAAAAAGTCAAGTCATTCTCTTAATTTTTTCAATCGAATCTAAAAAGATTTTGGGTGGCTCTGCGGTGATCATCATATCCTCATCATTTATCGGATGTGTGAAGGATAATGTTTTCGCATGGAGCGCCTGACCATCAGTATCTAATGTTTTACGATAACCATATTTCGGATCTCCTACTAATGGATGATTAATATACTTAAAGTGTATACGAATTTGATGAGTTCGGCCCGTCTCTAATTCACAACTGACATGTGTATAATCATTGAACTTTTCAACTACGGAAAAATGGGTAATAGCTGGTTTTCCTTCATCGACAATCGCCATTTTTTGACGGTCATTAGGATCACGTCCAATAGGAGCATCAATCGTACCTAATTCATGCGATATAACGCCATGTACGATTGCTTCATATTGACGCTTAATCTCCTTATTCATTAATTGTTCTGATAGTCGCTCATGCGCTTTGTCATGTTTAGCGACGACTAATAGACCGCTCGTATCTTTATCAATGCGGTGAACAATACCTGGACGATTAACGCCATTAATGCCAGACAAATCATCACAATGATACAATAATGCATTAACTAGCGTCCCTTTTTCGTGTCCAAACGCAGGATGAACAACCATTCCTTTAGGTTTGTTCACGACAAGCAAATGTTCATCTTCAAACCGAATGTCTAATGGGATATTTTCAGGCTCGAGTGACATATCTTCTGGTTCTGGCTCTTGCCACTCCACAAGATCATCCAATTGACACTTATAATTATTCTTAACTGGTTTCCCGTTAACAGCCACATGTCCATCTTTGACCCACGACTGAACTTGTGAACGAGAAGCTTCTGGATTTAATTGTGCTAAAACATGATCAATACGCTTTCCTTGATAAGTATGATCCACTTTAATTTGTTGTTTTTCCGTCATGTTTTTCACCTTTCTTATTCTGCCATTCATCATAAAGCATCAAGATAATAATCAGAATAACACCAACTGTTAATGCACTATCCGCAACGTTAAATATCGGGAAGTTATAGTTAAATATCATAAAATCAAAGAAATCGATCACTTCTTGAATTCGGAGTCGGTCGATAAAATTACCTATTGCACCGCCTAATATGAAGGCTAATCCAATATTCAGTAGTCTGTATCCATGACGATACTGAATCATGTAATAGACGATGACACCAACAACGAATAACGTTACGATATAGAATAACCACATTTGGTCTTCTAGCATACCCCAAGCGGCTCCACTATTACGATGGGATGTGATGTGAAAAAAACCTGGTATGACTTCGATTGAATCACGAACATTCATTGTTTCAACGACAACCCATTTTGTAACTTGGTCTAGGGCTATTAAAAATAAAGCTAATATATAATAAATCAACGCATCATGACCTCCATATTCACTTTTTTCCTCTTGCATTTTACCATAAAACGACTAAAAACACGATAAATGTTGTTAATCAAAACACTCCGTCAATGGCCGTTATTGAATTGTGATCCGCTATCGGTGGACGCTTTCCGCGGGCACGGCTCGAGCCTCCTCGGCCCAAAGGCTTGGCCTACGGGGTCTCGAGACTCGTGCTATTCCCGCAGGAGTCGCCACCTTCGCTTCTCACAATTCAACAACTCAGTGCTCAACCTTACAAATCTCACACTTAAATAATACATAACCAATCAAAAACGAGCTAACCCTGATTCTATAGGGTTAGCTCGTTGAATGAGCATATTATGATGATAAAACGTCTGCGCAACGGTCACATAAATCAGGGTAGTCACTGTGTTGACCTACAGAATGGGATGATACCCAACAACGTTTACATGTTTCACCCTCATGTCGATCAACCGCAACTGATACATGGTCATAAGCTTTAGCTGCATCATAATGGTCGACAACAGAAGCTTCTGAGACAATTAAATACTGATGTAGATGATCAATAGACTCTAATAAATCACGTGTTTGTTCATCTTTAGGCACAATCGTGACATGTGCTTCTAAGGATTTACCAATCACCTTATCATCACGCGCTGCTTCTAATGCCTTTAAGACATCTTCACGTATGGCCATTAATTGTTGCCACTTCGCTTTTGTTTCTTCTTCTCCAACGACATGACGCGCATCTGGCATATCAGTTAACTGAACATTTTCAGCTTCAACACCAGGAACATGTTGCCATAATTCATCTGCAGTATGAGCTAAGATTGGTGAGAGTAACTGAGTTAAACTTACCACAATTTCATGATAAACCGTTTGAATACTGCGACGACGATGGCTATCTTGTTTTTCGATATATAAAACGTCTTTCGCAAAATCAAGATAGAATGAACTTAAATCGACTGTACAGAAATTATTGATCGTATGATAAATTGTAGAGAACTCATAGTTATCATACGCTTTTCGTACTTTAGCTACCGTTTCTTGCAAACGAATTAGCATGTAACGGTCAACTTCTTCTAAATCTTTTTCAGCAACACGATGGACGCTCGGATCAAAGTCATGTAAATTACCTAACACGAAACGCATCGTATTACGAATTTTACGATAAACCTCTGAAACTTGTTTTAGAATCTCATTGGAAACACGGACGTCAGCACCATAATCTGAACTTGCCACCCATAGGCGTAAAATGTCTGCACCAAGCTGTTTCATGATTTTAGACGGAACCATCACATTTCCAAGTGACTTACTCATCTTTCTTCCATCACCATCTAGAGTGAATCCATGGCTTAAGATTCCTTTATATGGTGATTTACCAGTAATTGCGACAGCAGTCGTTAATGAGGAATTAAACCAACCACGGTATTGATCAGAGCCCTCTAAATAAAGATCTGCTGGGCGATCTAAATCTTCTCGTTCTTGCAGGACACCTTGATGGGTCGAACCTGAATCGAACCATACGTCCATAATGTCGGTCTCTTTTGTAAAATTACCATTTGGACTTCCTGGATGAGTAAAGCTTTCAGGTAGTAAATCGTTAGCTTCTCGTTCGAACCAAATATTTGAACCATGTTCACGGAACAAGTCGGAAACGTGTTCAATCGTTTCGTCAGTAATGATCGCTTCTCCATTTTCCGCATAGAACACTGGAATTGGGACGCCCCATACACGCTGACGAGAAATACACCAATCCTCACGGTCACGTACCATATTGTACATGCGTGTTTCACCCCAATGTGGGTGCCAGCTAACATTTTCAATCGCATCTAATAAATCATTACGGAAGTCACTAACAGAAGCAAACCACTGTGATGTCGCACGGAAAATAGTCGGCTTTTTCGTACGCCAGTCATGTGGGTAAGAGTGAGTCATGAATTCGAGTTTTAATAGAGCACCATTTTCATTTAATTGTTCCGTAATTGATTTGTTTGCCTTATCATAGAATTCGCCAGCAAAACCAGGCGCCTCTTCAGTGAAAACACCTTTCTCATCCACAGGACACAACGCATCTAAACCATACGCTTTACCAATCCAGTAGTCTTCTTCACCATGACCAGGTGCTGTGTGAACACACCCTGTACCAGATTCAGTAGTCACATGATCTCCTAGGATAATGAGTGATTCACGGTCATAAAGTGGGTGCTGTGCTTTCGCATATTCTAAGTCTTTTCCTTTATGACGAGAACGAATGGAATACTCATGCCATTCTGCTTTTTCCGCGACTTCTTCTAATAGATCTTCGGCAATTACAAAGTTACCTTGATCCGTGGATACAACGACATAATCCAGCTCAGGATGGACGGCAATTGCTAGGTTAGCTGGAATTGTCCAAGGCGTTGTCGTCCAAATGACGAATTTCTCATCACCATTTAGAACACCATTTCCATTCGTCACATCGAATGCAACGTAGATAGATGGAGATTTTTTATCATGATACTCAATTTCCGCCTCTGCTAAAGCTGATTCAGATGACGGTGACCAATAGACTGGTTTCTTACCTTTATAGATATAACCTGCTTTAGCCATTTCGCCGAACACACGGATTTGTTGAGCCTCGAATGATGGATTAAGCGTAATGTATGGATTATCCCAATCGCCTCGCACACCTAGTTGCTTAAATTGTGTCCGCTGATTATCTAGCTGTTCTAACGCATACTGCTTACACATTTCACGAAACTCAGGTACAGGGATATCTTTACGATTAATTTTCTTTTTCTTCGTTAAAGCCACTTCAATCGGTAAACCATGGGTATCCCAGCCCGGAACATATGGCGCGTGGAATCCTGCCATCGATTTATACCGCACGATAAAGTCTTTTAAGATTTTGTTTAAGGCGTGCCCCATGTGAAGGTCGCCGTTTGCATATGGGGGGCCATCATGTAAAACGAAAAGCGGGCGTCCTTTCGTCCGTTCTTGCACTTTTTCGTAAATGGCTTCATTTTCCCATTTCTGTTGCATTTCTGGCTCACGGTTTGGCAAATTGCCGCGCATCGGAAATTCCGTTTTCGGCATTAATAACGTATCTTTATAACTCATGAGAATCCTCCTTATATCTCCTTCTTAATTGTGTTCACAAAAAAAGCTTCCCCATCCCTAATAAGGGACGAGAAAGCTCGCGTTACCACCCTAGTTGAATGACCATAATCATTCCACTCAACATTCGTAACGTGAATGAACCGCCCTTTTCTACTACTATTTCAAAAAAGGTGCTCCAGGATGATCTTCCCACAAGTGTTATCACCAGGCTCACACCAACCCTAGCTCGCTTTGATAACTTTCTTGAAGTACTGTTCCTTTCAATGCAATCGATTATAAATCGTTTCATTATGATTCATGATAAAAAAATTATAGATAATTTCCCATAACAAGTCAAGACTTAACGTCATGAAACACTAGTAAGAAGAATCAGATGTAGAATCATCGGAATAACTATGACTCTGTGATGTTGCTTCATATAAATGTTGTTGATCATCTTCTTCAGAAGTATCAATTTCAAATAAGTCTTCCCAATCACTATTATCAATAATATCAAGCTGTGCTTCTACTAGCATCTTCAAACGGGTTCTGAAGACTTTAGCTTGCTTTTTCAGCTCTTCAATTTCCATTGAAACTTGTCGTGATTTAGATAAAGCATCATTTACAATGCGATCAGCATTTTTTTCGGCTTCTTTAATAATTAATTTAGCTTCTTTATTGGCATTATTTTTTACTTCATCAGCCGTTTCTTGCGCAACAAGTATGGAACGGTTTAATGTCTCCTCAATATCACTAAAATGATTCAATTTTTCTTCAGCTTCATTGACACGCTCTTCTAATTGCTTCTTTTCACGAACGACTTTCTCAAAATCTTTAATCACTTGATCTAGAAATTCGTTAACCTCATCTTCATCATAACCACGAAATCCTCTTGTAAACTCTTTATTATGAATGTCTAACGGCGTAAGACCCATTGATTTGAACCCCCTTCTGTTTTCGATCCAGTTCTCTGTATATCATTAATTCGACAAAACCATCTGTATTCCTGCAATAAAATACGATATTATTTCAATTTTGCCGTTTTAATACGAATCTTTTGTTTCTTTGTTTCCCCAAGGATATCAACCACTTGACTACGACCATATGATTTTAAGGATATCAGATCACCAGGTTGTAATGAAAAGGATGAATTATTGACTGTGCGATGATTAATTTTAACGGCTTCTTTTTCAATCAAATGTTGTGCTTTTTGACGGGAGATTTGATAAATTTCTTTTAAAATAGCATCTAGTCGAGTTGATGAAACCGTTCCATCTTTCGCCTTCCACTCATAGCTAGGCGTTAAAATGTCTTCTTGAGATGCTTCATGTAAGTTAATTCGAGTGTTTTTGATCTTATCAATATTCATTTGTAAATACATGGCCAAATCACGATCACAAATGATTTGAAATTGACCGTCTTCTACAATCAAATCCCCTAATTTTTTTCGATGTAAGCCCAACGACATGACCGTGCCAAGTAAATCGCGATGACTAAGCGAAACAAATTTTGCATTGTACTGCCCTTGTAAGATTGTAAGCTTATAATTCTCTTCTTCCACAACTTCATAAAAGGGTGCCAGTATAGCTCGTTTTCGCTCTGAGCGATCAGATCCACCAAAAAAGGTTAGGTTGAATTGCTCATCATGACCAATAATTGACCGATAGATTAATTGTTCTCGTGGGTCAAGGAAGTCACTCAAAACAGGGATGTATTGTCGTTCTACTTGTTCACGCCAATCAACTACTTGATCAATAAACGGCTGTTCTTCTGTTCTAAAGTGTTGATATAAGTCCATAGCTTCCTCTTTCTATCATGTATAGCTTACATTAAAAAACTTGAGAAAATAAATACCAAACCATTCGTTGCTAAATTTAAAGCAATAATCGCAACAATTGGAGATATGTCAATCATTCCAAGTGAAGGGACAATTTTACGAAATGGCTCTAAATAAGGCTCTACCGCCTTCTCCAAAAACTGTCCGATTCCAGAATCCCGAGCACCTGGAAACCATGACATTAAAATATACCCAATAATCATAAATGAATAAATTTGTACTGCTGTTAAAAGCAGACTTAATATTTGACCCAAAATCTCTTCATCCTCTCAAAACTACTGTTCGTCATCATTAAAAATTTCTGAAATACTACCTGATATATTAACATTTTCCGGGGTGCACAAGAATGTTTTTTGCCCTAATTTTTGAATATCACCATTCAAGGCATTAACGGTACCACTGAGAAAATCGACAATCCTTAATCCTGTTGGGTGTTCTACACGTTGTAAATTAATCACAACTGATTTCTTCTTCTTGACGTGTTCAGCAATCTCTTGAACATCATCAAAGTCAGTTGGTTCAAATAAAACCATTTTCGCATCGTTTTGAATTGAGGTTAAACTGACCACATTATCATGTGATTGAGGTTTCACAGGTTGTTCTGCCTCTTGTTGATGAGTTGCTGGTTGTTTTCTATAACCTTTGGATTCTTCTTCAAAAGAAGGTTGTTCATCAAGATCAAAAAATGATTTGAATTTGTCTTTAAAGCTCATAGCAATCCTCTCCTATTAATCTTGTCCTACTAACTTTGATCCAATCCGTATGTGGGTTGCTCCTTCTTCAATCGCTATTTGAAAGTCATGACTCATTCCCATAGATAAATGTTGACACGGAGCAAACGAGAGGTTTAGTTGTTGAATATCGTCACGTAATTCTTTTAATGAACGGAAACTTTTACGGATCATCGATTCATCTTCAACTAATGGCGCCATCGTCATAAGCCCTACTACTTTTATATTTGAGTAGCTAGAAAGTTGCTCAATAAAAAGTTTAACTTCTTCAGGTTCTAAACCATGTTTAGAATCTTCACCACTCGTATTGACTTGTACGAAACAAGGAATGGTACGATTGGTGCGTTTATTAATTTCTTTAGCCAAAGAATGGCGGTCTAAAGAATGAACCATTGTTACGTTATCAATCACGTCTTTCACCTTTCGAGATTGTAACGTTCCAATAAAATGCCAATTAGCCGCTTGTCCAATCGCTTGATATTTATTTAAAAATTCATCCGACCGATTTTCACCTAATTCTGTTATACCTGCATTGATCGCTTCATTTGCTCTATCGATAGTCACATATTTTGTTACAGCAATGGTAGTCACTTCATCAGGGTCACGACCCACTCGTCGGCATGTATCAACAATGTCTTGTTTGATCGTCTTGTAGTTTTGTTTAACTGACATATCATTCATCCTTATTACATTAGTGTTAGATAGGCCATCATACGACCTGTTTGACCATGATCACGCCTGAATGAATAAAACAAATCACTCGACTCATATGTACAATATTGTGTGATTGCAATTTGGTCGGGTTTAACTCCAGCTAATTGCAAATATAAACGATTAAGTTCTTTTAAATCTAATAAATAACGACCTTGCTGAGACTGTTTCAGAACTTGTTTAAATTGAGTTGGAATCTGACTAGAAACTTTCTCATCAACTTCATAATATGGTTGAGAAATACACGGTCCAATCGTAACAAATAACGCATCAGATGAAATACCTTGTTGGTTAAATGCCTCAACCATTTTATCTGCGATACCATTAACAGTCCCACGCCAACCTGCATGAGCTAAACCAATCCACCGTTCATGAGGTGCGACGAAATATAAAGGTACACAGTCGGCATAAAACGTGGTTAGAACATGTTTTTTATCATTGGTAATCATGCCATCAGCATCTATAACTGTCTCGTCATGTTTAGTAACTGAGTCATCAAGCTCAGTTAAATCTTTTACAACCGTACTATGCACTTGATTGAGCGTTCGCCAATGTTCAAGTGGTTCTTCCAACTGTTCACTTATGTATTGACGATTTGCTAATACATCCTCCAAACGATCATCTACATGTAGAGCCATATTTAATTGATCATATGGTTTTTCACTATACCCATTTCGTCTCGTTGTAAAACCCGATTTTACATGAAATTCATCCCAATTTGAAAGGGGCATAAGTGAAGTTCCTTGATCTATAAATGGTTCGTTCATAATAAGACTCCTTTTCATAACATTTTATCATATTTCAAAGGTTAGTGCGTACGTAACGCGCCTTTTCTTATGAATATTTCGATCGGCTGATTAAAATCACATCATGGCCAATCATTTGAATTTGAGCCCAATCAATCCAAAGTTCTTCTTGCTCTCCAAAAAGGCCCAACCATTTTCCTTTGGTTGAAATAATGATTGATTGAATCAGCCCAATGGTGACATCAATTTCTAAATCCGTTATGACACCGAGTCTTTCTCCACTCTCCACATCTATAATATCTTTTGTTTGAAGTTCTGACAACAACATGATGCCGTCCCCCCCTTTATAGTTTATCCTATGTTATATGATTTAAAATCTTGCTCAACGCTAATAGCTAAATAATAAAGATCCTGAGCCTTGAAAAATTTTAAGCTCAGGATCTTTGTATTGATGATACTGTTAGAATTTGTGTTGACTTTCAATGGCAAAGCAAAAGTTGTTGAATTGTGAGTAGCGAAGGTGGCGACTCCTGTGGGAACAGCACGTGTCTCGAGACCCCCAGAGGGCCACAGGATGTGGGTCACTTCGGCGTTTGTGATTGACGTCCGGAACTTAGCCGAAGTTCCTTTAGTGGCCGAGGAGGCTCGAGCCGTGCCCAGGGAAAGCGTCCACCGAGAGCGGATCACAATATCAACAACGGGCCTTAACAATGCTGTAGCAATAATACTTCTATTACTTGTCCATTATTATGAATCAAGAACTGTTTTGTTCATTTCCTTTATTGCCGATTTTTCTAATCGAGACACTTGTGCTTGTGAAATTCCGATTTCATCTGCTACTTCCATTTGTGTCTTACCTTCAAAGAAACGTTGGTTAATAATTAATTTTTCTCGTTCATTCAACTTTTTAATTCCTTCACGAATCGCTAGCTCATTAAGCCAAGAAGAGTCTTTTTGTTTATCATCTTTTAATTGATCCATGACAAAAATAGGATCACTTCCATCATTATAAATAGGTTCAAATAATGAGACAGGGTCTTGAATAGCATCTAATGCAAAAATGACATCCTCTTGAGGTAAATCCATCTCTTTTGCTATCTCTTGTGTTGTAGGTTCTATAGACCGTTTACTCATCAAGTTTTCCCTAACTTGTAAAGCTTTATAAGCCACATCACGTAATGAGCGAGAAACACGAATTGGATTGTTATCTCTTAAATAACGTCTTATTTCACCAATAATCATCGGAACAGCATAAGTTGAAAATTTAACATTCTGACTTAAGTCAAAATTATCAATCGATTTCATTAAACCAATACAACCTACTTGAAATAAATCATCTACGTTTTCACCACGATGATTAAAACGTTTAATAACACTCAATACTAAACGTAAGTTGCCATTAACCAGCTCTTCCCTTGCTGACTCATGCCCTGCTTGTAATCGTTTAAACAAAAATCGCATTTCTTCATTTGTTAACACTGGTAATTTAGATGTATCAACGCCGCATATTTCCACTTTACTTTTCGTCATTGTTGCCCCTCCCACCTGGAGTTGATGTCATTAATCATTGTTTCCAGAATGGGAAAATTTATGCGGACTTAATAACAATGAACATAGAACATGCGTTTAAGCCATTTTGTTAAATTCACGCTTTAATCGTTTAATAATTTTTTTCTCTAAGCGAGATATATAGGATTGAGAAATGCCTAAACGGTCCGCAACGTCTTTCTGCGTTTGTTCATCATAACCACTTAATCCAAACCGCATCTCCATAATCTGTTTTTCTCTGCCGTTTAATGATTCCATAGCCGACTTAAGCAGGGTTTTATCGACTGAAAATTCGATATCCTTCGTGATTAAGTCATCATCCGTTCCTAATACGTCTGATAGTAATAATTCATTACCATCCCAATCGACATTCAACGGTTCATCAAACGAAACTTCTGTTTTTCGTTTATTGTTTCGTCTTAAATACATTAAAATCTCATTCTCTATACATCGTGAAGCATATGTTGCTAACTTTATTTTCTTTTCTGGATTAAACGTGTTAACTGCTTTAATCAGACCAATTGAGCCAATACTTATTAAATCTTCTATGTGAATCCCCGTATTTTCAAATTTTTTAGCAATATAAACAACTAAACGTAAGTTATGTTCAATTAATAATGACTTAGCGGCCTGATCTCCGTTCATCAAACGTTCCAATACATGTCTTTCTTCATCCTTTGATAAAGGGGGTGGTAATGCTTCGTGACCACCAATATAATATATTTCATCTGATCTTCCTGAAATCTTTAGCCATAGATTCATCCACTTTTCTTTTATACGTAACCATAGATTTTTCATCCTAAGATACCCCCTTATAGTGTTTGATTTGCATCTGTTTGGATTGCCACAACATTGGATGTAGTAAACAATGGACGTCCATTTGTTGGGACAACTTACCTTCATGAAATCCAACATATACATGTGGTGTTTTTATCTGTGTAGAATCTGTATGAACCAAAACCTCATCAGCCAAAAAGACAGGTAATAATCCGCGTTCACCACCAGCTTTCCGGAACGGGATCCAATGTAAACCATCAGTATGTTGAAAGACTGACTCATCTTGTTGTTTCATCAAAATCAATGTTTCTTCATTGAACCAGTTTCGAAATGTTTCCTCATCGACTAAAATAACGGGTTTCTTCGATAGTGGATGTTTTAATTGATTCCCTGTATCTAAAAATCCTTTAATTGAAATGCTTTTACGAAATGCATGTATCGTGATCTGATAGTATTGATCATGTTTCATTTGATTAACAGTCAGTTGCTGTAATTGATGTTTCGTTAAGAAATAAGCAACAGGAAATAATACCAAAACGACACCCCAGCTTAACCAATTACCAAATGGTGTAGCGCCTTCATCTAATAAGACATCATGGCTCATCATAAAAAAATGTAAGCCGAACATAGCGCCACCGATTGTAAAATTAATAAAATAAAAGGATAACCATTGAAGTATTAATTGCGTCAATCGTTGATATTTAAATGCGATTAATATGATTAAAATAGAATAAACCAATTTCACGAGAGGTAACGTTACCCATTCAATTGAAAATGATAATTGAAGTGGAATAATCATTGATGCAAATAGAGCAGCTAAAACAATTCGTTTCGGTTGGTAAATGCTTTTAGTGGCCCAACAAACAAGTAATAACACCATCCAATCAAATAACAAGTTTAATAGCCAGATTAAATCAACATATAATGGCACGTAACACATCCTTTAATTCAAAACTGTAAGCTTGACTATGTAATTTGAGTATAAAAAAAGAAGCCGCAGAAACATGTCAGTTTCTCGGCTTCTATCGTTACTTATTTTGCAAACTTTTGTCTTATTTCGGTTCGATCATTTTTATGACTGATCGCGATTACGATTACGAAGGAACGTTGGAATATCTAATGTATCCTCTTCGTACGCAGGTCGTTGTTGTTGTACTGGACGCTCGCGACGCGGTTGTTGTTGCTGTGATGTCGACTGAGTGTTGGACTGTGCCGGACGAGTATGCTGAGTGATTTGTTCATCATTGTTTTCATCAAAACCAGTTGCAATAACAGTTACAACAATTTCTTCTTTTAATGTTTCATTAATGACTGAACCAAAAATCACGTTAACTTCTTGATCAGCTGCAGAGGTTACGATTTCCGCTGCTTCTTGTACTTCAAACAAACTTAAGTTTTGGCCGCCGGAAATATTCATTAGCACACCATGAGCACCATCAATTGATGTCTCAAGCAATGGTGATGAAATGGCCTTCTTGGCAGCTTCAGATGCACGATTCTCACCTGTTGCAATTCCAATTCCCATTAATGCTGAGCCTTTATCTGACATAATTGTTTTAACGTCTGCAAAGTCCACGTTAATTAAACCAGGAACGGCAATTAAATCTGAGATACCTTGAACACCTTGACGTAATACATTATCTGCTTCGCGGAAAGCTTCTAGCATTGGTGTGTTCTTATCAACTAATTCAAGTAAGCGGTCATTTGGGATCACAATTAATGTGTCTACACTTTCTTTTAATGTATCAACACCTGTTGTTGCATGAGTAGAACGCTTACGACCTTCAAACATAAATGGTCTTGTAACCACACCAACAGTTAAAGCGCCTACTTCTTTAGCTACTTGTGCAATGACAGGCGCAGCACCAGTACCAGTACCGCCACCCATTCCTGCAGTAACGAACACCATATCTGCACCTTGTAATGCTTCTTCTAATACATCTTTGCTTTCTTCTGCCGCTTTCTTACCAACTTCTGGGTTTGCTCCGGCACCTAAGCCTCTTGTAAGTTTTTCACCAATTTGTAACTTAGTATCAGCTTTTGATAAATTTAACGCTTGTGCATCTGTATTAACAGCAATAAACTCGACATTTTGTACACCATGCTCAATCATTCGGTTGACAGCATTAGAACCGCCGCCACCGACACCAATTACTTTGATTGTTGCTAATTGTTCCATATTCGCTTCAAAATCTAACATGTCTCGTTCCTCCTACTTTCATTATTCCCAACTCATACTACCTTTGAAGGAAACGTGCAATTAATCAAAGAAGTAGTTTTGTATTTTCTTCATGAAACCTTCTTTATCTTTCGTTTGTTCCTTTTCCTTACGTTTAGGTTGTTCTTGTTTTGGTTGTTGTTTTGGTTTCGTACTAGGTTCTTGATTTGACTGTTGTGTCTTAATGCCACTGCCAAACTCTTTACCCTGTATTTTCGCATTTCGATAGGCGAATTGCAAGGTACCTAAGCCAACTGAGAATTGTGGCTCACGTACTCCAATATGCTTTGGCACAGACAAACGAACATTGGTTCTGAATGTATCACGTGCTAAATCAACAACACCTGGTAATTGCATAAGACCACCAGTTAATACATACCCACCAGGTAAGTCTGGATAACCCATGCGTCGAAATTCTTGTAAAACAAATTGGAATATCTCATCCAAACGAGCTTCAATAATTTCAGCAATTTCAACTTGACTAACTGTTTTCGTTTCATCGTTTCCTATTGAAGTCACTTGAAAAGTATGATCTTCACTTGCTGTTTCGAGTTGAGCATGACCATGATTTAATTTAATCTGGTCAGCCTCTTCAGTTGAAGTCTTTAATACGATTGAAATATCTTTTGTAACATTGTCTCCGCCAAGTGGTATGACGGATGTATTAATTAGATGTCCATCCGCAAAGAAAGATACTGTTGTACTTCCAGCTCCAACATTCACTAACCCAACACCTAAAGTCTTTTCATCTTGTGATAAAGCGACTTCGCCAGCAGCAAGCGGTTGTAAACTAATATCTTCTACATACAGACCTGCTCGTTCTACACATTTTAATATGTTATGTAAGTTCGTTTTACCACAAGTAATCAATGTTCCTTGCATTTCTAAACGAACACCAATCATGCCACGAGGATCAGAGATCTCATCCTGGCCATCAACAATAAATTGTCGTGGTATAACATCGACAATTTCACGCTCAGGAGGGATTTGCATAACTTGTGATGCTTCTATAACTCTTGCAATATCTTCTTGTTCAATTTCTCGCGTCTCACTAGATACAGCGACAACTCCATGACAATCTTGTAATTGAATATGATCGCCGTTAATCGACACGACGACACGTTGGATTGTCATATCAACCATTCTTTCCGCTTGATCTACGGCGCTTTGAATAGCATGAACGGTTTGATCAATATCAACAATGGCACCTTTCTTCATTCCTGATGATTCTGCTGTTCCAACTCCGATTACATTAATCGTGTCATTTGAAACTTCTCCAATGATGACCTTCACTTTGGATGTCCCTATATCCAAACTAACCAAAATTTCACTTCGGTTCATGATTGCACCTCCAGTAACTGCTCCGTTTTCTATATCGATTCAACGCATCCCATGCGCTTAAACTTCTAATGTATAATAATTCAACTAAAGAAGGCTGAATCCCTGCATAATCTTACAACTTTCTACATTTTTTACGAACCATTTTCAATCTCGACCCGTTCCTCATCATTGCTTGATTCATAAGGGACAAAATAAGCACCGACATCAAGGTGAAGCACACCCTCCATTGATTCTTCTTCAATCTGGGCTGCAATGGATGGATAGGATTCCATCTTATCAGCTAATTGATCAATCGTTGCTATAATCTCTTGTCCATCTATTGTGAATAAACGAATGCGCCTTTGGTCCTGATCATTTGGTTCGTAATATATTTCAGAAATTAACCGTGATATTGCCTCAGGCATACTAGCCATTTGTTCTGCAACATCTTGTAAAAACTCATCTTCAAAGTTATGAAGTAATGGCGCATCTTCACGTGGCAAATTTAATTCTACACGCTCTAATCGTTCACCATTTTGCAAAATTGGATAGAAATAATCACCTGACTGTTGATAAGCAATACGTTCAAATTCAGACACCGAGATAAGAACTGTATTATACCATTCTCGTGATATTTCAACTTGTTCAATTTCAGGATGTTGTTCTACTTGCTCTTTTATTTCATTTAATTTCAGTTGCCAAAAGGAATCATCTGTTTGAACAGATGATAGTTCCACTACTTTTTCAGTATCTAAAGTTGAATTGCCAGTCGTTTCAATCGACTTGACATGGCTAAGTGGCGATTGTATGTACACAATAATTAGAATTAATAATATAATCATGATCATTACCATATAAAAACGCCGGTTTGCCCGTCTTTTTCGTGTTTGTTTTAATTGCGGCATGCGTTCTTCTAACGAAACAACTTTTTCTCGATCATCAGCCATCGTTAAGCGGCTCCTTACAGACTTATCACTTTAAAAAGTGACAGTCATCCTATCTTATCAATCTATTAACCCATTATAGCATAGATTTTCGTAATAATAATAAGGTATTTGGGGCTAAATTGAAGATTTTCTCAAAATTTTGGCTTTACTATTTAAACATTAATTATATAAAAGAACCAAACATAAAAACAAGCTCGCTATGTTAGCGAGCCAAAGTTAAATCTTTATTTACGTTTTTATTTTCGCATATTGACTAATATTTAACAATAAGCCTAGCGAGATTAATGTAATAGTTAATGATGAGCCACCATAACTCAGTAGTGGTAATGTTATGCCAGTTACAGGAATTAATCCAATCACGACACTAATATTGATCATGACTTGAATTGAAAACATGGCCGTAATGCCAAACGCTAATAATGAAGCGCTTAAATCCTCAACGTTTAACGCTGTGATAATACCACGCCAAATAATAATAAAGAACAGCCCAATAATCACACTGCCACCAATCAAGCCTAACTCTTCAGCAATGATCGCAAATATAAAGTCTGTTTGTGGTTCAGGAAGGTAAAAATATTTCTGCATACTCTCACCAAACCCGAGCCCCAATAAACCACCTGGACCAATGGCATATAAAGACTGAATGATTTGAAACCCATCACCCAAAGGGTCTTCCCAAGGATTTAAAAATGCTGTTATTCGATTAATTCGATAAGGAGCAGATGCGATAAGTGCCACGAATCCAGCCAAACCAACTATTGCTAACGATACAAAATGACTTATTTTTGCACCTGCTATATAAAGCATCAACATTCCTGTACCGACTAATACAACGCCTGTCCCAAGATCAGGCTGTAACATTATAAGACCAAAAGGAATAATCAATAACAATAATAGTGGAAAAAATCCCTTTTTAAATTGATACAAACGATCTTGCCACTTAGGTAACCAAGCTGCGAATAGCAGGATCACGCCCACTTTCATAAATTCACTCGGTTGAATACTAAACGCACCAACACCTACCCAACTCTGAGCGCCACCACGCACCATGCCAATACCTGGAATTAAAACAACGATTAAAAATATGAAACACGCACTATAAATAATAATAGCGAATTTCAAAAACTGCTCATACGGCGTTTTAATCATAAAAATAATACCTAATAGACCAAGAAAGGCAAACAACGCTTGTCGCTTCAAATAAAATGTTGAATCATCGAACTTATATTCTGACCAGACTGAAGACGCACTATAAACCATAACCAAGCCAATCACTAATAATGAAAAAATTGCAAATAATAAAACTCGATCAATAGAATGAAATGATTTGAACAAAAAAACACCCCTAACTTCAAAGAGGAAGTTGGGGCTTACGTCATGGACAAGCCCCTTACTAGAGCTTATGCACGACATCGATAAACATGTCACCGCGATCTTCAAATGTTTTGAACTGATCCCAACTAGCGCACGCTGGGGATAATAAAATAACGTCACCTACTTCACTTTGAAGATAGGCTTCATTCGTTGCGTCATCAATGTTGTCACAAATTGTTACGTTATGATAATCATGCTCATACGCTGAATGAGCAATCTTCTGCGCCGACTCACCATATACTACACAATATTTAACACCATCAAATTGTGCAATAAGCTCATCGAATGCGACTCCACGGTCTAACCCGCCTGCAATTAAAACAATTGGATTAGAAAAAGACTGAATAGCTTTTGTCGTCGCTAAGATATTGGTCGCTTTTGAATCATTATAAACCAATCGACCATCAACAGATTTCACAAATTGCAATCGATGTTTAACCCCTGTAAATTGCTTTAACACCGATTCAATAACTGAGTGAGGAACATTAAACTGAGAAGCTACAGCAATACTAGCTAATACATTTTCTAAATTGTGGTCGCCAGGTAAAGCGACATCACGTTCAGCCATCAACCGCTCTTGACCAATATAAATATCACCATCAAAGCATGTAACACCATAATCCATAGAATGTGTCACAGAGAAAGGAACAGGGGTCGCCTGCAACCATTCCTGTTTTGATGCAATTGTGGAGTCGTCATGATTATATACAACAAAATCATCTGCTGTTTGCCGTTCAACTAAACGAAACTTGGAATTTACATAGTCCTCAAGGGTTTGATGATAATCAAGATGCGCCTCTGTTATATTTAGCAACACTGCAATGTCTGGTTTGAACTGATGAATAGCTTTTAGTTGAAAAGATGATAATTCCATCACTACTGGCTGACTTGGCTTCTGTTCACGTACTACTTCTGAAGCAACTACACCAATATTTCCAGCTAGAAGTGGATTCAAACCCGCTTCATCTAAAATACGATGGACGAGTGTTGTGGTTGTCGTTTTTCCATTTGTTCCAGTAATGGCGACAAGCGGCCCATCGATTAAAAGGTAAGCTAATTCTACTTCTGTCACAACGGGCACACCTTGTTTTTCAGCTTCAGCAACAATGACATGTTGATGAGGGATTCCCGGATTTTTAACTACTAGATCTACACCATCTAACACTGATAAAGGATGATCACCTGTGACTACTTCAACACCCAATTCTGCGAAGTATTGTGCCGTTTCGTTATGTTCAAATGGTTGCTTATCATTAATCGCAAATGAAATATGGCTATCATATAGTAATTGAGCAGCTGCTTGTCCGCTCTTAGCTAAACCTAATACAAGAACATGCTGATATGGGAAATTCTTTAACGTTTTCACTAAATAAACACCTCGATGTAAACACCTAATGCAGCACAAATAAACCCTACGGTCCAGAAAGTAGCTACAACTCGCCATTCAGACCAACCACTTAACTCATAATGGTGATGTAGTGGGCTCATTTTCAGCACTCTTTGACCAGTAGCTTTAAACACAATAACTTGTAACATAACCGATAACGTCTCAACAACAAATACACCGCCGATTAGAATCAATAATAATTCTAATTTCATTAAAATCGCAATAATCGCTAATGATGCACCTACTGCAAGTGATCCTGTATCGCCCATAAAGACTTTAGCTGGATGACTATTAAAGACAAGAAAACCTAATAGCGCACCTACCATAGCAAATGTGAAAATAACAATTTCTGACGGTAAACCGTAAGCCCAACCAATAATACCAAAAGCTGCGAATGCAATCGATGCTGTTCCTGAAACTAAACCATCTAGTCCATCTGTTAAATTAACGGCATTCGATGTACCGACAAGCATTAGTAAAATGAGTACACTATATAGCCAACCGAACTCTAGCGATAAATCTGTCCCAGGTAATGTAACAGCCGTTGAGAAATCACTATTATGTAAAATCCAATAAACAACAACTGCGATCACGATCTGAGCAAGCATTTTTTGTTTTGAAGTTAAACCTAGATTACGTTTTTTAGCAATAATAATAAAATCGTCTAAAAACCCAATTAACCCATAACCAACTAATACGATGAGTGCAATCGCCAATTCTTTTGTCATTAATAAGCTTGTCTCAAACCATGTAAGAGCCAAACTAGCTATAACAGTAGCGAATATAATCATTAAGCCGCCCATAGTTGGTGTGCCTGATTTAACTTGATGTGATTCCGGTCCTTCTTCACGAATACTTTGACCGAATTTCAATCGTTTTAGAAACGGAATAAATATTGGTGAACACATGACGGTTATTAAAAAGCCAACCGCCATAGTAATCAAGATAGTCGACTGTGACACAATTAGAACTTCCTTTCTTCTACATATATAAAATTAATTCATTAACTCATCAATAATTTTTTCCAACTGCATACCTCTAGATGCTTTGAATAAAATAACACTATCACTTTTTAAGTACGGCTTAATCAAAGAATTAGCATCTGCATTGGATTCAACATGAGTCTTATACCCTGTGAAGTCGTCAGATAATCCTTCATGAATATGACGGCTCGCCTCACCTATTGTAATTAATGCTGTAATATCAGAATCAATTGATGTTCCTACTTTTCGGTGTTCAGTTTCAAGATGATCACCCAGCTCAAAAATATCCCCTAATACAAGCACTTTGCTTTGTTGCTTCATATTTTTGATAACATCAATTGATGCTTTCATAGATGTAGCTGAAGCATTGTAGGCATCATTGATCATGACAGCACCTGACTCCGTTTCAATCTGCTCAAACCTCATACCAGGCAAGGTTAAGTCCGCCAATGTTTGAACCATTTCTCCTTCTGGAACTTCAAAAGCACGGCCAACCGCAAGTGCATATGCGCTGTTTTTCGCTTGGTGGCGACCTAGTAATGGGATCGATACAGGCATCTCATTGATCATGAACGTCGTTTGATCATCATGTTGTTCAACTTGAGATACGACGTAATCCAATTCGTAGCCAAAGCCACACGTGATCATCTGCTGTGTTAAACTAACATCTAACAATGGTTCATCTCCATCTAATATGACTAACCCAGATGTCTTCATTCCTTCGATAATTTCTAATTTTGCCTGTGAAATACCTTTGCGACTACCTAAGTATTCAATATGGGATTCACCAATATTAGTGATTACAGCTATATCTGGTTGTGCTATTTCTGATAAGCGGGCTATTTCACCGAATTGATTCATCCCCATTTCTAATACCAGAACTTCCGTATTTTGAGGCATTGCTAAGATGGACAAAGGCATACCAATTAAATTATTTAAATTACCTTCTGTTTTAGAAACCTGATAGAATGGCTTTAGACTGGAACTTATAATTTCTTTAGTCGTTGTTTTCCCATTTGACCCTGTTATACCAATTACTGTTGGGTTAATTTTGTTTCGGTAAGCTTGTGCCAGTTCCTGCAAAGCCATTAATGAATCATTAACAAGGAAAAACGGAATATTGTTAGGTTTGTTTTCAGGAAGTGGTTGGTCTTTCTGCCAAATAACAGCGACAGCTCCCTTATCTATGGCCTGCAAAACAAAATCGTGCCCATTGAAACGTTCACCAATGATTGGCACGAATAACCCTTGAGTTACCGATACTCGACTATCAGTATAAATTTCTTGTATTTTTAATTCTTCTCGTATATCCCCTGAAAATTCTGGAAAGAGTTGATTTAGAAAATTAACAGTAAATTTAGTCATTGCCATGCTCCTTTATGACTTTTGCCGCGCTAAAATTAGTTCACGCGCTACTTCTCGATCATCGAAATGATGACGCTCACCAGCAATGTCTTGATACGTTTCATGACCCTTACCAGCAATTAAAATCATATCACGCTCACCCGCGTTGTCAATGGCCGTTTTGATCGCGTCACGTCTGCTTTCAATCACCTTAAAATGGTTACTATTATCATCTAAGTGTTTAGTCATATCTTTTAAAATGGCATGTGGGTCTTCTGTTCGTGGATTATCGGAAGTGAATATAACTTCATCACTATAAGCAATAGCGGCATCAGCCATTTTTGGTCGTTTTGAACGATCACGATCTCCACCACAACCAACAATTGTAATAACACGTCCATGTTTCAACTCTTCAATTGTTTGTAACACATTCAAGAGAGAATCAGGAGTATGTGCAAAATCAACAACAACCGTGTAATCTTGATTTGCATCTATCAATTCAAATCGACCTGGAACACCTTGTAGTTGTTCGATGGCACTTTTAATTATTTCTAATGATACTCCATGTTGATAAGCCACGCCAATCGCAGCCAATATATTATATATATTAAACTTACCAGACATTTTCGTGGTGATTGGAATGTCACCAAGTGGCGTCTTCACGACAAATGATAATCCATTTGGGGATAACTCATAGTCCTCTACTTGAATAACAGCTGATTGTTCTAAACTATATGAAATAATTGATTGAGCCGTTGACCTCACCATGACATCACTGTATGTGTCATCAATATTGATGACGGCTGATTTAGTTTTACCTTGTAACGGCTGTCCTAATTGAGCAAATAATAAGGACTTTGCATAAGCATAATCATCCATATGCGGATGATAGTCAAGATGATCTTGTGATAAGTTCGTAAAAACAGCGTCATCGAAGTCAATACCTAACACTCTTCCTTGTTTTAAAGCATGTGAGGATACTTCCATGACCACGGTATCAACATTTTCTTCACGCATTAAATGTAAGTGTCTATGTAAAAATAAGGCATCAGGTGTTGTGTTTTCAACAGGTATTCGTTTATCTCCTATTTTCATATCTATTGTGCCAATTACAGCAGTCTTTTGTCCTACTTCTGAAAAGATCGCATCAAGTAAATACGTTAATGTTGTTTTGCCATTTGTCCCAGTAATTCCAATAACGTTCATGCCTTCACTAGGATAGCCATAAAACGCATTAGCTAAATCCGCTAAGGCATGAACAGCACTCGGTACTAATATAACTGGCACATCGACATCCACCTGTTTTTCAGCAACGATCGCTTTAGCACCTTGTTCGACAGCTACTCCAGCATAATCGTGACCATCTACTGTCAAACCTTCCATACAAATGAATAATGACCCATTGCTTACCTGTCTAGAGTCCATCTCAATAGCTGAAACATCTATTTTCTGAATGGTTTCTCGATCTATAGCATTTATCGTTTGTGTTGATTGAATTAATTCGTATAAGTTCATATAATCACTACCTTTAATACAGTTTACCTATACTATTATAACAAATTCTGTCTAAGTCGAGGAACTCAATTTTCGCCTTTTTCTGTTTCACCCAGAAATACACGTATGGTTGACCCTGATTCAACCACTTCACCTGCAGCTGGTGATTGTGAAACGACAATATCCCCATCACCTTGTACATCAAGTGTCACATTTGTTAAATAACGTGAGAGATCATCAACCGACTCCCCAATAAGCTCTGGCACTTCTACTGTAGGTTGTTCTGGCCATTGGAAATCTTTCGCTAAACCGTCATCTCTTTTTGGAACGTCTAACTCTCGTAAAGAATCTTCAATTACTCGACCTGCAATTGGACTTGCTACGACGCCACCAAATTGAATAACATCTTTAGGATTATCAACTGCAATATAAACAAGTAATTCAGGATCATCTGCTGGTGCAAAACCTATAAAAGATACAATATGATTATTATCTAAGTAATTTCCATCTGGTCCAACCTTCTGAGCCGTTCCTGTTTTACCTCCTACTCGGTAACCATTAACATAAGCACCTCTACCTGTCCCTTTCGCCACCACATGCTCTAAAGCATTTCGCACCTCTTCAGAAGTTGAATCTGAAATGACTTTATCTTTTAAAGTGGGTTCTTTACTTTCTTTCATATCTCCAGTTTGACCATCAACAACGCCTTTTACAACATGAGGTTCATACAGATATCCTCCATTAATCGCAGCAGATACCGCAGATAATTGTTGTATAGGAGTAACAGAAACACCTTGCCCAAATGCTGTCGTCGCTAATTCAACTGGGCCAACTTGACTCTCATCAAATATAATTCCTTTACTCTCACCTTCTAAATCAATGCCTGTTTTTTCACCAAATCCGAATGTATCAATATATGAAAACAGACGCTCTTCACCCAGTTTTTGACCTAAATTCACAAAGCCGGGGTTACACGAATTTTGAACCACTTCTAGATATGTTTGATCACCATGACCTCCACTTTTCCAACAACGAAGACGAGCTCCCCCCACTTTAGTATGACCATGATCATGATAACTGTCCTCTTCCAAGTCAACTACACTTTCTTCTAATGCAGCTGCCAAAGTCACAATTTTAAATGTTGAACCTGGCTCATATGTACTGAAAACAGGAAGATTCCGATTATAAACACTAGGTTCTACAGATTGATAGTTATTCGGATGAAATGTAGGACGACTTGACATGGCTAACACCTCTCCATTTGAAGGATCCATAACAACAGCCATCGCACCATCTGGATTATATTCAGCTACCACTTGATCTAACTCTCGTTCTATAATCGACTGTACATCTGCATCAATCGTTAAGGCAAGGTGATCACCATCGCGCGGTGGTGTATAACGATTAGATCGATTTTCCAACCTGCGACCTTTAGCATCAGAGAAAAATGATAAAGCACCCGTTTCACCACTTAAAACATCATCATAACTTGCCTCAAGCCCCATTAATCCTTGGTTATCGATCCCTGTAAAACCTAAAACATGTGCTAAGTCATCACCATTTGGATAATGGCGAATTGAATCCTCAGCTAAATATAAACCTGGTAAGTTTAAAGAACGAATTTTATCGGCTTGATCATCCGATAATTGACGGCCTTCAGGGTGAATTGCTTCAACTGATACATCTTTCGTCACATGGTCTCTTAATTTATCTTGTTCAATATCAATAATCTGAGATATTTCATTTACCACTTCATCCACATTTTCCACTTGTCGGGGTACAATAACTAGACTGGGCGCTACTTCATTTTCGACAAGAACATCACCCTCACGGTCAATAATCTGTCCCCGTTCTGCTTGAAAAGGTATATCTCGACTCCACAAATCTTCTGCCTTTGCTAGTATTTCAGGGCTAGAAACCAATTGAACATAAGCTAATTTAACAATCATAATCAAAAAATAGACAGCTAACAAACACAGCAATATGACGAGTCGTTTACGAACAGTCACAAAAGAAATTCGTTTCATCTTCATACCCCTTTTATCTAATAATGAGCTTGTACTCATGATATGTATGAAACGATTAATATATCACTTATTCCTGTTATCATCTTAATTCTGTTGTGAATTAAAAGTTTAATTTATTACTACTAAAAAACCCAGATGATTTCTATTATAGAAATCATCTGGGTTTTAGAATGAAAATTTCAAAACGTATAGAATTACGATTACCATCTATTCTTCTTCTTCACTACCTTGATTACCTTGATCGGTTTCCTCGTTTGATTCAGATAGTTCTAATACTAATTTTTGATTAGATTCAAAGGATGCTCCTGGTTTAATATTTTGTTTTTGAACAAAACCTGTCCCTAAATAATCTAACTCTAAATCATTTAACCTTCCGAAGGCTAATGCATCACGTAAAGTCCAGCCAGTCATATCAGGCATTGTTAATTCACCATTTGTTTGAAGCAGCACTCTTTGACTAGCTACGACCTCTGTATTACCTGTTGGCCACATGGATTCGATTTGTTCACCTGATCCTATAACTTCAACATTCAAACCTTTTTCTTCTAATGTTGTAACAGCTTCATCCGTTGATTGGCCTATTACATCGTTAAGGCTTTGTTTTTTAGTTTGATCAACATTCTTTTGATCAGGTGTTACATCAAGGTAATTCAAACTATTTTCCATGACAGTATTATAGATAAAAGACGTCGTTTCACTGCCTTGGTAACGATATTCAACATCTGGTTGTTTAACCGCTACATACATTAACAGTTCAGGGTCATCCTTAGGAGCCATTCCTACATAGGAAAAGACATAATCGCCTCCTCCATTCATATATAGACCTGTTTCCGGGTCAGGTATAGAAGCAGTTCCTGTCTTACCGAATGATGAGTACTGGTCAAGTTCAAATGCACCAGCAGTTCCTTCTTCTGCTGTCACAACTCGACCTAATAAGTCTTTCATTTGTTCGGTTGTGTCTTGACTAATCGGTTGACCCACAACTTCACGTTCTGTCTCCTCAACCATTTTGCCAGTTTCAGAATCTGTGATATGGGAAACAACATAAGGCTTCACCATTTCCCCACCATTGGCCAGTGACGTAGCAGCTTTCATAATCTGCATTGGCGTAAAGGTTGAACCCTGACCATATGCTGTTGTGATTTGTTCCCAAGGGCCACCATATGAAATCCGACCAATACGTTCACCATTAATATCGATTCCTGTCTTACGATCGAAGTGAAACGCTTCTAGATAATCCATATAAGCGTCTGGTCCCATATAATTCCACAATAGCTCAGCCATAGCCACGTTGGAGGATCTTAGGACACCCTCGTCAAAAGTAATCGTCCCCCAACCATCTACGTCATGATCGTGGATAGATCGACCGTGTTCATTAATTTTAAATTCACCAGACTCATATGTTTCTTGTCCATTATATACACCTTCTTCAATTGCAGATGCAACTGTAAAAATCTTCATTGTTGAACCTGGTTCAAATGGAGAAGATATCATATCATTATACCAATTCTCTATATTTTCTCGATTATTAGGATTAAAAGTCGGTCGATTTGACATGGCTAAAACTTCACCTGTATCAGGATCCATTACTCCTGCCATAATTCGCTCAGGGTTATATTCAGATTCAACAGTTGTCATCGCATCTTCTAAAAAGGACTGGATTTTTTGATCAATTGTTAAATGCAAATCATTACCATCTTCTGGCGCCTGAACATTTTTCTCAGCATTTCGAATAGGGTCACCATAACTATCTTGTTGATAATTGACATAACCGTTTTGACCTGTCAATTCTTCATTATATCGCCTTTCAATGCCATACACACCGGTAATTTGGTCATCACTTTCTCCGCCATACCCTGTATAGCCAATCACCTGAGATGCATATAATCCATTTGGATAGTAACGATCGAGTGATTCATTGAAATAAATCCCTGGTAAATCAAGTGATTTTATTTCTTCATACGTATCTTCTGACAATCCTTTCCCTATTTGACCGAATTCCATTTGATACCGGTCTTCCTCTACACCTTTTGAAAGGATTTCTTTTATTTCAGCCTCTTTTGCTTCTAATACAGATGCTAGTTCAGAAGCCGTACGATCTACATCTTTAACATGGAGAGGCGATGAAGAATCCCCGGTATAGGACTCATCTAAGATCGCATACATATTATAGACTGGTTGATTGTCGGCCAAAACCATGCCCGAACGATCATAAATCAAACCACGTTCTGCCGGCACAACTTCTTCCGTTTCACGCATATTCTCTCCGTATTTAACCAAATCAACATTATGAACTTCTCCCGTCGCTTGTATGTATAAAAAGCGACCTATAATAACGAGAAATAAAAATGAAAAAATAACAACAACACCGAGTAACATTAAATTCATTTGTTTCTTCTTCAAGATGATCACACCTTATGGCATACTCGACGCTTGTTTCACTTCTGCATGACGAATGTTCAATCCATTCTCTTCAGCAATTGTTAAGATCCGATTAGGGTTACTAAGTTCTTGGACATCAGCATGTAATGAATCATTTTGAGTTCTTACCTCAGTTAATTGAGAATCTAATTGTTCGACATCACGATTCAATGAATCAACTGAAGAAGAAAAGTTCACAACAAACGTTGCCATGACTGCAATTATTAATATGCCACAAATATAAATGACTTTCTCACCTTTTGTAAACCAAGGTTTTTTAACAGGTGGTTGTTGTGGGGTGTGTTGATCATCTTGTCTTCTTGTGGGTTGAACAGGTTCTTGAACGTGATAGGACCTAACTTCCTCAAGCGCCATGATTAACTTCTCCTTTCTTCTAGTGCATATTTTTCGTCCCATTCAGTCACTTTTTCAACGATACGTAATTTAGCTGATCGAGAGCGTCTGTTCTCATCCAATTCACTTTCAGAAGGAACGATCGGTTTACGTGTTACCATTTCAAACGGTGGTTGCACTTCTTCGGGTAACAACGGAATATCTTTAGGAATCGGTGGTTCTGAGCTCCATTTCTTCATCGCTTGTTTGCAGATCCGATCTTCTAATGAATGAAATGTTATAACAGCTAAACGTCCACCAACAGCTAATTTTCTTGCTGCTTGATGCAATGCATCCTGAAAGACATTTAGTTCGTCATTCACAGCAATTCGAATAGCTTGGAATATCCGTTTACCAGGATGACCACCTTTACGTCTAGCAAAGGCTGGTATTGCTTCTTTGATAACATCAACTAATTCTAATGTCGTTTCGATTGGCTTTTCTTCTCTTTTTCGCTCAATCTGCCTAGCAATTTGTTTAGAAAATTTTTCTTCCCCGTATTTAAAAAAGATACTTACCAGACTTTCATAAGACCACTCATTAACAACTTCATAAGCTGTTAAGTCTTCTGACTGGTCCATTCTCATATCTAATGGTGCATCTTTATGAAAACTAAATCCTCGTTCACCTTCATCCAATTGGGGTGAAGATACGCCTAAATCGAATAAAATACCATCAACTTCAGAAATTCCTAATTCATTTAAAGTCTCTGTTAATGTGACAAAATTTCGATTCATAAAGTCCACTTGAGCTTCATAACCTTGTAATAATGATTGGGCATACTCTAGAGCAGTTTGATCTTGATCAAAAGCTATAAAACGCCCGTCCCTATTTAAAAGTTCACAAATACGTTGGGCATGACCAGCGCCACCTAGCGTACAATCCACATAAATTCCATCAGGACGAATATTAAGTCCTTTGATTGTTTCTTCGTTTAGCACACTATAATGATCAAACATGGGGTTAGCCTCTTTTCGTCACATTAAATATCAAAATCAAGTAGATTCTCTGCAATTTCACTAAATGAATCTTCAGAGCCTTCTACGTATTCATCCCAAGAATCTTTCGCCCATAACTCAACCCGGTTTGAAACACCAATGACAGTACATTCCTTATCCAAATTGGCATATGACCGAAGTGATGAAGGGATGTTAATTCTACCTTGTTTATCAATTTCACATTCCACCGCACCTGAAAAGAAGAAGCGCGTGAATGCTCGGGCATCTTTTTTTGTTAGTGGAAGCTGCTTTAATTTCTCTTCTAATTGCTTCCACTCGTCCATAGGATATGCAAATAAACACTTGTCTAACCCGCGCGTGACGACAAAAGTTTGACCAAGTCCTTCACGAAACTTGGACGGAACAATCATACGTCCCTTTGCGTCTATATTGTGTTGGTATTCTCCCATGAACATAGACTTCGCCCACCTTTTCAACAAGTTTACCACATCGCTCCACTTTTCACCACCTTATATTAAAAATTTATCAAAAAAATACACGTATAGTTCAAACTATACGTGTTCAATCCTTATTATACAGGGATTTTTAAGTGTGGTGGAAAAGTGGTAGCAGGTGGTGACTCAGTGGTTACAGGTAAACAAGTTGATGGTCTTGTTCCCAACGAGCTGGCAACTTGGTTAATTCTTGGGGTAATGATAACCCAATTTCATTCAACCAATAAGTTATATTCCAAATTCGCTCTTGCAAACCACCCTCTGGTCTATAGAATAGATCTAGTGTATCAAAATGATTAACCGTGACTTGATTTTTTTCCTTAACTGCCTGCACTAACCGTTTTTCTATATAACTGATTTGTTCTTGAATTTGGTCTAAATTCGTTTTAGTTAAATCATGTAAATCAGAGCCAATCGATGCCGCCAAATCTTGTAGTGGCTCATGATCCTGGGTGAACTGTTTTTTTACTTCATTCACTGTTTCGTCAATAGGCGACTGAGTTTGACGTTTTAACCAATTCATCTTGTCTTGATAAGTCCCATAATTAATCAAATCTTTCACATCAATTTGATAATCATTTAAAAGTGTTTGGTGATTCCGTTTCATTAATGTTAAAGACAAACGTGGTGTTACTATTGGCAACCGCAAATCTAGTGCTACAAAGGCATCTTTTAAAGCTGCCCAATAAGCAATTTCACCCGGACCACCAACAAATGATAATACAGGAAATACAAATTCTTGCATCAGTGGTCGGGTTACCACGTTGTTGCTGAATTTCTCAGGAGACGATTCGATCATTTCCTTCAGAGATTCTTTGGTGAAACGAATTTCTCCTCCCTTCGTCACGAAATCGCCAGAATTATCAACTTCTAACAATAAACGTTCACCTTCATGATGATAGAATAGATGAGCATCAGACGCCGTTACATCTAAGGAAACGTGATAATCATCTTTTGACAATTCTTGCAAACGACTAACAACAGAAGTCGCGATTTCTTGTTGATGATCGACAATTTCGATGAAATAATCTTTTTCCATCCGACGTAAATTGTCATCTGCTGCATCAACCAGGATCAACCCATCCTCTTGGAATAACTGCTGAATAAAACAGGCAAAAAAGTCTACATAGGTATCACTTGATAATAGAGCTTGTTTTACTAAATCATAAACTGACTTCGTATGCTCAGTTTCTTGGAATGATGCAAAGATACGATCTACAAACGCTTGTGTATCTTTCGGTAATTCGCGTTTTGAAAGTGGTAGTTTCACATCGAATGGAGTCTGGTCATTGATTCTTGTTTTATGTAACTCATGTTCAGCAAGCGTATAAACATGGTCGACCTCTAAGAAATCATGGTCTTCCCCAGCCATCCAAAAAACAGGAATGACAGGTTGTTTTAAATAATCTTGTTGTTCTTTAGCTTGAATAATAATCGATACAATCTTGTGAATTGTATATAAAGGACCTGATAGCAACCCTGTTTGTTGACCACCAATCACAACAGAAGCATTAGGATTTAATAAGGTATCAATGTGTTTTTCAACTTGATCCGTCATCCCCCATTTTCGGTTCTGTGTCTTTAATATTTCGACTAAATTCTCACGCTGATACTTTTGTTTCGTTATATAGTCTTGACGACGTTTGAAGTGATTAATTTGAAACGGATCATAGTAAAAATGCTGATAAATTGATTCTTTTCTGTCTCGATAATCTTGCATTAATTTAGATTGATCTAAATTTATTGATTGTACATCCATCATGATACCTTCCTTTAATTACACATCTATATTTTCGATTCAATTATAATTTTATTAAGATAGCCATAGGCACTAACAAAAGATAAGCTACTGTTAACATAACAAAACTTAAGCGCCAAACAAAACGAACCGCTCGAATAATCACTATTTCCTCTTCTCGCCGCCATTGAATGGTTAAGACAATAGCAAAAGTAATGATATAAGCTAACAATGTTTCCCAAAAAGGAATCATATTAAATATGTAATCTAATAAAGCAATGACAGCAATAAGGAATAACACAGTAGAATAATCGGCAGCTCGTTTTGTCGACCGTGTTGCTTGTCCTGTCCATTTCCTAAACAGAAGAAATAGAATAAAAAAGGTTAAGAATGGAACGGTAGACAACACTGCAATGATCGTTCCAAAATACGCCACCATCTACACCTCACTTAAACATTCTTTCACCTTTATCATTTGATATATCAATTCATGAGTCGGGCATTTTTCAAGAGCTATCCGAACAAGGTAACCATTCATATAATCTATTTCTGTTTGTCTGCCACGATTAATGTCGGCTAACATCGAAGACGTATTTTCACTTGTGTTACGGCATACTGACTCAACTCGACCCCACATAACCCGATCATCTAACTCTAATATCTCAGTTGCTTCTAATAGCAATTGATGGGCTAATCGTCGTAAACGATCCACTTCTAATATTGTACCATTTTTAACACCGTAAATAGCAGTTAATGGGTTTATGACGCTATTGATGACAAGTTTCTCTTCTAATGTTTTTTGTAATGAATCCTCTATAATGATAGGGAAATGATCATGATTAAGGTGATTTAAACTAGACGTTTTCGTATGATTAAGAGGAGCCAGTCTTATAAGACCTCTTCCTGTATGTAATACATGGTGATCATTCACACGCTTAACACCATGCTCCAAAACACCGATAAACTTTTGCAAGCCCTTTAAATCTTTGATTTTCTCAACATGTCCAAGGCCATTCTGTAAAAACACAACACGGTTGATTTTATCATTCGTTTGATCAATCTGTTTAACAACATTGTCTAAATCTGTTTGTTTCGTACATACAAATAGCCAATCATGTGCTTGTAGTGAATGAATCATTTGAACATTCGGATAAACTGGTGTTTGATCATCTTTCTGTATACCTTCACGTTCTAACGTAGCCTTTTGGTCCTCACGCTTCACATAACAAGTGACCGAATATCGCATTTGACTTAATTCATGTGCGACAAATAAACCTACTGCACCAATACCAATTACACCAACTGACATCACTATTCACCTATTCCCTATCATACCTTTAGTTCTTATTTTAGCAAAAAATATAACGATTAGGGATGGAATTTCTGAGGACAATCGTTTTCATTAGTGTGTGATTGTACTATAATAAGTATCAGAAAACGTAAGGAGGTCCGAATCATGCCAACGAAAGTAGAACCCTTATTAATAAATTTTAGAACGTTAGAAGAGTTTAAAAAATTCAAAGCATACGGTATTCAAGAATTATCGATGCTAGAAGACTTAGAAAACAACATGATAGAAAACAACAGCGAATCACCATTTTACGGTATATATTATGGAGATGAACTCGTGGCTCGTATGAGCTTGTATCGTGTTAATGCAAAATATGACTATTACTTCGAACCACAACAAGATTTCCTGCAACTATGGAAATTAGAAGTCTTAAACAGCTTTAGAAATCGTGGATTTGGCAAACAGTTAGTAGACTTTGCCAAAAGTTTTAATTTACCGATCAAAACTAACGCTCGCATTAATTCTCATGGTTTCTGGGAAAAACAAGGTTTTCAACCCGCTACTTATGAATTACAACGTGATTTCGGTGAAAATCCTTTCATTTGGTTACCTGAAGGCGTCAGCGAAAAAGGTAGTGAGTAATATAAAAAGCACCTCAACCCCTGTTCATACTGGGCTGAGGTGCTTTTCACTTTAATCAATCTGTTTTATAACCATTTACAAATGGTTGTGTTAAATTATGAATTTGTGACAAACATGTGTGGTAGGCTTCCAATTGCTCTTGTAATTTTTCAACTTTATCTGGTTGTTCAAACTCACCATATTCTTCTTTTAACCGTTTGAGTTGAGCAATCAAATCATCAAATCGTTCAATTTCTTGTTTGGGAATCTCTTCTTTAAAAGTTTGTAATCGTTGTCTTCCCAACTGTTTTCGATCTTTCTTAGCAAGTTCAATCGCCTGATCATAATGTTTTCTTAAATTAGCATTCCAACGAAAGCCACAAGCTTGAGCAGTTCGATTGAGCTTTTCCCCCACTGACTGAAATGCTTTCATTTGAGTTTTTCCTTCTCTTATGTAGCGAATAACCGTTTCAGCCAATAATAAATCTTCATCTTTAGTCCATGCATCTTGTCTTGTCGTCACGTCTATCCCTCCTTTACTAGCAATCATTACTAGTAAGGTATGCATCTAGAAGATTAGATAGACTAGTGAATTTATTTTCGATTAAAAAATTGAGCAACCGCTTGATGATGAGCTTCGCTAACCCACAAATAACTACAAGATTCAACTTCATCATCCATACGAGTTTTTAACATTTGTAAATCAAATTGTTGCAACCATTGTTGCTTCCAATGTATTAATTGTTCAATGTCACGATTAAGAAAGGGTGTTATAAGCCCACTTTCCCAAATATAATCATTATATGAAAATACTCCTTGAGCAAAACGAATGGCAATTAATTGATCAGCTTCGCGAACATCGGCCTTTACTAACCAATAATAGGCATCTTGATTATGAATTCGCTCATATAGTAAAGTGCCACCACCCCAACCAGTTGAAATACCAAGTTGACCTTGTGTGAACCCATAATTGCTCCCTGACTGAACAAAGCGAAAATCACAAGCACTCGCAAGCTCCATACCGCCACCTCGAGCTAGTCCATTCATCCACGCCACCGTTGGAACAGATAATGTTGTTAACTTCCATAGAACAGATTTCATCGGCTCTAACATGGCAAGAGCTTCTGGTTGCGTTAAATCACCGTGAAATTCAGATAAATCACCACCTGCACAAAAAGCTTCTCCTGCACCTTTAATGATCACTAGTTTTGTATGTGGATTGTTATGTAGCTGGTCAATAGCTTGATGCAATTGTTGAATCATTTGTGATGATAAAGCATTACGCTTTTCTGGTCGATTTAACGTGATGGTTGTCACATTAAAGGCTTCACTGTAATCCACATTGATTAAATTTTCCATTATATTCACCTACATGATGAGATTAGTTAATAAAAAAGATGCCTCTTGTTGAGACATCTTAATTAGTTAATGGGATGTTGATTTATTTCTCAACAACCTCTTTTCCGTTGTAATGACCACATTCTGCACATACGTGGTGAGGTTTTGCATATTCACCACAATTTTGGCATTCTACCATACCTGGTAAATGTAGTTTTTTGTGCGTACGACGTTGGCGTTTCACTTTACTTGAAGTTTTGCGCTTAGGTACTGCCATGTTCTACACCTCCTTAAATCATTAATCAGTCCGTTTTAGGATCGATTGAATTATTCATCATCTTCAAAATATTGTTTTAGGGATGAGAGTCTAGGATCTACTTTCTTTTGTTGTTCTGATTGCTTTTCTTGCTTGAATTTTTCTTGCTGTATCGCTTCTTGCTCTAAGTATTCATCTTCACCTAGAACTGTAAATCCTTCTTGCTCATCAATAACATCCTCGATTTTAGTATCTTCACTAAAAACACGAATGGGGACTTCCAATAAAATATTTTCCTTGATATAAGGCGTTAAGTCAAGGACTTCACGGTCAACGAAAAAGATTTCTTCATCTTTAGAGGCTTTATATTCCACTTGAGTGAATTGTTCATATGCTTCAACCGCAAAAGGATAAGGCACATCAACTAATGTTCTTGCACATGGCAAGATCATTTCACCAGCAACATTTATCCGAAATGTATAAATACCTTGATTTAGCGTCGCTTCAATCGTGACATCGACTGTTCCAATCCGGCGAATATCATTATCGAGATCCTCTAAATCACTAACATCAACCGTTTCCGTGATCGTGTACGGCGTATGTGCCGCAATTTTTTGTAATGCAATATTCATTATAATCACCTCAAGGCAACAAGAGTTATTTTAAAAGGTATTCAGCCTTTTGTCAATATTTTTTCTTAACACCATCATAAATCATACATATTCTTATTATTTATATTCATCATACCATATCTCCCTTGTTTTTTAAGCGATTTATTTCTACGATAGACTTAATGATAATAAAAAGGATGAGTTTAAATGAAAGCATGTGGCCTGATCGTTGAATATAACCCGTTTCATAATGGACATTTATACCATCAGGAAGCTTCTCGTACAAAAACAAATGCAGAAGTTACTGTTGCGGTTATGAGTAGTTCTTTCTTACAACGTGGAGAACCAGCAATTATTGATAAATTCTCTCGCACCCAAGCAGCCCTTGAGCACGGCGTTGATATTGTAGTCGAGCTCCCGTTTATCTATGCCGTCCAATATGCTGACCTTTTTGCTTATGGGGCCGTCTCAATCCTAAATGCATTAGGTGTCGATTACCTATGCTTCGGAAGTGAATCCGGAGATATTACGGAATTCACTAAGAATTACGATTATTTTAATGCACATGAAGACCTGTTCAATGAGATCAGACAAAACCATTTGAATGAAGGCGAATCATTTCCTCAAGCTAGCACCAAAGCCTATGAAGCAATTGGTTTACGCGATGGTAAGCTTGATTTAGGTCAACCGAATAACATTCTTGGATTCAGCTATGTCAAAGCATTACGTCATCTAAACAGTTATATTCAACCCGAAACGATCACTCGTACTAAAAGTCATTATCATGATGAAACGATTGATTACTCTATCGCTTCGGCAACAAGCATTCGTAAGGACCTATTTAACGCGGGAGAATTATCCGATTTATCAAGAAAGGCATTACCTGAAGAGACGATTAAACAATTAATTAACTACCAACAGGCAAGCGGATTATGGCATGAATGGGAATTATATTTTTCATACCTACAATTACTTGTTCAAACGCATTCTCATGAACAATTACGTCATATTCACGGTATGATTGAAGGCTTGGAATTTCGTCTTAAACAAACAGTTAACCAGGCAAATAATTTTCAAGAGTGGATGGAACTATTAAAAACGAAACGTTATACATGGACACGCCTACAAAGAATGTTCGTTCATTTATTAACAAACACAACTAAAACAGAAGTCGATCAATACAAAGAACGAAAGGAACCACCTTATATACGTTTACTTGGCATGAGTTCAAGAGGTCGAGAATGGATCAATCTACGCAAAAAATCATTAGACGTTCCACTCATAACAAATCTTCAGCAATTAAGCGATCCACTCTTGAACATAGAAGAACGTGCAACTGATGCCTATTATAGTCCTATACCTCCTCAAAAAAGATATTCATTAAAGCGGCAGGAAATTAAAGGTCCAATCATACTTAAGTGAATAATACTTATTTAAAATAAAACTCGAACGATTCAAGAAAGAGAAATCGTTCGAGTTTATTTAATGACCTGTTCTCTAGTTTTCCATAGATTCTAAATATTCAACAGCGTCTTGGAAAGTATCAACTGGCACAACTTCAAACGACGCATCTATTTCTTCTGCCGTCTTTTGAGCTACTTCATAATTTGATCCTTCACGACCATTTTCATTAGCAGCGAAAAATAAATCAGCACTGTCTTCCTCCGCGGCAACAATTTTCTTATCAATACCACCAATCGGACCGACTTGACCATTGTAATCTATTTCACCCGTGCCAACGATATTTAATCCATTGGTTAGGTCTTCATCCGTCAATCGATTATAAACTTCTAAAGCAAACATCAGCCCAGCACTTGGCCCTCCGATTTGACCACTATCATACTCAACTTCTGGTTCCACAGACACATCTCGGTCTGTCACAAGTGAAACACCCATTCCTGGTCGTTCAGGCTCTTGAGGTAACGGAGCCAGTTCTACACTGACGTTCATTTCCTCCTCTTCTCTTAATAGGGTTACATCTATGGTATCTCCCATATCAAAAGATGATGTTCGTTCAATTATATCGTTTGTTGACTCAATTGCTTGACCATTGATAGCGATAATTTCATCTCCTGGTTCGATCACATCACTTGCAGGCATATCAGACAAGACACCAGCTACAAATGTACCATTATAATCAATTGTGATATCAGCGTCTGCCGCTTCATAAGCAACGACTGTCGCCGCTTCTTGAGAATTCTCCATATAATGCAGTTGAGTTTCCATGTATTCTTCTTGACTAATACCTTCTGGGCGCACTTCTTCAAGATCAACGATGTCATAATGATCTTGTAACATAGCCCACCCATAATATATAGGTGTCGCTTGACCACCACGTACTGTCACTAAATTAAATTGCCCTTCACTTCTTTCTGTTCCTTCGATTTCAACAACATCGGTCAATGATGTCGTATCACCTGGTTGATATATATAATAGTCCAACTTATAAAACGAAAGAAACGCGGCAATTGCAATAGTTAAGACTAAAATTACTAAATGTTTTCTATTAAATCCCATCATTTATTGGTTCCAACCTTTCACTAACGTTTGAATTTCTGCTATCCGTCTTCCCGCTTCTTCTTCTCCTTTTTGTAAGATTTCTGCAGTGTTTGAATAATTCCGAGAACTAAACTGATAAACTTCTGGTCGCATGACAACATCTGCATCAATCATCATATGGTCTGTGATATCATCTTGCATAATATCAATACTTTGCATGATGACATCATAAATTGATTGAATGTCATCATTTGCTTCAAATTTAGAGCAATCCACGGCTATGACAATATCTGCCCCCATATCACGAACAACTGAAATAGGAACACGGTCAATAACCCCACCGTCAACTAGAAATTGATCATTTATCTTTTCTGGAACAAAAACCCCTGGAATCGAAATGCTCGCTCGTACAGCAGATGCCGCATCCCCATCACGAAAAACTACTTTGTCTCCTGTATATAAATCTGTTGCCACAATCGACATCGGAGTTGTGAATTCTTCAATATTCTTTTCATATGTAAATAAACGAATATACGATTTGATTCTTTCTCCTTGTAACAATCCCATTCTAGGTACTGAAACATCCATGAAATATTTGCGTTTAAATGTTAAAGCCAATTTATATAAGTCATCAACATCTTGTCCTGCAGCATAAAAAGCTCCTATTAAGGCGCCCATACTACTTCCAGCAATATAATCGATAGGAATCTCATGCTCTGTTAATTTCTTTATGACACCGAGATGAGAGAAACCCCTCGCCCCGCCAGAACCTAATGCTAAACCAATCGTTGGTCGTGTCATTCTAACACCTCTTCTAGATAATAAGCCCATAGCATATATATAGACAAGCCACATTTACAAGTGCTCTATTAATGCATATTTTACTATGCTCCAACTTATTCGTACAGTTAGACTGCAAGGAGGCAACAAACTTGTTCAAATTTGCCACATTCTATTATGCCTTGATTGTATTATTCTTTGCAATTACTATGATTATTTTCCCAGATCAAACATACGAAGCTTCCATTCGAGGACTTACGTTATGGACTGAAATTGTGTTCCCATCATTACTTCCTTTTTTTATCATAGCAGAATTATTACTAGCCTTTGGTGTCGTTAGACTAATTGGAATATTATTAGAACCACTCATGCGCCCTCTGTTTAACTTACCAGGTGCTGGTGGTGTTGCTATTGCAATGGGACTTGTAAGCGGTTATCCATCCGGAGCCAAAATTGCTACGCGTTTATATGAAGAAAAAGCCATATCGACTATAGAAGCAGAAAGATTAATTGCTTTTACGAATGCTTCCAACCCTTTATTTATCTTTGGTGCAGTTGCAATAGGCTTTTTTCATAACCCAACATTGGGATGGCTTATTGCGATTAGTCATTACGGAGCCAGTCTATTAGTAGGTGTGTGCATGCGTTTTTATTACCGAAATTCGGACACTAGAAATGAGAAAACCAATCACTATTCCTCGTCATCACTTGGAGAAAAAATTAAACACACGTTATCCACTCCACAACCACAGCAACAAAAACCACTCGGACAACATCTTGGAGATGCTGTATATTCTTCAGTCAAAACATTAGTTATGATTGGCGGTTTTATAATACTTTTTTCTGTGATTAATAAATTGCTGTTTTTATCTGGTGTTTCAGAATGGCTAAGTTCTATTTTAGAAAAAGGGCTTCAATTTATTTCTCAACCTGGAGAATTAGCACTTCCTATCATAAGTGGAATATTTGAAATTACATTAGGGGCACAAATGGTTGCACAAACAGATCAAGCCACTTTATTTGTACAAGTCATCTTTGTTAGTTTGTTACTAGCTTTCAATGGACTATCCATCCATTCACAAGTTGCCAGTATCATTGCAAACACTGAAATCCGTTACAAACCCTACCTGATTGGACGTTTATTACATATGGTATGGGCTGTTATACTTGTATTCCTCTTATACCAACCTGTTTATTTAGAACGTCAAACATCTAATCCGCAAGACGTTCCAGTTGACACCTCTAAAACAGCAGATCACTGGGTCATTAACCTCTTGAACGACATCCAAACACTTGGTCCCTTCATCACTAGTTTAACTATATTGGTGACAGTCTGGTTGATTATAAAAAATACGACCCAACGTACTTCATGACGTTGGGTCATTGATTAAGCTTTATATTTCTCGATTAGCGCTTTTTCAACAGGTTCTGGTACAAGTTCTGATACGTCAGAGTGGTATCGAGCAGCTTCTTTCACCATACTTGAACTTAAAAATGAATACTTGTTATTGGTCATCATAAACAAAGTCTCTACTTCCTCATTTAAATGACGGTTCATTGAAGTTATTTGCATTTCGTATTCAAAATCACTGACCGCACGTAATCCTCTTAGAATAGCTGTCGCATCCTTTTCATTAGCGTAATCCACTAATAACCCATGACTAACATCAACTGAAACATTGCTCAGATCTTTGGTAGCTTCACGAATTAAGTGAAGTCGCTCTTCTATTGAGAATAAAGGTGATTTTGATTGATTATTAAAGACGGCTACGATAACATGATCAAACACTTCTGATCCTCTTCTAATAATGTCTAAATGACCGTTAGTAATGGGATCAAAACTTCCTGGGCAAATGGCTGTTTTATACATTAGTATCCTCCTGTTTCTCATAACGATAGACCGTAACGGCGATTGTATTGCTATACATATCATAATGTACTTTTTCAAATAAAGCTTGGCTTTCTGGTAATTTATCATTTGGATCATGTTCACAAATGATCATGGCATCAACATTTAACACTTTATGATCTATAAGTGCTTCGAATAATTTGTCAAATGATACTTTCCCATAGGGGGGATCAAGAAAAACATAATCAAATTGTCTGCCTTGTTTACTTGCTGCTTTCAATGCACGAAAAGCATCCTGACGAAACACATTGTAACCATGGTCAACCTTAAGTGTTTCTAAATTCTTATGAATCGTTTTTACAGCTGCACCCTGAGCGTCAACAAACACGACATGATCAGCACCTCTACTTAATGCCTCTATCCCTAAACCTCCACTTCCTGCAAATAAGTCTAAAACATTCCCACCATCTAAGTATGGACCCATTCTATGAAATAGAGACTCTTTGACTTTATCAGTTGTTGGACGTGTACTCATCCCCGGTACCGCTTTCAAGTTTCTCCCTTTATATTTTCCTGAAATAACTCGCATGGACTCACCAACTTTATTGTTTATCTCATTAATATCTTTATAGAAGTATAGCGAAATGTCAATGTTACAACAGAAATTTGCTTAAAAATGTATACCTTTTCTTGAAATGGCCATACTGATAACAAGAACGGTAACTGAGGAATCCGTTCTAGATTCGGAGAAGTCTTATCATTCCCCATAAGACCTTCTTCCGGTTTCTCCTCTCCCTTTTTGTGCTCTTTGTTAAATGCAAAGAGATTGTGGCTCTTTTTCAAATAGTTGAAAAAGAGCCGTTTTTTTATTTTTTTCTGTTAAAGTTAAGTGTTGATTTTCAAATAACAAAGCACAGAGTTGTTGAATTGTGAGGAGCAATGCTGGCGACTCCTGCGGGAATAGCACGCGTCTCGAGACCCTGCAGGAAGTGCTTTTCTTCCGAGGGATGCACCTGCGTCTGAAAGTCAACGCTTCGAAGTAGACTTCCTCGGTGCAAGTTCCAAAGAAGCTTATTCGATGTAGTTACCTGGCTCGAGCCGTGCCCCTGCATAGAAAACACTGTGAAAAACGAACGTAGTGAGATTGAACAGATGTTGCACTTGTGCCCTATGGGTAAAAGCGTCCACCGATAGTGGATCACAATTTCAACAACGGACTTAAACAAAGTTTTTTTATTCAAGTCGTATCTCTTCACTATTCTCTTCAAATGTTCGATTAAATATTTCACTTAGTAAACTTATACTGACATAAAATGACTCATCTGTTTCAAACCAAGCTGATTGATCAACTTGAAAACGTGTATGATCAATCATGTAAACAGAGCGATTCGAATAAAAGCGGTACTCTTTTTCATCAGACTCCACGAACCACTCATGTCGTTGATCAATAGAAAAGCCATAGAGATCAAAAACAGAAATAAAATCATTCATCTTCATATAAACTTGTTCATCTTTACGCTTTAAATCATAGTCAACTTGTTCACCATTGATATACAACGGCCTTGTTTCCTCACCAAACAATGAAATAAATGACTCACTTGCATGATTTAACTCAAAAAATTGCGTCTGATAACCTAATAAATCTGATAACAATTCATCTAAGAGTTGAATGAGCGATCCTTGATGCATTTCTAGATCCATAAGTCGCTGAAATAGTCTACTTTGTTCTTCATTAGTTAAAGTTTCTGTTAAAGCATTAACACGTGGGTGATCAACGTCTTGTTTATAATACAAATCTGTTAATGTTTGAATGACCTGTTGATCTCGCTCAACATTGGTTGATACAGATTGCAAATAACTTTCAAACATTTTTTCAGTAGAATTATTTAAGTTACTTACAATAACTAAGTGATCTGTAATAACTTTTTCTAAATTAGAATTAACAATTAACAGTTGATCATGCGATTGATTAAATGTCTTTTGTAAGGTTTGTAATTTTTTCTGTGAAATGGGCTCATTTGATATGATATTTAAACGGTTCAATCGTTCTTGATAATTCAAAGGCTCTTTCAATTTGATTAACGGTGGCTCTACGGAATCTTCAAATTGCCATTCATAATAATGTATATTATTTCGCTCGCTATCAAGCACAGGCGGTCTGATACTATGCCATTGCCCTTGTTTCTTCCCTGATAATGTCATTCGGAAATTTCGCGATTTTTGATCACGTTGTTCTGGGTCTAATTTTACGAGCCAATCATTTATGTAATAAACAGATGGAACAATCGTTGTTTTTGAAATTTGATATTCTAAAGTATAAGCTCCTGGTGATTCGACATTCAACTCACCATTCTCGATCTGACATTCTTCTTCTAGACATGATAAATCATCAGCCTGGCTTGGAACACTTAAAGGGATTTGCATTTTTGGTAAAGAGTCCATTTGATGTTCAATCATCAAGGTTTCATTAGACTCTGTCACCCTCACTGTTTCATCAATGGCTAAGTTTTTTTCAGAAGTAGAGTCTTGATATGACGACCAGTGATAGACGCCTAACAATACACTTGTCACTGTTAAAAATACTATTATACTCATGATTGTTCGCATGTTTACGATCACCTGTAGCTTTCGACTTCATCCAGTGTATAACGTTCATTTTACCAAATTCGACTGAATCAGACTATGATTTCACAAAACAAAGACAACATGCTACATTAAACATGTATCAAAAGGAGGAACCGAAAATTGACACAACATATTATAAAACTAGGTGAAGGATATGGTGATGTTTATGAATTAATCACTCTGATTAATGAAATGCCTCATCGTGTTCAACACTTATTGGTGCTACACACTAATAAAGATGGCCAAGATATGGTTTCGTTTGCCGCTATTATGAAACCCACAAGTCAAGGTCAATTCTTGCCGATATACCTGTGCTTAGAAGGTATGCCAAAGCCTCAAGAAGGTCAAAGCCACACTCGATACAAAGCATTTAATGAAGCCGCAGAAAAAGTCGGAGTCAATCTAATAGAATTTGATGTACCACCTTCAACCAGATATCATGATGAATCTTTATTCTTTCAACAGCTCATCGCTGTCTTCAGATTAAACCACTTACTACCACCGATTTAAATACAAGACAATGTTAAAATTTAGTGAAGTTTATTGTACAGTTTAGCACTTAGTTGTTGAATTGTGAGAAGCGAAGGTGGCGACTCCAGGTCGACTAAAAGCGGTCACGTCCTGTGACCAACGTCGACATTAGACCGTCCAGGTCGTCATGGGAATAGCACGAGTCTCGAGACCCCCAGAGGGCCACAGGATGTGGATCACTTCGGCGTTTGTGATTGACGTCCGGCACTTAGCCGAAGTTCCTTTAGTGGCCGAGGGATGCACCTGCGTCTTCGAGTAACGCTTCGAAGTAGGCTTCCTCGGTGCAAGTTCCAAAGAAGCTTATTCGATGTAGTTACCTGGCTCGAGCCGTGCCCCTGCATAGAAAACACTGTGAAAAACGAACGTAGTGAGATTGAACAGATGTTGCACTTGTGCCCTATGGGTAAAAGCGTCCACCGAAAGCGGATCACAATATCAACAACGGACTTTGAAAGAATAAAATACAAAAAAAGGGTGATTGTTAGTACAATCACCCACTTTTATAGTAACTTTCCATTTCAGCTTCAAGGTCATGTGTTTTATTCAACATCCCTTGATAAGCCGTATCTATATCTGGTTTATGAGAACGATCAACATATTTTACAAAAGATAATTCATTTAACTCTTCCTCTATATCTTCTAAATCTTCTTGGTTCACATATAACACAGCATATTTCATACGTTTTGACGTATAGATTAAATGACCATAACGACGTAATTTTTTAGCTTGCTTAATATGTTTAAACCAGATGATTAAACCCTGTCGCTTTGTGAACAATCAAGATTCCCCCATTTCAACTAAGAGGCTTCACAGCCGCATTCACCGCCACTGCCACAACCACAACCATCTCCGGTATCTTTCAATGCAACACCATCACGTGGAGCTTTAATATTCGGACTTACAGCTCCAGCTACAATTTCTGATACATCATCTAAAAATGATTGTAATTGCGTCTCTTTTTGTTTGAACTCTGCCACTGTATCATGCATATCCAAATCACGTTTTACTTCTCGAATTTCTTTCATAATCTTAGTGTAATCTGGATGATAACGGCCAAATCGTTGCACATCTTCATAATCATCTTTCATTTGTTGAAAGTTATTCATGAGTCTTTGTGCCTCAGGGTCATCATACAATTGTTGTTTATGTTGCTGATATATCTCATAGTCTTCCGATTGCTTAATCATATCACCAAGCTTTTCTGCTTGTTCTAATACTTCTATAACTTCCATATTCGCTAACATCTACACACCTCCATACCGTCATCATAACAAATATTATTCAGAAAAACCAATATCCTTTAAAATGGAAATCGTTTTTTATCCGGGCCTTTCTTCATTTGTTTAAATTGATCTGATAAGTGTTCAATTTGAGCTAAAGCTCCCATCAATTGATTTACATTCTTTTCAACTTGGTCAATATCAATTTCTGAGATCTTTTTTAAGACATTTTGTAAATAATCACTATTACTTTGACGTGTCTGTGTTTTTGAGGCGCCAAACTGTTCCCAAAAGCTTGCTTCTTCCCCTCTTTCTTTCCATAAATTAAACAATGTTTGCCAAGTATAATGTCCTTGTCGAACTAAATTTATAAGCTCTGGTCTTGTTTCTACAAATTGTTTAAATTGGTGCAGTTCTGGTGGTAAATGAACCGATGACATACAGTTACCTCCTTATATTTTCTTTATGGTATATTACGATATACAACCTAATTGAGTTCATAAAGAACCACACGAATTGATAAAATTGTTACAACTCAATGGAATTTAGGGATTAATAATTGATAAATTGATGATTTCATAATATGATGAATTTGATGAGAAGAATTTAGAAGAGGTGACCATAATGGAAATTACAAAGTTCTCAATTGATGAGACTGTTGTTAAACAGCAACCGTTAACCCATGTTTTAGAACAAAACGGCTTCGTTCTTGCTGGTCAATGGGATTATGAACGTGCCACATATGATTTGAAGATTGAATCACCTGAAAAAAATATTACTTATTATCTAAGATTGCGTGGAATCGCTATTGAAGGTGATGTTGACAAAGGAACTGCATTAATTCAGCTACTACCACCACTCCTTGGAAAGCATTATTATCCACACGGGGTAGAATACGGTGATGAAGATTTTCCTAATAACGTCATTGACCGCAGTGAACGAGTTTTAAGCAAAGTTGAACAAGATTTACAACAGTTCAAAGAAGAACAATCACAACAGTAGTATTAAAAAGGTGACCAAGTAATCTACTTGGTCACCTTTCCCTCATAGGTCTCCATTTTTATTCAAATGGCTTCAATAATCAGAATTTTAAGTCAAATAAGCATAATTTCTACTTAACTATGTTATAATCATTCTATAAATGTATGAAAGGAGACACTTTCCCCATTGTTTAAATATTTATCTAAAAAACAGTGGACGTTGATCTTCTTAGCTATCATAGCGATCATCGTCGGTTACTTTATTTTACCGATTTCAATTCCACTTATATTAGCTCTTTTTACAGCTCTTTTATTAAATCCTGGCGTGAGCTGGTTCATGAATCGATTGAATTTAAAACGAACGATGGCGGTTACAATTGTTTTCTTTATATTCTTAACTGTCATTGCGACAATTGGTACATATACGGTTACAAAGACAATTGGTCAAGTCGTGAAACTAACTGAAAACGCCCCTGAATATATCGAAGAAGTTGAAGATATGTTGATTGATATGCAGGATAATATTAATGCATTTACAGAGGATTGGCCTAACCAATTTGTTCAAGAGGTTGAACAAACTTCGATTCAGCATTTACAATCCTTAGAGCAACAAATCATGGGTTATGTTGAAATAGATCAGGTAGCACAATTCATCCTAAATATACCTGACTTCTTAATCAGTTTTATTGTCTATCTTATTGCACTTTTCTTATTCATGTTAGATTTACCTACCCTGAGAACGAAAATGTATAACTTGATGACAGACGAAACTCAAGAAAAGTTTAAATTTATGAATAACCGACTGGCCTATGTACTTCTTGGCTTCTTTAAAGCCCAATTTTTAGTCAGTTTAATTATCTTTTCCGTTACACTCGTTGCGTTAATCTTTATAACTCCTGAAATTGCGCTTTTGATGTCAATTATTATTTGGGCTGTAGACCTCATACCAATCATAGGGTCCATTATAATCTTAGCGCCTTGGTCCATATATATGTTCCTAGCTGGTGATACACTAATGGGGATTCAACTTGGGGTTTTAGCGATTGTATTGCTCGCAATCCGACGTACTATTGAACCTAAAGTGATGGGACACCATATCGGTTTGAAACCATTACCAACGCTCATCGCTATGTATATTGGGCTACAGTTAATAGGTGTCCTCGGATTCTTTATCGGACCAATTGTGGTCATCATTTTCAATTCAGCTCGTGAAGCCGGGATTATAAAATGGCGTGTGAAGATCTAAATAAAGCTCCCTTTTCAGGTAAGTCATTACTAGAGTGACCCAATAATTTGAGACAGGAAAAAACACCCCCTATGTCGTATTTGGTAGTAATCGACAATTTAGGAGGTGTTTTTCTTATGGGTAAA
>NZ_JAUSTQ010000004.1 GCF_030812915.1 Alkalibacillus salilacus
GGGCTTTCTGGTGAGGTACCGTCAAGGTGCCGCCCTATTCGAACGGCACTTGTTCTTCCCTCACAACAGAGCTTTACGATCCGAAGACCTTCATCGCTCACGCGGCGTTGCACCGTCAGACTTGCGTCCATTGCGGATGATTCCCTACTGCTGCCTCCCGTAGGAGTCTGGGCCGTGTCTCAGTCCCAGTGTGGCCGATCACCCTCTCAGGTCGGCTACGCATCGTCGCCTTGGTGAGCCGTTACCTCACCAACTAACTAATGCGCCGCGGGCCCATCTGTGAGTGATAGCAAGAAGCCATCTTTGATCATCGAACCATGCGGTTCGATGCGTTATCCGGTATTAGCCCCGGTTTCCCGGAGTTATCCCCGTCTCACAGGTAGGTTGCCCACGTGTTACTCACCCGTCCGCCGCTCGTTCCACGAGCGTCCACCCCGAAGGGCTTCAGCTCGCTTCCCGCGCTCGACTTGCATGTATTAGGCACGCCGCCAGCGTTCGTCCTGAGCCAGGATCAAACTCTCCATTTAAAGTGTTTGATTTGGCTTATTGTTTCTTTAATTTCGTCTCCGCTTTCTTCCTATTAAGACATAAGAAGAAAAACGAATTGACGACAGGCTATTTTGTTTAGTTTTCAAGGTTCGATGTATTTATATGGTGGGCCTGAGTGGACTTGAACCACCGACCTCACGCTTATCAGGCGTGCGCTCTAACCGAACTGAGCTACAGGCCCATATATGGAGCGGGTGATGGGAATCGAACCCACAACATCAGCTTGGAAGGCTGAGGTTTTACCATTAAACTACACCCGCATAATCTATTGTCGATAAATGGTGCGCCCGAGAGGAGTCGAACCCCTAGCCTCTTGATCCGTAGTCAAACGCTCTATCCAATTGAGCTACGGGCGCTTATTGCGACAACCACTATAATATCAAATATAACTAATGATTGCAAGAGTAAAATTAAGTTTGTTGAATGGTGCGGCCGAGAGGATTTGAACCTCCACGGGGAAAACCCCACTAGGCCCTCAACCTAGCGCGTCTGCCGTTCCGCCACGGCCGCGAGTGATGAGCTTAGAAAGTTCAATAGACCCTCTTAGAATGACGCTACCTTTATTCTATAAAATTAATCTATTGATTAAAAGACATAAAAAAAGACTTAATTTCATCTATTGAATTGTGAGAAATATTGGCTGGGCCAGTAGGATTCGAACCTACGCATGACGGCACCAAAAGCCGTTGCCTTACCGCTTGGCCATGGCCCAACTTAATAAAAATGGCGGTCCGGACGGGACTCGAACCCGCGACCTCCTGCGTGACAGGCAGGCATTCTAACCAACTGAACTACCGGACCAAGTGACCCGTACGGGATTCGAACCCGTGTTACTGCCGTGAAAGGGCAGTGTCTTAACCACTTGACCAACGGGCCATTAAATAAAATGGCGGAGAAGGAGGGATTTGAACCCTCGCGCCGCTTACGCGACCTGCACCCTTAGCAGGGGTGTCCCTTCAGCCACTTGGGTACTTCTCCATGGCTCCAGCGGCAGGATTCGAACCTGCGACCAATCGGTTAACAGCCGATTGCTCTACCTCTGAGCTACGCTGGAATGTTTTCAAAGTGTGAATTGGCTCAATGCAGAAATTATTATAAATTGTTTCGCCATCCATGTAAAGTGTTTTTTTACATTTTATTTCGTTTTCAATGTTGCTATTTCATGGTGTAAAACGCTGACGTTTTTCAGCGACATTTAGTATCATATAACATCTTTATTTTCCTGTCAATTAGTTAAATAGAAAATAGTATATTTTCAAGTGAACTTTCACTCTGTTCTTTTGACAGCTTTCATAATGTACCATCTAAATTTAATGTTTGTCAATCACCCGAAGCCAATTGTTTTATTCGACCTCCACACTTACCACAACGATATTGTTGTGTGTTAACACGTCTCTTACGTTTAAAGATCAAAGAACAATTTGTACATTTATACTCTAGTCTTCTCTTACTCACTTCTGATGGAAGCTGCTCACAAAAGCGCGGCGAATCTGTTTGTTTCATTAGCTCACGGAATTCGTGACTACGATGATGAAATGGTTTGCCTTCAATATGTAGGTGATAATGGCACAGCTCATGTTTAATAATACCAATCAATGCATCTTCCCCTAGCTCCTCTAAGTACTTGGGATTAATTTCGATTGTACGAGTCTTAGGAACATAACGTCCACCTGTCGTTCGGAGTCGTCTGTTAAAGATAATGTGGTCTTTGAATGGTTTTTGAAAATAGCGCTTAGATAAATCAACTGCTAACTGTTGCAATCTATGTTCGTCCAATGAAAATCACTCTTTTCTTAAATTAGCATTTTGATATGACTTACATACAATATGATAAAAACGATTGTAGGTGATGTTTATGCCTAATTGGTTACAACTACAATTACAACGTGCTTTCGCCAATAAAAATAAACGGCAAGTAGTGACACTCAATCAATGTTGGTACTATTACAAACTCGATATAGAATAAACCTGCGAACATCCTCATGTTCGCAGGTCCACTCAAATTAACTTGTCATTGGAATCATTGTCAATGCAATACGTTGACGTTTCTCATCGACTTCTTCAATCCATACAGTGACGATATCACCGACCGCTACCACATCTAACGGATTACGGACAAACTGATTGGATAGTTTTGATACATGTACTAATCCATCTTGTTTCACGCCAATATCTACAAATGCACCGAAATCCACAACATTCCGAACTGTTCCTTGCAATTCCATTCCTTGTTCTAAGTCTTCCATGGATAAAACATTCGTTTTCAATAAAGGTTTTGGCAGTTCATCACGTGGGTCGCGGTTTGGCTTCTTCAAATCTTCTACAATATCTTGTAGTGTTAAACGACCGACATCCAGCCCTTCACCTAATTGTTCCAATGACTTCTCGCCTAATGTTTGACGAATCTCTTCTGTTCCAATCGCTTCTACCGTCATATCAATATTAGTTAATAGTTGTTTTGTCACATCATAGCTTTCAGGGTGAATGGATGTGCGGTCAAGCGGCTGATTACCGTCCAAAATTCTTAAGAAACCAATCGCTTGTTCATATGTTTTATCACCCAGACGCGGAACTCTCTTGATTTGTTTGCGATCTGAAAAACGTCCGTTTTCTTCACGATAAGCAACAATATTATTAGCAACCGTTTTATTTAAGCCTGAAATATATTGAAGCAAGGAAGATGACGCTGTATTAACGTTAACACCTACTTGGTTTACTGCTGTTTCAACAACAAATTGCAAGGAGTTTGCCAACTTCTTCTGACTAACGTCGTGTTGATACTGTCCTACACCGATCGATTTGGGATCAATTTTAACAAGCTCGCTTAACGGATCCTGTACACGTCGTGCAATGGATACGGCAGAACGTTCTTCAACTTGTAAGTCAGGAAACTCTTCCCGAGCTAATTTTGATGCAGAATAAACACTCGCGCCCGCTTCATTTACAATTAAATAAGCGACATCTAGATTATGCTTCTGAATCACATCAGCAATAAACTGTTCTGTCTCACGTGAAGCTGTTCCATTCCCAATCGCAATTAATTCAATCGGATATTTATTTAAAAACTGCAACACTTTCTTCTCGGCACCTTCTACATCTTTCTTAGGTGCTGTAGGATACATGACATCCACTTCTTGCATTTGTCCTGTATCATCGACGACTGACAACTTGCAACCTGTCCGATAAGCTGGGTCAACGCCAAGAATTGTTTTACCTTTCAACGGTGGTTGCAGGAGTAAGTTGCGCAAGTTCTTCGCAAAAATATCAATAGCATGCTCTTCAGCATCGTCGGTTAAAGACGTGCGAATATCGCGTTCAATCGATGGTTGAATTAAACGTTTATAACTATCTTGAATCGCTTCGTCAATGAGTTGTGCCTCTTCTGTATCTTGATTACGAATAACCGCTCGCCCCAGATAATCCAGTACTTTATCTGCTGGTGGCTCAATTGATACTTTTAGGACTTTTTCTTTTTCGCCACGATTCACCGCCAACACGCGGTGAGGCACGATTTTACGAATAGGTTCTTCATATTCGTAATACATTTGATAAATTTCTTGTTCGTCTTCAGCATTCTTCTTAAGCTCAGTTTGAAGTAACCCGTGATGGTATGTAAATGCACGAATATCATCGCGGAATGCTGGTTCATCCGAAATCCACTCAGCTATAATGTCATTAACACCTTGAATGACGGCATTTACATCAGGCAACTCATTTTCTTCAGAAAGAAAACTTTCTGCTTCCTGGCGTACATTCATACCTTGTTGTGCCCACACTTTTAAAGCCAGTGGTTCGAGGCCTTTTTCCTTAGCAATCGTCGCGCGAGTCCGTCGTTTTTGCTTATAAGGACGATATAAATCTTCCACTCGCTGCAGTTTGGTTGCTTTCATAATATCCTGTTTTAATTCGTCAGTCAGCTTTCCTTGTTCGTCTATTAAACGAATGACTTCTTCTTTTCTTTCGTGTAATTGTTCTTGGTAATCGTAAGTTTCTTGAATAGCCTGGATTTCAGTTTCATCTAATCCTTTAGTTTGTTCTTTACGGTAACGGGCGATAAACGGGACCGTATTGCCGTCTGATAATAGTTGAACAACGGTTTGAACAATCGTTTGATCTAATTTTACTTGTTTTGAAACAACATCAATTAATTGTGTTTGGACTTCTGTCACGTTCGTCTTCCTCCTCAAATCATAATTCTTTTAAAGTATAACAAAAATCACCACACATCACATATAGGCCTATAATACAAGGTTTTGTTAAAGTCCGTTGTTGTTATTGTGAATCGCTATCGGTGGACGCTTTCCACGGGCACGGCTCGAGCCAGGCGACATCACCGAATAAGCTACCTTGCAACTTGCACCGAGGAAGCATGCTTCGAAGCGTTACTAGAAGACGCAGGTGCATCCCTCGGCCGAAAAGCGTGGCCTGGGGTCTCGAGACACGTGCTGTTCCCGTAGGAGTCGCCACCTTCGCTTATCACAATACAACAACTAAGCATTTACCTTAGTATATCTAATCAACATTAAGATTTAAGAGAGACTAATACAAAAAAGAGGCAGCACTCTGCTACCTCTTCTTAACCAAGATACTTCATGGCGATTAGTGTTGTATCATCTTCCATATACTCATCTTGTTGTAAGTTAAACCATTCCACTGTTAAATCCATTGAATTCTGACTGTAGAATTCCTTTGTTAATTGTTGTTCGTTAACACCATCTGAAAACATAAAGAATATCGCACCTGGTTCAAGTGATTTGGTATGAACATTAACTGGTGCATTCACACCTGATAGATAACCAGGAACTGGAATGTTTCGCTGTTTCTTGCCGTCAGAATTCACCATAATCACACTAATATTCCCGACTAAAGCGTAAGAGAACGTATTTTCGTCGTAGTCAATTTTCAACAGCCCTAAAACACAACCACGTAATTCTTGACCAAATAAAACGGTATTCGCCTTCTCTATAATCTGTTCTAAGGGTTCATCATAATGATGCTTAATGACTTCGATCACAGCATCTGCTGATTTCTTTGCAATTTCACCACTACCTAACCCATCTGACAACGCACAGAAAAAGCCATCTTCTGTTTCATAATAAAAAAAAGAGTCACCTGAGTGATAGTTACCTTTCTTCGGTTTTTGAAAAGTCGCAACCTCCATACGGTCTCGCTTTTCGATCAAAATAAAACCTCCAAGTCTTCCTCACTCATTGACTCTCTTAATTTCCTTAAAGCACGTCTTTGTAAGCGCGATACGTGCATCTGCGATAAGCCTAATCGTTCTCCGGTTTCTTTTTGGCTTAGATTCTCAAAGTACGTACATTCAAGGATTTCACGTTCACGGTCACTCAATAATGGTAACATTTTTTCAATCAATAATTTGTGGTCGATTTGATCATAACCTTCTTCTTGCTGCCCTACTAAATCCAATATCGTCACCGTACTACCATCCGCATCAGCTTCAATTTGTCTGTCAGTTGATAGCGCATTGTAACTTTTGCTCATTTCCATGGTTTCTAGCACTTCTTCTTCACTAGCGTTTAAATAGTCAGCAATCTCTTTCACCGACGGAGACTCTTGATTGTCAGTTGTCAATTCTTCAACAGCTGACTTGATTTTCGGACCTAGCTCTTTAATCCGTCTTGGAACATGAACACTCCAAGTCTTGTCCCGAATGAATCGTTTGATTTCACCAATAATTGTGGGAACAGCAAAAGATTCAAACGATTTACCGTAGGATCCATCGTATCGTCTGATTGCAGCCATCAAACCCAGCATTCCGACCTGCACTAGGTCTTCATGGATTTCACTGTTCTTAGAGTACTTTTTTGCTAGAGAGTGCACCAAGTTCTCATATTGGTATATGATCCGTTCTTGGATTTCTTCATCTTCTGGATGGTTATGCAAGTACGTAATGAGTTCGTAGATATCTTCCTCATTATTGTGTTGTTGAGATTTGGTCGCCATTCTGCCCCACCTCATTTTCATACAAGAACTTCGTCATGATGACAATAACACCATGATTATTGTTAATTTCGACTTTATCCATTAGGGCATCAATTAAGAAAAGACCGAAACCTCCTTCTCGCATTTCTTCTACTGAACTTTCTCCATCATTATATGGGCCAATTTGTTCGCGAATTTCTTTCAAATCAAAACTACCACCGCGATCGGCAATCATGATTTCGATACGATCATCATACATACCGAACCCAATGGTTACTTCGCCTGTGTCTTCATCATAATAAGCATGGTTTACCGCGTTCGTAATCGCTTCAGATGTTGCTACTTTCAAATCCTCTATTTCTTCATAAGAAAAACCCATGCGATTAGCAAGACCAGAGATTGTAAGCCTTAAAACACCAACGAATTCTGATTTAGCCGGCACTTTCATCTCTACAAAATCGAAAGCTTGCTTCATGATATTTCACCCTCAACTGTATTTTCAATATTGATCACTTCATTTAAGCCCGTAATATTAAATAAGCGATAGACATTTTCTTGTAAATTCACTAGCTTAAATTCATGACCTTTTTCTTTCGATAATTTCAGCGCACTAATAAAGACACCTAACCCTGTACTATCCATGTAGCTGACTTTAAGTAAATCTACTTCAACATTTGGTTTTTCTTCCACTAAACTTAATAACTTCTCCTTCAGTTGAGGAGCAGTATAAGCATCAATTTCACCAGATAGTTTTAAAACACCTACATCTTGTTCAAGATGATCATCGATATGTAAATTCATCTTAAATCCCCCATTCTTATTCCCTAAAAATCGTTATACCCGTTTGAGTTATTTTCAAACATACTAGTCTTTTCTTTTCATGACAAGGAGAGTGAAATCATCACGTAGTTGAAAATCTTGTAAACGTTCAAAATACTGAAACACACCTTCTACAATACCTTGAGCGTCTAAGTGTGCGTACTGATTAATAATATCTAAAACTTCCTCTTGTTCAATAAAGCGATCATCCACACGACATTCGGTCACCCCATCTGTGAGCAATATGATTAAGTCGCCTGAACGGATATCGACTTGCCGTTCTTCATATGAAACGTCATTACTCACGCCCAGCAAGAGACCTTTTGCATCAATTTCCTCAAATTTACCTGTATCATACCTTAATATATAACAAGGTTCATGACCTGCAGAAGCATAATAGAATTGATGATCAGTTGTATCGTAAAATCCATAAAACATAGTAACGAACATACCCTCTTCTACGTTACGTCCAACTACTCGGTTCAATGAATCTAATATACGTTGTGGGTTAATTTCGTTCTCAGAAAAACTTTCCATCGCGAACTTAATCATCGACATGCAAAAAGCTGCTGGAACGCCTTTTCCAATCACATCTGCAATTGCAATTCCGATATTTCCATCTTCATCTTTAATAAAATGATGATAATCGCCGTTCATCTCTTTTGCTGGCACTGATTTAACACCGATGTCTACTTTTTCATCGGATGGTATAGTAGTTTTCAACAATGTTTCTTGCATATTAGCCGCTACACCAATTTCCGAACGCAATTCGATTTGTTTTTCTCTAAGAACTTGGTGTTCTTGGTAAGCTAAACCATAAGCAATCATTGTTTCTATTAAGAACTGGAATGAATCACGCACACGTTCACCCATATCAGGCATGACTTCCTCTAAAGCCTCATAGTGTACGTTAACGATTTCGTCTGGTGATATATTTTGTTGAATCGATTGTTTACTGAATTGTTCTGCTTGATATAAAATGGCTTCATTACGTGTTTGTAAGTATTGCGATAATAACTCTTTATAATTCTGCATATCTGATTCAATTGAGCTCACAGCTTACCCCTCCTACCGAGCCCACTTAATCGCGGTCACCTTGGTTCCATTTTCATCAGATTCCAAATCAAAATGGTCCATCAAACGCTTAACGCCAGGTAATCCAGCGCCTAAGCCGCCCGATGTTGAGTAACCGTCTTTCATAACGGCACTTAAGTCCTTTATACCAGGGCCTTGATCTTGTGCTATAATTTTTAAACCAACTTTAGGGATATCACGCACTTGTTCAAATGTAATCTCACCTTCTTCGGTGTACAAGTAAATATTACGCGCTAATTCTGAGATAGCTGTCGCAATTCGGGCTTGGTCAACCGAACCAAATCCCAAATCTTGCGACACTTGTCTACCTGCTTGTCTTGCACCGACAATATCCCATTCTTGCTTAATAACAACAGAGGATAGAGTTCCCTTCATCACTTCTCCTCCAATTCTTGTCTTAACTTAATAATACCCTGCTCTAGATCAAGTGCAGTCGGTACCTCCTTTAAATATATGCCTAGTTCAATTAATGTCATTGACACCGCTGGTTGGACACCTGTAAATACCACTTTAGCACCCATTAAATCAGCCATGGATACGACATCGCCAAACACTTTCGCAATAAATGAGTCAACAACTTCAACTGACGTTAAGTCGATAACAACACCTGTTGCACCAGTATCATGTATTTTACCTAATAGATCTTCTTGAAATTTCATTGCAGTTTGGTCATCTAATTCGATTTGAATCGATACCAATAAATAATTATGGAGTTTCAGAATAGGTACACGCAACTCAATTACTCCTTCCCGACTGAATCTAATATTTCTTCGATATCTTCTGATCTAGAATCCTTTGAGACGATTTGTTGCTCTGTCATTTGAAGAGCTGTTTCGAATCCTTTCTTAAGTGAACTTTTCGTTGGGAATTGACTTAAATCGATACCTAGGTTAACGATTGTCTGAGCAATTTCTGGACGAATGCCGACTAAAATACATGTTGCTCCAAGCAATCTTACTGCTTCAGCTGCTTGTATAATATGGTGCGCAACCATCGTATCGACTACTGGCACTCCAGTAATATCAATTAATACAACGTCTGTGCGATTTTTCACGACACCGTTTAGTAAGTTTTCCATGATTAATTTCGCACGATCTGTATCAATCGTACCTACTAACGGCATGACCGTAATCTCGTCCATCACAGGAATAAGTGGTGCTGACAATTCTTCTAACGCTAATTTCTGCATCGACAGAATATTGTTCCAGTTAGTCGAATACTGATTCATTAATCGAATCTTCAGTGGATCAATCCAATTGTTCACGCTTTCCATTACCTCAACAAATTCTTCCTTACTATCTGTATCTAACTGATCAAGAACGAACTTAGTACTTTCCGTACGAAATGCTTGAAGTCCTTCAGCGATGTAGCCAAATGGCCAACCTAAATTAACAACCTTCTCTGCAAACTGGTCCAATACTTCAAGTTGGTTATTCTCTTCTTTCAAGCTTTGCATCACAACTTCGGCAAATTCTTTATTCATTTGCTCGACCATGTCACCAGAAATTGTCGATGTGTAATCTTGTAATGAATCATTATCCAATTGACTAACCCAGCGATCAATTAACTGATCACTATTTTCTAGTACAACTTCTTTTACGTTCATGTCGACCAATACCTCCATAAATAGACTATTATAATCAATTTACCATTAAATAATATCTATTTCTACATTATTCTGAAAATTCGAGCCTTTTACGTACTTGTGCTCATTATATCTTTAATATACGGATACATAAAGTCATGACTACTAATTACATAAAACAGCTAATAGTGATATCCCGACAAACACACGAAAAAACCACCTATTGCAAACAATAGGTGGTTCATATGATGAATTATAAATCCATAAGTCCAAGGCTAATTTGCAAGGCGTCATCGACTTGTCCCATCAAAAATTCGTCTAAAGTCGTAATTTGATCTGTTAAACGCTGTTTGTCGATTGTTCGTATTTGTTCCAGCAAAATAACCGAATCCCGTTCAAATTCGTATTTTTCTGAGTCAATTTCGACGTGTGTCGGTAGTTTTGCTTTTTGTATTTGTGCTGTAATTGCTGCTACGATAACGGTTGGACTAAAACGATTTCCAATATTGTTTTGTATAATAAGAACCGGGCGAACACCGCCTTGTTCAGATCCTACTACGGGCGTCAAGTCTGCGTAGTAGACATCGCCTCGTTTAACGTACAAGTTATTTACACCCCACTCACTAAGCGCTCAAGAGTGGTTTCAGCCTCCTCTTCAGCTTGGAAAGCTTCAGATGCGATATCTAAGTTGATATTTTTCATTTCTACGTAACCACGGCGCATCTTTTCTTTGATTTGTCGCTTCTTTTCTTCTTTGACGTAGCTGTGAACAGCTTGCAAAATGAGTTCTTGATGATTAGAGTAATCCTGCTCTGAACCAACTAATTCATCGCACTCATTAAGTAAAGACATCGGCAGTTCAACAACCACCTCTTGTGAATTATTAGACATCCTTACACCCCCAACAATTTACGAACAGCAAATCTAAAAATAGCATAACATTATTCGCTAAGTTTCGTAAAGCGAAATTACGAATAAAATGGGATTTTGACGCTATTTCACTTATTCACATTATGATAAACTCTTGGAACACGCTGGTTAATCATGCATGGAATTTCATAGTTGATTGTTTCCAAATGCCTTGCTACATCATCTGTTGTGACGACGTTTCCTTGTTGTTCACCAATAATGACCACTGGTGTGTCGACTGGAAATTGTTGATCAAGCTTCACCATAAATTGATCCATACAGACCCTGCCGACAATCGGATATTTTTTGCCATTTACTAGAACATGAAATCCTTGTAATTTGCGAATCCAGCCATCACCATATCCCAATGGAACCGTACCAATCCATTCTTTCTCCTGAGCGGTGTAGGTCGTTCCATAACTAATCGTTTCATTTGGTTCGATTTGTTTAATATGAATCAATCGGCTCTGTAGTGAAAATGCGGGTTTTAATGGAATCTTAGTTTCATCTCGTACTAGATCAGAAGGATACAAGCCATACATACCAATCCCGAATCGAACAGCGTCATACATTGATTCTGGAAAACGCATTGCTCCTGCTGAATTACCTAGATGAACCTCTACTTCCTCAGTGAAGTAATCTTGGAATTCTGTTATATATTGCTGAAAGCGTGTCATTTGCGTTTCTAGTAAGAGTCGTTCGTCTTCATCAGCTGTTGCAAGATGAGAATAGACCCCTTTTAAAACTAAGGATGTTGATTTCATTGTTGTTAATAAAGCATACGCTTCATCAGCTGACTTTATACCTTGACGGTTCATCCCAGTATCAATTTTAAGATGAACTTGTAACGGTTCATTCAAGTATTGATCTGCTTTTAAAACCCATTCCGATTGAAAGATTGTCACCATTAAATTGTGTTCTGCCGCAACAGGTGCTTGTTCCGGACGAATCCTGCCCAATATTAGAATCGGCACTTCTGGAAACTGTTTTCGTAAATGGACCGCTTCATCGAGCAAGGCAACCGCAAGTTGATCAGCCCCCGCTTCCAAAGCCGCTTGTGCTACTTCAACATCACCATGTCCATAAGCATTCGCCTTCACAACAGCGTAAACTTTTTTAGGCGATGGATAGCGTTCTTTCATTTGTTTCATATTAAATCGGATCGCGTCTAAATCAATATCAGCCCACGTATCACGGTAAAATGATTGCATCATCTAGGACCCTTCTTTTTCGTGAATGTTTGTTATTGATATTATCTACCGCTAGATTGCAGGCTGTCAATCACCAACCTATCTAAAATAAAAACCCGCCTTAAAGACGGGTTAGTCTAGTCAATCACTCTACTTCACAACTTGCTGATCAACAGATTGAGCCACTTGGATCATTTCATCTACAGTCAATGAATCACTCGCGATCACAAAGCGGTTTCCTTCATACTGCCATTCAAGTGAATGATTATTTAAATGACCGACAGCAAACCCTAAATCAACCATGTCACCACTAGCAGTAACAGGGACTTGAACGCTTGTCGGATAGGATTCGAATTGTTCTTGAACAACTGTAAATGGCTTCTCGCCTTCATAAGACATCATGACACGTTCACCATTTTCAAACTCCAATACTTCTTCATTCGCTAACTCGACACCTTCTGGGACAAAATTAGGCTTGTAAACCGTCGTTTCTTGTTCTTCTAATTCAGTCATTGTCGGAACACTGACTGCTCCTTCAGATAAATTCTCATCTGTATCAAATTCACGGTCTTCAATATCTGTATTGAATTCAAATGATTCGAAGTCAACTTCTACCATTGTGTCGCCATTCTGATCTTGAACGCGAACTAAAGCGGGCTTGTACGTGTCCTTATGGAAATAGACTTCCTGATAAGGTAATTGTTGATTACCTTTATAGTTCGTTTTGACTTTAAATACATAGTAGTTATCAGTCATTTGGAATTCTCGGTCACGATCATTCAAAACGTCATTAACGAGCGATGTGTACATATACGGCTGACTATGTTGGTTAGGCCAATCGTTTTGAAATTTGTAGCTCTTGTTAATCGAAGGAGTTAATACAAAGACACCTTCATCATTTCTAAGAATCACTTGACTTCCCTTTTCATCATCAGCATTGTTCATAACCACTTTGAAATAATCATCAGCCTTATGCATGACGTCCACTTCATACTGTTCTGTATCATCTCCAGTCGACATCGTCATACTAGCTTTTCCTGTAAAACTTGTCATGTCAGCTACTTGGTCGTCTAATGCTTGTAAGACATCATCCACTGTCTCCTCACCACAGGCAGTCAATACCATTACGGCAACCACCGCAGTTACAAAGAGCATTAGTTTTCTTTTCATGCAAACAACTCCTCCGTCTCATTGTTTTATGGCTTGTATCATAGAAACAAGCAATCTATTCAGTTGCGGTGACAATGTGCACATCGGACCTTTTTGTTACCCGCAATACACTATATGAGACAGGGAGTTGGATTATGCAGACGAGCTATGAAGTCTCTTCAATAATTACCTGAGCTATGACATAGTGATCACTATGCGAAATTGAGACATGGACATGTTGACTATAAACACCATTGATATAAATAATAGGCCGTCCAGTACCATTAGAAAGTAATTCTATCGATTGGAATGAAACGTCTTTTCCAATGCCACAACCTGCTGCTTTACTATAAGCCTCTTTCGCTGCAAATCGCCCAGCAATAAATTCTAATCGGCGATTTTCATTTGTATAGCGAGACAATACATTACGCTCTCGTTCAGTTAATATGCGCTCGGTCAATCGAGGTTGTCTTTGCATTAATTTTTGAATCCGTTTCGTTTCAGTCAAATCAACACCAATACCTTGGATCATGATTGTTCACCTGTCTTTCTTATTGCAAGATTGGGAAAAGATTAGTATTCTTAAATAAAATAATGTGTTTAATAAAGCGAGGCTAACAAGGATGTTTTTCGTACGAACAGAAAGCTTTAAGCAATTTCTTAAATTTTACCCAGTCATATCAACCCTTGTAGCAATACATATCATTGTCTTCATGATATCAAGTCTATCTATGCCTTTCCGAGAACTCATCGTTGGTTCAAACTTACCGATCTTACTTGACCAACAATATTGGAGGCTTGTCACACCAATTTTTACACACTTTGAACCCATGCATCTGTTATTTAACACCTTTAGTTTGATTATTTTTGGTCCTGCATTAGAGGTCATGCTCGGTCGAATTAAATTCATTTTAGCATATCTCGCAGTTGGCATAATGGCTAACGTCGTAACGCTATTTTTAGCAGAGATGACTTATGCCCACGTAGGCGCCTCAGGGGCTATTTTCGGCTTGTTCGGTATTTACTTATTTTTATTACTAATGCGCCCTGAATTAATTGATGCCAATAGTCGCCAAATCATTATTGTGATCATCATTGTTGGGGTTCTCTTAACATTTAGACCTGGCATTAATATTTACGCTCACATTTTCGGTTTAATCGGAGGCTTAGCACTCGGTCCTATTCTTTTTGCTCGGTATAAAGGGCATTTTCGCATTTAAGATGAATCACAGATAAGGAGTGACACGATGAATAAACAAACAATTGCACCCTATACAGCAATTGTGATCGGCGTTTTGGCCGTTTCCACCTCTGCTATATTTGTTCGGCTTGCTGATGCTCCATCGTCAATCACTGCCAACTACCGGTTATTACTAGCTGTTCTTATTATGCTACCGTATGTATTATTAAGAAATATCGGTGAATTCCGCAATATATCCAAACGTGATTGGATTTATTCAGCCGCTGCAGGTGTGTTTTTAGCTTTTCATTTCATCTTATGGTTTGAATCACTCAATCATACATCTGTTGCTAGTTCAGTAGTTCTTGTGACGACACAACCCATTTTCGCATTCATTGGAACGTATTTATTTTTCAAAGAACGATTTACTAGTGGGGCAGTTCTAAGCATGTTGATTGCCTTCACAGGTAGCGCGATCATTAGTTGGGGTGATTTTCAAATTAGTGGTTGGGCGCTCTTCGGTAATTTCCTTGCCTTAATGGGAGCTATCGCGATCACAGGTTATTTCTTATTTGGACAAAACGTTCGCCAACGCCTATCACTGATGACCTATACTTTTATTGTCTATGGTATTAGCTCTTTTACGTTAATTTTGTATAATCTAGTACTATCTCAACCATTTACAGGGTATTCTAATGATACATGGCTCGTTTTTCTAGCATTAGCTATTATTCCTACATTCTTTGGCCATACTTTATTTAATTGGGCGATTAAATGGGTCAGCGCTTCAACAATTACGATGGGGATTTTATTTGAACCTGTCGGCGCATCAATCTTAGCCTATTTCGTTCTAGGAGAACTGGTAACATGGTCACAATTTTTAGGTGGTTCCATTGTCATTGTTGGTTTAATGTTATTTATTATTAGTACATCCAAAAAACGAAAGGTCAAAGTGATTAACGAAAGACAAAATAAGCAATTAAATAGAGGTGAATAAAATGTCTTTTCAACTAATGGTCGATGGTGGTGTTGACCTTCCACAAGGTTTCGCAGACAAATTTAACGTCAAAACAATTCCACTTAACATTCATTTCAGTGATGGCGTCTATAAAGCTGGCGTCGATTTAACGACAGAACAATTTTACGAAAAACTTGGAGACACAGATGATTTAGCTAAAACATCTGCACCAAGCCCGAATGATTTCTATGAAGCTTTCAAATCTGTTGATCCTAACACTCCTATTCTATTATTATCCTTATCCAAGAATATCAGCGCCACTTATCAAAACGCTGTTATCGGGCGTGATACATTACTTGAAGAGGATGCAAATCGACAAATTGAAATTGTTAATACTACAAGTGCTTCATGTGGCATGGCCCTCTTGTTAAATGAAGCTATCAAACTCAAAATGAAGCAATTTGATTTTCAAGACATTGTTAAACAAACACGACAAAATGCTGAACGTACAGTGACTCTATTTTCCCTTAGAACGGTTGAAAATTTAATTAAAGGCGGACGTCTCGATCGTTTCCGCGGGGCTATTGCTAAAACATTAAATATCAAATTACTCATGCGCGCCTCTGAAGAAGGTGAAATTGAAGTCACTGAAAAAATACGTGGCGAGAAGAAAGCACTTCGTCGTTTAGTGGATCAAATTGGCGAATATACAAAGTCACTAGAAGGCAAAACAATTGTCATGTCACAAAGCCGTTGTGAATCAAAGGCCAAGCAAATTATGGACCAAATTCGAGAACGTTATCATCAGGATGAAGAATACATCGTTGAAATGGGTCCACTCATTGCCAATTATGCTGGTGAAGGTGGACTTGTTATCTCCTTCTTACGTGATGATCAATAAATAAAGGTGATGGGACGAAAGTTAATAATGCAAAATAAAACCCGAACGATTTATTTTTCAAATAAATCGTTCGGGTTTACTGCTTGAATAACGCTCCATCAAAACACTTCGCTTGCCGCGGGCACGGCTCGAGCCTCCTCGGCCAAAAAGCGCGGCCTGTGGGGTCTCGAGACGCGTGCTGTTCCCGCAGGCGTCTACGTGTTTTGATTCCGCTTTGTTACTGCTCTCCCGCAATCATTTCAATATTTTTCTTTTGTATAGCTGTTTATTCTATTGTCCCAAACTCTCTTTTGGTATCTTATTCGGACTTTGGTGCTGGAGAAATAAAGGCAAATATAGCAGCCAATATTGGTAAGATTAAGGATATTAATAAAATCTCAGAATAGCCACCAAGCCAATCATAAAATATACCGAATGGAAGCGGGCCTAACGCTGAACCAACAACCATTACAGACTGTGCTACACTACGAATACTTCCTAAATGTTGTTTACCAAAATAGTTCGGCCACACAATATTCAATGAAATTCGCTCAAAACCATGAGCAATTCCCCAAATGACGCCATAAATAATAAAGGCGATATTCGTTTGTGTCTGCCATAACCATAGAATCGCCACGATATGAACCACAAATGTCATCGATAGCACAATATTAACTTTAAACTTGTCCACTAAATAGCCTGTCACAAATGTAATCGGAAAACCGACAATAGCCATTAGCGACAAAACAATGGCTGATAATTCAACCGATAATCCTTTCCCTTCAGAAATAGAGACAAGATGAAACGTAATGCCTGTGTTTGTCAGAGCTGGCACACTAACACAGAATAAAATCATCCAAAAAGCACGTGTTTTCGCCGCTTCACGTAACGTCCAGCTTACTTCACGGTCTTCGGTTTCAGGTTGTGAACGTTCATTTTCCTCTGATGAATCATCTAATTGTTTCACCTTGAATTGACGGTGACGCATCACATAAAAGGCCGTAATTACGATGGCAGTAAACAGTAATATTCTCCAAAATGCAGATGGTAACCAACCAATCCAATCAATAAAGGCTGTTTCAATGGTAGGAATTAAAGTAATTAATACCAATAATGCCACACCAATTAAAGCAAACGACGGTAACCGAGACGGATAACGACGTCCCCCTTTTGATTGTTCTCTCCCATCTATGACTTCGCCAATATCAGCTGGTTTATTACGAACAATCAGTAACACAGCTGGAATAAATATGAGAGCAATAGATCCACCCCAGATTAACCACACCGTTCGCCAATCAAACGTTTGAATTAAAAAGGTGTTAAGCGGTGGAATTAAAGCTGCCCCTGCGAAACCACCAATTGTCATCACACTCAATGCACGCCCACGCTTATGCATAAACCATTGTGGCACCAAGGTATTGGGTAATAAAGTCATCGATCCTTGTCCAAAAATCCTCAACATGAAGAAACCGAAGAACATCATAACTGGCCCTACAATCAGTGCATTCCAAACCGTTGCAAATGCTAATGACGAACCAATGACTAACATCATTATTCTTTGACCATATAAGTCTGTTAATTTACCAATTGTAAACAACAGAAATCCCGCACACAGTGTCGCAGCTGAATAAAGCCCTGAAACTAGTGAACGTGAATAATCAAAATCCTCTATGTAATATTCAATAAAAATTGAAATGGCATATGTTTGGCCTGGGCCTGAGAAAAATACGCCAAGTGCAGAAACGGCTACAATCAGCCATCCATAATAGAATGGTGTTTTAATAGGGGGTTGATTCTTCATCATGCTAAACCTTCTTTCAATAGTAATCATTCGTAACCCTAATTAGTTTAACATAGCTGCTTTATTTATGAACCATCTATTAGAATGATAGATTAACAAAAAATACGCCGCATTTTGATTAAGCTTTGCGGCGTATATGACTTATTCATTTGGGCGAACAAATGTAGATAAAGTTTTAACGATAGGTGTTACTTGTTGACTCAAATGAACCACTTGCCCTAATGTTTTTAATACTTTATCAAGATCTAATTCCCCGTCTTCTTTTTGGAAATAATGCCACAACCATTCCATCTGATTCGTACTCACCATTGAGTCATTCGGTAAATATGGCGCTTCCATTTGTGTATGGTATCCCCATTCAGCATAAACAGTCGGATCGTAATAATATACGACTGGACTCTGCCATCCGTTATATACATTGGGAGACATCGACCTACCACCTTTCACCTAAGAAGCCTTGATACTCACATTATATGAATGACACAAGTAGGTGTGCGTCACGAATCCTCATGCATATGTGTTTCAGCAGAACGACCAAGTTTCTTCATAAGCGTAATCGCTTCTCGTTTTTCCTCTTCTGTCAATCCATCCATAAACTGTTCGATTGCTTGCCAATGTTTTGGAAAAATTTCGTTCAGCAAGTCACGGCCAGCTTCAGTAATTTCCGCATAAGTCACACGGCGATCATTCGGTGAAGGCACTCGAGTTAGCCAGCCTTTTGCTTCTAAGTTATTAACGACATATGTAATACTCCCGCTCGTTAGAAGGATCCGTTCGCCGATCTTTTGTAAAGGTTGACGTCCTCGGTGATAAAGTAATTCTAATAAAGCAAATTCGCTAGGGTTCAAGCCGTAACGTGTCATATCATGTTGTGCCAAATGGTTTAGCGTTCCCGATGCTTTTGATAACACGACAAACAATTTTAGCGACGGGTCTTCTTTGCGGATTCTATATTCTTCTTCGTTCATCCTCATCATCCTTTATCTATGTTACATTAATTATAGATTTTTCCTGCGCACCCGTCAAAACCATTTGGCAATTATTTGAACTAATAAACAAGGAGGAACAATCATGATTGAAGATACAGGTGAACGCGTCATTCCTAAAATGATGGATCCTTTAAACCCGCTACTGTTAGAACATATCGCACGCTACCAATTTGCTTTGCCCTATTTAAGCGGTCGGGTCCTTGATTTATCGTGTGGGGCTGGTTATGGTAGTCACATGATTGCTAAAAGACGCAAAAAACAAGTCGACGAAGTAGTCGGTGTGGATCTTGACCCCGAGATCATCCAGTACGCAAAGGGGGAATATTATCACCCGAAAACACAATTTGTGGTTGAGAATGCGATAGATGAAACGTTAGTTGATCGATACGGTACTTTTGATGCGATTGTTAGCTTTGAAACCATTGAACACATTACCGAAGAACAAGCCTTATTAGATAATTACAAACGATTACTAAAGCCTGGTGGCACATTAATCGTGTCTACGCCATTCGGCCAAGGACGTGGCATGCCATCCGGGTCACCGTTTCATGTCCATCAATTAACGATTACAGAATTCCAAGAATTATTTTCCGATTATGCCCAAGTCGAATTTTACTTCCAAAACGGGGTCCTAATTGAACCGGGACGTGAAGGTGTGCACTATCCACTAGGGATTGCTGTTGCTCAATCGACATAATAAGACAAAAGTTCTAAAAACGGATTTACTTTCCATGACTTTATTATTATACTTAAAACAATAATAACCGTTTTAGGAGTGTCAATTATGTTTAAACGTCAGAAGCAATCAGCACCCGTTTTAAATCCAGAAATCTACTTAGAAGAAGTCAAAATGGATACTCATCAACAGGAAGACTTAAAGAAACAATTAAAAATGGTCAACCTCACATCATATGACCTTGCAACCCTAAAGTCGCTCAAACCACTGGTATCAGAGCATATTGAATCTATTGTTGCACAATTCTATTCTAATATTGAGCATGAATCTTCGTTGATGCAAATCATTGAAACTAATAGTTCCGTTGAACGATTGAAACAAACATTAACACGTCATATTCAAGAAATGTTCAATGGGGTAATTGATCAGTCATTCGTTGAACAACGAAAATACATCGCCTATGCACACGTAAAAATCGGCTTGATGCCTAAATGGTACTTATGTGCCTTCCAAGACTTACTTAATTCTTTCCATGAAATTTATTTTGATCACTTTGACCATGTTGATGATATACGAATGGCCCTTTCTGCAACATCTAAAATCTTAAACATAGAACAGCAACTCGTCTTAGAAACATTTGAACAAGAAAATAACCGTGAACGTCAGGAACATAATAACCGTCAACAAGCTCTGATCGAAGAAATTGAGCGCATGTCTGATGAGCTCGTCGCTGTTTCTAATCAAACAGACGAAGCAACCAAACAATTACTAGAGCATTCGAATGAAATCCATTCATTCTCTCAAACAACAGTTGAAACAGCTTCAACCGTTGAAGATCAATCTTCAACAGGTAAAGCTGATTTAGAACAACAGCTAGTCCAGATTGATTACATAGAAGGTCAAATGAATTCCATCTATCAAGATATGGCAGAGCTCGAACAAGCATCGTCTAAAATCAACGAAATGCTTAACTTTATTACCGATGTATCAGAACAAACGAATCTATTGTCTTTAAACGCTTCCATCGAAGCCGCCCGTGCTGGAGAGCTCGGTAAAGGGTTCGCAGTTGTGGCAGAAGAAGTGAAGAAATTATCCGAACAGACACGTGGTTCAATCGATCATATTACGGAATTAATCGAAACAACGAATAATCAAATCAATCGTGTGTCAGAAAGCGTCTCTGAAACGACTAATCATATCCAGAAAAATAGCGAAAGTATGAAACGTATGGATGCTTTCTTCGATGGCATTCTATCGAATACACATGAGAGTAAAGCACTTAATGATGAAATGGGTAACAAATTAGCGCATATTAACGAGATTATTCAGCAACTAAGCGAATCTTATAGTGAAGTCAATGAATCAGCTGAGCAACTCGCGCAATTAGCTAAAGAACATCATCAAGCATAAAAAAATGCCAGCACTGCAGCTGGCATTTTTCATTTCTTTAATTTCTACTTTTCATATAGCCGTCGTTCAAATCGCAACCAGCTATATAATCGGTATAGCGGATAAAGCAACACTAAGACGTAAGCAATCGTTGGTACTTCAATAACAAAGATAAATAACACATACAACACTAAGAAGATTGCCGTCATGATGTTCGCATAACGCCCATTAAATGGTGTCGCATCAAAAAACATTGAGGCTGATTCTTTCTTCTTCTCTACGCGCTTCTGGAAGCAGTCTTCATGGAACGGTCTGACAAGCATTTTAATGTTAGCCGTTCTTAAATTTTCTCGTTCGGTAATTGGTTTATTGCACCAATAACAGGTGATTGGTTTATTTCCCATCGCTCTTCCCCTCATTCTATAGGCAAATCAATTGAATTTTCTCTTAATATCTAAAACAATTATAATCATAACTTATTTTGCAAAGGGTGTCATGTATCATGTTAAAACTAAGTGTACTCGATCAATCACCATTATTACATAATCACACGCCACAAGAAGCCTTACAGCAAACCTTAACCTTAGCACAACACGCTGATGAGTTAGGTTATACACGTTTTTGGATGAGTGAACACCATAGCACGACGAGCTTAGCCGGCTCAGCACCTGAGATCCTCGTCCCTACTATTGCTGCGCATACAAAACAAATCCGTGTCGGCACAGGTGGCGTTTTGCTTCCACATTACAGCCCATTCAAAGTTGCTGAACAATTTCGTGTCCTAGAAGCCATGTATCCCAATCGAATTGACTTAGGGATTGGGCGAGCACCAGGCGGACAACCTGGCGTCAATTACGCGCTCAATCGGGGGCAATACCCCGATACTAAAAATTATCCAACTGATGCTGGTCATTTAATCGATTATTTATTGGGTCATGATCCACAGGGATATCAAGTAAAAGCGACACCCATGAGTCCAACGACACCGCCTGTATGGATGCTTGGTTCAAGTGGTTCCAGCGCTCAAGTCGCGGGCGAACTCGGTGCATCTTATAATTTCGCCCAATTTATTAACCCTGAAGATGGCCGCGAAGCTGTCGAGCGTTATTATGACCATTTCATTCCGTCACCACTTCAGGAAGAACCATACGCAAGTATTGCCGTGTTCGTCGTCGTTGGTGATACAGATGAAGAAGCTGAATACTATGCTTCGAGTTTGGATACTGCCTTACTAATGGCTGATCAAGGTCAACGACGCGATCATTTTCCAAACCCTGAAGAAGCCAGTCAAATGACGTTTAATCATTTCGAACAAAAACGAATTGTCGAAAATCGTAGCAGGATGATTGTCGGAAATGTCGAAAGTGTTAAACAACAGCTAATCGACTTAGCGACCCATTACCAAGTTAATGAAGTCATGGTTAATTCCATTGTCGCACCATTCGAACAGCGACTAGCAGCCTATGAAAAGCTCGCACAAGCTTTTCACTTATCATAAAATGGAGGGATTTACGTGACAGCTTTTGACCATCTTGTCATACACTCTTTCAATCCGAAGCAACATGAAGAACTGTTCTCGCAAGTTCATCAATTTCAAGGAACAGCTGGCGGAAGACACGATGCTTGGGGAACCCATAATCATTTAGCTTTTATGCAAAATAATTGTTATATCGAATGGCTTGGAGTGGATGATGAAGCGGTTGCCAGATCATCAGATAATCCACTGATTCAATCAACCATTCAAACGTATGACCAAAAGCATGAGGGCCCGTTTCAATTCGCTTTACGAGTCAATCATTTAGATGACATCATGAATCGTTTAACACAAGAGCAAGTTTCATTTGCAGGACCTTTTCCTGGACAACGAACCAAACCAGACGGATCCGAATTGGCTTGGCGCATGTTATTTCCAATGGATGAGTCACTTAATAGACCGCTCCCCTTCTTAATAGAATGGGACGGTGACATCAATCGACCAGGCGATTCCAGCTTGATTAACCAGGGATCGTTCTCAAACATTCAAATCGGCGTCAATGACCCCGACCGTTTTTTAGATACTCTATCAATCATTGATCCTAGTTGCCTGAAAGACGACCATATCATACTAGATAATGGTCAAATTTCGGTCGAAACAGGTGATCATTTGGTAGCCCAGTTTGAACATATTACATTTAAATAAAGGACAACTTATGAAACAGATTATACTATTAATAGGGGTATGTTTTCTGGTGAGTGCTTGCTCTGATACGCTACCAGCTGACATGCATACGGAGATAAAATCATCCACTCATCAAAAAGCACCCATACAGGCACAAGATGATTCTATAACCATCAATCACTATGACCGCTCCCCTTCTGAATGGGGTGAGTTTGTTAGTGGCGTTAAAACTCAACTCGATACCAACCAAAAACAGATAGCTTTAACATTTGATGCTTGTGGTGGCGCGCATGGTAGTGGATATGACCAGGCAATCATAGACTATCTAATAGAACAAGAGATTCCGGCGACGTTGTTTATGAATAAACGCTGGATTGAAGAGAATCCTGATACCTTTCAACAACTAGCCAACAACCCATTATTCCAAATCGAAAATCACGGCACTCATCATAAGCCTCTCTCAGTAACAGGAAAAGAGGCTTATGGAATTAACGGTACGAAAGATGCCCAAGCAGCATATGACGAAGTGATGGTCAACCAAGATCATATCTCCTCCATAACTGGAGAAGCACCGTCATATTTTCGTTCCGGAACAGCTCATTACGACGATGTCGCCGTTGATCTTGTAGAAGCTCTCGGACTAGAAGTGGTCAATTACGACATTCTGGGGGACGCTGGTGGAACTCACTCTAGCGATGAAGTTGAGGAATCCCTTTTACAAGCCAGGGCAGGTTCGATCGCATTATTGCACATGAATCAGCCCTCTAGCGGGACTAGTGGCGGTGTTCAAGCAGCCATTCCACAATTACAGAATGACGGATTTGAATTCATTAAATTGGATCAGGCAGACCTTAAATAATCCTTCTCGCAAAAACGACTCACTAATTGGGTCGTTTTTTTTTGATTTTTCTGTATCTATTTGTTAAAGTGAGTATATAATAAAACATAGTAAGTTTATCAGAATTATAAACTATTAAAGGAGCGATGTTTTATGAGCGAAGAGCAACAGTATCAAATGCCACGTATTGGCGATGATGCCCCTTATTTTGAAGTGCAAACAACACAAGGTCCCATTAAATCAACTGATTACAAAGGAAAATGGCTTGTGCTATTCTCACATCCAGCGGATTTCACTCCTGTCTGCACAACAGAGTTTGTCGCATTCCAAGAAATCTTACCTGAACTTAAAGAATTAAACACAGAGCTACTTGGTCTTAGTATCGACAGTAATCAATCTCATCTTGCGTGGGTTCGTAATATTGAAGAAAATTTCAATGTTAAAATCGAATTCCCTGTGATTGCTGACTTAAGTAAAGATGTGGCTAAAAAATACGGTATGATCCACCCGAATGACAGTGGTACTGAAGCAAACCGTGCCGTATTCGTCATTGATGATCAACAGAAGATTAAATCAATCATTTATTACCCGTTAACTACAGGGCGTAATATGGCTGAGATTGTCCGTTTAGTTAAAGCCCTACAAACAACAGCTAAGCACCAAGTTTCAACACCAGCAAACTGGACGCCAGGTGATCAAGTCCTCGTTCCACCACCTGGGACTCAACAAGATGCAGATGCACGTGTGAATGATGACAGTGTAGAAGTTGTTGACTGGTATTTAGCGAAGAAAGATTTAAATGAATAATGCCTAATTGAATCGCGCAACTTGGATGTTGCGCGATTTTTTGTTGAATTTATTTCAAGTTTCGAAATTTTCTTCACTCGAACTAATGAGTATGCTATACTGTCGTTGTATTATTAAGAAAATTATGAAACTAAACAGGAGGTTCGTTGCATGCCACAAACAAGTTATCCGATTGTCTGGGATTTAGAGACATTTTTTCAGGGGGGTAGTGATTCTGAAGAACTGCGCCAACATTTAGATGATGTTAAAGATCGTCTAAAAACATATTCAGCAAAACTAAATCAATTTGAGACCCCAACGTCTAGTTCTGAGGCTGATCACATTGCTTCACTCATAGAAGAGGGTTCAAATGTTAGCCAGCACATTCGTCAAGCTGGTGCTTTTATTACGTGCTTAGAAGCTCAAGATATGACGGATCATAAAGCAAGTACCCTTCGTAGTGAAGTGATGGAACTAAACGCGACTTATGGCGCGGCTTTTAACCGTTTCAAGCAAAAGCTAGCCCAAACAGAAGTGTCCGTTTGGCAAGAATTACTTAAACACGAGCAGTTAGCTGAACTTTCATTTGTCTTAAATGAATGGCGTGAAGCGGCGCAAGAGCAGCTATCAGAAGATGAAGAGTCCTTAATTACAGCTCTTTCTGTTGATGGTTATCATGCCTGGGGTCAGATGTATAACACCATCGTTGGTGAAATGACTGTTAACGTGACAATCGACGGTGAAGAAAAGGAATTATCAGTTGGCCAGGCCAATAACTTACTTTCACATGAAGATCCAAATGTGCGTAAACAAGTCTATGAGAAGCTTGAAGCTGCTTGGAAGGAAAAAGAATCACTATTTGCGAACACATTAAACCATTTAGCTGGTTTCCGTTTAAACGTTTATGACAAACGTGGTTGGGACAATGTGTTAAAAGAACCCCTCGATATTAACCGTATGCAACAAGAGACGCTTGATGCGATGTGGGGTGCAATCACAAAACACAAACAACCTTTTGTTGATTTCTTATACCGCAAAGCAAGCTTACTAGGTAAAGAGAAACTAGATTGGTACGACTTAGGTGCTCCAACTCAAGAAAACACTCAAACTCTATCTTATGATGAAGGTGCTCAGTTTATTTTGAAACACTTTAAGCAGTTTAGCCCGAAACTCGCTGATTTTGCAGAGCATGCTTTTGAAAATGGATGGATTGAAGCTGAGGACCGTTCAGGAAAACGCCCTGGTGGTTTTTGTACTGGATTCCCATTAAGTGAAGAATCACGAATTTTCATGACTTACAGTGGTTCTATGTCTAACGTCGCTACCTTAGCACATGAACTTGGCCATGCTTTCCATACGCATGCATTAAAGCCCGTTCATCCATTAAACCGTCGCTATGCCATGAACGTTGCTGAGACAGCGTCGACATTCGCTGAAATGATCGTAGCTGATGCATCTGTTAAAGAAGCTGAATCCGATCAAGATAAAATTGCGTTATTAGAAGATAAACTGCAACGAAGTGTAGCGTTTTTCATGAATATCCATTCACGCTTTTTATTTGAGACGCGTTTTTACGCAGAACGTAAAAATGGATTCGTCCCAGCTGAGCGATTAAATGAATTAACGGATCAAGCACAGCGTGAAGCTTATCAAGACGCTGTACAATCTACGAGTCCAAGCTATTGGTCTAACAAACTACATTTCCATATTACGGGCGTGCCTTTTTACAACTTCCCGTATACATTCGGTTATCTATTCTCACTTAGTATCTATGCGAGAGCACTTGAAGAAGGCGTGAGCTATGAAGACAAGTACATGGCATTATTGCAGGATACGGCTCGTATGAGTGTTGAGGATTTAGCCATGAAACACTTAGGTGAGGATATCACAAAAGAAGCGTTCTGGGAAAAAGGCATTGAGCTTTGTAAACGAGACGTCGAGGAATATCTCGATCTAACATCCAAATAGTAGGATTAAACCTAAAAAAGGCCGGACAATTGCAAAATGCTTTGTCTGGCCTTTTAAATTTAGCTTATGAAGAATGAACCTTCTTTTCATAGTAATAGAACGGCTGCGGAAACTGCCCATGGTATTGTCTGTCTACTAGGGTGTAGTTTCCTTTTTCGAATAATTTCAACGCCGCTTCATTTTCTCCATTTGTATCTGTACGAATATAAGGAATATCATGCTGTGCAGCTAGTTGTTCAGCATATTCGTAGAAGGCTAATCCCACTCCCTTTTGTCTCGCTTGTGGTGATACGGCGACACGTTTCAAACAGAGAAATGCATCAGCTTCTGACCAAGCAATTTCGTGATATTCTTCGTGCCCTTTGTTGCTAATACACGCCACACCAATCACCTGATCATCCTGTTCACATACATATAATTCACCATTATGTAAATCCTTTTCATAATGCTCACGAAGCGGGTATGTCTCGCCCCACTGAGTTAAACCTGCTTGAGCCATCACCTGTTTAGCCTCATCGACAATCTCTTCTATTTGATCTAACTCGTGTTCTATTGCCTCTCTAATCATTTCAATCACCTATTACTTTTTTCATTAGTTTATCATATCACCACACTAAAGTGAACGCTCATGTTTGACATTCAAATGAAGATTTGAATATAATACAATCAAATCTTCATTTGAATGAAAGAAGGCGACATTATGATGAAATTACCAAATTGTACATCCGAAATTAGTGAAGAACAATTATCTCATATACATCAAACTGTCACAGAAACAGCAACAACATCCGTTACCCAATTATTCAAAGTCCTTGCTGATCCCACACGTGTGAAAATCGCCCAAGCCTTAACAATTGAAGACGAACTCTGTGTTTGTGATGTGGCAGCTGTCACCGAAACATCTGTTGCAACAGCATCACATCATTTAAGAACGTTAAAGCAACATGGTCTAACTAAAACCCGTAAACATGGGAAGAATAGTTACTACTCTTTAGATGATCATCATGTCGTCCAATTGATCCAAGTAGCTGTTGAACATCAACATGAACAGGAGGACTTGTCATGACGCAAGAAACCTATTACGTACAAGGAATGTCTTGTTCCTCATGTGCGAAAACGTTTGAAGACAATGTTAAAGAGATTAAGTCCGTTGATGACGCTGACGTCAATTTCGGTGCCTCCAAAATTACGGTTTATGGCGAAGCATCGATTGAAGACCTTGAGAAAGCCGGTTCATTCGAACAATTAGCCGTTTCTAAAGAATACAACAAGCAATCATTTGATCTCATGAAAACCTTGAAATCAAACTGGCATTTAGTCACGTCGTTCATTTTACTTCTAGTTGGATTAGTCACACTAAGTCAATTAGGTGAAGAACACATCGTTACAACAACAATCTTCCTGGGTTCAATAGCAATCGGCGGGTACTCGTTACTCCAGGCTGGTGTGCGTAATCTAATCAAGTGGCGCTTCGATATGAAAACACTGATGACCATTGCCGTTATTGGCGCTGTGATTATTGGCGAATGGGTCGAAGGAGCTGTTGTCGTCATATTATTTGCGATTAGCGAATGGCTCGAGGAATTTTCGATCGACCGCGCACGTTCGTCGATCCAATCACTCATGGATTTAGCACCTGATACAGCCACCGTCAAACGAAACGGGCAAAATGAAGTCGTCAATGTCAAAAACATCGAAATTGGCGAGACTGTCATCATTAAACCCGGTGAGAAAATCCCTGTCGATGGTGTCGTCTCAATTGGCGAAAGTTCGATTAATCAAGCCGCTATTACAGGTGAGTCTGTTCCTGTCTATAAAGCTGGGGGTGAGAATGTATTCGCTGGTACCCTTAATGAAGAAGGCTATTTAGAAATCACGGCGCAAAAGCGTGCGGATCAATCAACGTTAGCCAAAATTATTCATCTTGTTGAAGAAGCTCAAAATGAAAAAGCCCCTGCACAGCAGTTAATCGACCGATTCGCGGCTTACTACACACCACTTATTATGGTTATTGCCCTTGGCGTTGCGACGATTCCACCTCTAGCATTTGGTTTAAGTTTTGAAACATGGCTTTATCAAGGCCTGGCCGTTCTAGTCGTTGGTTGTCCATGTGCCCTTGTCATTTCTACGCCTGTTGCGATTGTCACGGCAATTGGAAGCGCTGCCCGTAACGGCGTGCTTATTAAAGGCGGCTCATTCTTAGAAACTCTCGGTCGAATTAAAGCGATTGCGTTTGATAAGACAGGAACCATCACTCAAGGAAATCCTGTCGTTCAACAATATGAACTTTTCGATGATCACGTATCACCAAAAGAATTTTTCCAATTAGCTAGTGCTTTAGAAACGAAATCTCAACATCCATTAGCACAGTCGATTATTGATTATACAGATAACCAATTCGGAATGAATGAAGCATTCACAGTTGAATCCTTTCAATCCTTAACAGGAAAAGGTGTTCAAGGAACAATTGATGGTACTCACTATACGATTGGAAGCCCTGAAATATTCGAGTTAACTGAAAAGCAACAAACCAAAATCGAAGAAGCTCAGGAGCAAGGATTCACGGTGATTATTTTAGGTGATCAAGAGCGTCCACTTGGCTTTATTAATATCGCTGATCCGTTACGTTCTATTGCTAAAGACATGATTGAGCAATTAAAAGAAGCACAATTAACCGATACGATTTTATTAACAGGTGACCATGATCGAACAGCTCAATCAATCAGTCATCAAGTTGGTATACATCAATATATCGCCAAGCTATTGCCAAAAGATAAACGAACGCAAATTCAACAATTACAAGAGAGCCATGGTACTGTTGCTATGGTAGGTGATGGTGTGAACGACGCGCCAGCGCTTGCAACTGCTGATGTTGGTATTGCAATGGGAGGTGCTGGAACCGACACAGCATTAGAAACAGCTGATGTCGCGTTAATGGGAGATGATTTAACGAACCTCCCTTATACCGTGAAGTTAAGCCGGAAAACATTAAGAATTATCAAGCAAAATATCATTTTCGCTTTAAGTACCAAAGCTATCGCCTTACTATTCGTCATACCAGGATGGCTCACATTGTGGATTGCGATCTTAGCTGACATGGGAGCAACCTTACTCGTTACACTCAACGCCTTACGTCTCATGAAACAAAATAAATAATAATGCCGGAGGTTACTAACCCTCCGGCATTATTATGATATCAGCGCTTGAATGATATCAATCAAGCGTTTCATTTCGTCATCTGTCCCAATTGAAATTCGAACATAGCCTTCTAATCCTGGTTTATTAAAGTAGCGAATATAAACCCCTCGAGCTTTTAATTGTTGATATAAGGTTTCAGCACCAATTCCATTCGGCTTAACAAATAAAAAGTTAGCTTTGGATTCAGCCACCCAAAATCCGAGTTGCTCTAAATCATGCGTCACCCATTCACGCGTTTTTACAATGGCTTGTAAAGTCTCGTCATAATACGGTTCATCAGCTAATGCCGCTTCAGCTCCTGCTAAAGAAACGCGGTTTATCGTATAAGAATTAAATGAATTCTTAATCCGTTCTAACCCTTCAATTAACGCTACATCACCAATCGCGTAACCGACTCTTAGCCCTGCTAAAGCATGTGATTTAGATAATGTCTTCGTCACTAATAGATTCGGATATTGCTTCGTTAGACTTATAGCGGATTCCGCCCCAAATTCTACATAAGCCTCATCTACAATTACCACTTGATTGGGATTATGAGCGACAATAGATTCGACTTCTACGCGCGATAACGCTAAACCAGTCGGCGCATTCGGATTAGGAAAAATAACGCCGCCAACTGATCGCTTTAACCCTTCAACATCAATCGATAAGTCATTTTGTAAAGGTATCTGTTGAAAAGGAATATCATAGAGATTCGCATAAACAGGATAAAAGCTATACGTAATCTCTGGCATTTTAATTGCTTCATTTGGGTCGAAAAACGCTTGAAACGCAAACGCTAGTACTTCGTCTGAACCGTTTCCAACAAAGACTTTATTGACATCTACACCTTCTCGCTCAGCAATCACCGCTTTTAATCGGTCCGCTGTCGGGCTTGGGTATTTCTTTAAATCAGCATTGATCGACTGTTCCATAGCCTCAAGCGCAAGAGGTGATGGTGGAAATGGATTCTCGTTTGTATTTAACTTAATAACATTGACATCACTAGGTTGCTCCCCTGGTACATAAGGCTCCGCTTCTCGAGCTGTCCGACTCCAGAATTTACTCATTGGAATCCCCTTTCATCCGTTCGGTTAATACAGCTTTAACATCATCTGTACTCAAACCACGCTCAGCCATTAACACAAGCGTATGATACGTCAGATCTGCTATTTCCATTGCTAGATTCTCGTTATCTTGATTTTTGGCTCCGATAATGACCTCTCCTGCCTCTTCACTTACTTTCTTCAGGATTTTATCAACGCCTTCGTCAAATAGATAATTCGTATATGAGTTTTCTTGAGGATGGTCGCGTCGGTCTTGAATAGATTCAAAGACACGTTCAACTATTTGTGGGTCAACTGTTGATTCCTCACCTAAGTCCACTTCACGGTAAAAGCAACTCTTCTCACCTGTGTGGCAGGCTGGGCCAGTTTGTTCAACTTTTACAAGTAGAGCATCTTGATCACAATCATAGTATAATTGTTTGACATGCTGCTCATTTCCAGATGTTGCCCCTTTTTGCCACAATTCTTCGCGGCTACGGCTATAAAACCATGTACGTTTGGTTTCGATTGTTTTATTTAACGACGTTTCGTTCATATACGCTAGCATTAATACCTCACCTGTTCGCACGTCTTGTACGATGGCTGGGACAAGGCCTTGTTCGTCGAATTGAATATTTAATGATTCCACCTAAGATCACCCTAACCTAATCGGAAGTTCATGATTATATAAATACTGTTTTAGATCGCTTAATTCTATTTCATTAAAATGAAAGACAGAAGCGGCTAAGGCTGCGTCTGCTTTTCCATTCGTTAATACATCGAGGAAATGTTCTTCATTACCTGCACCACCAGAAGCAACAACAGGGATATTAACATGGTCACTTAACTGAGCCATCACATCGCTTCGATAGCCTTGTTTAACGCCATCAGTATCCATGACATTTAAAACAATCTCGCCAGCGCCACGTTCCTCCCCTTCTACTGCCCATTCGATTAACTTCTTACCCGTGTTCTCTCGGCCGCCTTTCACAAAGACGTACCATTCACCGTCCTCTTCTTTCACATCAATCGATAAGACAACGCATTGATTGCCAAAACGGACAGATGCTTCATCGATCAGATCTGGATTCGTGACAGCCGCACTATTGACCGACACTTTATCAGCACCAGCTTGGAGAACAGCCCGAAAATCATCAACTGTTCGAATCCCACCACCGACTGTAAATGGGATGTGAACTTCTTCTGATACACGTTCGACCACGTCTAAGAAGATATCGCGTTTTTCATGAGAGGCCGTAATGTCATAAAACACCAGTTCATCGGCACCTAGTTCGCTGTAGCGCTTACCTAATTCGACTGGGTCCGCCACATCCTGGATATCAGTGAACTTCTTCCCTTTTACCACTCGACCGTCTTGTACGTCTAAACATGGAACAATTCGTTTGGCTAACATGTTGATGACTCCTTCATAATCGCTGCTAGACTCACTTTATTTTCATAAAGCGCCTTCCCAACAATGGCACCATAAAGTTTCACTGAACTTAGTTCGCGTATGTCTTTTAATGATGTCACGCCACCTGATGCGATGACATTAAGCGAGGTTGCTTCATTCATTTCATAAAGCGCGTCGATATTGGGACCTTGGAGCATGCCGTCTTTCGCAATATCCGTATAAACGATCGTTTTGATTCCATAAGACTGCATCTGGACAGCAAAATCAACCGCCTCTAATTCAGATGTTTCAAGCCAACCGTCCGTTGCCACATAACCATCACGTGCATCAATTGATACCACAACACGGTCACCACCAAATTGTGCGGCGGCTTCTTTAGCAAACGCCGGGTCCTTCACAGCCGCAGTCCCTAATATAACTCGCGTCACGCCTTTATCTAATAACGTTTTAATACGATCTACATCGCGCACGCCGCCGCCAACTTGCACTGGAATATTAACGTGACTCACAATTTGTTCGATTACCTCACCGTTCTCAGAAGGATCACCTTTGGCTGCATCCAAATCGACTAGATGTAAGTAGCTCGCGCCATCACGTTCCCATTGTTCCGCCATCTCAATAGGATCACCATAAACGGTTTCATCGTTATAGTCACCTTGCTTTAAACGAACGCATTGCCCGTTTCGTAAATCAATCGCAGGAAAAATTCTCATTGCACCATCTCCCCGAAATTTTTTAGTAATTGCATACCGACACGCGAGCTTTTCTCTGGATGGTACTGTATTCCCATCACATGATCTCGCTTAACAGCTGACGTAAACGACTTTCCATAAACCGTCTCGTGTAAAATATCCGCTTCATGCGTCGCTTGAGCATAATAGGAATGAACAAAGTAAACATAGTCCTCATCTTGAACATCTTCATTAAGCGATGTCGTTTGTTTTAATGCTAACTGATTCCAGCCCATATGTGGGACTTTCACATCGTCAGAAAATCGAACAATCTCACCCTCTATCAAGCCTAAACCAGCATGTTCACCGTGTTCATAACTTTTGTCGAACAACAATTGCATTCCTAAACAAATTCCTAATAGAGGCGTTCCCTTGTCTACTTCTTGTTTAATCGTATCGACAAAGCCACTTGATTCAAGACGCTTCATCGCTTCGCCAAAAGCTCCAACACCCGGCAAAATCATCCCATTTGCTTGCGCTAAATCATCTGGATCATCCGTGACGAATGCGTCAATTTCTAATAGTTTTAATGCGTGTTTCACATTTTTTAAATTACCTGCTCCGTAATCAATAATGGCTATCATGGCTGAACTCCTTACTCTGACAGCGTTCCTTTTGTTGATGGAACGGATCCATCTTCATCTTTAATCGTCACCGCTTCATTTAATACGCGGCCAAATCCTTTAAAAATTGATTCAATGATATGGTGATTATTTGAGCCGTGCATCAATTTAATATGAAGCGTTACACCCGCTTGAGTGATAAACGCACGGAAGAATTCCTCGACGAGCTCTGTATCAAACGAGCCGACTTTTTCACCTAAGCCATCTACATCAAAAACTAGATATGGACGATTGGACACATCGATCGACACTAAGCTTAAAGCCTCATCCATCGGCGTAAAATCAGATGCATATCGCGTGATTCCAGCTTTATCACCAAGGGCTTGTTTAAAGGCTTGACCTAAGACAATCCCGACATCTTCTACAGTATGGTGATCATCTACATACGTATCGCCATCAGCACTTACTGTTAAGTCAAAAGAACCGTGTGCAGCAAATAGCGTTAACATATGATCCAAAAAGCCAACACCTGTATCAATATGAATGTCTTTTTTACCATCTAATCCGTAAGCTAAACTAATCGCAGTCTCACTTGTTTCTCGTTTAATCGTTGCCTGACGCATATTCTAACCTCCCCTTAATCATTAAACCGAATCCGGACCGACTCCCTATGTCCATCAAGCCCTTCTTCATCAGCAAACCGCTCCACTTGATGTCTCACTTGATTTAAAGCATTCTCTGTATAATAAATCACGCTAGATTTTTTCATGAAATCATAAACCCCAAGTGGTGAGGAAAACTTAGCTGTGCCATTTGTCGGCAATGTATGATTCGGCCCAGCGAAGTAATCACCGAGAGGTTCAGGTGTATAATGTCCCAGAAAAATCGCTCCAGCATGTTTAACATGAGGTAACCATTCGAATGGTTCAGCTATTTGTAATTCCAAATGTTCTGGTGCCCAAGCATTCACAAATTTCATCGCAGTCTCTAAATCTGATACAACATAAATCCCGCCTTGTTGCTGAATCGACTCTTGTAAAATAGCTTGACGATCACGTTGTTTCATTTGCGCTTCTACTTCTAATTGTATGGCTGAAGCGATTGATTCACTCGTCGTCACAGCAACAGCTGATGCGAGTTCGTCGTGCTCAGCTTGTGCGATTAAGTCAGCAGCGACATAAGCAGGTTCTGCTGTTTCATCTGCTATAACACACACTTCACTTGGCCCAGCAATCATATCAATACCAACATCACCAAAGACATACTTTTTAGCACGTGCTACGTACGCATTGCCTGGCCCGACAATTTTATCAACAGCCTGGACTGTTTCCGTACCATAAGCTAAGGTTGCCACACCATGAGCGCCTCCAACTTTTAAAATCTGACTTGCGCCCGCCAAATCAGCAGCAACTAAAGTCATCGGATTTATTGTTCCATCAGCTTGTACTGGCGTTGTCACAATAATATCACTTACACCTGCCACAACAGCCGGCATAATATTCATCAGAACCGTTGATGGATAAGCAGCTTTTCCTCCAGGGACATAAACACCCACGCGCTCAATTGGCGTGACTTGCTGACCTAACCACACCCCTTGTGCATCTGCCGAATACCATGAGGTCTCTTTTTGTTTAGCATGATAATTTTTAATATTCGCATTCGCTTCATTTAGGACCTCGATCATATCCTCACTTACGCTATGATAGGCTTCCGCTATTTCTGCTTGTGTCACGATATAATTGGTTAGATGAACGCCATCTAATTGATGGATATAATGTTTAACTGCTTTATCCCCATCTTGTCTAATCGCTTGGACAATGGTTTTAACACGGTCATCAATCCCATCGTATTGAATGGCGTCACGACTTTTACGATTCTTGATAATTTGAGGGATATCATTTGTTTGAATACGATTAATTTCCATTTGTGACACGTCCTTTTTCATCAACGATTGATTTAACTTGATCGATCACTGGACGAATGGCTGTTCCTTTTGTCTTGAAACTGGCCTTGTTCACAACAAGTCGAGCACTAATGGACAGCATCGTCTCGATCACTTCGAGATTGTTTTCCTTAAGCGTACTCCCCGTTTCTACAATATCGACAATCACATCACTCAATCCGACTAATGGGGCTAATTCAACCGAACCATTTAGTTTAATTGTTTCTACTTGGCGTCCTTGTGCCTGGAAATAGTCATTGGTGATCTTCGGATATTTCGTTCCAATGGTGAGTGATTGTTGTGCAGACAATTCCGTCCCTGGTTCACCAGCCACCGCGAATTCACATCGGCCAAAGCCTAAATCTATCACTTCAAACACGTCTGCACCTGCTTCAAGCAGTGTATCCTTTCCAGCAACGCCTATATCAGCAGCACCATTCTCTACATAAGTGCCCACATCCATTGCTTTGACTAAAATCAGTTCATAATGGCCATCATCACTAATGAATGTTAATTTACGCGTTTTTTCGTAATAAGAGGAGAATGAAATGCCAATTTGTTCAAGCAATTCTAGACTTAAATCGGCTAAGCGTCCTTTGGCGAGAGCAATTTTAATCGTTTCCATTCGTTAAACCTACCTTTTCAAAAACGTCGTCCAGTTGGTGATAAGTTTCCTGTTGTCCGTTTATAACCATCATTTGATTCACAACATTGATGACTAATTCAGCTTGATTGATTGAATCTTGATCAGAAGCTAACGTCGTTACGACATTGTATTCACGTAACTGCTGAGCTAACTTCATAGCTGTTTTGATTGTGTCATCATTGGTCATAACGACAGCTTGCGTTGGTTTCGGTAATGAGACAGCTTGCTGTTGTTTGACGATTCTCAACAAGTCGTCAACATAAACACCAAAACCAATGGCACTCGTTCTAAGGTTAAAATACGTCATCAGTTGGTCATAACGCCCACCTTGAATGACTGGTTTACCGTAGCCTTCGATATAACCTTGAAACATAACCCCTGTATAGTAATTCAAATGATTGACTAAGCCAAGATCAATCGACACATCTTCAGCATAACCTAGTTCATCCAGGCGCTCCACTAAACGCGTTAAATGATCTAAAGCTTTAGTCATTTCACTGTTTAAAACGAGTGTTGTCGCTTGTTTTAGTACTTCACCAGGCTTACCAAATAATTGCGGTAATTGGAGCAAAGCTTGCTTTACCGTTTGTGATACGTTTAATTCATCCAATAAGTCACTTAGTTCATACTCATTTTTCGCTTCAAGTTTTGCCTGTATTTGCGCTTCCGCTTCAGCGTCTAAATCCGTTTCACTCATTAAAGCTCGAAAGAAACGAGCTTGACCTAATTCGAGTTGAATAGCGTTTAAGCCGGTATGTTTTAATGATTTAATCGCTAAAACAACCATGTCTAAATCATTTAATTCGCGGCCATCGTCAAACCATTCCACGCCAACTTGGGAAAAGGAGCGAGACGTTCGGTCCGATTCACCACTTTCCATCCGAAAAATATTCGTCACGTAATACATTTTATTTAATAACGGCGCATCTGACGTCGCCTGTGAGGCCATGCGTGCAATCGGAACTGTTGCATCAGGCCTTAATACAAGCACCTTGCCATCACGATCAATTAACTTTATCATTTGATTGTCGTCCATCGTTCCAGGTATATTTTTAAATAAATCATAATACTCAAAAGTCGGTGTCTGAATCGGCTGACACCCATACACATGATAAAGTTGTTTAAGTCGATCTATTAATGTTTGTTTTAATTCATAATCTTGTGCGTATAAATCAGTTACCCCTTGAGGTAACGGTTGATTCAATGCCATATAAACACCCTTTATCACTCTATTTGTTTATCACTTTATCAGAATAAAGTTATGTAAAATATTTTAACGATTGCCCTATTAACTGTCAAGCCATTACAATGAGATTGATAGAAAGGATGAGACCATGTTTGATAATCATATGCATTCGAATTTTTCAGCTGACTGCGAAGCACCCATGAAAGACATGATCGAGGCGGGAATCAAGCGCGGTGTTAAGGAATTGTCATTCACCGAACACATCGATTATGACTATCCTGATCCGACGATTCACTTCGACGTTAATTTAGACCAATATGAACAAAAAATACGCGAGATGCAACAAACATACGGTAAGCAAATCACGATCCAAAAAGGTATTGAGCTTGGCTTTCAACCTCATTTAACGGCGCGTTATCAACAGTTATTACAAGAACATTCCTTTGATTTTATTATTGGCTCAATGCATACGACGGACCATAAAGACCTGCATTCTGGACGCCTATTCGAAGGCCAATCATTAAATGAAGCCTACGAAAAGTACTACACCGAATTATATGAATGCGCTAAAGCATTCGATCAATTTAGTATTTTAGGCCATATTGACTTAGTTACTCGTTATAAATATGAACCAGGCGTCTATCATTTTCATGACGTGATCGAAGAAATTTTTAAAGTCATTATTCCACGTGGACAAGGGATTGAAATTAATACGTCCGGCTACAAGTACGGCATGGACCGTGTTCACCCAACCCGTGATATTCTCCAATTATATTACGATATGGGTGGCGAGATTATCACAGTTGGTTCGGATGCCCACAAACCTGAGCGCGTTGCAGATCATATCGAATCAAGTTATGAACTATTGCGCGATGTCGGCTTTAACTATGTCACTACATTTGAGCAACAAAAACCGCAATTTCACAAATTATAATAATGAAGCAGTAGACGTAGAGTTATTATTAAAATACGCTCAATAATATTGATTCCCGCTCAAATATTAGTCTAAGCGCACAATTATACTGGATCACGCACAATTATTGGACAGACCGCACATTTAATAGTATAACTCGCTCATTTCGACTCACACTCGCACAATTCTTAATAACTTCCACAACAATCTGATACAAAAAACTGGGCTTATCCTATTTGCATAGGGTAAGCCCAGCTTTCCTCATTTATACTTGATGTTCTAATTTACCTAATAAGACCGCCACATAGAGACCCACACCGATCAGTGCGATACTCATGACATTTAGGACGATACTCGGTTGAAAACCTGGATAAATGACGACAATCGAGCCGACAACGAGACCAATAATTAACGCATACGTCTGATAAAAATAGTGCGATAAGAAATACCGAATAATTTTACTCATCACAAGTAACCCAAATCCGATCCCGAGCGCTAGCGGAATCAGTCCTTGAATCACAACATTTCCTAACACATATGTAAATGTCGGATACATGCCAACGAGTAGTAAAAGCAATGAACCACTGATTCCCGGTAAAATCATCGCAGAACTCGCTAACCAACCTGATAGGAACAACAAGACATATGTTCTTTCATCAAACGTTGTGATTTCCTCGGCCACACCTTCTTGGAAAAATGCAGTCGAAGCAACCAGTATAGTGGCTAGTCCAAACAACAGATAGTGACTAGGACCAAATGTCGTTTTATAATCAGATTTCTTCAATAACATTGGAATAATGCCAATAATTAATCCGATAAATAAAAACTGTATTTGATTCGGATAATGGTCAAATAACCATTCAATCGCATTAGCTAATGTAAACAACGCCAATAATACACCTAATCCAAGTGGGATCAAAAATCCAAGATGTTTCTTCCATTCACGTGATAATACACCATTAATCGCTTCAATCAATCGTTGGTAAATACCTAAAATAACAGCAATCGTTCCACCACTTATGCCAGGGACAATGTCACTAATCCCCATTAAGATGCCTCGATATATATTCCGCCATTCCATAAAACGTCAACTCCTATCCCATCTTACATACCTTCATCTATTCTATTATACATAACATGGTCAGTGGAAGATGCCCTTATAATAAAATTTGTGGAATATCTTTGATAGGATGACGAACGATTTGGGGCGTCGTTCGATAGACGGCTTCTAATGTCTCAGTAGTTAAAATATCATCACTAGACCCTTGCTTGACGATTTCACCTTGGTTAATCAAAATTAACCGATCACAATATTGCGCGGCTAAATTTAAATCATGCAACACCATGAGCACTGTTAAGCCAGTTCGCTGTTGCCAAGCTTTCACGATGTTCAAGACCTCCGTCTGATAACCAATATCTAAGAATGAAGTTGGCTCATCCAGTAATAGTAAATCAGGTTCTTGTACCATTGCCTTAGCAATCGCAACGCGCTGACGTTCACCGCCACTTAATGTGTCGAGCATTTGATCTTTTAAATCTGTTAAACCTGTCAAAGCTAACACATGATCGACCCGGTTTAAATCATCTGCACTTTCACGTTGGAAAAATTTCAAATGCGGATAACGTCCCATCATCACCGTATCATAAACAGTCATTGGATAAGGTGCGAGTCCATCTTGTGTCAGAACAGAAACACGCTGAGCCTTTTTCTTATGCGACCACCGTTTCACATTTTGGCCAAACAATAACACTTGACCATCTGATACGTCATACATCCCTGAAATTAATTTCATTAAGGTCGACTTTCCGGCACCGTTCGGACCGATTAAACCAACACACTGCCCCGCTTCCACATCAAATGACACATCAGAGACAAGTGTCTGTTCGTCAACAGTTTTCGACACATGTTGTAAGGAAAGCATGTGTATTCCTCCTAAAAGTACTCGCGTTTGGCTTGACGCAATAGATAAATGAAGAATGGTGCCCCTAAAAAGGCTGTAATCACACCGAGCGGTAATTCACGTGGTGCTAGGCTGACACGCGCTAATGTATCCGCTCCTACAAGAAATAGCGCGCCGCCAATGATCGATAATGGTAATATCATGCGATAATCAGATCCAACGATTAGCCGAATCATATGTGGTACGACTAGTCCCACAAAACCAATCGCACCTGAAACGGCAACTGCTGCGCCAGTCATGAGCGATGCTAAGATTAGCAGTATAAATCGAGTTCTTTCTACCGATACTCCGGAATGGTGCGCAACTTCCTCACCTAGTCCAAGCATATTAAGTTCTCGCGTAAACATCATGGCCACAATTGCTGTAAGAGCAATCACTGGTAAAACAACTGCGTTATAACTCCAATCCGTCAACGTCAAACTACCCATCATCCAAAACACAATCGTCTGCAATTTCTCATTTGCTAATGACATAACCAATGACAAACAGGCACCAAGAAAGGCTTGAACAACCACACCTGCTAAAATAATCGTTTCCATTCTGACCTTTTGACCGATTCGGGCAATCGAATAAACGACCATCAACGTTGCAAATCCACATATAAACGCAACGACAGGTAGTGTCATCTGCCCAATCCAAACCATTTGAATACCAAACACAAACGTCATTGCTGCGCCAAATGACGCTCCTGATGAAACGCCTAATATAAACGGATCAGCTAACGGATTGCGTAACACTCCTTGATAAAGCGCCCCTGCTAAAGCTAAAGCCGCTCCTACGACAGAAGCGAGTAAGATCCGTGGCATTCGCAAATCTAATACTATCGTCGCTGTTGAATCAGGCCAATCACGCTCGATCCATTCTCCCATAACAGGTACGTGTGACAATATAACTCGCCAAACAGTCGTGAATGATATTTGGGCTGAACCCAGTGATATGGATAATACCATTAATATCAATAATCCTATTAATAAACCGATAATCGTTAGCCATAAGGTCGAACGTTTTGCCATCATCAACATCCATTCATTTTACGCTTATTCCATCTCTTCTGGATACAATATTTCTGCCAGTCTCTCTACACCTTGAGCCAAACGCGGTCCAGGTCGTGAAAGAAGACTGTTTTTAACATCATAAATTTCTTCATTCTGAACGGCTGAAATACTATCCCAACCATCACGGTTCATGATTGTTTCATGTGCACCTTCTGTCGTATCACCGTATGTTGTAATAATGACATCTGGATTTTGCTCAATGACGACCTCTTCACTTACTTGTGGCCAACCTTCTTGATCTGCGATGATATTTTTACCACCTGCTAACGTTAGAACCTCATGTATGAAAGATCCTTCACCGCCAGAAAATAGTTCTGGTCCTACTTCAATCCAAGCTTTTTTCCGTTCTTCTTCAGGAATATCGCTTACCGTATCTTGAACATCACTGACTGTTGTCTTCATATCATCAATGACATCCTGAGCTTGGTTCATTTGACCAGTAGCTTGACCAACTAGTTCAATATCGTGATACACCTCTTCTAAACTTTGAGAACCTATAACTAACACTTTTAAGCCGGCTTCACGCATAGCATCAATATCGTCAGCATTTTCAACATCTGCGACGACTAAATCTGGTTCTAAACTGACAATTTTTTCGATATTCAGATTCATATCACCGACTGTTTCAACGTCGGTTACCTCTTCAGGATAATCTGCCCATTCAGACACACCATCTACTTTATCACCAGCACCTACTGAGTATACAACCTCGGTTGCGCTTGGAATGACGGACACGATTGATTCTGGTTCTTCTTCGATCGTGACTTCAGTATCTGTACGATCTGTTATCGTAATTGGATATGATTGCTCCTCAGATTCATTGGTGTCTTCAGATTCACTAGATTCATTTTCAGTTGTCTCTTCTCCGCTGTTTTCTCCATTACTTGCTTCTTCGGACCCCTCATCGCTTTGGCAAGCTGTTAACCCGACAGCTAACACGATTAATAACGTGAGAAGCCATTTTTTCAAGTTGCTTTGCATCATCTGTACCGCTTCCTTTCTATGAATTAAAAATGCGCTTATTTCCTCCGTGGACAGAAGAAAACAAGCGCATGTCGCTTTACTATATACAAATCAATCGATTGATATATAGCGTTCCCTTTGACCCCGAAGGAAATCAGCTAAAATATATAGGCAGGTTTCCTGGCTCAGGATCTTAGCGTCTAACCCCTTCCCGTCGATTCGACAGTGGTTTGGTTAGTTGCTCCTCTACACAGTGGCGGGACCGCGCCGGATTCACACCGGACTTCCCTATTAAGTGAATGCTACTCGTCATTCACACCTATATATTCTATTGATTAAATTAATCTATTTTAATCTTAAGCTCAAACAACATGAACGTCAAACAAATTTTGTTATTTTCTTGAATATTAACTTAAAAAAATGATTCGCTGTCCGATATTAATCTAGTAAGAAATATCGATGAAATTCGACATATTTATTAAGTTTAGGAGGTTGTTTATGAAACGAATCAAAATCACTGTTCTACTACTATTCGCGCTAATGATGACAGTCGCGTGTTCATCAAACAGTGAGGATATAGACTCAAGTGAGGACACCCTAAGTGCTGGGCTTCTCGTCACAGAAAGCGGTATTGGTGATAATGCCTTTAGTGACTTAGCATTCCAAGGATTAACACAAGCACGAGATGAATTAGATGTGGTTTTTGATTACCGCGAACCATTAGATGAGAACTATGAAGAGGAGCTTCAAGAGCTCATCGACCAAGACCATGATGTCATCTTTGGTCTTAGCTTCACAACGTCCCCTGCCATTAAGGCAAAAGCAGAGGAATATCCAGACCAACAATTTGTCGTGATTGATGACACGATTGACTTACCAAATGTAACGTCAATTACCTTTAAAGAAGATGAAGGTAGCCGTCTTATCGGCTTAATTGCAGGGATGCGTACCGATAGTGACGTCGTCGGTTTTATCGGTGGTGTTGAAAGTGACGTCATCCAGAAATTCGAAGATGGTTTTAAACAAGGTGTTCAAGAAGCCAATCCAGATGCTGAGATTTTAACTGAGTATGCTGGCACTTTCGATGACGATCAATTAGGGGCCGAGATCGCTAGTGACATGGTTGATGAAGGAGCAGATTACATATTCCCATCTGCAGGTTTTACTGGAACAGGTGCTTTACAAGAAGCGCAGAGCCAAGGCATTCATGCATTTGGTGTTGACACAGACCAATACACGATAGCTGAAGATGCAGTCGTTTCATCCATGGTTAAAAACGTCAATATCGCGATTTATAATGTAATGGAACAACTCAGTAATGGTGAATCGCTAGAAGGTGATCATCGTGAATTAGGATTAGAAGAAGAAGGCGTTGGTTTAGCGCCAATTCGTGTCATAGAATTAACGGATCAACAACAACAAACCTTAGATAATGCACAAAATTAATTCGGAAAGGAGTCTTTGAATGTCCATTAAAAAACGATTGTACATAATGACATTGACACCGCTCATTTTGAGTTTACTGATCGTGTCATTTATTGCTTATGAAATGATTAACCTACAGGATTCATCACAAGATGATATCGACGTCTTACTCGAAAGTAAGGATATTTATTCCCAACTCCAATCAACTGAACAGGCTTTGTCTACTTATTTCTACAGCCCTTCTGCAGCAACGAAACAAGAAGCTGAATTGCAAGTAGAACAAACAGATGAAACGATTCAAGGGATTATGGATTTAGTTGAAACAGACGAACAACAACGCTGGGCTAGCCAAGCTCAAGAAAAGTATTCAAATTGGCAAACTGCAACCAATGAAGCGCTCGAATCCGAGAACATGAACAATGTTCAACAACAAGCACTAAGAACTGCCGGCCTTGTGAATGATGCCTATATGTTAGAGCGTGCGAGTAATAATTGGTATGATCAGAATATTGAAGAACAACAAAATAAGATCAGTGGATTACTAACGATGATTTTAATCGCAAGTATTGTCCTGATTATCTTCACATTGTTCTTAACCCTTAGATTATCGAACCGCATAGCTAACCCACTTCAAGCATTATCACAGCAAGCGCAAGAAGCAGCTTCAGGTAAACTATCATTAGATATCGATGTTAATGAAAAAGAGAAAGATGAAGTTGGGCAGCTTAAGCGTTCATTTAAGACAATGATTGAGAACTTAAAAGATACCGTCGAATCTATCCATTCTATCAATCGACGGGTAGACGATTTCAGCACGCAACTAAATGATGAAATTAAAAGTTTAACAGAGGGCAGTGAACAAGTTGCTAGTTCTACCGATGAATTAGCACAGGGTAGTCAATCAATTTCCAATGATGTGCAAGATGCGGTAACACTCGTTGAAAATATGCAACATGACTTTGAAGCAAATGCTGAAGAAAGTGACGCCGCCAATGAAGAAAGTACCCATGCACAACAAGCTGTCCAAGACGGGCATAAAGCACTTGTTTCGCAGAAAACCATTATGGATCAGAACCAGGAAGCAATGGCAGAAGTTCGTTCATCAGTAGAACAATTCACGCATTACACGGAACAGATTGAACAAGCTGTTGCACTTGTAAACGATATTGCTGAACAAACGAACTTACTTGCTTTAAATGCAGCGATCGAAGCTGCGCGTGCTGGTGAACACGGAAAAGGTTTCGCCGTTGTTGCCGATGAAGTTCGTAAATTGGCTGATCAGTCAACATCAGCGACAGATGACATTAAACAAATGGTTGATCAAATTCGCCAAGGTGTCGATAAAATCAATGTTCAAACCGAAGAAACAACACGTTTAAGTGAAGAACAAGTGAATGCAGTCGATACATCTGAACAATCGTTTAATAATATCGCCGAGCATGTTAGTCAAATCTATGACCGTCTAGAGAGACTATCACAAAATATGAACGAATCACGCAAACAATCCGAGCAGATTACCGCAACGATGGAAAGTATTAGTTCTGTCACCGAAGAGACAGCTGCAGGAACTGAAGAAATTTCAGCTTCAGCAAGCGAACAACAAAATGCCTTCCAAAAACTACAACAAGAAGCTGAGAAACTTGAAATGATGATTGAAGAATTAAATGAAAAGACATCACATTTTCACTAAGTAAATCTATCCCTTTCGACAACATAGTAGTTAAGTCGAAAGGGATTTTTTACATTCGTTACCTTTTTGCTTACAATATTAATAGAAGGTAAAATCATACAACTGTTTTATAACAGTTCATCCTACTCTTATAAATTAGGTGAAAAAATGTTTAATGTGAGCTCATTCATTCAATATCATAGGACAAATCAAGGCTTATCCCAGCGAGATCTTACAGATGGAATATGTTCGATCTCATATTTAAGTAAAATAGAAAACGATACGATTGAACCGAGCCAAGATTTATTTAATATGTTATGCGAACGATTGGGTGTCTCACTTGAATCTTTTAATAAAATGACGAACCATGCTATTGAAGACGAAATCATGTGGCTTTATAAACTTATTTCGAAAAAGAACTTCAATGAAGCGAACTCATACTATCAATCTTTAAAAACCCAACTGACTCCCTTTCACCACGAACGGATTATTCATTTATTTAAGTTGATCGAACTTTACTATTTTATTGAAACGAAGGATGATAGAGTCAATCACTATGAAACAGATGACCTATTACAAATGGAGGCAAGTTTTGTAGAAGAAAAACGTTATTACTTTCTTAAAATCAAGGGCGTTTACTATATTCACCTTGCTTATCCTCACCAAGCGATTCTTTATCTTATAGATGCTGAACAGGTCCTGACGCGTTATGCGATGAAAGATCCTGACTTGTATTATTTAATCGCTGCTACTTACACCAGATTATCTGAACCTGCCCGCAGCAATCACTATTGTCAAATTGCTAAAGAGCAATATATTAATGTGTTTATGTACCCTAGAATCACCGATTGTTATGTGATGTTCGGTATCAATTATACGTTATTGCAAGCATTTGATATTGCAGAGCGCTATTTCTTTCAAGTCCTAAACTCAAGACCGATGATGGATTCAGATCATGTAACTGCTAATGTGCAGTATAATATTGGGTTCATGTATTGTGAAAAACAAGAGTGGAAACAGGCATTGAACTATTTACATCAAGCCTTATCAGGTTTTCATTCAGCTTTTGAAAAACTCCATTGTGTTCAAATGATCGCAAAAGCTTATCATCATTTGCAGGAAAATGACGAAGCCATGTCGTATATTGAATGTGGAAAACAATTAAGTAGCCAAACTGGTGATCAGAAAATTCTTTGTTTATTATGGCTGTTAGAACATCAAATTTATGATACCCTTCATACAACACAGTTTATTAATGAGGCTGAACAATACTGGCTTAATTATTTGGTTGAACGAGGAGAAAATCGGACTTTAAAACAGCTATATTTCTTCCTTTCAGAATCGCTAGTCAATCAGAACCGCCATAGTGAAGCGATTACGTATTATAACAAGTTGATGCAATTAGGCATCTAAACTATTAAAAGTGAGGGATTCTATGTCTAATCTAGTGTTATTAACCGAAGAAGATCATGTGACGACTATTACTTTGAATCGCCCTGAACAAGTAAATGCTTTAAACGAAGAGATGTTAAGTGCTTTAGCTGAGCGTTTAAAAGAAGCATTCCATAATGATTCTAAAATTGTCGTTTTAGAAGCGAATGGTAAAGCTTTTTCAGCAGGTGGAGACTTAAACATGATGGTAAATTCAGATACTGGCGGACATTTCGAAAACATTATGAATACCATTGAGGACATTGTCTTAACACTTTATCAAATGCCTAAAATCACGATCGCTGCGCTGAAAGGTTCAGCTGCTGGACTAGGCCTTAGTTTAACGCTTGCTTGTGACTATGTTTTAGCTAAATCAGATGCTAAAGTCGCAATGAACTTTATCGGAATAGGTTTGATTCCTGATGGAGGCGGACATTTCTTCATGCAACAGCGTATTGGGACTGTACGTGCGAAGCAAACCATCTGGGAAGGTAAACGATTAGAAGCTGATGAGGCAAAAGGGTTAGGTTTAATCGACTTTGTGATTAACTCTGATATGGATCAAGTGGTTAATCAGTATATTGATAAATTGAAGAAGTCGCCAATCTTGGCGATGATTGAGTCAAAAATGATTTATCATCAGCAATCGATTGATCAACTCAAATCGTTCTTAGCTGATGAGACAAAAGGTCAGACAAACATGCGACAAACTTCGGATCACCAAGAAGGTGTTGATGCTTTTCTTAATAAACGCCATCCGAATTTCACTTGGGAGTAAGACCAAATTAATTCCTTAATTAAAATCCCTTAGCCTTCATACTCGCATGTATGAGTTGGCTAAGGGATTTTAATATACTTCAAGCTTTAATTACCTAACTCGTCCATTATATAATCATATAGTGGTTCGTCTGGGCTTAAGCCACACACGTCTTCTAAGACTCGAGCATAGCCAGATTCTTGAATCATTTGTTGTAATTCCACTGCTTCAGCATCTGCTTCGTTACTATAGTCAAGGGCACTGATAATCACCTTGATCAAATATTTAGGAGCTTCATTAAACAATTCAACGTACTGAAGGGCTGGGCGAATCAAGCGATCTTTCTCTCCTAATTTACGCTTCGGTCCACGTGCTACTCTCGTGATCTCGTCATTTAAATAAGGGTTTTTAAAGCGATTAATAATCTTCTTACGATATTTCTTATGCGTCGCGCCATCAAAACCATATAATTGAATGAGAACATGACCTGTTTCTTGTAGAGCACCGTTAACAGTCGTGATAACCTCCTGATCTTGGGTAGCTTCCTTAATAGTGTTGTATCCAAATTGGTCACCTAAATAAGCGATCGCAGCATGACCTGTATTAACCGTAAATAATTTCCGTTCAATATATGATGTTAAGTCTTCAACATAAGTAATCCCCTTTATATCAGGAACTTCGCCTTTAACATCATTTAGTGAAACCACCCATTCATAATAAGGCTCAACCGTTACAGCTAATAGATCATCATTTTCTTGATTAGGGACAATGCGGTCAACAGCAGCATCTGGAAACCCTACCCGTTCCTCTAACAACGCATGATACTCTTGTGGCAAATGTTCCAACACTTTTTCTTTGAGTAAAGAGCTGCCACCGATCATATTCTCACATGCGATCACATTCAGGTAATCATTCTTTTCGTCAAACCGTTTGACTAAACCTTCAGCAATATTTCGAGCGATAATCGGAAGCACTTGTGGTCCAACCGCAGTTGTGACGATATCAGCCTTAGCAATGTTTTTGCTTACTTCTTCTGGCTCTTCAGTACTGACAATGCCTGAAATATTGCTCACGATCTTCTCTTGCTCTTCTTCTCCTGCTAAAATCACAGGATATTGCTTGCGTTCATTAATCGCATGAATAATTGCTTCATTAACATCGACGAACACGGTATGGTAATTGGCATCGGAGAGTAGTGTCCCAATGAACCCCCGACCAATATTACCAGCGCCAAAATGCACAGCTAGCATTAATTAACGCCTCCTAAAATCGTTAGAATCTCATCTTTTGTTTCGGCGTGAATCAACTTTTGAATATTCTCTTCTTCAGAACAAACGAGTGCAATTTTAGACAGAATCTCTAGATGCTCATTTCCTTTACCTGCAATACCGATCAAAATATTAACTTCATTTCCGTCAAAATCAACACCGTTCGGTACAATGACAACTGATAAACCTGTTTCATTAACCGTTGATTTCGCATCCTCTGTACCATGAGGAATCGCAACTTGATTACCAATATACGTTGTAGAAACTTCTTCACGTTCTAACATTTTGTCAATGTAGCTTGCTTCCACATATCCTTGATTGCTCAAAATTTGCCCTGCATAACGTACAGCTTCCTCTTTACTATTTAGTTCTGCATTTAATACAATATTGTCTTTCGTTAAAATATCTTTAGCCATTGTCATTCTTCCCTTCTATTGGATGTTAAGACTCACTTAAGTCAATTGCGACGCTAAATAAGCCTTGATTGTTTCTTCCTGTTGAGACTCGAAAATCGAAATCGCCTGATCATCTTTAACGAGTAATTCACTAATCGAACTTAAAACTTCTAATTCATGTTGATCAACGGATTCTGGCGAGATCATAACCATCATGTGCCTCATTTCCATCCATTGATCATCCATTCCCCTCACTTTAATGGGAGTCTTTAAAGGGTAAATCGTTAATGAAGGCTTCACAACCTCACGATTCCGCGTATGAAATAAAGCCAAAGACGTGTTAGGGATTCCAACCCCACCACTATCTAATCGTTTTAACAACTGATCTGAAACAACTTGATCATCGCGGATTACATCATGATTAAGCAATACTTCACAGATGGTCCTTACCGTTTGTTCTAAACTTAAATTCTTCTTAATTGGATGAACCGAAACATCATCAATTATAGGTAGTGGATGATTTGGTTGTGACGCCTTCACGTCAACATCATGAGTTGAACTATCTTCGCTCCGATTCGTTTTTCCTACATTTCGACTCACCCGTTGTTTATGGATAAAACGATTAATCTCACGAATGTCATTTTGATCTAACATAGGTGATACCAGCACATACTCATTAGACATGTTTTGAATGGGGACAGTTGATACCATAAAATCATACTTCTCTAAGTCTAAGCGTTCGATATCAAACAAAGAACCATGGTCAACTGAGCTGATCTCCGAAAAATGTTGATTAATTTTAGTAGCTAACATTTTCGAGGTGCCTATACCACTCGAACAAACAACTAACACATTAAAGCGTAAATCCTCTTCCATCTTTAACATCGTCGAGGCAAAGTGTAATACCAAGTAAGCTACCTCTTCTTTCGGGAAAGTTAATTGAGGAAATACGTGATGAACACCTTCTTCGATGATCTCGAATAAGACAGGGTGGTCAGTTTCAATTTGTGATGCTAAGGGATTTTTAATATTCATCCCTTGCGATAATCGGAAAACAGCTGGTTTTAAATGAGCCACTAAATCATTTAAAATCTGATCTTGTTCAAATACAAACCGCTCCATTCTACGATTAACGAAATCAATTAATTCTTTGGCTTTAAAAGCCATATCAAGTGAAGATTCTTCTAATAAATAGTCATGATCATAACGTAACTTCGCCCCGAGCAGGTGCATCGTAATATAACCAATCTCATCTCGCGGAATGGTCATATCAAACGCCTTCTCTAACTTTTCTATCATCTTTTGAGCTATTTGAAACTCGGTTGAATCTTCTAAATCAGCCAAATACGCCTGATCAAATTGAATCGTTTCACCCTTCTGCAAACGTTCCATGGCCAATGTTAAATGAACAATCAGTCCAATATAGGCATTATCTGCAAGTTCATAAGGTAAGTCAGCATTCGCCTGATTGACCGCTTCTTTGACCCGAGATAGTTTATCATGTTCAACTAAATCAAGAAGACGATGCGAAATTGAATTCATCTGTTTCGAATCATGCTCTATATTTTTACTCAACAAATGAATAAGCTCTGATTCATCTACGTGTTTAGAAATAAGATAACTCATCGCTGAGCGCTTTTGTTTTTCTTCACCATCAATCTTCACCCCATAACCACGTTTTCGAATTAAACTTAACTCGTATTGCTCTAAAAGGGGCTGTAAATAATCGAGGTCATGACTAACCGTCGCAATGGTTACCTGTAGTTCATTCGCCAAAGCATACAATTTAATCGGGTCTTGAGCTTCTAATAGTGTCGTTAATATAATGGATTGTCGTTCTTCGGGTGTGTAATCAGTGTGCTCGAGTTGTAAAATCGCATGCTTCAACTGTTCTTGATTATGTTCATCTCCTGATAATTCAACTCCCACACCTGATTTCTTATGAATCGTTAAGTGATAATCTTGAATGATGGATTCAAGATTATTTAAATCACGATGAACTGTTCTGACGCTAACATCTAATTCCTCTGACAACCGATTAACAGGAATTGGTTCATCGTAAGATAAGAGTGTCTCAATTAATTTACGCTCACGACCAGAAATGTACACTGATTCACACCCCCTTCTGACATTTCATCTAAATGCCCACTATTATTGTAACTACCCTAAAACTGCCAAAGCAATTCAATCTTCTTGCTATTTAGACATAATCAATGTTGCCATAACTAAACAACTTAAATTTTTTAATACTCATACAAAAATCGCGGAAGTCACTCTAGAAAGGCTATCCCACGATTTTGCAGCTGAATTATTTGTTTTTAATTGTTTCAACTAACTCATCATATTTAGGACTGTTTAAGAAGTTTTCCACTGAAACATGATAAGCACTTGGCATTTTCGTTCTAGCACGATCTGTAAGGTCTTTATGCGTGATAATAATATCAGCATCACCTGGCAATTCGTTAATTGCTGTATTGTTTACCTCAATACCTTCGATACCAGATTTTTGGAACTTGTCTTTTAAGAGTGAAGCACCCATGGCACTTGAGCCCATACCAGCGTCACATGCGAAGATCACTTTATTGATATTCTCAGGCATTTCTTCAGGCTCCACTTCGGCATGATGTTCTTCGTTTGTTTCATCAGATTGTTCTGATTGTTGATTTTGTTTTAACTGTCCAGAAACAGAGCTCTCTTTACCTTTAAGTGATTCCATTTGGTTAGTTGCATTCTCTAACTCTTCAGTGTCATCAGTCTTACTGGATTTCAGAATAATAGAAGCAATTAAGAATGAAACAGCCGCCGCTACAATCACACCTAATAAGATACCTATATGATCACCTCTTGGAGTCATCGCCATAAGAGCAAATATACTACCTGGGGATGGAGTTGCTGTTAAACCAACGTCCATGATACTAAAGGTGAACACACCACTTACACCACCAGCTATTATTGCTAATAACAAGGAAGGTTTCATTAGAATATAAGGGAAATAGATTTCATGAATACCACCAAAGAATTGGATGACAGTAGCGCCAGAGGCTGAACTTCTCGCCATTCCAGTTCCAAACACGACAAACGCTAGTAAGACACCTAAACCAGGGCCTGGGTTCGTCTCTAATAAGAAGAGAATAGATTTGCCTGTTTCAGATGATTCTTCTAACCCTAATGGACTTAAAATACCATGGTTGATGGCATTGTTTAGGAACAGGACTTTGGCCGGTTCAATGATGATATTAGCTAACGGTAACAGCCCAGCGTTCACTAATACTTCAACGCCTGATGCTAACACTTGGTTTAATGCAGAAACTAATGGGCCAAAGACTTTCAGTGCCAATCCTGCTAATATTGCACCTAAGATACCAGCTGAGAAGTTATTATAAAGCATTTCAAACCCTGAACGAATATGATGTTGAAACGCCTCGTCCATTTTACGGGTGATATAACCACCGAGTGGACCTAGAATCATAGCGCCTAAGAGCATGGTAATGTCTGTACCCACAACAGCACCAATTGTCGCTGTTGCACCAACGACACCACCTCGGCCACCGTGTATCATTTTACCGCCAGTATAACCAATTAAAAGCGGTAATAAATAGGTGATCATCGGTCCTACAAGCTGAGCCAATGATTCATTCGGAATCCAACCGTCTGGAATGAATAACGCCGTGATTAAGCCCCATGCAATAAAAGCTGCAATGTTCGGCATAATCATGCCACTTAAATAGCTTCCGAAACGTTGAACTTTTTCGCGCACACTATTTTGTGCCATACTTTTTCCTCCTTAAGTTACTTACTAAAAATGATTTAATTGAATCTAATATGATTGCTAATATCTATGGTAAAGCGTTTTCATTGGCTTCACAATCTTCTCTTAAAGCACTTTTGACAACATGAATGTTGACACCATTAAAAAAGTACAGGTTAGGACCTGTACTGTTGAGAGTTTTATAGGAAATCTTTATATAAATTTTAGCTTAAGAGTATAAATGGTCGCCTTCCTTAATCGCCTGACTCATTGGTAAATAATGTGAAAACACACGAGCCATTTCATAAATACGATGTTTAACACCTTCCGCAATTAATTCGTTCGTATGGGAGAATTGAGACGAATCGGTATAGACATAATTGGGTGTAATTAAGCATTTGAAATAATCAAAAACAGGTTTCAGTTGATTCTCAATCACTAAATGGTGTTGCACAGTACCACCATTCGCCATAAGTGCAACGGGTTTATAGCGCATTGATTGGGGTGATACAAGATCGAGAGCATTTTTTAGCGAACCTGGAATGGACCCTTGGAAAATAGGTGTCGCCACGATGAAACCATCTGCTTCTTCCAATTTTTGAATCAACGATTGTGTCACTTCGGAATAGTCTTCTAATCCCCGCCCGTCTGCAAAATCAACAGGATATTGTTCTAAATCTATAGATTCAATTTCAATTTCATTTGATATATTTTTTAAATGTTTATTTGCTTCTAATAAAAGTGTCTTTGTCTTTGAGCCAACCATTGTTCCGTTCAACAATACAACTTTCACTTATATCCCTCCCGTTAGGAACTAAACTATATTTAATAAGGAAAGGATTAAAAAGAACGATATACTTCAATCCTTTTATGATCCACACATACTTACTATATTTTAACCCTTTGTGATGCCCTTTTCAAATTAATGCAATAGTGCTTTTAGTCTGTCTGTTAAAAATTTTTAGATTCTTTTCAGAAGTGTCATTAAACTGTTACACATTTGTACAAGCACTGTGATTGACCTGTTACTTATAACTGTTATACTACCCCTCGGGCTCAAAAAAGAAAACCAAAGTCCTATTGTCAATTTGTTCATTTTACGGAGGTATGATCATGAATAAAACTATTTTACTAATGTTTGGTGCAGGAATCCTGATCGCCACTCTATTAGTAGCATTTGATTCTAATATAAAAAACACTAATTCAAGTCAAGATACAGATGCAGAAAACACAGAAGAAACTGATTCATCTAAGGTAAGCTCAAATAGCTACCAAGCCATCTCAACACATCTCTCAGAAAAAGAGGACATTACCGTTGTGAAATCGGAATCTAAAACAAAAGTAGCTAACAATCAATCTAGTAATCAAGCAGATCAAGAACAAGATTCAACTCAAAACAATGAGCAACAATCTCAAGAATCAAACCAAACTAATAATCAAGAACAAGAAACAAAGCAACAAGATAATTCTGGTGAAGTTCAACATGTCAGTGAATCCAATGACGTGAAAGAAACAATGTATATGGAAGCAACTGCTTATACAGCTTATTGTGATGGGTGCAGTGGTACAACAAAAACAGGTATAGACCTACGCGCTAACCCAAATCAAAAAGTCATTGCCGTTGATCCGAACGTCATTCCATTAGGTGCTACCGTCTGGGTTGAAGGCTATGGTACAGCTATAGCAGGAGATACAGGTGGAGCGATTAAGGGTAATCGCATCGATGTGTTTATGGCAAATGAAGCAGATGCGAACAGATTTGGAAGAAGACAAGTTCAAATTAAGATTTTAGAATACTAATGCATATAACCAGTTGAGGAACTGATTCCTTAACTGGTTTTATTTATATGCTAGTTATAATTCGTGTGACTTAATTTACTTTTAAAGGGGATTGATTCAACTTTCTAGAAGCTTGATTCAATTTCTGAGGTCCTTGATTCAAAAAAAGGTCTGTGGCTCAAATCGCCACAGACCTTTTCATTACATCATCTTATTTAACAACCGCTTCTAACTCTACATCAATGTTATTACGCGTTGCCTTAGAGTATGGACAAACTTTATGCGCTTCTTTCATCAATTCGTCCGCTTCATCTTGTGAAACGCCACTAATTTCAGAAATCAATTTTACACCAACTTTGAAGCCACCATCAGAATCATCTTTCATGAAACTGACTTCACCGTGTGTTGTTGATTCAATATCTTTCTTTTGATTCTTAGCAACTAAGTTAAGAGCACCGTCATAGCATGCTGCATAACCCGCTGCGAATAATTGTTCAGGGTTTGTCCCTGTTTCATCCGTATTCTCTGTCGGCATAACCACGTTTAAATCAATAACGCCATCTTCTGACTTAACGTGACCACCACGACCGCCTTGTGCTGTTGCTTTTGTTGTAAATAAATGACTCATATTTAAACACTCCTTTATATAAAGTCTATCTAATCTATACCCGAAAAATCAAATGTTCATGCATACAACATTATATTAATTTAATAATTTTTCTTGATAGGAAGCATTCCAGTCCAGCAACTCATGGGCTGAGATCGGTTTTCCAAAATAGAAACCTTGAATTTCATCTGCAGAGGTCTGCCCAATAATATCAAGCTCCTCTATTTGTTCGACACCTTCTATGACAACACCAAGAGATAAAGTTGAACCGAGATTAATCACATCTGTTAAAAACTGTTGAGCTAGCTTATCTTCTACAATTCCTTCTAAGAATGACTTATCTATTTTCATCTTATCAATCGGGAGGTTTCGCAAATAAGTTAAGGATGAAAAACCTGTTCCAAAATCATCTAAAGCTATCGTTGCTCCTAATTCACGTAGGCTTTCTATCGTCGTGAGTGCGACTTTCTCTTCTTCAATAATGCTTGATTCCGTGATTTCAAATTCTAATAAACTTGGATTAATCTGATATTTCTCAATAATATTTTCAACATCGGCTACAAAGGTGTCTTCTATAAGTGTCCGGTTAGATAAATTAATGGCCACTTGACCGACATCAAATCCTGCCCACTGCCATTCCTTGATTTGTTTACAAACACGTTCGATTAACCAGAGTGTAATGGGATGAATATCACCTGTTTTTTCTGCAATCGGGATAAATTGTCCTGGAGAAATAAAGCCAAGCTGTCGATCATTCCACCGAATCAATGCTTCAACTCCAATAAATTCGTGACTATGATTTGCAATTTTAGGTTGATACCTCACTACTAATTCCTCGTCATACTCAATTAAACGTATTCGCTCCAATAGTTTCTCTCGAAGCCCTTCACTATGTGTCGTACCTTGATAGAACGCATAATCATTAATCAATTCAAAACCCTTTGTATTTATAACCGCATAAGCTTGATCAACTATTTCCATCGTATTTTTCGTTGTTTTTGGCTTGGAAGCTAAAGCTACACTGACGTTAAGTCCTGCAATAGTCTCACTTTGACATCGCTTAATTAAGTCTTTAGAGAAAGCTCCTAATTTTTTTGATATCGTAAATTCGCAAGCAATGACACCGATTTTTTGATTACTAATCCGATAAATTAAGAATTCACGCCTAGAAAGAGACTTCCGATAAGCCTGTTTAATAAAATCAACTAGTACTTTAATCGTTTCATCACCTTGTTGATAACTATACTTATTATTAATCGTATCGAGGTCATGTAGATGAATAACTGCAACTCCAACCTCATTCATATTCTTAAATTGACCCATCTGTTGATTGAAAACTTTTCGATTAGGTAGATTGGTCAATGGATCATACAATTCTAGTCGCCGTTTTAATTGACGATCGAACATGGTGCTGAATATTGAGAAAAAGACGATTGCCAAAACCCCAACTACAACACTTGCGATAAGAATTTCGAACAACTCATGTGTCCCTTCCGCCTCTAGAACTACAGGATCTGCCTCAAAGGATGTCGCGTACATTCCCGTGTAGTGCATGCTAGACACGCCCAAACCTAATAGACTGGCTATCGCCACTTTATTATGCAATTTCATGCGTTCAGGTTGGTTAATCAATATGAGAAGCGCAATTAATGAAATAACCACCGCTAGTAAGATTGAGAGCAATACATAGCCAGCATGATAGTCTATGGTAACATTAGGTATTCTCATTGCATCCATACCTAAGTAATGCATAGATGCAATACCTATTCCCATAATCATAGCAGCAATCCACATATGTAAGTATTTACGCTTACGATAATAAACCATCCAAAAGGCTAATAATGCAGCAAAAATCGCTGGCAAAACGGACAAAATGGTTAATATAGGATCATACGTCATGGGCACGCCTAATTGATAAGCACTCATGGCAATAAAATGCATGGACCAAATACCAGCCCCCATCGTCAACGAGGCTAATCCAACCCAAAAATAAGGGTGAATTAAACCACTATGATATAAACGCTCATTCAAAGACAGCGCTGCATAAGAGGCAATAATTGCAATTAGAATCGATAAGATTACCAAAAACTGACTGTATGTACCATTGATGGTAACCGTCGTGATCAAATTATAGTCTAATAAACCCATCTGAAATTCCTCACCGTTTCATGTAACATCTATCCATATTTTAATACAGTTATGACGAAATGACTATGATATTTCGACAAAATTCGTTACATTAACTAATCCAACTCCTATCGACCTTCCATCATTAAGGTTAGGTTACTCCAATAAAAAATGGCAGCGAACGCGACCGTACGCTGCCATCAACATTCCTATATTCACCTAAAACCTACCTGACCTCATAATTGAATACAACATCCAGAGAAACATTAATAATGCTATAATAAACCCAATTTCAATCGCCGGAATGCTCCACACCATAGAATGTTGTTCGTTTAATGCAGAACCAATCATCAAACCAACCATTATTAAACTGAACGCTAATAGCACAATACTGAATGATAACCGATTGCTTACTTGATCTAATTTCCGCATAAATGTATCTGCTTTCGAGAAATTGATCTCGATTGGAACTTTACGTTTTTTTGCTATGGCATTAATTTCTTGTAAGACTTCTGGTAAATCTTCGACAGCCTCCCCATATTCACCTAATTGATCAAATATTTTCTCAGCTGTTCGTTTCGGGTTATATTTTTGGCGGATTAAATCTCGCCCGTATGGTTCAGCAATTGCAAATATATCCAAATCAGGTGCTAGCGTTTCAATGACCGATTCCATCGTGAACATCGTCTTACCTACCAATGATAAATCAGGATGAATATAGATTTGATGATGCTGTGCAATCTGATACATATCCGTAATTGATTCACCAATGCTGAGGTCCTTTAATGGGACATCATAATACTTAATCACTAGCTGATCTATATCTCTTCGTAGCGAGGATTCATCCAGATGATCTGGCGCTATTCCTAGTTTCTTAATGGTCTTCACAATTTTATTGGCATCTTGTCGCACAATTGCAATGACTAATGAGGCCAATCTGGATTTCATGTCACGAGACAACCTTCCAACTAATCCAAAATCCATTAAGGCAATTTTTTGATCTTCAGTTATAAAGAAGTTTCCTTGATGAGGGTCGGCATGAAACAGTCCATCTTTAAAGATTTGATGATAAAGTGCTTGAATCATATTCTCTGCAATCGTATCAAGGTCAAAATTCGCTTCTTTCATCACATCAACTTGATTCAGTTTATACCCCTCTACAAATTCCATAGTTAACACACGCTTAGAGGAGTAATCCCAATAGATCTCAGGAATTTTAATCGAGTCCCATTCCTCGAATTGTTTGCGCATTAAATCAGCATTCAGACCTTCTGTTTCATAATTGAGTTCATCAATAATAGCACTCTTAAATTCTTCTAACACACCTGTGACTTGATATTGCCCGGCCCAATCAAAACGACGTTCAGCACGTTTCGCTAACTCTTCTAGAATTTCAAGGTCTGTATGTATTTGTTCAAACACGCCTGGCCTGCGAACCTTAACCGCAACACGTTGGCCACTTGGCAAAGTCGCTTCATGTACTTGACCAATAGAAGCCACACCAATTGGTTCAGGGTTGAATTCATCAAATAACGTCTCAACACGTTCCCCAAAATCTTGCTCTACCATTATTTGAACATCTTCGAATGAAAATGGCTCAAGTTCATCTTGTAAAAAAGACAATTCGCGAATGACATCTTTAGGCAATAAATCAGGTCGCATACTAGCAATTTGACCAACCTTAATAAAAGTCGGGCCTAACTCTTCTAAGAATGAGCGTAATCGTCTGCCTAATTGTTGGGATGTTTCACTGTGACGTTGATTCACATACACTCGACGCGGTAAGGAAAACACTTGGTCAAGCCCAACTTCTTTCACGAAATATCCAAAACCATTCCTTGCTAGTGCTGCTGCTATTTCTCTATACCGCCGCATGTGCTTCATTCGTTTACCAATCATGGTAATGCCTCCATCACTATTAATTAGGACTGATCGTTCGTATCATGTTTCGCTTCTAATTCAGCAATACGTTTTTCTAATTCATCATAATCTTCACGTGTTGGGATGTTTAATTCATGTAAATAAGACTTAACTAATTCATGAACTTTTTGATCCATCTCTTCTTGCCGTTGCTCACCTTTTTGGCGAACTTCATTTAATAAATTGGTTAACTCTGATTTAGATAATTCACCTTTATCATACATTTCATCTAATACTTTATCCACTTGCTCCTTACTTGCTTGCGCTAAACCCAATCCTAATGATAACCCTTTTTTAAAAGTATCACGCATAACTTGTACCTCCTCATCAATCATATGTTGATAGTTAACCATTACCCTGAAATACAGCCATAAAAACTTATGTACATGGAGAGGTTTATATAAGCCCTAGAAGATACAAAAAAAGTGTGTAGCCTTAGCTACACACTTTTTATAATCAGTTTATTACTGAGCAACAACGTTTGCTGCTTGTGGTCCACGGTCGCCTTCAACGATTTCGAATTCAACTGTTTGACCGTCTTCTAGTGTTTTGAAACCTTCAGCTTGGATTGCTGAGAAGTGTACGAATACATCGTCACCGTCTTGACGCTCAATAAATCCGAAACCTTTTTCTGAGTTAAACCATTTAACTGTACCTGTCATATATAATGACCTCCTTAATTGTGTTGACAAAAATTGAATCTCGTTACTTTCGACATCAATTAAGAGAGGCCTTTCAGTAATCATCGATATCAATCATTTGCTCAACTCTTACTTTACACACTTCTGAACTAAATTGCAACCCCAAACACTTCAAAATGAAAAATCTTTTTATAACACCCTATAAAATAAACGCTAATAACACTTTATAACAATCATATTACATTTTATTTTCAAGCAGGGTTTTGGCTTGTACTAGTCTAAAGCCTCTGCTACAATTCATTAACGAAACATTTTATTAACAGCAAAGGATGTGTATTAACATGAAAAAGACGCTTTTACTCTTCGTATTAGCGATTCTCGCAAGTGTAATGGTTGCTTGTGGCGGTGATAATAACGATGAAGGCGATTCAGGAAACTCAGGAGACGAAGGTACATCAGAAGAAGAAGGTAACAGTGAAGAAGGTGGCAATAGCGAAGATGGTAGCAGTGAAGAATCATCTAACGGCGAAGGTGACTCTGAATCCTCAGGTGAATCTGTTTCAGATGTAGGTGAAGATGAAGTCGTTGCAACTGTTGGCGGTGAAGACATTTTAGGTTCTCGCCTACTCCAAGCTGAACAAACCCTTAGTCAGCAATATCAAATGATGGGACAAGATCCTAGTCAAAATGCAGGTGCTATTCGCGAAGCAGCTATGGATCAAGTCGTTAACTCAAAAGTAATTGAACTAGCAGCACTTGATGCTGGTCTTGAGCCTTCTGAAGAAGAAGTGACTGAAGAAGTAGACTCACAAATTAGTACCATGCAAGAACAAAACGAGCTTGAATCTGAAGATGCTGTATACGAGCAACTTGGCATGAGCGAAGAAGAGGTCCAAGATCAAATTCGTTCATCCATGTTAATTCAAAACTATTTAGATGAAAACATGGAAGAACCAAGTGTTTCAGATGAAGACATCGAGCAAGCATATGAAGATTACAAATCACAAATGGAACAAGCAAATCAAGAAGCAGAAAGTTTAGAAAATATGCGTAGTGATCTAGAATCACAAGTAAAACAACAAAAACAAAGTGAACAACAACAAGCGTTAATTGATGACTTAAAAGAAGATACTGAAGTTAACGTTCAGATTTAATTAATAAAAAGGGCTACTCCGAAACTTCGGAGTAGCCCTTTTTTATTAATATTGATAAGACTGTCCACCGTCAATTGGAATGACTGAAGCATTAATAAAGTTAGCCTGATTAGAGAGTAGGAAAGCCACTAGATAACCCACTTCCTCTGGTTTACCAAACCGTTTCATTGGGTTAGGCTCAACAAATTGCTCGCCAATTTTTTCCCAGTTATCCGGATCAATTTGTTTGAGTGATCCTTCAACCATTGGTGTCATAATCGCACCAGGTGCAATGGCTTTAATGCTTACGCCGTATTGACCATACTCAATACCAGAATTCTTCGTTAAGCCTACAACACCATGTTTACTTGCAGCATAACCAGATTGATTACCTACACCACGAATACCTCCAACTGAGGCTGTGTTAACAATTGAACCAGTTCCTTGTGTCTTCATCACTTCTAATACATATTTCATGCCATAGAAAACACCGTTCAAGTTGATATTAACAACTTTCTCAAATTCATCAGAACCGTAATCCTGAGTTAGGTTTTGCTTCCCTTCAATTCCTGCATTATTAAAGAATCCATCAATTTGTTTAAATGTTTCTACTGTTTGATTAACATACTTCTTTACTTCATCTTCATTTGATACATCTGCCTTAATAACTAACACTTCAGCTGATGGCGCTACTTCTTGAATTTTCGCTTTTGTTTCATCTAACGCCTCTTGATTAAGATCAACTAACGAAAGACTAGCTCCTTCCTTCGCTACTTGAATCGCTGCAGCCTGTCCTAAGCCAGAACCTGCTCCCGTAATCAACACAACTTGATCGTCAAAACGATTTTGCATGATCAAACCTCCTTAATATACATCAATTCTTGGGGTAAACGCTTACATCAAACAACTAAAATTTCATAGTACTAGACTATGTCATGTCGCTTAATGTTCGTTTATAATTAAAGTATACAACGCTTGAACAATCATACAATCATTGATCTTTTAACATTTGTCTATTGTTTAGACAGATCAAAACAATTTGTCTAAATAAAAGGAGGATTATCATGTACGAAGAATCTGTTCGACAAAACCGAACTAAAAATCATTTCAAACTAGCCTTAACCGAACTCATTAAAGAACAAGGTTTCTATTCAATCACCGTCAAAGATCTAGTCGAACAAGCGCAATATAATCGTAGTACGTTTTATGTGCATTATCATGATAAATTCGAAATGGCAGATGATTTACAACATGAATTATTACATGGATTAGAAGAAGCAGTGCAACTTCCATATAAAAGACGTCGAACGATTAACACGGAAAAACTGAACACATCACATTTCGAAATCATTTCTTATGTCTATCAGCAACGATTTTATTTTGACTTAATTAACTATGACGATACACTGCCTGGTCTTCACCGCAGTCTTCCTAATAAATTCTTAGACATTTATAAAAACTATTTTGCTTTCGAAACAATCGGTGATCAACCTGTTAATATGGATTACTTTAAACATTATATTGCATTGGGATTCTACGGCCTGATTCAGAGTTGGATTCAAGGTGGGTTTCAAGAAAGCCAAGATGATTTCATCCATGAAGTAATTGAATTATCCAAAACACACATCCGTTCTGTACAATATATTGGTGACTTATAAACGGGTAAAGCAATCGAGTTTTATTGTTTCTGTAACATCGTTAACCACATAAATGTTAAACTCTGCTTTAAATTTTTCGGTAATTGCCCAAGGATGTGATCTGACACAGCTTCCTTATAAATTCCTTCTGAACCAATAATATGATAACCCTCACACTCAGCTAATTGCTCAAATTCCCATGGCATCATGGTATTCATAATGACATCCTCGCCGTATAACCGCTCAAAACTATTAGCTCTAGGTCCTGCTGTAGGGCCTAAGATGCCAAAACACAAATAGCCTCCAGGTTTAACGACTCGCCCTATTTCTCGAAACGTCTCAGATGGCTTTTCAGTCCACTCCAGTGAATTAATAGCAAGCACACTATCAAACGTATTGTTCTCAAATGGTAAATGAGCCATATCAGCTTGTTGAAAATTTAAATGAGTCATATCCTCAGTCAAACGGTCACGACATAAGTCAATCATATCATCCGATAAATCAACGCCTGTTACCTTATAGTCTAACTGCCACAACTTATAAGAGCCGTAGCCATCACCACAACCTAAATCTAGGACTGCACTTTGCTTCGGCACGAACTGATTAAAAAATGGGATAATGTTACGTCGGCTTCCTTCTTCCCACATGGATTGACTTCTAGCGTGCCAGAAATTCGCACGTTCGTTCCATTGTTCTTTTGCTTGAATATGCCAAATATTCTTTTTCACCTTATACACCCTCTTAAATATAGTTATGTTCCTCTCCATAATCCATTAATCGCTCGAAAGGATTTTGATAATCCAGTCCTAGGCATTCACAAAACGCCACTTCGGTTGTGAATCCTTCCCTTTTTAAATGACGTACATCCTCCATAAACTCTGGATGATCCATCAATATGTGTGCTTCAACCATCATATGTAAATATGCATTTTGCCTATTGGTTGGTTGATTCATACCAAACAATTCAAATTCAAAGCCATACGCATAGAAATTAGCTTTAACGACAGCTGACCCGTTGACTTCAATTGTTTTGAGTGAAAATGACTTAAATGACTGATAAGCCTCACTTAACCGTCTAGCAAAATCATCGAGATCATGTACATAAAAAATAATATCAAGATCAGAATCTTCGTCATGGATATTCAATGGAATCGTCCCACAAACAATCGGATCGTAGGATACGAATTCATCTAAAACGTTAACCTTTTGAATTGCCTTATAAGCACGTCTTTGATATGGATCACCTTTCTTTAAAGCTAATAATGAATCAAACACAGTTTCACCTCACCCACATAAAAAAGCCTTATTAGTCTCTATTGTACCAATAAGGCTTCCATACTTCGATTAAGATTCGTTTTCAATTGTTTCAAGAAGTAGTTCAAATCGTGGCCAGAACCCATCGCCTGCTGCCATAGGGTAATGATAATCGATCACGACGACGTTTTCCCCCAGTTCTCCTGCAACATACCCTTCGCCAGAACGGTAATAGCGCTTGCCTTCAATCGACGTGTCGTAATTCGCCAAATTCTCTTCCCCTTCAAATTCACCTTCATCAACTGACAATTGATTCACCGCTTCATTAACAGTCATATCGGTAAATACTTGAAGGTTAATCGCTACATCAACTGATTCCGCATTATTATGATGAGTGACCACCCCATCTTCTATGTTATAAGGCGCAAGCCATTCATCCATTTGATATGTGATACCGTACGGATCTAATGCAAAGGTTGTTATCTCTGTTTGTTCCTCAGTACCTTCAACGACGATTGTTCCTTCACCAACCGAAACTTCTTCGAGTGACAACGTTTCCTTTGTAGATGGTGGTGCTTCTAATTGATCAATGACCTTCGTAACTGAATCAGTACCATTTGATACATGCCAATAAACCTCACCTGTAGTTGGCAAATCAGATTCTGGTATTGAGACATTAATTATAAAGGAGTCATCCATCGTAACTTCAGAAAAGTCTGGAGGTGTGCTTCCCTCTATATCAATTGAATGACTAATCGCTTCATACCCTTCACCAACTGGTCCGGTAATCGTATAATTTCCACTTTCCCCTTCAATTTCTGCTGCCTCGGCGATTTCTTCAGGTAATATTTTCGTTTCCGCCTCTTCAGCGCTATGATCTGGAGCCATATTTTGCTGACCATCATCACCGTCGTTCATTATCCCCAAAGTCACAAAAGCAAATAATGCTACGGCTGCGACACTCGTGCCAGCCACCATCCAACGTTGTCGTTTTTGACGCTTTTGTTTTTTCTGAGCATATTGTTGAATCGTTTGACGCATCTGTTGTTTTTTTTGTTGATCCATTTTCCATTCCCTCGACTCTTCTTTCAAAACATCTAATTCATCATGATTCTGACTCAAAAGCAACCCCTCCTTTACGCTGAAGTGCTTTAATCGCACGATGATAAGTGGTGCTCACCTTATTTTCCGACCATCCTAATACTTGTGCGGTTTCTGCAACGGTGAATTCTTCGATACCGCGTAAAAAGACAACATCTCGATAATTCGGCTTTAATTGATTGATTAATTCTCGAACATAAACTCGTAATTCAGTATTCTCTACGACTGTCTCGGGCGAATCCACTGTTTTCGGCTGATAATCTTCCTCATCTATCAATCGTCGCCAATCCCTTACTTTGTTTTTACGCATTTGATCTGTAGCTAAGTTACGGGCAATGCTAATAAGCCATGTTTTAGGGTTCGCATCACCACGAAATGACTGATGGTGATTAATTGCTTTAATGAATACGTCTTGAACCAGATCTTCAACATCTGGTGTACCTAAGCGAAAGACTAAAAATCGATAAATATCATCAGCATATTGATCAAACCATTTTATAATTAGATCATCATCCATCTCACGCCCCCACTTTCTGTCTGGATTACTTATTAGACGATACCAACCAAAAAATCTTACACTTTAATAAAATATTCATAATTTCAAACTGTTTTTGTGATATATATCACAAACTAAACCTTCTATAGATTAGATAATGAAATTAACTCAAATATGGAGGGTTTCAAATGTTAACAGAACAACAAAAAGATACAATTAAGGCAACAGCTCCGGTACTGCGTGAACATGGCACAACGATTACAACACGTTTTTACCAATTGCTTTTCGAAAAACACCCAAAGCTCTTAAATATATTTAATCAAGCAAATCAAAAACAAGGTAAACAGCAACGTGCTTTAGCTAACTCTATTATCGCATCAGCTGAACACATCGACCAATTAGAGTCGATTATGCCTGTTGTTGAACAAATCGCTCATAAACATCGCAGTTTAGGTATTAAACCTGAACACTATCCGATCGTCGGTGAGAACTTACTTATTGCGATCAAAGACGTATTAGGTGATGCTGCAACAGATGACATCATGCAAGCTTGGGAAGACGCTTATCAAGTGATTGCCGATATTTTTATCAGTGTTGAAGCTGATTTATACGAAGAAACTGAACAACAACCAGGTGGATGGAAAGATTTCAAACCTTTCTACATTGCAGGTAAAGTTGTTGAAAGTGATGTTATCACGTCATTTTATCTCAAACCAGTTGATGAACAACCACTGCCGACTTTCGAACCAGGTCAATATATTAGTGTTAAACTTGATATTCCAAGTGAAACCTATACGAATATTCGTCAGTACAGTCTTTCATACAAACCGAATCAAAGTTATTTCCGAATCAGTGTTAAACGTGAAGATGAACATGATCCGAATGGTGTTGTCTCCAATTATTTACACAACGAAGCATCAGTTGGTGACCTGTTAGACGTTAGTGCGCCAGCAGGTGAATTCACACTAGATACGAATAGTACAAAACCACTCGTTCTGTTAGCTGGTGGTGTAGGTATTACACCGCTTATCAATATGCTTCATACAGTCGTTGAGCAACAGCCGAGTCGACCAGTATCAATAGTACATGCCGTCCGTAATGGAGATGTTCAAGCTTTTGAACAGGAACTAACGGATTTAGTATTAGATCATCAACATGTTAATATCTATACCATTCTATCTCACCCAACAGCAGATGATGAGGCCAATAAACATTATCATCAGAAAGGTTTCATCACATATGATTGGATGAAGGATCACTTGCCGATGGATGAAGCTGATTTTTATTTCTGTGGTCCAAAACCGTTTATGGAAGCTGTTATGAATCATTTAAATCAACATGGTGTGACCGAAGACCGCCTTAACTTTGAATTCTTCGGCCCACAAGAAGAGCTAGAAACAGTACAATAGCCTTAACCATATAAAACACCTCAGCTCAAGTTGAATTACATGAAGCTGAGGTGTTTTTGGTTTTATTTATGATCTTTCAATGATTCAATCCGACGTTTAATATCATCTCGGACATCACGAAAAACTTGGTTCACTTCTTCTTCGCTTCCTTCTGCTTTAGCCGGATCAAACAATCCCCAGTGATCTGTCTCAACATTCGGTGGCGTGACCGGACAGTTTTCTTTCGCATCACCACAAAGTGTAATCACTAAACTCGCTCGCTTCAACAGATCACGATCAATGACAGCTGATTGCTGATCTCGTATATCAACGCCTACTTCATCCATCATTTCAACCGCTTTCGGATTCACACCATGCGCCTCAATACCAGCACTATGGACATCCCACTCATCACCTAATAATTGACGCCCTAACCCTTCAGCCATCTGACTGCGACAAGAATTACCCGTACACAAGAAATAAATAATTGGCTTACTCATACAGAACACTCCTTATAAATTTACTAAAATAATTGAGACATATAAACCGAGTAACGTGAAAGCTAACACTGGAATCGTTAAGATTAAGCCGACTTTAAAGTAGTAACCCCACGAAATCTTAATACCTTTCTTCGATAACACATGCAGCCATAACAATGTCGCAAGTGAACCAATTGGTGTGATTTTCGGACCTAAGTCACTTCCGATTACATTGGCATAAATTAACGCTTCTTTAATCATGCCCGATGTATTCGAGGCCTCAATAGCTAAAGCATCGATCATGACGGTTGGCATGTTATTCATGATAGAAGACAAGATTGCGGCCAGAAAACCCATCGACATCGTCGCAACCATTAAACCTTGACCTGCAGCTGCATCAATAACATTTGCAAGAACATCGGTTAAACCGACATTACGCAAACCGTAAACAACGACATACATTCCAATCGAAAAGAAAACAATATCCCACGGAGCACCTTTCACAACATCACTTGTCGGGACGGCTTTACTCCGTTTTGCTAGTATCAAGAAAATAATCGCAATGACACCTGCCACGAATGACACATAAAGAAAGTCAACCCACTCACTTGCGAAGTACCCAGCTAATAAAACGATTAAGACAAACCATGAAATGCGGAACATCTTATGGTCTTTAATTGCTTCTTTAGGTTCTTGTAATTCACTTAAATCATAATTCTTTGGAATAGATTTTCGGAAGAACAGATATAATACTGCAATACTTGCAATCATTGAAAATAAATTCGGAATAATCATCCTTAATAAATACTCTAAAAAACCTATATCAAAAAAGTCAGCTGACACAATATTCACAAGGTTACTAATCACTAAAGGTAATGATGTCGTATCAGCAATAAAACCACTCGCCATAATAAACGGCAGAATCATCGCTTCTTTGAAATTAAGAGCGCGAACCATCGATAAAACAATCGGTGTTAAGATTAACGCTGCTCCATCATTCGCAAATAATGCGGCCACAGCAGCACCGAGTAAGGTCACAAGCACAAACATTTTCACACCATTACCACCGGCAAGTCGTGCCATATGTAAAGCTGCCCATTCAAAAAAGCCAATCTCATCTAAAATCAACGAAATAATAATAATTGCTACGAATGCAAATGTCGCATTCCACACAAGCTCCGTTACATCAATGACATCTTGCACGTTTACAACACCAAAGACCAAGGCAAGTAATGCACCCGTACACGCTGTCCAGCCAATCCCTAGATTTTTAGGTTGCCAGATAACAAATGTTAACGTAATTAGAAATATAATAATAGCTATAGTTAATTCCATGAAGTAAACTCCTTTATTTATGACATATGACGTTTAGTCCATCTTGTTCTAGTTCATCCAACTCACTCTGGACACTCGGTAATGATTGAAGAATCTCTTTCATTAAGTTAAACGTTGTGTGGTCTTCGTTCATTCGATAAAACACCCATGATCCTTTTCGTTGTTCCATGACTAAACCACCATCTCGTAGCTTGCGTAAATGTTGACTGATAGCTGGCTGTGATAGATTGATTAATTCAACTAGCTCGCACACGCAGCATTCACGCTCATAAATGAATTGCATCATTCTAAGACGATTATAATCCCCTAGTAACTTAAGTGTTTGAGACGTTTGTTGAACAGTTTGTGTTTGTAACGCCATATAAGCATCCCCTTATATAAGTTAATACTTATATGATTGTAAGTTATAGATTAATAATTGTAAAGACGCGATAAATAACCTTGAATTCTATATTTCAAAAGCTGACCGTGCGATGTATGATTATAAACAAGAACTTAAGTCAAATGAAAAACGTCTCGGACAAGACTAATTGTCCGAGACGTTTTTCCATGTAATCACAATTGAACCACTAATATTATGGCCATGATATTTAATAGGTAAATCACCTGAATCAGTAGCTTCAAATTGGTATAACCAATCTTCATTTTCACCGATATAATCTAAGTTACCATAGTTACTTGTAGCGGAATGGCGTTTCAAGCCATAATTATTTCCTGAGTCATCGGCTAGGCCCCACTCAACCCGTAACTCGTAATCCTGACCAGATTCTACCGGAATATGAACCGTTTCCTCACCATTAAACTGGTCAAATGTCACTTCGTACTGACCTTGATCGTATGTTTCAGAGAAACCAGATTTAATCGCAGGATTCCAGGTCATAATAATAATTAGAATGATAATCGCAGGAACACCCACACCAAATGGGCGTCTTTTCGAACGACGCACAATGCGTTCAATAAAATAAAACAATAAAAACGCAAATACCGTAAACAAACTACTATAAAAAATCATATAGAGATAAACAGCCATAGAACTCATCGCTAAAGGGATATAAACAAGCACCCAAATAAACATAGCCGAAATCATATATAATGATACAAACGTCCGTTTTGCATTATCATCTAACTTACGTGCTACCCATTCATTCACATAAGAGCAGACCACCAAGTAAACAATGAAGATTAACCATATAAATGGATTAGACACAAGATCATAAGCTTCTGACAAATGAAAACCTGAATAAAGTAAATAAGCGATATATGTAAGAACCATAGTCAGAAAAGCTGTTGCCATTCGACTGCTTATATTATGTAATTTATGCATGAATTCGCCTCCAATCTTTTCTTATCATACACCATTTTCATGAAGTTAGAAAATGTTCATAAATAAAACTTACTTTTTACAAGGAATCATACTATAATTTGTGATAGACGTTATTTGTAAAAGGAGATTTATCCATGGAAAAACAAAGCGAAAATACTGTGATTATGGTATGGCTTGTGGCCTTAGTAGCCACACTAGGTTCCTTATATTTCTCAGAAATTCGTCAGTTCGAGCCGTGTTTATTATGTTGGTATCAACGGATATTCATGTATCCTCTCGTTATAATCATGATAATCGGTATCGTCGGGAAAGATCGTCATGTTTTCCAATACAGCATGATCTTATCAGGTATAGGACTAGCTATTTCCATTTATCATTATACCATTCAAAAAATTGCTTTTATGCAAGATAATGCTTTAAGCTGTGGTGAGACATCTTGTGTCGCACAATATATTAACTGGGGTGGATTCATTACGATTCCTTTCTTAGCAGGGCTTGCATTTGCAATTATACTTACGCTAAGCATTTTAGGTAACCGTAAGATCAAGCAGTCTCATTAATTCATACTGACCTTAATTTAGGAGGATTTAAAATGAAAAAAATATTAATTTTTGGCGGTATTATCATCGTCTTATTTGTTGTCTTAATCTTATTAACAAACCAAGGATCTGACACTTCTAATGAAGAATATTATAGTCAAGCAGTCGAACCAGACCAATTAGAACAACAAATTGAAGAAGAAGATTCTTTAACGGTGTACTATTTCAGTCCAGAATGTCACCATTGTCAAGAAACGACACCACGTTTAATGCCACTGGCTGATGATATGGATGTTGATATGACATTATTTAATCTTCTTGAACATGACCAAGGTTGGAATAATTTCAATATCGAAAGCACACCTACTGTCGTACATTACGAAAATGGCGAAGAAGTTAACCGCATTGTCGGTGCAGCACCGAACGAGGAATTCGAATCCTTTTTCAATCAAGTTGTTTTAGACTAAAAAACACAAAAATCTCCGAGCTACTCATCTGGATAGCTCGGAGATTTTTTAGATTCACAAATGATTTAACTTTAAGTCGATTGATGATTTCGATAATTCATTTGCTGCTGACTTCGAGTTTTTAACCACTTTTGTGCCCAGACTGTATTCATTTCAATGATTGGCTGAGTAAAGATCAACACATATCTTGATGATAAGAACATGACAATCGCACCAGCAATAATCGCTAAAGCTAAAACATCTAAATTCTCATTCATTCTAAGCAATCCTAGCTCGCGAACAAATTGAATAATCACACCATGAAGCAAATAGACGTATAGTGTATATGGTCCCATTGCTGTGATTTGATAGTTCTTAGTTGGAATTAAGGTAAGCACCGAAAACACCATTAAAATCGCTAAAGCGTATAAGCTTAACCGTGCAATAATTCCAATCGATTCAATTCCCATAGCGCTATAAGAGGCTGACCCAAATAGTAATTCATCAGGGATAACAGGCATAACTAGACTGACTACAAATAATATGGTTAAGATTAAAACGGCTACAACCTTGAACTTCATTTCTTTTAAATACGTGATTAACGTTTGGTCCATCCAGTACCCCATTAGGAAAAATGGGAAAAACACAAATGTTCTCGATATACTAAATTCATGCCCTATAAATGGGACGAGCCCAATTCCTAAGCCAATACTAAACGCAATCATCAAACCTTTAATTGGTGATAAATGTTTAAAAGCGATGAGTAAGAGATGCCAGCAAAATAGACTTAATAGAAACCACAGACTCCAATGTGGCTTATATAAAGCGACATACCAAGGGTCAGTATTAATCAAAATAGGTACAATTGAATATAGTACTTGAAATAATAAGAATGGTAGTAACAGCTTTTTCATCATTTTAACTAGAAAGCTCTGATCACTTCTTCCTTTAGCGAAATAACCACTCATCAATACAAATCCAGGAATATGGAATATATAGATCCACTGATATAGTGCATCTACACTGATCAAATCACCTTGCATAGGTTGGATTAAATGTCCAAAAACAACTAAAAATATAAAAAAGACTTTGGCGTTGTCAAAAAAGGCTAGTCGTTGCATAATCTTTTCGCCCCCAATCAACCAAAGACATAATATCGCATCTCTATACTTGATTGAACCCATATAACCAAATTGTTATTGATTTATTATATCGTTGTAATATTTTGTACTATATTAGGACATGATTTTGAAGCTATTAAAAATGCCGACAAACACTTAAGAAAGTGCATGTCGGCATTTAACAAATGGTCTTGGCTACTCATTGTTTTTGTCAGGTTCAGATTGTTCTTTTTCTTCATTTTCAGGTAAAGGGTCAACGGTATGTTCATAGGCATACCCTTTTGTTATTGCAATAATTGTTAGCACAGCTACAACAATGACAATCACAATTGAAATAATTAATACCGTAAACATGTTTAAACTCCTTCAGTCTTTTATATAAAATAGTAAATATATGGTTCCTCAAAAAAATTATATCATATTCAACGTCAAAAGTGATGTTTAAGCTACGAAGCATATGTGGTAACCATGAATAAGAGGTGAAGCTTATGAAAGTGATGCAATATATTAATCAATTGATAAATATACTAGTATGGATCGTTCAGATACTCTTAGGATTACGGATTATCCTCAAATTATTCGGTGCGTCTGAATCGGCTCCATTTGTGGAATGGATTTATCAAACAAGCGCTCCATTACTCTTACCATTTGAAGGAATCTTTCCTTCGAAAGTATTAGATGGCATTTATGTGATTGAGTTTTCAGCCATTTTTGCCGTTCTAGTATACACCTTAGTCGGCCATTTCTTATCATCCTTAGTGATGAATTTTAGTAAGCGAAAGAACCGTCCAAATGACTTATGATTTGGACGGTTTTTCTATGAGGTTGACGCTTGATTTGATGGCTTTAAAGTTAGGAGCAATATAGCCCCTAACAATAGCAAAATTCCAAAACCAGACACGAAATTCAATGGCTCGCCTAGCCAAATAAACCCAAGCATAGCTGCTGTTAATGGTTCTGCTAAGGCAAGTGTGACAGCAGCCGAAGCGGTAACACCTTTTAGTCCAGCTGCAAACAATAAATAGGCCAAAGCAGTGGCTAGCAGACCTAAATGAAGCATCGTCACAAGTCCCATCGGTTCAAAAACCCAAGCTAAATCAGATACAACTAGAATAGGTAATAAGAATAACGCTGCTGTACTAAACACAACAGCTACAACCGTGTCTGATCGATAAGATGTCACAAGTTGTTTACTTGTTAACGTGTAGATAGCAAAGGCTACTCCAGCTAACAAGGCTAGAACCATCCCTCTTGGGTCAAAAGCGACCTTTTCGCTTGCTGAAAATAATAAGACACACCCTAGAATAGCTAAAGCTGTTGCTATTACCCATAGTCTTTCTGGCATACTTCGAAATTTAATGGCTTCAAATAAACCAGCTATAATCGGAGCACTACAAATCGCAATTACTGTACCTACAGCAACTCCTGTCATGGCAACACCTGAAAAAAAGAACGGTTGATATAACGCCATAGCAATAGCACTTATTAATATTGGTTTCTTAGGTAAATGACGAAATGAAAATCGCTTTTGCAATGAAATTAAAATAAATAAAGAGCCACCACCAATGAGTAAGCGTAATGCACCTACTACAAGGGGTGATGACTCATTAGGTGCGAGTGCTTGTGCTGTTCCTGTCGTTCCCCACAAGATCGCACCAGCTAAGACTAACATCATATAACGCATTACCATTCCCCACCTTTAAAATAGCAAATGCCGTTCAAACCGAATAAATGAATACAAACGCATGAATAACACAATAGATAGAACAACTAATAATGGGATTTTAATATAATCTATTTCTGCAAAATAGACCATGATCAAGCCCACTAATGTCATTAACGCTAAGAAATTTGAATAACGTCCGTTAAGTGGTGTATTGCTTACTGCGAGTGCTGAAACCTTCTTAATACGTTCAAAGTAGCATGATTGGCAATAAGCTTGAATCATAAAGAAGATTTGCGTTGTAAATAAATCTCGCTTGGATTCAATGTGTTTTCCACAGTTTTGACAGTATACTTTTTTCATGATCTATTGGCACCTACCATATTAATTTCTTATTACATGTGAATTGGTTTTAAAACTTTTTCGATGCGATTCCGTTTTGATTCTAAAAATGGCGGTAAAGCAAGAGACTCACCTAGATGATGAACATCTTCATCTGTCGCAAAACCAGGTCCATCAGTAGCTAATTCAAATAAAATTCCGTTCGGTTCGCGGAAGTAGACGGATTTAAAATAGTGACGATCAACAAAATTAGAATGGCCAATTCCATTCGCAGTTAAGGTATCAATCCAACGTTTCAAACTCGATTCATCCTCAACACGGAATGCCACATGATGCACGCCTCCACGTCCTAATCGTTCTGCGGAAAGATCCGAGCGATGATGTACATGCACTTCTGCACCTGTTCCACCTTCACCCATCTCATAGACATAAACCATTTCATGTTGAGCACCTTGATACTCGCCTATATGATGGAATTCAAGAACGTCGACTATCACCGATTCTAGTTGTTTAATGTCAGGCACAGTTAAATGAATAGGACCAAGACCGACAATTCCATGTTGCGTGCTTGCGAATGATTTTTCCCAAGCTTGCCCACCTGCTACACCGTTATTCCCTTCATCAGAGACCAAAATCAACCGTTGTTTCTCATGATCTTGAAATGGTAAGACCTTCCGACCAAATTGTTCCTGAATTCCATCGTGTTCTATATTAGCTGAGGATAACCGTTCTTCCCAATAAGTCAAGGCTTCATCAGTAGGCACACGAAGCGATGTTGCCGAAATACTATTATTACCGTCATGATTTTGACCAATTTGAGGAATCTCAAAAAACGTAAACTCAGTCCCTGGTCGCCCCAATTCATCACCGTAAAAAAGATGATACATAGATGGATCATCTTGATTGACCGTCTTTTTGACCATTCGCATTCCTAATAGTTTCGTATAGAAATTAACGTTAATTTGCGCTTGTTTCGTCATGGCTGATACGTGATGGATTCCTAAAATACTCATATGCGCACCTCCAAGTCTTAATACATAATAATCTGATATTAATCAAACGATTGATTTGGTCAATTCATACCTTGGTTTATTCTTAGTCTCGCAAATCAACCCAGAAGCGTCGAACCACTTCTCCATTTTCTTTGGTAAATGGTAAGCCTTGCATACCGCCAATCTTTTCATAAACGCGTTGTACGATTGAGTCGCCATCCCGACAAGTGACTAAAGCACGAGGAATGCCAAATGATTTCAACATCGCTGTCGCTTCATTCAACATAAATGTCGCATGCCCTTCATTTCGCTCAGATGGACGTACACCGAAATCGACTAAACCATCGACTTCTACTAAGGAACCGACTAGTTCATGGCGAATAACACATGCGCCGATGATCTTATATTTTTCGTCAACGAGCCAACGTGTCGAAGCCGGGACCTCTTCTCCTGTTAAGCCAATCCCTTTTTCACGGTTTAATAATTGTTCAACTAATACATCGAATTCTGATGGTTTTGCATCTAATATAGATGGAACAACACCTTCGCCCGCTTCTTGCCAATCATTTATAAAATCCAAATAAGCTGATTCAAGTGATGTTGTCGGTTTAATTAATGTTAATTGACTCATGTATAACCCTTTCTATTTCTTGGTCACACGTTCCCAATTTTCGAGTTCACCTTCCACAATCGAAAATAGAGGATGTGCTTCAATTGATTCGTGTTTCATTTCTTTTAACGATCCATAACGCTCAGGATCACGCACTTCTAATTTTGCTAATAAATGATGCCACTCATATTCCGCTTGCCCTTTCGTAACCTTTAGATGTAAGGTTTGATCAACATCATAGACTTTACTTTGATCAAAGTTATAGCTACGTCGAACAGCCTCATCATAAACATATTGCAAATATGTGCCGATTGCTTGAACTGGATTCTCTTGATTACGGAAGCGAACGAGTTGAGGATGATTACGATAGCCTTTTGTCTCACCTTGTAATACTTTTTGAGCTAGCAAAGTTTCACGCCACAACGCCACTAAACCTTTAGCATCTAAATATTTCGGGTGAATAGACCATATGCGCATGTCATCTCCTCCTAGATTCGCTCGCCTAACCGTTTAAATTCAAATTCATTAAACTTAGCGATCACTTTCTCACGTTCTGGCTGATATAGAGCTTCATTCAAATCACAAGACACACCTGCATCACACCGGATTTCAGCTAATTGTCTTGATAAATGAACCATATCAAGATCAGCTTCAAATTTTGTCCGCTGAGCTTTCGTGAGAGTATCTAAATTATTAAGGATCGCATCAAGTGACCCGTGTTGAATTAACAATTTCAAGGCTGTTTTTTCACCAATCCCTCGAACACCAGGGTAATGGTCACTCGTATCACCCATCATCGCCTTAAGTTCAATCATTTGTTTCGGTGTAATGCCTTTTTCCTCAATAAATCGTGGCGCCTCATAAGTATCATAGTTGCCGTATCCTTTTTTCAGAAGGGCAACACGCACATGGTCATCTAGCAACTGTAAGATGTCTTGATCCCCTGTAAGAATCGTGACGTCTGCCTCATCTTGATAATGACTAGCTAATGTACCAATACAATCATCTGCTTCATAACCAGGAATCCCTACATTCGGAATATCCATCGCACTTGTCATTTCTTTTACTCGGTCAAATTGTGGCACAAGATTTTCTGGCGGGGCACTACGATTAGCTTTATAGTCTGGGAAGAGGTCATTTCGAAACGTGTGACTTCCCATGTCCCAGCAACTAATCACATGCGTTGGGTTAAAGGTATCAATTGCCGTTAATAAATGTCTTGTAAAGCCATGAATCGCATTCGTTGGAAGGCCTTGGCTATTAATCATAAAATTATTCATCATCGCTGTGGAATAGTAGGCGCGAAATAACAAGGCCATTCCGTCAACGAGTAATACATGTTTTCTCATTGTGTTCCTCCATTACTTGATTTCAACTTTACGGAATTCATGAATTAAATGTTCAGGATTTTCTTTTATTTGAAAGGTCATAACGCCTTTTGTGGTGTGTAAATAAAAGAACCCGTACTGACCTGATAACATCTTATATGACATATCAAAGATCATGCTTATTTCATACGTGTATTCAGCTGTTTCAATACGATCTTCATATAATCGAATATAATGGGTGTCTTCGATGTTTTTCTGTTGAAAATGAACATGATCAATTTCACGTCTGAACGTAATATAGGGATGTTCGCAAATCATTGTTGGACTCCTTTAAACGATCTATGGTTGTCATTATAGCATTGATTAATGAACGTGTCTTTTGAAGTAAATGACGCATCATTTTAAAAACAAACCTTTTTGTCGCTTAGATGACAGCACCTGACTATTGAGATGCTTGGCCATAACTACGTAACAACATAGCTAAAAGGGCACTGCGTTTCGGCAACTCATGTATGATTACATGTTCGTGCTTCGCATGAGCTCCATCTCCCACTGCACCTAAACCATCTAATGTAGGTGCTAAAGAAGCAGTGAAATTCGCATCACTACCTCCACCTGTCGATTCTTCTTCTAATTTAATGTTTAAGTATTGTTTCGCTAAGGTTTGAGCATGCTCGAATAACATCTCACTGCCATCTGTACGTTCAAGGGGTGGACGGTAAATGCTGCCTTGTATGTCAATGCTGATGCCATTATTAATCGGTTTAATCGATTCAATCTCAGACACCACTCTAGTCATCTCCACTTCAGTTTGAACACGAACATCTACGACTGCATGCGCTTCTTCTGCGATCATATTTTTTGATGAGCCACCGTCAATCACACCAACATTGACGGTCGTCCCTTGATCAATACTAGTTAAATTAGATAGATACGTAATCTGTTCAGCTAACTCTTCTATAGCACTGACGCCTTTTTCAGGTTCAATTCCAGCATGTGATGATACCCCATGAACCGTAAGCTCATAAGTCCCGACCCCTTTTCGAGCTGTTTTCAGAGCACCAGCTTCACCTTGCGCTGGTTCTAAAACAAAAACTGCATCACTTTTCGCCGCTTCTTCCTCTATATATGACTTAGACGTTGGACTCCCCAACTCTTCATCGCTCGTAATTAATAAGGTGACTTTCTTATTCAAAGTTTGATCAAGATACTCAATCGATTGGATCGCAAAAAGCGCTTGAACAATTCCTGCCTTCATGTCAAACGAACCTGGTCCATATAATTTATCTGCTTCTATTTTACAAGGCATATCTTCCAATGTACCTTCAGGCCAGACAGTATCTAAATGAGTCACAATCAATAACTGCTCTTCTCCCGCACCCCATTCAACCTTTAAATGAGGGGCATATAGATCACCTGATAAGCGTGTCACATCAGCCTTAATCATCGATTTTACTACTTTGTATAAATAATTACTCATTGCTTTCGTTAACCTAGTATCATTTGAAGGTGATTCCATCAATACCAATTCACGCAACAACTCTACCATGTCATCTTCTCTATCTTGTAAATATTGAACTAAATCATTCATGTATTTAATAGGGCCTCCATTAATTGATGTTCACTCTATTATACACTGATTAATTGCTGAAAGGTTATAATATTTACAAATCATGCAACCGCTTTTGGCTTTATGACGTCTAATAAGTAAAACAGAAAGGAGGCTCGTTATGTCGGTTTCTGAATTAGCTGCACTAGAAAAAGAATCATTAACCGAACAAGACCGGCTCGACATCTTGGATTATTGCATGCAATTTTACGGGTCTGATATTAAACGTGTCGTGCTTTCATATGTGAATAACGAAGCCGATGCAGAAGACGTGACACAAGATGTATTTATTACGGTCTATCAAAAGATTGATCAATTTAACCAACAATCACAATTAAAAAGTTGGCTCTTTCGGATTGCGATTAATAAAAGCAAAGACCATTTGCGTTCGTTCAAACAACGACAACAACGAATTCGAGATAAATTGATGCAGTCAGCACAAAAAGATTCAATTGAAACCAAAACACCTGAATCTATTTCAGTAGAAGCTGATGAAAATGAGTTATTACTACAACGCGTGTATCAATTATCAGGAAAGTATAAAGAAGTGATTATTTTATATTATTTTGAGCAACTATCCGTACAAGAGATTGCATCAATTTTAGACACGAAATCCAATACAATTAAGGCTCGGTTAAAACGAGGACGAGAAAGACTCAAAACCATTATCGAGTCTGGAGGTGAAGAAAATGGATCAAAAGCTTAAAGACTTACGTGAAACTTATCGAAATCAAACATCGTTTACGAATCATGATCGTAAACAAGTTCTAGCTAAGTTAAATGAACCGAAGCGGAAAGAAAAACAGCCAATGTTTCCGTTAAAAGTGATTATTCCACTTGCGGCAGCCTTACTATTGATGTTCACCATATTTGCAAGCTTAGCAACTGATGACAGTCCGAATACAGCCAATGAAGGTGAAGAAGAAACCACTACGGCACCTGAAGGCAATCCTGATGTCGAAGGGTATGTCGTTGAAGAAGAAGATACCCGAATTCTTGTAACAGGTAGTGAGCAGAATGAAAACGGCCAATACCCTGCCACTTGGTACTCTGATGTAGAGGAAGATGTTCAATTAGGTGATGAAGTCCGTGTATGGCATTCTGATTTAGCAGAATCATATCCTTCACAAGGTGAAGCTGATCACCTAGAAGTTGTTGAATCAAGTGAACAATCCGATATGTCGCAGCAAGAAGCTTTAGCCTCAGCCTTACGTACTATTGAGGACTACACGGTTAAAGTGGTGAGTAACGTTGAATTATTAAGTGAGGACGGTTTCTGGTCAATCAATATTCAAGATGCTGGAATGGAAGACCAATCCGCCAGTTTCTCAATCGCAGTCGATGGTTCTAGTGTCAGTACCACTTATGGTGAAAATCAATCATTACGTGGTGCAGAACAAGTTCAACTTGACTTATCCTTATCACAATTAATTAATGACGACTATAGCAGTGTTAACTATCAAGGATTTGAAGTCGAAGAACAAATGCTAACGATAAACCTTGATAACGCAGGTAGTATCGACCAAGATGCCTTAGTTGATGACATTGGCAATATCGTATTCGAATACGACTCAATCGAAGCTATGACAGTGAATTTTAGTGACCAGAGCATGACAGTATCACGCTCAGAACAAAATCAAGACGAAAGTGAATCCAACTCAGATGAATCGAGCTCTGAACAGTCTGAATCAGAAGAACAAACGGACTCCCCTCCAGAACCAAATATAGAAGATTTATTGAATGAGTATCACGCTGCTGAAGATCGAATAATGGAGACTGAAGAAGGTGAGAGCCATCGCTTAGCTCATTACGACAGCAAAGAAGAGATTGTTAACGACTTAAACGACACATTATCTCAATCACACATCGACTACCTGTTTGAAACATTCATTGTTGAAGAAGATATTACGAGTGACGCATCAGAAGGCTTGTATATTCGTCCAACAGGTGGTGACACACGAATCAACCTCGGAGAAGACTATCAAGTTGAACAACCGTCTGATACGACTTATCGTGTTACTCAAGAAATAGACAATGAACTCTCAGGCCACGTTCGAGTCATTTATAACATTAGCTATCAAGATGATAACTGGATTTTAGAAAACGTTGATTACGAACAACTATAACACTTAAGAATCTGCCATCCTAATTGGCAGATTCTTTTTTATTTTAAGCTTTGATAAAGTCCGTTGTTGATATTGTGATCCGCTACCGGTGGACGCTTTCCGCAGGCACGGCTCAAGCCAGGCAACTACATCGAATAAGCTTCTTTGGAACTTGCACCGAGGAAGCCTACTTCGAAGCGTTGACTTGCAGACGCAGGTGCATCCCTCGGCCAAAAATCGTGGCCTTCAGGGTCTCGAGACTCGTGCTATTCCTGTGACGGCCCGGACGGCCTAATGTCAACGTTGGTCACAGGACGTGACCGATTTTAGTCGACCAGAAGTCGCCACCTTCACTTCTCACAATACAACAACTCAGTGCTAAATTAATTGAAATCAACACTAAACTTTAACAGAACCTTATTTCATAGATTTCATATTACTGTTACCTGCCAATTGCCATGTGATAAGATAGAGTATATTTCTAAGCTATATTTTCTCTCATCATTGTAGCAATCACGGAGGCTATCATATGCGTTATATTTTTTCATACTTAACACCGTACTATTTCCATATGATCATCGCTTGGAGTCTGATGTTAATCGAATTATCAGTCGAGCTAATGTTGCCATTTTTCCTCGGCAAAATGGTTGATAATGGCATTATCACCCAAGACCTAAATGTCGTCATATTCTGGGGGTCAATCATGATTGGGCTTGCTATTTTATCTTTTATAGCAGGAATCGGGAACTCCTTCTATTCATCCCATGTAACCTATAAATTTGGTTATGATATTAGAGGCTACTTATTTGATAAAGTCCAATCTTTTTCGTTTAAAAATCTAAACGAACATCCGACATCGACCTTAATCACTCGTTTCACCAATGATATTAGACAAATTCAAAGCGGGCTCTTCTTAGCTTTAAGAATTATGTTCCGTGCGCCACTATTAGTTATTGGTGGCATTACTATGTCATTTATCGTAAACTGGCGGATCGCGCTCATCTTCCTAATATCCGTCCCTATTCTCATCTTACTGCTAGGAATCATTGTAAAAATCAGTAGCCGACTCTTTACTAAAGTCCAAGGTTATTTAGATAAAGTGAATCGTGTGATGCAGGAAAATCTGAGTGGCATTCGATTGATTAAAGCTTTTCTAAGAAGTCGACATGAAAAAAACCGTTTTGTAACAGCTAATACTCACCTAATGAATGAAACGAAAACAGCCTTTCGTGTGATAGAAGCATCCTCTCCGATTCTATTATTAATTATGAACTTGAGCCTTTTGTTCATTCTTTGGTTTGGTTATGAGGAAGTCAATCAAAATAATGCTCAAGTGGGTGAAGTTGTTTCGATTATTAACTATGCGCTACGTGTATCACTTGCGATGAATATGTTTGGCTTTTTAACCAGAGCATTCGCTCGTGCCAAGGCTTCTTCAGAACGTTTAGAACACGTTTTTACAACAGAGGTCGATTTACTTGAAGACCCATCAGTCGACCAGAATCAAAATATCACGACAGGTAAGATTCAGTTTGATCAGGTATCCTTTCGCTATCCGACTAATCATGAATATGTCTTAGAAGATATTAATCTCAATATTGATCCGCAAGAAAAGGTGGCGATTCTCGGGGCAACAGGGTCAGGCAAATCAACATTGTTTCAATTGATTCCGCGTTTATATGATACAAGTGAGGGACAATTATATATTGATCATCATCCAGTTCAATCTTATTCATTCGATCAATTAAGGCAATCAATTGGTTACGTTCCGCAAGATCCACTCTTATTCACAGGGTCAGTCTTTCACAATATTGCTTGGGGGAAAAATGGCGCATCACTTGAAGATGTTCAACAAGCAGCCCAAGATGCGCAAATTCACGATACAATAGCAGCATTACCAGACGGTTATCAAACGAAAATCGGTCAAAAAGGGGTGAACCTCTCTGGTGGTCAGAAACAACGCATTTCTATTGCCCGAGCACTTATCCGTAAACCGACGATTCTCATGCTTGATGACAGCACCAGCGCGTTAGACTTAAAAACAGAAGCCAAACTACTCAACGCTATTGATCATTATCAGTGTACGACTTTGATTGTGACTCAAAAAATCTCAACAGCTATGAATGCTGACCGTATTTTACTCTTTGATGAAGGTCAATTACTTGCTGAAGGCACCCACGACAGCCTATTGCAACACTCTGCCATGTATCAACAAATTGTTGAGTCACAATTCGGAGAGGAAGAGCGCCATGAGTCTTAAACAAAAACTATTAGAGCCGTTTCAATATGAAAAAATTGATTTAAGTGAAGCTAATCAGTCATCAGCAGGACGAAAACCAAAAGTCCGTAATTGGAAAGGGACGATTAGCCGTATTTGGTTTTATTTGTGGCGTCAAAATTGGCTATTACTTAGTGTCATGGTTCTCGTCATGTTTAGCGCAGCCTTTTCCATTCTTGGGCCTTATTTAATTGGTCGTGGTGTTGATGATTATATCGTTGACCGTCAATCAGATGGGTTTATGACATTTATTCTTATTTTACTTGTGATTTATCTTAGTTACTCGATTACGATTTTTACGCAAAACTTCCTTATGATTGGTATTGCTCAAAACGCTGTTTATCGTTTGCGTTCTCAATTATTTAATCAATTACATGAGCTACCGATTTCATTTTTTGATAAGCGTCAGTATGGTGAAATCATGAGTCGTGTGACAAATGATGTCGATAATATCAGTAACACATTAAATCAATCGTTTATTCAAATATTTCAAAGCATCTTAACCCTTGTTGGAACTGTCAGCGTTATGCTTTATTTAAGTCCGCCATTAACGCTCGTTACCTTAACCATTGTGCCTTTACTCGTGATCGGAATTAAATGGATCACGAAACGAACCAGACCTTTATTTAAAATCCAACAAAATCGTATTGGTGAATTAAATGGCTTTGTTGAGGAGACGATTTCTGGTCAGCCGATTGTGAAAACATTCTCCCAAGAAAATCGGGTCATCCGTGAATTCGAGGCCAAAAATAACGCCGTTATGCATTCCAGTTACTGGGCGTCTGTCTTTTCTGGTTTCATTCCTAAAGTATTAAATATGCTGAACTCGTTAAGCTTTGCCCTTATTGCCTTTGCCGGCAGTATTTTCGCATTAAATGATATGGTCACAGTTGGTACAATCGTGATCTTCACAGAATTAGCACGTCAATTTACACGTCCATTAAATGAACTCGCTAATCAATTTAACCAATTATTAACCGCAGTAGCAGGTGCAGAACGTGTTTTTGACATCATAGATGAAGAAAGCGAGGAAAAGGACGAGACTCATGCGATTGGTATTGATGAACCTCGTGGCGACATCACATTTGATCATGTTCATTTTGCCTATGATAACGAAAAAGTATTAGACGATGTCTCTTTTCAGGTCGAAGCTGGTAGTATGGTAGCCCTTGTCGGTCATACTGGTGCAGGTAAAACGACAATCATTAACCTATTATCTCGATTTTATGAATACGATCAAGGCCGAATACTACTAGACGAAACCGACATAAAAGATATAAAACGATCAAGCTTGCGCCAATATATGGGCTTTGTCTTACAAGATGCTTATTTATTCGAAGGAACGATTCGTGACAATATCCGTTACGGGCGATTAGATGCAACAGATGAAGAAGTCACCCAAGCGGCTAAACTTGCCAACGCACATGAATTTATCGCGGGGTTACCTGATCAATATGACACCGTGCTTGATCAAGATGGTAGTGGGATTAGCCAAGGCCAGAAACAATTAATAACGATTGCGCGTGTAATCTTATCTGATCCAAAAATATTGGTGTTAGACGAAGCAACAAGCAGCATAGATACGGTAACCGAAATTAAGATTCAACAAGCCATGCGCCAATTAATGCAAGGTCGTACGAGTATCGTCATTGCTCATCGTCTTAATACGATACGCCATGCAGACCAAATTATTATGTTTGAAAATGGCAAAGTGATTGAGAAAGGTTCACACAAGGAATTAATTCAACAAAACGGTCATTATGCAGATTTACACCAAGCTCAACTCAACAACCAAGCTCAATAAATGCTTGGTGATCCCGTTGAATCATCATTCACATATAAAAAACCCGATTGATTTAATTATAGGATTAGTCAGCAGACAGTTTTCTTTCAAAATGTCTGCTGGGTGAGAGCCATTTATCCTACATAAATCATTCGGGTTTTAAATTCATAACTGCCACAATAAACCTTATGATTGTTCATCTTCTGGGATTGATCCGTTTAATTTTCTAATATCACGATGTAGCATCATCAATAACCCCGTAACCATAAACCCTATACTTAAAAAATATGGGACATTCACCATACCTGCTTCCATAACACGACTAAATCTACCTGAGGCTCCAGTAAAACCACCTAAATCAGGCACAATATTAGCAATCGCAAGGTGCATAAGTCCAAACAACAAGACCCCTGATACAAATAAAACTGTGCCCAAAATTTCAACCCTATTCAATTCCCTCACCCTTTCTATCATCATGACTTATATGATATTTATATTAACATATTTTTCAAATATTTCAGATAATACTATTCAAGTTTTCCGTTGTCCAATACTTCATGATTAAATATTCCGAAAATTATTGCTATAATAGATATAAATAACTTATGAGCAGTGCTTAAAAAGGGGGATGATTCATGAAAGTACAAATCTATGAAATACGATCAATTAAAGATGCGCAAAAGGCTGTTGAAGCAGGAGCTGATCACCTAGGCATCCCGTATGATCAAGATCCGACTTACCCTGGTCACCTTACATGTGAAGAAGCAATGGATGTTTTTGAATCTATTCCTTCTAACATTGTAAAGATCGGCTTAACTATTTCAGAAGATATTCATCATATTCGACAGAATCTAAAAACTGTCATGCCAAATGTTCTTCATCTTTCTGGTAATATCGAGGCCATTTTACCTGAAGAGATTGAGCGACTAAAACAAGATTTTAAACCATTAAAAATTATGCAAGCGATTCCCGTCTACGCTGACCAAGATTTGGCCAGCCAAAAAGCACTTGATTATGTAAGACGTTATGAGCATGTTTCAGACTATTTTTTAATCGATACAAAATCACATTCAGAAGATGTAATCGGAGCAACTGGTACTATACATGATTGGCAGATTGACCGAGCTATCATTGAATCAACAGATGTCCCCTGCATTATAGCGGGTGGTCTTTCGAGTGAAAATGTCCAAGAAGCGATCCGTATCTCCAGACCATACGGCGTCGATTCATTCACTTCAACCAATGAAGACAATCCGATTGATGAAAAACATATTAAAAGTATCGAAAAAATACGCGCATTTGTGGAGGCGGCTCACAATGCTTAATCAAAACTCTTATGTCTTAGTGATTGGCGATGCAGGTGTAGATATAGTCGTTCATTTACCAGAATTCGATGAAAATGGAAAGGCAGACTTTAAAGAGCCCTTTTTACTTGGAGGTGGCACTTCAGCTAATACAGCTGTTGCCCTAAGTAGATTAGCGATGAGTACATCTTTTCTAGGTACCATAGGTGATGATGCACAAGGTAAACAAGTCATTGAAGACTTTAAACAGGAAGGCGTTAATATCGATCACTTAATCGTCAATAATGATCTGAATACATTTTCAACATTTGCCTTTATTGATGAAAATGGTGAGCGGCACCCTTATATTTGGCCTAAACGTGATTTAGCTTTTCAATCGTTAAATCGTGATCAAATTAAAGACAACATTTTTCAAAACGTTTCATGGGTCCATTCATCAGGCATTTCAATGCTTGAAAATACATCAGCTCGACAAACAATCTTATCACTATTTAAAGAAGCGAAAGAGTTGGGGTTAACAACCTCATTCGATTTAAATTTAAGAGTGGACGATGAATTTGATCCAGATTACCACCAGGCGATCATAGAGACTATTCAACACAGTGATTATATCCTTGGTTCAGGCGAGAATGAATTCCATTATCTATCCCCTGAACAGCACTGGTTAGACACCATTAAGCAATTAGTATCAGCAAACCAAACCTTTATCGCACGTATGGGAGACCAAGGATCATTAGCCGTACAGCAATCAAATACTATTGAAGCTTCAGGCTTCCCGATTCAAGTAGTGGATACACTTGGTGCAGGGGATATCTTTAATGCTGGTTTTATCTACGCTTGCATGAAGGGTTATTCTACAGAAGAGAGTCTTAAATACGCCAATGCCACGGCTGCATTTAGTGTCAATAAAGAAGGCGCCCGTTCATCTCCAACAATCGATGAGCTGGAAAAATTCTTATCTACTTATTGATTAAAGATCAGCACTGCTAGTATGCTCATCTTCTAGCAGTGCTTTACATATAAAAATCTAACCCAGTCGCATCTTCTAATTCCAACCTCTTAAGCCATTCTTCTTTAATTAAGTCCTCTAATTCCTGCATTGGAACGTAAACTTCCGGAAGTCCAGCTGCCCCACTCAACACTTCATACTGGTCAAAATGAAAAACAGCCTTACCATCATCAATCATCATATTCGAAAAGTGATAATCTGTTTGAGCTAACCAACCTTCTAACTCTGCTTCTAAAATATAATCACGATATTGTTCTGATGTATAAAGTTGCTTTTCAATCAAAGTAAAAACCGTATCTTTTGCTTTTTCTGCATCTTTAAATAAAGATTGCCGATCAAATAAATCGCCCTCTTTTAAATCCACCATCCAAGATTTCACTTTTTGATTAACGGTTGCACCGCCTGTATAGGATTCTTCATGAAATTGTATCGAATATAACCCCTCGCCTGCTTTGGCGATATCAACGGTTAACTTCAACTCAGCTGGAACATCATGATTCAGCTGTTGCTTCTGTTCGACAATATGAAAGAATTGATTCATCACCTGTTCGACATAATCACCAAAAAATTGATCTAAAGTCGCTTCCTGAAATACAGGCGTCTGAACATATAGCTTATATTGCTCATCTTCTCTTGAAACGGTTCGAATTTGAATATCAGGATACGTCGTGTCTTCCAATTCATCAGTTTCTTCAGCCTGTAGCGCCCCAGCATCATCATTAGGCGCAAACAGAAATAAACCAATAATATAACTGATTGCTAAGGCTAACAAAAAATAACGCAGCGTTTTCTGCCCCATGACCATCATCCTTCATTAATCATTTATTATTAGTTAGCCCGAACAACCCTTAATCTATACAAAAAACACACCGACTCTCGATGTGTTCTTCATGATGATTATAAAACTTTATCCAAGAAATTCTGGGCACGTTCAGTTTTAGGCTGATCAAAAAAGGTCTTTGGCTGTGTTTCCTCAACGATTTTACCTTGATCCATAAAAACCACACGGTCAGCCACTTCTTTCGCAAAGCCCATTTCATGTGTCACCACAGCCAATGTCATACCAGAGTGCGCTAAATCCTTAATCACATCCAACACCTCTTTGACCATTTCCGGGTCAAGAGCTGATGTCGGCTCATCGAATAACATTAATTCAGGCTCCATAGCTAAAGCGCGGGCAATGGCGACACGTTGCTTTTGTCCACCTGATAAGCTATTCGGATAAGCATTTGTTTTATCACTAAGTCCTACTCTCTCTAACAGATCTTTTGCTTTACGAACCGCTTCATCCTTCTTCATTCCTTTTACAGTCATCGGCGCATAGGTTAAGTTATCTAAAACCGTCATATGCGGAAATAGATGAAAGTGTTGAAAAACCATACCGATTTGTTCACGTACTTTTAGAATATCCACTTTCGGATTAGTAATATCGGTATCATTGACGAAAACGTGACCTGAAGTGGGTTTCTCAAGCAAATTCAAACAACGTAAAAACGTTGACTTCCCGGAACCAGATGGCCCGATAATCGTTACAACCTCACCCCGTTCAATTGAGGTATTTAAATCACTTAACACTTCATTTTCTCCAAAACTTTTGTGCAACTGTTCGACTTTAATCACTTGCTCTCATCCTTTTCTCTACATACTTACCAGCAATCGTTAAGATCATGACCATAATATAATATAAGACCCCAACAAATAATAATGGTTCAAAGTTACGGTATATATCTGAGGCAACAACTTGTGCACGACGCATTAAATCTAAATAACTGATGACAGAGACAATCGCTGACTCTTTCGTCAATGTAATAAATTCGTTCATTAAAGCTGGTAAAATATTTTTCATTGCTTGTGGCAAAATTATTTTAAGCATCATCGGACGATATGGAATCCCAAGAGCTTCAGCTGCTTCACGTTGCCCTTTATCAACAGCTTGAATCCCTGCACGAATAATTTCTGATACATATGCTGATGAATTCAATCCAAACGTTAATATAGCTGATAAGAACGGTGAAATATCATATCCCGTTAACTGTGGAATCGCATAATAAATCAATAATAACTGCAGAATCAGTGGCGTTCCACGAAATACCGATGTATAAGCATCAGCAATAAATTTAAAGCCTTTAATATCACTAATTTTTACTAATGCGATTAATGATCCTAAAATAAAACCAAATATAATTGATATGATAACAAATTGTAACGTGACCCATACTCCTTCTAACATAAAAGGAATATAAGGCACGATTTGGCTAAAATCCAAATTCATGCCTTACTCACCCCTAACTTTCTCTTTTTATTCGTTTAATTCCCATTTCTCTTCAAGTTCTTCGATCGTACCGTCTTCTAAAAATTGTTCTACAAGATCATTTACTTCGTTATAGAATTCTTCATCGCCATCTTTTGGAAATGCAATGGCCATACCTGGTGCTGCTTCAGTTGGATCATCGAATCCTGCTAAATTCTGTTCTTCAACATAACCTTCTGCTACGGTTTTATCTAAATAACCAACATCAATACGTCCAGTCTTAAGTTCTTGAATAATATTCGTTGCTTTATCCATTGATTGCAGTTCGAAATCATAGTCTTCCTGCAATGTTTGCGCTCCCTCTTCTTGGATCGTACCTAGCTGAACACCGACTGTTGTGCCGTCTAAGTCTTCAATACTCGTAATATCAGAATCAGGGTTCGTCACGAACATTTCACCTGAACTATGATATGACGTTGAGAAGTTGACGTTTTCAGAACGTTCTTCAGTCGCTGACATACCTGCCATCACCATATCTGCGCGTCCTGATTGTAATGCCCCAATTAATCCATCAAAGTTCATATCATTAATTTCTAATTCGTATCCCAATTCATCCGCAATCGCATTTGCAATATCAATATCAAAACCAACAATCTCTCCATCTTCATTCATCGATTCAAACGGAGGATAATCAGCAGATGTTGCTAATTCAATCACTTGTTCCTCTCCATCACTATTCCCTTCACTATTTCCATTTGCATCGCCACTTTCTCCGTCACTAGCACTACCTGCTCCACATGCTGATAATACGATTAAAATCATACCTAGTAGAAAAGCTAATCCCCATTTGTTTTGTTTCATATTTATCTCTCCTTTGTATATTTATACGTTTAAATGTATATTAACACATTATATTCTTTTGTCAAAGCTATATTCTGCATAAAAATAAAGTTTAAATATTCAGATTATTGAAAAGGGTTTCAGATTGAGATATTGTTAGTCGCCAAACATCTTATATTATGTTATTTTATGATGGTGATTTTGATAAAAGGAGTCGTATACTATGTCAGTTGAAGGACATCCGGAATTCGAAAAAGAACAACAGCATTTAGAATTTGTCAAACGTTATATACAGGCTGTAATTAAAACTGGAAATGAAGATGAAGATCAATTTAAAGCAAATATTAAAGAAGCCTTTGTTGACTTAGATTGGTTTGATTCAAGTTTAAGCTATATTAATATCTTAACGAACGCTCGTTTACTTGAAACGAACCAAAAACAACTCGAAAATCTACGTCAAATACAAGCTAAACCGTACTTTGCCAAGGTACAATTAGAACGTGAAGGACAAAATGAAGAGTACTACATTTCAAAAACCTCCCTCTATCAACGCGAGTCACAAGACCCCATATTAATCGATTGGCGCTCACCCTTAGCCAATGTTTATTACGACGGACGAATTGGTAATGTCAATTACGAGGTGAATGGTGAAGAGCGCGAAGCTTATCTCGCCTTAAAACGACAGTTTATGATTGAAAATGGCGAATTACAATCCATCCGTGACATCGACCTTACGACCACAGACGAATTATTACAGGAGTCACTAGAAGGTTCAGCAGGCAGTCGTTTAACCGAAATCGTTTCAACGATTCAAGAAGAACAAAACCGTGTCATTCGTTCAGATTTAAACAAACCTATAATTGTACAGGGAGCTGCAGGTAGTGGTAAAACGACCATTGCTTTACACCGTATCTCCTATTTCATTTATCAATATGCCGAAAACTTCGATCCAGAGAAACTCATGATTTTAGCACCCAATCATGTTTTCTTAGATTATATTTCTGAAGCATTACCTGAATTAGGCGTTGAACGTATCAATCAAACAACATTAACCGATTATGTCCAACAAGCGATTGGTAAAAACTTAACGATTATTCACAACAAAGATTTAGAATCACTCTCACAGTTAAATGACGAAGAAACAAATCAACTTAAATACTTATCAAACTTAAAAGGCTCATCCTTTTTCAAATCCATTATCAATAATTTTATAAACGATTTAATCCCAACCTTTATTCCTGATGAGGATTTTAAAGTTGATAAATTTAAACTCTATAGCACTCGTCGTATCGAACGTCTGTTTAGAGACGATTATAGCTACCTTCCCTTATACAAACGAATGAATAAAATTAAAAATGTCATTAAACAAGACTTCAAACAGAAACAAAAGAAAATGACTGAAAAAGTTGAAACATTTTATGATGAAAAATTAGAAAAAGCTATCTATAGCATGACAGATGAAACAAAGCGGAAAGAAACTGTGTCAAAGCTAATCACTAGGAAAGAGCAGCGTATGAAGGAATTAGAGACTGCTATAAAAGGAGCAACACAACGATACTTTAAGAATTTTCCTAACAAAGGGTTAATGACCTATTACAAACAGTTATGGGAAGATCCAAAGAAACTCGCTTTATACAGTGATGGTCATTTATCAGAAGAGGATGCCGAGGCACTTGCTAAGCATACCCTAAAGCAAATTCGAAAAAATCAATTTGAAACAGAAGATTTAGCACTCTTATTAATACTGCACGATAAGCTTTATGGAGTTGAACCTGATTACAAAATGAACAAAGTAATCATAGATGAAGCGCAAGACTATAGCCCAATCCAATTCATTGCATTACGTGATGCCATGGATACACAGTTATTTACCATTGTTGGCGATATCGCTCAAGGTATCTATGGCTTTCAAGGCATAGAAAACTGGGATGAACTCATCCAAGATATTTTACCGAAATCAAACTATCACGAGCTACAGAAAAGTTACCGTAACACCATTGAGATTATGGACGTTGCTAATACAGTAGTCGATCAACTAGCCATCGATATACCAAAGGTTGAACCGGTTGTTCGACACGGTAAAAAACCAACTTTTACAACGATTAACAAAGCTAACGATTTAGTTAATCCTATCTTACAAGAACAACAAGCCAATCAAGACCAGAATCTGCAATCGTTTGCTGTTATTGCGAAGACGCAAGCTGATTGCCAAGGTATCTATTATGCCTTATCACCCCATACAAAAACGCAGCTAATCCAGGATCCAAATGAACGTATGGATCAAGAAGCGATTATGATCATACCATCTTACTTATCGAAAGGATTAGAATTTGATTCAGTTTTTGTCGTCTCAATCAATGATGAGTTCAATAATCATGATGAGACAGATATCAAATTATTGTACGTTTCATTAACTAGACCGCTTCACCGTTTACATTTATTCGCACCTAAACAGGCAAGTCTAATGCTTAACAATTATTCATTTAATTAATAAAAACGGTCCGTCGCTTTATTGAAGACAAAGCAACGGACCGTTTTTTATGTTGTGACACGCACATCATAATGCTGTAGCCATTTATTAATTTGCCATAGATGAGCAAGGAGTTGTGTTCCTGTCATGAGCTGCCCATACCAAGGTTTGTTATAGGCTTTACCCTCCGTTTCCACTAACTCCTTTAATTGTTTTTTAGATACAAATTCAAATATTGGAGATTCTGAATCCTTTAATACCTCTTCCATCATTGAACTGACTAGTTTCGTATATTCTGGTTGAAACGTTTTTGGATAAGGACTTTTCTTACGATATAGAACCTCATCTGGTAATAACCCTTCTAATGCATAGCGTAATAGCCCTTTTTCATAGCCACCTGCTTGCTTCATTTCCCACGGTACATTCCATACATATTCAACTAAATGATGATCCGCAAATGGTACTCTTACTTCTAGTGTTGCCCCCATACTCATTCGATCTTTCCGTTCAAGCAATTGCGCCATAAACCATTGCATATTCACATAGAAAAGAGCACGTCGCTCTTGATCTTGTTTACTCTCGCCCATTAATTGTGGTGTCTCAGCTAATGTTTCATGATATCTCATGTTTGCATATTCTTGTATATTTAATCGTTTCCGCCATTCAGGGCTTAACAAATCCTCTCGTTCTGCCAATGACCGAATCCAAGGAAATCCATCATGACTTTGATCAAAACCATCTTGAAACCAAGGATATCCACCGAAGATCTCATCTGCACATTCTCCAGATAAACTAACGGTCGTCTTAGACTTTATTTGTTTGCAAAACCATAACAAAGATGAATCGACATCTGCCATGCCTGGTTGGTCCCTCATTAGTACTGCGTCCTTTAAGTAATGAGCCAAATCTTCTTCACTGATATAACAATTGTGATGATTCGTACCAAATCTGTCAGCGATAATCGATGTAAAATCAGCATCTGTTGTCGGTTGAAAGGCATTCGATTCGAAATGATCTCGATTCCCCCGATAATCAACTGAAAAAGTTGGCAATTTTCCTTTACCTTGCCCTTCAAAGTGATTCGCCGCAACAGCTGTAATAGCACTAGAATCTACCCCGCCTGATAAAAATGTTGAAACAGGCACATCAGAAACAAGTTGTCGTTTAACAGCATCTATGAATAACTCACGAACATTAGCCACTGTCTCTTCAAACGAATCCATGTGTTCACGGCTTTCTAATTGCCAGTATCGCCACATATGAACACCTTGTGTCGAACAGGTTAAAGCATGGCCCGAACGTAATTCACGGATCTGTTTAAACAACCCATGGCCAGGCGTACGGGATGGCCCGAGTGCAAAAACTTCTGCTAATCCACTCTCATCTACAAGAGGTTCTATATCAGGGTGTTCTAATAAAGCTTTAGTTTCTGAAGCAAATAAAAATTGACCACCGACTTCACTATAAAATAGCGGCTTCACTCCTAGTCGGTCTCGTGCGATAAATAGCTCCTCTTTAGAATCATCCCAAATAGCAAAAGCGAATATTCCATTTAAAAAATCTAAGCAATCTTTTCCCCAATGAACATAAGCTGTTAACAAGACTTCTGTATCACAAGTTGTTTGAAAACCAAATCCTTCTCGTTTTAATTGCCGTCTTAACTCATCTGTATTATAAAGCTCCCCATTATAAATAATAGTATAGCGATTACGATTATACTCCACTGTCATTGGCTGCCTACCGTGATCTGGATCAATAACAGCTAATCGTTGATGACCAAATGCCACGTGACGATTCATGAAAAAACCTTGATCATCCGTTCCTCTGTGTTGAAGTGTCTCTGTCATCGTTTTTAACACTGGATACTGATTAGGGTTTGTCTGATTCCAATGAAACCACCCCGTTAATCCACACATACGAATCGACTCCTCTCCTAATCTTCTATGTCGTTATCATATGTGATGAAGATCAAATGTTTCATAAATATTTTTAATAACATTAGACTAAATGGAATTAAGATTGGTATGATAAACATTAGCACATCATAAAGTAGGTTAAAATATGGAAAATCGTCATCAAAAAGCACAATTTGCATCGATTATTGGAATCGTCACTAATTTATTGCTTGCGATTATCAAAGGTGTAGCGGGTATTTTCGGTAACAGTAAAGCCCTAATAGCTGATGCGTTTCATTCAGCATCTGATGTCGTAAGCTCAGTTGCAGTCTTAGTGGGTTTACGCGCAGCAAGAAAACCACCTGATCCTGAACATCCATATGGGCATGGTAAAGCTGAGAACATCGCGACTTTAATTGTTGCGATTTTACTTGTTGTGGTTGGCTTCGAGATTCTCCTTGATTCCATTACCTCATTAACAGAGCAACAAGAGAGCACTACAAAAACAATCGCTTTATATGTCATCATCTTTTCAATTATTGTGAAAGAAGTTCTGTTTCAATATAAGAAACGACTCGGCGATAAGATTAATAGCCCTGCACTGATAGCTGATGCATGGCATCACCGTTCAGATGCACTCTCTTCCTTCATTGCTCTAGCGGGTATTGGAATTGCAATGATTGGTCAGCGTGCTGGTATTCCAGTTTTACAATATTTCGACCCAATTGCTGGTGCTTTAATTTCGATTCTTGTTATGTGGATGGGCTTTAAAATCGGTCGTGACGCAGTCAGTGTGACGCTAGAAACAGTACTTGACCATGGACGAACGAAGAAATTTGAAATCACTACTAAAAAGATCAATGGTGTTAAACGACTCGATTTATTAAATGCTAGAACCCATGGATCCTATGTCATCATTGATGTCAAAATCAGTGTTGACCCAACTATTACAGTCAATGAAGGTCATAGTATTGCCGCTCGAGTCAAAGAACGACTGATGGAAGATCATCAAGAAGTCCAAGACGTTTATGTTCACGTTAATCCTTATCATGAATAGTTATCTTGAACGTAAGAATGCCAGGAGGGAATCCTCCTGGCATTTTTTATTGTTGCATCTCTTGCTTTCTAAGTTCTATCCGTCTAATCTTTCCTGACGTTGTTTTCGGCAGTTCTTTGATAAACTCAAGATCACGTGGATACTTATACGGTGCCGTTAAGTCTTTAACATGATCTTGTAACTCTTTAACAAACCCTTCACGCTCAGGATCAACGCCATCTTTTAAAACAATAAATGCTTTTACAATCGCACCACGAACTTCATCAGGACTAGCGACCACAGCACATTCTTGAACATCGGGATGCTTCACTAAGGCATCTTCTACTTCAAAAGGTCCAATTGTATAACCAGAACTAATGATAATATCATCACTTCGACCTTCAAACCAGAAATATCCGTCCTCATCTTTTGTCGCTTGATCACCTGTTAAATAATACTCACCACGATAAGTGGCACTCGTCTTTTCTGGATCTTTATAATATTTCTTAAACAAGGCAGGTGTCGATTGATGAACAGCAATATCTCCCACTTCACCAACTTTGACTGGAACACCATTTTCATTAATGATATCCACTGAGTTACCTGGCGTTGGTTTACCCATCGAACCAGGACGAACCTCCATTCCCTTCGTCACACCGACAAGTAACGTATTTTCGGTTTGTCCATAACCATCACGTACTGTCAAATTGAAATAATGCTCAAAAGTATCGATCACTTCACGGTTTAACGGTTCCCCAGCTGAAACAGCACTATGAAGTTTGCTTAAATCATATTCACCTAATCCATCTACTTTGGCCATTAGACGATACTCAGTTGGCGTACAACATAAAACGTTAATGCCGTAGGATTCGAGTAATGAAAGATACGTTGTGGGTGAGAACTTCCCTTGGTAAACAAAACCCGTCGCCCCTGAGCCTAATACGGATAAGAATGGACTCCACAACCATTTCGCCCAACCTGGGCCAGCTGTTGCCCATACAAGATCTTTTTCTTGAATGCCTAACCATTTCGGCGCAGCTGTTTTCAAATGAGCATAACCCCAACCATGTGTGTGTACAACACCTTTAGGGTTGCCAGTAGTACCAGATGTATAGGATAGAAATGCCATATCATCACGCTTCGTTTGTACTGTTTCAAACTCAGTAGATGCTTGATCAGCTAATTCATCTAAACGGTGCCATCCTGTTTGATTGCCACCCAATATAAAGCGTGTTAAGTCACTAAACTGATTAACCGCTTCAAACTCATCTGTATGAGGATAATAACTGACGACAGCTTTAACGTCACCATGTTGAATACGATACTGTAAATCTTTTGTACGCAACATTTCAGAACTAGGAATAACAACAAGTCCAGCTTTTAATGCTGCAACATAAACTTCATACGCCTCAATTAGGCGGGGAATCATCACTAAAACCTTATCCCCTTTATGTAAGTCTGCCTCTGTAAAAACATTCGCAAATTGATTCGCTCTGTTAAATAACCCTTCATAGGTTACCTTGTCCTTGTTACCGTTTTCATCTTGCCATAGAATCGCATCACGTTGTGGGTCTTTTAGGTACTGTTCAAATTCATTTACGATGTTGTAATATTCAGGTGCTATTAATTGTTCTCTGTTCATATAATCACCCTTTCTTTATTGTATATGTCTGATTATACCAAATTTTCTTAAAATATAAATAATTATTTTGTGATTATCTCAATTGTCATTTTTCGTTCGGGTATTCTTTTGCTAAGATAGAGTTAACACGAAAGGAGCGATTCGATGAAAAAAGTTTATGCAACAAGTCAAGCACCAGAAGCTATTGGTCCATATTCTCAAGCTGTTGAAGTCGACAGTACAATCTACATTTCCGGTCAGATTCCTCTTGTCCCAGAAACAATGGAGATCGTAGGCGAAACTGTCGAAGAGCAAACTCATCAAGTGATGAAAAACATTGGCGCTATACTTAATCAAACAGGCTTAACTTATGATCATTTAGTCAAACTAACCATCCTACTTGATGACATGAGTGATTTTGCTACGGTAAACGATATCTATGCGAGCTATTTATATGAACCTTACCCAGCTCGAGCAGCTTATGAAGTCAGCCAATTACCTAAAAACGTTAAAGTCGAGATTGAAGGCATCGCCAAGCGCTTCTAAACTGACCAATTAAGAGGTACTAAGAATACATGGTACCTCTAAGGTCATTTCACTAGCCAAATAATAAAAATCCATGTATGATAACAAGTGAAAATTTATTAGATTTTTTTGAGAAATATTAAAAGGTTTCTATTAAGTCTATCAATCTTATAGGCTACTTTTTCACTATAGTTTTGTCACAGTTTATTTATAATTATTTTAATTTACAAATCTATATAAATTAGTTAATATAATAATGTATCATTTAATTCTAAGGAGGAATTATTTTATGGTAGACAAAAACAATCGTCTAACGACGTCTAGTGGCGCCCCTGTCGGCGATAATCAGAACTCTATTACAGCTGGCAATCGTGGCCCAACACTAATTCAAGATGTTCATCTACTTGAAAAGTTAGCACACTTTGACCGCGAACGTATCCCTGAGCGTGTCGTGCATGCAAAAGGTGCTGGCGCATTTGGTTATTTCGAAGTGACAAACGATGAAATTTCTAAGTATACAAAAGCAGATTTCTTAAACGAAAAAGGTAAACGCACACCAATGTTCATCCGTTTCTCAACAGTTGCAGGTGAAGCTGGTTCTGCTGATACACTACGTGACCCACGTGGTTTCGCAGTTAAATTTTATACTGAAGAAGGTAACTATGATCTAGTAGGAAACAATACACCGATCTTCTTCATCCGTGATGCAGTCAAATTCCCTGACTTCATCCACACACAAAAACGTAATCCACAAACTAACCTAAAAGACAAAAACATGGTTTGGGACTTCTGGAGTAATTCACCAGAATCACTACACCAAGTTACTTACCTACATGGTGACCGTGGTATTCCTGCCACATATCGTCACATGAATGGTTACGGCAGCCACACGTACAAGTGGGTAAACGAAGATGGAGAAGCATTCTGGGTCAAATACCATTTCGTAAGCGACCAAGGTGTGAAAGGCATGGACGAAAGTGTCGCTGATGAAATTGCAGGTACAAACCCTGACTATCACACAGAAGATCTATTCAACTCCATCGATAAAGGAGACTATCCTTCTTGGACACTTTACGTACAAATCATTCCTTATAACGACTTCAAAGACTATGAATGGGATATTTTTGACGTTACAAAAACAGTAAGCAAAGAAGATTATCCTCGTATCGAAGTTGGTAAGATGGTCTTAAACCGCAACCCTGAAAACTATTTCGCAGAGGTTGAACAAGCAGCATTATCACCAGCTCACTTAGTGCCTGGTATCGAAGCATCACCAGACAAAATGTTACAAGGACGTCTATTCTCTTACTCAGATACTCAACGTTATCGTTTAGGCGTTAACCATGAACAATTACCGGTTAACCGTCCAGTAAATGGTCAAAACAACTATCAGCGTGGCGGTTACATGCAATATGGTGATCACGGCAGCAACATCAACTATGAACCTAATAGCTATGATGACGCACCGAAAGAAGATCCAGACAGCAAAGTACAACAATTCGATGTTGAAGGTGAAGTACTTCAAGCACCTTATCCTAACGCAGACCATTATACACAAGCTGGTGACTTATATCGCCTTATGAGTGCTGATGAAAAAGATCGCCTCATCGAAGCAGTCGTAGGTCACTTAGGCCAGTGCACAATGGAAGAAGTTAAGAAACGTCAAATCGGTCACTTCTACAAAGCAGACCCTGAATACGGTCAACGTGTTGCAGACGGTCTAGGCATGGAAGTACCTGAAGATGTGAAAAAATAAACAAGATTAAATCAACCAGCCGTGAGTGATCGCGGCTGGTTTTTTGTGTGTTCAACTAATTCGATTGTGCGTGTTCGTTTTCCGATACGGCGAGGTGCTTTCAAAAAAGATCGAGCGCATGTTGCGCTCGATCCTTTATATTTAGGCTCTGTTAAAGTTTAGCGTTGATTTTCAAATGACGTAGCACTGAGTTGTTGAATTGTGAGGAGCGAAGGTGGCGACTCCTGCGGGAATAGCACGAGTCTCGAGACCCCGCAGGAAGCGCTTTTCTTCCGAGGAGGCTCGAGCCGTGCCCGCGGAAAGCGTCCACCGACAGCGGATCACAATATCAACAACGGACTTTAACAGACCCTTTATTTAAAACCCACTATATGAATCTCGCATAAATTGACCATTAGCTTGATAGAGATACTTTTCTGGAATTTGTTCTTCTACTTTCGGAAACAGATGACGTTCTTCAAAACGGATATGATCTTGTAATAATTGACCTAACTCTTGCATCTCGTTTGTCATAGCACGCGTTGAGTGTCTCAGTTGATGAACATAGCCACGAACCTGCGCATGCTCATATAACATACGTTTTACTGCTTCATGATCAATCTCTTCACCATACGCTAGGTAAAGAGGAATCAGTACTGTTTCTTCATCATGAAAATGTTGATTACCGTCTTTTTCCCAAAAATCAATTAGTTGCCTTAACATTTCTCGATATGAATGCTTTTCCTTCTCTGTACCTACTTGCGTCATATCCACAGCCATCACTAAAGCATGATGGTGGTGATGAGACAGAGGATATAATGATTCATGTCGTTTCATATTAGAATCCTCCCTTTATATTACCAGAATTTATAACCTGGTGAACCTGGCGCAGGGTTTTGAATAATATCAAATACTGGGATGGTGTAAGCAATTAAAATCAATGCAATCGCAATCCCAATCCATAGCTTCCAGTTTTCCAATAGTTTCGGAGATTTAGTATTTTCATCTAATGCTACCCCAATTGGAAATTCTTCTTGTCCTAATGGTTCAGTTTTAGCTAATCGAATAATTAATATGATAAACATAAAGATTGAGAACAATAATAATGTTCCACCTACAGCCATCGCCGTCTCATAACTCCCCCACTGACTAGCAACTTCATGACCGTTATAGTCACTATTTTGCGTACGACGCGGATTACCTGACAGCCCAGAGAAGTGCATCGCTGCTGACATGATAAACATACCTATTGTCCACAATACAATTTGGAAATTAGCCAAACTGTTCATTCGTTTCGTAAGCACTCGACCTTTTAAATGTGGAATCAACCAATAAGCGATTCCAAAGAACGTTAAAATAACTGTTGCCCCTATTGTAATATGGAAGTGACCTGTGACCCAAATCGTATTATGAATGACTTGGTTCATTTGGTGACTCGCATTGATAATCCCACCTGCTCCAGCTGGAATGAAGAATGCCATACCAATAAACGCCGAAAGAAAACGGACGTCACTCCACGGTAAACCTTTAAACCATCCGAATACACCTTTATACCCTTTTTCACGTCCAGCTAACTCAAAGCTCGCAAACATAGAAAAGGCTGTCATTAACGATGGTAGAATAACTGCGAACGTTAGGATAACTTGCAAGAACTTCCATGCCTCACTGATCCCTGGTTCGGTTAACTGATGGTGGAAACCAACAGGAATAGAGAATAAAATAAATAATAGAAAGGCTAATCGTGCTAGTGAATCACTGAATATTTTACCACCAATCACTTTGGGCACGACTACATACCAGGCCATATAAGCTGGCAGTAACCAGAAATAAACCAATGGATGCCCGAAATACCAGAATAGTGTTCTACTTAATGTCACGTTAATCTCCTCAGACCAACCCAATGACCAAGGGATAAACTGAAAGAGGACTGCTGCAACTACCCCTAACGTTGCAATTAACCACAAGACAATCGTAGCAACTGCCATGAACGCAAATAACGGGGTCTTTTGGCCAGGATTTGCTTTTCGCCATCCATTATATTGAGCAATAACCGCATAACTAGCAAAATATGTTCCGACGATTAATAATGCTAATGCAATATAAAACAAAGGTGATGCTTGTAATGGCGCGTAGAAAGTATAAAGAACTGTCGCCTTATTCATTAGGATCATCACAACACCAAGTACAGTACCAATCGTCATCAGGAAGTAGCCAATCCAAGCTGCTTTACGCCGGTGTGATGTGAATTCCCCTGTTGTGCGTGAGATACCCGCATACATAAATCCAAAAATAAATAATGTCGTAAACACTAAAGCTAGCAATACTCCGTGAGCAGTCAGAATTTGATAATAGTTTAACTTAAATGGCAGTGTGATCGATTCACTACGAACTAAGGTTTGTAATAACCCTAATGATCCGCCAATAAACAGTGCCACAAATGCAGCGTATATATGATATAAACTTAACTTCACGTCATTTTCATTTACCATTTACTCCACCTCCAATTGAGCACTCATGAGATGATGACCCGTTCCGCAATATTCATTACACAAAATCAAGTACTCACCTGTCTCATCAAACGTATAACTCGTTGAATTAACATACCCAGGTGTTGCCATCATATTAACTGTCGTACCTGCTATTTCAAAGCCATGCACCACATCTTTTGAAGCAACCTTAAAGTGAACTGTTGCACCTTCAGGTATTGTAATCTCATTAGGGGTAAATCCATAAGACTGTAAAATCATAACTAACTCATATTCATTTTCCCCAATTTCATGTAAACCTGGGTCATCAAATGGTTCTGTTTCTTCAAGATTTTGCGGATCCACTTTTGTTAAATCACTAGGAGCCCCATGTCCAGAAGCAAAAGCTTGAATACCGACTGTTGTTAAAAATGCTACTAACGTGATAAATCCAATTGCTAGCCAAACTTTCTCTAACTTGTGTACGTGCATAAACCCAACTCTCCCCTCTTATTTTATGAATTACATAAATCCAATAAAGATTCCGATCCACATCAATGTAATAGTAACTCCTACGATTACGACCGAAATAAACGTGCCATAAAGCTTCGGTTCATTTTGGTCCGACTTTTTTCTTGAACTCATATTTACGCCCCCTCTTAAGAATCTAACCTCATCATACAAATCCTTAGGAGAATAATTTGTGATTTGTATCACATTTTGACCATAAAAAAATGACAGCTTTGTGATATTTCTCACAATGCTGTCATTTCATTAATAGGCTTTGAAAAAAATCAACTGTTATATCCGGTCCAATAACGCTTCATAATCGTGGACGATCACGTAGTTTCGGTTATATGTAATAATATTTGATTTCTTTAGTTGATTAAATGTCCGATTCACTGACTCACGTGTAACCCCGACCATATTAGCTAAGTCAGTATTCGTAATCGGTAAGTTTACAGTAATTTCACCATTTGTATCACTTTCACCTAACTCATTCGTCAATTGAATTAGCATTGAAACTGTTCGCTCAAACACTGTTTGCGTGCTAATTTGTTGGACGCGAGACTGCAAATCTAAGATTTTCTTGCCCATCACGCGCATCACTTTGATAGAAATTTTGGGCTTTTGTATTAATAAATTCTCAAAAGCCTCTATTGGAATAGCAAGCAAGTGAGTATCTGTTAATGTAACAGCAGTCGCAGGATAAGGGGAATCATCGAAAAAACCTACATGCGGAAACATATCATTTGAGTGAATGAAATTAATGACTTGTTCTTGACCATTTTCACTCACTTTGTAAACTTTGATCAATCCAGAGATCACAAAAAAGACCGCATCGCGCACTTCACCTTGATGGAAAACAACATTTCCCTTTTTCATTTCACGCTGATTAGCAATATCATTCACTTCCTGCAATTCTTCGTCAGCTAAATCTTGAAAAATCGGAAATTGCCGAAAGAATCCCATTGAATAAGTCATGAAATCTCCCCTTCTGGACGATTGCTCCCCATAATTCCTACAAACTCAAGGTCATTGAATAGTACACTCGTTAAGACGATCGACCAAATCGCCTTAAGAAATTCAACCAGTCACTTCGACTTGGTAATCGCCAGTCATATATTACTGAGAGCATTCTTAACGTAATGATTAATGACAATAATATCATATATTCCATCATCTCATCAGCTAGACCAATGCCAATCACGATCGCACCTAATACAGCCCACATCGCATATATTTCTTTATGTAATACAAGCGGTTTCCGACCTGCAAGGACATCTCGCACCATTCCACCCCCAGTTCCTGTGAGGACACTTCCTACGATAACAGCAGGTAACGGATATCCAGCTGCTACAGCAAACAACGCCCCTTGAACAGCAAAGGAGGATAAGCCAATAGAGTCAAAGAACGCACCCCATTTAGCCCAACCTGTTAAAAACCAATGAAACGGGATGAAAAATAATAACGTCAACGTGATAAATGCGATTAAAAACAACATGCTTTGGTTCCATACTTCTGAAACTGGTAAACCTAAGACAACGTGACGTATAAGGCCGCCGCCAAATGCAGTCGTGAAACCAAGTAAATAAACACCAAAGAGATCATATCGTTCTTCTAAAGCGACAATCGCTCCACTAATAGCAAATGCCATCGTACCAATCACATTTAGAATTTCCCACGTCATATCATCACCCCCATTAATGACAACTTTAAGCAAAGACTTATATTATTTTAACAAATAATGTCGGGATGTGTGACGTGTTCAAAGAAAACTTTATAAAAGAACTAAAAAAAGGCCGACATATGTCAGCCTTTTCCAGTTATTTCATCTGTTTTTGCGCTTTGGCAATACCTGTATGCATTGATTCATGTGAAGTCGCAAATTTAATCGCATCTTCAACCGTTTCTAAATGGAACATGTCGAATGCCATGGATTGATCTAATTTACCTGAAACTAATTGTTGTAATTTCTGGTTATTAGCTTTTAATTGCTCGATCAATGCATCTTTTGTTGGCACTACTTTCTCTCCCCATTCGCTTGGACTCGTTCCGCGTGCGAATAGCTCAGCATAACCATCTGGTACTTGACTGCTTTCACCTAACGCACCTGTGACCAAACTATCAGTTGTGACTAAAGCATGACCAATGTTCCAACGCGGATTGTTGTTAAAACCTTGAGGAATTCGATCTAACTCTTCTTCTGTCATTGATTCAGTTAATTGAATAAGACCATTACGCCAAAAGTCCATATCTGCAAAAATTGTTTGTTCGTTCATTTCCTCATCCCTCCTAAGTTCATAATAGCAAAAGCTCGTCATAAACAAAAACAACCTGCACAAGAAAAGCATCCCAGTCAGACGACTGAGATGCTTTTCATTAGTCTAAAATTCGATTGTTCTCATCAACATTGCTTAAGTGACGATTATCTCCTTGCTCATAGACAGAAACATAACCATCACCGCCACAAACCTTGCATGTATAGCGCCATTCTTCATCGTCCATTAATAGACCAGCGCCATCACATGCTTTACAACGCGAATCCTGTGAACCCATTTAGACACCACTTTCTTGTTTGTTTTTCACCCAATTGATAATGCCTCCTGCTAGTATTATGTCCAAATGGCGGTCAGTTAAACTGTGTTTAACTCGAATTGTTTCATCTTTACCTTTGATGCCCACATCAAATTCATAAGACTCTTGGATTTTATCACGAATACCTGTGAATTCTAAGACGTCATCTTGTTCGACCTTGTCGTAATCACTTTCATTCACAAAAGTTAACGGTAAAATACCGAAGTTAATTAAGTTCTGTAAATGAATTCGAGCAAAGTCTTTCGTAATCACAGCTTTCATACCTAAATAACGCGGTGCTAATGCAGCGTGTTCACGGCTTGAACCTTGACCATAGTTATAACCACCAACTACAGCATGACCGCTTTCATTACGAAGATTCATCGCACGCTCATAGTAATTATCATCAACTATTTCAAACGTAAAGGTACTAATCTTAGGTAGGTTACTACGATATGGTAGAACACGTGAACCGCCAGCTAAGATCTCATCTGTTGAAATGTTATCTCCCATCTTCAGTAAAACTGGCACTTCAAAATGATCTTGTAAAGGATTCATTTGTGGGATAGAGCTAATATTAGGCCCTTTCTCAAGTTCCACTTTTAATCCTTCAGCAGGTGTTGAAGGTGCTTCTAACATGTGTTTTTCTTTTTGGAAATCGACTTTTGTTGGCTCTTTAATCTTCGGATAACTCATATCAAGTGTACGAGGATCCGTAATTTCACCTGTTAGTGCAGATGCAGCTGCTGTTTCAGGGCTACATAAGAACACACTATCCTCTTTAGTACCTGAACGACCAGGGAAGTTACGAGGCGTCGTTCTTAAGCTATTTTTCCCAGATGCTGGCGCTTGCCCCATACCGATACATCCATTACAACCTGCTTGGTGAAGACGAGCTCCAGCTTGGAGTAAGCTTGCGATATGGCCGTCTTCTACAAGTTGCGTTAGGATTTGACGAGATGATGGGTTAATATCAAGTGATAACCCTTCTGCAATATGTTTATCTTTAACAATCTCAGCCACAACAGCAAAGTCACGGTAACCAGGATTAGCTGATGAGCCAATATATGATTGATAAATCGGTTCACCTGCTACTTCGCTAACAGGTACAACTTTACCTGGACTTGAAGGTTTAGCAATTAATGGCTCTAATTGTGAAAGATCAATCTCTTCTTCAATATCGTACTCAGCACCACGATCAGCTGACAGTTCTTCAAATTCTTCTTCACGGCCTTGCACTTTCATGAAGTGTTTCACTTCTTTATCTGCCGGGAAAACCGTGCCTGTTGCACCAAGCTCAGCTCCCATATTCGCAATCACGTGACGATCCATCGCTGATAATTCTTTGACACCTGGACCGTAATATTCAATGACTTTGCCGACGCCACCTTTTACATCATGACGACGTAATAACTCAAGAATCACATCTTTAGCACTGACCCAATCAGGTAGCTTACCAGTTAACTTAATGCCCCAAACTTCTGGCATTTTAATGTAATATGGCTCTCCAGCAATCGCTAAAGCAACATCAATTCCTCCTGCGCCCATCGCAAGCATACCCATACAACCGTTTGCACACGTATGGCTATCTGAACCTAATAATGTCTTACCTGGGCGAGCTAATTTTTGCATGTGAACAGGGTGACTGACCCCATTACCTGGGCGACTATAATAAATGCCAAAACGATTAGCTGCACTACGTAAGAACATATGGTCATCTGGGTTACGATAATCATCTTGGATTAAGTTATGGTCAACATATTGGGCAGAGACTTCTGTCTTAGCTTGATCAATGCCCATCGCTTCAAGCTCAAGCATAACCATGGTACCCGTCGCATCCTGCGTTAATGTCTGATCAATTTCTAACCCTATTTCTTCACCAGGTGTCATCTCACCTGAAACTAAATGTTCAGAAATGAGTTTTTGTGTTACATTCATTTTCATAACCTTGAATCCCCTTTCAATAATATTCCGCACTTCATCTTACTTACTTAACAATCTACCCTTTTACATACATTCTTAAACACTTAACCCAACAGTTCTCACCTTTTATAGAATGTTCAAATCATCTCGAATTAGTCAAAAAAATCATTTTATTACCATATTAAAAAGGAGAGCCCTATATGGTAACCCTCCTTTTTCAATGAATAATGTAGATTCACTCTACAATTATTTCTATTCAGTTAATCATAAATCATGTAAACAACAAGCGATTCTCATCTTTCTATAGCATAATCAACAGCCCGTGTGACATGAATTTGAGACGTATCAAAAACTGGCACTGTCACATCATGTGATTTAATCAATAGCCCAATCTCTGTACAGCCAAAAATCACGCCTTCTGCTCCCTGTTGTACAAGTTGATTAATCACATCAATATAATACTGCCTTGACTTCTCATGAAATTCACCTAAAACTAACTCTTCAAAAATAATTTGGTGGATACGATTCTGATCAGTCTCATTAGGAACTAATACTTCTAAATCTTGTTCAGCGATTCGCCCTTTATAAAATTCTTGTTCCATTGTATACTTCGTCCCTAATAATGCGACACGATGAAGGCCATGCGCTTTAATGGCATCAGCTGTTGCATCAGCAATATGAATGATCGGAATTTCAGTTGCCATGTCAATCTGATCGATTACTTTATGCATCGTATTGGTAGCTAAGACAATCACGTCAGCTCCAGCTAATTCAAGCTTCTTCCCCGCTTCAGCTAACACTTGTCCAGCCTTATCCCATTCACCTTCAGCCTGATAACGTTCAATCTCAGCGAAATTCACGCTATAGATCATGCATTCAGCAGAATGAAGCCCACCTAAACGCTCCTTCACTTGTTTGTTCATTTCCTGATAATACTCAGCTGTCGACTCCCAACTCATGCCACCAATCACACCGATTGTTTTCATTACAATACCACCTTCCGACAAAATCAAATTATTTCCCGGGTAATAATACATGTTTCGATGAGTGTATCATCACTGGATGAATTGTTTAAAAAGCATTCAAGCAGAAAATTTTTGTTATTGAAAGATCCACACGCATAGAATAATCAGCTAATTTTCAATCATCCATCCATTAAATTATTAGCATCATATTAGAGCAAGAAATGTCATAAGTCAAATGACCTTAAAGGTTTGTCGCTTGTGTACAACATACAGTTAAACATAGAGGCGATCTAACAATTAATGATTGAAACAACGTATTGTTGAGTGGTATGATTTACAAGCGATTTAGCTACAAAAATCGCAGATTAATACAGCAGTTACCCAAAACCTGCTATAAAAAAATTAAGGAGATGACCAAATTGAACGAGATTTTATTTTTTGTGACGTTAGCCATTAACTTTATAGGGATATTGTTATTCTATAAATTATTTGGAAAAACCGGATTGTTTGCATGGATTGCTTTTGCAACAGTGATTGCGAATATAGAAGTTGTTAAAAGCGTCAATATCTTCGGTTTAGAAGCAACGCTCGGAAATGTCGTCTATGCGACGATCTTTTTAGCCACTGATTTATTAAATGAGAAATATGGTAAGGAAGAAGCACGCAAGAGTGTATTTGTTGGACTAGCTTCAATGGCATTTTTCGTCATCATGATTCAAGTCGACTTAAATTATGTACCGAACTCAGAAGACTTCGCCCATGAACCAATGGAAACATTGTTCAGCATTACACCGAGAATTATGATCGCAAGCTTTGTGGCCTACTTCATTTCTCAACTACTTGATGTGTATATATTTGACGCCATTAAACGCAAAACTGATGGCAAGTTTTTATTTATTCGAAATAATATCAGTACAGCAACGAGTCAATTAGTGGACAGCTTTATCTTCACTTTCATTGCCTTTCTCGGTGTATTTGAATTCAGCACAGTCGTTATGATTGGAATTACAACCTATTTATTAAAACTTCTTGTGGCTATCTTAGACACACCGATTTTATATCTTGCACGTAAAATGAATGGTCCAGAAAAAGAATAAACAAACCTAGCCATCGTTCTGATCAGAACGGTGGTTATTTTATGATTTATTATTCATCATTCATACATATCAGATCACCCATATGCACATACTACGCGTGTTAACTTTCAGAAAGGGTGAACATGATGGGAAAAGATGAACACAAAGGAAAAAGTAAAAAGCCATTAGGGCAAACACCAAACAATCAACAAGTCGAATCTAAGGATGTTGAATTCGCAGAGGACTTAGCCGATAGCGCTGATTTCGAAGCACAACGAAGAGCTGCCGAAGCTGAAGAACGCACTAGACAGGAAAAACATAATAAACGACGATCATTATAATACAAAAGCCCCGAAGCGACCAATTTACTTATTGAACAGTCACTTCGGGGCTTTTTTGATGAGTGGCTATATTCATAACTAAAATCACAGAGTGCTGTTATTCAATCTACTTCCTCCGACTCACTCTCGTCATCAACAACAAGCTCAACCATAATCCAAAGCCAATCACAAAAAATACCGTAAAAGCAGAAAAACCTATAAATAACTCACCTGTCGCTAAACCTGATATTACAGCCGTGAATATCGCAAATAACATAAAACCAACTGCAACGGCATAAAGCGCAGCTCTCAGGCGTTGCATCGCATACATGGTCTTTGTTTCACGCGTTAGAATACCGTACGTTAAAAACACTCCTCCGATGACTGCAAAAATACCTGCGCCTGGGACGGCTACTGGCTCAACTTCCATAAACATCATGCTCACAGACATTAGTAATCCAAAGACAATTAACATGGACCCAATCACGAGTGCCCCAACGGCCATTCTGTTCGTCATTGATGTATAGACGGTTTGTTTGGATTCATCTGCACCATGTTGTCTCATATCTTCTACGAGGCCACTCATGTCCCCCATCGATGCTTTCGCTTCCTGAAAAGCTTCTTCATCACTCATGCCCTGTTTTTGATAATCGCTAATACGAGCATGCATATTCGTAATTAATTCTTGCTTTAAATCAAATAATTGCTGACTCTCACTTACGCCTTTAAATAGATCGTCCACGTATTGTTGGACATCTCGATTAAGATTCATCCTCATTTCCTCCTGTAATCAATTTATTTAATATTTCTTTAGCAAATATCCAATCTTTCCGGTTCTGCTCATACGCTTCAAGTCCAGCCTGAGTTAAACGGTAATATTTCCGTCGCCCCCCTTGAGTTTCATCGCCCCAATACGATTCAATTAATCCGTCCTTTTGTAAGCGTCTGAATGCTGTATAGAGAGTCGCCTCTTTCAATTCGTACTCACCATCGCTTAAGCCAATAATTTGTTTATAAATCTCATATCCATAACTATCGCCTTGGCGCAGGATATTCAAGATAATCGTTGATGTATGTCCGCGAATTAAATCTGTTGAAATATTCGATGCCAAATGTCTCACCTCCACAATAACAATGTACAACATATTACTTTGTCTGTCAAAGTAATATGCTACAACAATTAATATGGTACAAAAAATGCCCACCAGTTAATAAACTGATGGGCACTCATTCACCATTTTAAAATGTATAATTTAAACTTATCATTTTCCGATTCACCATTTCATGAATGGCGTATTTGACACCTTCGTAACCATAGCCTGATTGTTTTCGACCACCATATGGCATATGGTCAAAACGTAAAGTCGGTACATCATTCACTAACACCTGACCAACTTCTAAACCGTGAGCCATATCGATCGCTTGCTTCATATCATTACTAAATAGACCAGCACTTAAGCCGTATTGACTGTTATTCATCGCTTTTAACGCCTCATCGCCACTTGCTACACGATTAATGATGACAACTGGTCCAAAGGCTTCTTCTTTCATGATCTTCGCGCCCTCTGGCACATTTGTTAAGACGGTCGGAGCAATCCCATCATCCTTGGCTTCTCCACCTGTTAACACTTTTGCACCTTGCTGTTTTGCGTCTTCAATCCATTCTAACAAGCGCTGTTGTGATGGTTTATCAATTAAATTACAGATATCCGTTTCTTCATCAAGTGGATCGCCAAATGTAAGTTGTTCTGCTCCCTTAATAAATTGATCTGTAAAGGTGTCAGCGATATCTTCGTGAACATAAATTCGTTGAGTACTAATACAGACCTGTCCGTTATAGGCATAGGATCCATGTACCGCTTTTGACACGATATCATCTAAGCGATCATTCATGCTTTTATCAACATAAAGCGCTGAGTTATTCCCGAGTTCAAGGGTAACCTTCTTAAGGCCAGCATTCGATTTAATTTCACGACCGACTGGCGGGCTACCTGTGAATGTAATCTTTTGAACAGCGTCACTTTTAAGTAAGACATCTCCTAAGACTTTCCCTTCACCTGGTACGACATGATAAGCATCTTCAGGTAACCCTGCTTGTACCAACGCTTCACGTAATAAGATCGCTGATAGAGGTGTTTTTTCAGCTGGTTTTACAATGACTGTATTACCAGAGGCAATCGCTGGTCCGACTTTATGAACGACTAAATTAAGTGGGAAATTAAATGGTGTGATCGCACCAATAACGCCTATCGGTTCAAAAAGCGTGTACGCATCACGACCTGCTCCGTTTGGCGCTGCATCCATGGGAATCGATTCGCCTTCTAATTTTCGTGCTTCAATTGAAGAGAATTTCAACGTCTGCACAGTCCGATCTACTTCTGATAAAGCATATTTAATCGGTTTTGCCGCTTCTTGAGCAATCGTTTCAGCGACCATTTGTTTATTGTCATGTAAAATTTCGCTGGCTCGATTTAAGATATCACTACGTTCATGAGCAGGCATGTTCTTAATCGTTTCGAATGCACCGTCTGCTTGTTTAATAGCATTCTCCATTTGCTCTTCTTTACAAATAGGCATTCGAGCTATTTCTTCCTTCGTATGCGGATTGACTAACGCTTGGGATTCAGTTGTGTTATTAGCTAACTGATCGAGATAAGGTTGATATTGCAACATATATGTCATCACCTTTCTTTTATAATGATGTTCTATAATACTATTCCACATTTAAACCACAACGTAACACGATTTACGCTTTTCCATCCCATTCAGCATAGAATTGTTCTAGATAAGTTTCCATGAACTGATGCCGTTTTTCTGCCATACGATAGCCTTCAGCTGTGTTCATCTTTTCTTTTAAGGTTAATAATTTTTCATAAAAATGGTTGATCGCCGTATTGGTTTCATTGCGATATTCATCGGCTGTCATATTAGCGCGTGGCGATGCGTCGGGTTGATGGATGAGATGGCCTTTAGACCCTGCATATGTAAAGCTTCTTGCGATTCCTATGGCGCCGATTGCATCTAATCGGTCCGCATCTTGTACAACCTCTGCTTCACGACTTGGTAAAGTCTTGTAACCATGCTTGAACGATATCGTATCGATGATGGCGAAAATATCATCAATTTGTTGATATGAAATATGTTGGTCTTTCAACCAAGTCAATAATTCTACTCGGCTACTTTCCACATCGTGCGTCACTTTATCATCAATTACATCATGCAATAATGCGGCCATTTCCACAATCCATTGATCAACAGCTTCCGTATCAGCAATCTGCTTAGCATTGTTGACAACACGATAGATATGCCACCAGTCATGTCCAGATCCTTCTGTTTCTAATTTAGTTTGTACAAATTGTTCCGTTTCTTGAATTATGTTCTGTCGCCTATCATTCATCCCAATACACTCCTTATTAAACTGACATCGACAAATTCTAGCAACCTTAAACGTTTACAATTATGTGTTCATTTATTATGATGAAAGTATAACAAAACTGCATACGTGATGAACATGCACTAGGGGAGCTATGTCAAATGGCTGAGAAGGTTGGACCTGACCCTCAAGACCCGAACTAGGTAATACTAGCGTGGGGAAGTGCAGTGAAGCTTAATCTACCATAAGTGTAATGAGACAATAGCTGAACTGCATTCCCACGGGATGCAGTTTTTTTGTTATATCAAACACTTTATAAGGAGGCGATTCGCCATGACGAATCAACAGTGTAACACAAGTCGTATTGCAGGAGTTCAATTCACGCTTTATCCAATGAGTGACAACTTTGTCGATATTATTTTATCCGCTCTGGACGAGGTCGACCAATCAAAAGTATGGAAAGAAACAGATGACGTCACAACCTGTGTGCGGGGTAAAATCGTGCACATTTTTGATGTGACCAAAGCCATCTTTTTACACGCTGCTAAAACAGGTGAACATGTGGCCATGACAGGCACTTATTCTATCGGGTGCCCTGGGGATAACGAAGCAGATGTCTATATGGCAGAATCAGATGCACCAGCTAATGCGCCTCAATTAGCCAATGCTCCACAACGTGCTGGTTGTAAGTTCGCGATTCATCCGCTTGGACGGGAAGACTATATGGACAAAATCTATGAACAAATTGATCTGTCCAAAGCACGTGGTGTCGATGTCAGTGCTGCGCATTATATGACGCGTCTTGATGGTGATGTGCAAGCTATTTTTGATGCCATGGAAGATGCTTTCGAGGCTGTCCAACAAGAAGTATCACACACAACGATGACCTTTACTATTTCGGCAAATAGCCCATCAAATCAATAGGAGGATTGTTATGACTAAACAATGGAAACTGAAAGAAATTGTTTTGCTGTCGATATTAGGGGTCGTATTTGCGGTAATCTATCTATTAGCCTTTGGAATCGGCCAAGGGCTTGTTGGCGCTCTTACACCTTTTGGCATTGGGCCACTAGGTTATGAATTCATCTATGGGATCTGGTTTATTGTTTCGATCATTGCTGCATATATCATTCGAAAACCTGGCGCAGCTTTTATATCTGAATTAATCGCAGGGGTTGTCCAAGTCTTAATCGGTAGTCCAGCTGGCCCACAACTGATAATCAGTGCAGCTGTTCAAGGACTTGGCGCCGAAAGTGCATTTGCTGTGACGAAATGGCAAGATTATCGGAAGCGAGTGTTAATATTAGCTGCTGTATTAACCGCAATCATTAGCTTCGCTTGGCATTTCTATTCATCTGGTTTCTTTGCATATGAAGCGTGGTTAGTTGGCGTTATGCTGATCACACGCATTATAAGTAGCATACTGATCATGGCTCTACTCGGTAAGTGGATTAGCGATCAATTGGCGAAAACAGGTGTTCTACGTGGCTATGCGTTAGGAAAGGAGCATCAACAAAACCGTGACCAAGATGCAGCGTAATTCATTATTATCGGTTCATGATTACTCGTTCGACTTCGAAACATTAAACGATCCATTACTAAATAATCTCAATTTCACTTTGTATGAAGGTGAAACAACGCTTTTAATCGGTCCAAGTGGGTCAGGCAAGTCCAGTCTGTCCCTCTGTTTAAATGGATTATACCCTGATGCAGTTGAAGGTGTCGCATCAGGGGAAATTCGTTTCCAAGACCAACCTGTTCATGATTTCGAAAAGGGTCAGGTTAACCAACAAATTGGGATTGTCTTCCAAGATCCAGACAGTCAATTTTGTATGATAACGGTTGAAGATGAACTTGCCTTTACCCTTGAAAATATTCAGACCCCTCGCGAAGAGATGGAAGCGCGAATTGATGAGATGTTAAATACGATTGGCATGGATGACTATAAGTACGAAGCGATTCATACCCTTTCAGGTGGTCAAAAACAAAAAATCGCCCTAGCTTCTGTACTGTTACTAGAACCAGACGTCCTCATTCTCGATGAACCGACAGCTAACTTAGACCCGATGAGTCAACTTGAATTCATTCAACTGATTGAACGATTACAATCAGCTATGGATCTAACGATTCTTTTAATCGAACATCAAGCTGACGACTGGCTCTATTTGATCGACCGTGTTCTAGTATTAAGTCGACAAGGTGAACTAATGGAAGATGGTGAAGTCGAATCTATTCTCCAAACGAAGCAACAGCAATTAATCGACCACGGTATTTTCATCCCAAAACAATATCTTGACTCACCACCCAATCCAAAACCGACGATTCATACAAACAACACAGAGCCATGTTTTACTATGGAAAGCATCTCTTTTTCCAGAAAGAATAAACAAATCTTAAAAAATATTAATCTAACGCTGAAAAAAGGTGAAATGACAGCAATCGTTGGTGAAAATGGTGCAGGTAAGTCCACCTTGTTACAATTAATGGCAAGGCTCTTACAACCAGAAGCAGGCACCATGACTTTCTTAAACAAGCCTCTCGCCAAGTGGAAAGAACAGTCGTTACGTCAGCATATGGGATTTGTCTTTCAAAATCCCGAACATCAATTTATTACAGATACCACCTACGATGAAATCGCCTTTAGCATGACACTAAACGGGTATGATGCTGAAACAATCGACACAAGAACTAGAGAATTACTAAACCATTTTCACTTAATTAATGAAAAATCGCAGAATCCATTCGCCCTAAGTGGTGGCCAAAAACGTCGGCTTAGTGTTGCGACTATGTTAGATGAAACTCCTGATCTACTACTGTTTGACGAGCCTACATTTGGCCAGGATGCCCAAACGACTCATGAATTAATGGAGATCATGACAGAAATTCAGCAACAAGGTACAACGATTGTATTCGTTACTCATGATATGGATTTAGTTGATCAGTATTGTGATACGGTTTATGTTCTTAATGAACAGTCAATACAATTTCACGGGCGACCAGCAAAGCTATGGGAGCATGATGAGTTATTAGACCAGGCAAGATTAAGAAAACCATTTCGATTAGAAATGCGTGAGAAAGTTGGTGTTGCCCATGATCTCAGCCATTAACCCCACTGTTAAAGCAATTGCGGTGTTGATCCCTGGTATTCTACTAGGTCTGACATTTGATGTATTCACACCGCTTGTTTATTTACTATTTATTATCAGTGTGACGTTTTTATTATCGGACTTATCGTTTAAACGATGGATTAAATTTTTCGTTCCGTTCTTCTTATTTATCGCATCGTTTTCTTGGGCACGTTTACTATACACTAGTGAGACATTCCAAGATGGTTCCGTGCTGTTCTCATTTTGGGCTTTTGAAGTCACAACGGGTGGTCTTCTTGTTGCGGTTAGTTTGGCATTAAGGTCGCTATGCTTTATTGCCTTGTCACTACTATTTATTATGACAACAGACTCCACTAAGTTTATGCTAAGCTTAATGCAACAATTGCGACTGTCACCGAAAATTACGTATGGTGTATTAGCGGGTTACCGTTTCTTACCGACCTTCAAACATGAACTTGAAGTTTTAAGGCAGGCTCATCGGGTTCGTGGAGTTGGTCGGGCGAAAGGAATTCGAGGCCGCATTAGACAATTTAAACGCTACAGCATTCCCCTACTCGCAAATTCAATTCGTAAAGCTGAGCGCGTTGCTAACGCCATGGAATCGAAAGGGTTTACAGGTGAGCACGATCGAACTCATTATCACCAGATGACCGTCACCAAACGAGATTGGCGTTTTCTCGGGATGATGGTTGGTGCCCTATTCTTAGCATTTGTTGCGTCATATTATTTCGGGTATTTAAATATTTTCGGTTATCAAGTAAACTAAAGAAAATATAATAGTAAACTATGAGATACAAGGTAAGTGATTTAAAACTTTTCCGATACTAGGAAGATTTATACCGTCTTATATGCCTCAAAAAATAATTCAGGTCATATTCTTAGGAATATGACCTGTACATAATTTGATTAAATAAAAGTGAAACTGCGTAAAACGTCCACATTAACATGATAAGAAAATGGATAATAAAGGAATGATTGATATGTTGAATAGGATAGCATTTTTTAGTATATATGCTCTTTTTGTTCCGATCATGATGGTTACGGAATTTCTTTCTTTCGAGTATTATACGCCAGATTCAAAACGATGGATCATTTTATTTTTTATTTATTTTTACTTGTCTGCCCCCATTTTTATAGTAGGAGAAAAACTCAATGCGTTTAGTCCCAGTGGTCTATCTAAATATAAAAAAATTATTTTTTCTTTATTAATTGTTTGGCTCGTTGGTTTAATTCCATTCGCTTACATTATTATGCCAAATGTAATTGAATATGATTTATAGATTGGCATTTACATTCTCCTTCAGTTTATTAGAAGTTAACCCTATTCACCCAGCAAGCGAACATTCATATATGGAATCACAATCTTCCTAAGTACCTCTTGGAAATCTACTTACCATTATTACGTGTTCGGTGAAATATTAAAGATCATAAAAAATCAGGCTGCCGAAAAAATCTCGACAACCTGAATCTGGTCCGCAACCAGCTTTTATTTTTATCGTCTAATTTCAATCATTCGTAAAACCACATCAGGTGTTTTCGTGATAATCCCATCCACATCGTATTGTAAGACTTGGTTCGCTGTCCGGTCGATATTCGTTGACCATACCCAAATGCCATAACCATTGCTTTTGAGCTCATTCACTAGATCATCCGACAACATGGTTTGATGAACCGTATAAAAGTCCACATCTAAACGAGATAAGTCCCCGACAGCTGTGAATAATATTTGCCCAATCTCAATCTCTTCGTTTTGTTGTCTAACAGCTTTCAAAAACTGACTATTAAACGATTGAACATACATATCATTAATCACTTCTTTTTCCTCAAGCAAATCAGATAAGCTTCGTGCCAATGCTTCCTCATTTTCATCTGGTTTAACATCTAACAGTAATTTAACCCCTGCGTCTTGAGTCACTTCGATGACACGATCTAATCGCGGAATCGCTTCTCCAGCATATTCTTCAGAAAATGACGATCCAATGTCATGGACACTCAACTCATCATACGTTAAGTCACTGACACGTCCAGGTACTCCAGCAGTGCGTAATAAGTTCTTATCATGGTGTAAGACTAATACATCATCTTGGGTCAGTTGAACGTCCACTTCAACCACATTCAAACCTTGTTCAATTGCGGACTCAACAGCACTCATCGAATTCTCAGGTGCATTTGTCGCATCCCCGCGGTGAGCGGCAACTTCGACATTCCAATCTAAATAAACCAAATTACCACTAATTGTTTGGTTATAAGTAAATACACCTGTGACATACAAGATAAACAAGAAGACAATCAAAATTCGTTTCTGTTTAAAAAAGGAATAGGCTTTTCTTTCCCCTACAGCCAAACGAATACTTCGAGTCAAATCGAGATCATCAGTCACCTCTTGTTCTTTTTCACGTTTATATTGATAGAACAAGCGGGTCAACATAATCACGTTGACTGGGATCAAAATGAGTGTCGACAAGGTGGCAATAATACTTGTAATCGTAACCAAATAGTGTTCGATCAAGTCACCAACAATCGTCCCTGTCATCACGTTAGGAATGAGTGAAATCAGATATAAAATCAACGTGCTAAGCAAGAAAATCATGACGTTAATCGAGAGAACGCTAATTAAAATCGATTTCTGATGACGCTTGGTTAACTGCATACTTCGTTTAATCGCATGGCGTACATTACTTTTTTCAATCACAATAAAATGAATCACAAAAATCCAGCGTAATATAATATAAAGCACGAACATTAATACGGCAAAATAAACAGCTAATGATACATATGACAACGATAGGTGACCGGAATACAAAATCGACATATTAAGATCATACACAATTTCATTAATGGGTGTCCTAATGAATGGCGCCAGTAATAACAACACTAGTATTAGCGGTAGCACACTAATACTTAATAACTTCCTTGACCGGGATAGTCCAGTTAAAAACGCATTGGCAACCGTAATAGGCTTTTTAAAGTATTGCTTTTGGGCAATGACAATAAAGACTGCAAATTGAATGAATAATAAGATGAAAACAATTAGAGCAACTAGAATTAAAATACTTATACCACTGTAACTAAGCGCAACAGAATACACTTCATTATTAATCAGTGTAGGAGCATCAATATACATGAGGATCCGATTGAAAATAATCGAAGCCACGGGAACGAAAATGAAGCTCGTCAGTAACATATAGACAATCGCAAATGCCAAATGTTGTGGGTATGTTGTTTTAAAATCATCTAAGCTGCGTTTAAACAAGCGAAACATATTACCCTCCACCTCGAATTATTAATACGTGACACTTCCCTATTATAGCTTATGCTAAACGATTACGTCTGCAAACACAATTAAGATCCTATAACATAATTTTAAAATTGTATGTTGACATTATAATATCTATCAATTATGATGTTAATCAAATCTTAAAACGGATTGGCAAAGATGAAGAGAAGTAGTTCAGCCTGTCACTTCAGAGAGCTAGTGGTCGCTGTGAACTAGTGTGAACGCCTGAATGAATGGACTTCTGAGCCTCCAACCGAACGCTTAATAATAGTTAATAAGGTTGGCGAACGTCTCGTCGTTACAAGAGACACGTATTCAAGCCAAATGCTTCGATACGATTTAAGTGGACTGCTTCGTCAGCAGTCAACCAAGGTGGCACCACGGGTATTCCGTCCTTTTCTATAAGGATGGAATACCTTTTTTTATGATTAAATGACTATAAAATAAATCGTTGAGTAAGAGGAGTAGGCGATTCGGATTCATAACAGAGAGCTAGTGGTGGTGAGATACTAGCATGACACGATTCGTTGAATGGACTTACGAGAGGTTCTCTGAACTATAGTATGGGAACCCGGCATTCCACCGTTAACCGGATAGGGTATCGGAAGGATTTGTATTCCCCCCTTTTTACAAACAATAATCCTTCCCGTACCCGAAATGAAGTGGAACAAGTGTTAATCACGAGTTCAATAGAGGTGGCACCGCGAGCCGATCGTCCTCTGCATACAGCTGAAGTATGCAGGGGATTTTTTTATACCAAAATTAGGAGGTTAATAACCCATGCGATATCATCACGACACAATAGAAGGCGATCAACATACACCCATTTCAATATATTCTAATTTAACAGGGCGTCGAAAATTTCTTTTAGAAAGTTCTTTGAAACATGAAGACAATGGCCGTTATTCGTTTATTGGAGCGAATCCATTCTATGAATTTATAGCATACGGTAACCAAATAACAGAAACAAATTTAATCACTCAACAATCAACAACAACAAGGCAAGATCCGTTAATCGCCTTAAATGCATTAATCGATGAGCATGTCACAGTTGATATCGATATTCCTTTTTTTGCAGGAGGGGTTGGTTATCTGGCTTATGATTTAGCGAAGCAATTTGAATCAATCGGAGGCACTCAACATGATGATGTGAACATGCCTGATGTCCATCTCATGTTCTATGAAAAAGTGGTGGTTTATGATCATTTATTACAAGATATCCATTGCTTCATCTTTGATCGTTGGATTACTGAAGAGTCAATCGACTTCGATACCGAGGCAAACCGCCTATTGCATGATATTCAAACAGGACAGCCAGAAGTTGAAACTGACTTTACATTAGGTGAGTTCCAATCCAACTTTTCTCAAGCTAAATATAAACAGTACGTAGATTTGATTAAAGAGAAGATTAAAGCAGGTGATGTGTTTCAGACAGTGTTATCGCAAAGATTGACAGCGACATGTTCAGGTGACGCCTTTCAGTTCTATCGACAACTTCGTAAACAAAATCCATCGCCTTATATGTATTATATCGATTTTGTAGATTATCAAGTGATTGGCGCATCTCCTGAAAGTCTCGTCAAAGTACAAGACAGAACCGTTACGACAAATCCAATCGCCGGAACGAGAAAAAGAGGTCAAAATACTGATGAAGACCAGGCGCTTGCAGATGAATTACTCACAGACGAAAAGGAGATTGCTGAACATCAAATGCTAGTCGATTTAGGCCGTCACGATATTGGTCGAATCGCAAAACCTGGCACCATTAAACTAACTAAATACATGGTGATTGAACGCTATCGTTTTGTTATGCATATTGTTTCCGAAGTAAGTGGGCAAATGAATCCTGACATATCATCCCTTGAAGCATTAAAGGCGACTTTACCTGCTGGAACAGTAAGTGGTGCACCGAAGATTAGAGCCATGCAATTATTAAATGAATTAGAACCAACTAAACGTGGTGCCTATTCAGGCGCTGTTGGTTATTTGAACATTAACGGTAACTTAGATTTCGCGCTAACGATTCGAACGATGATTATTAAGGACGGTCTAGCACATGTGCAAGCAGGTGCAGGAGTCGTACATGACTCTGATCCAGAAAGTGAATATCAAGAAACGTTAAATAAAGCTAAAGCGCTTATGGAGGTGTTATAAGTGATTCTGCTCATCGATCATGACGATTCATTTACGTATAACTTATATCAATATCTAGAAGAACTCGGCGTAACTGTTGTTGTAAAACGGCATAACAACATTGATATCACAACAATCAACGAAATGAACCCAACAGCAATCGTCCTATCACCCGGTCCAGGGAAACCTGAAGATTACCCGAATACAAGCGAGATTGTTAATGAATTTTATCAGTCGATGCCGATCTTAGGCGTCTGTCTTGGTCATCAAATCATCGCCGCTACATTCGGAGCTGAAGTCAAGAAAGCCGATACTGTCATGCACGGGAAGAAATCGCTAATTCTTCATAAAGGACATGGTCTATTCAGTTACTTAAGTCAGCCCTTACAAGTCATGCGTTACCATTCACTCGTCGTTGACGAAAAGACCGTCCCTCCCATTTTTAAACGTCAAGCAATATCAATGGATGACAGTGAATTAATGGCGATCACGCATGACAACTACCCACTGTTTGGGATCCAGTTCCATCCCGAATCGATTGGAACAGCAGAAGGCAAACAAGTCTTAGATCGTTTTCTGAATCATACACGAAAGGAGAATCTTCATGGAACAACTTCAGAAATTAATTAATGGTGAAAAACTAACCCAAACCGAAATGACATCAGTCGCTTATCAACTATTTGACGAACAGACCTCAGAGAGTGAAATCGCCTCTGTCTTAACCGCCTTAAAAGTTCGGGGCGAATCTGTTGAAGAAATTACAGCGATTGTTGAAGTTCTTCGTGACAAAGCCATGCCGATTCAAAAACATTTGGCAGATGTCACGGATAATTGTGGTACAGGTGGTGATGGCGCACACACATTTAATATCAGTACGACGTCAGCCTTCGTATTAGCTGGTGCTGGGGTGAAAGTTGCCAAACACGGCAACCGTAGCGTCTCAAGCCGTACTGGAAGCGCAGATGTATTAGAAGAACTTGGAGTTGCGCTCGATTTTACAAGTGATGAAGTCGAGCATTTAATCGAGACAAATGGAATCGCCTTTTTATTTGCACCTCATGTACATCACCAATTGAAACGTATTATGCAGGTCCGCAAAGCATTAAATGTACCGACCATTTTTAATTTAATTGGTCCCTTAACAAATCCAGTTGCCTTAGATACACAATTCCTAGGCGTTTACCGTCGCGATATGTTAATGCAAATGGCAGCTGTCCTACAACGTCTAGGAAGAAAACGTAGCGTCGTCGTTAATGGAGCTGGTCACACTGATGAAGCAACGCTTGCAGGTGAAAATCATTTTGTTTTATTAGATGATGGCGAACTCATCCCGTTCACCTTAAGCCCTGAGGACGTCGGTTTAAATAGCTATTCAAATGAAACCATTATCGGCGGTGATGCGAAAGATAATGCACGTATATTGCTAGACGTGTTAAATGGTGAGCGCGGCCCTTATTTCGAAACCACCTTATTCAATGCTGGCATCGGATTGTTTGCCGCGAACAAAACAAACTCAATCCGCGAAGGGGTCGACCTTGCCCGAGAAGCAATCGACTCAGGTAAAGCTTTAGCTAAACTTAATCACCTCACCCATTTCAGTGAGCAGCGTAAACGAAAGGGGATCTCATAATGGATACATTTCTCGACCGGATTTTAGATAAAAAAAGTGAAGAAATTCAACTACTTTATGAACAGGACGCTTTAATTAACCAACCATTACCAGTCTCAACTAAACCGTCATTATATGAAACATTTAAACAGGACGATCAGTTATCTATTATTGCAGAAATCAAACGGGCCTCACCATCGAAAGGTGATATCAACTTAGGAATCGAGCCACCTGAACAAGCACAATTATATGAAGCATCAGGTGCTTCGGCGATTTCCGTCTTAACAGATGAACCTTACTTTAAAGGATCAATCGAGGATTTGAACCAAGTCCAATCAAAGGTGAACTTACCTGTTTTATGTAAAGATTTCATTCTCGATCCCATTCAATTAAAACGGGCCAAACAAACAGGAGCGAGCGTTGTCTTATTAATTGCAGCAGCCCTATCACCTGAACGATTACAGTATTTATACGATGAAGCGATTAACCTTGGATTAGAAGTACTCCTTGAAGTACACAATTCAGCAGAATTAAACCTAGCTTTAGCAACAGGGGCTAGCATCATTGGTATTAACAACCGCGATCTCACGACATTCCAAGTTGATTTAAACACAACTGAAACACTGATTAACCAAATCGATGATCCAGACATTGTCGTTATTAGCGAAAGTGGCTTTAAAACGTCTGATGATGCCAAACAAGTTGCTGACATGGGTGTAGATGGCATCTTGGTCGGGGAGTCCTTTATGAAAAGCGATAACGTCTCAGAAGCACTTAAAGAGATGCGTGTTCCAACAACAAGGAGGGTTCAATCATGACTGGAGTGAAAATTTGTGGTATTCGTCAAACAAGTCATGCGGAAATAGCAGCAACGTCGGGAGCCGACATGATTGGGTTCGTCTTTGCTGAGAGCAAACGAAAAGTGTCGGTTGAGCAAGCCAAGCATATTGCTTCAACTTTGCCTGGATCTATCCAAAAAGTAGGCGTCTTTGTTAATGCATCGAAAGACACTTTAGAACAAACAGCTCATGAAGTGGGCTTAGATTATGTGCAATTACACGGGGATGAATCACCAGAGTTTTGTGAGCAATTGAATGTTCCTTATATTAAATCGTTTCGGATTAACACAGTGGCAGATTTAGAGAAAACCAAAAATTATGTTGGGGCAAGCTATTTACTGCTCGATAGTGCAAGTGGTCCTTATCAAGGCGGGAATGGCACGACTTTCGATTGGAGTGTTTTAGACAATCTACCATTCGACAGAAACCAACTGATTCTCGCAGGAGGATTGAACACGCGTAATATTAATCAAGCGATTGAACAAACGACACCAGCAATCGTAGATGTCTCTAGTGGTGTCGAGGAAGATGGTCAAAAAAGTAATCAATTAATCAAAGATTTTATTAAACTTGTAAAGGAGAGCTAACCATGGAACAAACTCAACAATCAAATGGTATGTACGGTCCATATGGTGGCCGCTTCATCCCTGAAACATTAATGGGCGCTGTACAAGAATTAGAAGCGTCATACGAGGAAGCGATACAAGATGAAGCTTTTCAAGCGCGATTACAGCAATTACTCAAACAATATGTTGGTCGTGAGAACCCTCTTTATTTTGCGGCTAATCTAACAGAAGAAATTGGTGGCGCTAGAATCTATTTAAAACGTGAAGACCTGAATCATACTGGCGCTCATAAAATTAATAACACCATTGGTCAAGCACTACTCACCGAACGAATGGGTAAACGTAAAGTCGTAGCTGAAACAGGCGCTGGTCAACATGGTGTCGCGACAGCTACCGTTTGCGCATTACTTAATTTAGACTGCGTAATCTTCATGGGTGCGGAAGATATGAAACGTCAGAAATTGAACGTCTTTCGTATGGAATTGCTTGGTGCAAAAGTCGAAGCAGTCGAACAAGGAAGTGCAACGCTTAAAGACGCTGTTAATGAAGCACTTCGTTATTGGGTAAGCAACGTCGACGATACTCATTACATTATGGGGTCTGTCCTTGGTCCTCATCCTTTTCCTAAAATGGTTCGTGACTTTCAAAGTGTGATTGGGCGTGAAACAAAACAACAGCACCTAGACGCAGAAGGTCAATTACCTGATGCCGTCGTCGCTTGTGTAGGTGGCGGAAGTAATGCGATGGGGATGTTCTATCCATTCATCGATGATCACGTCGCATTATACGGAATTGAAGCTGCGGGTGAAGGTGTTGAAACTGATCACCACGCAGCCACTTTAACAAAAGGTTCACCAGGAATTCTGCATGGGGCTATGATGTATTTATTACAAGATGAAGCAGGACAGATTCTAGAAGCAAGTTCTATTTCAGCAGGACTCGATTACCCTGGCGTTGGACCCGAACACAGCTATTTAAAAGATACAGATCGTGTTCACTATCTTGCTGTCACAGATGATGATGCACTTGAAGCGTTTCAGTTATTATCACGTACCGAAGGGATAATTCCAGCGTTAGAAAGTTCGCATGCGGTTGCTGAAGCGGTTAAGATTGCCAAGACAATGAGCCCAGATGAGTCACTTGTTATTTGTTTATCTGGACGTGGCGACAAAGACGTCGAAGCTGTGCAAGAACATTTACAAAGTTAGGAGGCCAATCATGGAAACAATCACGCACGGTAAACAATATATGCAAGTCGTCTTTAATCAAACGCTTGAACAAAACGAAAAAATCTTTGTTCCCTACATCATGGGTGGTGATGGAGGGATTGAATCACTTATTCCTACATTACAGCAGCTCGACCAAGCTGGTGCTACTGCCATTGAAATCGGTATTCCTTTTTCAGACCCAGTAGCTGATGGCCCGACCATTCAAGAAGCTGGTAAACGCGCTCGTGAAACAGGGGTGACTTTACAACAGATCCTTGATAAACTGGCAGAGGAACGCCAATCAATTAAAGCGCCGATTATTGTCATGACCTATCTAAATCCGATATTTCAATTTGGTGTAGATCGCTTTATGGAAGTTGCTCAATCAGCAGGAATTGATGGACTAATTATTCCCGATTTACCACTCGAACACGAAAGTTTTATTCGACAAGCAAAAGAAAAGTACGGCTTAGCCCTAATCCAACTTGTTTCATTAACAAGTTCCAAAGAACGGATTAAACAAATTGCTCAAGCGTCAGAAGGTTTCTTATATGCTGTGACGGTTAATGGAATTACAGGAGCTCGTCAAACATTTGCGGATGATTTAGCAACACATTTCGAATTACTTCAAACATATAGTGATGTCCCTGTATTGGCTGGTTTCGGCATATCGACACCAGACCATGTTCAGTCCATGACAGAAGTGGCTGACGGTGTGGTTGTTGGAAGCCAGATTATTCAAAGCTTAAAGGCTAATGACTTCGACCATATCCACGCTTTAATTAATGCAAAAGACAATCAATAGAAAGATGTGACATCCCATGTTAGAGATCATCATCCTCTTTTTCGTCGGTATGAGTGCAACTGTCTTAGGAACACTTGCCGGCGGAGGAGGTTTAATCAGCTTACCAGCAATGCTTGCACTAGGTATTCCCGTCCATTCAGCAATTGGAGCCAATAAAGTAACCAACTCAATCAGTTCGTTCATAATCTTCTTCATGGTACTGCGTCACCGTGGTGTAACACTGAATGAAGGATTAAAAATCGTACCCATTAGTTTAGCGGGCGGTATAACCGGGGGCTATGTGGCGTCTATTATTCCGCCTGATCTGATGTATAAGATTGCAATTGGTCTATTAATCTTTGCCTTTTTATTTTCATTTATTAGCAAAGCGTCATTTGATGGCACTAATACATTTCGTTTTAAAACACGTGGAACACCGCTCTTATATGGGATCGGAATATATGACGGCGTGTTTGGGCCAGGTCAAGGCACATTAATGCTTTATGTCTTCTCCTACCTTCGTATTGCTTATTACCGTGCGGTTGGCCTTATGCGTGCAGCCACCTTTGCTAGTTGCTTTGGTGCTGCGATCAGTTATATTGCCTCAGGCCATGTGATCTGGTCCCTCACATTCACCTTAATATGTGGTTCATTAATCGGGGCTCAAATCGGTGTGCGCCTAGCTGGTAAACTTAATCCTAACCACATTAAACCGCTCTTACGTATCGTAACAGCAATCCTAATTATTTATGTCTTAATCGATAATGTCTGGTTAACATAAATCCATATCCCCACCATTTTCCAAAAATAATTGAAAATAATTCTCAATTTCTGTTGACTCTCCACCCACTGGAGAGTTTATTATTTAATATAGATTGATAATCATTATCAATTAAACGAGAATGTCATTAGAAAGTTTGTGTCCTATGAAACAACGCTACTTACTCATTGTACTAGTCGTGTTATCCGTTCTTTCAGTCTTTATCGGCGTAACAAGTCTAAACATTAGTGATATCACGAGCCTAACAGATCAACAGCAGCAAATTCTTTGGCAGAGCCGAATCCCTCGGCTGATCAGTATTATTATTGCTGGAGCTACAATGGCTGTAGGCGGATTAATTATGCAACAACTGAGTCGAAACAAATTTGTATCACCTACTACTGCAGGCACCATGGATTCTGCACGGCTTGGTATTCTCGTCTCACTCTTAGTATTCACATCAGCTAGCCCAATGCTACAGGCACTGACAGCAATGGTATTCGCCGTTCTTGGCACAATGGTTTTTATGAAAATACTCGATAAAATTAAATTTAAAGATGCTATTTTCATTCCACTTGTCGGGATTATGTTCGGTAATATCATCGGCTCTATTACGATGTTTTTCGCCTATCAACATGATTTAATTCAAAGCATGTCTTCTTGGTTACAAGGCGATTTCTCAATGATTTTAGCGGGTCGTTATGAATTGCTGTACATAAGCATCCCGCTCCTAGCAGTGGCTTACGGTTACGCGAATAAATTTACGATTGCTGGAATGGGTGAAGATTTCTCAACGAACTTAGGCTTGAATCATAAACAAGTTGTTAATATTGGTCTAATTATTGTAGCGGTATCAACATCTGTTGTCGTCCTAACTGTCGGGCTCATTCCATTTTTAGGACTCATTATTCCAAATATCGTGTCTATTTATCATGGGGATCATTTACGTAAAAACTTACCCCATACAGCCATACTCGGTGCCTTGTTCGTTCTAGCTTGTGACATTCTCGGTCGCGTCATCATTTATCCATACGAAATCCCAATCGGCTTGACTGTTGGTGTGATTGGCAGCGGTACATTCATCTATTTATTGTTAAGGAGAAAGGCATATGCATAACCGAACGAAACTTGTCATTCTCAGTATTCTCTCACTCGGGTTAATCGCGATATTCCTTTTCTCAAACTTAGATGGGCATTGGGATTATGTACTACCTAGAAGGGCGATGAAAATTTTCGCCATCGTTTTAACAGGGAGTGCCATTGCTTTTTCAACAGTCATTTTCCAAACAGTCACGAATAATCGCATTTTAACACCAAGTATTATTGGGTTAGACTCACTCTATTTACTAATTCAAACTGGTCTCATCTTCCTGTTTGGCTCAACTCATTCACTTATGAATCAATACGTTAACTTTTTCATTTCAGTTGGATTCATGATTGTTTTTGCTTTACTGCTCTATCACTTTTTATTTAAGCGTGAAGGTGAAAACATTTATTTTCTATTATTAGTTGGGTTGATTTTCGGGACATTTTTCAATAGTTTATCAGAATTTATGCAAGTATTAATCGACCCAAATGAGTTCCAAGTCGTACAAGATCAAATGTTTGCTAGTTTTAACAATGTGAACACAGATTTGTTTTATATTGCGCTTGCAGGTATGGCTGTTACAACTCTCTACTTCTTGAAGTTTGCAAAGTTTTTAGATGTCTTATCACTTGGCAAAGATCAAGCAATTAATCTTGGCCTTAATTACGATTATATTGTGAAGCAAATCTTTATTATTGTAGCAATCTTAGTCTCCATAGCCACCGTACTTGTTGGTCCGATTACGTTTTTAGGTCTATTAGTTGCTAATGTCGCTTACGAGTTCTTAAAAACCTATCGGCATCGTGTACTGATTTTAGGTGCGATTTTGGTTAGTATCATTGCTTTAGTCGGCGGACAATTAATTGTCGAACGTGTCTTCACATTTTCAACAACAATCTCAGTCATTATCAACTTCGCTGGCGGTGTGTATTTTATTTATCTTTTATTAAGGGAGAGTCGAGCATGATTGAAGTAAAAGAGCTATCAAAAACATATGGTGACAAACCTGTTGTAAACAATGTCTCGGTCAATATCCAAAAAGGGAAAATCACTTCTTTCATTGGACCTAATGGGGCTGGTAAAAGCACCCTATTATCAGCCGTTAGCCGACTGATTAAATATGACATCGGCAATATTGATATCGATCAGCAATCAATCAGTCAGTGGAAAAACCGGGAATTATCCAAGAAGATGGCGATTTTAAAACAGGCAAATAACATTACTGTTCGATTAACCGTCCGCGAGCTTGTCTCATTTGGTCGTTTCCCCTATTCTCAAGGCAATCTAACACCAGAGGATATCGACCACATCGACGAGGCCATCGCCTTTATGGAATTAGAAAACCTAGAGAACCAATATCTAGATGAGCTAAGTGGCGGGCAGAAGCAACGAGCTCACATCGCAATGGTTATTGCTCAGGATACGGATTATATCTTACTCGATGAACCGTTAAACAATTTAGATATGAAGCATGCCGTTCAGATTATGAAAGTTTTACGCCGACTTGTTGATGAACTTGGGAAAACAGTCGTCATTGTGATTCATGATATAAATTTCGCTTCGTTTTATTCAGACTATATCGTCGCGCTAAAAGAAGGTGAAATTATTAACCAAGGACCAGTCGATGACATTATTGAAGAATCTTCACTTAAAGAAATATACGATATGGATATTCCAATCAAGCAACTCGATCGTTGTAAAGTATGTGTGTACTTCGGATAACTAATTAAAAAATTATATGAGGTGATTAAATGAAACGTATAGTATTATGGTTTACATTAGGAGTTGTCGCATTATTTTTAGCAGCTTGCGGTTCAGCTGATGCTGAGGAAGGAAATAATAGTAGTGAAACCGTAACGATTGAACATGAATTAGGAACAGCAGAAGTAGAAAAAAATCCTGAAAACGTCGTCGTCTTCGATTTCGGAATGCTAGATATGCTTGATGCTTTCGAGCTACCTGTTCAAGGTGTTCCGCAAGATAGTTTACCAGATTACCTATCTGATTACGGTAGTGAAGATTACGAGAATGCAGGTGGGTTAAAAGAACCTGATTTCGAAGCGGTTAATGCAATGGACCCTGACTTGATTATCATCTCTGGTCGTCAACAAGATCTATATGAGGATTTTGCTGAGATTGCACCAACCGTTTACGTTGAAACAGATTCAGAGAATTATGTTGATTCCATTACCCATAACGCTAATATTATAGGTGACGTCTTTGGCGTTCAAGATCAAGTGGATAATCGTATAAGTGATATAGAAGATCAAGTCGCTGAGGTACATGATATCGCATCAAATAGTGATGAAACCGGGTTAATTACTTTAGCAACTGGCGGTAAAGTTAGCGCTTATGGCTCAGGTTCCCGCTTCGGTATGATTCATGATACATTGAGTGTTAAACCTGTCGATGATTCAATCGAAACATCTACCCACGGACAAAACATTTCTTTTGAATATATCGTTGAACAGGATCCTGATCATCTCTTTGTGATTGACCGTGATAAAGTCGTTAACGGCGAAGCAGCAGCAAAAGAAACGATTGAAAATGACCTAATTAAAGGAACAACCGCTTATGAAGAAGACCAAATTCACTATCTTGACCCGCAATATTGGTACTTAGCCGATGGTGGATTACAAGCAGTTGAAAACATGATTGAAGAAGTCCATAACGCATTGCAATAACAATTGAGGTGGCAAGTATGAAAGATCGCTTTACTATTGGCGAAATCGCTAAACTACACAATCTATCAGTTAAAACACTTCGTTATTATGATGAAATCGGCTTATTCAAACCAGCCGAAATTGATCCGAATAACAATTATCGCTACTACTCAACAGAGCAATTTGAACATTTAAACACGATTAATTATTTGCGCAGTTTAGGTGTACCTTTAAAAGATATCAAAAAGCAATTCGAGGAACGTCATTCAGACGATTTCCTCGAATTGTTAAAACGCCACCAAGAAGAAATAGCTCAAAGAATTTCAGAATTGCAACAAATTCATAAACGTGTCAATAACCGAATTAATGAGATTGATCTAGCAAAACAGTCTAACTACATTCATCAGCCATTTATAAGACATTATGAAGATCAACATATATTACAGTTAAATCACGACATTCAATCCCAGACAGATCTTGAGCTATCATTACGGAAAATTGAAAATACATCTCACTTAACACCATCTATCTTCATTGGATCTGTTGGTGTCACTCTTCCAATTGACCGAATTAAACAAATGAAATACAATGCTTATAATTCAGTTTTCCTTGTTATTGATGATAATCAAATAACAAACGATCTTAAAACGAAATTACCAGCTGGTAGATACGTCTGTCTATACTGTCAAGACGCACGTATTCATTCGCCAACCTATTACGAATGGCTGTTTCAGTATATTGAGAAACATCAATTAACTATTACTGGTGATGCCATTGAACGAACAATTATTGATCAGTATATGACAAATAATCCAGAAGAATATTTATCCGAAATTCAAATACCTATTCTTTAATAATCAATAAAAATGACATTCTAAACCTAAAAGAAACTAAGACAAAAGTTAATCATACAAAGTAAAACTCGAACGATTTAATTGAAAAATTAATCGTTCGAGTTTTCTGCTTAAATGACGCTCCAGCAAAACACTTCGATTGCCGCGGGCGTCTACGTGTTTTGATTCCGCTTTATTACTGCTTACCTATAACTGTTTCAAACAGTCGTCCTTTGTATAGCTAACTATTCTTTTGTCTCATCCTCTTGAATTTAACTAGCAACTAATAAAATATTCTTTGTTTTCGTTTTTGTCTTGATAATAACCAATAACCAAGTAAAGCTATCAAAACACCTACTTGCCACAGAGCACGTTCAGAGTCTTCCAATAAAATATATGTAACATAATTCATTAGTGATGACCAATCATTTGTGATCGACTCGACCACAACAAACAATAATCCCGCTACAACCGAAAGGATGCCAACAACCATCATGACTTTTGCAAAACCTTTCAACACGATTCCCCCATCAATGGATTGTTTATCTCAAAACGTATTCTCTAAATTATCAGACTTCTAAATCATTGTAGCATAATATAAAGATATTAACAGAAAATATTATCAATTCGTTTTAAATTTTTTAAAACGAATTCTTTTTGAATAAGATTAGCGGGTTAAGAGTTATCATTTTGAGATAAGTTTTGTATATACTGTTCAATGGCCGTAAGTAATTCGTCAGCTAGCGGTTGTTCTGGATCTTGATAATTTAATGTATCTTCTACGCTATCGGATTGCTTAAGCACGTGGTCCATTCCTTCTACCATAACTAATTCAGCTTGATTATTTGCTTCTGCTAGTTGCTCCGCATCTTCTTCAAACACTTGGCGATCATGAGTACCTTGAATAATCAATGATGGAATATTCATTTGAGTCATCAATTCAGCTGGATCATATGACATCCATGACATTAGAAACGGTTGAATCGTTGGTCGAAAGATACTGTAAAGTTCACTACTGATCTCTTCTTCCTCTACTAACTCACCTTCTCTTAGTTGATTTAAAATGCTCTGAGCCTCTTCTTCAAATTCTTGAGGTAACTGACTTGATAATTGATCATTTAAGACATCATCAATCGTACGACCAGCACCCGCTAAAGAAACAAAGCCATCTACTTGGGTTTGCAATGCAGCTAATTGACCAACAAGCGCTCCTTGGCTATGACCAATTATAATGACTTGCTCATAATCTTCATTTAAACGTTCCACCCATGCCACCGCATCTTCCGACATGCGTTCAAGGGTCATTTCTTCTTCTGGAATCGTCGCTTCTTGATTCTCCCCCACACCTCGCTTACTATAACGCAAACTAGCTGTGCCTTGTTCAGCTAAAGATTCAGCCAATAATTTTAATGTATCTGATTCTGTTCCAGCACTATTTCCATCACGATTTACTGGACCAGAGCCTGGAATCAGTAAAGCGACCCGGTCTGTCTGTTCACTATTAGGTTGTAATAATTCACCTTTTAAGTCACCAATATCTGATGAAATTGTTAACCAATTAATATCATCACTCGCTTGTTCAGGTTCAGTCTCAAGCTCACCACGTTCTAACTCGAAATCAAATGTATGTCCCTGCTGACTAAATTCTCCTGTCAATGTATCATCATGAGGTAAATCACTCACAAATTCCACAAATTGGCCAGGGATATCCATTTTAAAACGAACTTGTTCCTCTTCAAGCTCCAGCTCAGATAGCGGGTATTGATCAATACCTTGCGCAGGAATATCAATAAAACCAACTATCTCTTCATTTTCGTCATCTTCTTCAAACGTTAGTTGTATTTCCAATGGCATATTAGGCACTTCAATCGCTCCATGCCATTGTCCCAATAATTCATCAAGCGTCCGCTCTTCAGTTACTTGCTCTTCTTCACTTGTACACCCAATTAATACAATAATTAAAGCTAACCATATCCACTTCCGCATGGGTGCTCCCCTCATTTCTTAAGTTAATTAAAAAATAATCACAGTAAAAAACCATATGACCATAATAGTAACGACAACAAATTTGGCTAATGCTCCACTTAAAAAGCCGATTAGAGAGCCAAACACAGCACGTAATGCTTCCATTACTTGTCGGTTTTGCATGAGTTCAACAACGAAAACAGCAACTGCTGGCACGACAATTATTCCAAATGGTGGAATAACGAATGAACCTACAATAACACCTGCCGCAGCTGTCCACTCACCAAGTTTAGAACCCCCATATCGCTTCACAAAATAGCTGTTTGCAATAATGTCAGCTACAATTAATACAATCGTCAATATCGCCATGGATAACCAGAAAACCCATGTAAGCTCGTCTGAATTCAACCCAAATTGATAAACGAAAAAGCCAGCCCACAACACAACCGGTGCTGGAATGACGGGGAAAATGACTCCCGCGTAACTCAATGCAAATAAAGCAATGATGGCTATCCACCATATAATATCAAGTATTTCCATATATACCTCGCTCTTTCATAAATAATTCCTTAGTTAAATCGTAATTCAAAGATGCAAGAATTACAATAATAGTGTTATGATTCGATCAATAATACGGTTCCTCCCGCTCTAACTAGCTTGTACCTGAGACTATCTAATAATAAGCGCGTCAAAAACGCGCTTATTTTATCATGACGTTTCAGTTAAATTGATCGAGCGAATTCGCTTCGTATTCGGATGAAAGACCACATCTCCTCTTACAGTTATATCACCTTCTGATGTACCTAATGTAAACAAATAAGACTCTTTCCGATACCCCCCTGAAACATTCTCTTCTCCTTGCCACTGGCTATTTTTAATTGTGGCTCCTGGATAAGTTTGCCCGAGTACATTCCACAAAACATCACGTAATTGACCGTTTCCATCTGTTGGAACGACCGAAATTCGGATCGGTATAATCCCCCAATCTAAATTAGCGCCTAAAGCTTCAAATGCTTTTCGATGTAAATTCAAACGATTCGGCGGATAACCTGCTACTGTATCAACGACCTTCACCGTCACTTCCTTACCTGTGTCTTCAAATTTTACATTTAATAATTGACCACAGGTATACGGACTGTCAGCACTAACAGCCGTCGTCATATGATTCATATCAGACCAAGCTAAATTACACTTTGTAACAGAACCACCTTCAGTCCACGTTGTATCACCACTAATAGTTTCTCCATCATAATTTTGTCTCATCGGAGCATACAAATAAGTGGGCGGGACAAGATATTCTTCATCATTATAATACATAACAATTCCTCCTTCGTGATCTAAAACCATACATTATTCATCATATGTTCTAGACGTCTGAATCGTATTACTATTTCGTTAAATTGTCATTGTTAAGGAAGCTTTTACATTTTCGTTACCTTGTTTTCGTGGTATAATACGTATGGACGATTAAGAAAGGAAGGGAAGTATAGTGGGTAAAAGAATCTTATTTTTCTTATTAACAAACATTCTCGTATTAACAACGATCGTCATTGTTTGGTCAGTCATTACATCATTTACTGATATTGGTCCAATTTATAATGGTGGGGTTGGCGTAGGTATTGACTACGTTTCACTCGGTGTTTTCAGTATATTAGTCGGTTTCGCCGGTGCATTTATTTCCTTAGCAATCTCTCGCTGGATGGCTAAGAAGATGATGAAGGTACAAGTCCTTGATCCAAATGATAATTTATCGACAGCTGAACGCCAGCTCGTTGAACGCGTTCATCGTCTATCACGTGCTGCTGGCCTAATGCATATGCCTGAAGTCGGTATTTACCGTTCAAAAGAAGTGAACGCTTTTGCGACAGGCCCAACTAAAAAACGGTCACTTGTTGCAGTCTCAACAGGATTGGTTAATTCTATGGATGATGATGCCGTTGAAGGTGTCTTAGCACACGAAGTAGCACACGTTTCAAATGGTGACATGGTCACGATGACATTACTACAAGGTGTCATTAACACCTTTGTCGTCTTCCTATCTCGTATTGTTGCGTCAATTGTCTCCAACTTTGTAAACGAAGAAATGCGTTTCGTCGTACACTTTGCATCGATTATCATTTTCCAAATTCTATTCTCAATCTTAGGCAGCATGGTCGTCATGGCGTTCTCACGTTACCGCGAATTCCACGCTGATCGTGGAGGCGCAGACTTAGCTGGTAAAGATAAGATGCAACATGCTCTTCGTTCACTTAAGAACACAGTTAATACTGTACAGGACAACACGAATGATGATGCGATCCAAACAATGAAAATTAATAATAAAGGCGGACTCATGAAGTTACTTTCATCTCACCCTGATTTAGATGAACGTATCCGCCGTTTAGAACAAAAATAAAACAGGTTAGCCTCACTAATGAGGCTAACCTGTTTTATTTATAGTGATTTAATTTGGGCTAGCTTAAACACTTCATTTAGCATTTTTTGATAGTTATTAACCTCTACCTCTGGTAATTGTAAATTACCATCTTCATCGATTAAATCGAGTACACCACTAATCATCACACGAGGTTTAGCTGGAACCTGAATCCCTAAATGGCTCAATACTTCTCTAAGATGTAATTGCGCTTGCATCGTACCGCTTTGACCAGGGGTACAACCTACAATGCCAGCTATTTTGCCATAAATAGAATTATGGCCACCTGGACGTGTCATCCAATCAATTGCATTCTTTAGGTTACCTGGAAATGAACCATTGTATTGTGGGGTTGCAATGAGTAGAACGTCAGCACTTTCAACCTGGTCCTTAATCCGTTGAACAGGTTCAGGGACAGGTTTTTCAATATCCTGACTGAATACCGGCACATCTTGATACTCTAAGGACTCATATTCCACATAATCCGGGAGCATTGTTTTAGCTAAATCTAATAACCTTTTATTTGAAGAGTCTTCACGCAAACTACCACAAATACCTACGACTTTTAAGTTGCGTTCCATAATTTGAGTCACCCCTAAGCTATTTAATTCACCACATCCATCATAACGGCTCACAAGAATATTCTCAAATTTAACAAATTAAAAGAAGGGGTCAGTCACTCCCCTTCTTAGTGTGCGTTTAATCGGTCAATAAACTGCCAAGCCGCTTCAAAATCATCAGCTGTGTAGTTTTGTTGACTCTTAACGGTTTGTACTTTTTCCTCGATTTCATCCTTCGAGAAATCTTGAAAATAAAGTATGGTCGAGACTAATTCAAGAAATTTAGAACTATGTTCATCCATTTCTTCAATTAGGGTTGTCATATTCTCTGGCCTTAAATCTGATTGCTCTAAAAAGTGAATGCCTCGATCTGTTAAATGATAACGATATTGATAATAGCCTTTTTCTTTTTCACGCTCTTCTTCGATGAATCCTAAGTTACATAACTCCTCTATTCGCGTCGATAGCTCCTCAGAATATGGACCATAAAAATGAAAAGTATAACGTTCTGAAAAATCAAAGCCACATTTTTTAAGAATATAAACCATCTTTTGCAGTCGTTTACGTCCGACAATTTCATCTGCCTGGTCAAAAAACGCCATCAACTTCGCATGATCCTCTAACATGAGCACAACTCCTTACCCTTTTAAAATGTCATATATTCGTTGCTTACTAACATCATTATCTGGCAACTGATCAATTAAATCTTTCGCAAAATACAACTTATGGTCGGTTCGTTTTTTACCTGATATGGATTCCACAATTTCCGATTGCCTAGAGAGTTCTTTCAATTCACCTGAAGGTAACTGTAGATGAATTGGCAATCGCTCTTCCTCTTCACCAGGACGATAAAAGTCATACGGTAAATCCGAAGACGAATCAACCTCTAAATAATAAGTAGGATCGACACCTGCTTGAATAAAACTTTCTTTCAGCTCGATTAATTGTTGGTACTGATCAGCTGGATCAAATTCTATATACTTAAACAAATCACGATCGACAAATCGTCGGCATAAATCCGCTAGAATCTCGTCATCTTCCTCCTGCCAAATATGAAAGTAATAAAACACCACATTTTCATCTAGTTTCAAATAATCATCTAAACTCACTTCTTGCTCAAAGAAACTTTCAAAATGACGAGGTTTTAATTTGAACTGAAAATCATTGGCAAAATACAATTCTTTAGCACGATGTAAAATCTTTGACAAAATAACTTCTGCGCTTCGAGTCACAGGATGGAAATACACTTGCCAGTACATTTGATAACGACTCATAATGTAGTCTTCTACGGCATGCATCCCACTTTCTTTAATCACCATTTGATCTTCTTTCGGTCGCATGACCCGGAGAATTCTTTCCATATCAAAATGTCCATAACTGACGCCTGTGAAATACGCATCACGCTGAAGATAGTCCATTCGATCTGCATCAATTTGGCTCGAAATTAAACTAACAACCAACTTATTAAAATACGTCTTATGTATGACATCAGCGACATTTTGCGGAAATTGTGGGTCGACACGTTTTAAAATAGCATTAATTTGCGTATCGCCTAAAATAATTTTCCGTGTGAAATCTTCGTGGTCTAAATCGAAAACTTTTTCAAATGAATGGGAAAAAGGGCCATGGCCTAAGTCATGTAAAAGGGCTGCACATAAACATAACAACCGCTCGTCATCATTCCAAAATGGCTCTTCACGGAAGTTCTCGATAATCCGTCTAACAATCTCATAGACTCCTAAGGAATGGTTGAAGCGACTATGTTCGGCACCATGAAAGGTCAAATAAGTCGTTCCGAGTTGCTTAATACGTCTGAGTCGTTGAAATTCACGAGCACCAATAAGATCCCAAATGACGCGATCACGTACATGAATATAACGATGAACAGGATCTTTAAACACTTTTTCTTCGTCTAATTTTTCATCACGATATGCCATTTTTCCCGACCTTTCTATTCACAACTCTTATTTCGTTTTCTCTAGTCATATTATAGCTTGTTTCGACATCCATTAAAACCCAACCTCCTACCTAACATCCTTAATCAAACCGCTTACTTACTAGGCATGGCAACAACTTAAAAAAATTATTATTTTTCTTTCCATGGTTGTAGTAATTGATCCGCTTCATGTATCGAAACACTTTGAAATCGGATAGTTGATCCCGGTCTTAACTGGGCGCATTTCCAGTGATCAGCCGTAATGACTGTGCCAATCGTTGTATAACCACCTGTTGTTTGCCTGTCTGCTAATAGCATCATGGGCTGCCCACTTGCAGGCACTTGAATCGTTCCAAAACTAACGACGTCAGAGACCATATTGTCACTTGTTTGATGAATTAATGGTTGATCATGGTGTAATTGGCACCCCATACGATCACCTTTTCGAAAGGTATAAGTCACCTGGAAGAAGTGCTCCAAAGACTCGTTCGATAAACGTTGAGCGTAGGGACTTAAGATAACCCGTAATGTCATGTGTTGCGTATATTCAGGGATTAAATCAGATGATAATCTATAGTCGACTACTGCTTCAGTGGCTTTATCGGTTGCGTACACCTGATCACTTCTTGTTAATTTACGGCCTAACTGACCCTTCTCAAAAACTGATTGACTATCTAACCAAGAATCAGAAACAATTCCACCCGACACACAAAGGTAAGCACGCGCCCCTTTCACTGGGCGTTCGAATGAAAGTGTTTGTCCACATTCAACCTTGATCGTTTGCCATGAAGGAATATTTTCTCCGTCTAATGTTGCATTTAAATCAGCACCTGTTACACAAATAACGGCCGAAAGCGTAAAAGTAAGTGTTACACCACCTAATGTGATTTCTAACGCTGCATACCCTGGATCATTATTCAATAGTTGATTCCCAGTAATTAAAGCGTAACGGTCCATAGCTCCAGAAACAGGAATACCTAAATGCTGATAACCTGGTCTTCCTGAGTCTTGTACAGTTAAAGGTAACTGAGCGGAATCGACTTGTAATAATGGTAGCGTCTGATTAGTCATGATAATCACACGCCTTAATTACGACCCCTTCATCTTGCAAATAATCACGAATAAATCGTGCATGTTGATACGCTTGATCCCCGTCACCATGAAAACAAATCGTTTCGCCTTTTAAATGAATTCGCTCGCCACCTGGGGTTGTAACACCATGATGAAAAACAATTTGTTGCACCTGTTCTTTTATATCATCCATCTCAGTCAATACAGACCGACTTTGACTACGTGGTGTCAACAAACCTTCCTCTGTATACGTTCTGTCAGCGAACACTTCTGAAATCACTTTTAAACCAACAGCCTCTCCTGCTTCAAGCAAAGCGCTATTTGCTAATCCAAATAACAATAAATCACGATCGACATCAAAAACAGCCTGGGCGACAGCACGAGCCACTACTTGATCTTTGGCAGCTAAGTTATATAAAGCGCCATGAGGTTTCACATGATGTAATGTTGTCTGGTGAGCACGACATACAGCTTGCAGTGCTCCAATTTGATAAACGATTAATTGATAGATCTCTTCTGATGCCATCTCGAGATGACGACGTCCAAAACCGATTAAATCTGGATAGCCAGGATGCGCTCCAATTTTCACTTTCTTCTCGACGGCTTGTTTGACTACCTGATGCATCACACGGTAATCACCACCATGGAAACCACAGGCGACATTAACAGACGAAACAATATCCATTAGACGTTGATCATCACCTATTTCATAAGGGCCAAAACTTTCGCCGATATCAGCATTTAAATCAACTTCCATTCTCATCCCTCCTCGATAAAATCTTCTATTCGTCCCTCTTGCTTAATCAGTTCATATGTTTCTTTTGAGATCGACTGGAACGTTAACCAATCACCCATTTTTAGCAGTGTCGGGTCATCAGAATCTGGGTTATACAGTTGAATAGGTGTATGGCCAATGATTTGCCAACCTCCAGGGGAATCTACTGGATAAACACCCGTCTGTGCACCTGCAATCCCTACACTTCCAGCTGGCACATGTGCTCTCGGCGTCGTTAACCTTGGTGTCTCTAATGTTGAATCCAAACCACCCATATACGGAAATCCAGGGAGAAACCCGATCATATAAACACGATAACAAGGTGCTGTATGGCGCTCGATAACTTCTTTCTCCGTTAATTGATGGACTTGTGCAAGATGAGCCAAATCAGGAGCATAAACCGCTTCATCATAACAAACAGGCAAATGAATTGTCCGCCTTTGTGGCGATCTACTAGACGAGTCATCTTGATTTAATATTTTTTCAATCAAATCTGTCATCTCACCATAATTCGTTTGGCGCCAATTATAATAAACAGCAATGGACCGATAAGTTGGAACAATATCTGTGACATAATGTAAGTCTGCCTGTTGGATCATTTGATAATAATGCACCACATCATCATGAATGGCGGGCGAGATCGTTTCACCTAGGACCACGACGACAGCTTCATTACCCAATGGATACAATGTAAAACGCATTATGAATTGGCCCCAATGGTTTTCAGGCAAATTTCTACAGCTTGTTGTAGATCTGACTGTGACCAACTTGGTAGTTTCCCGTGCTTAATCGCCAGTTCATGAGAAGCCGGCATATGAATGAAACCACACGGTATCTGTATAGCTTGCGATCTAATAGTATAAAGCGCTCGATACATCACATGATTACACAGATAAGTCCCAGCTGAATTAGATATCTCAGCTGGATAACCTGCTTCTTTCATTTGATCGACCATTTTTTGAATCGGCAATGTTGAGAAGATTCCATCTGGACCACCTTCTATAATCGGTTCTCCATCAGGGATATAACCTTGATTATCTGCTTCAACTCCTCCGTTGCAATTAATCGCAATTCTTTCAGGTGTGATCTTGTGTCGTCCTCCCGCTAAGCCTAATGCCACAACGACATCAGGTTCTAGGTCACTAATTGCTTGAGTAATTGCTTCGCCACTTGTTGCAAAATCAACGGGTAATATACGGCTAATAATTTGATAATTGCCTATTTGTTGCCCATCTAAAGCTTCGGCTATTGTTTTTGTTGGATTGATCGGGAAATTTAAAAACGGTTCAAAACCTGTTAATAGTAGTTTCTTCATTATTGTTCCACCTTAACTATTTTAAAATTATAACTATTTTAACATTTTTCGCCCCTTCCATTAAGCTTTATTAGTTTTTCTTTTAATTGTTCAAGTTTGCTATAATAAAGGAAGTTTAGTTGAATCACTCAGTTAAAGTCCGTTGCTGATATTGTGATCCGCTTTCGGTGGACGCTTTCCGTGGGCACGGCTCGAGCCTCCTCGGCAACTAAAGGAACTTCGGCTAAGTGCCGGACGTCCTGTCCGAACGCCGAAGTGACCCACATCCTGTGGGCCTCTGGGGGTCTCGAGACACGTGCTATTCTCACAGGAGTCGCCACCTTCGCTTCTCACAATTCAACAACTCAGTGCTATATCACTTAATAATCAACACTAAGCCTTAATAAAGAAAAAAGGATCGATGAAGATGAATCATGCGTTATTACAATTTGATCAATTGCGACTCGTTGATGATAGTGATATTAACCAATCTGATATCATGACGTCATTTGCGATTGATGACACGCTGTGCTTAACAGCAACTGAAACAAAACAACCTGCAATCCATTTATGGGTTCACCGCCCCACGGTTGTATTGGGGATCCCTGACAGTCGAACACCGCACATAAATGATGGCATTCAGTTTTTAAACGATGCAGGATACAAAGTGATCATTCGGAACTCTGGGGGTCTAGCTGTTTTATTAGACGAAGGGGTGCTTAACCTTTCACTCATTTTTCCAGAAGAAAAACAATTCGATATCCATGACAGTTATCAAGCGATGGTTGAATTTATTCGTTGGTTATTCGAAGACGAGCCTTATACTATCGATGCTTATGAAATATCAGAATCGTACTGTCCTGGCACTTATGATTTAAGTATTAACGGGCAGAAATTCGCTGGTATTTCACAAAGACGGGTCAAACAAGGAACAGCTGTGCAAATTTACTTATGTATTGAAGGCGATGGACAACAACGAGCAGACGTGATTAAGCAATTTTATGAAAAGGCTGTGCAAGGTGAAGAAACGAAATTCAACTATCCTTCAATCAAACCAGAAATGATGGCTTCTCTAGAACAGTTACTGGGCAAATCTTTATCAACGAAAGAAGTAATAGATCAGCTCCTAACCAAGTTAAAACAGCGAAATATAGAAGTCTTTAACCAAACGTTTACCGAGACAGAACAACAATGGTTTGATAATAGATTGAACCTTATGAACAAACGTAATCGAACCATTTCTTAGTTAACAAAACGTTCATATGTATTTCTTTTAACCCCAGACATGCCTTGTGTTATAGTAGTTAATGGATGATTTATTTGAAGGAGAGTGACACAAATGCCAGAAGCAGTTGAAACGCTAGACGGTTGGTACATGCTTCATGATTTCCGCCAAATTGATTGGACCGCTTGGAAAAAAGCTAGCCAAGAAGAACGCGATCAAGCTGTTAGCGAACTTAATCACTTAATGGCCTCATGGCAAGATGTTGAAGCTGACAAACAAGGAAGCTTCGGTTTCTTTAAAATGATTGGACATAAAGCAGATTTATTATTCTTAAATGTTCGACCAACAACCGAAGAATTAACTGATCTTGAATTCGCCCTAGACAAAACCAAAATGGCGGAATTTTTCACTCAACCGTATTCCTACATTTCTGTTGTGGAATTATCAACTTATATGGCTCAAGGTAAAGATCCTGAAACAGACCCTGAAATACAGGCTCGTCTAAAGCCGATCTTACCTAAATGGAACCATATTTGTTTCTACCCAATGGATAAACGTCGTGAAGGTGATGACAATTGGTATATGCTTCCGAAAGAAGAACGCGGTAAGCAAATGTATCAGCATGGCATGACTGGACGTAAATACGCTGGTAAGGTTCGTCAAATCATCTCTGGAAGTCAAGGTTTAGACGACTGGGAGTGGGGCGTTACTTTATTTGCCCATGATATGCTTCAATTTAAGAAACTTATCTATGAAATGCGTTTTGACGAAGTGAGCGCACGATTCGCTGAATTCGGATCCTTTTATATCGGCCATCGCCAAGAACGCGATCAATTAGAAAAACTCTTACAAGTTTAATAAGCACAAATATTCACCCCCCTTAAGCCAATATCTGGCTTAAGGGGGATTTTTTTAGATAAAACCTATCATGAATTACGGTGGCCTACATATACATGAACTAGTGATGAAAATTGGCCCTAATAAAGGTGTGATCTTATGGCCGCAATTAAATATACAGAAGCACAACTAAAAGAACTTGCTCGACTCATGCGTGCTGAAGCAGAAGGTGACGGCCAACTTGGTATGTTACTAGTCGGAAATGTTGGAGTTAATCGAGTATTAGGAGATTGTTTAGACTTTGAAGATATTCGATCACTCCCTGACATGATTTATCAATCGCCAGGTGGATTTGAAGCTGTTCAAGATTCTTATTTTTATCAACGAGCTCGTGAAAAGGACCTTCGATTGGCCAGAAGAGCAGTGAGGGGTGAAACATTCAGTCCTGGACAGTTCTCACTGTGGTTTTTCCGTCCAGAAGGAGAATGCCCACCTGAATGGTTCGGGCAACCATCGTCTGGAAGATACAAGTCACATTGTTTTTATAATCCGTATCCGGGAGAATGCCCTAATATCTTATAGTCGGGCTTAACTTCATTAACTAATTTAAGGAGGTTGATTATTTTGGATCAGTCTAACAATAACCAAGATCATCAAAACGACAATGAACGATCTCAACCATCATTCAAAAAAGAACCCTACAAACAGCCCGCCCAAAAACCTTACCAACCTAAACATAACCAACAAGGATGGTATCCAAACAAAGGTAAACAATCATCGAACCAAGGTGGATCATCTTATAAACCACCTTACAAAGGAGGACAAATGGGAATGAACAAAGGCGGACCAAACAACAAACCATGGGGCTATAACCCTAATGTTAAAGGGGGAAATATGCCTCCATACCAAGGCTCCCCTTCCCAACAAAATCAATGGCAAGGTCAAGGCCAAGGCCAGCAAATGCCTCAGCAACAAATGCCTCAACAGCAAATGCCTCAACAAAATATGTATGGTCAGCAAATGAACCCTAATATGCCACCGCAATCCAATATGGGGCAAAATCAAGGCATGCAAGGGATGCCACCTTGGATGCAAAATGGAAACGGCCCTGGAGGCCCAGGTGGTCCTGGTGGTCCAGGCGGAGTCAGTGGAATCCCGCGTGAACAATCATATATTGAAAACATTCTACGTTTGAACACAGGAAAAGAAGCTACCTTTTATATGACATTTGAAAATAATGAAGCATGGAACGATATGACGTTTACTGGCATTGTTGAGGAAGCAGGTAAAGATCATATTGTGGTGCGAGATCCACAGAACGGAAAATGGTACTTACTATTAATGATTTACCTTGATTATGTGGAATTTAATGAAGAAATTAATTATCAGTATCCATTTGGTTAATCAAGATAAGCGGTTTATCACTTTATGTGGTAAACCGCTTTTTTAACACTTTTAGTGATGATTAAACGATTGTATATTTGAAATCCTATCAGCTGATTTGTAGAAAATTCACTTATAATGTTAAAAAGTCATGACTTTTTGTAAATAACTGCTTTAATTTGAAAGAAAAAAGCATTATCTCACTAATTATTCGCGCAAAACCCGAAATGACAAATTTGTAAATGTTAATTACAGTATTACTTGAAGGCCGGCCTCTTAATTAGAGGAGCAAATAAATGGAAACCGATCATTTTGACCAAATATTAGACCAATACAAACGAATGATTCACTACCATATTCACCGCTTAAATATACGTGACCCTCATGGTGATTTCTATCAAGAAGGTATGCTTGCACTATGGGAAGCATGGAAGAAATACGGGGAGACGGATACTTTTTCAAAAATGGCTTCGATTCATATCCGAAGTCGACTTATTGATTTAATCCGCAAACGGACACGCATTCAAGACCGCGAAGTTATGAAAGAGTTTATGGAAGAACAACCATTTACGCCCATAGAGATGGAGCAATTCGACCCACATTTTTGGTCATCTGTGCGTGCTTATTTAACAGATAAACAATGGTTGTTCGTTGAAAAGCGAATCATTCAAGGCTATGGACTTGCTGAAATTGCCGAAAAAGAAGGAGCAACCATTGATGCAGTTAAGGGTTGGGGACAAGCTGCGAAACGGAAACTACGTATTCTTTTGAAAGATGATGACTATCATCTATAATTCTGTTTTAATCTGACTTGATTTAAGTGGATATTTTATCTATTAATGGATTTGATTGTTTACGACCAGGCATTTTTCCAGCAAGTCGAAGGTGGTTTCCATCGAGCATGGATGCAATACCAGCGAGTGATGGGACAATACCAGCGAGTTGAGGCGCAATACCAGCGAGTGAGTGAGACTTTCCAGCGAGTGAAGACATAATACCAGCGAGTGAGCGTAAAATATCATCGCCCGTCATATATTCTGTTAAACAAAAAGAGCGAACATACCACATTGGTTATGTTCGCTCTTTTAATGGAGTCTAATCTACGATAAATTGTGTTTGGCTGTATCCGTCCATTGTTTTCGACACTTCTAGCACAGCTGGTATAGCTGATTTCAAGGCATCGACATGTGAAATGACACCGATCATTCTTCCGGATTGTTGTAGATCAATTAACGTGTCGATTGCTTTATTAAGAGATTCATCATCTAATGAACCAAAACCTTCATCAATGAACATCGTCTCAATCGAGATGCCCCCTTGATAGCTTTGAATCACATCAGACATACCAAGCGCAAGACATAAGGATGCATTAAACTTTTCGCCCCCTGACATAGTCTTCACATCTCGTTCTTGACCTGTGTAAGCATCAAACACATCTAACCCTAAACCACTTTGCCTACCCCGCGCTTCTTGACGCTGACTTCTTACCAAGTAAAACTGCCCATTCGATAAATGTCGTAATCGCATATTGGCCGCTTCAATAATTTGATTCAAATAATCAATTTGTAAATAACGTTCAAATGATAAGCGCTGTTCATTTTGACCACGAATCAAATCATGCAGATCAGTGAACTGACCTAATTGCTTTTCTTTCTCAGCAATAGTCTCTTGGTTTTCTTTGAGATTATTAATGAGCTCATCAATCGTCTCAAGTTGTCGCAAATGTGTATTGTAGTTATTCAATGTTTGTTCATAGGCGTTCTTAACGGCTTGTAATTGTTCCTCTAACGTTTCTATATCTTCGAGTTGTTTCCCTTCTAAACGCTGCTTCAACTCTTCAATCTGCTCTTTTAGCACAGACACTTCTTGTCGGTATTGCTCGTTCTCTTGCTTCATTTGTTCCCGCTTTTCAGTTGGTAACTTAGCTTTTTCATAATCCTCAGCATTCGTAAACCCAGCTTCTTGTCGTTTCATTTCAAACACCGAATGTAAACGTGTTTGTTTATCTTCAAGTTGGTTTAATTGATGACGAGCTTCGTTTAATTGAGTATCAATGGTCGTTTTTTGTTCTTGCGCCTGCTCATAGGTCTTCTGTGCATTTTCCCAATCCTTCTGAAGTTGGTTTTGCTCAGCATCTAATTGAGCGAGCTTCTCTTCTAGTTGGGAAAGTTGACGTACTTCTTCGGGAATATCATTTAATAAATTATGATAAGTCCGTTCTTCAGACAGTACATTTGCAGTTAATTTTTGATGTGCTTCATTTTGCTTTTCCTTCTGCTGACGAAGTGTGTTGAGATGGTCTTCAGCCAATTTCACATCTTGCTTTAATTGTTTTAACTCCTGATTCTGTTTTTCTTTCTTTTCTACTTGTTCTTTTAATTTTTGTCCTTCACGTTCTATTCTTTGAAGTGTTTGATCAATATCTTCAACCGACTCTCCCATTTCAATCACTTGGTGTTCAAGCGATTTCAGATTCGACTCAACCGATTCTTTCTGCCCTTCCAACTGATTGAGTTTTCCATAGACTTGATCCATCTTCTGCCTTGTTTGTTCTAACTTATCATCTGAAGGAGCATCAATTGTCGCAGTCTGCTTATCTGGATGGTCAACACTTCCACAGACTGGACACGCTTCACCATCATGTAAATGAGACGCTAATATGCTCGCTTGACTATTCAACCAATGATTCTGCAGTGCATCATACTCTGACTTAGCCTGTTCATAGAGTCGATTTTGTTCTTGAATTGATTGTTCCAATGCTTGTTTTTCTTTGGATTGTTTCGCGTAATCCCTTACGAATTGGTATTGTTCCCGCTTTGTTTGGCGTTGTTCAACTAATGATAAATAATTCTCTACAGCTTGCTCCAATTGCTCTACTTGTTTCCGTTTTGATTGTAGAATTTCAAATTGTTCATCATATTGTTTATTTAAGTCATAACTTTGCTTCTCTGCATTTTTTAAGTTGATCTTCATCTGGTCAAGTTTTGTTTCTTGTTCATGAAGAGCTTGGACTTTGGGATGTATGTCCTTTAATCGGGTGAATTCAACATGGATTTCTTGTCGTTTCGTTTCTTTTGCCTTTTCTTTCTGATAGTTTGTTGTTGCGTGATTTAACTGCTGATTCGCTCTTTCTTGTTTCTGTGTTAGTGTTTCGACTGTTTTTTGTTGATCTGTTAGCTCTTGTTTAAGATCACGGTACTGTTGTTCATAAGGTTCGATCTGTGCTGCGCGTTCAGCTTGTTGTAATAATTGGTCCTTGTATTTCATCTCATCTTCTCGTTCTAACAACTGATTCAAGCGCGTTGACTTTTGCTCTAAATTCTTGGTTTCTTCTTGTGTAGTTTTAGCTTGTTGAATATGACTTGTTTGCTTTTCAATTTCCTTATTCAACCGTTGTTTTTCTTGTTCAAGTTGATTCACAAGCTCAACATAATGTTTCCTTTCTTCAGTCAAGCCATCAATAACCTGATTAATGTTGTAATAGTCTTGATTTAAGACATTAAATAAGCGGGAGTCACGTCCAGGCAATTTGTTTAAAATCGCATGCACATAGTGATCGCGCATTTTGAGAGCATGCTCATTTTCTTTTTTGGCTTCTTCACGTTTTTCTTTAATTCGTTCACTTAATTCTTGATAAGGCATGGTATTAAATATTCGGCGTAGAATCGCTTCTTTATTCTCTGTATCAGATGTTAACAGTTTGCGAAATTCCCCTTGTGGTAACATGACAATTTGACGAAATTGATCTTGGGTTAAACCGACAATTGCTTTAATCTGCTCATCGACGTCAGACTTTTTTTGCCGATCAACACAAGGTACTTCTCCACTTTCTGTTAAGTTATATAATTCATGTCGCCCTCCTGTTGCTGTCTTGTTTCCCTCTTTAATATGCGGCATTTGCCGGTAAACACGATATCTTTCGCCACCAATTTCAAATGTTAAATCAACACTAGTATGTAATTGATCATTGGCGAAATCACTTCTTAACGATTGTTCATGATCACGGTCTTCCCCACTCGCTGTCCCATAAAGCGCATAACTAATTCCATCAAAAATGGTCGTCTTCCCAGCACCTGTTCTACCAGATACTACGAATAAACGATGATGTTTTAACTGTTGAAAATCAATCACTTCACGTTCTCGGTAAGGGCCAAATGCCGTTAAAGTTAAGGTTAAAGGTTTCATGCCGTGCTTCTCCTCTCATACTAGTCATGATTTAATACGTCATGGAATACTTCGGCCATAATAGCCTCTTCTTCTTCAGTAGGATTCTCTCCTCTGACATCCTGATAAAATGCCTGAAATAATTCCATATCTGACATTCGATGCCGTGCTACCCGCTCTTCTTGTTCAGCATGATGACTAGACTGAGGTAATCGCCTTTCAACATGCAAGGCATTTGGAAACACAGAACGTATTCGCTCCATTGGAAATTGAACCGCTTCTTCATCTAGTAAACGAACGAACACATAGTCTTCATTCACTTCTCCCTTAAGCAAGTCATCTATGTAGCCTTCCACCGTACGCATATCATGTTTCGGTTGTAGCGAGCGCTTTTCAATGCTAACTGTTCCATCTTGATCTAAATCAACAACTAAATATCCTTTTTGGTGGTTTTCTTCAGAAATGGAATACTTTAAAGGCGAGCCTGAATAACGAATTGTTTCTTGTCCGACAAAATGCGCTTGGTGCAAGTGGCCCAATGCCGTATAATCAAACACTTCAAATAGTGATGCATCCACATGCTCCGCCCCACCAATCGCCAGTGGTCGCTCTGAATCACTTGTATTATCCTGTTCTTGTCCTTTAGGAGTTACAAACAAGTGGCCTACCATAACATGGCGTGCAGATTCATCCATCGTTTCTTTAATAGAGTTAACTAAAGCTTCTGTTGCATCATGATGGCTTCTAATCATGTCATCATTAAATAAATGCCTCACTGTCCCTGGTTCTGTATAAGGGATCAAATGAAAATGAACTGCTCCAGCATCATCATATAACACGACAGGATCAGGTTGTTTCGATGGCTCAGAAACAATGTGAAGCCCTTGATCTTTCATCATCTGACTACCGAACCGCAAACGTCCTGGGCTGTCATGATTTCCTGATATTGCAACAACAGGTATATTCAATTCTAAAACAATATGGGCTAAACATTGATCTAATGCATGTACTGCTTCGGTAGGCGGCACTCCACGATCATACAAATCACCTGCTATCACAACCACATCTGGTCGTTCTTCAGTGACATCCCTTACAAATTGATCTAAAATATACTCTTGATCTTTCGTCATGTAAACACCTTGAACAATTTTACCAAGATGCCAGTCAGCTGTATGGAATATTTTCATAGAATTCCCCTTTCACCATAATCGGACAGAAACAACAAACATACGTTCGCTTTTATTGGTATTCTATCATGGCCACACTATAAAATCCAGCCATAACTGAACCAACCTTTAGCCTTTTAAAATTTTTGTCGGACGATAGACCTAATTTTTCATTATTGTATGTTTTCTGAAAATTTTAACATTATGTTTGAATTGAATGGTTATTCATTGTCAGAAAGTTTTATATAATTAGACATCTAAAACAAAATGAAACTTTTTATATTTTTTGAGTGCCAAATTGTTTACAAATACATAAGATGTGGGTATACTTAATAATGGATAAACGAGAGAAAAAATTACCATTCGCTATAAGGAGGCGATTTACATGTTTGATCATCAAATGTTACGCGATGCTATTGTGACTGATAAGAGAAAACAATACACACAACCAAGTAAAAAAGTCGAAAAGCCATCAAGCTCCATCTTTCACTTTTTCAAAATCTTTTAATTAGCGCAACCAAACAAATACAGCAAGAATAGCTCCTTAGAATAGTAGTTTGTTAGATATAGATATAGCAAAGCCATCAACCTTCCCCTTTTGGTTGATGGCTTTTTTTATGACTTAAATTGGCCTGTTTCTAAGAACTGCTGGACTTGTTGGAAGGTTTCAACGTCATGATGGATCGTTCGATGTGTAAGTGGTAATACTTTGAAGTCACGTAACCCTGGAAAGTAAACAGAATCGACTTCAACAAACCCATCATTTTCACCAGAAATTAGTGGATCAAAACCGAGTTTGCTTTTATTACCTGCAATTGCACCTATATCAATGCCTGTTTCGTTCTGAAATTCGATATTATCTAGATATTCTTTGCGTAAAGATTTTACAGTTTTAAAGATATTAACATACCCTCGTATCTTACTGGCTAAATCCGCCAATTGACTGCCGCGATTCGGGGTACCGATTAGAACACAGCGACCAATGGCATCTAAATATTTTGTATCTGTTAATAATTTTCGAATGACGAGGCCACCAGTACTATGACCTACCAAATGAATCTCCTCACCGGGTGACAGACCTGTTTTGACAATCGCCTCGAGTAAATCTTCTACTTGGGAGACAATCACATCGAATTCATTAAAGGTCAGGGGCAAATTAGGGGTATAACATTCATAATTTTCTCGTTTTAAATAATTCGCCATGTCTTGCATATCACGATCAGACCTAAAGAAACCATGAATTAAAATCACTTTCATGATGATTGCCCCCTTTAAACGTCATTAATTATACTTTACTAAAATAATAGACGATATTTCAAATAGATTGTGGAAATTTTTGGGGTTTATCATTCATTCTGTTTAGTCACTAAAAGATATATCAGACAAAACAATCCTATTGCCAAAACTTCTAACGTCACCATATACCAAGGATATGGTCCCAAAAGGTCAATCAATGTAGCTTGAGCTGGTTTGTCATTTAAAAACATATAATTAGCATCAAGTAAGCCATTCACCATAAATACCAATACAGCAATGACGTTTAAAGCCAAGAAAGATTTTAAAACCGATGTTCAATTTAACTCCATCCGTTCAATAATCAGCATATAAAAACAACCCACTACAATAGCCGCATGTACTATAAAGAATTGAAAGAATCGCAAATGTGGGAAGCCGAAAAATAATTCTGGAGTCAACATGGCAATCATCCCGCCCGTGACACCAATAAAAAATGTAATTTCAAATAACCATTGCCGCTTCAGCAATAACATGAACACGACTAAATAAACGGAAATCGAACTTAATTGAAGAGGTAAATTAACGGTTGTATTCCATTCTCCATATGCGATATACCAAGCATGGAAGCTTATTTCTCCTATTAGTAATATCCCGATCAGACTATATGTCCATGGCTTACGCGATTGTTTTCGGAGGTTGTCACGAAACCGATAGAGAAACCAAATGACGACCAAACAAAAAAGGAGCGCCACCATATGCGGTACGCCGAATAGATCAAATGGATACAATTCACGGTCCATTGTGACAAGTTCGCGCATGGGTGATCACTCCTATAAACAATTCATTAACCTTGATGTTTTTCTAAGAAATCGAGCATCGTTTGATAAACCTTGATTTCGTTTTCTTTTTTCGAGAACCCGTGACCTTCATCTTCAAGCACGAGATAATCTACATCTCGACCTTCCCCACGTAATTTCTCAACAATCTGATCTGACTCTTCTTTGACAACTCGAGGGTCCTTAGCACCTTGTATGACGAGCATTGGTCTTTCCATGCTATCTAGATAAGTAACAGGTGAATCTTTGACAAAGCGGTCGTAGTCTTCCTCTGGGTCACCCAACCAGTTCTTCATCATCGGCTTCCAATGATCAGGCACTGAATTGACAAAGGTGAACAAGTTCGACACGCCGAAAATATCGACAACTGCTTTAAAATATTCTGGATGGCGTCCGTGCAATAATAAGGCCATATAACCACCGTAACTTCCGCCAACTAAGAACAATTTATCTGGACTTGAAATGCCTTGATCAAACAACCATTCAATGCCATAAACATTATCTAATCGAGGTCCTTCGCCCCAATCATGCTCTACTAGCTTCACGAATGAGGATCCATAACCTGTACTGCCTCTAAAGTTCGGACAGAAGATGGTATAGCCTCGATTCAATAAACATTGGAACATCGCACGATAAAACTTTTGCTCCGATGCTTGAGGCCCCCCATGTGGCCATAGAATCGTATACCCGTTATCATTTTCCGGTTTCGCCTTAAACAATAATGATTCAATCTCCATACCATCAAAAGATTCATATGAAACAATCTCAGGATCCACCATATCTTCCGAACTAACGCCGAGTACATGGTTAGCGGTTAATTGCTGCCAAACTTGATTATTTAGTACAAAGATATTATGTGGCATAACAGCATTCCGACCTAGCATATAGACATTGCCTGACTTCGCTACGTGTAGCTTTTCGACAATATCGACTGGTAAATCAAGATCTTCTAATGTGCCGTTTTTGAGATCATAGCGATAAAGGTAATTTTGAACCCCTTTGACCGTTACGATATAAAATTGCTCATTTTCTTTATCATATTTCAAATCTTCAATACTTTCTTCTTCAAGTGACAAGACAGACTCAAACGACTTCGATTGGAGATTAAACTTCGCTAAATAATGATATTCGCTATTATAGTTTGTCACAAAGTAAATATCATCGCCAACAAATGTCGCTCCTCCTGTTACATGGACGTTTTCAGGGTCAGGTGTTAAATAGTGGGTTTCGCCATTCACTTTCACAAAGCTTAACATGTATGTATTCGCATAAAGTGTTGTGAACACGACAGCTTCTTCATCGTTGGAAACAGTTGATAAGAATGTAGCTCCGCCATCTCCTTCATGTAATAATGTATCGTGGCCTGATTCTAAGTCACGTACATAAGTATTCAAATAGCTCGGATTTCCCTTGGATGTGTAGTAATACAAACGATTACCATCCTCAGATAAATGACCGTATAAGTATTTGTCCTCTTCTTCCCCAGTGATTAAAGGCTGTGGTAATCCGCCTTCAGGTGGCAATGCATACAGTTGATAATTTTCATCGCCTTCCTGATCATAACCTGCAATCACATACCGCCCTTCAGGGTCAACTTTTAATGCACCAACAGACTGGTTATGATGCGCGAATAAATAAGGGTAATGATTCGGTAAGTTCATGGCCCATACGTTCATTTTGCCGTCTAAGTTGGATGCGAATAATAATTTGTCTTCATTCGGACTTACGGTAAAATCAGAAATGACATATGAGCGAAAAAATTGCTCAACAGTCGGTTTCGGAAACTTCAACATTGCGATTCCCCCAAGAAATATTTTTTGATAATTTAAACATTTCTTATTATTATAACTTAAGATAGGGATTGTTGGAATAAAAATGAAGAAAAAATTTCGTGACGCTAAGGAGAGGTTTTATGAACATACAAAATGTAATTGGAAGCATTGATGAGGAAACGCGTTGCAAGCACTATCATTCAGAGGTCGACCGGATTGCGATTAAATTCAAATGTTGCAACACGTATTTCCCTTGTTACGAATGTCATCAAGAACACACGGAACATGAGATTGAACGGTGGAATAAAGATGAACGTCATCATCACGCCATTTTTTGTGGGGCTTGTCATTCGGAATTGACTATTGAAACCTATTTAAGCAATCCAAAAGCTTGCACAAATTGCCAAGCACCGTTTAATCGGTATTGCCTGAATCATCATCATTTATATTTTGAGTTATAATTCAATGACGCCAGCGAAACCTAAGATTGCAACTAGCATGAGTAAACTGGCCGCAAACAAAAAAGACGCAGCTTGAAATTTAAGGCCATTCCTTACATTTTCAACACCAATCAAGCCAATAACGACACTGATTAAACCCGTTATAATAAACGGAGATGTTTGGACTGAATTGGTAAAATAGTTTAATAAAATCAGGACGAATACGGTTAACGAAAGCATAAAATTAAAACGAACTAGCATGTCTTACACTCCTTTTATTCTATCTTACTAAAATTTAATCCATGCTTAAATCTTTCTAAATTAATGTCACTAAATCGACTCTAATTCCGTCTAATGTTATAAAACCAGCGAAGAGGAGTGTTATTTATATGATACGGTTTTTAACATTTACTTTTACAACGTTAGTCACACTAGGATTAATCATTCTAGTTTATTCATTTGCGACAGATCAAGCAGGTGAAGACGCGGTCGAAGCAAAAGAATCATCAGGTTATGAGGAACAAGAGAATACTGATTCAGACAAACAATCCATTACCATTGGGGAACCAGAAAAAGAAGAGCAAACTGAAGAAAATAATCAATCTAAAGAAAACAGCTCATCTGAGAAAAACAATGAAACAGGCGAAAATGGTGACCAAGCAGAAAAGGGCAATTCTTCAAATGAAAATAGTCAATCAGAAGAAGGTAACCAATCGGGCACAACTGAATCTGAGGCAGAAGAACGCGTTAGAGAATCAATTGATCTCCCAGACGAAGGCAATTATCGTGTAGAATTTGACCACAAAAATGATGACGGTGATTATGTCGTTCAAGTATTCGAAGTCGTCGAACGTGAAGAAGGTTCGCATACAGCAACCTATGGCTGGTATATCGTTGATGCTGATAATGGCGAGGTTGAAAGCATGTTTTAAAAGAAAATAATAATATCCATTCTCTTCAAACCATAAAATATGGTAGTATAGTAAGCAATCGGTTCGACATGTGAATATTTATTGATCGTAATAGCAAGACGATTTGTACTGAATGTTTGCATAATATGAACTGAGATTGCTTACTTCTGGCTCACTTTAGGTGTTATCACTATTACAAATGCTGATCTTACCTATTGTGACCTGTAATGTTTGAAGAGAAGGAGAATGTATATGTCTACACCGTCACCAGCAGGTTTTTGGATACGACTAGTCGCTTCTATTGTTGATAGTATCGCCGTCGGAGCTGTTCTAGCTTTATTATCTGCTGCTATTTATGGAGAATTTGTATTGGATGAATACACGCCTTTAGATTTATTAAACTTGCTTTATTTCTTAATATTACCAGTTGTCTGGTATGGTTATACACTAGGCAAACGAGCAATGGGCATTCGTATTGCGCGCCTTGATGGCGAAAAAGTTACGATCGGCACTATGCTATTACGTCAATTGGTTGCAGGTATTGTTTATGCATTAACATTAGGTCTCGCAGCCCTCGTTAGTGCAATTATGGTTGGGGTTCGTGAAGACAAACGTTCCATGCATGACTTCATGGCCAATACATACGTGACGTATGAAAAGCCTGATGCACTCAAACAAGATTCTCAATCAAACGAACAAGAAGAGCTGGCTTAAGAACCAGCTCTTCTTTTATATCTTCTGGATAATAACTTGGATGACGTGACCTAACCCTAAATGACGCTTCCCCTCAACTCGATCAGCTTCACCATAATAGAAATGCAGACATTTGTAATCATTAATCCAATCTAACACATCACTTGGGTTATAAAGCATCTCTTCTGTTTTCGGTCCACCTGAGCGATAAGGCAACTGGTCGTCAGAGTACACTTCGAACATAATGTAGCCACCTAGCTTAACTGAGTCGATCATGCTCTTAATAAGAAATGCTTGGTCATCTTTTGGCACATGACCAAACACCATAATCGCACCTTCGTATAAGTAAGGGTCGACTTTTTCAACTGTTAAATCTTTCTGAACCGTTCGAACTGAAACACCTCGTTCTTCAGCTAACTGTTTCGTTTTCTCAAGACCTATTTCAGATTGATCATATGTGGTGACCTCGTAACCCTGTTCAGCTAGAAAGATAGCATTACGCCCTTCCCCTTCTGCAAAACAAGCAATTCTCCCACCTTCAGGTAACACCGAGTAATGCTGTCTAATAAATTGATTCGGTTCTCGTCCATAGATAAAATCATCATCAGAAAAACTATTATCCCACATCTGCTTAGACATGACAGTCACCTTCCTTTCTCATAAGATTTTATACCATACTGTCAGCGGTTATGTGAAAATCACTGCTCATATTAAAAGTTCTAAAACAAATAATTTACAATCGATTTGATGAAATTTTGTTTTATGATTAAATCTGTTTACTTAACTTGTATCCTAATCAAATAAAAATAAAGGCAAGTAGCAAAGCTACTTACCTTATCATTTTATTCATCAGTTGTTAACCATTCATCAATAACATCTTGGTTGTCATCAATCCAGTTCTGTGCGCCTTCTGCTTCTTCATCTGCTTCGTTTAATTCTGCCATTAGACTACCAAGTTGCTGGTCATCCAACTTAAAGTTATTAAACCATTCAACAACTTCTGGATGTTCACCCTCGAAACCTGTACGTGTTCCATATAAAATGTTTTCAGAGTCGCCATACACATTCTTAGGATCGTCTAAACTTTTCAAATCCATTTCAGCAAATGCCCAATGCGGTTTCCATAGTGTGACCACAACAGGCTCTTCGTTATCCATTTTTGATTGGAGCTGCGTAAGCATTGTTGGCTCAGAAGAACTCTGCAATTCATAATCTAAATTATATTCACTAATGACATCTTCAGTTAATCCCATCAGGCTTGATCCTGGATCGATACCAACTATTTTCGAATCAAATTGCTCCTTGTTTGAACTCAAATCTTCTATACTATTGATATCTTCCATATACGAAGGTACGACAAGTGCTAATTCCGTCCCCTCATACCATGCTTCATGCAAATTAATATTTTCTTCATGCTCTTCATAATATGGGACATCAGTTATTGGCATCCAAATTTCCATACCAATATCAATATCCTGATTTGCTAAACCCTCATAAAGAATCGCCTTCTCAACATTTTCTAATGTTACCTCATAACCTTCTTCCTCTAAAATTATTTTCCACATATTAGATACAGCTACGTTCTCAGCCCAATTATTCATACCAATTGAGATTTCGCCTTTCGACTCCGCATCATCACCTGATTCGTCACCACAAGCAACAAGCACAAATAAAACAGAAATCAATAATACGACGATTAATGTTTTTATATTATTCATAATAACCTCCTAGATAAGCTTCCTTAATTCGTTGGATCACTTCACCTATTATTTTAATAATCTTTCTTCAAACGGAAATGCTGAGAAATTCTCTACTCCATCTTCTGTAACAAGAAGTTGTTCCTCTAGTTTCACGCCTTCTTTTCCACCAGGAGAACCAATATAGCTCTCAACACTAATCACCATGTTCTCTTCGATAACACCGTCGTAACCTTTTACATCAAAATCTTGTGGATACACAATATATGGGTACTCCCCACTTAAGCCTGTTCCATGGGCTACTGTAAAATAGCGATTCGGAAAGAATTCATCAGGTATTTGCCAACTTTTCTCCGCATATTCTCTGAATGTCATACCAGGCTTTAACAACTCCATATTGTACTGAATCTGTTCATAGGCTGTTTGATATAGACGGCGTTGCTCATCTGTAGGCTGACTATCTCCACAGAAAAACGTTCGACTAATATCAGTAAAATAACCGAATGGACCATTCATATCTGTATCAAATGCAACTAATTCACCTTCATTAATGACTTTGTCACTACATTCTTGAAACCATGGATTGGTTCTTTCACCAGAACTCAATAAGCGTGTTTCAACGTAATCTCCACCTTGTGCAATGTTTGTCTGATGAAGATAAGACCAAAGTTCATTTTCTGTGATACCAGGCTCTAAAGCTTCTACCATACGAACCATTCCAGCTTCGGCCGTTTGTACAGAAATTTTCATGGCTTCAATTTCTTCTTTACTCTTAATACTACGAGCATGCTCAATCGGCTCCTGCCCGTCAACGACTCGCATTCCCTCATTAGCTAAGGCAATCGCGCCGGATGGATGAATTCGATCTACGGCAATTTTATTGTTTCTACCAGCATGTTCTCGCATTAATGATGCAATTTCTTGTGCCCATTGTTTTGCTGTATCTTCAAGGTTATAACCTGAGGCGACATAAGACATTGTCAAAGCAGGACGAACTTCATCAATGGTTTCTATACCTTCCGACAAATGCTCACAATTAGGAAAGTCGAACAACACCACAGGACCTTCAGTAGGAATAAACACGTACCTGCCTGGATTACGTAGCATGAATACTTGCATATTACGACTACCTGTTGCATAGCGCAAGTTAACAGGATCAAAAATGACTATTCCACCATAACCAAGTGATTTCAATTGTTCTCGCACACGATTCAAGCGATATTTTCGCATTCTAACTAAGTCAATTTGAGTTTTGTCATGACGAACACTATTGTATTGAACCAAAAATTTTACCCCCAACACTGTATTTATATCTTTCAGTAAACTTATTGTAACATGTTATAAACATATTGCAATAAGTTTACCAACTAAAATACATGTTGAGGGTAAGTTAATGATTAATATTTACGTCCAACTTCTATTCTATAGTTAAAAGCACTCGGCAGATATTTAGTTTTTGAGTATTCTATTGGATTCTGATCCTCACCTAACGTGACACGATTTATTTCAATCAATGGATCACCACTTGTTATACCAAGTAAATCAGCTTCATCACGATTAGCTATAATGGCAGTAACACTTTCTTTGATTGTTGAATAGTTAATTCCATGCATCCCCAGTACTGGGAATATATCAAACCATTCGTTTTCTTTTTCAGTTAACATGTCACTAATATAAACAGGTGCAAATAATTGCTGTAAACCAATAGGATATCCATCTGCCAGCCGTATTCTTTCAAGTAAATATACTTGCTCCTTTTCTCTTAGCTCTAATTCCTTCTTAGCAAAGGAGTGTTCCTTCATAAACTGAGACCGAAGAACTTTCACTGAAAACCCCGTGCCTAACTCATGATGTACAATTCCTGGATTATGTAAATCTTCCTGCGGCTCTTCCTTCACTCTGGAGGCAGCACCTCGGCGCGTCTCAACTATTCCATCATTAGCCAAATCGCGAATCGTTTGCCTAACAGTTGTTCGGCTAACATTATATTGTTGCATAAGTTGACTTTCAGATGGAATAGGGTCGCCTGGAGATAAGTCACCGTTATGGATGCGATCAATTAGCTTCCGTTTAATTTGTAAATACAATGGAATTCTTCTTTGGTTATCAGTCATTATTGCCACCTCTATTCTCACTTTATTAACTTTATTTTACTCTTTTTAAACAAGCTATCAAACCTAAAGCTAGTTTAATTCAACACATCGTACTTAATTTAAAACACTTTTAGCTTTACAAATGCTAAAATATAAACTAAAAGGTAAGTAGCTCAGCTACTTACCTTTTCCATTATTCATCAGTTGTTAACCATTCATCAATAACATCTTGGTTGTCATCAATCCAGTTCTGTGCGCCTTCTGCTTCTTCATCTGCTTCGTTTAATTCTGCCATTAGACTACCAAGTTGATCATCATTTAGCATGAAATTGTCGAACCATTCTACCACTTCAGGATGTTCGTCCTCTAATCCTAGGCGTGCTGCGTAAGAAATATTTTCTGAATCACCATATACATTTTCAGGATCTTCAAGTAATTTTAAATCCATCTCTGCAAACACCCAATGTGGTTTCCAAAGGGTTACAACTACAGGTTCTTCATTGTCCATCTTCGTTTGAAGTTCTGTAAGCATTGTTGGCTCTGATGAGCTTAATAATTCATAGTTGTCTAATTCATAAGTACTCATCACTTCTTCTGTTAATTCCATGATACTTGCACCTGGATCAATCCCTACAATTTCGCCCTCGAATTGATCAGCGTTACCTTGTAAGTCTTCAATACTATTAACATCTTCAACATAAGATGGTACAGTTAAAGCTAAATCTGTACCTTCATACCATTCTTCACGCCAATCAATAACATCTTGATATTCTTCGTAAAATTTACCATCTGTGTTCGGTAACCAAATTTCCATACCAATATCAATGTCGCCACTCTCTAAACCTTCATAAAGAATCGCTTTATCCACGTTTTCTAATGTCACTTCATAACCTTGCTCTTCAAGTATGATCTTCCACATATTTGATACGGCTACGTTTTCAGCCCAATTATTCATGCCAATTGAGATTTCACCTTTATCTTCTGTTTCTCCAGATCCTTCTGATTCTCCACCTTCATCATTTCCACAAGATGCCAAAATCATTAGCAATGAAATGATGGATAGCATCATCCACTTCTTCATCGAAAACCTCCTGATTTTCATAATTGTTTGCCGAACACCTCACAAGTATATAGTTTAACACAGTTATCAGCTTAAACCAGACAAAATTTTACAATATAAGGCATAACTCTTGATTGTTTATTTTTTATACCAAACGTACAATAGAGTTAGCCTGAATTTTCTGGCAAAAGGAGTTAACTAATATGACCACACTCAATATTATTGAACGACTTGAAACAGACCGAGGCGATTTGCAGTTACAACAACGCGGTGAACACTATGAAATTATCAGTAATGGCACATTTTTAATGGCAACCTATAATGGAGAATCTGAACGAGAACTTGTACGTTCAGCATTGGCAGATTTAAGTGGCGACAAACATGTATTAATCGGCGGGCTTGGAGTGGGCTTCTCACTAGAAGAGGCACTCCAAGATGATGCCGTTCGCGAGGTAAAAGTCGTGGAAATTGAAGATGCGATTATTAAATGGAATCACGACACTTTAGCTCCTATGACCAATCATGCTATTGAAGATAAACGAACGAACATTATTCACGGTGACTTAATTGAATGGATTTATCGTACTACCGACCAATTTAATGCGATTTGTCTTGATATAGATAATGGACCTGATTGGACGGTGTATGATGAGAATGGATCTCTTTATGAGCCAAAAGCCTTAAAGCAACTCAAAAGGCTTCTATCTCCAGGAGGAATCATCGCCTTTTGGAGCGCTCAACCATCTGAAGCCTTTGTTCGGATGTTAAACGACTACTTTGATGACGTTAAAACTGTGTCCATTCCTCAGCCAAAAGGGCCTGATGATATTGTTTATTTAGCTAAAAAAGTTTAATCTCATTCAACTAAGACTAGTTACTTGAACCCGTGTGTTCTATGCAGTAAAATAATCTTGTGACCATTAAGTCACATAATGACCATGTAGTCAATAATTGAAGCGAGGCGATGTGAACGATGTTTTTTCATCCAATGGATATTTTAATATTTGCTGCACTCGGATTAGCCATGTGGGCACAATCAAAAGTCAAAGGGAATTTTGAAAAGTGGTCACAAGTCCAGGCATCTGCTCGAATGAACGGAGCTCAAGTTGCACGTCGTATACTGGATGCTGAGGGGCTTCATCATGTGCAAGTGACACATTCGCAACAAGGAGCCCTCTCCGATCATTACGACCCTAAAGCGAAAACGATTCGATTATCTGACCCAGTCCATAACGGCAACTCTATTTCATCATTGTCCGTAGCAGCGCATGAAGTTGGTCACGCGATTCAAGACTCAACGAATTATTCAATGTTATTATTACGTCATAAATTATTTCCTGCTGCTAATATTGGTTCGCAAATGGCCCCTTTTCTACTCATAGGTGGTTTCCTTTTAGAAATGGCGAACTTAATAACCGTGGGGATCGTACTCTTTTCGGCTGCGGTGTTATTCCAAGTCGTGACATTGCCTGTCGAATATGACGCCAGCCGTAGAGCAAAGAACCAGCTCGTTCAACTCGGTATGATCTCAAACCAAGAAGTCCGTGGAGTCGGAAAAGTGTTAAATGCTGCTGCATTAACTTATGTAGCAAGCACACTCATGGCTGTCTTGCAGTTAATTAAATTTATTATGATTGCTCGTAGCCAGCGTTAAAGGAGTGTTAAATTATGAAACTCTTAACACCGAAAAAAGCATCTCCATACGTTAAACAAGGCTTTAGTGAAATGGAAAGTTACTTATCCCCTATACTTAAGAAGAGTATTATTTATTCAATGATTGCCTTTCCACTCATTACAATATCTGTCTTTAACCTTATTTATCTATTAACCACCACTTCGATTAATCAGGATACGGCTATAATCATCGGTGTGCTAGCTGTTCTTGGTGCTGTTGGAATGGCACTATTCAAAGAGTCCATGCACCATAATCGTTCATTGCAACAGCAAAGCCTGAACTATATTTACAAACGCATTCAGCAAAGCGAAACTGTACCTGCTCAAGCCATTGAACGTTATATACGCGACCTTAAAGCCAATCCAGGTCGTGCTTACCAAACCTTTCAAGCGTTTTTACAGCATGAGGAAAGGTTGACGCACCATGACTGATAAGGAACAACTCATCCTAAATAATGCAATTAAGCTATTTTCTCACAAAGGGTTCTCCCAAACATCGATGCAAGCGATTGCTGATGAATGCGATATATCTAAAGGTGCGTTGTATGCTTATTTCAAATCGAAGAACGATTTATTATTTGCTGCATTAGAATACTATTTTGACAGTATATTAGTTCGGATTTCGACCATTGCAGAACCTAAGGACCCGCATGAACGATTAGTCACTCAATTAACCTATTTTTTCGAGAATGTGATTGAGCACCGCGAATTCATGGAACTCCCTTATGAACAAGGTGGTTACTTAAGCGAATCGATCCGCCAAGTCATTCGAGATAAGTATACTGACGTTCATCGATTTTATATGCAAGGTTTAGAAGCCATTTATGGACAACCTATCAAACCCATTCTATATGATTTAGCCTTAATGCTAGAAGGCATGATTCGCGCTTACATCCCTGTCATCATTCATGCTAATTCACATTATGATATGGAATCACTCATACGTTTTGTGCTCAAACGAGTCGATGATATTGTTAACGGATTTAGCACGCGCGAAGATTTACCATTCTTAAACGACATTCAAGTAAAACAATTATTAAAAAAAGCGCATGATCAACAGCTATCGTGGTACGATGCCATTGAACTACGCTTATCAAAGTTAGAAGAAGTCGTGCAAAACTTGCCTCAGGCTAGCGATTATCAAGTTTCGATTGATGTCATTCGCGATGAACTGAACCGAAAACAAGTCAGAAAACCCGTTATTACAGGGATGCTTTCTAATTTAAATGACGTCCCGCATGCTCATCGTTATGTCCATGAAATTGAAATGGTTCTGTATCATGATATGACGATTTAAAATAACCACATCAAAAAGATAATAAAAGCAATTGTTAGGATACGATTAATGATGATCAACCAATGCTCTTTGGATTCTGGATTATGTATGAAAGATAGAATCGCAGATACAAAAAAGTAAGCTAACAACAAGATTAGGAACACATTTTCTATTATATCTGATATATTTGTTTCGATTAGTGAAGAAACCAATAACAACCCTATAATAATCTGCATGATTCTATTTTGCATCCGTTTTTTCTGATCGTGATATGGTTGCTGGCGAAAAATCGCATCACCTGTCGCTTCCATACCAAAGACGTACCGAAAACCGAATTGGAACATTAACATGAACAATCCGAAGACACATGTTAAATATATAATCATAACACTTGACATCTTAATACCTCGCAAATAAAATTTAACAATTTCATTTAATCATATTTATTATTAACTTTAAAGGAGTGACGACATGACTTACCCATCCCGAAAAGATATTTGGACCGCCATATTATGGTTTGGCATCATTGCAATTGCTCTCATCTGGACATTCATAAATAATGATATGCTTTTATTAAGTATTAGCGTCATCGCGTTAATTATAGCAGTTTGGTTCTGGCTGACAGTTCGTTATCATGTAGAGGAACGCCATTTGACCGCTTATTATGGACCATTTAAAAAATCAATCGACATTCATGATATTGAAAAAATTCGTTTAGTTCGTAGTCTTAAGTTTTCACCAGCACTGGCGCTGACAAGACTCGAAATTACATACGGATACGATCACCAAGTGATTCGCGTATCCCCATCCGATAACAGTTTATTTGTGAAACAATTGATGTCGATTAATCCTGATATTGATTTTGAATAAGTGATCACTTGCTAAAATAGATTTTAGCGATTTTATGATACTTTTGTGCGAGTGGAATAAAAAAAGGTTGGCGCCATATTAGCGCCAACCTTTTTTCTTAAGATTCGAAGTTATTTTTGACTAAATTAACTAGTGTATCAATAGCTTCTTCTTCATCTTCGCCTTCCGCTTTAAGGCCAATTGTCGTCCCTTTTTCAATTCCTAGCGTCATAACGCCGAGAATACTTTTAGCTTCAGTTTCTTTCTGCTCTTCGCCTGTTACGATTTTAATATCAGAAGAAAACTTACTAGCTTCTTGCACAAATTGTTGTGCTGGTCGAGCGTGTAAACCTGTTTCATTTTGAACAACTACTTCTACTTGCTTCATGATAGGTCCTCCTTATGCTTCGAGCGCTGCTAACAACTCGTCACTTGAAGAAGCGTCTTGTAACTTCTGACGGAAATCTTCATGCATGAGTTTTCGTGATAGTTGCGACAAGATTTGTAAGTGTTCATTACCTGCTTGCTCTTCAGGAATCGCAATCATAAATACTGACGTCACGGGGTTACCGTCTAATGATTGCCAATCGACTTCATTGGTCAAACGTGCAAAGGCAAGACCCGGTTCACTAACACCTGTTGATTTGCCGTGCGGAATAGCCACACCAAAACCAATCCCTGTCGATCCTTCTGCTTCACGATTTAGCACCGCTTCTTTATAGACGGCTGCATCTTCTACAACGCCTGTATTTTGCATCACTTTGATTAATTCGTCAAGACTTTCTTCTCGAGAACTTGCGTCAAGATCAAGTAAGACATGTTCTTTTTTCAATAACTCTTTTAATTCCATTTAAATCGATCTCCTTTTTTCTTGCTGTTTTAAGCTTCTGTGACTTGTTCGGGTTTTCTCTTAAATAGTGCAACTAATAAAGCTGTTACGATAGCACCAATTGCAATCGCTAATGCGTATAAGAAGACGTTCGTGACGGCATCGCCTATAAATAATACGAAGACTCCTCCGTGGTTCACACGTAATAATACATCAAATGCCATCGTTAATGCACCTGCTGTGGCTGAACCAATAACAAATGCCGGAATAACACGGAATGGGTCAGCCGCCGCAAACGGGATCGCACCTTCAGTAATGAATGATATCCCCATAACACCAGCTGCTTTACCGGCTTCACGTTGTTCACGGTTAAATTTATTTTTCACAAATATAGTTGCTAACCAAACACCTAATGGTGGCGTCATACCTGCTGCCATCACTGCTGCCATTGGACCAAATAAGTCACTAGCAAGTAAACCTGAGGCAAAGGCATAAGCTGTTTTATTTACAGGACCACCCATGTCAACAGCCATCATTCCACCTAAGATGAGACCTAAGAGTATAGCATTAGCTCCAGACATTGATTCTAACCAATTTTCTAATCCTGTCATCATCGCCGCTACAGGATCATTAATAAAATAAAATAACGATAGACCTGTGATTAAAGTAGCTAATAAAGGTATGATTAATACAGGCATGAGTCCTTCTAGGTTTTTCGGTACTTTCACATACTTCTTGATCGCAAGGGCGACATAACCTGCTAAGAAACCACCAATGATACCACCTAAGAAACCAGTTCCCACTTCATCCGCAATCAAACCAGCAACTAAACCAGGGGCAAGACCAGGTTTATCTGAGATTGAATAAGCAATAAAACCAGCTAAAATTGGAACCATCATCGAGAACGCTAATCCACCGATTTCATTTAGGTAGAAAGGCAGCGTCCCTTCTTCTGGCGAATCTTCTACACCAAAGGCAAAAGACAATGCCATCAATAAACCACCAGCTACAATCAATGGAATCATGAAGGAAACACCGTTCATTAAGTGTTTATAAAAACCTTTACCTTCACCTTTTTCTTGTTTACTGACTTGTGCGTCATGTTCTTCAGTTGATTTCTCTTCCATGTTCACAGCGCGATCAATTAAGCCATCCGCATTTTTAATCGCTTCACTGACACCAACACGAATGATATTTTTCCCTGCAAAACGCTCTTCATCCACATGCGTGTCAACGGCTAAAATGACGGCATGAGCTTCGCGAATGTCTTCTGCTGTCAATTCGTTTTCAGCACCGACACTCCCTTGCGTTTCCACTTTCATCTCAATGTCTTTACCTTTTGCGGCTTGGTCCAATGCCTCGGCTGCCATGTAAGTATGGGCAATACCCGTTGGACAAGCTGTGACTGCTACTAACTTTGTCATGTTTCTAACCTCCCCAAATCATTTAATCCTATTTTCTCAACAGAAACTGACTCGACATATGCTTCGATCTCCTCTAAGGTGCAAACCGTTGTCCCTGGTTTCGAAGCCGTAATCGTTCCTGCTGTTGTCGCCCACTTGGCTAGTGTTTCAAAATCATATCCTTGGTTAAGCGCATACACCATAGCACCTACCATTGAATCGCCCGCTCCAACTGTGCTCTGCGGTGTAATTGAAAACGGTTTTACTTGATAAGTTTCTGTTTGACTAACAAATAGTGCACCGTCTCCACCTAAAGAAACAACGACTATGTTGATGCCTGACTCAACTAATTCCTGACATGCTTTAATGATTGCTTCGCTCGAATCAAAACTAGTTTCAAATAATTCCTCTAACTCATGGATATTCGGTTTAATGACATGTGGCTTAGCTTTAATCCCTTCTTTTAGAGCGGGACCACTTGCATCTAAAACCGTTTTCACACCATGTTCTCGTGCGAGGTTAATATAGCGATTATATTGATAATCATCTACACCATCTGGGGTGCTTCCGCTTAAAACTAAGTAGTTTGTATTAGTCAATAGTTTAGTTAATTTTTGTTCGAATGCTTGTAAGTCATCCTCTAATACTTTAATACCTGGCTCATTAATTTCTGTCGTGACACCTTTAGATTCATCAACGATTTTTAAATTGGTTCTGACATCTCCGGAAACTTGTTGGAAATCATAATCGATCGATAACTGATCCAACGCATTTTCAATCATGCGGCCAGTCGACCCGGCGCTGAAACCAGTTGTCTGTGTTTTTATATCTAGCTGTGTTAATACTTTAGCGACATTAATTCCTTTGCCACCTGGATCAGTCACAGGATCTGACTTCAAACGATTTAAACCACCAATTTCAAACTCGGGTAATGAGATCGTTTTATCCAGGGCGGGATTAAGTGTCACTGTCAGTGGTTTGGTCATGATTTAATCCTCCTGAAGCTTTACAATATCTAATTTGACACCTATCCGGTCTAATTCTGTTTGATACCAATCATCAACACGATCATCTGTAATTAAATGATGAATCTTACTAAGCTCAGCGAATTTCGCAAACGTTACTTTATCAAACTTACTATGGTCGGCTAACACGATGGCATCCGATGCTTGTTGAACCATCAATTGCTTAGTTGAGGCTTCGATTAAGTTCGGTGTCGTGAGCCCATCTTCCAAATCAATACCATTCGTTCCGATAAACGCTTTATCAACATGCAAAATGGATAAAGTTTGATCAGTGATTGGTCCGACTAATGCTTGCGTTTCATGACGCAAACGACCACCTGGAACGATTACTTCAAATTGGGGTGAATCTTTTAACAGCTCAGCATGGACAACCGAATTCGTAACAACTGTTAAGGATTGAAACTGTTTTATTTCATAAACTAACGGAAGTGTTGTCGTTCCTGCATCGATTAAGATGGTGTCACCTTCTTGGATATACGATGCTGCGCGTTTGGCAATGGCTTGCTTTTCTGCCAGAAACCGATCAGATTTTTCTGTAACAGTCGGTTCGAAATTGACACTTTCAAGCGCAATGGCGCCTCCATGCGTTCGTTTGATCCCATGATCTAGTTCTAATTCCTTTAAATCACGACGGATTGTCGATTCTGACACATTGAATGCATCACATAATTGTAGAACTGAAGCACGTTGATGTTTTTCGATATAGTTTTGGATTAGCTGTTTCCGCTCTTCACCATAAAGCAAATAAACAACACCTCTCTTAATCACTGATATGATCACTTTTGATTGTTTATGATTGTATTTGACTGATTTTGATTATAATAGATGATGTAAGCGGTGTCAAAGATTTTGTTGAAAGTTGACTCCCAACACTTCATCCATTTATGATAAAATTCACTCAAGGAGTTGATTGATTATGACTGAAATAAAAGGTATCGGAGCCTCGAACGGCGTTCAAATAGGAAAAGCCTTTGTACTTCAAGACCCTAAATTAACGATTAATGAAGATAAAGCGAGCGACGTTCAACAGGAAAAGGATCGACTTAATGATGCTGTTGAACAAGCTAAGCTTGATTTAGAACGAATCCAAAAGCATGTCGAACAAGAGATGGGCGAAAATCACGCGAAAATCTTTGGTGCTCATTTGCTCGTTTTACAAGACCCTGAGCTATTGAATGCGGTCAATACAAAGATTGAGTCCGAACAAGTTCATGCCGACAAGGCTTTAAATGATACAGCGAACCAATTTATTTCCATGTTCGAAAGCATGGACAACGATTATATGAAAGAACGCGCAGCTGATATCCGCGATGTCTCCAAACGTGTGATTTCGTACTTATTAGGCGAACCTTTAGTCACAACAAGTGATATCACAGAAGAAGTAATTCTAGTTGCGCATGATTTACTTCCTTCTGATACGGCTCAGCTAAACCGAAAATATGTTAAAGGAATCGTGACGGATATCGGTGGACGAACGTCACATTCAGCTATCATGTCCCGTTCGATGGGCATTCCGGCTGTTGTTGGTACCTCGGAAGTCACAAATTCAGTGGATGCTGGTATGACAGTCATTATTGACGGTCAAACAGGTGATGTCATCATAAACCCGAGTGATGATCAACTCAATTCATATCAAGCAAAGCAACAAAAAGAACAAGAAGAAGCTGAGCAGTTGAAGAAATTAATCGGTCAGCCCGCTAACACAACAGACAACCATACTGTCGAATTAGTTGCGAACATTGGCTCGCCGAAAGACTTAGAAACCGTCATTGAGAATGATGGCGAAGGAATCGGATTGTTTAGAACTGAATTCTTATACATGGACCGTGACAGCCTGCCGACAGAAGAAGAACAGTTCCAAGCTTATCAACAAGTCCTGTCCACAATGGCCAATAAACCTGTCGTGATTCGTACTTTAGACGTTGGTGGCGACAAAGACTTACCTTATTTAGACTTACCAGAGGAACTAAATCCATTCTTAGGCTTTCGTGCATTGCGTCTATGTCTAGAAAGAGATGATTTGTTCCGTGTCCAATTGCGCGCTTTATTACGTGCTAGTGTGTACGGCAATCTCAAAATCATGTTCCCGATGGTAGCTACATTAGAAGAATTCCGTCAGGCGAAAGCCATTCTTGAAGAAGAAAAACAAAGTTTAATTCAAGCAGGTCATGATATCAGTGATGATATTGAGGTTGGTATTATGGTTGAGATTCCGTCCACTGCCGCCTTAGCTGATCAATTCGCCAAAGAAGTCGATTTCTTCAGTATCGGTACGAATGATTTGATTCAGTATACGATGGCTGCTGATCGCATGAATGAACATGTAAGTCACCTCTATCAGCCATACCATCCTGCAGTCCTTCGCTTAATTAAGCAAGTCATTGATGCTTCGCATGCAGAAGGCAAATGGACAGGCATGTGCGGAGAAATGGCTGGCGATGAAGTTGCCATTCCGATTTTACTCGGTCTAGGCTTAGACGAATTTAGTATGAGTGCTTCAGCTGTTCTGCCAGCGCGAAAGCAAATTCAAAACTTAAGCTATAGCACATTACAGGAAGCAACAACTGAAATCCTATCACAATCAACCAACGCTGATGTTAAAGCGTATGTAGAAAAGCATTTCTTAAACTAAAAAATCAGGCGCCCATTAAATGGGCGCCTGATTTTTATTATGAAGCTAAATCTTGATTTTCTTTTCGACTGATTCTTGTCATATAGAATGCTAACACTAATCCAAGTAGTGAGAATAGACCAGCTAAGAAGAATGAGGCATTCACTCCTTGAAGCTCTCCCTGAATACCGCCATTCGGATCAGCTAACGTGACCATTACCGTCACCATCAATGCCGTACTAATCGCGCCTGACATTTGTCTAAATGTATTATTCATCGCTGAACCGTGTGCAATTAAATGCTCTGGCAAGACGTTTAAACCAGCTGTCGTCACTGGCATCATCACCATCGCAATACCAAACATTCGAACTGCATTAACTGTAACTAAGTACAGGTAAGTCGTTTCTGGCGTTAAAATAGAGAACATGAATGTTGTTACCGTCATTAGTGTTAAACCGACATACAACAACCATTTAGGTCCGAATTTATCAAATAGTCGACCCGTAATAGGATTCATCATCCCCATTAAAACAGCACCAGGCATCAGCATAAACCCTGCTTCAATCGGTGAGTAACCTAACGTATTTTGCATCATAAGTGGTAATACAATCGCCCCGCCGATCATAGCAAAGAAAGCAGTCATACCAATCACCGTTGCAATCGTAAAGATTTTATATTGAAAGATCCGAAACTCTAATATAGGTTGTTTTAATTTCAGTTGTCTTAAAATGAAAATCGCTAAGGTAATCGCTCCGATAACCATGGAAATATAAACGTCAGGTGAGCCCCAACCTTCATTTCCGGCAACACTAAAGCCATATAATAGACCACCAAAACCAAGCGTAGATAAGATAATGGATAACACATCGATTTTTGGAAAATCTCGTTTTGTTACATTCTTCAAAATAAAGAACGCTACAATAATATCAATAATTGCAATCGGTAAGACAACCCAGAATAGACTACGCCAGATAAATTGTTCTACTAACCAACCTGATAATGTCGGACCAATTGCTGGTGCAAAAGCTATTACCAGTCCAAATAGGCCCATGATTTGTCCGCGTTTTTCGATTGGGAATATTAAGAAGATAATCGTCTGCATGAGTGGCAAAATAATTCCTGCACCAGCAGCTTGTAAAATACGTCCACCTAATAAGAACCCAAAGGTTGGCGCAATAGCACACAATAAAGTCCCGACGGCAAAGGAACCAATTGCTGTTAAAAACAATGCCCTTGTCGTAAATCGGCCAATTAGAAAGGCCGTCACAGGGATCATAACCCCGTTCACTAACATAAATATTGATTGTAACCACTGTGCGGTAGATTCATCAATTTGTAAGTCCCGCATAATATGTGGAAGTGCTGTACCGAGTAATGTTTGGTTTAATATCGCAACAAACGCGCCTGAAATTAAAACCAACATTAAGGGTGCACGTTTAATATCATCTTTTTCTTGTTGGTCTCCTAGTGACATTATTATTCCTTCTTTCTATAAATTAATCACCAACAATTAATCATAGCAAAAATATTTCGTTTTACGAAAGGTTTTGCTTAAAAAATTTATATAAAAATAAAACATCGCTTCAACTCACCAAGCGATGTTTCACTTCAGGGCTATTATGCTGGGCTTCATCAATCAAATCCTTTTCATCAAAATAAGAGAACATAAAATAAATAACGAAAGCCATAATGATGACTACAGCAATCATAATCCCAACAATTGTTTTTCCTTTAATGTTCATTCAATTGCCTCCTTACGACGTTCATGTTACTTCACCGCTTCAAAAGTGATCGTGTTCGTTTCTCCATTAATTGGTGCTTCCTCTTTATAGTCTGCTGTTAATGATATATTAATAAACCCAGCTTGTGCTAACATAAGTCTAAGCTCTTCAATTCCAAACCACTTAAACGACACGCGTTCTAATTCCGCTTCAACAAATTGCCCACGATGCCACCGTTCATATTTATGATGTGACTTGATAAGCTGATCAACCCAACTCACATCAACTATTTTATCTTCTAATGTGATCACATCACCATCAAAAGATTCCCATTCATGTGTTTTAACATGTCCAACTTCAGTTGTCCTCGGAAATGTTACATCAAATATCAAGCGACCATCAACTTGTAAATGATCATAAAAACGAGTTAAAGTTTCCATCAATTGATCCCACTCACTCAACGTATGAATGGAACCAGCAGGCAATATAATAGCATCATAGGTCGCATCAATTGAAAGAGTATGCGTCTCACCTTGAAACAAGCGTGTAGGAAGACCCCTTGCTTCAAGATGATCTTTACATAAATCTAACCAATCCGTCGAAACATCCATCCCTTCAACGTTCAGACCTGACTCAATTAACGGAATCATCACACGACCCGTCCCGACAGCAGGCATTAACACTTTCCCTTGAACACCTTCTAAACGATTACGATAGAATTCAAGATCGCCAAATGAGTCTCCTATAGGATGAGTTAAATCATCAACTTCTGTTGCCATTGAATTATAAAATCCATACATAAACTAACGCGCACCTTTTATCATTTTATAGCAAGAGATCCCTAAACAGATCTTTTCGTTTATTACATAAATAAAATAACTAAAACAGTAACGAGTGGTACTACCAAAGCGACAATATTACAAAATAAGCCTGCTTTTGCTAAACCTATTCCTGGAGTCTTTTGTTTACGAATCATACCAATCGCAAATACACCAAATAATATCCCTACAACCGAAACAGCCATCCCCATAATAGTCCAAACTAGCATACTCACTAATGAGACAACACCTATGACAAGTGAGGCAATAGCCAGACCACTATGTGAAGCTTGCTGTTGACCTTCCGTAGAATCCATAGTTTCACCCCGAATTTTTATTACTAAGTAGCTTAACTTTAACATAAAATGGTCTTTCTAAAATAGTGACCCATTTTCAATCATATTATAGAGCAACACCTCTTATATTAGGAAGGTGATTAGGCCTTGAACTTTTCTCATTATATATTATTAACGCTGATTGTTATCGGGTTAACTGCTCTTCTCCGTATCATCCAATTACGTAGTTATACAAGATTGCATTTATTTTTCAGTTTTTTCTTACCGTTATTAGTAATAGGTGGATTATTTTGGCTAGTCGGGAGCAGTAACAACCTTGCATCCTCATTATTTTATGGCATTGGCAAACCGATGACTATTTTAAGCATCATCGGATTAATTGCTGGATACAGTTGGTTGTATGCCATCAAACGATAATAAAAGCTACCCACATAAGTGAGTAGCTTCTATTTCAAAGTTGTATTTAGGTTGATGGATTCCAACGATTTACAAGTAACGCTTTGACTTTGGCTGTGCGCTTAAAGAAAAACTGGACAAGCGGACCAATGCCAAACGCGACGATTACTGTTCCAATTCCGATAGGACCACCAATTAAGAATGCGATAATCATAATCAAAATTTCTAATCCTGATTTAGAAACAGCTAAGCTCAACCCTGTGCGATAATGGACAGCCATCATTAAGTTATCGATCGGATTACGGGCAAAATCCAACTGTAAATACATCCCAATGCCAGCACCCATTCCTAAAACACCTAAACCAAGTAATCCAATGCGAGCTGCCATTTCGGTGACCATCACGCCATCAAATACGACAAGCAACCAGAAGTCGATAAATAAACCGATTAGGAAAATGGTGATGACGGCTGAATAATCGAATTTACTTTGTAATAAATACTTATTAATGATAATGAGTACAATACCAACAAGGAAAATCCATGTTCCAACTGTCATCCCAAATATATTCGACAAACCAACGAACAGCGCATCCCAAGCACCAACACCTAGATCTGATAAAATTAACATTGTAATTCCAAACGATAGGGTTAACATCCCAAAAACGTAAAACATAATGGAATACATTAAATCTTTCATTATATAAACACCCATTCTATTTCAAATCAATTCAACTTAAATATAATACCACGCATTCACACTCGAATACAATATTAATGGTTATATGGTTTGATTTACATAATGACAGAATCTAGTGGTAGTATGATATTGGTTATAATCAGTGAAAAAACGGTGTAACCGAGTACACCTAGACTCGTTACCAATAAACTGATAATAAGATATAACTCTTTCTCATCACCAATATGACGTTCCCATAATTTCCATTCAACGATTCCATATATTAAACCAATGAAGCTGAGGACTCCCCAAACCCAATGAGGATCAAAGCCTATTAAATAGATTATATAAATCACGATCAAGCCTATCATAGCCGATAGACGTATTTTATTCCAGGGAATTGTTGATTCCATGATGTCACTCCTTACTTTTACAACTACATTAACCATACCCGTTCAAAGCCTATCTTATGTTATTTTGTTGAAAAAAATAAGTGCGTTAAGACCTAAGCTAGCCACAAAAATTTGATATGATAGAATGACTATAGGTTGATGAAAGGAGACTTTTAACCATGAAAATCAAATCAATCGAACCAACACCGAGTCCTTATTCCATGAAGATAAATGTTGATGAACGCTTGTCAGATATGGAAACTCAAACATATACCCAAAACGACGATTTAACTGATGCCCCGTCCTATGTATCAAACTTATTGGCGATCGAAGGGGTAAAAGAACTCTATCGCGTCATTGATTTCATCGCCTTAGAACGCCATCCAAAAGTCGAATGGGAAACGATTTTACCTCAGGTTGAAGCTGTATTAGGCAGTGCAGATCATGCCGATATAGAACAAGAACAAACATCAACAGATTACGATGAGGAAGCCTTTGGTGCTGTTCAAGTTTATATCCAACAATTTCGTGGCATACCCATGCAAGTCAAATTAATAGAAAATGATGAAGAAAAACGGTTTGGGCTGCCTCAGCGGTTTACTGATGCTGCAATGGAGGCTTCAAAAGATTCAAGCAATATGCTGATGGAACGGGAATGGATCGAACAAGACCCGCGTTATGGAGATGCAGAAGATATAGGACAAGACGTGGTCGAAGAGGTTGACGCCACTTATCCAGATAAACGACTCAAAACGCTTATCGATATGGCACAATCAGGCGAAAACGACCAGCAACAAGGAAAGGTCCTAAAACCTCTGACGGAAGCTGACTTACAGCTCGACGATTGGAAAAGTCGCTATGCGGCATTAGACCGTATACCTGATCCGACATCCGATGACTTACCAATCCTCGGAAAAGCGTTAAAAGATCCAAAAATGTCGATACGACGTCTAGCTACGGCTTACTTAGGCATGGTCGAAGAGAAAGCGACTTCACCTTATCTATATGAAGCATTGCAGGATAAAACTGTTACCGTCCGGCGCACAGCAGGTGACTGCCTATCTGACATTGGTTTTACAGACGCTATTCCACAAATGATTGATGCTCTCCAAGACAAAAGTCGCATCGTTCGATGGCGAGCAGCGATGTTTTTATACGAATACGGAGATGAATCAGCCATCCCAGCCTTAAAAGACACATTAGAAGACTCTGAATTCGAAGTTCGAATGCAAGCTAAAATGGCATTATCCCGAATTCAAGAAGGTGAATCAGCGCAAGGGTCTATTTGGAAGCAAATGGCCGAAATGACCAAACAAAAAGACAATCAGTCATAGGCAACCACCCCTTTTAAGTATAGAAAGGGGCTTATATGATTAGCAGACAAATTGGTAGGGAAAAATAAAAGGAAAGATGTAAATAAGGGAGCGGATTTTAGTGAAATGGACGTTTCCACTATTCATGGCTTTATTTTTATTAGGCTGTCAAACAGACGGTAACCAAGAAACAGAAGAACCGACAGAAGAATCCTCGGATAAAGCAGCTAGTGAAGAGGATTCGACTGAGGAATCAGGTGAAACAGAGTCAAGTGAGAACGGTGATCCCAATGGAGAAAATGTAGAAGAATTAACGTTTCTGGAAGAACCAGAAACAGTAGTTGATGATTTGAATAGTCCATGGAATATCGTTAAAAATGATGATGAATTTTACATGACCGAACGCTCCGGATCAATCGTTTATTTTGATGGTGAAAATATGAAAAGACAGACGATTGAACTTGAACAAGAAGTCGTTTCCGGCCAAGGCGAAGAAGGCTTGCTTGGTATGGTTCTAGACCCGGAGGATGACCAAACCGCCTATATTTATCATACGTATCAAACCGGTGAGGGAATGTTCAATCGCATTATAGCAATTGAATTATCAAACCAAACCTGGCAAGAAACCGATGTGTTGGTCGATGAAATTCCAGCAGGTCGAATCCATGACGGCGGACGACTTGCAATTGGACCAGACGACTATTTGTATGCCACCACAGGTGATGCAGGCGATGAAAACCTTTCCCAAGAAACAGATAACCTAGCCGGTAAAATCTTGCGTATGGACTTTGACGGATCAATTCCAGATGATCAACCATTTGAAGATTCATTAATTTATTCCTATGGCCACCGAAATCCACAAGGACTCGACTGGAACGAAAACGACGAATTATATAGCTCAGAACACGGGAGCACAGCATATGATGAAATCAATCATATTGAACCAGGAAACAATTATGGCTGGCCAGTCGTTCGCGGCGATGACACAGCCGATGGAATGGAACCCCCAACCATTCATTCCGGCGAAGAAACGTGGGCACCATCCGGAGCGGCATTTGACGATGCAGGAAATCTTTTGGTAACCGGACTAGCAGGACAATCCCTCTACCGCTTCGATATCGAATCAGGTAACCAAGAAATAATCTTGGATGATGAAGGTAGATTGCGAGATATCCTCGTTGCAGACGGTGAAGCGTACGTATTGACAAACAATACAGATGGACGTGGTAACCCAGAAGAAGATGATGATCAGTTATCGAAGATAGCGGAGTAGTTTTTTCGGATTGGAAGGGTTTTATAGAGAGCTCCATTGTGAGGGTTATGCTTGCACTTGCGGGGGTTCAGCTCGCCCTCACACTTTCAAGGATAATCAAATCTACAAAAAAGACTCTAGTTAACTGAAAATCAGTCACTAGAGTCTTTCCAACAATCTTCATCCTGGTTCCATCCCGAGTGTTCATCTTTATTCATCAAATCAATTCGATTCATTTGATGCATCAAATAGCTAATCTATTATAAGTTTCGACGCTCTGAGCTCTTTCACTCTCTATTCGACCCAACCCTTATCCTTTACTTTCGAAATGGCTTCGATTCGATTCGATACTTCCAGTTTATCAAAAATAACCGAGATATAATTACGCACTGTTCCGTTCGTTAAATGCAGTTCCTTGGAAATTTCCTTGGTGCTTTTCCCCTTAGAAATTAACTCAATGACTTCACTTTCTCGTTCCGTTAAAGGACTGTCTTCCTCATACACCAAGTCGATTAACTCTGGCGCATATACCTTCCGACCATTTAAAATACTTCGGATCGAACTGGCCAACTCTTCACTTGGACTGTCTTTTAGTAGATACCCACTAACTTTAGCTTTACGTGCCCGTTCAAAGTAACCCGCCCTTGCAAAGGTGGTCAAAATGATGACTTCACATTTCTGGTCGCCTATTTCCTCGGCTGCTTCCAACCCATTTTTAACCGGCATTTCAATATCCATAATACAAATATCCGGTTTCAATTCGTTTACCAGACGGACGGACTCTTCGCCATTTTTGGCTTTGCCGACTACTTCCATATCTTCTTCAAGGTTCAACAAAGAACCTAGTGCTCCAAGTAACATTCCTTGGTCTTCAGCCAACACGATTCGAATCATTTTAACCCTCCTGTTTCATGACATTGGGTATGGTCACAGTCAATTTTGTTCCATTTTCATCACTTATGATTTCCAGTTTTCCATTCACAAATTCTAACCTGTCTATCATTCCATTCACCCCATGGCCGGATGCTGAGCTACCTTCAGTTTCTATTCCGACGCCATTATCTTCAATCGTCAAAACTGTTTCATGTGCTGATTCGGTAGTGGTTATATTGCAGTGTGTCGCATGACTATGCTTAACCACATTGTTCACAGCCTCTTTTAAGATCATGCTTATGACGTCTTCTACTAACGAGGGTGCATGTTTTAGTTCTTTGTCGCCTTGGATATCGATCTGAATTGTTGCCGCTTCCAACAGCTGCTTAACATGCTTAATCTCCTCAGAAAACTTCGTTATTCGCATGCCCGATAACATATCTCTGACTTCTTTTAAGGCTGTGCGAGCAGTTTGGTTGATATCCTGGATTTCAACTTTAGCTGTATCAGGATCTTTGTCGATCAAGCGTCCAGCCAAATCGCTTTTTAATCCAATCAAAGATAGCTTTTGTCCTAGTGTATCATGCAAATCACGCGCAATTCGTTGACGTTCTTCAAAGACCAGTAGCTGTGAAATTCTATCTTTGGCATCGGATAACTGTGCCTCAAGCTTCTGCCTTTTTCTCCGGTTGTATGTATTGATTGGTAGCAATACTACCCCAAGAATGGTTAGGATTAAAAATGGCCATTGAGATAAGAACAGCTCTTGTTGTGTAAAATAACTCGATGCCGAAGCAACAACGGTCAAAACTAAATGAACGACATAAAGCGAAATAAAACCACTTTTATGTTGCACATTTCCGATGAAAAAAGCAATAAATAATGAAAAGTATACATATCCATAAAACAAAGACATGCCAACACTAATCAGCATCATGATTGAAACACATATGTACAAAAACCCTCCAATCGATAGAAAGGAAAGCCGGTACGCAACAAAGAATATAACAATCAATAACACACCAAGCAATATTTCCGACAATGTATTTGACCGAAAAATGAAATAAAAGGGCAATAAGCTCGAAATTACCCATACGTATATGCTCAAACTTATATTTTTAGGGAATAAATTAAACCAATTTTGCATCAAAAAATTCCTTTCTTGAATCTCTTATCAGTATCACCCATTTCACCAAAAAAAGAAACCATCCACTTTGTGAATGATTTTCTTTTACTGAAGTTTAGTTTTCTGTGAACACCTTATCAGAAGATTGGAGCCGTTCATGAATTTCTTTAAAGTGAACGAAGGTCTTACTCTTCTCATCATATAACTTAAATCGGATCGATCTCAAGCTGCTTCCCATCGTAATCGTCGTTGCCTGTTGCAGAGGTGGGATCGACTCATGTACCTTTTCTAGATTATAATTCGGCACTTTAGGACTCAAGTGATGAACATGATGGTAGCCGATATTCCCCGTGATCCACTGAAGAACCCGTGGAAGCTTATAATAAGAACTTCCATCAATAGCTGCTTTAACATAATCCCACTCAGATTCATCTTCAAAATAAGAATCCTCAAACTGATGTTGAACATAAAACAACCATATTCCAAGAGACCCTGCAATAAACGCAATCGGTAATTGAACAATCAAAAAGCTCGTCCACCCAATCGCCCAAATCAATAGAGCAGTGATCCCAATAATTGAAATATTGATCAAATACGTATTTTGGCGTTCTGTTTTCTTAGCATCTTTTCTATTTCTTCGGTTCGTTATTAAAAATAAATAAACGGGACCCAACACGAACATAACAAACGGATTTCTATATAAGCGATATTGAAGCCTCTCCAACTTTGATGACTTCTTGTACTCTTCTACAGTCATTACCCAGACGTCACCCGTACCCCGCTTGTCTAAGTTGCTGCTAGTAGCATGATGAATGGAGTGTTCTCTTTTCCATTTCCTATACGGGAACATTGTGATAATCCCTGTAACCGTTCCAATGAAATGATTCAGTTTACGATTTTTAAAAAACGACCCATGACAGCAATCATGAAAGATGATAAATACTCTCACCATAAATCCACCCGCTAAAACCGATAGGCCAATGGATAAAATCAATGATACTGAAATCGCTTCATAAGCTAAAAACCAAAGCAAAAAGAATGGAGGCAATGTATTAACCAATTGCCATACACTTGATTTCGTACCGGAGCTTTCAAATGGTTTGATGTCTTGTTTAAGTTGAGCTAATTTTTTATTCGCCATAACTGCCTCCAATGATAAGTCTTCTTTCACTCATCTTAGAAAAAAACAGCTCGCTTAAATAGTCATGAACGTCAGGAGTTTTATGTGACAAACGTCATATGTTTTAGATTGAGACTCATGACCAAACAAAAACGCCATGACTGATTGGTGTCATGACACTTGATATGGGGCAATGATTCAATTCCATAACTGTCATCTAGTTAAATTACTCTACTTAATAAATTTAGCTTTAAGAAGATAAGCAACATCATATTTCTTCAACTCATTATTATTACCTTCAGGATCTTCATAATAATCTTTTGAAAGAGAGCTCATGCCGTTTTCATTATTGGAATAACCAATGTTTGCTAATACTAATTCGTCTTGATCTACACTAAGTTCTTCTAGAAAACTCCCCCACACACTTGCCATATTATCCAAATCATTTGAATTTAAGTCGTAACCACTTATTGACCCTGTGCTACCATTACTACCTATTCCAATATTAAATGTATGTTGATTTTCTGTATTACTATTCTTAGAGTTTGAAAAAACAATCGAACCACTTTCACTTATCTGTGTTTTTACATTACTTAATCGATCATCAACCAATTCACCAGCTTCATATTTTTCAATCCATACAGATACTTCTTTGTATTCATCATCTATCTCAAAATCAAATACAAAAGATTTATCTGTAGTAGTCGAAAGTATAATATTTTCTCTATCTGTAGTCTCTGAAACAGAAATGGTGTTTGAATTTGAATCACTATTATTACAAGCGCTTAAAACAATTAACACAAAAATTATGGTTAGTTTCGTAAATAATCTTTTCATTTTATCCTCACTTCCCAACTCTACTATCTCATCTATTTAAGAAACTCTCCCTTTATAAATTCTACAAGTTAAACAGCGTGAGCTAATACCAAAGAAAAAAGCATATCAAAAGTAATAACAATGGCTATAATATGCTCCAAGGACTCCCAGAATACCTTCTGAGCGTTTCTGATCTTAGGTTTAATGAATGCCATTGTCATAAATCTCTTACTATATATTTTATCACCATAAATAGAAATAAAAGTAACAATTAATTTAGCAATAATTTTATCACATAAAATAACAGAAATACATAAACTTATGCACCCTCGTTATTTAACTCTATGAAATTCATTAAATACTTGGCTATTATTTATTTAAGTCCTACCACAACTAACTTCATCCCTTATAAACTGACAAGACTCTGATCTATAATGCTCATAACACCTTTCGACTCATTTTGACAAAATGGGTATTTAGTGATAAATTATCTAATGTTAAAAATTTTTTAAACAAACTTAACGGGAGGTTGGTTATGAAGAAGGGAACATCAAGTCTTAAAAGGAAGCTCTTATTTATTTTTCTTCCTTTAATGGTGGTCGGACTCTCAATTTTTCTTATTCTGTCTTATAATATTTCAAAAAGTCAGCTAGATGAGGAAATTGAACATAGAATCACGAATTTACAGGACGATGCCATTAGTCAAATTGAAGAAAGATTCGCCAGTCATGAACAACTTGCTGAAACAACGGCAAGTACGCTTTCTTCTACTGGTGATTCAGTATCTGAAGAAGATTACATACAAATGTTAGAAAATAATATTGCCACTAATGCTGATACATATGGCTCAGGCATTTGGTTTGAACCATACGAATATGACGAAGACCGAGAATATTTTGGTCCGTATGTTTATAAAGACGGTGAAGATTTAGTTTATACGGATGTCTACGAAGAAACGGATTACGATTACCCGAGCTGGGATTGGTACACTCAAGCTGAAGGATCAGAAGAAGCGGTTTGGGGTAATCCTTACTATGATGATGCTAGTGGAATTACGATGGTCACAACGACTGTTCCTTTCACTGATAGTTCAGGTAATTTCAATGGAGTCGTCACAGCTGATACCGATTTAACACAAATCCAACAAATCATTTCTGATATTCAAATCTATGAATCAGGCTGGGCATTTGGTTTTGACAACAACGGACAAATCATCGCCCACCAGGACGATTCACTCGTAATGAATTCGACGATTGACGAAACAGACATGTTTGGTGATTATGCTGATCAACTAACAGGAAATGAACAAGGTCAATTCACAGTAGATGCTAATGATACAACGAACCAAGTCTATTATCGTACGATGCCAACGACAGGCTGGACATTTGGTATTGCCGTGCCAGAAGATGAAATTTATGCATCACTTAACGATTTATTAATTCAACAACTTATCACTGGTGTGGTCGTGCTTCTTGTACTTGGTACAGGAATTTACATCTTTAGCGGACGTTTATCAAAACCGATCACTACTCTACGTGAGAAAATGGATGACGTCGCTCACGGTGATTTAACCGTCGAAGCTCATCACCAGTCTAATGATGAAATCGGTTATTTATATGATCACTTCAATAAAATGGTCCAACATATGAGAGAGTTGTTGCAGAAAACCCACGAATCAGCCGAGGTCATCCGTTCATCATCGGAGAACTTCAGCGCTGTCAGTGAGGAAACAACTGCATCAAACGAAGAAATTCAAGGCACGATGAACGAAATCGCAAAAGGTGCGCAACAATCATCAGAAAACCTTGAAACCATGACGGATCAAATGAACCAATTAAGTGAACAAATCGATTCTATTTCTGATAGTAGTACAAACATGAACGAGCTAGCTGAAGAAGCTGTTACCGTTAATAACAAAGGGTTAAATCAGATGGATCAGCTCGCTGAATATTCAAATGAATCGAAACAACAATTTAATCAAGCCGAAAATGTTGTCCAAGAATTAAATAACCAAATCCAAAAAATCAGTGACTTTATTCATACGATTAACGATATTTCTGAACAAACGAATTTATTAGCTTTAAATGCTTCAATTGAAGCTGCACGCGCAGGTGAAGATGGTAAAGGTTTCGCTGTTGTCGCTGAAGAGGTTCGGAAATTAGCCGAGCAGTCTTCAAATTCAACAGAAGAAATTCGCAAAATCATTGATGATGTAAAAGAGCGCTCCAATGAAGCCATTCATTCGATGAAAGAAGCGAAATCAACGACTGATTCTCAAAACGAAGTCGTCGATGAAACGGTTCAAGTCTTTAACGACATTGGCCAAGCGGTCCAGAACATTACCGAAAGTGTTGAGCAGAACGTCCAAGCAATTCAAGAGATGAATCAATACAAAGATCATGTGGTCGGTTCGGTTCAATCCATTTCAGCTAATATTCAAGAAACAGCTGCATCCAATGAGGAAATTAATGCTACGATTGATGAACAAACAAACGCACTACAATCATTATCCGAATCAGCTGAAGATTTAAATGAATCAAGTGAACAATTAAACAAATTGATTAATGAATTTAAATTAAATCAACAATAACTTTTAAAGAGCGACCATCCAAACAGAAGGGTGGTCGCTCTTTTACTAGACAGTCATTCAATTTTTAGCACTTAAATAATCATGAAATCCTCTCATTTCCATAAACTATTGGAACTTAAAGGCCATTCAGTCTATAATAAGGTAAAATAAGGAGGCCATGTTATGCACGAGATTAGACCATTAGATGAATCAGAATTCCGCGATAATATAATTTTACATGAACAAGCCTATACGGCAAATGCAGCCGAGAAGGAAGAAGATATTAAACGATTAGTCGAACGCGAAAAATCATTTTTCCAAGAAACCAACTTGGTTGTTCCATATGGCGCCTTTGAACAAAACCAATTAATTGGCTCCATGAAACTGTTTGACTTTCAAATGAATGTGTTCGGAACATTCTTACCAGTTGGTGGACTTAGTTCTGTGGCCGTTGATTTGTTACATAAAAAGGAACGCGTCGCGAAATCATTAGTCGATTATTTCCTTGATCATTATGACAAGCGTGGGTTTTCGCTCGCAACTTTATATGCCTTTCGTCCAGACTTCTATTATCAAATGGGCTTTGGCTACGGCAAGAAAAAGGATGTTTATAACATTGCACCGCACGCTTTCCCTAACTTTAGCAAAAAAGATGACATCACTTATTTAACACATGAGGACAAAGATGATCTTGTCGTTTGTTATAATCGTTTCGCAGAACAACACCATGGAGTCATGAAAAAGGAAGGTTTCCAGTATAAACGCCCATTTGAACAATTCGATATTAAAATCGTTGGTGTTAAACAAAATGGAGTCGTTACAGGCTATGCGATCTTCTCGTTCAAAAAACGTGAAGTGAACAACTTCTTATCCAGTAACATCACAATTCATGAATTCATATATACGAACCGTGATGCTTTACATCAGTTATCGACGTTTTTCCATACTCAAAAAGACCAAGTGAACCGTATTTCCGTACCAACGCAAGATGATACGCTTCATCACTTTTTCACCGATGCCCGTGATGGATCAGACAACCTGGTTAATTTCGTTTATCATCAAACCAATACATCTGGACTCGGCTTAATGTATCGGATTATTAACGTTGAGCGCTTTTTCAATCAACTTAAACAACACAATTTTAATAACGCCAATCACACAGTAACGTTCCAAGTGACAGACTCCATGTATCCTACGAATGATGGTGAAGTGACTGTCGCTTTCACAAACGGCAAACCAGCTGTCATTCATGGGGCAAAAGCAGACACAATTATTAAAATTGACATTTCTGATTTAACGAGCCTGTTATTAGGCGTAGTTGACGTCCAGAAACTTTATCTCTATGGAAAAGTCGAATTATCTCATGATGATCACGTTCATATTATTGACGATATTTTCCGAACAAGGTATCAACCAATTTCCATGACTAATTTTTAATCCAAAAAAGCCCTAGTCCTTATGCGTAAGGACTAGGGCTTTAACTTAATCCAGATCAACCGGAGTGATATTTAACTCATTCTCGACCTCAACACCAGGTGGTACTTCTACAACTAATACAGAAAAATTACTAACTGAAATCCCACTATTCTGGCGATCATTCTGACGATCACTATGACCATTATAGTACTCTAAAAACAGTGAATGCCCTAGCGTCACATATTCGATCTCCAATCTTTCCTCCTCAAATTGAATTTGTCCATCATTAATCGTGGTATTTACAGACGGAAAATCGACTGGTAATTGCTTACCCCGAACAACTAAAGAAGGTGGACGATATAGTTTGACAGAAGCTTGATTAGATAATGTATCATTTTCATTTACAATCAAAAACTGTCCTGTTTTAAGACCGGTATTAATTGGCTCTAAACTCAAACTTTGATCGAGTGGTACTGTCCATTCCTCTGCCGATAACATATCCTCTAAAACACTAATACCCTGATCAGAGATGGTTTCACTTACCTCACCAGGCGTTAACGACTGACTTTGCCCTTCTACTTCCGCTTGAGAAGGAGCGACAAACACGAAGTACGTAACGAACCCTACTGCTAGACAAGCGATATAAATCATCAGAAATCGACTTCGAAACCAGGATGTTTTTTGCCATTTCTCCATCGTTAAACCAAGCGCAAGTGAAATAGCTAATAATAGTAATAAAACTAACAATGCCGTTACGTTCATCGTCTCACCTCCAACCGTTTGACACCAAACAAGACAACTGCAGATAGCATTAAAGCAACCATCAATACCTTAACCATTAGCATCAAAACCGATTGCTCTAACACAACCCATCCAAACACATTTCGAATCGGCGCGAGCATATAGAAAGCTCCGATTACAACGGCTGGAACAATGACTTTCAATAATGTATGTAATTGCATGATCGTCGCCAATGTATAACTAGCTATAGAGATGAGTAATACAAGTAACGTAACAATCCCCCATAGCACCACTAAATCTAACACCGTAAAAACTGATTGAATAATTAAAGGGTCATGAAGGAAATAACCAATCGTTTGCATGGTCAGAGTCATTCCAACTGTGAAAAAGGCTGCTACAACCGACATTATAATTAGAAAAATAATATTCGATAAATGACTAATAAAACGATTTGTAACAAACATAAACTCCATTTGTCGTTGATCACGAGTAATCATCCCAAACAGAGTGGCTAAAGCCCACAGTAACGTAAACATAATAACAACATTACTATTGATTTCCCAGAGCATATAACTCATTACGTCAGTACTTCCACCAACCTGTTGACTGCCTGCAACCGAAAATAGAAAGCCTACGATTTGCAAAATGGCAAGTGTTGAAAAAACACGACGAAATGCAGCTAATTTTAAACCAACCTGTTGCCTTGTTACGTCACGATAAGTTAATTGTTTAAAAGACATGATCGACATCACCCCTGTTCATTTGGGTTAAATAAACACATAAATCTGCTGGAGCAACTGGAGAAATCGTAAAACCGTGCTGACGTAGCTCCTGTAACATGTCCTCACCAGGATGCTTGATCACCCAATACTGTTGATTTAGATCCATCCGATCTTGGTAAAGAATCGTTTGTTGATCAATCATGGAATCATATTCTCCAACTAGACCGACCGCGTATTGTTTTAACTTATCCATCTCCATCATAAGTTCAAGCTCACCATGGTCTAATAGAATGACATGTTCTAATAGATCTTCTAGTTCATTTAATAAATGACTGGATAAAATAATAGTTCGCGGATGAGCAATATACGATTTTAACAACGCTCGATAGAAGTCCTTTCTCACACCATAATCCATACCTGTTGTCGGTTCATCAAATAACGTTACTGGTGTTTGTACGGCTAATCCGATAATGGCATTTAATGTACTCGCCTGACCTTTAGATAAGTCCATTGGCATTTGTTTTAATGATATATTGAAATGATCCGACAAATTTTCTGCTAATGCTTGATCCCAATTAGGATAAACCTTTTTGAAGGCTTGATAGACCTCACTAATCCGAAAATCTTGCGGGTACATCATGTCTTCATGTACATAAAATAGATTGGCTGCAACACTTAAATTCTCAAGCGGTTCGTTTCCAAATACAGAAACGTCTCCTTCTGTTGCGGCTTCAATTCCAGCCATTAAATTAAGTAATGTTGTCTTTCCAGCACCATTCGGTCCAATTAGTCCCGTTATACTTTGATCAGGAATACTTAATGTGAGCGAAGAAATTGCTTCCTGGTTTCGATAGCGTTTCATCACATCACTCAGTTCAATCTCAGCCATCATAACTTCCTCCTTTACGTGCCTGGTTAATCCGTTCAATTAATTCGTCATCACTTACATTTAGATAATCAGCTTCTAGAACTAATTCATCAATTAACGTTTGTAATGTCTCTTCTTTGCGTTTTTGAATTATTCTTAAACGCGCTTCGTCTGACACAAATGTCCCTAACCCTCTTTTTTTGTAGATTAAGTCATCATCCAACAACTTTGTGATCCCTTTTCCAGCTGTTGCAGGATTGATATTAAACAGTTCTGCCAGCTGATATTGCGAATACATTTTATCGTGTGCTTGAATGCGGTGGTTTAAGATTTCATTCTCAAGCCATTCGGCAATTTGCACATAAATGGGTTTCATACTCTTATGATTTAACATCGATTCGCCTGCCTTTATTCGATGTAAGTTAGTGCATTAGTTATGTAATGTACTGGGTTCTAGTTTACACTTAATTTAATAACTGTCAACCTCAATACAAAAAAGCCCTTTACAACAAGCGTCTGAACACTTGTCATAAAGGGATTAAATAACTAAATTATTAACTAACATTGTATTCTTCGTAATATAAAATACGATCTAAATCAAGAATAACGATGAGTTGTTCTCCACTTTTCGCGACTCCTGTTATGTACTCACGATCGACTCCTGCTACCATTTCTGGTGGAGCTTCAATGGTACTTTCATCAATATCCACGACTTCTGTTGCTTTATCAACAATTACACCTAACGGCTTTTCATCAATGGTTAGAATTAAGATCCGTGTTTCTTCATCATTATTAGCCTGGCCCATTTCCAACTTCTCTTTTAAATCAATAACTGGTGTAATGGCACCTCTTAATTCAAAAATACCTTTCATCGATTCGGGCATCTGTGGCATTGTTGTAAGCTCTGGCAATTTCTCAATCGACCTTACCTGTTGAATATTAATCGCAAATCGTTCACTATTAAGTTCAAAGATAATATATTTCGACATCTCAGCCATGTTTCTCCCACCTTTATTAATAATTTATATATTAAGACTATTATACTGTTTATATCGACAAAAATACACACTTTTTTACCTATTTCTTTTATCCTATTCTCAAAAAAAGAGGTGCCATGTTTATGAATATTTTGATTGATGCTGATGCTTGCCCAGTTACACATGAAACAATAGAGGAAGCCTTAAAACATCATATTCCGGTCATTATGGTCAAAAGTTTTGCCCACTTCTCTCCCAACGATCAACAACCAGGAGTCGACGCGATTTATGTCGATTCAGAATCTGAAGCTGCTGATTACAAGATCATCCAGAATGTCCAAAAGGGCGATCTCGTTGTCACCCAAGATTATGGACTCGCTTCTCTCGTGCTTGGAAAAGGAGCTCATGCGATCCATCACAAAGGTATGGTTTATACTGACGATAATATTGATGGACTCCTACAATCCCGTTATCTAAATGCCCTCGCCAGACAAAGTGGTGAACGATCGAAAGGGCCAAAAGCTTTTTCTAATGAGAATCGCGAACACTTCACAAGTAGCCTTCAAAAGCTTTTAGATGATTTAGGTCATAGTGTTTAAAGACCGCTCGAGTGAAACATACTGATGGAACCAAGGATTCGCTGTTTCTAATTGTTGAGCCAATTGAAGTAATAGATGATCTTGACCTAGGGCTGACTGAAACTGCATGCCAACTGGTAAACCTTCCTGTGTCCAATCAATTGGCACACTCATAGCTGGTTGTCCGCTGGCATTAGCGATTTGAGTAAAACTACAATTATGAAGCATGATGTCGGTCATTTCAGCGACTGTTTCAGGTACCATATCACCTGTATTAAACGTTGATTGATTCATGACAGGCATCATGAGAACATCATATTGGTTGAAAATATCCGCAAATGACTTCGAGAGTAATTGCATCCGAACGCGTGACTCTTCATATTCGAAAGCTGACATCTTTAAGCCTTGCTGATACAAATCGTAGGTGACTGACTCAAGTAAATCACTCGAAGGCTTACGTCCGACAAGCGACCCAAGATGTTCAATAGCCACAGCTCCAGAGGCAATCCATACATTCATAAATTGAGCAGTAAAATCATGAAAATCGAATCTTGGTTTAATGACTTCTACTTCATGCCCTAGGTTAGTTAGTAATCTTTTCGCTTTCTCAAAGGCCTGGTTAGTCTCTTGATCAATCGTAACTTGACCATGCCAGTCAGGCGTCACCACAATTTTTAATGGTTTCACTTTATGCTGAAGTGATTTTGAAAAAGATTCGTCAGAACGAAGAGTCGGGTACAGGTCTTGGTTCGTCCCACCTTTAATTATATCTAATAAAGCAGCACTATCACGCACAGATCGTGTTACGGCATGGTTAACTGAGATTTGATTAATATAGGGTGGAATAGGTGACAGGCCACGAGATGGCTTAAACCCAAATAAACCATTCATCGCGGCTGGCATACGAATCGAACCGCCCCCGTCGCTAGCATGTGCAAACGGAGCCATGCCAGAGGCAACTGCAGCAGCAGCGCCACCACTCGACCCGCTTGGCGAGCGCGTTAAGTCCCAAGGGTTACGAGTTGGACCGAAAAGTGTCGGCTCGGTTATTGGCGTAAAACCGAATTCCGGGGTGTTTGTTTTACCTTGAATATGTAAACCAGCATGCCGATATTTCTGTACAAACCAATCATCAGCTGGTGCGATGTGATCATGCAATAATTTCGAGCCATTAGTGAATGGCTGTCCTTTCACAGGGTTTAAATCTTTAATCAAAATCGGTAAGCCTGACAAGAGACTCTGAGCATCATCTTTCGCTTCAGCCGGTAAATCGGTCATATCATGGACGACCGCATTCAATAATGGATTCAATTGTTTAATCTTGTTGGCAAAATGTGCTCGAATTTCATAAGATGAGGCTTCACCTTGATCGGTCAACTGTTTCAATCCTACCCCATCGTATTGAGAGAAATCTTGTTTCATCTTGTCACCTCATTTGTGTCAGTATTTCGTCATTTATTTTCCGCAAAACGTTCACACATACTTGTGCATTCAACTTATAAATCATGATACATTAACCATATGAAAAATTCACTAATTAATAGGAGTGTTCCGATTGTCAAAACAGCTTATTAGTCTAATGGCTATCATTCTAATCATATTATCAGCCTGTGGTAATGAGGAAACTGAGGAGTCATCTGAACCCGATTCATTAGCACCACTAGAAGTTGAAATCTTAACTGAACAAAATGTCTCAAAAGGCGATGTCACTTTATCAGCTCACGTCACTCATGATGGTAACAATGTTAATGAAGCTGACGAGGTTGAGTTTGAAGTTTGGCAAGAAGGCTCGAAAGAAGAAAGCGACATGATTGAGGGCTCCTTCACCGAAGAAGGTGTCTATGAAGCCAATTATACATTCGAAGAAGACGCGGTCTATCACATGATTGCTCATGTTACAGCAGTTGATCAACATACGATGCCTCAGCAAGCACTCGCTGTTGGTGAGGCAGAATTAGATGAAGACCAGTCTAATGAAGAAAGTCACGACGAAGATCATAGCGATCATAACTAGTAAAAAGGCGACCCATTCGCGGGATCGCCTTTTTTCTTATTGCATGCCTGGATTCTTTTGTGAGTTATTCATTGATTGACTTTGTTGATTCATTTGTCCTTGTTGAGCCTGTTGTGCTTGTTGCGCTTGCTGGGCCTGTTGCGCTTGTGCTTGTTGCGCTTGTTGCCCTTGCTGCATCTGTTGTGCCTGGGCTTGACCCTGAGCCTGGGCATTTGCTTGTTTCGCTTTCGGAATCGAAATATTCGACAAAGCATCTCCCGCTTCATTTTGATATATGTTTTGCTGAGCGAGGTCACCAATCGATAGCATACCGACAGCTTGACCATTCTCTGTAACAGGCAAACGACGAATTTGATTTTGTGCCATCATCTGCGCTGCTTCATGTACATCCATGCTTGCATCAGCTGATACAATTTGATCACTCATACACTGGCCAATCGGGCAGTTACCTTGTTGATTCTTTGCCGTTGCTCGAAGTGTAATATCACGATCCGTCACAATCCCTCTTAGCTGACCATTTTCGATAACTGGAATGGCACCAATATCATTTTGTTCCATTAATGCCGCCGCTTCCTGTACAGTCTGATCAGATGTAACCGATACGATGTTTGAACTCATTAAATTTTTGATCGTATTCTCCATAATGTCATCACTCCTTCTAACGCTTATCATGTGTCAAAAGGAATGATTTATACATCTTATCCAGCTAAATCTCGCCTGCGATAACTAGCGAGTGCGAGCAGACTTATAAGAACTGCTATACCTGTTAAGATTAAAACATTAATCAGTTTAAAATCCTCTACAGGTAAACTTGGCACCCATTCAAAAGGTGACAGTTTATTCATCCATTCAGGAAATTCTAAAGCACCACCCAAATAAACGACAACAAAGGAATAACCTAAATAGGCCCAAGTGATCCATAACCATCTTCCAATGCCAACACATAAGGCTGCAAGGCTTAACATTACCCAAATTGCAGGTAAGTACGCCATCATCGTTTCGAAAACTGTCATAAACTGCAATCCATCAACTGATCTCTGACCCATCAGCCCCATACCAATACCAGCAGCACTGACGACAATCAGACTATACAATAAACCAATCACTAAATGAATACCGAGTAATGATTGTTTTGATGTAGCCGTTGCGACAACAGATTCTAACCGGTTTAACTTTTCTTCTTTAGCCAATCGATACATGGATAAAATGACTGGCACTGTCGCAAAAATCGTAATGATAACAGCTAGCATGGAAACGAATTCTTCAATTAAGGCTCGACCTGTTAATTGATCAATGTTAAGCATCTCTTTCATAATTTCAATTTCTGCTACATACGTTCCTGTTTCGCCTAACACGGAACCATAGGTAGCTCCGAAAATCAGCATACCGACGGCCCAAGCAATAATCGAGACTCGTTGCATCGTCACTGTAAAACCAACTTGAGTCTGTAACCATTTCGAAGCGTTTCGTGGGCCTTGTCGTGCTGGTAATAATCCTGCTCCTAAATCACGTTTTGCATTCAAATAAAGTGCTAGACCCGTTAATAATAATGCCATTACCAATAACAGCGTGACTGGCCACCAATGATTATCCACCATCACACGTGTCTCAAGCATCCATCCGAGTGGCGACCACCATGATAAACCGTCGTATGATACATCACCGAGTCCCCGAATCGCATAAGAAAAAATCAACACAAAAAACGCTAAACTAATGGTACCTCTGGATGACTCAGCTAATTGCGCACAAACAGCTGTAACAGCAGCGAAAAATAGACCAACAGCACTTATTCCTACGCCATATAACAAAGCACCTTCAAACGAAATCGAGGCAACCGATAATAAGTACAATCCAGCCCCTACACCAGAGGCCAATACGACAAATGACAAAGTATGGTGAATCATAATCGCAGCTAATGGAGCCAAACGTCCTGTTGGAAGTGAACGGATGATTTCCATACGACCAAGAGATTCCTCTTCACGCGTATGTTTCGATACTGTTAAAATACTAAAAATTGCAGTTGCTAACGCTGTGAATAAGTACATTTGATGTGCCATAATCGCGCCAATATCATACTGTTCGACACCATAAGCTGGTCCTAACAACATCGTAATCGCTGGATTTAATACAGATTGCGCCAAACGTTGACGATCTCCTTCATCTGGATATAATCCTTCAAATAAGATGGCTGTTAAAACAGTGACAGCTATAATAGGAACCAGCCATATGACTAATCTCAATCGATCTTGTTTCAATTGCCATAACAATATAGACCCCGTTCGACTAAACCAAGCTCGCATTAGACGTCACCCTCTCCAACATCATAATGGCGCATAAATAAGTCCTCTAAAGTAGGTGGGGCGCTTTCAATTTTCGTCACTCCAGCTTGTGCAATGGCTTGCATCACATCATCTAATACTTCCCGGTCAACTTGAAATTGGTAACCCCAGTCCGTTTCTTTCCATTCGTGAATCCCTTGATCTGGTAAGACCAACGTTTTTTCTGTTTCGACATATAAATGCGTCCGCGTTAAATGGCGCAAGTCTGACATCGTCCCGGTTTCAATCACTTCACCATCACGAATAATCGCAATACGGTCACATAGTTTCTCGACTTCAGATAATATATGACTCGACAGTAGTACACTTTTTCCTTCTGCTTTTGCCTCTAAAATAAGTTCCTGAAATTTCCGTTCCATAAGGGGATCGAGCCCTGAGGTCGGTTCATCTAAAATATATAAATCACAATCCGCTGCAAATGCTGCCACTAAAGCTACTTTTTGACGATTCCCTTTCGAATAGGTACGGCATTTTTTTGTCGGATCCAACTGAAAACGTTCAATCAAGTGTTGTTTCCGTTCCTGATTCACCTTTTGACCTCGCAAATGAACTAAGTAATCAATCACTTGACCACCTGTTAAATTAGGCCATAAATTAACATCACCTGGTACATACGCTATGCGTTTATGAATTTTAACAGCATCATGCCAAACATCCTGACCAAAAATAGTCGCTTCCCCAGCTGTTGCTTTCAAAATACCTAATAAAATTCGAATCGTTGTCGATTTCCCGGCACCATTAGGGCCAATAAAACCGAAGATTTCTCCTTTATCAACTTCCAAATCGACTCCAGATAAGGCTTCGACTTGACCAAAACGCTTCGTTAACCCGTTTGTTTGTAATACCGACACAGAACTCTCCCCTTTTACTTCTAATCAAGTAGTGGTGTAATGACCTTACAATAGTTATATACCCATTTTAACGTAAAATAGATTCTCAATAAGTGGTTTATTTAAAAATTTAAAAGATCATTTTCAGAAACTATAATAACTTTTATATACAGTTTATAGTAAAATGACTGAACAGATGAGTTTTTCTGTGAAGACACTTATTTCTTTTGCCTGTTTCAAATTCACTAAAAGGGGAATTAATACCATACAGAGGTGATTACATGCACTACCGTCACGCGTTATTTTTATTTAATGGCAATAAAAACGTCCAAGAAAAAGATACGATGTTAAAACAAACCATGCCAATATTAGCTACTCAAATCAAAGCTATCGACCTCGTTCAAACAGAATCAGAACAAGAACTAAAAGATTGTTGCCAAACGATTTCACAGTATGATTTGTTAATTTTGTACGGAGGCGATGGCACTTTACATACAGCCGTTAACGAATTAGCTGAACTAGATGACATGCCGCCTATTTTGTTACTCCCTGGAGGTACGTGTAACGATTTCTCACGTACACTTGGACTGCCACAGAACCTCAAAAAATTTGGACCGGTCATCAATCATAATGAGACAACAGATGTTGATATTACTCAAATTAACAATCACTTTTACACAAACTTTGCTGGGATGGGTCTTATTACTGATGCCTCTGAAGGTATTGATCAAGAGTTAAAGGAATCATTCGGGACATTAAGTTATTTCATTAGTGCTATTCAGTCTTTTCAAGAAGGCGATACGAAACGATTTTATGTCAAAGCTGACGGTGAAGATTATGAAATCGATGCCGCCATGTTACTTGTGATGAATGGATCTTTCATCGGAACACATCATTTCCCGATTGAAACAATAGACTTTAGCGATGAACGCTTAGATATTGTCATTGTTGAGGAATCAAATATGAACACCATTAAAGAATGGCTGTCGTTGAAAAATGTCTTCAGTCGTACAAAAGAACTTAGCCAAATTCGTCATTTTCAAGCGAAAAATGTTGTCATTGAGTCGGATCGAACATTACAAGTGGACACAGATGGTGAAAATTATATCCAAACCCCCGCTCATATAACAGCAGGTAAGAAAAAGTTAACATTTATCACCAGCCCAGGCATGTAGCAAAAAAAAGGTAAAATTTATATAAAAGAATTTACTGTTTTCAACACTATATGAGTTGAAAATATGGTATGATTAAGTTGTCATTATTTAGGAGAGGGGTAACAAGATGAAGAAAGTATTACTCACAGCTGTATTGGTGCTATTTGTTGTGCTAGCGGCGTGTGGAGATGAACGTAGTGATAAGGAAGTTGTCGTTGACGCATTCGATAACATGATGAACGCTGAAAGTTATGAATCGTCATCAACAGTGGACTTTGAGTTAAGTGGCAATATGAATGATCCAATGTTTGACCAAGTTACGAGTATGTTAAATGATTTTGAACTACAAGTTGACCAAACATATGATCAAGAAGCACAAATGCAAGAAGTGGTCATGGATATTAGCGGTTCGATTCCGCCATTATCTCTAGATGTCCAGCTTCCATTCTTACAAGACTTAGAAAACCAGATCATGTATATGAGTACAGATAGTTTAGCTGATAACTTAGGCATGATGTTCCCAATTCCTGAAGAAGCTAAAGGGAAACTTGTGAAGATGGACTTACAGAACATGCAAGAAGTAGAAGGTCAAGACATGCCTGAGATGGATCAGGAAGAAATGCAACAACGCGCACAAACTATTGCTGATGATTTCATCGAACAAAAAGATGAAGGCGACTTTACACAAGAAGAAGATCGTTATTCTGTGTCAATTACACAAGAAGATTTTCGTTACTTAATGGAAGCCTTCATGGAAGAGTTTGATGAAATGTTCACTCAAGAAGAGGTAGATACATTTAATCAAGATTTCGATTCCATGATGGAAGAAATGGATGAAGTCTTAACCGTTGAACAATTTGATATGTCAATGGTGATTGAAGATGACCAGATTCAAGAAGATACTATTGAAGCTGATCTGTTATTTGAAGATCCAGAATCAGATGAGTCGATGCAATTTTACATGAATGTGCAAACGACTTACAGCAACCGTAACGGTGATGTTGAATTTAGTATTGATCCAGAAAATGAAGAAACAATTAGTTTTGAAGAATTAAATCAGATGATGAATGATATGATGATGCAAGATATGGGTGGCATGAACTAATAAACCCACAATCTCTCGGGAACTTCCCGGGAGATTTTTTTATTAGAATTTATTAATGTTAGAGTTGAATGACATTGGTTGAGCACTTCGTTGTTGAATTGTGAGAAGCGAAGGTGGCGACTCCTGGTCGACTAAAAGCGGTCACGTCCTGTGACCAACGTCCACATTAGGCCGTCCGGGCCGTCACGGGAATAGCACGTGTCTCGAGACCCCCAGAGGCCCACAGGATGTGGGTCACTTCGGCGTTCGGACAGGACGTCCGGTAGTTAGCCGAAGTTCCTTTAGTTCCGAGGAGGCTCGAGCCGTGCCCCTGCATAGAAAACACTGTGAAAAACGAACGTAGTGAGATTGAGCAGATGTTGCACTTGTGCCCTATGGGTGAAAGCGTCCACCGAAAGCGGATCGCAATTCAACAACGGACTTAAAAAACTTTTATTGAAACAACCGATTCGATACCCCATACAAGCAAATTGAAACAAGAATGATACCACTGTGGTGAATCATTGGCGTTATTAATAGACCTGTTACCATGACCAAGGCTGAAATTGATAAACCAATTCCTAAAAATGTTAGCTCTCGATTAATAGCATATCCCCATAACATCAGGCCGACTGGAAATCCTAATGACAATATTCCAATGGGTAATAATATTCCATGTTGAGACAACACATTTTGCTCAACTTCATTAGCTAAATCCAGCAACGAAACGAACTGACTAATCATGAGAAAAGGAATTCCCGTCCATAATATAAGCAAACTAACACGCCATAATTTAGACGATTCATAACGCCAATAACCCACTAATCCAACTTGAATCAAAAATAAGCCGAACAGCAAACTGTATACGAGTAGCTCATGATTTGACCCCGTCCTCCCCGCTTCACCAAATCCTAATATTGCTGGTATGGAAAATAAGACAATTCCGATTCGGAAAAAACATCTCACATTAATCCCTCTCTTCACACCATCACGTATAAGTTCGTCATACCCTCTTCATACTAACATTAAGCATTTATGAAGAAGGTGAACACATGGGAACACAAGACAACTCCTCTCCCGTTTATAAAGATTTTAAGAAAAATGTACAATTTCTAAAAGAACAACTTCGTGTTGATGATAATTTTGATGTCATTCATCATCAACTCGTCCACGCTGAACGAAAAATGGCTCTCTTCTATGTAGATGGTTTTGCTAATAATTATTCTTTAGTTGAAACAATCAAGAGTTTGAACAATGTGGAGACGTCTGACCTAAAAAAGGACCCAATTGATACGTTAACTCAATCTATCATTCCACACCAAGAAGTTGAAACGACAGATGATCTCGAAACGGTCATCACTCAAGTCCTATCAGGTCAATCTGCATTCATTGTTGAAGATTGTGATGAAGCCATTTTAGTCGATACACGAGAATATTCCATACGTTCGCCCCAAGAACCTGACCTAGAAAGGGTTGTACGAGGACCGCGTGATGGTTTCGTGGAAACGATTGTCTTCAATGCCGGTCTCATACGTCGTCACATTCGCGACCGTTCACTTAATATGAAATATATGCAAGTTGGGACAAGGTCGAAAAAGGATATTGCCATCGCCTATATCGATAGCATTGCGGATCAGGATATAGTAGATAAACTTACACAATCGATCGAGGCCATTGAAGTCGATGGGTTATCTATGGGAGAGAAAACACTTGAAGAATATATATTTGGCAAACGGCTCAACCCCTATCCACTCGTCCGTTATACCGAGCGTAGTGATACAGCAAGTGTGCATTTATTAGAGGGACATGTTTTAATCATTGTCGACGGTTCACCGAGTGTCATGATCTGTCCAACAACTTTTTGGCATCATTTGCAACATGCTGAGGAATATCGCCAATCGCCTGTTGTCGGGATGTTCCTTCGTTGGGTACGATTCGCAGCGATTCTCATTGCTCTTTTTCTATTACCGATGTGGTATTTACTCGCAACGGATCAACAGTTAGGAGGCGAAAATTTTCAATTCATTGGCATTGAACAACCTGGGCAAATCCCTATATTTGTTCAGTTCTTATTAGCTGAAGTCGGGGTTGAAATATTGAGGATGGCAGCAATTCATACCCCTAGCGCTTTAGCAACCGCGCTCGGACTTGTCTCAGCCATTCTCATTGGCGAGATTGCAGTAGAAGTTGGATTGTTCACACATGAAGTAATCCTATATATTGCTGCTGCAGTCATCGGGAGCTACGCGACACCAAGTTATGAAATGAGTCTTGCTAACCGGATTTTTAGATTAATTTTTTTAACGGGTGCCGCCGCTTTTGGTTCGACAGGTTTTATTATAATTATAACTTTATGGATCCTTTTATTAATTAAGACCAAGACGCTTGATGTTCCATATTTATGGCCATTTATTCCATTTGATGGTCGTGCTTTTTTATTAACCCTTTTCCGTTCACCTATTCCATACAATGACCTAAGACCAAGTATCTTGCATACAACGGATCCAACTAGGCAAAAACCCAAACGTAAGTTGCTTTAATAATCTTGGTAAGTAAAAGAATAGGGACAAACGCCTTCACATACGCATAGATATAGAATGACACTGAAGGAAAAGGAAGTGACATCTATTGTTTTATCATGTGAAGGAATTGCAGTTCGAAGCTAAACCCGAACGACCTGATCCTCTGTTTGCTAGACGCCTTCAAGAAATTTTAGGCGGGCAATACGGAGAAATTTCAGTTGCGATGCAATACTTATTCCAAGGATTTAATTTGCGTATGGAAGGAAAGTATAAGGATTTACTTTATGACGTTGGGACAGAAGAATTAGCACATGTTGAAATGTTAGCGACAATGATTGCTCGTCTATTAGATGATGCACCAGCAGGTACTCTTGAGCAAGCTTCTGAAGACCCTGCTATGGCTGCCATTATTGGCGGCATGAACCCTCAGCACGCCATCGTTTCAGGACTTGGCGCTATGCCACAAGACAGTAATGGTTACAGTTGGACGGCAGATTATATTGGAGCAAGTGGCAATTTGATTGCCGATTTTCGCGCGAATGTTATGGCGGAGTCACAAGGACGCCTTCAAGCCACTCGTTTATATGAAATGACGAACGACCGTGGCGTCAAAGATATGTTATCTTTCTTAATTGCTCGCGATCGCATGCACCAGAATATGTGGTTAGCCGCCTTACAAGAGCTTGAAGAACGTGAAGGTGTTGTGGTTCCGTCGACCTTCCCTTCTAATCAAGAATTGAAGTCAGTGGCTTATGACTTCTACAATTTTTCACAAGGAAATGCAAGTGCTGAAGGGCGTTGGGCGCACGGACCAAGTATTGACGGCTGTTCTTACTTTAATTACGTGCCTAATCCACCAGCTTATGGAGGCATCCCTTCCATTCCACCAGCACCACCTTATACATTTAATACAAATTTCAATATTCCGCCGCAACTTTGCTAAGGGGCTTCAAACATACATTTTGATTCTCGCTAAACCAACATGTTACAAAGGAAATTAGAAAAGGAGGAATTACCATGGCAAATTCAATCTTAATGATTTTAACTAATCACGAAACGATCACAGAAGATCACAAAACAGGATTATGGCTAGAAGAATTCGCGGTTCCTTATCTTAAGTTTCTAGAACAAGGATATGATGTGAAAGTGACTAGTGTTGTGGGTGGCAAAGTTCCCCTTGATCCAAATAGTATTGAAGACCGACCAGAATGGAAAGCTGCTGAAACAGCGTTAGAAAATACTGAACAATTATCCAAAGCAGACGCAAATGCATTTGATGGTATCTTTTTACCAGGTGGACATGGCACAATGTTCGACTTACCAGACAATGAAACGTTACAATACGTCTTACAGCAATACGCTGAAAAAGATAAAGTCATCGGTTCTGTTTGTCATGGTCCTGCTGGATTAGTCAATGTGACCTATGAAGATGGAACACCTATTGTCAAAGGCAAGAACCTAACAGCATTCACAGATGAAGAAGAGAAAGAAATGCAATTAGATGAATACATGCCTTTCATGCTTGAATCGAAATTGCGTGAACAAGGTGCAAACTTTGAACGTGGTGATAAGTGGAGCGATTATTCAGTTCGCGATCATAACATTATCACGGGGCAAAACCCACAATCCAGTGGTTCAACAGCTGACCGTTTTATCCGTGCGATCGAAGCACAAACAGTATCCTAATAACAGAAAGGCTACTTCTTATTTTAAGGAGTAGCCTTTAAGTTTCTTAAACGCTGTAGTATGATAAATTTAGCATTAAAAGCATGATCACAAGGAGCTCTCAATATGAACTGGCGATTTTGGGAATACATATTTCATTATGAACATTGGTACAGCTTAATGATTGCTGCAGCCATATTTTTCGGCTTTTTAATCGCAAGAAGATTATTTGCGAAGTATATTTTCAAACTCATTTTAGCTGTGACTCATAAAACCAAATCAGATCTACTCAATTATATTGTAAAATCATATGAAAAGCCGGTCGGATGGTTATTTGTCATTGTCGGGGTTTATATTGCTGTTTATTATGTTCCCTTTCTCGAACAAGACAATGAATTATTCGAACACTTCATCCGTTCATCTGTCATCATTGTGATTACCTGGGGACTCTATAATTTAGCTTCAAGCTCCTCGTTATTGCTGATGAAAGTGAACGACAAAATCAATTTAGAGATTGACCAAATCTTAATTCCTTTCTTATCTAAAGCGATTCGATTTATTGTCATTGCCATCAGTCTAAGCATTATCGCACAAGAATTTGGCTATGATGTAAGCGGCTTTGTAGCAGGACTCGGCCTTGGTGGATTAGCCTTTGCACTTGCGGCCCAAGAAGTGATCAAAAATTTGTTTGGAGGCGTTGTGATTATCACAGAAAAGCCGTTCACGATGGGTGATTGGATAGAAACCCCTAGCGTTGAGGGCTTCGTTGAAGATATCACATTTAGAAGTACACGAGTGAGAACTTTCGCTGAATCACTTGTGACACTTCCTAATGCAACACTATCAAACGAACCGATTACAAATTGGAGTGAAATGGGCAAGCGCCGTATTTACTTTAACTTAGGTGTTGAATATAGTACACCTAAAGAGAAGCTTGAGACTGTAGTTAAACGTATTCGTGAACTACTAGAGAATCATAATGATATTGATCCAGAAACAATTGCCGTGCGCTTTACTGAATATAATAGTAGTAGTTTAGATATTATGCTTTATTTCTTTACGAAAACGACGGATTGGGGAGAATATATCAAAATTAAAGAAGATATTAACTTACAAATCATGGACATCTTATCAGAAGAAGATGTTTCTGTTGCCTTCCCAACACGAACATTATATTTGAATGCCGAAGATGAATCCGTTGAACGTATGAATAAACCTTTTAACCAAGATGAATAAAGTCGAAGTAGCGCGCTACTTCGACTTTATTATATTATGTCGACTGTGCTTTTGGTTTTTTAGGGAAAACTCGATTCGCCATTTTCGGTGCGTTTTGAAATAATACGACACCAATTAAAGCTGACATTAAGATAAACACACTACTAAATGCCATGATCTCTTGTGATGCTAAAGCAGCGATAATAATAGAAAATTCACCGCGCTGTGTAAAGGATAACCCGGCTCTTAAAGAAACACGTTTTGACATCCCATACGATTGTCCGCCCCAATAACCTACTGCTAACTTAGCAATAATTGACCAAACCAATAGGACCAATAACAGCGGAACCATTGGAATCCCTTCTGTTAATTCAATATTCGTACCGAAATAAACAAAGAACAAAGGTAATAATAAGTCACGAAAGTTTATAACTAAATGCTCCATTTCTTCTGTCCGTTTTAACTCGGCTAATACAATTCCAGCCAAGAAAGCGCCCAACACTTCAGAAAGATCTAAATATAACGCTAAACCACCGTATGTTAAGGCTAAGCCTATGACAAACAGTACAAAAAAGTCTTCGTTCATATAACGATCAACAAACGGACGAAACTTCGGCATCACCCATAATGATAGGAGAACGGCTCCCGCCATAAGAAGTAATACTTGTAACAAAATCAAACTAATAGAACCCGCAGTAATCGCTGAACCAGCTGTTAATCCTACTAAAATCGCGACTAAAACAGGCGCAACTATATCCTCAAAGATTAACAAGCCTAACATAAATTCAGACTCTTTGTTCGCCATTCTCTTACTACCCTCTAGTAATTTTGCGGTGATTGAGGAACTAGTCGCATAAGCCACACCACCGATCAGCATCGCCGTAATCCAGTCGACACCGAACATCAAAGCAATGCCCATAGCCACACCGAAACTGAGTATGACATCAAGAATACCTGCTTTAAACACCTTTTTAGCTACTTGACTTAACTGTTTTAAAGGAAATTCCATACCTAACATAAAGAACAATAAAATAATGCCTACTTCTCCAGCAAAACTTAATATATGCGAATCCTCAATCAAGCCCCCAATCACCAGTCCAACGAATAAGAACGTGATGACATTGGGAACTTTAATTTTAAGCGAGATATACCCGACCACAAATAGTAATAATAACAGTAACCCTGCTGATAACATCTCTGGTAAGTCCATGAGCTGTTATTCCTTACAGGTCTTTTCAAAATCTTCGACCGCTTTTTTCCGGCCAAGTACCATTAAAGTATCACCTTCATGAATCACTACATCATCAGCAGGTTTGGACAACAGTTCATCTTCACGGAAAACAGCCACGATCGACACTTCGTTTTCACTCAAGTTTTGCGCACTGCCAACTGACCGTTCAATCATGCAAGAACCTTGTTTTATATCCACCCAATTAACCAGTGCCTTTTTCCGAACGAGGCTCATTTGATCATAAGAGTCTTCTTCAGGCGTTTCCTCACGACTTCCAAGCAATTTGATCGCCAACTCTTTAGTTTCCTCTGAAGTAAAAGTTGTCGAAAATAAAGGTTCATCATCGTCATCATCCTCTAAATAATAAAATTCTCGTTTTCCACTATGATGTAAAATCATAACAGTATAGATTCCTTCACTATTTTTAAAGGTGATTTTCTTACCGACACCTGGTAATTCTGTTTCATGAAATTGCATAAAGCGCCTCCTCTATTTCTTCTTATCCCTATTATATATAGAATTTTTCCCATTTGCTAATAAGTTTTAAGCAATTGTTCATACTAATGACGTGATTAGTAAGGAGGCTATGAATATGAAAAAGCATCATCAAAAAGAAACGTTGACGAACCAACAAGGTCATCCTGTCACGGATAACCAAAACGCTCGAACCGTTGGTAAACGTGGTCCGATGGTACTTGAAAACTATGATTTTCTTGAGAAAATCAGTCACTTTGATCGTGAGAAAATCCCTGAACGTATTGTTCATGCACGTGGTGCTGGTGCTTATGGCTACTTTGAATCTTATGGTGAGTTAGATGGTGAACCTCTATCAAAATACACTCGGGCTAAAGTATTTGAAAAAGGTAAACAAACACCTGTCTTTGTCCGATTTTCCACCGTTAACCATGGTAAGCATTCTCCTGAAACACTACGAGATCCCCGTGGTTTTGCTGTGAAATTTTATACGGAAGATGGTAACTGGGATTTAGTCGGCAATAATCTAAAAATCTTTTTTATCCGAGATCCCATCAAGTTTCCTGACTTTGTTCACGCCTTTCAACCCGATCCTGTCACCAATATACAAGACCCTGAGCGAATTATGGATTTCGTCAGTCAATCACCTGAGGCAACCCATATGATCACGTTCCTGTTTTCACCTTGGGGTATTCCTGCGAATTATCGTTATATGCAGGGATCAGGTGTCCATGCTTACAGATGGGTAAATGCTGAAGGAAAAGCTGTCTTGGTTAAATATCACTGGGAACCTGTTCAAGGCATTAAGAATTTAACACAAACAGAAGCGAACCAGATCCAAGGCGAAAACTTTAATCATGCCACAGAAGATTTATATAACGCCATTGAAGAAGGAAATTATCCAGAATGGGAATTATATGTTCAAATCATGGAAGAAGGTGAGCATCCAGAGCTCGATTTCGACCCTCTCGACCCGACTAAATTGTGGTATCGTGACCAATTCCCATGGCATAAAGTCGGTAAAATGGTGTTAAATGACAATCCGAAAAATTATCACGCTGAAGTGGAACAGTCTGCATTTGGTACAGGCGTTCTCGTCGATGGCCTCGACTTTTCAGACGACAAACTATTACAAGGTAGAACCTATTCTTATTCCGATACACAACGTTATCGTGTCGGCCCAAACTACTTACAGTTACCGATTAACAGCCCAATAAAAGGGATTCGTACGAATCAAAACGGTGGTCAAATGGATTACCGCACAGATTACGCTGAGGACAAAAGTCCACATATTAACTACGAACCTTCAGCGCTAGATGGATACCTTGAAGCCGAGAATCCTGGTGAGGAACATGAACCTTATGTGGAAGGCCATATCGTGCGCGATCCTATCGAACGGCAAAATCATTTCGGTCAAGCAGGTGAAACTTACCGCCGCATGAATGAATGGGAACAGAATGAATTAATCAATAACTTGGTTAATGCTTTATCACAATGTCATGAAACCATTCAAAATCATATGATCGAAAACTTAACTAAAGCTGATTCAGAGTACGGAAAACGTGTGGCTCAGGGCTTAAATGATCCAAATGCAACTCCTGATCCTAAATTAAATTCAGATGAAATTGGTCACCCTTCAGACCCTTATTAAGTTATTACAAACTTCTAATACCTCCTATGGTGTTAGAAGTTTTTTGTTTCTTAAGAATTGAATTTAGACTAAACATGAGTATACGTAACCAAATAAGCGCTATTTTATAAATGATTGAGTTAAGCTCAGGAAAATACCAGTAAATATCTGATAATTATAATTTTTATATTTGTATGGTGTTTTTCAAAGCAATCACTCAAATGAGAAAATAATAATCGTATATTGTTTTTTATATCATAATGAAAAAGATAAACAGGAAGGGGATTCTTACATTATGAAAACAGTTAAATTACAAGACATTATTGGAACAGAAAACGACGTTAGAGGGGAAAACTGGGACAGTCGTCGCCTGTTATTAAAGAAAGATGGCATGGGTTTTTCTCTACATGACACGGTGATTAAAGCCGGAACAGAGACACATATTTGGTATCAAAACCATTTAGAAGCAGTCTACTGCATCGAAGGCGATGGTGAGGTCGAAACACTAAAAGATAACAAGGTCTACAAAATCACACCAGGTACGGTTTATTCGTTAGACGAGCATGATGAGCACCTCCTGCGCGGTGGAAAAGAAGATATGCGCGTTGTTTGCGTCTTTAACCCGCCACTTTCAGGTAAGGAAGTGCATGACGAGAACGGCGTTTATCCAGTTGATGAAGATTAATAAGAAATTAAAAAGTGCTAGATTGCTAAGCTTGAGCAATCTAGCACTTTTTTAACCTTTCATCTTACTTGTGAATTGATCGACTAACAGTGCAATCGCGCCATCACCTGTTATATTCGTCGCTGTACCAAAGCTATCTTGAGCCATATACAATGCAATCATGAGCGCAATAGCGGATTCTGTAAAACCGAGCATCGAACCTAAAATACCGATCGCTGCCATAATAGCACCACCAGGAACACCAGGTGCTGCAATCATGATTACACCAAGTGTTACAATAACTGGTAAAATATCAAATAATCCAGGCGTACTAAAACCATCCATGACGGACATAACGGCAACCGTACAACTCACAATCGTAATCATACTACCCGATAAATGAATGTTAGCACTTAAAGGTACTGTAAAATCTGCCACATCTTCTTTCACATTATTTTGTTTTGCTTGCTTTAACGTCACTGGAATTGTAGCAGCACTACTCATCGTACCAAGTCCAGTGAAATAAGCTGGTAGCATTGTTTTGAGTAACTTGAATGGATTTTGTCCAGTATAAAAACCTGCAACTGTATATTGAATGGTTAACCATATCCAATGCATGACGATCGCAACCACTAGCACAACACCAAACACAGATAATGTGTCAAAGACTGTGCCTTCTGCGGCCATTTCTGTAAATATCCCTGCGATGAAAAACGGTAAAATAGGGATAATAACACGCATAATCACAAATTCAACGACCGTCTTACCTTCATCAAAGACCTTAATTAAGGCCTCACTTTTAAGCTTCGCCATAGCAATACCAAACGTAAATGCTAAAACTAATGCTGTTATGACCCCCATTAACGGATCAATCGTTAAATCAAGAAAACTTTCAGGTGCACTCCCTTCCTCTGGGGCCGTACCATCACTTGCTACGAATGGCATAATAATTGTCGCAACAAAAAAAGCTGCCGTCCCAGCTAAAATGGTTGATGTGTAAGCCGTCCCCAAAGTTAGCCCGACTAATTTGCCAGAATTCTGACCTAAATGAGATACCCCTGAAGCAATAAAAAATAAAATAATGAGCGGAATCATGAATTCAATAAACTGTCCGAATAGGTCACTGATTGTCACAAGGGAACGCGTTAACCACTCAATCCCTATTAATCCAATAATTGTACCGAGAATAATACCTGTTAATAATTTTAATATGAGTTTCATTTGATTGGTCGACTCCCTTCTTGCTAAAAAGTATTAAGAGATATCATACCGTTTTAAAATCAAAATCACAATGCTATTTCAAATAATCGGAATAATGAGATTATTTTCAAAAAAATAAAAAGCGAATGGTTCTTACCATCCGCTCTTTATCAAATACTATCGATTTTGTAGAGAAATTTTAGTCTGTCGTTTTTGGAAATCAACATTTGGGTAATACGTATCTTTGACTAACACATTCGGACCTAAACATTTCGCCATTGGACAATGGCAATTCAACGACTGAGCTAAGTTGGATGCCATCCACTGATCGAAACTTTTAACTAAAGGCGTATGTTGAATATTACCAAGACTCGGTTCATCTCCAAAGTCCGTCACCGTTACTTCACCAGAAAAGATATTCACATTTAATCGTGAGCGCCCATCAGGATCATTACGGACTGTAACATTTTTCGCTTCATCTAGGCGTTGCAGTAATTCTAAGTCATCATTTGATTGGCTACATGGATAAAACGGCAGTGTCCCGAAAAGCATCCAGACATCTTCATCACGAATATCTAGTAAATGACGAATCCCGTGTTTCATCTCATCAAGTGACAATGTCTCTAAATCTTTCGCGAAATCGACTGGATACATCGGGTGAATCTCGTGACGAGCACACCCCATTTGTAAGACATGTTCGTGAATCTCTTGTAAATGTGGGTACGTTCGGCCATTTAACATGGTTTCGGCTGAGACCATGACACCTTCAGCGGAAAGTCTCTGACTATTATCAACTAACCGATCGAAAAACATCGCACGACTATCAAATGAAGGTTTCCGTTCCATTAGAGCAAAACCAGTTTCCGCAAACTCATCAACGGTGCCCCAATTATGCGAAATATGTAGGACATCTAAATAAGGAACAATGGCTTCATATCGTTCGTAAGGAAGTGTTAAATTAGAATTAATTTGCGTACGAACTCCACGTTCATGGGCATAACGCAATAACGGAACGACGTATTGTTCAACGGACTTTTTCGATAACATCGGTTCGCCACCCGTAATACTCAAAGTCCGTAAATGTGGCACTTCATCTAATCGTTTTAAAAGTACATCAATCGGTAGTGGGTCAGGGTCGCGGTTCATTAACGTATCTCCAACCGCACAATGACGACAACGCATATTACATAAATGCGTTGTCGTGAATTCAATATTAGAGAGCACGAGTTCTCCGTGTTCGTCAACGTCCATATACGCTTCCCAAGGATCATAGCTAGGTGATAACTCTTGGTGTTGATTACTCATTTGCATAAGTTTCGTCCTTTCTAAACGTCATAATCTATCACCATTCTAACATAACGAATAGGTTACTAACGGACGAATTCCCAAGCTGTTTAACACTAGACTAAGATGCGATTATCTTCTTTCACCGTTTTGACAATATCCTGCACAATTGCATGAGCAGTTGGTTTCTCACCTGCCCCCGCTCCTTCTAATTTTAAGGATCCAAGTCGATCACTAGATATGACAATCGCATTTTGTACGCCATCAACTGAAGATAATGGGTGGTTTTCTTCAACCCATGTCGGCTCAACCACAATTTCAATTGCCGATTCTGACGTAGCATCAATCGTTACAAGTGGTTTTAATACTTGATTAGTTTGCTTATTCAGGACTTCGTCTAATTGCAATTGATCAAGGCCTTTTCGCCGATTGACTGTGATCTCCTGATAATCTTTTCGGAGTAAATTAGCTAATATATAGGCTTTATTTAAGGCGTCAAATCCATCAATATCATGGCTTGGATCCGCTTCTGCATAACCGAGTCGTGTCGCTTGAGTTAATGCTTCATGAAAGGTTAATCCCTCTTTTGCAACCGCGGTTAAGATATAATTGGACGTTCCATTTAAAATCGCCTCGATGCGATGAACCGATTCAAGTTGATGAATCTGGTTAAGTGTATCAATAATCGGAATGCCACCAGCTACAGATGCATCGTACTTCACATTAATCCTGCGCTCTTCAGCTAGTTCTTGCAGCTTCTGCCCTCTTGCCGCATACATAGCTTTATTGGCTGTAACGACATGGCATCCTTGTTCAATGGCCGCTGTGACGTATTGATAAGCTGACTCAACCCCTGTAATCGCCTCAACTACGATATCAATCTGTTGAGCTAGCACATCATCCATATTGGTCGTAAGTAGGACATGGTTCGCTACGTCACGATGTTTCGATTCATCATTGACGAGTACAGCCGTCACCTGGACTGGGCGATTTAACGTTTGTTCTAATGATTGTTGTTCTTCTTTAATATGAGCATAAACTCCTTTACCGACTGTTCCAAACCCTAATATCGCAACACGAATCGGCTCCATAATAAGCCTCCTTTATGAATGAACCTCACTCTCCTGTGATGTTTTGCCTGTCGCCGCTTCAATCGCTTGCTCTAAGTCAGCAATTAAATCATCGACATGTTCGATCCCAACAGATAAGCGAATTAAATCTTCGGTTACGCCCGATGCTTTGCGTTCTTCTTCATTTAACTGTTGATGAGTGGTACTCGCTGGATGAATAATTAAACTTTTCGCATCACCGACATTGGCCAAATGCGACCATAATTGAGCATTGTCAATAACAGAGGCACCCGCTTCTTTTCCACCTTTGATACCAAACACCACGATCGATCCTGCACCTTTAGGTAAATATTTAGCTGCTAATGACCGTGATGGGTGATCATCTTTTTCTGGATAAAGCACCCAATCGACGGCTGGATGTTGATCTAAGTATTCGACAATGCGATGAGCATTCGAAACGTGTTCTTTCATCCGCACATGTAATGTTTCAAGCCCTAGTGCTAATTGGAAGGCATTATACGGACTTAATGTCGCCCCAGTATCACGAAGAACTTGAACACGCGCCTTCGTAATAAATGCGGCCTCAGGTAGTGCTTCAGAATACACAATCCCGTGGTAACTCGAATCAGGTTCCGTGAAGCCTGGGAACTTCGGCGAATTCCAATCAAACTTACCAGCATCAACTAATACACCACCTAGCGTCGTACCATTACCACCTAACCATTTCGTTGCTGAATGTACGACGAGATCCGCTCCATAATCAATTGGACGAAGTAAATAAGGTGTCGGGAACGTATTATCAACGATTAATGGTACACCTGCTTCGTGTGCAATCTCTGCCACTTTTTCTATATCTAGTACGTGTAAACCAGGGTTCCCAATCGTTTCAGCAAAGACTGCTTTTGTTTTCGGCGTAATTGCTTCGCGGAAATTCTCAGGTTCAGTCGGGTCGACAAAGTGTGTGGTAATACCATGTTTCGGTAATGTCGTTGAGAATAAGTTGTATGTGCCTCCGTATAAAGTAGAAGCTGCTACAATCTCATCTCCCGCTTCAGCTAAGTTAAAAATCGCACCTGAAATCGACGCCATACCACTGGAAAAAGCTAAGGCACCAATCCCACCTTCTAATTGGGCAACACGATCCTCAAATGCACCCACTGTTGGATTGCCAATACGTGAATAGATAAAGCCTTCTTCTTGTAAAGAAAATAAATTCGCCGCGTGTTCTGTATGATTGAACTGATAAGAGTTCGTTTGATAGATCGGTAATGCGCGTGCTCCCGTTGCTGGATCTGCTTCTAAACCACCGTGAATACCAATTGTTTCTACTCGATACTGTTCTTGATTACTCATATTAATCGCTCCTTATTTATCTATTTGTTGAAGGACCTTCTCAACTTCTGGTCCCCAATGATCAAATTCAACTAAAAATCCATCATGACCAAACGTTGTATCAACATGTATATAATGTGCTTCTTGATCAAATGCTTGAAGCTCTTGGATAAACTGTCTAATTTCTTCTGGTGGATATAACAAGTCATGTTGAAAACCGAATGCATATACAGGGACTTGCCAATCAAAAAAGATTTGCTCTAAATCATCACGTCCTCGACTAAGGTCATGACTATTCATCGCTTCTAACAACACTAAGTAACTATTCGCATCAAAACGCTCAGCAATTTTTTCCGCCTGATGGTTCAAATATTGCGCGACTTGATATTGGTCACCATCATGTTCTCGGTTAAACCTCGACTGAAATAGCGGTGCGGAACGATAGGTAATCATGCCAATCGAACGTGCTAAACCAAGTCCTTCTTTCGGAAATTTTCCTTGCTTCCAATTAGGGTCTTGGCGAATCGCTTGAGCCGAAATATGATTAAAGGCAATCGCATAGTCACTGAACTGCGTGGTAACAGCTAGTGGTATAATCGCTTTAATAAACCACGGATACATCACAGCCCACTCAAGCACTTGCATGCCTCCTAATGAACCACCCATCACAGCATGAAGTTGATGAACGCCTAACTTCTTCAAAGCTAAAAATTGAATCTCGACTAAATCACGAACCGTTAAAGTCGGAAAGTCAGCACCATATGTCCGACCTGTTTCTGGATTTAGCGATAGTGGCCCTGTAGAGCCGTGACATCCACCTAATGTATTAAAGGTAATCACCTCATATTGATCGAGATCAACATAACCTCCTTCATGGATTAACCCTCGCCACCATCCAGGGTCATCTTCTGTACCTACTGTGATATGATTGCCTGTTAAAGCATGGCAAACAAGGATGATAGGGGCACCTTTTGTTCCAGCTCGTTCATAAACAAGTTCAATTTCTTTAAGAAACGTCCCTGACTCTAACGTCACGTTTGGAATCACTACACGATCAGTGACTCTGTTCATATTGCTGTCATCCTTTCGCTTTCAAAACCATAAAAAACCTCCCTACCTTTGAAAGATAGAGAGGTGTAAATAGACGAATCCATTTGTCTCTCTCATCTCCCAAAGCAATCACTTGCTTCGCAGGAATTAGCACCTTTCAAACCATTGTTCGAAGGTTGCCGGGCGTCGTCGGGCCAGTCCCTCAGCCACTCTTGATAAGAGTTGAAATTGTTATACAATTTTGTTAATTAGATTATATGCATCTTACCACTTACTTATTCTTAAGTCAATAACCAGATTAAACTTCTTGTTTTTTTGAAGCTTCAATCTTAGCTAACTTCGCCTGTACTTCTTCTTCAGATAAACCGTGCTCCTCGATATAGCGATTGCGAGGGTGCTCGCGGCACTCAGGTGAACAACTTCTCATATAGAAATGTTCATTCTCTTCAGAAGCTAGTAACTGTTCATTACAATCCGGGTTCGCGCAGTTAATATAACGTTCACATGGCTCACCTGTGAAATAATCACGACCCACGACATTGTGTTCAACTTGATTAATCGGTACTGTAATGCGCTCATCGAACACATAGCATTGGCCGTCCCAAAGATCTCCTTGAACTTCAGGGTCTTTACCGTATGTGACGATTCCACCATGTAACTGACCGACATCATCTATACCTTCTTCTTTCAACCAACCTGTAAAACGCTCACAACGAATACCACCTGTACAATACGTTAAGACACGTTTACCTTCAAGCATGTCTTTGTTTTCCTTAATCCAATCAGGCAGTTCGCGGAAAGTGCGAATGTTCGGGCGAATGGCGCCACGAAAATGACCTACATCATACTCATAATCGTTACGCGCATCTAGAATAATCGCATCATCACGTTGCATCTCTTCATGGAATTCTTTCGGATCAAGAAATTCAGCCGTATCTTCCATTGGTGAGACGTCTTCTTCTTCATCCAAGCTTAAATTCACGATTTCATCGCGATGGCGAACATGCATCTTCTTAAATGCGTGATCATCCGCTTCATCAATCTTAAATTCGATGTCCGCAAAGCGTGGGTCAGCACGCAATCCTTCCATATATTGATTCGTTTGTTCAACCGTTCCTGAGACAGTTCCATTCAAACCTTCCTCAGCAACTAATATACGACCCTTTAAACCAAGGTCGAAGCAGAATTGTAAGTGCTCATCACGAAATGTTTCCGGATCCTCAATCGGAACATATTTGTAATAAAGCAATACTCTGTAATCCTTATTAGACATTATGATCACCTTGCTTTTATATATTTTCAAATTAATTTTATCTATAGTTACCAACACTGTATTATATAATATCATAGGAAAATCAGCAACCAAATCAATTCACCAAAAGGTTAATCAAGCGTTCACATTTAAAATTGTATTGATCCATGATAAAGTAATTGAGATAGTCCGAAAGAGGTGAAGCCATGAAACCAATCGAAAGTCAGATCGTTCAATATAGAGGTAGTCATTACCATTTTGGTTTTGAACAAGGAAAAGCTCTGAAAGATTCTAAAATCATACATAATCGATTGAAGCATTGGAAAATAAGACGTCCACGTTTCCAGATTGATATCGATGAAACAAAAGAACAATTTATGAGATTCGCACCACAAATATGGGATGAATTGTTAGGTTTACGCGATGGATTAGAAATGCCCCTAGAAGAAGTATTACGTGACTTTGGCGGCTATCGAGTAGAAATTAACCGAAGTGGCTGCTCAATCTTAACTGAACAAGACTATATGATTCGTAATTACGATTATCATCCTCAAACTTATGAGGGGCGTTTTAATTTATTCCAGCCTAATGATGGTGGTTATGCAACGATTGGACCAACTTCACGGTTAACCGGCCGTATGGATGGCATGAATGAGCATGGTCTTGTGATGGCTTATAATTTCACCCATCGCAAAACGCCTGAAGCTGGTTTTGTCTGCTATATGATTGGAAGAATGATTTTAGAAACATGCCGAAATGTTGAAGAAGCGAAGCAGTTATTACAATCATTACCTCATAGAAATGCATTTAGCTATATATTATTAGATCCAAATGGAGAGACATATATCGTAGAAGCAAGCCCAAGAGGTGTTGCCATTCGTACAGCTAATGTTTGTACGAACCATTTCGAAAAATTAACCGATGAAAATCGTCATTACCTTGGTGATTCCTACGAGCGCGAAGAAGCCATCAATCATCAACGTTATCCAAATATGAGTGCAGATGTTGCCTTTCAATTAATGAATGACCGAGGTGGTAGTATTTTCGCAGACAACTATAAAAGCTGGTCAGGTACTATTCATACTTCTGCCTACTTTCCCAAGGAACGTGAAGTTTGGTTTGCACTTGGTGGTGATGCTGAACCTACACGGTTTAACTTTGGCGACTGGTTAAATGGGGAGGATTTGAATCGAGATAAAATGTACGGAGAAGTTGAGACGGAGCTCCCGTTTGCCCATATGGATTAAACACATGATTTAATCATGTAAAAAGCCTCAAAAGGAATCTTCCTTTTGAGGCTTAATTTATAATTAATCCAATTGTTGATACCAGTCCTGAGCAGCTTTAATTTCACCTAAATTCAGCTGATGACCTTGACTCTCCCAATGAAGCTTAACGTCTGCTCCAGCACCAGATAAAATAGCCTTCAAGTCTTCAGACTCTTGAGCTGGACAAATCGGGTCGTTCGTTCCAGCCGCTATAAACACACCCTTACCTGATAAATCTGGTAAATCAATACCTCGTCTCGGTACCATTGGATGATGCAAACTCGCTGCGCGCAGTGAATCTTGATAATGGAATAGCAGACTACCTGCGATATTAGCACCATTGGAATAGCCAACCGCAATAACATTCTGACGGTCAAATCCATAATCTTTAGCTGCTTGATCAAGAAACTCATACAGTTCCTTCGTGCGGAAAATCAAATCCTCTTCATCAAACACACCTTCCGCTAATCGTTTAAAATAACGAGGCATGCCATTTTCTGATACATTCCCTCTCACACTTAACACATTAGCTGTTGGGTCAATATAATCGACAAGTGGTAACAAATCTTCTTCCGTGCCACCTGTTCCATGCAACAATAATAATGTAGGGCTATCTAGGCTTTCGCCTTCTTTAAAAATATGCTTCATCGTGTCACTCCTTTAACCACCAATAATAACTGGTTAATCTAATAAAATCTTACCACTTATTTATCTTAACTTCAAAATGATTGCCTTATGTTTGTTATTCTGTTGATTGGGGAAGCGTAACTTTAAGAACTCATTAAGGTGGTGATCATATGTTACGCACAATTTTAATGGTTATAGGTGCAATCGTCGTAATCGGTTGGATTCTTTCTATGCTTTAAGTCTTCAAAAGTATAGCCATTATATAATGAAGTATTACATTTATTCCCCCAACAAACGACAGCATCCCTGGATCTAAATCTAGGGATGCTTTTATATTAGGACTGGTTTGTTAACTCATCATATTCTTCACCATAATAACGACGGGCCTTAATCTCGTGAACTAAACGGATCGTCGGTTTAATCATCAATTGAAAACTGCCTAGGACAAACAGCGTTACTCCCCACACTTTTAATGGTTCAAAATAGAAAAACACACTCCCTACTAAAAACCATGTAGCAATCGTAAAATCATTTATGGTATACAACAAATTATAAATATCTTTATAAAATCGATTATGACTTCTCATTCGTTCATCAATATAGGCTTCGCGAGACAATTGATTAGCATCAGCTAAATCTTGTTCTTGTTTTAATGCCATCTCATCAACCTCCCTCAAAATATGACATTGTCATATGACTATATCCTTAAAATCTTTATTTAAAACATAAAAAAATGACCGAAAATCGGCCATTCTTTTGGTTTAAGTGCTATGATTTATTGTTGAAATAGGCTTCTGCTTTTTCTAAATAAACCTCATCACCTGGCATCATTTCTAAATCCTCTACAATTGCTGAAACCGGACAAACTGATACACATGCTCCACAGTTAATACAAACTTCAGGATCTATGTAAAATTGATCCCCTCCATCTTCTATACAATCAACAGGACAGACATCCACACATTCTGCTGCCTTTTCGTTTTGACAAGGGCTTGTAATGACAAACGCCATATGAATTACCTCCTTCTGTCCCTTCTATTTTACCTTAAACAATCTTATCTTCAAACAAATAAAAATAAAGCCTCGGCTTATAAGCCAAGGCCTTATCGAGATTGAGTTATTCTTCTTCACTATCTTCTTCAGTTTGATCATCAGGATGCTCACCTTGTAGATAACCGAATTGGAAGTTGTCATATTTCCATTCGCCGTCGACATTGACAACATTGTAAACGTAGTTACCGCGATATTCTTCGCCTTCATCAATTGTCATGCTAACCTGTAGATTATCTTCCATTAACTCTAAAGAATCGACTGTTGAAGCAAGCTCTTCATCAAACAAGAATGTATAGTCCTTTTCAGCCCATGTTAAGCTTCCTTCTTCACCTTCAAGTGCTTCACTCGCAACTTCGTTAGCTTGTTCTTCTGTAATTGGTGCTTCATCAACTAAGTGTTGAGCAAACTCATCAACTGATTCAAAGTCCGCTTCTGCACTAGCTTCATATGACTCTTCCATAACAGCACTATAATCACGCATCACATTTAAAGCTTGTTCTTCAGGTGAACCATCTTCTGAGCTACTGTCTTCACTATCCTCAGAACTGCTCTCTCCATCAGAACCTTCTTCATTCTCTACTTCTTCGTTTCCTTCTTGGTTGTTTTCTTGATCTTCTGATGACTCATCATCCCCACCATTACACGCCGCTAATACTAGCATCGTAACAAACAGGAACATGACTAAACGTTTCATGAAACCCCTCCTGGTACTTGTTTTATTTTTCTGACAAATACTAGTCTAAATATCTATGAAATCGCTGTCAATCAAAAAGTTACGTGTTACGAAATTTTTCGACATTCTTTCACAACAATTAGAGTAAAAAGGGCTCTGCCAAATAGAAGCCTTGACCTTGTTCAACACCTAATTGGCGCGCTACATCCAAGTGACTAGCTGATTCAATACCTTCAAGAATAAATTGTGTATTGGTTTCTTTACAATAACCGATTAAAGACTCGATCATTTTTTGTTTAAGTGTTGAATAAGCCAATTCTGAGGTGAAATAACGATCCATTTTGATAATATCCGGCTCCAATTCAATCATCAATCGAAAAGAAGACGACCCTTTGCCAACATCATCAATCGACAATAGGAAACCATAATCTTTTAGTTGTTGGACGGATTCTTTTAGTGAATCAAGATTTTTAATCGCTTCAAGCTCAACCAACTCCACAATGACTTGATCAGGAGCCATGTGATAATCGTTAACGAGACCAGACAAGAAGGATGGGAAGTCTACTGTTGAAACCGTTGATGGTAACACATTAATACATAACACCCCTGAAGACACGTCGCTTTCATTAAATTGTTTAACAGCATGGCTGACCGATAGTTTATCTAGTTTAAGTAATGTCTCTCGATCTTGTATCGACCGAAAAAATTCATCAGGTGCATCAATCCACTCCGATCGTAATAATGCTTCGTAACCAACAATCGTTTGACTATTTAAATTCAATATCGGCTGGAACCGGTGATAAAAAGCTTGATAATCAATTAATTGACGAACCACATCTACTGACATGTCAATACGCTCCTTTAGCTCATTAACCTGATAACACTATTAAATACTAAAATGAGTAGCCACGCAATAAAAGATATTCTGGTTTAAACAAAGTCCATCAAGTATTTCCTTTGGTATAAATGCCGAAAGACGATATAATATTGGTTGGCCCTATTAATTGTGTTAGGAGGATGAACAATGGGCATCGTAGTCGTAGAAATTTGCGACGGCAACTTGATGACCGAAGTTGATTTAGAAGGCATCATTGAATCCGAATACCCAGATGTTGCGGTATTGGAAAACAGTTGCCTTAATAACTGTGGCATGTGCGCTATGCGTCCATTTGCCCTCGTTAATAATCGACGTGTCTTCGGTAAGACGCCAGAGCAATGCATAGATAAAATAAGAAAAATAATCGATGAAGAACTAGCTGCATTTAATGATGAACTTTAATCCGATTAAATAGATGATTAGAACCAAAAAGGAATGACGCATGATGACGATGGTAAGAATTTTACGAAATAGTCTCAAACTACCTAAAAAGCAAGCTTTATTTGCATTAAATCGTGAAACCATGCGCGACACAATGGTCTATCTCTTACTATTAATGACCACTCTGTGTTTACCAGATACTATTCGGATTACGTACCACTATTTAAACGAAGAAGCTGGAACTTCATTAGATCTGTTTATTACGCAATTGATCGTACTACTTCCGTTTATCATCATGTTCTTAACGGTAGCAGGCGTTTCCGCGCTAGCGGGTATTGCTTATATGATTCGAACGATGACAAAACGGAAACTCGCCTATCATCAATTGTGGAAAATGACGGGGTATGCTTTGACACTGCCTATATTAATCGTTGTCATCATGCGAATAATGGAATGGTCACATTGGCTTTTCATGCTTATTCCTTTAGGTCTGCTATATATTTTGTTATATAAAATGATCACGACTTTCCCAAAGCGAAAGTCCGCCTAAACGTCTCATGATCACAATGAGGCGTTTTTATTTATTTACAATTCCTGTTTCAATGTATGATAAAAATGATTGAGCTCTTCGATATAATACGTTTGAATATCCTCAATTAATTCATGACGAACTTTATCCGTATGAATATATAGCGTGAGATTTTTTCTGTTTAAGGCTTTCAACCAGACTTTATCATCTTTAATAAACGGAAATTCCTTCGCTTCTTTAATCGCTTGTCGATGAGAATCCACAGATATTTCCTGAGCATCCAAATAATCAATGATTGTATTTATACCATGCTCCCACGCGACTTCGAAGAAATGAATAAAACCCGCTTCTTCCAATTCATTTTCAAAGATCTCTTCATTGAAGGGTGCGAGCTTAATAAAACTTTGTTCGAACGTTTCAAATCGTTGCTTCCAGCGTAGTGATTTACTTGATTCCATTGTTATACTCCATTCATAGTTAGTCTCATTCTATTGTAAAAGAGCAGCGCATACAAAACAAACCTCCTAACAGTGTTAGGAGGTTTGTCTATATGATTGCCATCAATTTTGGTTTTTCTCTTCACTTCGATTAATAATTTTCGTACCAACTAAATCACCTGTCACATTAAGTGCTGTACAGCCCATACCAACTAATGCATCGACTGCTGTCAATAATGCGACTGCTTCCATTGGTAAACCTAATTGCGCAAAAACTGTTGCGATCATAACAATTCCTGCACCTGGCACACCAGCTGTTCCAATAGATGCCAATGTTCCAATAATAACAATGGTTAGCACTTCAGCGATCGACAATGGTTCGCCAATTACCGTAGCAGCGAACACCGCTGATACAGCAATTCGAATCGCCGCACCATCCATATTAACAGTGGCACCAAACGGTAAACTAAAACTATATAAAGGTTGATGTAGTTGCATCTGACGAGCAGCATTTAATGTTACAGGTAACGTCCCTGAACTACTTTGAGTGACAAAGGCCGTAATCATCGGGGTTCGCGCACCTTTTAAGAATTCCCATGGTGAATGACCTGTCAATTTAATAAAGACTAAATATAGTATTAATTGCACAATTAAAGCTAAGTATAATACTAAGATAAATTCACCTAACGATGTTAATGTATCGATCCCATGTTCAGCAACAGTTGTCGCGATAATTGCAAAGACACCAATTGGTAAATACTGAAGAATCACACGCATAATTTTAAATGTCGCTTCATTCAACGCTTCAATCACTTGATAAAGCATTTCTCCTTGTTGCTTCAAAGCATCTGACTGTCGCATGTACGCCAAGGCGACTCCAAATGTAATAGCTGTAAAAATAATACCAAGTAAATTTAGATCATTAAACGCTGTCACAATATTTTCTGGCACTATATTGAGTAGTACACTTGCGATACCAGGATGCTCAGGTGAATCATAACTTTCATTTGGATCTAATGACATCCCTTCACCAGGCGCTAATAATAACGCAATTGAGACACCAACTATAATAGCAACAGCAGAAGTCACGGTGTAATAACCTAATACTTTACCACCCATTCTTCCCAAATCACGAATATTCGTCTGATTGACACCAACAATAAGTGTAAACAAAATAAGCGGTAAAATTAAGAATTTCAACAGGCGAATCAGCAGTTCACCAAATGGATTCAAATAAGGAACAACGCTTTCACCGAAAACGAGCCCCACTAAAACACCCAATATTAATGCTACTGATATCTTCACAATAAGCGACCCATTCCAATAAGCTTTTAACATTGATTTCATTAAACACACCTCCAAAATCCTAAGTATTCCTATAAGAATTATTACTTAAAACATATTATGTGACCATGTTTGATTTGTCAAACATCCAAATCATTAAGCATAATAATAGACTTTCACTTATATATTTGGTTACGTTAGACATAGATTGAATGAAGAAAGGATGAGACAAATGAAAGTATTAGTTGTCGGAGCAAACGGTCAAATCGGAAAGCATTTAGTGCAATTCATTCAAGATCATGATGGCCTGCAAGCAAAAGCCATGATTCGCAAACAAGAACAAGCAAGCTATTTTGAAGATTTAGGAGCAGAAGTTGCTCTTGTTGATTTAGAGGATGACATTGAAACAATCCAAAAAGCAGCAAATGATGTCGACGCTGTCGTTTTCACAGCTGGTTCTGGACCACATACCGGGAAAGATAAGACAATTATGATTGATTTAGATGGTGCCGTAAAAACAATTGAAGCGACGAAAGCAGCGGGCGTCAAACGTTTTGTCATGATTAGCTCATTCGACACATCCCGTGAAGCGATTCAAGAAGCGCCCGAGTCATTCTCGCCTTATGTCGCAGCGAAACATTACGCAGATGTTTGGCTGCGCGATTCAGGCTTGGATTATACAATTATTCATCCTGGACGTTTAACCAATGACGAAGGAACTGGCAAAGTAAGCCTGGCTGAACAAACTAAACCCGATCAAGTGGCACGCGAAGATATTGCGCGTGTGATTTTATCCAGCCTGGTTCATGACAGTACAATTGGTCAAGAATTCCAAGTTGTCCAAGGCGACCAAGAAGTTGATCAAGCCATCCAATCCCTAAATTAGAACTAACATAGCGATCGCAGTCAATTTGCGATCGCTATATTCGTTTTTAACACGGAACGTCAATACATAATCTGTCTAATCTAAATGAAACATGTTACGATAATCTAAGTGTTTAACTATTTCAAAATCGGAGAGTATTTATGACACAAAATGAATCCCTAGCACCATTGAAGCTATTTTTATTTTCTTTTTACGCGACACATACTATCATATTAAGCTACATACCGCTCTATTTGCAGGATTTAAATTTATCTGGAACCGAAATTGGTTGGGTCTTAGCAATCGGGCCACTAGCAGCCCTGATTTCCGAGCCATTCTGGGGTTATATTAGTGATAAGTTTAAAACGGTTAAAAGAATTGTGGTCTTATTATTAGCCATATTACTTCCTGTCAGTATGGTCTTTTTCAATGTTTATAGTTTAGTGCTTATCTTATTATTTGCCTTTTTACTTTATTTCTTCTCGGCACCGATTACAGCATTTGGAGATAGCTTATCGCAAAGACGAGCAGATGAACTGCATATTTCATTTGGGTCAATAAGAATGTGGGGATCAGTCGGCTTTGCGGGATCATCTCTAATTGTTGGTCAGTATTTAACATGGTCAGGCATCGAAAACATCATCTGGCCGTATTTGTTATTCGGAGCTTTTGCCTTAATCGTCGCGTTCAGATTAACTGATGCTGAACCTGCGAAAGAATCCGTTAACCTGAAAAGTGTTAAACAACTATTTAAAAACGGTAAGCTCATGACATTTCTCGTCTTAATTATGTTCATCACCATCACACACCGTACGAGTGACAGTTATATTGGTATTTATATTGCAGAATTAGGTGGGACGGAAAGTTTGGTTGGGATTTCTTGGTTTGTCGGCGTGATTAGTGAAGCAGCGATTTTTGCTACGGCTGGCTATTGGTTCCGTAAGTATAAAACGCTATTCTTCATTATAGCTGCTGGCCTTCTATATACGATTCGTTGGTTTCTATTCGGGATTATCCAAGACCCTTGGATTGTCATTGCGCTTCAGTTTATGCACGGTTTAACATTCGCTGTTATGTACTTAACGGCTTTCGATTATATCACTCGACTCATCCCAAAAGTCGTCCAAGGTACAGGACATTTAATGTTCCACACCGTCTTTTTCGGCGTTTCTGGTATCATCGGCTCCCTTATGGGCGGTTCAATCATTGATTACTATGATGCGAATATGCTTTATACGATATTAGGTTTCTTTGCTTTAGTGGGTACAGTATCCCTCTCGATTTATCATTTGATTTTAGAGAAAAGAACCGCTTAATTCAAACTAACCAAAGTAACTGTGTTGAAGAACTTAAAATTGTGAAATCCCCTTCTTATGATTTAAGAAGGGGATATTTATTATTCTTTTTACTCTTTTCGTTGGTCGAAGTCATCTGGATTTAGTTCATCAGTTATATCATCATTGTTTCTTTCATTAATCGGCCGACCTGTTTCTTCGTCAAAGTCATCTGGATTTAGTTCATCTGCCAGTTCTTCTCTCGTCTTTTCTTGCTTAATCCGTTCTCTTTCGCGTTCATAATCAGGAGCCAATTCATCTGACACCTCCGTCTGTAATTGCTGTGGTCGCCTGTGTTCTGTTCTACTCTCCGGCTCGACATCATGTTCGTTGAGCACATACAAATGAAAAAATACTTCAAATACAGTAATCCCAAACGCCGCAAATAATGATACTTCAAACAGCGGTACACCAATAGTCATCATACTCAACATAAAATAAACGACCATAAATGACAGGATAAAATCCGAGATCGTCGCGACAGTATTATTAGTTCGTAATAAAATGAGTAAATCCCCGATAACATACGACAAGGCACCCAAAATGACTGTTATAAACAAAACATCGTCGAATGTGACTGGATAATTTGTACCTAAGATGACATATAATAATAAAAATGACGCAACCGCTTTTATCAGCAATAATTTGATGTGGTTCACTTTATTTCACTCCTTTCGTTGCGATTAGTTTGCATTGTACCTAGCAAAATATACATGGAGTGATTGACAATTAACCACTGTTAATCGCAAACACCATTTGATTAATGACTTGATACTAATAAAAAGACGACACATCATCGATTATGACGTGACGTCTTAAGGAATAGAGATGGTTTTAATTTTTGGTTCTGTTAAAGTTTAGTATAGATTTCAAATGATGCTGCATTGAGTTGTTGAATTGTGAGGAGCGAAGGTGGCAACTCCTGCGGGAAAAGCACGAGTCTCGAGACCCCGCAGGAAGCGCTTTTCTTCCGAGGAGGCTCGAGCCGTGCCCGTGGAAAACGTCCACCGAAAGCGGATCACAATATCAACAACGGACTTTAATAAAGCTTAATTTTTACTTAGCATGATGTTCATCATTAGTCATTCAAATCATACACTTTACCTTTTACCAAATAGATAATACCTTCTGAAATATTCGTCGTATGGTCAGCAACGCGTTCTAAGAAACGACAAATAAAAGCTAATTGTGTGATTTGAGCAATTTGCTCGGGATGTTTTGCCATCATTTCCATTAGTTCTTGAACAATCTTTCCATACATTTCATCTACTTGATCGTCGGTGTCGGCTACTTTTTGCGCTTGGACCAAATCTTCTGAAGCATAAGCATTTAACACATCTTCTACCATCTCTTGGGTGATCGTTGCCATACGCGGTATGTCCTCTAGTGGCTTAACAAGTGGCTCATCACCTATCCGGATGACTGATTTCGCAATATTGACGGCCAAATCGCCAATTCGCTCTAAATCTGTTGTGATTTTTAATGTAGAGACTAAGCGCCTCAAGTCAGATGCTAATGGTTGTTCTTTAGCAATCAACCAAATCGTCTCTTCATTAATCGTTTCTTCTAGATGATTGATTTTGTCATCTTCGTCAATGACTTTAAGTGCCTGATCAACATCTTGATTTTGTAAGGCTAGAATGGATTGATTAATCGCCTTTTGTGCTAATTGACCCATCTCAACTAACTGACTATTCAAATGATCGAGTTGTTCAGTAAAATTCTCTCTTACCATACCTTTGCACCTCCGCTATTTAGCCGAATCGACCCGTAATATAATCTTCTGTACGTTGATCAGACGGATTGGAAAATAGTTGGTTCGTATCATCATATTCGATTACTTCACCATTTAAAAAGAAAGCTGTTTTGTCTGATATGCGCGCAGCTTGTTGCATATTATGCGTGACAATCACAATGCTGTAGTCCTCTTTTAATGACTGAACTAATTCTTCTATTTTCAAAGTCGAAATCGGGTCTAATGCGGACGTTGGCTCATCCATCAAAATGACATCAGGTTCAATTGCCAGGGATCTAGCGATACATAGACGTTGCTGTTGACCACCTGATAAACCAAATGCATTCTCGTGAAGACGATCTTTCACTTCATCCCATAAAGCCGCACTTTTGAGTGACTTTTCGACAATGTTATCAAGCGTTTGCTTATCCTTAATACCGTGAATTTTAGGGCCGTAAACAATGTTTTCGTAAATCGATTTCGGGAATGGATTTGGCTTTTGAAACACCATCCCCACATCTGTTCTTAACTCCTCGACTTGATATTTAGGGTCAAAGATATTCTTGTTTTTATAGTTAATTGAACCTGCCATTTTAATGCCAGGCACCATTTCTACCATACGATTTAACGATTTGATAAAGGTCGACTTCCCACAACCAGATGGGCCAATAATAGCTGTGACTTGATTTTGTGGAATATCAAACGTCACATCTTTCAAAGCATGATCTTGACCATACCAAAGATTGAATTGATTAACCGAATAAATTGCATCATGTTTAACGGCTGTTTGTTGTGCTTGTGTCATATACAATAACCTCCTTAGTAACGCTTCGAGAACTTATTGCGAATATAGATCGCAACCGAGTTCATGATTATTAGTAAGAATAAGAGAATCATAATACCAGAGGCCGCGACAAAGTGGAACTCCTCCTGGGGTCTTCCTGTCCAATTAAAGATTTGGATTGGCATGACTGTAAATCCGTCCCACACATTCTCAGGTAGATAAGCAATAAATGTGAGTGCTCCGATCATCAGTAACGGTGCTGTCTCACCAATCGCACGTGATAAAGCCAAAATACTCCCCGTCAAAATCCCTGGAATCGCAGATGGTAAGACAATCCGACGAATCGTTTGCCATTTACTAGCTCCCATGGCGAACGATGCTTCATATTGATCATTCGGGACTGATCGAATCGCTTCTTGGGCCGCAACAACAATAATAGGTAAGATTAATAGACTTAGTGTTAATCCACCCGCCATAATACTGCGCCCCATTTCCATTAACCGGACGAAAAAGGTTAAACCTAATAACCCGAATACGACAGACGGCACACCAGCTAAGTTAGAAATATTCATCTGAATAAATCGTGTAAATCTATTGTCTTTCGCGTATTCTTCTAAATAAATCGCTGTCCCTACACCTAAAAAGACGGATACTGGCGCTACAATCACCATGAGCCACAAAGAACCAACAACGGCTGCCTTAAATCCAGCTTCTTCTGGAAAACGAGAAGCAAAGCTTGTTAGGAAGTTCCAGTCTAAGTGAGTAATTCCTTGCGATACGACTCGTATAATTAATGCTCCTAATACCAGTATGCTAAATATAATACACATGAAGAAGATTGCTTTTAACAACTTATTTTGAAAGGTTCGTTTACCCATTTTACGTTGAATTAACTGTTTATCGATTGATGACATTTAGTATTCCTCCCTAAACTTACGGGAAATGTATTGGGATAATAAGTTCATGAGTAACGTAAACACAAAGAGTGTCATGCCGACCGCATAAATACTGTAATAAATGGTGGAGCCGTATCCTGCATCTCCAAGACTAACTTGCACAATATAAGCGGTCATTGTCTGAATCGATTCCGTTGGGTCTGCTGTAAATTTCGGCGTCGAACCTGCTGCTACAGCAACAATCATCGTTTCACCAATCGCACGTGAGATTGCTAAGACAAATGAAGCGACTACTCCAGATAAAGCGCCTGGCAGCACTACTTTCAAGGCAACTTCAAGACGTGTTGCCCCCATCGCAAATGCCCCTTCACGAATATGATTAGGCACCGCTCGCATCGCGTCTTCAGATAACGATGCTACCATTGGAATAATCATAATCCCTACAACAATTCCCCCACTTAATGCATTAAAGATTGATAAATCAGAGAGAAATAGATTTTTAATTAGTGGTGTCACAAATGTTAGGGCAAAGAAACCATAAACAATAGTAGGAATCCCTGCTAACACTTCTAAGATAGGTTTAACCCTTCGACGAACCTTTTCTGTCGCATACTCACTTAAATAAAGCGCTGCGCCAAGTCCAATAGGTATAGCTACTACCATCGCAATCGCCGTGATTAATAAGGTACCAGCAATTAACGACAATACCCCATAAGAAGGATCCGCTTCATAAAATGGATACCACTCAGTTGAAGTGAAAAACTCAACAATACTTACTCTTTGGAAGAACGTCACCGTTTCCACGAGTAGTGTGATCACAATGCCAATTGTCGTTAACACAGAAATAATCGCTGTCATAAGCAAAACAATTGGAATGACTTTCTCCATGATACTGCCTATATTTTTATTTGATTGTTTCTCTTGGATTAACTCTCGAGTTGATTTCATCTAGCATACTCCTCAACTGTCTTAACATATAAACGAATATAAAGAGGGTAATCCTCCTTATATTCGTTTGATCAAGATCTGTGTTAAATGATTTTTTATCTCAGACTATCAATCTTTCCTTGTGCCTCTTGATAGTGATCTTCAGTAAAACCAACATAACCAACTTCTTCAGCTAACGTTCCTGCATTGTCTAACGTGTACGTTAAGAAGTCATAAACTGCATCATTCTGTACTGATTCATTCGCAACATAAATGTACATTGGGCGGGAGAGCGGTTCATACTCGCCTGATTGTATAGTTACTTGACTTGGTTCCACAGCTTCGCCATCACCATTAACAATCGGTACAACGTTTAAATCTTCTTTATTTTCAAGGTAATAAGCGTAACCAAAGTAAGCAATGCCATTCTGATCCCCTGTAACTCCGTTTACTAAGACGTTATCATCTTCAGATAAAGCTGCATCACGTTTAATTTGATTTTCGCCTAATACAACTTCACTGAAATAATCATAAGTGCCTGAGTCTGTTCCTGGACTGAAGAATTCAATTTCTTCATCTGGCCACTCTTCATTCACGTCAGACCATGTTGTGACATCAGAACTTTCAGACCATATTTGCTTTAATTGCTCAATGGTTAACTCATCGACCCAGTCGTTTTCTTCGTTTACCACAACTGATAAACCGTCTAATGCTATTTCAATTTCTGTGAAATCAATACCGTTTTCTTCAAGTGCACTTTTCTCTTCTTCTTTAATTGAACGAGATGCATTACTAATATCTGTTTCACCGTTGATGAATTTCTCAAATCCACCACCACTTCCAGATACACCGACTGTTACGCGTATATCTTCATGTGATGACTGAAATTCCTCTGATACAGCTTCCATTATTGGAAAAACGGTTGATGAACCGTCAATAGCAACATCACCTGACGTGGTTTCAGCTGCCTCACTCGTATTCTCATTAGAATTCTCACTCGATCCGTTGTCACTTCCATCACCATTTCCACATGCAGCGATTAAAATTAACGCTACCAACATGAATAAACTCAACATTTTCTTTTGCATCGTTCAAAACCCCCTCTTATTATTCATAAATGTTTGAACAATTTAAGCTTATAACATGATTCAGAAAAATAACATTAAGTGCGTGTAAAGGTTCAGTAAAGGTTTTGTAAAGCCATTGAAACACCTGATGTGGCGCTGTTCTCACAAAAAAACCTTATGAGTATCGAAACTCATAAGGTTTGATTAGTTTTAAATTCTATGAGGATGAAACAGATGGATCCATGTTAGAAACAACCTCTGTTTGGCGTTTCATCGAAATACCCGTGAATCCGTAAATAATGGTGATGATTGGACAAAGTAAGCAGAAGAATGCAAACGGAAGATATGATAATACGGGAACGCCAAGTACACTCGCCATAAACACGCCACTAACACCATAAGGAATTAATGGATTTATGACTGTACCACTTGATTCCAATACTTTCGATAAATGTTTCCCTTCATACCCCATTTCCTGATAACGACTTGCATACGCTTCACCTGGTAAAATAACCGACATGTACTGCTCACCAAGTGTTAAATTGATACCTATACCTGTCAGAACTGTTGAGAGCACTGCTTTACCACGTGTTTCTACCCAGTTATGGATTGCAGCCATTAATGAGTTAATAACGTTTAACTCAGACAACATGCCCCCCATTGATAACGCGAGTAATAGTAAGGAAACTGCCCACATCATGCTTTGAATCCCGCCACGATTAATGATCGAATCAACTTGCTCATTGCCTGTCGATGTTTCGAAACCTGCTTGGACCACTGTCATCCATTCTGAGATATTGACTGATCCCACCTGTAATACGAGCGATGCGAGAAAACCACTAACAATTCCTAACAAAATCGTCGGAATCGCTGGCAACTTTTTCACGGCAGCCAAAAGCATGAGAAGTGCTGGAACAATGGCAATCCAATGTACTGTTGTCTCAGTTTGAAAAACCTGTATTAATGACTCAACTTGACTAATATTAGCTTGTGTCGAGTCAAACTTTAAAAACACAAAGGCTAGTGCTGTGATCACAAATGCAGGTATAGTTGTCCACAGCATGTGACGAATATGCTCAAATAAATCAACTTGACTCACTGATGATGCTAAGTTCGTCGTATCAGACATCGGGCTCATCTTATCACCGAACATAGCCCCCGAAACAATCGCTCCTGCAGCCATCGCTAAATTCACATCAAGCGCTGTTGCAATCGCGATGAAAGCGACACCAATCGTTGACACCGTTGTAAAAGAACTGCCGACAAACACAGCAATAATTGATGTCACAATAAATACGCTCACTAAGAAATAATCAACCGAAATAATATTAAAACTGTATGTAATTAATGTCGGTATTGTTCCAGACTTCATCCAAACAGCGATTAATACACCAATTAGTAAGAAAATAATCACAGGCACGATTCCTGATTGCACGCCCTTGACCATCCCGTTCTCAATCGATTTCCATTCAAATCGCCGTAATTTTCCCCACACGATTAATCCCATGATAATGAATAGAATCGGCACATGCGGATCAGCGCCAAACGATACTAACGACACCCCTATAATCGCTAACATCGATAATAAAATTAAAGCCGCTTCCCAACCTGGAATACGAAAATCATGTTTATCTGCCATTATGAACTCCCCTTTATAAACTTAATTACTTAAACGCTTAAACGCTTTTATCTAAAAAAGTATTTAAACTGTATCATACATGAGTAACATAATTCCTGTCAATATATTTTTTTAGATTAGTGTTAAGCCCTTGAATCTACTTTTTATTCCATTCGTGATAAGATGAATCTAACAGGAATTTATAAAGGTGGGGTAAGATGAAAAGTGAAGAACAATATTTTAATGAAGCTGAATCGATTCAAAATTATATGGAAAACATGAGCCAATTAAAAGACAAAAGCTATAGCGTCTATGAATCTTTCACATTACCTGATGAAGAGTTAGCTAATACATTACGTAAACAATCCCTTCATTTTCTTGTGATCACAGAAGACTGGTGCGGGGATGCTATGATGATCAATCCAATTATTCGCCAAGTGGCTGAAGCAGCTAATATCGACATGCGCGTCGTTTTACGTGACTCAGAGCCTGAGCTAATCGATCGTCATTTAACCAATGGTAACCGCTCAATCCCAATTATTTTAATCCTTAATCAAGACGGTGAAATGATTGGTAAGTGGGGACCTCGCTCTCCAAAAGCACAGGCACTTGTTGATGAATATGCTGCGGCATTACCTGACAAAGATGACCCCGAATTTCAAGCGGCCCAAAAAGATATGATTAAAGCCTTAACACATCGTTTCACGAATGACGAAGCTTTATGGCATGATGTGTATGAGAGCTTTAAGCAAACCGTTCAAGATAAACAAAGTCGTTAATACTGATAAACAAAAAGCCTGGACGATTTCAGTATTGAAACCGTCCAGGCTTATAAATCAGTTTTTGTTACTAACAATATTCTCTTGAAGCAACCCCATCATAATCACATCGCAGTATTGACCATTTATGAAGAAGTGTTGCTTTAGGAATCCTTCTCGCTCAAAACCGACTTTTTCATAAATGTAAGCTGCTTTTTCGTTCGTCTGAGCCACATACAAAAACAACTTATGTAAGTTTAGTTGATTAAATCCATAATCGATCATTAATTCTGTCGCACGTGTCGCATAACCATTGCCTTGAAAAGCTGGATCAATCATAATCGCAAATTCCGCATGACGATGCCGCCAATCAAGATCAAATAACCCTAAGTACCCGATTTTCTCCTTACCATGATATAAGATAAACGACCGATGTGAATCTTGTTCAAGGTTAGCCTCGTATGATTTAATCATTTGCGCTTTCGAAGCATAAGGTTCTTCAAACCAATAATCCATGACATCTGAGTTGATTCGCATTTGATATAGAAAATCAAGATCGTCTTTTTGAAGTGGTTGAATCGATAATTGTTCGCTCATTAGTACAACTCCTTAAACTTTTCTACAAAAATGTCACCTATTTTGTTTTATACTATAATAAACATCATATCATGGGATAGATTAGGTTATCACGTTTTATTCCAAATTATGTTATAATAATTCATACTATTAAGACAATCATACATCGCAATGGGAGCGATATCTATGGATAGTCATTTAACAAACGTATTCAATCGCATCGGCATATTAGATTTAATCTTTTTAATCCCAATGCTTTTCTTATTCGCGTATTTGCCAGACGATCATGTTTGGAGTGTTTTCGTGAACTTAGTCATTGTCGTGTTTTTTAGTTTCGGATTGGCAATGGCTTTTCATGCCACAATGGATTATTTCAAGAAAAGAGCTAACTAAATAACGTCTTATTTAGTGTGAGGTGACTTAATTTGAGTGAAAATCAGCCGAAGCGTTGAAGTCGTTTTGAGAATTGGTTCGACGTTCTATTATTTATCCCTGAGCTAATCCTAATCCCAATTAAGTATATGGTTCGGGGAATTCTGTGGTTAGTCAGAATTTGGTTGCATTAATTCTTCATAAAAAATGAGCTTGGTACAATATCTGTTATACCAAGCTCATAAGAGCAAGCTATTCGTTATTTAACCTTTTTAACCGGAAGCCAGATCTCACTATAAGCATAATCCTGCTTCTCATCATCCATCTTAGCAAACGAAAATGTCGGAGCATTAACTAACTCATAATCAGAAGACGGAAGCCATTCTGAATGTGTCTTCGCCATTGTCTCTTGCATTGTCGACGGGAACGGCCCTTCATTCGGAAACACGGCCCACGTACAAGCATCTACAGACACTTGATCTAATTGCTCACTAACATCTTCTCGGGTTGTCAGCACACCGATTAAATGAGTTAAATCGCCTTCTTCTTTTTGAAATTGTGCATCCGCATCATACGAGGCATTGACGACTTCAAACGGTTCGACATTTTGTAAATCCCGCATTTCCTGTCGTTGCTCCTCCGTAATACTCTCAGCCAGTCTCACAATTTCCTGATTCACCCCTTCAAACTGCATGGTAACACGCTTACTAACACCAACTAAGTTAAAAGCTGGCTTCTCAACTACTCTAAATTCCATTTCATTGCCTCCTTTAACTGAAATCACAAAGGAAAGTTTGGGGTAAGCTTTACTGAAGCCATGATGACTGACATCAGATGGTAAAAACCCTGCCCACTTCTTAAACGCTCGTGTAAAACCATCGACAGATTGATAGCCATATTTAAAAGCGACATCTGTTACCCGTTCTCTATTCAATAAATCTTTATTGGCTTCAGAAAGTTTTCGGTATTTGATATATTCATTTAAGGTCAATCCTGCTAAATAGAAAAATACTTTGCGAAAATGATAATCAGATACCCCAGCATAACCAGCAACATGTTCAAGTGATATATCATCTGTTAAATGGTCTTCAATATATTCGATTATGTCATTCAATTCCTTTAACACAGGCACCCCTCCTTCCATATATCAATCGTAACAAAGCCTATGATCAGAGACTCGACATTTAATGATCAATTGTGTCGGATGAGCCTAATAAAAAACTGACATCGATTTACGACATCAGTTCCTTGGGTGTGACTATAATCAAACTTTTAAAATAAGTACTTTTAAGTAATCACTCTGTTTATAAAGACTATGCGTGGCGAAATCTTTCGGCAGGCCAAACTCTTCTTTCACTTGGTAAGATACACCCGCTTCATTAAACCCTTGATCAACTAGCTTTTTAAAATGCTTCATATCGAATGATGCATTGTTCGTCGAGGCGACAATGACACCGTTTTTGTTGATAATTTCTGCTGAATGCTTAATAAGTGATGGATAGTCCTTAGCGCTAGAAAATGTCTTTTTCTTATTACGTGCAAAGCTTGGCGGATCTAATACAATCGTATCGAACTGAAGGCTATGTCGTTTCGCGTATTTAAAATAACTATAAATATCCATGACATATGTTGATTGTTGTTCTAGATCGATGCCGTTCAAACTAAAATTCTCAATCGTTTTTGGCTCACTACGTTTGGCGAGATCGACACTTGTTGTACTCTCTGCACCACCTAATGCTGCTGCGACTGAAAATGCGCCAGTATATGAAAACGTATTAAGTACATGCTTGTCCTTCGCATAACGATCACGAAGCGCACGACGCACATCACGCTGATCTAAGAAAATACCTGTCATTGCCCCATCATTTAAATCAACGGCATAATTCATCCCATTCTCTTGAATAATGAGCGGGAATTCCGGTCGTTCGCCGTAAACGAAGTCATCATCGTCTATATACGATCCCTTCGTATCAAATCGTTTCTTCTCATAAATCGATACGCATTCACCATACTCCGTTAACACCGTCACAACTAGCTCTTTAAACGCATAAATGCCTTCACTATACCAGTTCAACAAATAATGACCATTATAATAATCAATGGTTAGACCACCAATGCCGTCTCCTTCACCGTTAAACAAACGAAACGCTGTTGTATTAGGATCCTCATAAAATCCCTTACGTTTATTAATCGCTGCCAAAATCCTTGTCCGAAAAAAGGCCTTATCGATTGGTTCATCTTTATTATGAGTTAACACCCATCCTAACCCTTTATTTTGATTACCATAATAACCTTTCGCAATAAAGCGTCCGTTCCCATCCACTAAATGAACAATTTCCCCTTCATTGTTAAGGTCATTCATGTTTTGAACCGCTTCTTTATGAATCAATGGAAATTTATGTTGGAACTGTTTAACAAACGTTGACTTAATAACTAATTCAATCATGTGGTTAACCGCCTCCTCTCATGCTCTCACGTTATTATCCCACATAGAGAATTAAAAGTAAAAACTAAGTAGAAGAGGTTTAGCTTGCTTTTAAAATGTTAGTTAATAGTCATCTCAAGAGAAGACATCTGTTTTTAAATAGAATCCTAATGCTGCTCCGATCACACCCCATACAATAATACTAACGACATGCCAAAAGACGACCGTACTTTTATTAGCACCTGCAGCTAATGACCCAAATGCTGCAATATGACCAGAAGCAATTAATGGGGCAAGGAGAGCTACACCTGGAACACCATATTTTTCGTATCTAGCTTTCGCTCTACTCGTTCTTCTATGTATAAACCCTCTTTGATCCGAATTCCGATATCGAACTAGCCACGCATTATAGGGTATGACGATCGCCATAATAGACAACCAGTTACCGATGACACTTATGACTAAAGCCCATATAACCGGGAGTCCTACCAGAATACCAATAGCTGCACCGCCAGGAGATTCCACAAACGGAATTAACGATAATATAAAGACTCCGATCGTCTGGATGAATTCATTAACACCGTCTAAATAGTTTAAAACATCCTGAACCATTCCTCTAAACACTACCATTCACTCCTCTCTAAAACATGATTCTACAACTTGTGAATAATCCCTTTTTATTTGGAATAATTTTGAACTATTATATAACCTATTCAAAATAAAAGAACTGATCTCAATTATGACAAGATCAGTTCCAATAGTTGTTTATTTAATTTAAAGTGACAAATAATTGATGATGAATTTTCTTTATTTAAATTTGGCACTAAAGTAAAAAGAACAGATAACAGTTATTGCGAATCAAATTGGCGCTCATATATTTCACGGAGTTCTGCACCGTTCTCTGGCCACTCAGGCTGATTTCCTTGCACCAGCATATCTAAAGCATCAAGACAACGATGCCACCCTGCTGCCATATATTTGGCATAAGTAGGGTCGTCAAACATGTGTGTGAAATTTAGTAAACAACCGTTATTCGTCGCATCCAAATGCATATGTAGCAGGTCATCAACTTCACGAAAATAAAATGTCCAAGGTGGATTAAATTCTGTTATAACAGCTTCATAAACCGTACCCTCACCATCATCAAACACAATCTTCCCACCAACTTGAAGATCCATCTCACCCGTTGCAAATGGATACCATGCCGAGAAATATTCTGGCTTTGTCAGATAGTCAAAAACGTGTTCCGCCTCGAATGGGAAGTGACGTTTAAACTCCAGAGCATAACGTCCATCAACTTTTTCTAACATACCATATTCATTCATGATTAATCCTCCATTCACATGTCTTATCTATAGTTTTCTAGATACTGTTTTAACGCATCTAGATCTTTCGTACACGCTTTCTTGAACGAGCCGGCCATTAACTTTCCAAAAAGTTTTGATAAACCCGTTAATCCCTTAATCTCTCCGTGAAGGGTTACCTGTGATTGGTCACCAGCTGAATCCACCGTATAAGTAAAAATATATTCCCCTTTACCCGTCGATCCTTTTGACCCATCACAACGTAACACAATTTTCTCAGGTTCTTGTAACTCCATCACTTTAAAATGTTCTGAAGCTTCCTTACCAAACATCTTCCTTGTTTCTTTCCATTCACTACCGACTTTAATTGGGCCATCATCTAATCGTTCCATTCGCACCAAACCATGCATCCAATGATAAGCAGCATCTAGGTCGATCAAACTGTTATACGTGGTTTGATGCGGGGCATTAAATGTGCGTACCACATCAAATGTGATACTCATACAAGCGCCTCCCCTAGCCTTTTATATGAGTATAGCACAAAGCATGACCAGCTTCATACTAGCTTCTCATTCAAGACTCATCACCTTAACCCAACTCACGCACACTAGTATCATTAAAAACAAACTTGACACCTCCACTATTCTGTATTACTATATACTAGTAGTGAGTATTACAGAGTAGTGGTGGCATAAATAGCTTTTCGATTAACCATGAAAGGAGGTCACTATGCATAACTTCAGAGAAATGATGAAGGGTGTACTTGAAGGATGTGTCCTTGAAATTATTAGCCGCGGCGAGACATACGGCTATGAAATCACCCAACAGCTACGTGAGCTCGGTTTTACTGATATTGTTGAAGGTACCGTTTATACAATAACGATGCGACTTGAAAAAAACGAACTCGTGAATATCGAGAAAAAACCTTCCTCTAAAGGTCCGCCAAGAAAGTTTTACACTCTAAACGAAGCAGGGCATAAGCATCTAAACGATTTTTGGGAAAAGTGGGGATTTGTTTCAAGTACCATTAATAAACTTAAAGATTAAAATCGAAAGGAGAATCATGATGAGTATATTTGAAAAGTTGGTTGGGAGTCTAAATGACAAACGTGAATGGCGAGCAATGGAAGCACGAGCGAAAGCTCTTCCTCATGACTATTACAACGCTTATAAAGCGATTCAGAAGTATATTTGGTCAACGGGTGGCTTATCTGATTGGAAAAGTGCCAAACGAATCTTTGAAGGAATTCTTGATTTATTTGAAGAAGGAGCAGCCCATAACAGACAAGTAACAGAACTGACTGGCGAAGATGTAGCAGATTTCTGTGACGAGCTTTTAAAAGATGAAACGTCTTGGCAAGATAAGTATCGCAAAAAGTTGAACAGTGCTATTGACCGAGATTAAGCTGTATCGCCTCTTGCATGATCCCGATATCTTAACCTAGAATATCAACATATACGTGAAGAAAATACTGAATATAAATTGAAAAAGGAGGAGCTAACCGCTCCTCCTTCGATTTCTATTCTGACTCTAAATTCACACCGATGAACTTCAACTCCGTCATATCCTCAACAGCATATTTCACACCTTCTTTACCCATACCACTTTGTTTCACACCACCATAAGGGTGATTATCTCGCCTAAAGGTAGACATTTCGTTAATCCACACGCCGCCCATTTCTAATTGATCCGCAACGCGTAACGCTCGGTTGATATCTTTTGTAAACACACCTGCTTGTAAGCCATAAATCGAATCATTCGACATCTCGACGACTTCATCTTCAGTTTTAAAAGGGAGCACTGAAACGATCGGCGCAAAAACTTCATCCGCGATAATTTTCATGTCGTTTTGAACATCGGCCATCACCGTCGGCTCAAGCACAGTTCCTTTTTGTTTACCACCTGATAATATTTTTGCTCCCTTAGACACAGCATCATCGATCCACTGTTTTGCTCGTTCGGCCTCTTCTTCACTAATCATTGGACCTAAATCCGTTGTTTCATCGCTTGGATCACCGATGACTAACGCTTCAGTCATATTAACGAGTTGTCCAACAACATCATCAAAAATATCCTCTTGAATATATATTCTTTGAGCGGATATACAGATCTGACCTGAATAAGTAAAAGCCCCTTTAACTAACTTATTAACAGCTTGTTCAACGTTAGCATCTTCAAATATAATATTGGGTGAGTTAGACCCTAATTCGAGTGTTACTTTTTTAAACCCAGCGCTCTGACTGATCTCTTTTCCAACTGGTAAGCTTCCGGTGAATGAGATTTTTTCTAACTTTTCGTGTTTCGTTAATGGGCTCCCCACTTCACTTCCAGTCCCAATCACTAAGTTCAACACACCATCTGGAATACCCGCTTCTGAAAACAGCTTTGTCAATTTATAAGCAGTAGCAGGGGTTTTTTCAGCCGGTTTAAACACCACTGTGTTCCCAGCTGCAATGGCTGGTGCAATTTTGTGAAGAGACAAATTTAACGGAAAATTAAAAGGTGTAATGGCCCCGACTACCCCTAATGCCCTCCGTTTAACCATACCTAATCGATTCTCACCGCCATTCGCAGCATCCATTGGAATTAATTCACCCATGATATGTTTAGCCCATTCAGAGGAAAAGCGAAGGACCTGAATAGAGCGCTCAACTTCTGCTCGACTGCTCACAATCGGTTTTCCCGCTTCTTGCATAATCGTTTGTGCGAATTCCTCTTTTCGGTCTTCTAATAAATCAGCCGTTTTTCGCAAAATATCACTACGCTGATGGGCCGGCATGTGCTTCATTGTAGAATGAAACACATCAAAACTCCCATTTACTGCTTCATTTAAATCACTTTCATTCGCTAAGACGATTTCAGCAATCACTTCTTGATTAAAAGGATTGACCACTTCTTCAGTTTCGCGTTGACCTTCATTGATCTCACGCCCGTTAATAATTGATCCAATTCTCATCCATGTCACCCCTTATCGTCATTACTTACAAATAATCTCGCCCAGTTTCTCTGTTAATTTCATATTTTCACGATAATCAACCGGACAATCGATTAATACAGGTTTATTCAAATTTATCGCTTGTTTTAAAGTTGGTAATAACTCTTCCGTTTTTTGAATTTCAAACGCCTCAAAACCATATGATTTGGCTAAATCCACGTAATTAGGATTACCAAATTCAATATAAGACGCACGGTTAAACTTCTTCATCTGGTGCCATTCGATTAATCCATAGCCGTCGTCACGCCATAATAAAACGACAATTGGTAAATTAAGACGCACGGCCGTTTCTAATTCAGCACCTGTCATCAGAAAAGCTCCGTCTCCACAAACAGCTACAACATTTTTTTCTGGTTGAACCATCTTAGCCGAAATTGCACCTGGAACAGCCACTCCCATTGAAGCTAAACCATTCGAAATGAGGCACGTATTCGGTTCGGCTGTGTGAAACAGGCGTGCCATCCACATTTTGTGTGCACCAACGTCCGAGATAACGATATCATCATCATTCAGCGCTTCCCTTAAATCTGAAATAATCCTCTGTGGCTTAACAGGAAAACCAGAATCCTCTTCATAGTCCTTTAGTTCATTCATCGCGTTTTCTCGTACTTCTTTTGCCCAAGCGACATCGCGTTTGAGCTGAGGAAGGGCCTGTTTTATTTTAGATAGATTCTGCCCTATATCTCCGATCACGCTTGTTTTGACTGGATAGTAGGCGTCTGTTTCAGGATTCGTCGTATCAATATGAAGAATAGGCTTGTCCCCTTCAGGATTCCAATCTTTTGGTGAATACTCTGCTATGTCAAAGCCAATGGTGATAATTAAATCAGAAGCATTAAGACCACAAGTAATATAATCTTGACTGCCTAAACCAGCTGTCAGTAGACTTAAATCATGCGTCCAAGGTAAAGCCCCTTTCCCCATAAATGTGTGGACAACAGGAATCGACGTATGTTCGATGAATGTTCGTAAGACGTCAGAAGCTTTTCCACGAATAATCCCGTTCCCCGCTATAATAAGTGGGTTTTCCGCTAATTTAATTAGTTCAGCTGCCTCTTTTATCGTCTCTTCACTTGCACCCGAAAGTTTTGGCATTCGCACAGTTAATGGCTCAGCTTCATATTCTGCACTGGCAATATCCTCTGGAAGATCGAAATGCGTTGCACCCGGTTTTTCAGAACTAGCCACTTGAAACGCTTTTCGAATCACCTCAGGCACTATGTCAGGGGTTTTAATTTGAGCATTCCACTTTGTCACTGGCTCATAAATTTTGATTAAATCATAATACTGATGGCTAATTTTATGCTGTCTATTTAAACCTGCCTGGCCAGTGATTGCTACAATCGGATTCAAGTCCATATTCGAATTCGCAACCCCTGTCAGTAGATTCGTCGCACCAGGTCCTAAAGTCGCTAAACAGACACCAGGCTTACCGGTCAGGCGACCATAAATTCCGGCCATAAAAGCGGCACTAGTCTCATGACGAGTTACGATAAACTCGATATTGGAATCGTACAATGCATCCAATAAATCAATATTTTCCTCACCTGGTACACCGAAAATGTATTCAACTTCTTCTGCTTCCAAACAACGCACAATGGTTTCAGATACATTCATTAACTACATCACCCTTACTAAATATTTTTATGTGATTGAACGATATATTTCATCCAACGTTAAAACATGACCTTTATCGTCTTTATACATGATATATTCTCTTGTAAACTGAGTTGGTGATTCTAAGCCAGTCGCTGCTGCCAGTCGGTAAAGTCCCTTTCGCATCGAAATGACATAATTAGCCACGCGATGTTTCTTCTCATCTATTACCAAAGCCTTTTGCAGTTCTGGATCTGTTGTTGCGACACCTACTGGGCAAGCGTTTGATTCGCACTGTAAAGCTTGAATGCACCCCACTGTAATCATGAAAGCTCGAGCGATATTGACTAAATCCGCTCCCATTGCCAACGCTATCGCCACACGATCTGGGGAAAATAATTTACCTGAAGCAATGATCTTCACTTGATCCCTTACACCATACTGCACTAACGCTTCATTCATGAGTGGCAACGCAGATTTAATCGGCAACCCAACACTATCAGACAACTCTTGATAGGATGCTCCAGTTCCTCCCTCACCACCATCAACGGTAATAAAATCCGGTGAAATCCCTGTTTCCTTAATATTCTTCGCTAATTCATCGGCATCAAAGCGACTTCCAACGACAACTTTAATCCCTACAGGTTTTCCTGCATGCTCTCGAACTTCATCGATAAAATTTAAAAGTGAGGGAAAATCACTGTATTCCTCAAATCGATTAGGGCTATCAATGGATTGATACGGCTCGACCATTCGAATTCTAGCAATTTCCTCAGTGACCTTTTCTGCATCTATATGTCCACCACGCGTTTTGGCACCCTGTCCCATCTTAATCTCAAATGCCTTCACTTCAGGAATTTCACTTTTTTCTTTTAACGCCTCCCAGCTGAAATTCCCTTGACGGTCTCGAACACCGAATAAGCCCGGCCCAATTTGCATAATTAAGTCAACTCCACCTTTTAAATGGTAATCAGATATCCCGCCTTCACCAGTGTTAAGCCAAGTTCCTTTAGCAAGTCCTAACCCTTCAGACAATGCTGTAATAGCTCGGTCACCTAAGGATCCATAGCTCATGGCTGACATCCCAATTTGACCTTTGACCTTAAACGGATTTCTTGTATTAGGCCCGATCACAATCGAATCTTGTTCATCCAATAAATAAGCTAAGGATTGATCAGATTCCCATTCTTCTACTTTTTGCGTAAATAATGGCTCTTTAATTAGTAAGTAACGATTGGTTAGAGCTTCTGTCATCCGATCCATTTTCAATTCTTCTGTTAATCTTGGAAACATTGAATTTCGTATATAAAAGCCTTCTTCTTCAAAATCTCGTCTGGAGCCAAATCCTAATACATCACGCTTATATTTGGCTTTTTTAACGATGTTCTCATATTCCACACGCGAAAAAGGCTCCCCACCGTTATCACTATTAAATAAATAAGAGCGCAGTTCTGGTCCAATACTTTCTAGAAAATATCTCATCCTACCGATTAATGGATAATTACGTAAAATTGGGTGCTGCTTTTGCGTTCGATCGACTCTGATTAAATAAAATGCAATAACTGCAACAGCCAATAAAATAATCATTAATAATGCAAACCCAATAATCGTTAACACGTTAGCGATATTCATATGACTTCCTCCACTTTTTTTGAAATACCGACCCTACATAGTAATTTTTGCTTTTTCATTAAATTTATCCAACATAATTAAATGTTCGTTGAATTAAGGATCTAATATAAAAAAAGAACTGAGAGTTGATCTCAGTTCTTCCGTATCTATTCTGGAATGGATGGTAAATGTCCATTTAAATCTAAATGATCCTTCGATGCCAGTTTCTAATTTGCTTTGAATTTATGTCAGACATCGAATGTATTCTCATTTGTCCGAATTTTTCACTTCAAACGCATCCGATTTTTTCGAAGTTCTTTTCTTGAATTTGCAGTCTCATACAACCGATACTCTTCTTCTGTTTCCGGGATGACTCCAGGGACTTCAGTCGGATTCCGATCACGATCTACAGCCACCATCGATAAAAACGATTCTGTGGTCAGCACTTTTTTACCAAGTAATAAATTATCAGCAAATACTTTCACATAGACTTCCATTGATGTTCGTCCAGTACTAGTCACGATAGCTTCCAAAGTTAAAGCATCACCAACCTGAGCTGATGATATAAAATCGACTGAATCAATGGATGCTGTAACAACCACATTGCCAGAATGTTTCATCGCTGTTAACGCAGCAATTTCATCTATATAGGCTAACACTTTCCCACCAAAGATTGTATCCATATGATTCGTATCTGGTGGTAATACCAATCTTGTTTGAGACATTCTCGAATAACTTATAGGTAGTGGTTCCACACTATTTCTCCTCTCTTTCCCCATAAAAAATACACCTCCTAAAAGAAGGTGCACTTGGGCATTTAAGATTACATACAAATTTGTCCAGCAATCACTTGCTGGCTAGTCACATGTAACACCCTCCTATCTCCCGTAGGATCAAATGTTCTTTCCAATGGCAGGTCTCCTGACTCAGAATCATCTTCATATAGCCCTTCCCGTTCTATGAACAGTGGGATCCACCTATATGAATCATCTTTACAGTGGCGGGACCGTGCCGGAATTTCACCGGTCTTCCCTTTTCAGCTTTATCATAAAGCCACCATTGAACGCATTCAGTTTTCAATTCAAGGCTATGCCTTATCTTCTAATGTATATCTCTTTCAAACTTCTTGTCAATTGAATTTGTAAAAAAGAAGAAGTCAGGGGAATTACGGGGAAAGCTCAATTTTTTCTTCCTCCCCGTTATCCAAGTGATATCGGAACAATTCATAGGATTCTGACTGGTTCGCTTCGCTTTTCTCTTTCACATAATACAAAAGTGTGTTGTCTCTGCTGAGCTTTGCATGCTGTACGGAATCATTGATGCGAAGGCGGTCTCCTTCTTTTCCGGATGCACGGTCATACGATACCATGTCATACTCATACAAACCGTCTTCCCCGTAATTCATGATTGTCTGGTATAATAATTTATTTTGATCTTCCATCCACACCACTTCACTAATCGGGACTTCACTGTTTTTATTAGATATGACCTTCATCTCCTCCGGCTTTTCGATGTTCATTTCATAAATCCGTTCCACAGATTCAAACATCGAATCCGGCGTGGCATTTTCATAATCATCAGGCAACACCATGAGCATTCTTTTTCCGTTATCTGCTATGCTTAGCGAACTTGGTGAATACGTCTCAAATGACTGTATTTCTTCAAAATTACCATTCGGCTTCAACGTATATAAACCTGATGCGTAAGGCTTAAACCCTTCTTCCGGCTCCCCTTCCGTACTGAGATGGATGCCATTGATAATCCAGCGCATTTGTGCCGGGTCCTTCACGAGATCAGTAATAACACCACGTGCCTGCAAAACAGTTTCTATATCTCCACCTTCCGCGGAAATCGTATGAACATCGCTGTGTTCAAGCTGAAATTCTTGTTCACCCGGAGGAGCTTCTGGGTAACCGGTCGTTTCGATAACGGAAAAATCCCCGTTGTCGTTAAACACTGGACTCCACAGCTCCTTAGATTCTTCGGCCGTGTAGACTTCAATACGCTTTGCATCGGGACCCTTCACATACAATGTCTGCCTGCCGTCTGTTTCCATCACATATGCAATGCGTCCATCTGGTCCAATGTTGTATTCGCCGGTAAAATACGGCTCTGTGTTTTTACTGGATTCGACTATACCTCCTGCTACGGCAAAGCCGGCTATCACGACAATAATGAAACCGAATACAATAAGCATTCCTTTTTTATTCATTTGATCGCCTCCTTATTCAAACAACCCCATCACAGGTGGAACGATGAACGGCCAAAACATGTACGCCAGAATGAGAACAGTCAGAACCAGACTTCCAACCACCAGTTTCGGAAAACGAGAAAGCAACCGTATCTGAACCGTATAAAGCACTGCCCATAAGGCCATAGGAATAAACACATTTAACAAAATAGTAGCAGGAGCGCCAAATCCCATAGCCATAAGGTGAATATTCAATGCTGCCAGCCCACCCACGAGAGAGAGCGTAATATTGACAATATGGATCATTCGCCGGGACATTTTATGGTCCTTCTGGCGTTCATACGTCAACACGGTCCGGTACAGAAGATACAGGTTGAGCAGTAACATCAAAGGAAGCACCGGGCCTAAAAAATCATAATAAGTCCAAAATTGTCCTTGGGTAAGAAGAAAGATCAGATTGAAAACTAAACCTAGTGCAATCCAAAGCTTCCGGTTTACAGCAAAAGTGCGGTTCAATGCGAAAAACAATACAACCGAGTGAACAACCATCCCAACGAGAAGATACCAAAGGGCTGTCTGCTCCTGAACCAGCACCGTTATATATTTCCCGGATGTAAACAAAAAACTGACAAGAGCAAGTAGTAACAGCAACTCACGGCGGTACGGAAACATTGCCTGCTGCAAACCATCGCCGATATGCGCTTCTTTTCCGAACATTTTCATCGCCTCCTCCTCAGCTTCCTTTTCCGTTTTTCCCGCTTCCATTTCTTCATCACGTCGCATCAGAACGTGCGTCAACATTTCCTCATATAGATCATCCCGCTCGGAACGCTTGCAATCAGTCTGTGCGACAATCCGCTTCACATAAACCTCCAACTTACGTGTCATAAGATTTTCTAGCCTTATGAAGCAGACTATGAAGTGAAGCCCAATCTTTTTGCTTTCGCTCAAGTTCGGTTTCGCCTTCATTGGTCATCGTGTAATATTTCTTCCGTCTTTCACCTTCCGGAGCGCTCCAGTACGAAGTCACCCAGCCCTTGCGCTCCATCCGTTTTAGCGCTGGGTATAGCGTTCCTTCACTCATGCTGTAAGCTTCATCACTTAACCGTTTAAGCTTCTTCGTCATTTCGTACCCATACAAATCCCTTTCTGCAATCAACGACAACAGAATCAGATCAATGTTACCCTTCATCATTTCTTTATCCATAACCTATTCTTCCCTTTCGTTGGAATATAGTTACAGTATAAATTTTAATACATCGTATTACAAGGGTTCGTGCAAATTTCCATACGTTAAGATAAAAATATGAGAAATTGAATGTTGAATAAGGTTTCACTAATTAAAATCGTTCTTACAAATTGTTTTCATTTAGCAAGCTAGCAGGCAAGCATTATTTTAATTCTAAAAAAAGAGCTGACATCGTCTGTTACAACGACATCAGCTCTTCCTGTTTTCCTTCTCTATCCCTGCTCTTACCTGCAGGCCTCTATTCTTTTCTGGTAAGTTTCAGTTTCAAAAAGTAAATTTGAGTTCCAAATGGTAAGTTTGAGTTTGTGCCTTTGAAACTCAAACTTACCACGCCCAAATCACCCTTAACCCCTTGCCACAACAGCCCTTAACCCTTTTTTGTCTATTTTCCGATTTAACTCAAACTTACCACAAAATCGCCGATTTTCCATGTCGAAACATGTCGAGTGAATAGCCTGAAATGGAACTCAAAGTTACCAGGAATAGATGAGAAGAGGGCAGAGGGAAAAAGGAGTAAGGGATGACAATGGCAAGGTGATAGGGAAGCCATAGGGCTTATGAGATCGAAGGAGAAAAGGCGGTTGAGGATTAATTGAATGAGGCTTGAGATTAGACATGACAAGGGATGAAGCAGTTGAGATGATCTCTTGCGATGAAGCGGGAGAGAACACAAAAAAAGAACTGACATCGTCTATTAGAACGACATCAGCTCTTCCTTTGATCCTGCTTTTACCTGCAGGCCTCTACTCTCTTCTGGTAAGTTTCAGTTTCAAAAAGTAAATTTGAGTTCCAAATGGTAAGTTTGAGTTTTAGGGAGACAAAATTCTGTTAAGTTACGCAATAGTTCTTTCCTTTCGTAGCTTCAAACCCTCATTCTTTCGTTTGTTTTTCAAAAATTTTAACGTTAAAGTTCTTTCTTAATTCAGGTTGTTTTTGAAAGAATTTTCTAACTACCTGACGTTAAAGATCTTTCCTTTTATTTAAAATGCACCATAGGAGGAACCGATATAAATCTGTAACACATAATAAAAAACGGCTCGTAAAGCATTCGAGTCGTTTTGTTTATCATTTATTATATTCTTAACTGATAACTAAGGGTTACTTGTTCCACTTCTTGCCGAACAACATCTGAAATATCAGGTTTGAGAGCTGCCTTACGCATGATTTTCCATTCTTTTATTTCTTCATTTTCGTTGTCTAATTCTTTTGTCGCCCAATGAATCCGTCTAATTTGATATTCATCCACACTCTCCGTTACCTCTTCAAGATAGGCTTTGGTAAGTGGCATTTTGTCAATCTTTTTCTCAAGAAGTGGTAATTGCTGAAAAGCTTTGCCTAATATGGAGACCGTTAATCGAACAGGCTTTTCTTCATTTAACAGCGCTTCAACCGCACGTTCGAGTTCTTTTTTAATTTTACGATCTCTCTCATCCCAATCGACTCTTTCATTAATATAGACAACCTTTTTCTTCTCTGGTGAGTTTTCGTTCAACCACTCTTTATCATGTCGATATAAAAACGTGTAGGCGGCGTTATCCAATTTTCTCAGCTCTGTCTTGGATAACTCAGGATTTTCTTCCCTCAAAGCGATCCACCTTTGTTTGTAACCTAGTTCTTTTTCTAATTCGTCATTAAAGTTTGTAATTGGTGAAGGTTCTGGCTTTGAGTCTGCGTACTTAATTACCGTATTGGTATCTACACCTAAAAGACGTGCTGTTTCTCGATAGGACTTTTTATCCTTGTGTACATATTCTTCAAGTTTCTTCTGAAATACAGGACCAAAAGCCTTGATTCTCCCTCTTTTAAATTTGTCACTTTCTTTAGTGTCAGGTCCTCTTCTTGAATAGATAAAACCACAACCGCATTCAAAAGTTCCAACAAGCAATTTAGCTTTGCCGTCTCTAGTAATTTTCACTTCTTTTATAACAGGTTTTCCATAATGATTACTTGCCTTGTTTAAACATAAATAAGGTCCTTTTCCAAACGGATGATACATGTTTTTAGAATCATCTAAAACGGTCTCCAACGTTTCATCTAAAAACAAAATCATTAACAGATGTCGTATAGGATGAAAACCTTTTTTGTGTTTCCTTACGATATTTTTAAGCCAACAATGTGGGTTATCATAATCAACGCTTGACTGAAGGATTTCTAATAGTTCTTCACCAAAAAAGTGGATAAAATCATCGCTAAGTTTCTTATGATCCGTGTGACCTTTCACCGTTTTATACCCTTTTGATTGAAGTGTGGAATGATACTTCGATGCAAGTTCAGTTAGATTATAATCATATGAGGTTGTAGCAAGTTTTTGGCTTTCTTCTGCAATAACCTCTAACCACTTTCTTGTTTTATCATTTGCTTTTAATGTTTGATGGTTTTTCCCACAATTTTCAAGTGTAGCCTTGATATATTCGTGCTTATTCTTCTCCCTAATGAGAACCTTACTTTCAACAATCGGTTCATCATGTTCTAAACAGATAAAGACACTTGGTAGTTGATGAGTCATACGCCAGTAGGTCTCTCCATATGCTTCTAGATCCTCTTCTAAACATTTAGGACAAAAACGAAAGTAGGGAAACGGTTTGACATTGCTTGTTGTCATTCCTATCTTTGTTTGAATCGTAGTTTGACGTGTATCATTGACCATAGCATGATAAATATTTTCACGTTGTTTACGGGGTAAAAAGTTGGTGTAGTAATTATACAATGAATGTTTGTTGATCCAAGTATCCACTTTTGGACCATCGAAGTGTTTAATTTTTTCGTGAAGATGTCCCAAATAAGTTGGAAAGTCAGCCGTAGCATAGGCTGATTTTGTACCAAATAAGTCATTTACTGTATCTTTGATAACTGTGTTTCCTGACTGAACGTGATACCTTGCAAAAACACTGTACATTAGTTCATTTACGCGAATACTTGGAAAAAATCCGAGCATGCTTTCACCCCCCTTACACCGCCAACTCTTTCATTGGATTTTTAATATAACCATCATGATAAAGCGAATCATAAGCTGAAAAATGCTTTTTCTTACCCTTTTCAACCAACTTTTGAAGTTTGTTTGTTGATTTATTCTTGGACACTTTCTTTTTTGGTTTTTCATCTAACAATTCCATTGCTCTTTTGACAACTTCTTGTTTAGATGGATTCTTAAGTTCCTTTAAAACCTTTATAACAGTCTTTTCGGCTTTGGCAGGATCATAGTCTAAAGAAATTAAGGAACTAACAACGTTTTCTATAATGGAGAGTTCCTTTTCCTGACGCCTTTCTTCATGAGCCTCTTTTTTGACTTGAATTTTGGCTTTTAAATCAATTTGTGGCATTTGTTCTTTCAAGTAATCCTCAACATCCATCGGAATGATATCTTCATATTTTTCAATTTCGGAAATTAAACCAGATTTTAACGCCCTTAACATCGGCTGAACCAAACGCAATTCTTCTTTAGCAACTTTACGAATTAAAGCTGGTGTTATTTTCTCTTGACTTGTCCTTATGGCTCTTCCCTGGGAGAGCACAAACAGCTTCACCGCAATATCTACAATTCCTTGACTTTCTTCATAAAGGGTATCGTTTATTTCTGATGTTAATTCAGTGAAATTATTTGTCCATTGATACTCCCACATGGATTCAATCAAGATATCCCAATCATCATTTCTCTCCATCTGTTGCCAAACCATATCCCCTTGACCACTGCCACGTCTGGCTTGTCTAAAATCTCGTTGTAAAACAGTCCGTGCTTTCATCGTACCAATCATCATAACTGGTATTCCGATTTCATTAACCAGAGTGACAAAGAAATTCATCATTTTCTCTGACCCGTTATCTTTTGAGGTCAACAAATGCTGAATTTCATCAATAATTAAGGCACCTATACAGTGTAATCGTGAAATTTGTCCCATTCGTGTAATCATGGAACTGATTGAATTTCTCGGTTTACCGTATTTTTCGAAATAATTTGTTCCAATCAGGTTGTCAATCTTCGAAAAGAAATCCATGCAAAGCGATTTTAAAGACCCATCGTGTGGGCAATCTAACTTAAGCCACACAATTTGAATCACATTCATAGGATCTTTATGCACAATCATTTGTGGATAAAGGGACAAAATTCGTTCAATTGCTGTTGTTTTTCCTATTCCTGAATACCCCATGAGTGTAAAACTGGAAGCAAATGAGCGGATATCAGGGATATCCTTAATTGCCTTTCCTTCCAGTAGCCCTTTGTGGAATTCGTTTAACACTTCGGTATGGTTCTTTGCAAGGGGATTTCTCCCTGTATAACCATGACGAATGAATCGAGAAAAACGGTCTTGCAAATCTAAATGCTGCCTGACTGGTTGAAAGAACCGAGTCATTCCCATTAGCCCATGATAGCGATAGTGAGAAGAGAGTTCCCGTTCCTTCGGATCATAGTGCGGCTCATAGCTTAATTGATCAAATGCTTCTTCTTGGGATAAGATTGGTGGTAAACATTCAATTAAAGGATTGCCTCGATACATATCTATTTCCTGTTCTGTGTAGTGAGCAATCTGTGCTAATTTACCACTTTGCAAGGGAACAGTTTGATAAAGTTGTTTTTCACTCATTTATTCGCTTCCTTTCGTTTTCTAAACATGTCACGAACTGACGGTAATTCGTAATCTTCCTTCGTTTCCGAATTAGGTTCTTCAAATGGGACAACCACAGTTTCTTGATCGTTTGATTCTTCTAAAACAGCATCCAAATCGAAGACTTCTTTTTTACGATTAACTTCTTTTTCTGCTAAACGATTCTTTCGAATGTCACTTGTCTTTTGTCTCTTGCTAATTTCTTTCAGCGGTGTTTGTTTGGCATCCGCCTCTTTTATAGCTTCCTTTGCTATTTGTTCAATCGAACTTATAAAATTGACATTGTTCTCTAAACTCGTGTGTTTTTGTTTCTTATTATCCTGTCGTTCGCGTTTTAGTAGATCCTTAACTTCATCAAGTGATTTATTTTGATACCTTTCTTGATGGTCAAGAAGATAGCATGTTTCGTAAATCTTCTCGTTATCGTGGAGATAAATCTTAGATACATTGCGCGCATCATACGAAACCTTTACCCCCCAGCTCCCTTTTTGATTTGGTTTTGCAAGCGTAAACCACGATTCTTTAACTGCTGTTTCACAACTATATAGCATACCTTGAAATTTGATACCTCGATTTGTCACTCTAGCATCGTCTGTTGGCATAAGGTAAAAGCGAATGGTATTAGTTGGTGTAGTTTTTAATTTTCCAGCGCGATTGATAAGTCCCCAATTCCATAGTTCTTTTGGTGTTGGTTTAACACCTGCTGCAATCATTTCCTCTTCCCGAACATAACCTTCCATGTGATGATTGTTATTATAATGAAGCACGAATTGGATCATAATCTTGGTATATTGTTCAAGTGTCAATTTTGCCTTAAGGCGATAATCCTCTGCCCCACGTTCTCTAAAATCTTTATCAATATATCCTGGTAAAAACGGCTTGATTTGACTTTGGGACGTATCAAACATCTTTTCAACGATTCCTTTCCAATCAGGGCGAAAAGCAGGGTGGTTTTCTACTTTAACATTTAGTCCGTTGATGAGTGGTTCGACTTTATATCCTTCAAATTCGCCGTTATCTGCCAATATGATTTCAGGAAGATGCTCACATGCCCATTGGCTTTCCGAAATGGTAATACCAAATTTCCTACAATACTCCACTTTGTTTGCTACTGTGTTTTCTAACGCCATCATTGCACCAATCCAAGACGGTCCTTCAAGACCAATATACATACCTGTAATCATTCGGCTAAAAACATCAATTACAAAATAAATAATAGGTCTCCCAATAATCCAATCTGGATTGTAACTAGAAACTAGATAGACATCGCCAATCGTAGCATCAATTTGAAACCGAGAACCAGGTCCAAAGACTTCATATGTCGAAGAACCTAATACGGCACGATGATTACGTTCAAAATCTTTTTTACCCTGTCTTTTAACAATCGTCTCTTCAACACCAAACTCTTTTGCATACCAATACCGAAACATTCTTTCTGTTGGAACTTCTTCTTCATTTTTTAAGATGATTTTTAGAGCACCATCTTCATAATAACTATCAGATGCGTAATTCTCTTTAATCATCATTCGATAAGCATGAGCTAGAGAGTTCTTTTTTGAAGACAAAAAATAACGATAAATAGCATCTCTGATGTTTTTCTTGTCCTGTTCATGAAGGCTAAACTCTCCAGACTCTGTTTCAATTGTTTCACCTATTTTTCTATCCTTTCCTTTAGCACCTGAATGCCCATAATCTGGTGTTAAAGCATCAATTGTTTTTCCTCTTTGCCAATAACGCCTTAAATATTTGTATAATGAGATTCTACTAATGCCCGTTTGCTTAACTAGTTTTTTTACAATTTCTCCTCTTTTGTCTCTTTGGTAGAGATCAGGCTCTAGTTCTACCACGGATCTAATGGCATCCCAAGCATCATCTCGGTGCTTTTTCTGTTTTTCAGTAATCGACACATTAATAGCTGGATGCCCGTCAAAATCTTTTACTTTGACGAGTTCATCCGAAACAATTTGTTGCCTAATTTCATTAGTAGATTGGACAAAGGGAATAGCTTTTTCATCATAGACATCTATTAGGTAAGCTATGATTCCCCCTTCATCAATCCATAAAATGCGGTACGTTAGATCCGAATCTACTGCCTTTAAAACATCGTTAACCGACAGCGATATCATGTTCTGTTACGACACCCCTTTCGTTCAATGAGAACTCACTTAATGGCTTTTGAAGATTAAATTTTTGATACATATCAAACGAGAGCACTTTTTTACTAAAGAGATGTTTAAAGAAGTATAATGCCATGCCCTTGTTGAGATGGTATTCTTCTTCAAAAATCTTTGCAATTTCAGCCATACTGGTTGATTGATCATGGGTTCTTAACAGTTCAAGCATCACATCAACGAGATATTCTTCCTCTTCGTTTTCTAGGATACTTGCACCGTGAACCCAAATGATGTTTTTGATAAACTCAATCGGCATCTCCTTCTCGGTCACAATTCCCCAATCAATTCCCTTTCGCTCCCAATACTCACGTTCAATCTCGAATTTTTCAATCGTTCTTACATCATTTAACAATTGGCTAGGTTTAACTGTTCTTGCAACGTACTCAATGCTTCCGTCAACTTTCCTTGTAATCATAAAGTCTGTTGTGAGAACAATGGGTGTTCCTGTTTTTGAGTCAACAGGAGGTTTGATTCCTTTTTCCTCTGCAATGGCATAAGTCTCTTCTCGTTCCAATGGAAATTGCTCACGAATATCAATCACATCATTCGCCCATTCCAATAAATAAAAATAGTTTCTCTCCAAATCTGAAAACAAATGATGGATACGATTTGTTTTGTTCCCTTTGATTCGGTGAGACCTGCCATCCGATCGAACATCTTGAATGGTCAACCACGGATGGTAAGACGAAAACTCTCCACTTCCTCTAGCTTCTTTTATATATTTAGCAATCTTCTTTTCTGTCCACTCTAATTTTCGCTTTGGCATTTACTCACATCCTTTTCAAGTTTAGACATTATAAGCATATGGAGTTAAGCATTATATTTCACTAGCAATAAGCACCACTGCTGAAAATAAAGAAAATATATTTCTTACATTTTCCTTATTTCAAAAGTTGATAAAAAAATATTTTAGTTCATTTTCGATCCTTTTATTTTTAAATTAATTTATTTTTATAGAAAAATTATTGTTACATACATATAACTCATTTATTATTATTGACAAAAATTGTTATACATATACAACGGAAATTTGGGTGCTAATTATTATTCATGGAAAGTCGTGCAACAAAAAAGGAACTTGGATTAAATTCCAAATTCCTTTTACAAACATGTCTTATGATCTTCAACTAGAGCACTCGTTTCATTAAGAAGAAACTAAACCAAATAGCCCTAATATAGAATACAAAGTAAATCCGACACCGACGAAAATAATGATAAACCTTATAATCCATGGTAATTTAAGAGGAGGGAAAAATGCTATAATGCCAACTGCTAAGAATAAAACCCCTATAATTAAACTAATTAAGAATTCCAATTTACTCACTCCCCTACACAATCTTATATCTATTTACGGTTACCACTCCAAAACGTTTCGTTATTGAAGCATTCTGCTTCTATAACGTGAGAAGCAAATACTCTTGTTAAGCATTTGCACCCGTTAACGCAACAAGAAAAACATATTGGCGGATTTGGTTCAGAAGTACATAACTGCTCTTTAACACAATAGGAGTTGCCGTGACAACTCCTTGTTCAATATTTGCTCTCGTTTGTTGAAGAGTGCATTTAACTTTTTACGTTCTCAAACGTTACATCCTTAAATTGTATTTCATTTTCAACTATTTCAAACACAAATACAGCGTTCGTATTTAACCGTACAGGTGTTTTTGCTCCTACTGATTGTATCTTGCTTGAAATCAATATTTCCTCTTTGCCATCATCATCCGTTTCTGTAAAACTTACCTTAAATGGATTACTACTAATTCCACCCTTAATCGTTTTTATATATTCGTCATCAATTGTTACATTATTATTCTCAAATTCCAACAATTTCTCGTCTGTTTTTGCTCTTTCTTCACTTGTCAAAACATGGGTCACAGTTGTATTTGCAAAAGGAAGGCTAAACGTATCCTCTCCCTTTTCATATTCAATCGTATCTAATTCAAATTTTATGTCTGATGTCGAAAATACATTTTTAAGTTTTTGGTCATTATAAGTAAATATGTCTAATTTAGTTCCAGTTCCATGTACCGTAGGGAAATCATTTAAAACAGCAATTAAAGGCTGATTTCCCAAAGTATGCAACGAATAAGAAGGTTGAGGTACATTTGTATCATCATTATTTAATAAAGCCTCACCTACGTTCGAACCAATTACTGTTTGCAAATTATTAACACTTAATCGAATATCCCCATCATAAAACAAGGTTGCTGTATTCTCCGTTCCATCTTTAGCAGTAAAAGAGGTCTCACTTATTATTGTTTTTTCACCTTCAGTTGTGCTTTCATTTTCCGTTTCATTGTCCTCTTCCTTTTTTACTGTTGTATTTTCCTCGATTTCAGACGATTGAGTATTTTTTTCCTCTGTTTTCGTTTTCACTGTTTGCAGAACAACCAAATAATGTCATGCTCCCGATTATTAGCAAACTAATTAAGAATAGTTTCTTCATAGGTTGTTTTACCTCCTAATAGTTGTGAATAAATTTCATTATAAAGTCACTCCATATAGAATGACATAATCTTCTTTTCTCAATTTTTTGTTGTGCTAACCTGCTCCTTTAACACAATAAGAGCTGCCGTCATCGACAACTCCTTGTTCCACTCTTGCAACCTTTACTTTAATAAACCTTACCTTGTGAAAAACCAAATTAAAAAAAGAACAACAGCAATTGTAACCCAAATAATGACTTGTCTATTTTTTTTCAATTATAAAACCTCCTCGTAATACAAATAACCGAGTTGCTGAAACGACACTTATGTTTTTAAAGTATTGGAACAGTTAGCTCAATATCATTAAATAAAACTTAAAATAATAGTTATTACCAAACTTTGAGCTAATAAAATTGTGATTGATTTCTTGTCAAAGGCTTTTCCGTTATTGACAATTATCCTATGTCCTACAAAGTTAAAGATTAAAACAATTAAAAATGTAATAATAAAAGTGATTATTGCATTATCCATTTAAACTATCCTTTCTTATTCAAGGGTTACATCCGTTAATTAGTCCGTCTTCACGATATTTTACAGTCATTGCAATTCCTACGATTATTTCAAGAATGGCTAATCCTAATACATATAATCCAATTGAAGGAAGTGACAAAATCCCTAAAACAATATGGAAAACTGATGCAATATATAAGCCTATCGGTTTCCTCAAAAATACACTAAAAATCGCATAAAGTAATACAGCTACTATAAGCCCAACAGCAATCCAAGAAACCCAAGATGTCATCCAATCTCCTCCTTAAAATGGTCATTTAGTATAAAATTACATCTTAAACATAACTGCCCTTTACTTCAACAAAGGAAAGCGAATACCTTTGTTCAGCATTCGCACCATTTAATTGAAGAAAAACAACGGTTTAATTTATCAGTTTAGCAGATGGTAGTGCTTCGTCTAATAACCTACTTAATTTTTCATAATTGAATTTCCAGTAGTAACCATTACTATCCTGAACATAGTTAGCTCCCATAATCCAGATGCTTCCTCCATAAGTGGTGTTATTTTCTGTTAGGATTTTTACTTTCTTATATTTATCAGGTGTTTCTTTTGGAGGGAAATTATAAGGCGTTACTTCTGAATGTTTTTCCGCTTTCGATACTAACTCTGCAACTTCCGAAACAGCCTCTGGATTAGTAATTAAATACACTTCTTCATTTGTATTGACAATGACCTCTTTAATCTCATTTTTTGAAATAGAAAATCCCCAAATTGAAAAATGTTTTTTATTATAAAATACAACAGATACTATGACTATTAGAACAATTGTTATTAAAACAAGTCGTCTCTTTCTGTGCATTAACTCTGCCCCCTTCTCTTATCGTAACACTAACTTCCCTTTATATTTTTGCTTAAAGAGGGGATTTTTGTTATTTTATCGTTCAATTATCCTGCCAGTTAGTGGAATTAGGATGCAATGCCTTATCTTAGAAAACACCTGTTAATGTATTATTTTATACTCCGAAAGCCAATATACCAAAAACATGATACACAATTGGAAACAGGAATAAAATTATGTTAAAAACAATCCCAATTAACGATAATTTATCCTTGTGTAACCTGTATGAAACAAAACCTATAATAGCTCCGATTGGACAAAGAATAATCGGGAAAATAAGTGGCAGTCCCTGAATTTTATCTATTGGAACCAACCCTAAGAAAAAATTTATAATCAATACAAGTAATACAAACGGAATTATAGTTGATACAACACCTAAAAGACTTTTTTTCATCATCGAACCTCCCTAAAAATTAATTGTAAAAAATGAAATACAGTTTCAACCCAAAATACACCGCGATATTTAAAAATACTAAACTAATAAGTACATACATCGGCTGAATAATATGAAAACCTACAATACTGTAAATAAAAAACAGTAGCGATAGCATCGTTATATTTACCCAAAAAGCAACATATCCTGCTTTATAACCGTGATTAAGAGTTCTTTCGTCTTGTTCCTCTTTTTCTGCAAACCACTTATTACCCTTCTTAACTTTTACACCCTCGAAGATAGTAATTATGATCCAAAATAATGCAATGAATGGCATGAACCAATCGAATAATTCAGGTCCATCCGACTTCCATATATTAAACGTAGCTATGGTTAATAAAACAGAGACAGAAACTTTCACCAAAAAACTATATGCGTAATCCAAATTTATTCCTCCACTGTAAAAAGTTCTTCTACTGTGCAATCAAATACTTTGGCAATTTTGATCGCTAAACCCACAGAAGGTTCATACCGTTTTTTCTCAATAGAGATAATAGTTAATCTTGTAACTCCTACTTTTTCAGCAAGTTGTTGCTGTGTATACTTAAAGCTTTTCCGATATTCCCGAATCCGATTATCTATATTATTTTTCATTCCATCAATAGCTCCCCCTCAATGTATAGAAAACTATACTTTATAATGTATACTATACTATACATAAAAATCCTTTTCAATAAAAATAATTTTTACACTAAACGAAGAGAACTACTGATTTGAGATTAAATAAGCGTCCCTACTGTTGTAGAAACGCCCTAAAAATAATTTTTACCGCAAAATATCGCATTAGTTTAAGCTAACTGCTCCATTAGTTCAATTAAGTTATTTACGAAAAATAAGAGAAACATGGTAGAAGATTAAAGACGCTACGAACCCTAAAGTCATAAAGTTTAACAAACTACCAGTAATCAAATGTGTTTCACTTTCTGTAATCGTAAGGATCATTAAAAAGATAAAAGCTACTACAATTCCCAAAACACCATATATAACAAATTCCGTTAAATAACGTTTCCATTTGGAATCAAACGTTTTTTGTCTGACAAGTTTATCAATTAAATAGGAACTTGAAATCCCACCTATTAAATATACAGGTAGAGAATACATGGCAAAAAGCAATGCTGTTGACCACAAAGGATTATAATAAACATTTGGTTCACGCTCAGACATTGGAACATGATTTAAATATGCCATTAAGAAACTAAATAAGACTGTTGATAATAAAGCAATTATAATTTTTTTAATCATCTATAAAACCTCCTTGATGTACTTTTTAATATAAGAATTAAGCAATAGCCAAATAGTTATGAGTACCCCAAATACAATGAATAAAGTAAAAGGGATTAAATATTGCCAATAGCTTTTCTTTTCATTTTGTTGCATTTGAACAAACCATGTATCGTTTAATGGATAACCTTTAGTAACTACTTCTTCTGAACTTGCAGGTTCCATTCCTAAATAAACATATTCAGCGTCTTGTACGTTAGCTGGAAAGGCTTCTTCTATACCTTCTTCGGAGTAATAAATGGAAAGGTGAATAATCTCCGATTTACCATTAAAGGAGCTTATTTGTTTTTTTATTTGGTCCTTTTCTTCCAACGATAATTCAGCATCATCATTGATTTGTTTAGCAATCCGATCAGAAAGTTCGATTCGTTCCTTATTTGCATCGGGAGAGGTTATTGCAACCCATGAAAGAGCAATTAACCCGATAATAAATACACTGATTGAAAAACGTAACAGTTTTTTCGCAAAAAGCTGTTGCCCTTCGAAAAATTCCATTAATCCATTCGAGAGTTCTGTTTGATTCCCGAATCGATCTAACGCAATTTGTACAGCCTCTTTTTCAGATTTTCCATCTGCTTTTATTTCTTCAACAAGTTCCAACAGATGAGAACGCATTTCTTCTTTTAATTCTTTTATTTCCTCTTCGGTTCCATCGAAATCTTGATAGACGGAATCAATATACTTATCAATTTTCTTCATTTTGTTCTCCCCCTTCCAAAAAGGAATCGATCATATTTTTAACAAATTGCCATTCCTTTATTTTTTGTTTATAACCTTCATCACCTACTGATGTTAACTTGTAATATTTTCTTCTTCCTCCTGGACCTTGCTCATCTCCCCAATACGATTCAATCCATTTATTTTTCTCCAGTCGTTTCAAGGATAGATAAAGCGTTCCTTCTTTTAATTCAAATTGATTGTCACTTTTATCGCGAACGTATTTTGCTAATTCATAGCCATACATATCCCTGCTATGTAGAAGAGATAGGATCAATGTATCAATATGACCTTTTAACACTTCTTTGTTTATCTCCAACGAATATCACCACCTATATTATCCATTATATTAATATTACTATATAATGCAAGGTATTCCTTCAACAAAATATTGTTATATTTTTCCTATCGGAAATTAGCAATATTACAATCTAACAAAAAAACTGTATCCCTACAAAAGATACAGTTCATGTTACTATGTAAAATTCAATGTTTATTTAACACCTTGTTTAATGATCGTAATGTTTGAATCGTCTCCTCTTCATCATCCGTGATACAAGATTCAACTATTGTTACAAATAAAACCTTTAATTCTCTAAGAATGATGTCATTCTCTTTATGCTTTTCTAACTCCCCAGAGGATATATCGTTCGTAATTTTGATCAACACATTCCTCCATGTTCGACTACTTCTGATCTTTTCACCGAAGAAAACCTTATTCACAAAACCAGGTTCCCATTCTTCTAATGCTTCAAAATAGGCTTCTAGGTACTTGCCGCTGGTTTTGTTTTCCTCAATAAATTTCTTAAGAAAATTGGTAACGTGTGCTGCGCGAGTAGAATCTTCTATTAGACCTTGTTTATGTAAATGATCTCTCGCAATTTTTGCGATATCATTTATTTCCTTTTCGCTTAATTGACCGAGTGCTGAACGAAGTTTTTTCAGATACAAAACCGCTTCCTCCCAATAAGGCTAATAATAAAAAATTCCATATCGGAGCGCTCAATACCTTTAATTTTCGTTCAACAAATAAAGACAAAAAGTACGTTAATCCATAAAGGAATAACGTACTTTTTTTATTTTGAGTTATTGCATAATTGTTAGGAAAGATCTTTTACGTTAAGGAAAGATCTTTTTGGTAAAGGAAAGAACTTTCTCGTAAAAGAAAGAACTTTTACGTCACTTTACAAATTCATCTCTCCATCAATCACTAATTACTCAACCGTCACACTCTTCGCTAGGTTACGTGGTTTATCCACGTCACAATCACGGTGTAGTGCTGCGTAGTATGAAATCAATTGCATTGGTAGCACAGACACAAGTGGTGCTAATAGTGGATGCACGGTTGGAATGGAGAATGCATCGCCTTCACGGGTTAAGTGTTCTGGGCTGATGATGCATGCATTCGCGCCACGTGCCACAACTTCTTGTACGTTGGAACGGATTGAACCGTCAACATGTTCTTGTGTCGCAAGCGCAATCACTGGTGTTCCGTCTTCAATAAGCGCAATCGTACCGTGTTTGAGCTCGCCACCTGCGAAACCTTCTGCTTGAATATAAGAGATTTCTTTTAGTTTTAATGCACCTTCTAATCCGACGAAATAGTCTAAGCCACGGCCGATAAAGAAGCAGTTGCGCGTTGTTGATAAATAATCGCGTGCAATCTGGTCGAACTCTTCTTTCTGATCGCAAAGAGCTTCCATCGCATTACCGACGATGCCTAGTTCTTTTAATGGATCGAAGTCGAGTGTGAGACCTTTCGCACGTGCTGTATCAACAGCTAGGATCGCTAATACTGCCATCTGTGCTGTATAAGCTTTTGTTGATGCGACGGCAATTTCAGGTCCTGCGTGTAAATGTAACGTATAATCTGATTCACGAGAAAGGGTTGATCCTGGTACGTTTGTCATCGTCAGTGCGGGATGACCTAAACGATTTGTTTCAACTAAAACTGAACGTAAGTCAGCTGTTTCACCACTTTGTGAAATGAACACAAATAATGGCTTTTCAGATAATAATGGCATATTGTAAGAGAATTCGCTGGCAATATGCACTTCTGTTGGCACTTGCGCAATCTTCTCTAAGAATTCTTTGCCGATTAAACCAGCGTGATAACTCGTGCCTGCTGCAATAATATAGACACGATCACTATTTGCCATTGCTTGGCGTACGTCTTCTTCTAGTTTAATCTCATCGTTATCATCTTGATATTCTTGAATGATTTTACGCATTGCAAAAGGCTGCTCATCAATTTCTTTTAACATGAAATGTGGGTACGTCCCTTTTTCAATGTCGCTTGCGTCAATTTCTGCCGTAAATGGATCACGTTCAACTGTTGTCCCGTCAAGCTTCTGGATTTCAACGTTGTCTTGTTTAACAAGCACAACTTCACCGTCCATAAGCTCAACAAATTGATCCGTTACTTGTAGCATAGCCATGGAGTCACTTGCTACGACGTTAAAGTCATCACCTAAGCCGACAAGTAGTGGGCTTTTGTTCTTTGCAACGAAGACAACTTCTGGTTGATCACGGTCTAAGACAGCTAGCGCATAAGACCCGTGCAATAAGCTGATTGTTTTACGAAATGCCTCAAGTGCATCGCCTAATTCATTCGCGAACTTTTCAATTAACTGAACAATAATCTCAGTATCTGTTTCACTCACAAAGTTTACATCAGCTAAGTAGTCACGTTTCAGTTCTTCAAAGTTTTCGATCACACCATTATGAACTAACGTGAAACGACCTGACGTGCTTTGGTGAGGGTGAGCATTTGTCGTACTTGGCTCACCATGGGTTGCCCAACGTGTATGGCCAATCCCGATATTCGCTTTAACGGATTCATCAACTTCATTGCGTAAATTCGCGATTCGTCCTTTAACCTTAAATAAGTTCGTATCCGCTTCATCACGCACAGCAATTCCTGCTGAATCGTACCCGCGATATTCTAACTTTTCTAATCCTGTTAATAAAATTTCTTTTGAATCTTCTTGGCCAATATAGCCTACAATTCCGCACATACTGTGTATCCTCCTGTAGATGAAAGAGGCAAACAACAGCATCCTTCTTGTCAGGGGCAGTCGTTTGCCCCTTTCTCGTGTTTTGTTTTAGGCATCTTGTATAGCGTGGTTGTGCATAGAGTCGCCTCTATGTTTTCACGATATACATGTCAGTTGAGATGCAGCAACTGGGAGGCATCCGCCGAACACTCGATTGAACCTCCACCTCGTCAACTATTTCCTATTAAGCGGTCAAAGAAATAGCCCTGGCGCTTTAAATTAAATTCGTTTCTTTGCTAAGCTCCTTTCTTTATTTGAATCAAGGTCGATTATAGCGACCACTCAATATTTTACTCATGATATGGCATAAGGTCAATCATCTTGGCGTTTTTTATCATCTAATGGCATAAAATAGGCATAAGGAATGAACGACTCACTCCTTATGCTTGTGATATTTTATGCATCTTTTAAGCCATATGTTTCATCAATCACTTTCGCGACTTCAGAAACATACTTTTCGCATTCTTCTTTGGTAGGTGCTTCAACCATCACACGAACTACTGGCTCAGTTCCGGATGGTCTTACGAGTACGCGACCTTTATCACCGAGTTCGGATTCTACACGGTCAATTGCTTCCTGCACAGTTCGATTAACTTGCACTTCCTGCTTATTAATCACGCGCACATTCTGCATCACCTGTGGGAATTTCTCCATTTCATCAGCCAGTGATGACAATGAACGGTCTGTTTCACGCATCGCATTAAGTAACTGCAGAGCCGTTAACATGCCATCGCCAGTTGTATTGTAATCTAAGAAAATAATATGGCCTGACTGCTCGCCACCTAAATTAAAATCACGTTCGAGCATTTTTTCCATCACATAACGATCGCCAACCGACGTTTTCACTGTATCGATGCCAATTTCATCAAACTGACGATATAAGCCGATGTTACTCATGATCGTCGTAACAACTGTGTCTTGTTTTAAACGACCAGCTTTCTTTAAGTATTGCCCGCAAATATACATGATTTTGTCACCATCAATGATATTGCCTTTTTCATCTACAGCAATAAGGCGGTCACCATCACCGTCAAAAGCTAAACCAACATCTGCTTCTTCATCAATAACAGCCTGACGTAAGTTTTCTGGACTTGTTGATCCATACCCATCGTTAATATTTGTACCATCTGGTTGTGAACCAATTGTGATAACATCCGCTTCTAAATCAGCAAATAAATGATTCGCATGTGATGATGTTGCTCCATGTGCACAATCGAGCACAATTTTCATACCATCGAAGTCAGTATCAATTGTCTGTTTAAGATGTTGTAAATACTTCTGCCCTGCTTCAAAATAATTCATCGGTTGACCGACATGAACACCTGTTGGGCGTGGCAGTTCATCATCTTCAGCATCTAAAATCGCTTCGATTTCTTTCTCTTGTGTATCATTTAATTTAAAACCATTTTCACTGAAGAATTTAATTCCGTTGTCTTCAACTGGATTATGTGAAGCTGAAATCATGACACCTGCATGCGCTCCTGATGCTTTCGTTAAATAGGCCACACCTGGAGTTGAAATCACACCAAGTCGCATGACATCGACGCCAACTGATAAAATACCAGCAATCAAGGCACTTTCTAACATTTCACTTGAAATTCGCGGATCACGTCCGACGAGTAACTTCGCTTTCTCTGTTGCACTCTTCGTTAGGTGATAAGCACCACATCGACCGAGTTTAAAGGCTAATTCCGGTGTTAGTTCTGTATTGGCAACGCCACGAACACCATCAGTACCAAAATATTTTCCCATTTCTTTCCGCTCCTTTATTTCATCAATCAACGAGATCTTTAAGTATTTTATTCAACTCTTACTCTTACACGTTCCTGATCTGAAGACAATGTCACACCATTTGGACCTTCAAATTGTACATCCGCATAGAATTCACCTTCAACTTGACCTTCAACATCAATCCAGACTCGAATATCTTCACGGGTTAAGTTTGATAAAGTTTCCTCTGTTCCAGTTAATTGAACATCCAAAATAGGCTCATCATTCGGTTCAATAAATGTAATTTCACGATCTTCAGCTAGGTTTTCGACTTCGAGTTCAACATCTTCGATTGTATCTTCCACAGCTTCTTCAACTTCTATTTCTGCTTCAACCGTTTCAGGTTCAATCCGATTAACATCAGATGGCGTTGATAAATCAACTTCTATTGTCGTTGACTCACTAACTTCTGATAAATCAATATTCACAGGCTCCAGCTGATTAATTTCGTCTAAACGGTCAATACTGCCATATAGCGTTGCTGAAGATGGGTTTAGACTTATATCTTGTAATACCAAATCTTCATCAAGTTCACCTGTTGTCTCATGTGTCACAGGATAACGTTTATCAGTAACTGAGACATCAGCTGTTATATCCACTGACGATGGATCAACATACACATTCAGTTCATTACCTTCACTATCATAAACTCGTACAGGTGCTCCACTAACTTCACCGCTTTGAGCAAGCTCAGGTAAACTCACAATCGCTTTAACCATCGAGACTTCATCGATTTCTGTAGTCGAACCTGTAATCTCAACTTCTCCAGGTGACAATTGTGGTTCACTTGCGAAGACATCGTTTGGATCTAATGAATCATCCCCAACTAAATCAACTTCAATTGGAAATGTTTCTGTCGCTCGATTCTCTATTGTCACGTTAACCTGATTAGGGTCAACTAACACCGATAACTGTGACGAAATCCCGTCATGGGTGACATCAACCTGATGTTCACCTTCTCCTAAGTTATTTAAGTCGACTAATACATCAAAGTTCTGTTGACGAACAGTTTGTGTAATCACACTTCGTGGCCCTTCAACGGTCACATCAACTGTATCTGGCACGCCTCTTACGACGTATTCATCATCTTGCTCTAAATCTACTTGAAGTGGCACTTCCTCCATCGTTTGCGTAACAGTCGAACCTGAAGGCAAGAAAGTATCGCTAGAACGAGAGGTGTTGGCATCATCAATGGCAACGGTTGTGTATAATAATATCGCTAAAAACAATGAAACAATTCTCGTAACCCAAGGACTTTTTAACCAATTATCCATTTCGTTTCGCCCTCCAACTCAATGCCTTTGATGTCCCATTTTGTTCAGATGGACTTAACTCTTTCATCAACAGTTGCCTTAATCCGTCCTCATCTAATTTGCGATATAACTCCCCGTTCTTAGTCGCTGAAATATTACCAGTCTCTTCTGACACAATAATAGTTAATGCATCTGTCACCTCACTGACACCCATTGCCGCTCGGTGCCTAGTACCTAACTCTTTTGATATAAATGGACTTTCACTTAACGGTAAATAACAAGCAGCCGCAACGATCTCATTTTGACTAATGACCACTGCCCCATCGTGTAAAGGCGCATTAGGAATGAAAATATTCGTTAAGAGCTCACTTGATAATTGGCCATTTACATTAATACCTGTTTCAACGTATTCGCTAAGGCCTGTTTCACGTTCAATAGATATTAACGCCCCGATTCGTCGTTTACTCATATAATTACATGACTTCACGATCGCATCGATTGCTTCATAAACAGATTTCTCTTCGGAATTCGAGTTCCGCGCAAAGAAACTTCCCCGTCCAAGCTGTTCCAATGCACGACGAATCTCTGGTTGGAAAAGGATGATCACAGCTAAAAAACCCCAAGTAATAGCTTGGTAAACAAGCCATTGTACCGTTTTTAGCTCTAAGATTGAACTAAAGAACCAAATCCCTAATACAACAAAAATCCCCTTTAACAACTGGACCGCTTTTGTGCCCCGAATTACCGAGAATAATTTATAGATCACAAACCATACAAGCGCTATATCGACGACAATCCGTAACACTTGTAGGAAATCAAGCTCTTCCCACGACATGTTGACACTTCCTTCACGCACTATTTTCTCTCTACATATAAACGATTATAAATAAGTTATAATCCAATTATTCCGCAACTTATGTATCCAAAACTTCCGTGTAACATAACGTCTCAAATTTCAATTGGTTTTATTATATCATAAAATGTTACAACTGAAACGGATGAACCTAACCAAATTACACGTTTTGTCATTTCATAAATAAAAAACTATACTTATCATCCTAAATGACAAGCATAGTTTAACAAAAACCTTAACAATACTTCTCCCCAAAGAAGGCTGCAATCATATCGTTTGCGATTTCTGCCGTTTTATTTCCTTGATCAAGTAGAGGATTCACCTCAACCACTTCCATGGAGGTTAATAATTGTGCATCATATAACATAGACATTGCTAAATGTGTCTCACGGTAAGTCGGTCCACCACTAACTGGCGTACCCGTTCCAGGCGTATATGTAGGGTCAATCCCATCTACATCTAAGCTTAAGTGAATACCATCTACACGTTCATGTAAGTATCCAATAGCATCTTCCATGACATGAGTTATTCCATATTTTTCGAGGTCATGCATGGTATAAACTTTAATCCCTAAGTCTTGGATTAATTCACGCTCACCTTGATCAACTGAACGCGCACCAATAATCACAGTGTTCTCTGGTTTTATTTTTGCTCGCTTCCCATGAATATCCGTTAACTGATCATGACCAATTCCTAAACTAACAGCTAAGGACATGCCGTGGATATTTCCAGACGGTGATGTGTCACCACTATTTAAATCAGCATGAGCATCAAACCAGATTACTCCAAGGTTTTTATAAAAATGATGGAGCGCTGCTATTGTGCCAATCGCAATACTGTGATCTCCACCTAATACAAGTGGAAAGTCACCTTTCTTTTTCACATCATATACATAATCAGCAATTAACTGATTGTTTTTAGCGATAATCGGTAAGTTTCTTAAGTTCGTTTTTGGATCAACATGATGACTGCGCTCATTAGTGACTGGTACATCACCATAATCACTTATTGCTAAGTTTAAGTCAGCTAAACGATCGACCAAACCAGCATAACGAATCGATTGAGGACCCAAATCAACACCATCTATTGGTTGTGCTACGGTTATTGGTGCGCCTAAAATGCCTATTCTACTGTTCATATCGTTTTCCTCCTCCGATTTGCCTCCATTCATTTTATAAGCCAAAACGAAATGGTTCAACGCGACAAAAACCTGAATAAATATGCACGATGACAGGCTTTTAAATCTTTACTTATTAACTGGTTCTCGAAATATACAGAACTCTAGTCAACACTCATTAGGTAATAGCTCAGTCTCAACTATTATTAAACTTCACCAAAATTGTTATGGTTTTGCATCACAAGCCATAACAATTTTACCCAAATAAAAAAAGTTGCTCCCCAACAGAGAACAACTTTAGCTAAAAGATATGGTGGAGCCTAGCGGGATCGAACCGCTGACCTCCTGCGTGCAAAGCAGGCGCTCTCCCAGCTGAGCTAAGGCCCCTAATATCCAATATAATATGTAATTAAAAATGAGCCATGGTGGATTCGAACCACCGACCCTCTGATTAAAAGTCAGATGCTCTGCCAGCTGAGCTAATGGCTCATAATATAATGGCTGGGCCAGCTGGATTCGAACCAGCGCATGACGGTACCAAAAACCGTTGCCTTACCGCTTGGCTATGGCCCAATAAGTGGTGGAGGGGGACGGATTCGAACCGCCGAACTCGGAGAGAGCGGATTTACAGTCCGCCGCGTTTGGCCAACTTCGCTACCCCTCCAAACAATGGTGCCGGCCGAGAGACTCGAACTCCCAACCTACTGATTACAAGTCAGTTGCTCTGCCAGATTGAGCTAGGCCGGCTTATTAAGATGGTGGAGGATGGCGGGCTCGAACCACCGACCCCTTGCTTGTAAGGCAAGTGCTCTCCCAACTGAGCTAATCCTCCGAAGCACAGTTTGTGCAAAATTATGTATGATGACCCGTACGGGATTCGAACCCGTGTTACTGCCGTGAAAGGGCAGTGTCTTAACCACTTGACCAACGGGCCGTGTGTTAATCTCACGTCTTTACGTGAAAAGGACAAGTATTATTATAGCGACTACCTAATAGCTTGTAAAGAGATAAATTAAAATTTTATTCTAATTATAATATCTTCGCGTTGGCAAATAAAATGAGCGGCCTCTTAGCTTAAAAAAGCGCTCGCTCATGATTAACGATCTATTTTATTGGAGCTTCCAAGCGGACTCGAACCGCTGACCCCTTCCTTACCATGGAAGTGCTCTACCGGCTGAGCTATGGAAGCCCATAGAAAACAAAAAAATGGCTCCAGCGGCAGGATTCGAACCTGCGACCAATCGGTTAACAGCCGATTGCTCTACCTCTGAGCTACGCTGGAATATAGTAAAGAATTATTAAGCTAATTGCCATTATAACAAACAAAATCTTATTTGCAACTAATAAGAAAAATAAATTGCCCGGCGGCGTCCTACTCTCGCAGGGGAAGAACCCCAACTACCATCGGCGCTAGAGAGCTTAACTGCTGTGTTCGGCATGGGAACAGGTGTGACCTCTCTGCCATAACCACCGGACTTTATGTTATTGAGTTATGATGAAGGAAAAATACCTTCAAAACTAGATAAGATGATACCGCGCAGCGTCGACCAGGCGTCTTAACCGTTAGTTAAGTCCTCGATCGATTAGTATCCGTCAGCTCCACGTGTCACCACGCTTCCACCTCGGACCTATCAAC